>NZ_JABGCB010000019.1 GCF_013149295.1 Novosphingobium sp. SG751A
GCCGCGCTCAACACACCCGTCCTCATCGACCTGCGCAATGTATTCGACCCCGCAGACGCCCGCGCAAAGGGCTTCGAATATTCCTCCATCGGGCGACCGTAAGGAATTGGGCGGCGCCGGGGAATGACCCGGCGCCGCCTGAAGCCTATTGGAGCGTAGCCGCGCCCTCGTCGCCATCGCGGCGACCATAGAATTGCATCAGTTGCACCAGCAATTCGCAGCGCTCGCCCAGATCGCCGCATTCCAGCAGCGCCTGTTTCGAGGCCGCGTCAAACGGCGCTATCTGGGCCACGCCATTGATCAGCGATTGATCGTCCAACCGCGTCACCTGTTCCCAATCGACGGCATAGCCCTGCGCATCGGCGAAATGACGCGCCTCCCGCTCAAACATCGCGCGTTCGACCGCGCTGATGATCTGATGCTCGGCCTCGGGCAGCAATTCGGCCTCAACCTGACGGAAAGGCGTCACCACCGTCATCTCGCGCAAGATGCGAAAGCGCGCCTCGCCCACCAGCACGATGTTGAACCTGCCATCGGGCAGCGCCTCGACCTCCTGAATATGGCCCAACGTGCCGACATCGTAGAGCGGCGCGCCCTCCTCAGCCTTGTGCGGCTGGATCATGCCGATGCGCCGATCCCGAGCCAGCGCGTCGGACACCATAGCCCGATAGCGCGGCTCGAAAATATGCAGCGGCAGACTGAGCCCCGGATAAAGCATCGCGCCGGACAGAGGGAAGATCGAGACGCGCATCGATCAGCCAAACAGGATGGTGGACAGCTTGCGCCGCTGGGCCGAAACCCAAGCATCCTCAAGGCCGATGACCTCAAAGATCTGGAGCAGTTTGGCGCGGGCGGCGCCTTCGTTCCATGTTCGGTCCGCCGCGATCAGGCGCAGCAGCGTGGCAGCCGCCGAATCGCGATCACCCGCCGCAAAGGCCGCGCTGGCATAATCGAACCCGGCCTGGTGATCCTCTGGCGCAGCCTCCGCCGCAGCTTTCAAACCGGCCAGCTCGCCATCCTCAGGCGCATCCTTGGCCAGTTCGAGCGCCGCCCTGGCGCGCTCCACCGCCGGATCGGCCGCCAGCGCGGGATCGAGCGCAACAAGCACGGCTTCGGCCTCCTCAACGTGACCGCCCAGCACCAGAGCGCGGATAAGGCCTGCGTGGGCCGCCGCGCTGTCCGGGGCGATTTCGGCGATCTGGCCAAAGATATTGGCCGCGCGTTCGCCATCACCTGCCTCCAGCGCTTCCTCACCCATCGCCAGCAGCGGTTCGAGGTCGGGCGCAGGGTCGCCTGCGGGCTGGATCGGCAATTGCTTGAGCAACTGGTCCAGCATAGCCTTCAACTGCGATTCGCCGCGCGCATTGGTCAGGTCGGCAATCGGCTGTCCCTGAAAGATCGCATAGACGGTCGGGATCGAGCGGACCTGAAACTGGCTGGCGATAAAGCCTTCCTCGTCCACATTGACCTTGGCCAGCACGACGCCCTTGTCGGCATATTCGGCCGAGACCTTTTCCAGCACCGGGGTCAGCGCCTTGCACGGGCCACACCATTCGGCCCAGAAATCGAGAATCACCAATTGCGTCATCGAAGGCTCGACCACCGCCTTGCGGAAGCGATCAACGGCTTTCTGTTCTTCGATGCTCAGGCCAAGACTTGCCACGCGGTACTCCATCCGTCTGTGCGCCTCATCCGGCGCCTTGGCCCCCTATGTGGACCTTTCGCGGCATTTGTGAAGAGATAAAGCGCGTTTCAACCCAAAGCAGAGGTGATGCAAAGAGGGCTCGGCGCCATCTTTCCCCCATGAAAATGGAAAGATGTGAAGATTGTGCTTGGCAAGGTGAAATAGCCTCGTTAAAGGGCCGCCTCACCCCGCAACGGAGCGCCCCGCTCCATTGCAGAAACGCCAGAGCGGGCGTAGCTCAGGGGTAGAGCACAACCTTGCCAAGGTTGGGGTCGAGGGTTCGAATCCCTTCGCCCGCTCCAAGTTTCACCCGGTCAGACCCATTTGGGTTTGGCCAAGCCCGAGCGGGCGTAGCTCAGGGGTAGAGCACAACCTTGCCAAGGTTGGGGTCGAGGGTTCGAATCCCTTCGCCCGCTCCAGTTTTTCCGGTGTTGCCGTTTGGCGCACCCGCCCGAGCGGGCGTAGCTCAGGGGTAGAGCACAACCTTGCCAAGGTTGGGGTCGAGGGTTCGAATCCCTTCGCCCGCTCCAGTTTTTCACGACATCGGCGCGATGGCCCGTCTCAATAGGGCCTGCCTGCCGCCCTCAGTCAAAAGCGGCGCACCCAAGGCGCGCCGCCTGCTCTCCGTTTTACGCCTTCAGCCTTTCCGCATGCCACGCCACATGCTCGGCCATAAAGGTCGAGATGAAGTAGTAGGAGTGGTCATAGCCCGGCTGCATTCGGATGGTCGCAGGCTGGCTCGCCTTGTCGCATGCCTCGACCAGCAGATGCGTTTTCAACTGCCCTTCAAGGAAACCATCCGCCTCGCCCTGATCCACCAGCAGGTCAGGCAGGCGCGCCCCGCCCTCGATCAGCGCCACCGCGTCATATTCGCGCCATGCCCCGCGATCATCGCCCAGATAGCCCTCCAGCGCCTTTTCGCCCCAAGTACAGTTGAGCGGCGACACGATCGGCGCAAAGGCCGAAACCGAGCGAAACCGCCCCGCATTGCGCAGTGCAATGGTCAGCGCGCCATGCCCGCCCATCGAATGGCCGGTGATGCCCTGCCGCCCCATATCCGCCGGGAAATGCTCGGCCAGCAAGGCAGGCAACTCGGCCTCAATATAGGAGCGCATGCGGAAATGCGGCGCCCATGGCTGCTGCGTCGCATCGACATAGAAACCCGCCCCCTTGCCAAAGTCATAAGCATCATCATCGGCCACATCATCGCCGCGCGGCGACGTATCGGGCGCCACAAAAATCACTCCCGCCTCGGCGCAGGCACGGCGGAATTCACCCTTCTCGGTTACATTGGCATGAGTGCAGGTCAGGCCCGAGAGATACCACAGTACGGGCAGGCGCTCGCCCGGCGCATGATCGGGCACAAAGACCGAGAAGGTCATGCGCGTACCTGTCTGTTGCGAATCATGGGCATAGACCCCCTGCGTGCCGCCAAAGCTGCGATTGCTGCTGATCACTTCCAACGTCATGTCGTGCCTCTCATTGCCCTGTTTGCGCGCCTTCGGCGGTGAACCGGAAAAATGCCCTAAAACTGTTGCCGCGCAAGGAATCTTACTTTGTAAAATCGCGCATACTGTAGAGTTCCGCGCTTCTTCAAGGGGTCAACCGGCTCGGTTCATCTTATTCCCCCTTGCCTTTGGCCGCTATTCCCTGCACCTCCCGCAACACCCCATTCATCCGGCGTTCACTGCGCGAGCGCCACTCGCCCCATTCGGGGTAGACATTCGAAAGACGAAGGACAGACACGGACATGGCCCGGTCGATTAACTTGCTCAGCCGCACCACCCGCGCGCGCCGTTTCGCGCCTATTGCCCTTGCGTCCACCGCGTTGATGACGCCCGGTGTTGCCTGGGCCGATTGCACGGCCAGCGGCACCACCGTCACCTGCTCGGGCACGTCGGCCGCCTATACGAACACGGCCTCGGGCGTGAATGTCACCGTCAATTCGGGCGCCAGCGTCACCTCGCCGCTGGTGATCGGCACATCGGGCACGCTGACCAACGCGGGCACGATCACCAACACCGGCGCGGTTTACGGCGTACAATATGGCGATGGCGCCACGATCACGAACAATGGCACGATCACCTCGACCAGCAGCACCTCCGGTGCAGGCGCGATCACCGTGGGTGCCAATTCGACTGTGACCAACAATGGCGTGCTGACCGCTTATTCGGGCACGCCTGCGGTCAACTTCGGCGTCAACGGCACCTTCATCAACAATACGTCCGCCACCGCCGCTGTCACGGGCAACATTGTCTATGGCACCAACACCGGCACCAACCGCGCCTACTTCTACAATTACAACACCTCTTACGGTTTTACCGGCGCAGTGACGGCCAGCGGCAACATCACGGCCTATAACAATGGGATCTTTACCGGCACGTTCAGCCAGTCGCCCGTTTCAGGCAGCAACACCGTTTCCTTCACCAACGATGTCAGCGGCACCTTCACCGGCATTTTCGCCTCGGGAGACACGACCACGCTGACCAACGCCGGTACGATGTATCTCTATTCGGGCAGCACGATCGGTTATTATTACACGACCGGCGGCACTTCTTCGGTGGTAAACAACGGTACCTCATCGGCCAACAGCCAGCTTTGGATCGGCACCGCATCGGCACCTGCCAAGGTCACCGTATATGGCAGCTACACCCAGGGCGCCTATGGCACGTTGAATATCCCCATCTATCCGGCCGGCAGCGCGACCACCGCAGCGGGCACCAACTACAGCCAGCTCTACACCACCGGCACCGCATCGCTGAGCGGTACTCTGAACCTAAACGTCACGGCAGGCTTCTATCCCACCGGCACCGTGTTCAGCGTGATCCATGCCGATGGCGGCATCTCGGGGGACTTCTCGACCATCACCGTCAACAACGGCACAAACCTGCTGTTCACCACCTTTACCAAGGTCGGCGCGGTGACCAGCACGAGCGGCACCGACTATCAGTTCGTCGCCACGCATAATTCCTATGACACGGTGATGGCCGCCAATGGCGCCAATGCCAATCAGATCGCCATCTCCAAGGCGCTGGGCCACACCGACGGCACGGTTGCGGGCACCACCGGCCTGCTGGCCACCGCCACGGCAAGCACCGGTTCGGATGCCGCTACGCTGCTGGGCACGGTGGACATTCTGAACGCTTCGGACGCCAAGCTGTTCCTCGACCAGATCTCGCCCGAAGGCTATCTGGCCTATGCAACGGCGCTGCGCGATCAGGCCAACCTGTTCCACCGCACCATCGACATGCGCCTGAAGGATCAGAACAGCACCCATCCCGAAGACGGCTGGTGGCTGACGCCGATGGCGCAGGGCAGCTTCTCGTCGACGGCTTCGACCGTGGGCGGCTATCGCACCCGCGATCAGATCACCGCGATTGCCGCCGGTTATGACTTCTCGGGCCCCAGCCATGTCTATGGTGCCGCCGTCAACCTGTCGTGGGATAAGCTGAAGTATGCGCCGGGCAATCTGAACGGCACGAACCGCGATTATGCGGTGGCCGCCTATGCAGGCAAGAACTTCGGCCCGCTGCATCTGACCGGTATCGCCAGCTATCATATGGGCAAGGTGAGCGCGACCAAGATCATCACGATCGGCTCCTATGTCCGCAACGCCACCGCTTCGGTTGGCGAAGACCTGTTCAAGGCCACCGGCAAGGTCGGCTTTGAACTGAAGGCCAATGGCTGGACGGCCGAACCCTTTGTCGGGATCGACTTCAACAAGGGCAAGATCAAGAGCTTCACCGAAACCGGCGCGGGCGCTGCCAATCTGACCGTCAACAGCATCAGCGCGGATCGCACCGAATGGCTGGCGGGTGTGTCGCTGATCCGTTCGAAGGGCATGCTGCGCCCCTATCTGAACGCAACCTATCGCTCTAAGATCACCGGTGCGGGCAACACCGTGACGGCGATCATGAACGGTCAGGCTGACACGCAGTTCACCGTGACGGGGCTGGCCCAAGGCAACAGCCAGGTTGACACCAATGTCGGTGTCAACTTTGTGTTCGACGATGCGGGCGCGCTGTTCGTCGGCTATCAGGGCACCTATCGCAGCGATTACATGGCGCATGGCATCAATCTGGGCATCCGCCTCGAATTCTGATCCCTTGCGATCCATTTCGTGAGTTAGGGGCGGCGCTGCGGCGTCGCCCTTTTCATTTGCGCGTCCGGCTTGCGCTCATGTCACACAAGCATCACGCAACCGCCACGTGCATGTCACCTCCATCGCCTATCAGGGCATGAAGGAGACGCCATGACCGCCCAGATGCTTGAGAAGTCGTTGATGACCCGCCGCCTGACCGTCCGCCTTGCCCGCGATGGCGATGATCTTCATGCGGTGCAGCATCTGCGCTGGCGGGTGTTTTTCGAGGAAATGGGGGCCGATGCCGATCCGGCCGCCGATCCTGCCAATGCCGCGCTGCGTTGTGATCGCGATGCTTACGATGCGCTGTGCGACCATCTGCTGGTAATCGACGAGGCGCTGCTGGACGCGGGCGCGGCGCCTGCCGATGCAGTGGTCGGCACCTATCGCCTGCTGCGCGAGACGGTGGCGCGGGCACATTCGGGTTTTTACTCGGACGGCGAATATGACCTTTCCGCGCTGATGGCGCGCGAGAATGAAGGCAAGGAATTGCTCGAGCTGGGCCGTTCCTGCGTGCTGCCGCAATATCGCACCAGCGCGACGATCTCGATGCTTTGGCGCGGGATCGCCGATTATATCAAGGCCAACCGGATCGGCCTGATGTTCGGCTGCGCCAGCTTTCCCGGCACCGACCCGGACCTTTACGCGCCGGCCCTGTCATATCTCTATCACCACCATCTGGCCGCGCCCGATCAATGCCCGCGCGTGTTGCCGGGCAAGGGTGTGTCGATGGAGCGCCTTGAACGCGGCACCTATGACGAGCGCCGCGTGATGTTTCAGCTTCCCCCGCTGGTCAAGGGCTATATGCGGGTGGGCGCGCGCTTTGGCGATGGCGCGTTCATCGACCATGCGTTCAACACGGTCGATGTGTTTGTGGTCATGCCCGTCGATCTGATCGCTGACCGCTACGCTTCGCGTTTCAGCGCGGCGGCATAAGCGCCTCGGCGCGACTTCCTAAACGCGCCACCACGGCGGCCTCACAGGCGCGGGCCAACGCCTTGCGGTCGCCCGCTTCGATCGGCGTCTCGAACCACACCTCGGCCCGGATACGCCCCATGCCCGCCAGATTGAGCGCATGGGGCAGCAGTTCATCATCGCCGATCCATGCGATCTGCCGCTGCTCCTCAGGGGTAAAGGCCCGCCCGTCGGCATAGGCATAGCGCAGGGTGATCGGCTGCACCCGCGCCGTCCCCTCGCCCACCCCCGGCACCAGCGCGAACAGGCTGGAGCGGAACGGCAGCACGCCGTCGCCCAGCCCCGTCGTCCCTTCGGGAAACAGCACCAGCCCGCGCTCGGCCTCCAGATGGCTGGCCAATTCGGCGGCCTGCGCGCCCACCTTGCCGCGCCGCTCGCGCTCGACAAAGACGCAGCCATATTCCGCCGTCAGCCGCCCGATCAACGGCCAACCGCGCATATCATCCTTGGCCACAAAGGCCGCGCGCGTGACCAGTCCCAGCACCGGAATGTCGGTCCAACTGATATGGTTGGCAACATAAAGCGTGCCCGCTGCAGGCATCGGCGCGCCATGGACCTCGACGGTGATGCCAAAGCTGCGCAGCAAAACCCGCCACGCCATCACCGCCAGACAGCGCCTCGCCCGCCACCCGACGGGCATCATCAGCCATGGCATCGCCAGAACCAGAAACAGCGCCACGCCCACCGCCATCCGTCCATATCGCGGCCAGCGCGCCAACTTGTCCAAACTCACCCGATCCCCCGATGCAAAACGCGTCACAAGCCGCCCCGTATGACAGGGTGATGACTAAGGCGCCAGTGCTGCACCGGTTCTGGCGCCCAAACGGGGAATAGCCTGCCGATAACGAATCGCCCCGCCCAGCCGTGCCACGATTACGCTCAACGCCGCCTCAGCATCGGCCAGGGGGCCGCAGACGAAAATGTCGATCGCGGCCAGCCCTTCCTCGGGCCATGAATGGATCGAGATATGCGATTCGGCCAGCAAGGCCACCCCGGTCACCCCCTGCTCCGGCCCGAAAGGGTGGAGGTGGACCGAGAGCACATGGACATGGGCAGCATCGGCGGCCTCACGCAGCGCAGCCTCGATCAGGGCCACATCACACAACCCGTGACAGTCCGCCAGATCGGCAATCAGATGCAGGCCGGTGGCAGGAGCGGGCATCACAGCAGGCTCTCGACACCGCGCCCCAGATGGGCCAGCGCACGCTCGGCGGCCAGCACACCGTGGTAATGCGCCTCTTCAAACAGCGAGAGGCCAGAGAGATCGGAATGGGCGCGAAATACCGGGCCAGCCATCGCCTGCGCCGCCGCCCGCGCAGGATCGCTGCGAAAACCCACCGTTGGCCGCACCATCGCATGGCCCCAGCGCCAGACATCAATCCGCTCGATCCGCCCATCGAGTTCGGGGTTCATCGCCAGCAGATCCGCCGCGATCAGCGCCTGCCACTCACCCAACCCCCGCGCCAGCAGACTCTTGCGCGCCGCCACCGGATCGCCCTCGGACAGGGCCTGATACCATGTCAGCACCCCCGGCCCATCTGAGGCCGAGGAAGTCTGGTGATTGGCCACGACATAGCCGAGGCTGGCGCTGGTGCTGGAAACATTGTCCCACGCCAACGGTACGCCCGGCCCCCATGGCATGCGCGACACCGCCACATTGGCCACCACCCATGGCGCATAGGAAAAGCGCGAGGCCCCGGTAAATTCGGGCGCCACATGGCGCGCCACAAAATCCGGCATGGCCAGAACCACCGCCTGCGCCCTGATCCGACGCCCCGCGCCCGCCCGATGATCGAACACATCGACCAGCACATCTTCGCCATCGCGCGCAACATGGGTGACGCTGTGGCGCGGGCGCAATCGCGCGCCGATCCGCCCGGCCATCAGCCGCGCCAGCCGGGCATTGCCTTCGGGCCATGTCAATTCACTCTCGCCCGCGCCCTCGGCGGCCCACCCCCGGCGACCGGCAAAATAGTGGATGCCCGCCCATGCCGAGATCGCGGCCGGCTCGCTGCCATAATCATCGCGGGTGCAATAGCGCAGGTGGGCGAGCAGAGGCGCGGCGGTGTATCCCTCCCGCGCCAGCCACGCGGCAAAGCTGATAAGCTCGAGCGCGGCATAGGCCTCGTCGCGGCTGGAAAGCGCAGAGGGGCTGGCAAAGGCGGGGCGGCCATCGCGGCCGATAGCCTTGCGGAACTGCTCCATCGCCGCATCGAAACGGTGCCATTGCGCGGCATCCTGCGCCGAAAGGCCGGTGGAGGGCACAAGGCCCTCCTGCCACTTGCCGCGCCAGAGCAGGCGCTCCTCCAGATCGGCGCAGAGCTGAAACGGATCATAGACCGGCGCGCCATGCGCGTCCGCCCCCGTCACCATGCCGAATTGGCGCAGCATATGGATCAGCGCCCTCGCCTCTCGGTTGGGGATCGGCAGATAATGCGCGCCCCATGGGAAAGCCGTGACGCTATTGGCACCGCTGCGCGCATTGCCGCCCGCGACATCTTCCAGTTCGAACAGGGCGAAATCGTTAAAACCCGCCTCGGCCAGCCGCCAGCCAGCCGCCAGCCCTGCCACACCGCCGCCCGCGATCACCAACGGGATGCACTCCTTCGGCCCGGTCGGCCCCGGCAATCTGCCATCGCGGATCGCATGGCCCCGCGCCATATCCGGCCCCAGCAGCGCGCCGGGGAAAGGCCTGGCCTGCACCGACCCGCAACCGCTCAGCGCGCCGCAGGCCCCCAATGCCCCGCAGACCATGGCTCCGGCGAGCAGATCGCGCCGCCGGACCTCAGCCCTCATAGTGGCTCCATTCCTCGGCAAAGCTGCGCACCAGTGCCTGATTGTCGAGGCGGTTCACAGGCGTCGGGCGGCGGGCCATGTCGGGAGGAAAATCGAACATCAGCGGTTCAGACACCGCATTCAGATAACGCAGGCCAGCGGGCAGATGTGCAGGCCCCGTGGGCGGCGTACGCGCCGCCAGCGTAAAGCCCCATTCGCCAAAGCTGGGCACATAAGTGTGATAACCGCGCGTTTGCAGGCCCGCCGCTTCCAGCGTCTGGGCCACGGTCCAGAACGAGCGCGGCGCCACCAGCGGCGAGGTCGATTGCACCACCATCACCCCGTCCGGGGCCAACAGGCGGGCCACCTGCGCGTAGAAGCTGACCGTATAGAGCTTGCCCAGCGAATATTCGGTGGGATCGGGAAAGTCGATCAGGATCGCGTCATACGTCCCCCGCGCGGCGCGGACCCAGCGAAAGGCGTCGGCATTTTCCACGCTGAGGCGCGGGTTCAGCAAAGACCCGCGATTGAGCGCGGCCAGTTGCGGCGTTTCACGAAACATCCGCGTCATTTCCGGGTCCAGATCGACCAGATGGATCGAACGCACCCGTCCATCGCGCAGCACCTCGCGCGCAGCCAGCCCATCGCCACCGCCAAGGATCAGCACCCGCGCCGGATTGGCCACCCGCCCCAGCACCGGCCAGACCAGAGCCTCGTGATAGCGATATTCATCGCGCGACGAAAATTGCAGATTGCCGTTGAGATAGAGCCGCAAGTCCTCGCCCCGGCGCGTCAGCACGATGCGCTGATAGGGGGTCGAGCGGGCATGGATCACACCCTCGCCATAATAGGCGATCTCGGAAAAGCGCTGGATGCGTTCGGCCATGAACAGGCCAGCGATCAGGCTGATCGCCACCATCAGCGCGGCGGACATATCCACGCCCACCCGCCGCGTGCCGCGCAGCACGAACAGCAGCGCCACCGCCACCGCCACATTGGCCAGCCCAAACACCAGCCCGGTGCGGATCATCCCCAATTGCGGCACCAGCAGCAGCGGAAAGGCCAGCGAAGCAATCAGCGCGCCGACATAATCATAGGTCAGCACATTGGAGACCAGATCGCGGAACGCAAAGCGCGAGCGCAGGATGCGGATGAGCAGCGGGATTTCCAGCCCCACCAGCGCCCCGATCACCAGCACGATGGCATAGAGCAGCACCCGGAAATCAGCGCTGAGCGGAAAGGCCAGAAACAGGCCCGCCGCGCTCCACCCGCCGATGGCCGCGATCATGATCTCAACGCGGATGAACACGCCGATCTCATCGCGCCGGACATAGCGCGAGAGAAAAGACCCCACCCCCATCGCAAACAGATAGGAACCGATCACGGTCGAAAACTGGGTAACGCTGTCGCCCAGCAGATAGGAAGCCAGCGTGCCCGCCAGCAATTCATAAATCAGCCCGCAGGTGGCCACCACCAGCACCGAGAGCAGCAGAATGGCCGCATGGGCGCGCGCAGGACCCGTAAAATCGCCGGAATCGTCCATCAGCCGTGAATCGCCGCCGAGATAATCATGCTTAGCCCCAGCGCCACCGCGCCCGCCAGAATGGCCACGGCCATATTCTGCCGCTCGATGATTTCCTTCCACAATTCGCCCGGCGTCAGCTTGTCCACCAGAATGAAGCTGGCGACGAAGACGACGATGCCCAAAAGAGCATAGAACAAGGTGGCGGCGATGACGGTGGTCGAAAGCATGACGATCCCTCCCCTTTTATTTGTGCGAAGGCCCAAAGCCCCAGAAACCGGCCGCCCCGCCATGGTGATGGCTGCGTTCGGCAGGGCCGCTGTGCCGGGCCGAGCCGTCGGCAAACGGGTCCCACGCGGCCCAGCCCGCCCATCCGGCAAGGCCCAGCAGCGCAAGGCACCATGCGGCAAAGAACAACAAGCCACGGCTCATCAGGCATCCTCCCCGTAAACGGCGGTCCTGCTGGCGCGATAGGCATAGAGAAACAGCAGCGGCAACGACGCCAGCGCCACGATCAGCCACCAAAGACCCAAAGGCAGCCCGCCCGGCTCGACAAGGAAACCGAGGCTGATCACTTCCTGCTCAGGCGCGGTGGCGTCTTGTGCGCCGCCAATGCCCCATGGGTTTCCCCCACTGATCGGGGCGTTATAATTGCTGGCGCTGGGGTCATTCCAACGCTTGGCCTCCGCCTCAACCAGCAGGTCATAATCACCGGCAGGCACGCCGGCGAAACGGGTGCTGGTTTCATGGCTGCCCTCGGACCAATAGCCATCGGAATCGCGGCCCGCGTAATATTCGATGGTGGCGCTGGCGGGAATCGTCGCCTGCGTGGCGCGGTTAACCAACAGGTAGTCCAGATCGACCCAGCGGTTGGTGAAATTGCTGGCCGCAACTTTGACCGTGACGAATTGATAGGCGCTCGTCAATTTGACCGGCCCGACCGTGATGCGCGCGGTGGGGCCATCGACCACCACCTGCCCATCACCCCGCACGCCGTTGCCGCCTGCGGTCAGGAAGGAGAGCAGCAGGAAGGCCGCAACGATGGTGATCAAAACCAGTTTGACCATATCCCAAAGGCTGGTCCGTTTTCCGGCCGAATCCTGCCAAAAGCGGGCGAAGAAACCGGGCTTTGGCCCATCGACCTGCGAACGCACCGGCTCGGGGCGGGCCAGATCGGGGCCTTGGGGGCGGACAAATGCGTCGATCAGCCGCTGGGGCACGCCGACCAGGTGGGTCCACTGCACCTCTTCACCTTCGCGCCATTCGCGCGACAGCGAGGCAGGCCCGCGATCATAGCTGCGCGCCACCCACATCTCGCCCGCCTGAACGCGCCAGTAAAACTCGCCGATCACGCGTGTGGTGGTTATGGTGACAGGCTCATCCTCGCTGGCATAGGTTTCGCCGCGCCATGCCGCCTCGCCCCAATGGCCCGTTTCGCGCGGCATGTCGGTCAGCATGGTGCCGAATTGCCACTTCCCATCGGAATGGACCAGCCAGCGATAGCCCGCATAGGGGTTGAAGAGGAGATATTCGCCCCAGGAATAGCCGCCCGCCTCGCGCCGCAGCCAGCCAATGGCCTCCCATTGCGTGCCGAACAGGATGCCCCGGCTGCCCAGCGGCAGGGGCAGTTTGGCGACATTTTCGTGATATTCCTTGATAATGGCCACATCGGGCTGGGCGACGTCCAGCACGCTGCCGCAATGGCGACAGGCGACCGTTACCGTATAACCCGCCGCCTTAACATCAATCGAACCACCGCAGGAGGGGCAGAGGATCGCCCGGCTCACCGACCCGTCTCCGCCAGATTGTCGGGCATCGCCCAGTCCTCAACCGCACGCAACCGGCTGGGGCGCAATTCGGCCAGTTCGACATAGCGCCCCACATAAGCACTGGCCCCGACCCGGTCGCGCTGGACCGACAGCGCCGCGCCGGTAGGCGAGCGAAAGTCAATGCTCTCCACCTGCCAGTCGATGGGCGTGGGAAAGGGCAGATCGCCCTCGCCACCAAGGCAGGTGACGGTCTTGATGTCGCTGGCGGTCAGGCTTTGGCCGTCCACATCGATGGTGAAGCCCAGCGCAATGTCGGCGGGCAGGCGCTGCGCCACATCCTCGCGCTCGGCCAATATCTGAAACTGCCCCATCGCCTCACCCAGCCAGCGGGTGGAGCCATCGGAGAGTTGCAGCAGCCATTCGTTCCACGCCCCATCGGCCCAGCCCCAGCGCACCCGGCCCACCACGGTGAAACGCGCGCCATCGACCGCGCCCCCGGTGCCAAGCTGGATGGGGGAAATATCATAGGGCAGCAATGCCGCCTTGCCGATGTCGCGCATGCCGTCGCGCGCGATCACCGTCTGGCAATAGCCGCACACGGCATAGGGCATGGCGCCAGAGCGCATCGGCACCGGCGCGCCGCATTGCGGGCAGGTAATATTGGCCATGGAGGTTCTCTTACTTCACCCGCGAGAGGATTTCGGCCTTCTTGGCGTCAAATTCTTCCTGCGTGATCGCGCCGATGGTCAGCAATTTATGCAGCTTTTCCAGCAGGGCGAAGGGATCTTCAGCCGGAGCGGCGCCGGCAGGCGCGCTCTGGCCGAAAGCGCCGCTCATCGCGCCGCTCAGCATATTGGCCGCCGCCATGCCCGCGCCGATCCCGGCGAGGCCGCTGTCCGAGGCCGGATTGTCCAGCGCCTGCGCCGCCTGAAAGCGGGTGTAGCCTGTCATATCGCCCAGCACGCGCATCGATGAACCCTTGTCGAGATGGGCCTGAACCTCGTCGGGCAGGCTGACGCTTTCAACAAAGAAGCTGGTGCAGGACAGGCCCCATTGGGCAAAAGTCTTGTCCACCTCGGCCTTGATCGTGTCCGACATCGCCTGCTGATTGGCGGCCAGATCGAGGAAGGGCACCTTGCTGGCGCCCAGCGCGGTGGCGATGGCGGTGACGATGGCGCTGCGCAATTGGGTGTCGAGCGTGTCGGCCCAGATCTCGCCCATCGTGCCCAGCACCTTTTCGACAAAGAGCTTGAGATCGGCGATTTTGAACGAATAGGTGCCAAAGGCGCGCAGGCGGATCGCGCCAAATTCGGCGTCGCGCACCGTCACGGGCTGGGGCGTGCCCCATTTGCGGCCCGCCTGTTCTTTCAGGCTGATAAACACGACATCGGATTTGAAGGGTGAATTGAACCCCTTGTCCCAATTCATCAGATTGGTCAGAATCGGCAGATTGGCCGTTTCCAGCACATGCAGCCCCGCGCCGAAATAATCGGCCACCTGCCCCTCGTTCATAAAGGCCGCGATCTGGCCCTCGCGCACGGTCAATTGCGCGCCATTCTTGATTTCATTGCCCGCCGTGGGCACACGCCATGCGACCTGTCCGGGCGCCTCATGCCATTCGATCACATCGATGAACTGTTTGCGCAGGAAATCAAACATCGCACCCATCCTGAGTTGTTCCGAGAACAGGTGTTATTCTAGAGTAAGACACCGCCCTTGCAAGCGAAACCGCAAGCATAACCGGACAGGCGCCCGCATCGCCCCTTCATTTTTGCTGCGTTTTGGCGTAACGGCGCCCGCTATGTCTGCCATTTCCACCCCCCGCACCTCGCCTGTTTCCGCCCCACGCACCTATCGCGTGAAAAGCTTTGGCTGTCAGATGAATGTCTATGACGGCCAGCGCATGGAAGAATTGCTGGCCCATCAAGGCATTGCCCCCGCGCCCGAGGGCGAGCAGGCCGATCTGGTCGTCCTCAACACTTGCCATATCCGCGAAAAGGCCGCCGAAAAGGTCTATTCCGACATTGGTCGTCTGATCAAGGATGCGCGGCGCGAGGATGGCACGCCGCCGTTGATCGCGGTGGCCGGATGCGTGGCCCAGGCCGAGGGCGAGGAAATCATGGCGCGCGCGCCCGCCGTGACCATGGTGGTGGGGCCGCAGGCCTATCACCGCCTGCCCGAAATGATCGCCCGCGCGGTCGATGGCGAGCGCGTGACCGACACCGACATGCCCGCCGATGCCAAATTCGCCGCCCTGCCCAAGCGGCGCAGCGTTGGACCGACGGCGTTTCTGACCGTGCAGGAAGGTTGCGACAAGTTCTGCACCTATTGCGTGGTCCCCTATACGCGCGGCGCGGAAATCAGCCGTCCCTATGGCGACCTGATCGCCGAGGCACATCGCCTGATCGAAGCGGGCGCGCGGGAAATCACCCTGCTGGGCCAGAACGTGAATGCGTGGGATGGCGAGAACGGCAAGGGGCAGAAGGTCGGCCTTGACGGGCTGATCCGCGATTTGGCCGCGATCGATGGTCTGGCGCGCATCCGCTATACCACCAGCCATCCAAATGACATGACCGATGGCTTGATCGCCGCCCATGGCGAGGTGGACAAGCTGATGCCCTTCCTGCACCTGCCGGTGCAATCGGGCAGCAATGCGATCCTAAAAGCGATGAACCGCAGCCATACGGCCGAGAGCTATCTGCGCCTGCTGGAACGCGTGCGCGAGGTGCGGCCCGATATTGCGCTCTCGGGCGATTTCATCGTCGGCTTCCCCGGCGAGAGCGAGGAGCATTTTGCCGAGACCATCGCGCTGATCGACGCGGTGGGCTATGCGCAGGCCTTCAGCTTCAAATATTCACCGCGCCCCGGCACGCCAGCCGCCACGATGGATGATCAGATCGCGGGCGAAGTAATGGACGACCGGTTGCAGCGTTTGCAAGCCGCCCTGAACCGCGACCAGCATGCCTTCAATCAGGCAAGCCTTGGCCGCACCTGCGACGTACTGATCGAGCGCAAGGGCAAGTTGCCGGGCCAATGGCTGGGCAAATCGCCGTGGCTGCAATCGGTGCATTTTCAGGGCAATTACGGTGTGGGCGACATTCTGCGCGCCGAACTGGTGCAGGCAGGGCCGAATTCACTCACCGGCAGAGTGATCGCCTGAAACGCATAAAAAGCCGCCCCCTCCTTGCGGAAGGGGCGGCCCAGCACAGCTTCCCGACCGAAGCGCGCTGAATTAGTAGAAGAACGAGCCGTAAACCTGCACCACGCGGCCCGTGCGCAGATCAACCCGCACCACATCGCGGCCATAGCGCACCCAGCGCTGGTTCATGCCCGGAGGCGGCAGGCGATAAGCCATCGGATCGGCGATCCAGTAGCGGCGGTGGTAGTAATCAGGCGCAAAGCGATAGCCCGGCGCGATGGGGCGATAGGCATAGCCGCGCGGGCCGACATAGGCGGGGCCACGGAACACATCGCCATGAGCGCGGCGATAATCACGCCAGTCCTCGCGATATTCCTGACGGGCATTGCGCAGGTCGCGCATGTCACGGCGGGCTTCGCGGTAATCGCCGCGCGCCATGTCGCGGTGAATTTCGCGATGTTCGCGGGCAATGTCGCGCTCATCGCGGCGCAATTCGTGGGCGCTCTGGGCCGAGGCAACGGTCGGAACAACAGTCGCGGCGGCCAGCGCCAGCATCAGGATCTTTCGCATCTTGCTCTCCTTTGAAACTCCGGTGGGGTCGCCCCGAGGAACAGGACCGGCCCCGATGAAGCCCTTATGAGCCTGACGCCATGAACCCATTTGGAATTGAATGCTCAGACCTCAGTCAGATTTGTATCAATTTGTAGTAGCGAACAGCATGCAGATGCACCGGATACGCTTTTCCACCACCGCGGCGCGCAGGCCCCCTTGGCGGATGGCATGATGAGGCATATCTTTGCCCTGTGAGCCGGTCTTGAGACTCCGGCCACAGACAAGGAGCACATGGCCCGCAAACAGATCCGCGCCGCTTTTGACCCCATCGAAGATGTGGCCTCCTTCCGCAGCCCGAACGCTCGCGCCAACCCTTCCCGACGTGCGCGAACCGAGCTGGAATTTGACGAGCCGACCATATTAGGCGCGCTCTTTGGCCAGTTTGACGCCAATCTGGTGCTGATCGAAAACCGGCTGGGGGTCTATATCTCGGCCCGAGGCAATCGTATCCTGATCGAAGGCAACGAGGACAATGTCGCCCGCGCGCGCGAAGTGCTTCAGGGCATGCACAGCCGCCTGCTTTCCGGACAGGAAGTGGACGCGGGTGCGGTCGAATCGCTGATCGCCATGTCGGTCGAGCCGACATTGGAAGGCATCATCACCGGCGATGAGGCCCATCCCCCGATCATGATCCGCACGCGCGGCAAGACCATCGTCCCGCGCAGCCCGACCCAGATCGACTATATGCGCGCACTGACCCGCAATGATGTGATCTTTGCCCTTGGCCCGGCGGGCACCGGCAAGACCTATATCGCCGTGGCACAGGCCGTCTCGCAGCTCATCACAGGCAGCGTCAAGCGCCTGATCCTGAGCCGTCCGGCGGTCGAGGCGGGCGAAAAGCTCGGTTTTCTGCCCGGCGATATGAAGGACAAGGTCGATCCCTATCTGCGGCCTTTGTACGATGCGCTCTATGACTGTATGCCGCCCGAACAGGTCGAGCGACGTCTGGCCAATGGCGAGATCGAGGTGGCGCCCATCGCTTTCATGCGTGGGCGCACGCTGGCCGATGCCTTCGTCATCCTTGACGAGGCGCAGAACACCACCGCGGCGCAGATGAAGATGTTCCTGACCCGTTTCGGCATGAACAGCCGGATGGTGATCTGCGGCGACCCCAAGCAGGTCGACCTGCCCGGCGGCATCGCGGCCAGCGGGCTGAACGATGCGGTCGTGCGGCTGGAAGGCGTCGAGGGCATTGCCACGGTACGTTTCAAGGGTTCGGATGTGGTTCGCCACCCGATCGTGGGCCGGATTGTCGAGGCTTATGAAGGTAAGAACGAGGATTAGGCTTCGACATTCGCCCCGCCAGCGCCTAGGGACCGCAGCCTATGCTGACGCTTGAAATCGACATCGAAGCCCCTTGGCCGGAATCCACCGACTGGGAAGCCCTTGCCGCGCGGGCGGCGGGGGCTCTTAGCGTCGTCGCCCCGGAACTGGCCAAGGAATGTCTGAGCACCAGCATGATCTTCACCTCGGACGCCGAGGTGCAGGTGTTGAACGCCGAATGGCGGGGCAAGGACAAGCCGACCAATGTGCTGTCCTTTCCCATGCTGGCGCGCGAGGATCTGCTCGATCTTCCTGATGACGGCCCGCCCGAATTGCTGGGCGATATTGCACTGGCCTATGAGACTTGCGCGCGTGAGGCCATGGATAAGGGCATCGCGCTGGCCGATCATGCCTCACATCTGATCGTCCATGGCTTGCTGCATCTGGCGGGGCTGGATCACGAAATTTCCGAGGATGACGCGCGTCAGATGGAAATTTTGGAAATAAAGGCGCTTGCGCTGATCGGCATTGCCGACCCATATGGCGACCATCACCTTTGACTTTCTTGCAATCGGAGTAATGCACAAAGTGGCCGACATGGGCCGAACAGGGGATTCCGGCCTCGGAGAGCCGGACAGTAAGCGCTCTTTATGGCGCTCAGTTCTGCGCTTCTTTGAAGGGGGCGATCAGGACCAGTCGTTGCGCGCCCATCTGGAAGACATCATCGATGAGCATGAGGAAGAAGGCGGCCGCAGCAATGTGGGCGATCTTTCGATGCTTGAACGACAGATGCTGCGTAACCTGTTGCATTTTTCCGAACTGGATGCGGCCGATGTCTGCATCCCGCGCGGCCAGATCATCGCGCTGGCGCATAATGCGCCATGGCCCGATGTGCTGGCCGCCTTTGCCGAACATGGCCATTCGCGGATGCCCGTCTATCGCGAGACGCTTGATGAAGTCATCGGCATGATCCTCATCAAGGATGTGTTCCCCTATCTGGCCCGCGGCGAGGAGCCGCAGGGCAACTGGACGCGGATGATGCGCCAGCCGCTGTTTGTGCCCACCGCGCGCGGGGCCATAGACGTGCTGGCCGATATGCGCTCCAGCCGGGTGCATCTGGCGGTGGTTGTCGATGAATATTCGGGCACCGAAGGCATCATCACCTTTGAGGATCTGGTGGAGGAAATCGTCGGTGATATCGAGGATGAGCATGACGATGCTCCCACCGAATTGCTGCGCGCCCTCGACGATGGTCTATGGGATGCCGATGCCAAGGTCGAACTTGACGAAGTGAGCAAGCGGGTCGATCCGCGCCTCGCCGAAGTCGAGGAAGATATTGATACGCTGGGCGGGCTGGCCTTTGTGCTGTCCGGTCATGTGCCGCCGGTGGGTGCGAAAATCGCGCATGCCAGCGGCTGGATCATCGAAGTAACCGAGGCCGACGAGCGCCACGTGATTCGCCTTCGCCTGCATCCGCCTGCCAGCAATGGCGCACAAGAGGACTGATCGATCATGCCCGCCACCCGCCGCCTCCCCCCCTTGCGCGCGCTGGAAGCCTTTGTCCGCACGGTTCGCCTTGGATCGGCCAAGGCCGCGGCCAGCGAATTGGGCCTGAGCCCTTCGGCGCTGTCCCGCCGCGTCGGCGCGCTGGAGGATTTCGTGGGCAAGCGTCTGTTTACGCGCCAGCATCAGGCGATGAAGCTGACCGATGATGGCCATGCCTTTTATGCCGCCGTCAGCCCCAAGCTGGAAGATCTGGCCGAGGCGGTCGAATCGCAGATGGAGGCCAGCAATGTGATGCGCCTGCATCTGGGTGTTCCGGCGCTGTTTGCGGGCACGCGCCTGTTTCCACGCCTGCCCGAATTGCGCAAGCTGCATCCGCGCCTGCATATCGACTTTGACACCGGGGCCCAGCTCGAATCGGAACTGGGCGATTCGATTGATGCGGCCATCGTGCTGTCGAAGGAGCCCGATCCTGCGCTCCATTCGGTGCGGCTCGATCATAACAAGATCCACGCTTTCGCCTCGCCCGCGCTGGCCGCCGAGATTGGCGCGACGCCCGATCTGGCCCGCCTGTCAAAGCAGACTTTCGTAATCTCGACCGATCTGCCTGAAAGCCTTGATGTGTGGAAAGGCGCGCTGGGGCTGGAACGGCTGGAACCGGCCGCAATCGACCATTTCGATTCGGCTCAGCTTATCATTGCCGCAGCGGTTCAGGGTCTGGGCATCGCCATCGTCCATGACGACCACTTCCTGCGCCCCGGCGATGACCGTCTGGTCCGCCTGTTCGACGCCGATATCGACAGCCCCTACAGCTATTGGTTCGTATGCCGCCCGCGCGCGCTGGAAACGCGCCCGGTGCGGATTTTCCACGATTGGCTGATCAAGGCCGGGCTTTAAGCGGCGTGACGCAACCCGTCGCGAGTGGAGCGGCGGGCCAGCGTGAAACGCTGCACCACGCCCGACAGACGCTCGGCCTCATGGGCCAGTGAGCGCGAGGCGGCGGTCGATTCCTCGACCAGCGCGGCATTCTGCTGGGTGGCCATATCCAGCTCGTTCAAAACCTGATTGACGCCTGCAATAGCCTCGGACTGCTGGGCCGCATTAGTGGCCAGCGTGGAGAGCATGCCCGCAACCTCGGTCGAACGCTCGACAATGCGTTCAAGGCTCGACTGCGTGCGGCTGACCATATCGACGCCCGCGCGCACCTCCTCACCGGAATGGACGATCAGCGCGCCGATTTCCTTAGCGGCCAGCGCGCTGCGCTCGGCCAGATTGCGCACCTCTGTGGCCACCACGGCAAAGCCGCGCCCGGCGTCCCCTGCCCGCGCAGCCTCCACCCCCGCGTTCAGAGCCAGCAGGTTGGTCTGGAACGAGATGCCGTCGATGATCTCGACGATGGAGCGCATTTTATCCGAGGTCGCCGCAATGGACTGCATGGCCGCCACCGCGCCGCGCATCAGTTCGCCGCTGTTCGAGGCTTCCTGCTCGGCCTCATGGGCCGAACCTGCCACGCTGGTCACGCCCTGACCGGTCTGGGCCACCGAATGGGCCAGTTCGCGCACGGTATTGGCCGTATTGCCCAGCGATGCGGCCTGAAGCTCGGTGCGATGGGCCAGATCCTGCGCCGCTGAGGAAATCTCGCCCGCGCCCGAACGCACCGCGTTGGAAGACACCGAGACGGCCGAAATCTGTTCGGAAAGCGAGGCAGCCGTTGCGTTGAAATCATTGCGCAATTGCTCGTATTCAACCGGAAATACCTCGTCGAGCCGTTCATCCAGCCGCCCCTGACGCAACGATGCAAGGCCGCGCTCCAGCGCCCCGGTGATCCGCTGCTGCGCCTCCAGCTTGGCCTCTGCCTCGGCGCGGCTGCGATTGGCCACCGACTGGCGGATCTCCTCCAGCGCGCGGGCGATGTCGCCCAATTCGTCGCTCTTGTCGATGCCGGGGATGTCGCGGTCCAGATCGCCCGCCGCCATATCGCCCATCGCATTCTTCAATTGCGAAACGGGGCGCGACACACGCAGCGAAAACATCAGCAGCACCAGCAAACCGATGCCGACACCCAAAATGCCCAGCACGATGTTGCGCTGGATTGCGGTATCGGCCTGGGCAAGCACGCGGTTCGAAATGTCATCGGTCAGTTTAACGTTGTAATCTTTGTCGGCCTCAATCGCGGCCTGCAGCGCGCGGGAATGGTCCACAATATCACCATTAAACAGCGTAATGGCGCGATCATGCTGATTTTTCAATCCGGCAGAGCGAATGGCCTCAACGTCCTGCCGGAACAACTGCCAACGCCGGACAAAGTCCTCGTAAAGCCGCGCATCCTCTTTATCGCTGATCAGCTTTTTATAATCGGCAATGCCCTCTTCGGCCTTGACGAGAGCTTTGTCGAGTGACTCAGATTGCTTGGTCGCTTCTTCAGGCGATTGCGCCAGAATCAGACGCGACATGCGGATTCGGGCGATTTCGAAATCAATGATGATCGAATTGAGCTTATCGACACTGGGCACCGAATTGGACGCCACATAGGCCATATCTGTACGCATGGCGGTTGCGCCTTGAACAGCCAGCCCGGCCCCCAAGCCGATGATGGTCGCCAGCGAAAGCGAGCCTGCGGCGACAAGTGTGCTGATTTTTGCGCGAGCGAGCACGGACTATCCTCTCGATACTGTCCGTTTACTATCGTTCACAAGCAATGGAGATCGGTTGAACCGATGACTGGGGACAAGCCCTGATCAAGAGTTAACAGTTGGTGCAGAAGGCAGGACTGCCCCGGCCCACACGCTAGGAGAGCGCCGGGGCAGTCCATGGGATCAGGCGGCCGAAACGACAGCCTTGACGATCTTGCCCGGATTGCGCGGCGGCTCGCCCTTGGGCAGCGCGTCAACGAATTCCATGCCCGACTGGACCACGCCCCACACCGTGTACTGGCGGTCGAGGAAGGTGGCGTCGTCAAAGCAGATGAAGAACTGGCTGTTGGCCGAATGCGGATACGAGGTGCGCGCCATCGAGCACACGCCGCGCACATGCGGTTCAGCGTTGAATTCAGCCTTAAGATCGGGCTTGTCGCTGCCGCCGGTACCGGTGCCGTTGGGGCAGCCGCCCTGCGCCATGAAGCCGGGGATCACGCGGTGAAAAACGATACCGTCGTAGAAACCTTCGCCGACCAGTTCCTTGATGCGTTCAACGTGGCCGGGGGCCAGATCGGGGCGCAGCTTGATGACAACATCGCCGATGCCGTTGCCGGTATCCACGGTGAAGGTGAGAATTTCGTCGGCCATGGGTAAAGCTCCTGTGTGGACTGGCGAGGATTGGCCATCATCGCCCTATTTTCTGGCCGCGCTGATAAAGGCCCCCCGCGCCCATGGCCAGCAGTTTGTGCGAACGCTTGCGTCAAACGCATCCTGCACGGTTGCTTTTATTCGCTTAATGCCTAATCCCCTTCCCCCATGACTGTCGAGCCTGTCGATCCTCTCTATGCCGATGCCCCCAACGCCGAAATCGAGGCGATGGAGGAAAACACGCGTCATGACAGTCTGGACGAGGACAACCAGTTGAAGAGCGACTTTGTTCGCCGCGTGCGCAATGCGCTTGACGCGGGCGAGGTCGACGCGGTCTATGCGCTGGTCGAGCCGCTGCACCCTGCCGACATCGCCGACCTGTTCGAACAGATCGACGCGGATGAACGCCCCGCGCTGGCCGACGCCATCTCCGACCTGATGGGCGGCGAGGTTTTCGCCGAACTCAACGATCACGTCCGCGAAGGGCTGGTCGATGAATTGTCGGCCGAGGACATTGCCGACATTGCCGAGGAGATGGAGACCGACGACGCGGTCGCCCTGCTCGAAGACCTTGAGCCCGAGGAGCAGCAGGCGGTTCTGGCCGAGATGGAGCCGGAAGAGCGCGCCGCCATCGAATCCGCGCTGGCCTATCCCGAGGAGACCGCCGGCCGCCTGATGAGCCGCGATTATATTGCGGTGGGCGAGCATATGAGCGTGGGCGAGCTGATCCACTATCTGCGTGACAACAAGGACCTGGCGACCGAATTCTGGGAAGTGTTCATCGTGGACGCGCGCCATCATCCGGTCGGCACGTGCCAGCTTTCCTGGATCCTGCGCACCGATCGCCATGTCACGCTGTCCAATGTGATGAAGCGCGACCAGACGCTGATCCCGGTGGGCATGGATCAGGAAGAAGTGGCGCTGCGCTTTCAGAAATACGCGCTGATTTCGGCCGCCGTGGTTGATGAGAGCGGGCGTCTGGTAGGCCAGATCACGGTCGATGACGTGGTCCACATCATTCAGGAAGAAGCCAGCGAGGACATTCTGCGCCTGTCGGGCGCGGGCGATGGCGACATTAATGAGCCGATCCTCATGACGGTGCGCACGCGCCTGTCATGGCTGGTGGTCAATCTGGGCACGGCGATCATCGCCTCGTCGGTGGTCGGGCTGTTTCAGGGGGCGATTGCGCGATTCGCCCTGCTGGCCGTGCTGATGCCGATTGTCTCAGGGATGGGCGGCAATGCCGGCACACAGACGCTGGCCGTGGTGGTGCGCGCGATTGCCACCAATGAGCTGACCAGTTCGAACACAGTCCGCATGGTTCTGCGCGAATTGCGCATCGCGATTGCCAATGGCCTGTCGCTGGGTCTGATGATCGGTTCGGGCACAACGCTGCTGTTTGGCAATCCGCATCTGGGCGCGGTGATCGGCGCAGCGATGGTGATCAACAATCTGGTGGCGGGCCTTGCGGGCATTCTGGTGCCGGTGACGCTCGACCGCTTGCGAATTGATCCAGCCGTCTCTTCGGCCGTATTTGTAACCACGGCCACCGATGTCATGGGCTTCTTCTCCTTCCTCGGCCTTGCCGTTCTGACCGGACTTGCCTGATGCCTCTTAACATGACGAAAGTCGCCTATGGCGCGCAATCCATGGCCGAAATCCACGAATGGTTCTCGCCCGAAGGCCGGCGCGGGGGCGAGAAAGTCGCTCGCCTGACCACGCGCAACCGGCCCAAGCGGGCGGAGGAAATGATCGGCGGCTCGCTGTTCTGGATCTTCAAACATCAATTGGTAGCGCGCAGCGAAATCCTCGCTTTCGAGGAAGATGAAGGCGGACGTACCGCGATCCTGATTTCCACCAAGCTGATCGAGGTCGTCCCCACGCCGCGCCGCGCGCATCAGGGCTGGCGCTATCTCGAGGCCAAGGACGCTCCGGCCGATCTGGCCAGCGGAGACAATGGCGATGTCCTGCCCGCCAGCGTGGCGGCGGAACTGGCCAAACTGGGGCTGGTCTGACGTCTAGCGATGCTCGTGGATCGGGCGGATCTCTATCACGCTGGGCACCGGCATCGGATTGGGGCAACGACGCACCCAATCCAGCGCCTCGTCCATATCCCTCACCTCCCATAGCCAGAAACCGGCGACCAGTTCCTCGCTGGGCATGAAGGGGCCATTGAGGATGTCGCGGCTCGCACCGTCAAACGCGATCCGCATGCCCTGATCCGATGCAGTCAATCCCTCGGCCATAATCAGCACACCCGCCTCACGCAGCGCATCGTTGAAGCGCCCCATGGCCGCCATCATCTCCTGCGCCCATGCCGGGTCGAACTGCCCCGCTTCGCTTTCCTGCGTCGCCTTGACCATCACCAGAACGCGCATAGCCTAATTCTCCAGCCAATTCGCCAGCAAATGCCACGCCACCGCCGTGCGCGAGGGCGCGCTGAAAGCCACACCATCCTCGCCCCGATCGCGCGCGGTCATGGCCTCGACCACCTCCTCGCGGTTGAACCAGCGCGCGTCCTCCAGTTCACTATAGTCGATGGTCAGCGCGGGATCATCGGCGAAGGCATGGGCCGCGATCATCAGGCTGGAAGGGAACGGCCAGGGCTGGCTGGCGACATAGCGCACATCGCGGACCTTGACGCCTGCCTCCTCGTAAATCTCGCGGGCCACGGCTTCCTCAATGCTTTCGCCCGGCTCGATAAACCCGGCCAGCGCGGAATAGCGATGCGGCGGAAAACGCGGTTGACGACCCAACAGAAGCCGCCCCTTATGCTCGACCGACATGATGACTACCGGATCGGTGCGGGGGAAATGCTGCGCCCCGCAGGCTTCGCAATCGCGTTGCCACCCGCCTTTGGCCGGCACCGTGGCCGCGCCGCAACGCGCGCAGAACCGGTGCCGCGCATGCCAGCCTACCAGCGCCCGTGCCGCGCCATATATAGCGATCTCGCCGCCATCCATGCCGTTCAGCGCCTGCCACAGGTTAAAACTGGCGGGCGCCGTGCTGGCCTGATCAGCGCTGGGCACCGGGGCGAAATGGCCGATGCCCGCGCCGTCCAGCCCAAGGAACACCGCCTCGCCCACGGGCGCGGCAACCTCGCTCCACACCAGAGCGCCGCTGGCAAGGCTGGGCTCCAGCCCCTCCATCTGCAACAGCCGCCCGCCCCGCGCCCACAGCGCCGCCAGACGCGCAGGGTCAGAGCGCACCGCATCGGCGCGGTCCAGAAGATTGCCGGTAAAGGTAATGGGGGGACGCATATCTATCCTTTTCTGGCCATCGCGACCGCTGCGGCGCGGGCATAGAGCGTGGGCAGTCCGGCCTCGTCAAGCCGGGCGAGCGGCCACCATTCGCCCTCGCCCGATGGATTATCACCGCCCTGTGACACCATCACGGCCAGATCGAGCGCGACATGGGTAAAGACATGGGCCACCCTGCCCGCCTCCTGCCAGCCGCCATCGAGCGGTGGATTGCCCGACCCGTCGCGCCTTGCATTCCAGCCATCGTCGGGCAGTGCACGCATCCCCCCAAGCATCCCGCTGGCCGGACGGCGGATCAGCCAAACCGCGCCGTCACGCTCGATCCACCATGCATGGCCGATGCGCTGCGCCTTGGCTTTCTTGGGCGGTTTGACCGGCAACTGCTCGGCCCGTGCCTGCCCCCGGCAATCGCTGCGCAAGGGACAAATCAGACATTGCGGTGCGCGGACGCTGCAAATCCCCGCGCCCAGATCCATCATCGCCTGGGCAAAATCGCCGCTGCGCGCGTCGGGAGTGATAGCATCGGCAGCCTCGCGGATGGCGGCGCGCGCAGCGGGTAAAGGCTCGTCAATGTCAAACAGGCGGGCCACCACCCGCTCGACATTGGCATCGACCACCACGGCGCGCTGGCCAAAGGCAATCGCCGCGACCGCCGCCGCCGTATAGGCCCCCAGCCCCGGCAAGGCGCGCAGGCCCGCCTCATCCTCTGGAAATGCGCCAAGATCGGCCACGACCCGCGCGCATTCAACCAGCCGCCGCGCCCTTGAATAATAGCCAAGCCCCGCCCATGCCGCCATCACCTCTTCCTCGGGCGCCGCGGCCAGCGCGGCCACATCGCTCCAACGCGTGGTAAAACGCTCGAAATAGGGGATAACCGCGGCCACCGTGGTCTGTTGCAGCATCACCTCGGACAGCCACACACGATAGGGATCGGCCCGGTTGGCGCCGGGCGGCGCACGCCAAGGCAAGGCCCGCGCATGCGCATCATACCAGCCCAGCAGTGCGGGCGCGATTGATCCTGCGCGCGGGATATCGACTTTACCGCATTTCGCGCTCTGGCCTCTGGCATCCATGGGGCGGCTATGGCATGGCTGGGCTGGTATGGAAAGGGATAGGCCAAATACACCGAAGGGCAGCAAAGCCCCTGTTTCGACGCGCGATGATAAACCGCGCGCGGCAAAGTCGCGCGTGGGCCAGCCCTATGAGCGCCCGCGCGGCGGACAGGCACGCCCGATTGCCGAACTGATGCCCGATATTGGCCGCACCGCCTTTCGCCGCTTCGGTTTTGTGCAATCCAGCGTCGTGACGCGCTGGCCCGAAATCGTCGGCCCAATCCACGCCAATGTCTGCATGCCCGAAGCGATCCGGTTTCCCCCCGGCGAAAAGAGCGACGGCATATTGCAACTGGTGGTTTTGCCCGCCCATGCGCCGATCATCACCCATGTGATCCCCGAAATCATCGAGCGGGTGAACCGCTTCTTTGGCTATCAGGCCGTGTCCAAGGTCAAGATGCGGCAAGGCGAGGTGATCGCCCGCCCCAAGAGCCCGGCCCGCGCCGCGCCGCCCAGCCTGAAACCGATCCCGATCGAGCTGGGCGATTCGCTGCGCGATATTGGCGATCCTGAATTGAAGGCGGTTCTTGAATCGCTTGCCCGCAGCATCGCCCGTGAGGACGAAGCGTGACGAATTCTGTTTTCAGCAAAGGACTCTGGATGCTTCTTCCATTCCGCATGATGGCCGCTGTTGCTCTGACGCTTGGGCTGAGCGCCGCGCCGGTGCAGGCCGCAACCGCAAAACCGACCGCGGCCGGCGGCGCATGGGGCGCCAAGGTGGCCATCAGCCCGGTGGGCGGGCATATTCAGGGCAATCCGGCCGCAGCCCACAAGCTGATCGAATATATGAGCTATACCTGCTCGCATTGCGCCCATTTCGAGGCGGAAACGGCGCTGCCGCTGCGCATGGGGCCGGTGGGCGGCGGGCAATTGTCGTTCGAGGTGCGCCATCTGGTGCGCGATCCGCTCGACATCACCATCGCCATGCTGACCAATTGCGTGCCGCCGGTCAAATTCTTCCCGCTGCACCACAAATTTCTGGCCGAACAGGACAAGTGGATCGCCACCGCGCAAAAGCTGACCGAGGCGCAGACCAAGCGCTGGAACGAAGGCCAGATGCCCGAGCGGATGCGCGCCATCGCCTCGGACCTGAAATTCTATGACATCGCCGCCGGCGCGGGCCTGAGCCATGCGCAGGCCGACGCCTGTTTCGCCAATGAGGCCACCTTGCGCCGGGTCATCGCCCAGACCAAGGAAGCGCAGGAACTGGGCGCCACCGGCACGCCCACCTTCACGCTGGACGGCAAGATGCTCGAAGAACATGACTGGGCCGGATTGCAGCCCAAGCTGGCCGCCGTTCTGAAATAAACCCGTTTCATTCTTTGCCCAAGGATAGGTCGCAAGATGATGTTTGCCTCGCTTTCTTCCCGTACTCTGGCCCTTCTGGCCGTGGCTCCGCTGGCGCTGGCCGGTTGCAACAAGTCGGACAATGGCGCAGCCAACGCGCCCGCCGGCAGCGTGACCGCCGTGGCCCCGCCTGCGGGCAAGGCATGGGCCGAAACCTTTGCCAAGACCGAGGATGGCGACGGCATCATCGTGGGCAACCCCAAGGCGGCGGTCAAGATGGTCGAATATGGCTCGCTCTCCTGCCCCCACTGCGCGAAACTGGCGCAGGACGGGATGAGCGCCTTGACCGGCAATTACATCGCCAGCGGCAAGGTCAGCCTTGAATTCCGCAGCTTCGCCATCCACCCGCAGGATATTCCGCTGACGGTTCTGGCGCGCTGCGGCGGGGATGACGCCTATTTCGGCCTGATCGAGCAGGTTTACACCAATTTCGACGCGATGAATTCGCAGACCAAGGAGCAGTACGATCAGGCCTCGGCCGCGATGAAGCTGCCCGCCGCGCAGCGCTATCCGGCCATTGCCGACGCGCTGGGCTATACCGCCTTCTTCTCGGCCCGCGGCCTGCCCGAAGCGCAGCAGCGCCAGTGCCTTACCGACCTGCCCCGCGCCGAGGCCGTGGCCAAGGCCTCCGAAGCGATCAGCGCCAAGGGCATCAATTCGACCCCGACCGTCTTCATCAACGGCAACAAGGTCGAAGGCGCCGAATGGAAGAATGTCGAAGCAGCACTTAAGGCTGCGGGCGCCTGATAGGCTTTCATGCGTTTTCGACGGCTCAAACTCTCAGGCTTCAAGAGCTTTGTTGAGCCCGCCGAACTGCGCATAGAGCCGGGGCTGACCGGGGTGGTCGGCCCCAACGGCTGCGGCAAATCCAATCTGCTCGAGGCCATTCGCTGGGTGATGGGCGAGAGCAGCCCCAAATCCTTGCGCGGCGGGGGGATGGAGGATGTGATCTTTGCGGGCACGGCCACCCGCCCACCGCGCGATTTTGCCGAGGTCGTGCTTTCCGCCCATGACAGCGCGGGCGAGGAACTGGAGGTCGTGCGCCGGATCGAGCGCGGCGCGGGATCGGCCTACCGCATCAACGGTCGCGATGCGCGGCAAAAGGATGTGGCGCTGGTCTTTGCCGATGCGGCGACCGGCGCGCATTCGCCTGCGCTGGTCAGTCAGGGCCGGATCGCCGCCGTCATCAATGCCCGCCCCGCCGAGCGCCGCGCCATGCTGGAAGAAGCGGCGGGAATCGCGGGCCTGCACGTTCGCCGCCGCGATGCCGAACAGAAATTACGCGCGACTGAGGCCAATCTGTCGCGCCTCGAAGATCTGATGGCGGGGCTGGAGAGCCGGATCGCCGGATTGCGGCGTCAGGCGCGAACGGCAGAGCGTTATCGCCACCTGTCCGAACAGATCCGCGTAGCCGAGGCGCGTGTCTTGTTCGCCCGCTGGCGCGAGGCGGCGCAGGCGGCCGATCACGCCAGGGCCGAAGCGGTACAAGCCGAGGAGCGCGCCACCGCCGCGCAGGCCCGCGCAGATGCCGCCCAAACCGCACAGGCCCAAACCGCCCAAGCCGCCATCGCCACGCGCGAGGCGCTGAGCATCGCGCGGGAAGCGGCCAGCACCAATACCCACCGCCTCGCCACATTGAACAGCCAGTGGGAGGCGGCGCAGGCGAAACTCGCCGACCTCGACCGACAGCAGGCGCGGCTGGAGGCCGACCGCAACGAGGCGGATCGGCTGACGCGCGATGCCGCGCAGGCCTTGCAACGGCTGCAACTCGAACTGGACGAAGCGCGCGCGCGACTGGCGCAGGCCGAGGCCGAGCGCCCCGCCATGGCGCAGGCCTTGCAGGAGGCCGACAGCAACGCCCGCGCTGCCGAAATCGCCTATGCGCAGGCCAATGCCGAGCAGGCCCGCGTCGAGGCCGAATGGCGCGTGGCCGAGGCCGAGATAGCGCAGACCCAAAGCCGATGCGCGCGCACCGAGGCCGATCTGGCCCGCAATGGCGAGGCGCTGGCCGCGCTCGACCGGGCAGGCGATCCGCTGGCCGATCTGGCCGGCGCCACCGCGCGCCGCGACGAAGCGGGGGCAAGGCTGGCGCAGGCGCGGGAGAAATTAAATGCCTCGCAGGAGCGGCGCGCCGCCTTGCTGGGGCAACGCGATGCCGCCGCCAGCGCGCTATCGGCGGCCCGCGCCGATCTGGCCGGAGTGGAGCGCGAATTTCAGGCCTTGCAGCGCGACCGCGAGACCCGCGCCAAGGCGCAAAAGAATGCCGCCGGACGCCGCCTTGCGCTTGACCATGTACGCGCCGCGCCGGGCTATGAGCGCGCGCTGGCCGCCGTACTGGGCCGCGATGCCAAAGCGCCTTTGGGCGAGGCCGGGGCCGAGGGGCGTTTCTGGACCGGGGCCGCGCCGCCTGTGCCGGTGGCGCAGAGTCTGGCCGCGCATGTGCCGGCTTGCCCGGCCGAACTGGCGGCGCGACTGGCGCTGGTGTGGGTGGATGAGGCCGATGACGGGCGCCCATTGAAGCCCGGCGAATGGCTGGTGACGCGGGCGGGGCATGTCCGGCGCTGGGATGGCTTTGTGGCGCGGGGCGAAGGCGCAGCGGAGGCGGCTCGGATGGAGGCGGACAACCGTTTCCTCGCGCTGGAGGCACAGATTTCCCCATTGCGCGAAGCGCTGGCGCAGGCGGAGGCCGAGGCAGACGCGGTGGCCGTGGCGCTGGCGCTGGCGCAGCATGAGACCGCCGGGTTTGAGCGCGATGTGGCCGCCGCCGCCGATGCCGAGCGCGCCGCCCTGCGCGCGATGGACGCCGCCGAGGCCGCCCGCGACCGCGCCGCCGCCCGCCGCGCCGAATTGCGGGCTGCCGCATTCGACCTGACCCAGCAGCGCGATGCGGCAAGGGCCGAGCAGGAGGCCGCTCTGAAGCGCCGCTCTGCCCTGCCCGCGCCTGATACGGGGCGGGCGATTCTGGAGACGGCGCGTTTGCGGCATGAGGCGGCGCGCAGTAACCACCAATCCGCCACCGCCCTGCTGGCCACGCAGGACCAGAATATGGCCGTGGCCCGCGAGAGGGTCCATGCGCAATCAGGCGAGATCCGCAACTGGCAGAACCGCGCCAGCGATGCAGCCAAGAGGCTGGCTCAGATGGCGGGGCGGATCGAGGAAATCGCGCAGGACCGCGCCGTCCATGCCGCCCGCCCGCCCGCGATCCAGGCCGAAATGGATGGGGTGGAGCAGGAGCAGCAGGCGCTAAGCCAGACCCACGCGCAGGCCGAAAGCGCGATGGCGCAGGCTGGGCACGAGGCCACCGAGGCCGAACGCGAATTGACGGGCGCGCAGGAAACGCTGCTGGCTGCCCGTGAAGCGCGTGCGGGGGCGCTGGCGCGGTTGGAGAATGAAAACGCACGCCGCGCCGAATTCAACCGCGCCTCGGGCGAGCGTTTTCAATGCCCGCCCCCGCTCCTGCCCCCGCGCTTTGGCTTTGCCGAGGCCGAGGTGGGCACGGCCGGCGAAGAGAGCCGCGCCATGGACCGATGGGCAGCGGATCGCGAGCGACTGGGCCCGGTCAATCTGATCGCCGCGCAGGAACTGGCCGCCGCCGAGGAGCGGGCGGGCGAATCGATCCGCGAAAGGGCCGAACTGGCCGAAGCGGTCAACCGGCTGCGCGGGTCGATCGGCAATCTGAACCGCGAGGGGCGCGAGAGGCTGCGCGCGGCGTTTGAGGCGGTCGATGGTCATTTCCGCCGATTGTTCGCCACACTGTTTCAGGGCGGACCGAATGACAGTGGGATGGCGCATCTGGCGCTGGTCGATTCGGACGATCCGCTGGAGGCTGGCCTTGAGATCTTCGCCCAGCCGCCGGGCAAGCGCCTGCAATCCCTGACTTTGCTGTCAGGCGGCGAACAGGCGTTGACGGCGGTGGCGCTGATCTTTGCGCTGTTCCTGACCAATCCCTCGCCGATCTGCGTGCTGGACGAGGTGGATGCGCCGCTCGACGATGCCAATATCGAGCGCTTCTGCGACCTGCTGGAGGCGATGACGCGCGAGACGGAGACGCGCTATCTGGTCGTGACCCATAATGCCGTGACGATGAGCAGGATGCACCGCCTGTTCGGCGTGACCATGGTGGAGCGCGGCGTATCGCGGCTGGTCAGTGTGGATCTGAGCGCGGCCGAGCAATTGCTGGCCGAGGCGAGTTAAGCGTTTCCGACCACCAGACAGGCCAGCGCCATCAGGAACCCGGCAAAGCGGTTCGAGCGAAAGCGGGCCAGCGCATTGTCGCCATCATCCTGTTTCAGCGTCCCCACCTGCCACAGGAAATGCAGCCCTACCGGCAAGAGCGCCAGCAAGGCCAGCGCATCGTACCGCACCAGCCACAAGGCCCCCGCCCAGCAGCCCAGCGCCATGGTGTAAAGCGCGCCGACTCCCGCATGCACATACCGCCCGAACGACAGCGCCGAGGAACCGATGCCCACCAGCGCATCATCATCGCGGTCCTGCAACGCATAAATCGTGTCATAGGCCATGCACCACGCCCAGCAGCCCGCATAGAGCAGCCCCAGCACGCCCAGCCCGTCAAACCCGCGCATCTCGACCCAGCCGACCGGCGCGCCCCATGTGAAGACCAGCCCCAGCCACGCCTGCGGCCAGCCGGTGATCCGCTTCATAAAGGGATAGGCCGCCACCAGCGCCAGCGAACCCAACGCCACCAGTTGCGCCTGCCACCGCAGTTGCAGCAGCACGAGCAGGCCGATCAGGCAAAGGCCGATCAGCCAGATCCATGCAGATTTCTTGCTCACCCGCCCGCTGGCGATGGGGCGCAGAGCGGTGCGCGCCACGCGGCGGTCGATATCCACATCCACGATGTCATTGTAAACACAGCCCGCCCCGCGCATCACCACGCTGCCCAGCAGGAGCCAGAGCAGCAGGCCCCAGCGCGCCGCGCCACCCGCCAGCAGCACACCCCACGCGCAGGGCCAGAACAGCAGCCACCAGCCGATGGGCCGATCCAACCGTGCCAGAGAGGCATAATCGCGCGCCGCAGCGGGCAGCAGCCCCATGATGCCGCGATGCTCGCTGTCGGGTACGATCTGGACGGTTTCGCTCATGCGCCATGCCATAGCGTGGCGCACCGCAATCGGCTAGAGCGCGAGGCTATGAGCGATCATCTTCCTGCCACACCCGCCTGGCCCCCGCGCAGCGCGCCGCGCCTGTTCGTCGAAACGCCCCTCTCGCAAGGCGCGCAGGTCAGCATTGACGGGCCTCAGGCGCATTATCTGGGCCGCGTCATGCGCGTGGGGCCGGGGGATGCGGTGATCCTTTGCGATGATCTGTCGGGCGAATGGGCGGCGCGGGCCGTCTCGGTGGGCAAGCGCAATCTGGTGCTGGAATGCGTGGACCTGCTTCGCGGGCGCGAGGCGGTGCCCGATTTCACGCTTTGCGCGGGGCTGCTCAAAAAGGATCGCTTCGATCTGGTGCTGGAAAAGGCCTGCGAATTGGGGGTGCGCCATATTCAGCCGGTGCTGACGCGGCGCTGCGTGGCGGATAAATTGAACCTCGAGCGCGCCCGCGCCACGCTGATCGAGGCGGCCGAGCAATGCGCGCGCACCGCCCTGCCCAAGATTGCGGCGCCGGTGCGATTGGATGCGTTGTTGCGCGAATGGGAGGCGCCGCGCGCCCTGTTCTTTGCCGATGAACAGGGCGGCGCGCCCGCGCTGGCCACCTTTGCCGCCCATTCCGGCCCCGCCGCGTTGCTGACCGGGCCGGAGGGGGGCTTTACCGACGAGGAGCGCGCCGCCATCCGCGCCCATTCATCGGCCCATGCGATTACCCTGGGGCCGCGTATTTTGCGGGGCGAAACCGCCTGTATCGCGGCCACAGCGCTGTGGATGGGCGGCATGGGTGACTGGGGCGCATAATCAAGATGCCTCTGACATCGTAAGGTGAATAGATTTTCTCGCTAGCGCAAAGTGTTTTGGCCCACTAGGAAGTCGCGCCATGAGCACTCGCGAAGCGACCGACCAGCATGATCCCCTGATTTCCGGGCTGGATCAACTTGCCTCTCCGATGCAGGAGGGCGAGAAACCACGCGCCCAATGGCGCATCGGCACCGAGCATGAAAAGATTGTCTATCGCGGTGCCGACCGCCACGCCCCGGCCTATGATGAGGCGGGCGGCATTCGCGACCTGCTGATGGGGCTCAAGCCCTATGGCTGGAGCGAGATTATGGAGGGCGACCACGTCATCGCCCTCAAGGGCAGCGATGGCGCGGTCAGCCTTGAACCGGCGGGTCAGATCGAATTGTCGGGCGCGCCGCTCGAAAATCTGCACGAAACAGATGCTGAAACCCGCCGCCATATCGATCAGGTGAAGGCCGTGGGCGCGGGCAGTGATCTGGGCTTCCTCAGCCTTGGCCTTTATCCCGACAAGCGGCGCGACGAATTGCCGATCATGCCCAAGGGCCGCTATGACATTATGCTGCGCCATATGCCGCGCGTGGGGTCGATGGGGCTGGACATGATGCTGCGCACCTGCACCATCCAGACCAATCTGGATTACAGCAGCGAAGCCGACATGGTACAGAAGTTCCGCGTTTCGCTGGCGCTGCAACCTCTGGCCACCGCGCTTTTCGCCAATTCGCCTTTTCTTGAGGGGCGGCCCAACGGCTACCTTTCCTATCGCAGCCATATCTGGTCGGACACCGATCCGGCGCGTACCGGCATGCTGCCCTTCGTGTTCGAGGATGGTTTCGGATACGAGCGTTATGTCGAGTATATGCTTGATGTGCCGATGTATTTCGTGTTCCGCGATGGCAAGTATATTGATGCCGCGGGCCAGTCCTTCCGCGACTTCCTGAATGGCCAGCTGCCCGCTCTTCCCGGCGAACGCCCGACGATCGGTGACTGGCAGGATCACCTGTCCACAGCCTTCCCCGAAGTGCGTTTGAAGAGCTTCCTTGAAATGCGCGGCGCCGATGGCGGGCCGGTTGAACGGATCGTGGCGCTGCCCGCCCTCTGGGTCGGCCTGCTTTATGATCAGGGCGCGCTCGATGCCGCTTGGGATCTGGTCAAGGGCTGGAGCATGGAGGAACGCGAGATCCTGCGCTCGAGCGTACCCAAGCTGGCGCTGGATGCACCGATTGCCGGGGGCCGGTTGGGAGATATCGCGGGCGAAGTGCTGGCCATTGCCCGGGCCGGTCTGAAATCACGTGCACGGTTGAACGGCGAGGGCGCGGATGAAACCCGCTATCTCGCCCCCCTCGACGAAATCGTGGCCAGCGGCAAGGTCCCTGCTCAGCTTTGGCTGGACCGCTATCATGGCGAATGGGGCGGCGATCTCAGCCGCGTTTACGACGAAGCCAGCTTCTAAAATACACGCTTGAGCAGGCGCGTAATCGGCGCGCCTGTTTCGGCCCATGCCCAATAGGCGCGATATTTGGCATCCTGCCCCAACAGATGCCGCTCCTCGGTCTTGGCACGCCACCAATAGACCGCACTGACCATCGCCAGAATTGCGGTGTTGCGCATGCAATCAACCAGCGATCCGGTGGGACTGAGAAAAGGCAGCGTCACCGACCACCAGAACAGATTCTTCGACACATAAGCCGGATGGCGCGTCAGTCGATAAGGCCCATGGGTGATGACCCCGCGATAGGTCAGATTGGAAAAGCGCAGGCCGAACACCATCGTCGCCCAACCGTAAACGCCTGTGAGCGCCACCAACCACGCCCCCCACCCCCATAGCGCCCATTCATGCCCGGCCAGCCATTGCGACCATTCCGCCGTGCCGGGGTGATAATCGAGCGGCCCATTGCCCCCCATCATGATGAAGGGCGGATAGCACACCAGCGCCGCCACCCAGCCGTCAAGGTACGGGTTGGCGCTGCGAATATGCGCGTCCAAGGGACGCAGAGTGAAGAGATAGCCCGCTGTGCCAATCTGCACGTCGATCATGAAAAGCCACGTTATCAGCCAGTTGGTCAGCGCCACCGGATCGCCCAACCCGGCCCCGTCGAAATGCACCACCGCCGCAAAGCCACCCGGCAGAATCGAAAGCATAAAGGCCGTGAAAAACCCCTTCACTGCCCAGCGTCGCGCATGGAGCAGAACCTGCCCCCCATCGGCCCCATCCCGGCCCAGAACCCACGCCCCGCAATGCCACGCCCCATCGCGCGGATCGATCAGCACCCGGTCCAGCCACAAGACATAGGGCACCGAGAGCAAAGCCATCGGCACCACGCCCAAGCCGATCAGGCGGATGCCAAACAGCCATGGCTCCTGCCAATAAAAGCGGAACAGGCAATAGGCCGTGCCGATCACCGCCCATGTCACCCACAGGCCCACCAGCTTGACCGCGCTGATGCCCAGCACATCGCGCAAGGGGCGAGGATGAGCCCAGTCGATACCGGTCGAGGCCCGCCGATGCACCTTGTCCACCAACACCGACCACAAGGCCATCGCGCCCGAGGACAGAGCCAGCGCCATCACCGCCGTATAAGGCCCCGCCAAAGGCTCCCTTGGCCCGCCCAGATCAAGCGCGTCCGCCACCATCGGCCATGACCGGCAGACCATCACCCAGGCTACCAGCACGGCCAGCCCCACCAGCCCGACACTGGCGGAAACATCGCTTTGCGGTCTGCTGACGACAGAAGGGCTGGCGGAACAATCCATTCCGCCAGCCCTAGCAGCCACTGGTTAAGAGTGCGGAAACGCTCTTACTTCAACGCGGTAATCCGGCCGGAATCGTCCAGCAGATAAAGGATGCCATTGGCCACGATCGGGGCCAGCGTGATCGGCGCCTTGACCTCGGTATAGAACTTGGACACGCCGTCCATCGCGCTTACCACATGGACCTCGCCACGGCTGTTGGCCACCCACAGGCGGTCGCCCGCCAGCACCGGGCCGGTCCAGAAGATCGGGCCTTCCTTCTTCTTGGGCTTGGTCCAGCGGTTGAGCTGGGCCACCCAGCGCACCTTGCCGCTGGCCTTGGAAATGCACAGCAGCTTGGCTTCGTCGGTCAACGTGAAGATCCAGTCGCCCGCAATCGCCGGAGTGGAAATGCCCGCCAGATTCAGCTCCCAAAGGCGCTGGCCCGTCACGAGTTCATAGGCGGCCATACGCCCGCCCTGACCCAGCGCATAGATGCGGCCACGGTCGATGATCGGATCAGCGTCAATATCGGTCAACACGCCCACCGAGGTGGAGAGCGACGTGCGCGAAAGAGCGTCATTCCACAAGGTCCGGCCATTTTCATAGCGATAGGCGATCAGTTCCCCGGTTGAGAAACCGGCGACCACCGAACCCTGCCCCGCCGCCGGCGCAGCGACGCCAAAAACGCCCGTCGCGCCCAGCGAAGCCGCTTCCTGCCACAGACCGGTGCCGTCCTCGATCTTGAGCGCGTGGATCTCGTTATTCTGCGTCATCACATAGACCGCGCCAAAGGCCACCGTAGGCGATCCGCGCAGCGGGCCTGCGGGGCGCACCTTCCATGCGATCTTGCCGGTCTTGGCGTCCAGCGCGGCAACATCGCCCACGCCCGTCGTCACATAGACGCGGCCAGAATCATACGAAGCGCCACCTCCGAACACCGCCTCGCCCGCGCCGCCGGTAACCTGCAGCGTCTGAGTCCATTGCGGAGCGCCCGTGGCGGCATCAAAGGCGTGCAGCACACCATCGGTGTCGAACACGAACATCGAGCCGCCGCCGATCACCGGAGAAGCGCCCAGACGGCGCCGTTCGTTGGAGCCGGCCACGCGCACTTCCCAGATCGGCTTGGGGCTCTCGCCCAGCGTCAGGTTGCCGTAGCTCTTCGAAGCCGAACCGCCCGGCTGCGCCCATTCGGTATTGGGCTGGGCCAGAGGCAGCACGACCGCCATCGTGGCGATGTCCATATCCGCCTGCGCCGAGGATTCGACGCGGCTCAGGATCGGTTCGCGCTTGCCGGTGGTGGGCGTGGTCGGCTTGGGCTTGCGGCCCAGCTTGGGTCCGCCGCCGCAGGCCGACAGTGCGGCGATCAGCGCCACCGACAGCAGCGCACGGCCCGGATTACGACGGAAGGAGGCAAGAGACTTCATGAGGCAGGTCCTTAAGGTCCGTCAGGAATGGATCAGGGCTGAGTGGGGGCGGGCACAGCAGGCGTCGCGGCGCCGGGCTTGCCCACCATCAGGGGGATTTCGGGCGTGGCCGCCTTGGGTTTTGCTGCCTTGGCCGTGGGCGCCGCCTTTGCGGGCGCAGGGGCCGAAGCAGCCGCAGGCGCGGCCTCGACCGGCGCGGCTGGGGCCGGAGCAGCGCCCGGCTGGGGCGCGTTCAACTCGATCGGCCGGGCCACATCGTCCACCGCGTCAAAGCCCAACTGGCTGGCGACCTGACGCACGCGGGCGCGCAGGGATTCGGGCTGATCCTTATCCTTGGCAATCGCGCCGAACAGCGGCGAGGCCAGTTCCTTCTTGCCCTGCTTCAAATAGGCCATGCCCAGCAATTCGCCCGCCGCACCAAACCACGGCGCGCCCGGCGCGGCCAGAGGCTTCAGCTTGGCGACGACTTCATCGGGCTTCATCTGGTCATAGTTCAGCGAGACCTGGCGCAGCGTGGCGAAATCGCGATAGGTCTGCGGCGCATTGGCATCAGCGGCCACGGCGGCATAACGCGTGGCGGCGTCCTGTACCTTGCCCTGCTTGGCCAGCAGCCCCGCTTCGACCAGCCGAGCCACCACCGCCGAACCGGAATCGCTGCCTGCGGCAAGACCATCGAGCGTCTTATTGGCCAGATCCGGGCGGCTCGCCTCGATCTGGTCCAGCGCGATGGTCAACTGCTCGCCGCGCGTGGCCGCCTGCTGATCCTGATAATGGCCCCACCACAGATAACCGCCCAGCGCCGCCAGACCCAGCACCAGCCCGGCGCCCACCGGCTTGGCATAGCGGCGGACCACGGTCATCATCTGATCCTCGCGCAGCGCGTCATCCACCTCGCGCAGGAAGGCATCGCCCTGCTGGGCCTGTTGTGCAGCCAGTTGCTGGGCGCGGGTCTGAGGAGGAGTAGGACGCAGGGCCAAGGGACTTCACTTCCTGATCATCGATGCGGGCGAAAAAGTCACACCGCGTGTAAAAAAACGAAACTGCCGTTTAGCGGATGGGCCGGGCTTTTCAACGGCAATGAGACAATCGGCGAGACGGTCCGGCAACAGATCGGCAATTATGGGAAACTATTGCGCCCCATCGCCCCGGCGTAAAGCGCGCGGTAACGATCGACCATGGTCTTTTCGTCATATTCCGTGATGGCCAGCGCGCGATTCGCCTCGCCGACCGCACGGCGCAGATCCGTCTCCCCGGCCAGATGCGCCAGATGGGCGGCAAAGGCACCCTCATCACCCGATGGCGCAATAAAGGCCCGGTTTTTCGCCGACAGCATCGGCACAACATCGCCCACATCCGGGCTGACCACCGCCAGACCCGCCGCCATGGCCTCGACCACGCTGATCGGAAACTGCTCGCTGTCAGAAGACAACGCAAAAAGGTCGAACAGACCCACCACCTTGGCCGGATCGCCGACATGACCGGGAAGATGGACCCGGTGCGCAATATCAAGGCGCAGCGCCTCCTCGCGGATCGCCTCGCGTTCCGGCCCATCGCCCGCGATCACCAACTGCCATGGCTCGGGCAATGCTGCAAAGGCGCGCACCAGACGCGGCAGATTTTTCACCGGCCGCAGTCCGGCCAGCGTGCCCAGCCACAATTCGCCCTCGCGCTTAATCACGCGGGGCAGCGCATCGGGCCGGGGCCGCGCAGCATAGGCAGCGGTGCGTATGCCATTGGGGATGCGGTGAACCTTGGCCTCGGGCTGCTGCCACACGCCGCGCGCGATGCCCTCCAGCCTTTGCGAACAGACCACCAGAGCGCTAGCTCGGCCAAGCGCGATCCGGCGATACCAGTTGCGGCTGGATTTCAGGCTGACCGCCTCGTCCTGATTGAACCCGTCCTCATGGTGAACCAAAGGCGGCAGACGCAGGATCTGGGCAAACAGAGTATGGGCCAGCACCGCATCCATCGCGCCGAAATTATAGGTCAGTACAAGGTCATAATCCGACATCGCGCTGGCCAGAGCTATCAGGCGTTTTGGGCTGGGCTTGCCCTGAAGCGAGGGGAAATCGGTGCCTGCCTGCCAGCGGATGCCGGGCATGATGCGGCGTGCGGCCTCCATCGCATCGGGCATAGCCGAGACGATCGTGTGGGCCGCCCCCGCGCCAAAAGCGTTGATAAGCTGGACGCAGCGTAATTCCTTGCCGCCGGGGTTAAAGCTGGAATGGAGATGCAGAATACGCAACGGATTCGAACTCATACCACCCGTTCCAAAAGGCGCTCGATAGCCTTGACCGCCCCGGCCTCATCCAATGTCGGCGCATGGCCGATCCGGGGAATGCTGACCGCGACGGCATCGGGAATGCGCCGCGCCATTTCGCCCAGCGTTTCGGTGGAGAGCAGATCCGACAATTCCCCGCGCAGCAGCAGCAGAGGCCGCCCCGCCAGCGCCATATAGCCGGGCCACAGATCGACCCCCGCCTCGCCGCCGGGGCGCTCGAAAGGCTCGGCGATCTTCATGTCGTAATCATACACGATGCGGCCGTTCTGCCCCACGGTCATCACCCGCTTGGCCATGGCCAGCCATTGATGCACGTCGTAATCCGGGAAGGACGCGCTCTGCTCCTCCTCCAGCGCACGGGCGGCATGCATCCATGTGGGAAAGCTGCGCCCCTGCCCCACATAATCGCGGATACGCGCGAGGCCGGATGGCTCAATCACCGGTCCGATGTCGTTCAGAACCGCGCCCGCGATCCGCTTGGCATCGATCATCGCCAGCAGCATCGCCATCAGCCCGCCCAGCGAGGTGCCGACCACGACAAAGCGCTCAATCCGCAGTTCATCGAAGAGCGCGTTGACGTCCTGCACATATTGCAGCGGATTATAAGTGGCCGAATTTTTGGCATATTGCGAATCGCCGCGCCCGCGCATGTCCGGGCAAATCACCCGCCATTGCCCCGCGATGCGCCCCGCCAGCCCTTCAAAATCGCGCGCATTGCGCGTCAGGCCCGGCAGACAGACCACCGCCGGGCGATCCTCGGGTCCGGCGTAATCTCGATAGTGCAAACGCAGCCCGTCCGGGCTTTGCCAGAATTGATCGGTAAAACTGTTCATGGCCTTGCGGGCGCTTCCTTATCGCAATTTTGCGCAGGCATGGCTTGCGCCCCGCCGCTTGTGCGCCCACTTATTGCCCCATGCGCCATGAACCGCAAGCGAATGCCTACGCACCCGATCCGCAAATCCTCAGTCTGGCCCCATGGCTGGGCGATCCGGTTGCGCCCGCCGACTTTCCAGAGGCCCGGCTGCGCTGGCGCAACGACCGCTGGGCGCGGGGCGTAGGGCTCGATGGGCTGGACGATGCGGCATGGGTTGCCCATTTCGGACGGTTTGCGCCTTTGGACGGCAATTTGCCCCAGCCTTTGGCGCTGCGCTATCACGGCCACCAGTTTGGCGTGTACAATCCCGAACTTGGCGATGGGCGCGGGTTTCTGTTTGCGCAGATGCGCGATGGCGCCGAACGCCTGATCGACCTTGGCACCAAGGGTTCGGGGCAGACGCCGTGGAGCCGTCAGGGCGATGGCCGCCTGACACTCAAAGGCGCAGTGCGCGAAATTCTGGCGACCGAAATGCTGGAGGCTTTGGGCGCGAACACCTCCAAGACTTTCAGCGTCGTGGAAACCGGCGAGGCTTTGTGGCGCGGCGATGAACCCTCGCCCACCCGCTCGGCGGTGTTGGTGCGGATGAGCCATGGTCATATCCGCATCGGCACGTTCCAACGCCTGCTGGTGCTGGAGGAGGCCGAGCATATGGCCGCGCTGGTCGATTATGCGCTGGCGCAATTTCCCGGTCCGCTGCCACCCGCCGATGCGCCGGGCCGCGACCAACCCGCGATCATCCTGCTGCATCAGGTGGTCGAGCGGCTTGCCGATATGGCCGCTTCCTATGTCGCCTCGGGCTTTGTCCATGGCGTGCTGAACACCGACAATATGAACATTTCGGGCGAGAGTTTCGACTATGGCCCCTGGCGCTGGCTGCCGCGATGGGATGCCGATTTTACCGCCGCCTATTTTGACCACGCGGGCCGCTATCGCTTTGGCCAACAGGCCGAGGCGATCAAGTGGAATTGCGGGCAGTTGGCGGTGTCGCTGCGCCTGCTGGTGGCCGATACCGCGCCGCTGATCGCCGCGCTCGACCGGTTCGACGGCTTGTATCAGGCGGCGCTGGCGCGGCGGATGCTGTGGCGGATCGGGCTGCAACCGCTGGGCGATGAACAAGACGGCGCGCTGCTGGCCGCAGCGGGCGCGCATATGCGCGAAGAGCAGATGTCGCCCGATGCTTTCTTCCACCTGTTTCGCGGCGCGCCGGATGAGGCACGGGCGGTGCTGCGTGAAAGCTCGCCGCTGGCCAAGGTGCTGGACGATTATACGCCTATTGCCGACGCCCGCGCCCATCCCGCATGGCAGGCCCCTGCCCCCGACAACCACATCGAAACAGTCGAAAGTCTCTGGCTGGCCATCGACCGCGATGATGACTGGGGCCCGCTCCACCGCCACATCGCGGCCATACGGGCGCTGGGCGATGCCTTGGGCGAACCGCCCATCCCTGCAGGACATGTTTCTGGATCAATCACTTAGGCGACAGCGGAGCCGATCTCCGGAGGGGGCATTAAGAATTTGCCAACCTAGATTGGTTTAAACTTGGCAATCGTGGCGGCTCACAACGCCGCCTGCCCCCTTTCGGATAAGCCATCTTGTCAGCCATCGCCCTTGCCACCTTGCCCGATGACACACCCGATCCCGTGATCTCGCGTGATCCGGCCACCGGCGCGGTGCTGATGCAGACCTATCCCACCGATCTGGAAGCCCAGATCGCCACCGCGCGGATCGCCTATACCGGCTGGGCCTGTCAGCCGCTATCGGCGCGGGTCGATGCGGTGCGTCGTCTGACCGGAGCGCTGCGCCAGCGGTCGCAGGAATTTGCCGAGGCCATCGCGCGCGACACCGGCCGGCCGATGTGGGATTGCTTTGCCGAGGTCGAGACCGCGCTGGCCCGCGTCGATGGCTGCGTACGCGCCTATGCCGACCGCTGCGCCCACCGGCGGCAAGAAGGTGGGGCCAATGGTGCGGTGGCCGTGCGGCACAAGCCGATGGGCGTGCTGGCCGTCATCACCACTTTCAGTCAGCCGATGCTGACCCCACTCTCGCATATCGCCCCGGCGATTCTGGCGGGCAACGCGGTTATCTTCAAACCCTCCAGCCGCGCCTTGCCCACCGCCTTGCTGATCGAGGATTGCATCAAGCGCGCCGGGCTTGCCGCCAATATCGTCCAGATCGCCGTGGCGCATGGCGAAGCCGCGATGGATCTGGCGGCGCATGATGGTGTCGATGGCGTATTCTTTTCCGGCTCGACTCAGGTAGGGCAAAATCTGGCGCGGCGGATTGCAGGTCGGCCGGGCAAGCTGCTCTCGCTCGACCTGGGCGGAAACAATGCCATCGTGGTCTGGGACACGCCGCAGATCGAGGATGCCGCGATGCTGGTTGTACAATCGGCCTTCACCGCCTCGGGCCAGCGGGCCACCTGCGCGCGCCGCCTGATCGTGCGCGAGGAGATGGCGGAACCGCTGTTGGCCGCAGTCAAGCGTCTGGCCGACCGCATCGTCTGCGGCGCGCCCAACGACGAAACCACGCCCTTCATGGGGCCGCTCATCGACAATCGCGTGGCTGATGGGCTGGTGCAGAGCTTCATCTGGCTGATGTCGCGCGGGGGGCGGCCAATCAAGCATATGGCCCGCCTCGATCCCCAGCACCCCTTTATCAGCCCGGCGATCATCGATGTTACCGACATGCGCGAGCGGCCCGATGTCGAGCTGTTCGGTCCGCTGTTGCAGGTCATCCGCGTGCCCGATTTCGACGCCGCGATCACCCAGGCCAATGCCACGCGCTATGGGCTGGTTTCGGCGCTGATCGGAGGAACTCAGGAGGAGTACAACCGTTTCTGGGCCAATGTACGCACGGGCCTGACCCATTGGAACCGGGCGACGATCACCGAATTGCCCGGCGTACCATCGGGCGGTGTGGGCCTGTCCGGCAATTTTCGCCCCGGCGGTTATTACGAGGCCGACTCCTGCGCCTATCCGGTCAGTTCGGCCGAAATGAGCCACCCGCGCGCGATGATCGGCACCGGCTTTGCGCCCGAAATCTAAGACCAAAATCTGACATTTGTCTGATTTGATCGCCGATTTTGGGATGCGTTGATCCTTCACTTGCGCCATGGAGCAGGGCGAAAGGATTTGACATGACGCAGCCCGAGACCCGTAACGATGGCATGCCCTATGCGATTGCCGCCTATCTGATCTGGGGGCTGCTGCCGCTCTATCTGCGACAGGTTCATGATGTGCCGCCGTTCGAATTCGTGGGCTGGCGCACCCTGTTTACCCTGCCCGCCTGCGCGCTGGCGATCATCGTGCTGCGTCAGGGGGCGGCTTTGCGCGCGGCCTTGAGCGATGGACGCAAGGTGATGGCGCTGACGGCTTCTGCGCTGCTGATCGGGGCCAACTGGACAACCTATGTGGTCATGATCCAGCAGGGGCACATTTTTGCCGCCAGCCTTGGCTATTACATCAACCCGCTGATGAATGTCGTACTGGGCACATTTCTCCTGGGCGAGCAGTTGAACCGCGCGCAATGGGTGGCGGTGGCGTTGGCAGCGGTGGGTGTGGTCATCCTGGCCTCGGGCGCGGCCGAAACGCTGGGGTGGAGCCTGGCGCTGGCGGCGACTTTCTCCGGCTACGGTCTGGTGCGAAAAAAGGCCCCGGTGGCGGCGCTGCCCGGCCTGTCGATCGAAGCGGGGATTCTGACCCTGCCCGCCGTGGCGATGATCGCGCTGGGCCATGGACCTTTGGGCATCACGCTGGGTCAGGGGCGGCCTGCGCATGACACACTGGTCGCCATGTCGGGAGTGGTCACGGCGGTACCGCTGGTGCTGTTTGCCATGGCGGCGCAGAGGATGAATTATTCTATCCTCGGCTTTGTCCAGTTCCTCGCCCCCACCCTAGTGTTCTTTCAAGGCCTGCTGCTGTTTCACGAGCCGCTGCAATCGGCGCAACTGGCCAGTTTCGTGCTGATCTGGGCCGCGCTGGCGGTATTCAGTTGGGACATGTGGCGGCGGCGGTAAGGGAGTAAACAAAAGGGGCGGTGGCCATATCGGCCCCGCCCCTCTTCTTTATATCGGTCAGCCTGAAATCAGGCCGCCTCTTCCTTGCCTTTGAGCACGCGGACAGGTTCCTTGCGGCCTTCGACCACATCCTTGTCCACCACCACTTCGGCAATGTCATTCTCGGTCGGCAGGTCGAACATCGTGTCGAGCAGCAGCCCTTCGACGATCGAACGCAACCCGCGCGCACCGGTCTTGCGCTCGATGGCCTTCTTAGCAATGGCTTCGAGCGCATCGTCGGTGAAGGTCAGCTTGACGTTTTCCAGATCGAACAGCTTGGCATATTGCTTGATCAGCGCATTCTTGGGCTCGCGCAGGATCTGTACCAGCGCGGGAATGTCGAGATCATTCAGCGTGGCGATCACCGGCAGACGACCGATAAATTCGGGGATCAGGCCGAATTTCTGCAGATCTTCCGGCTCAGCCTTCTGCAGCAGTTCGCCCACCTTGCGCTTTTCCGGATCGGCGACATGGGCGCCAAAACCGATCGAACGCTTTTGCAGGCGGTCGGCAATGATCTTTTCCAGACCCGCAAAGGCGCCGCCACAGATGAACAGGATGTTCGTCGTGTCCACCTGCAGGAATTCCTGCTGAGGATGCTTGCGTCCGCCCTGCGGCGGCACGCTGGCGGTGGTGCCTTCCATCAGCTTGAGCAGAGCCTGCTGAACACCCTCGCCCGACACGTCGCGCGTGATCGAGGGGTTTTCGGCCTTGCGGCTGATCTTGTCGATTTCGTCGATATAGACGATGCCCTGCTGCGCCTTTTCGACATTATAGTCGCTGGCCTGCAGCAGCTTGAGAATGATGTTCTCCACGTCCTCGCCCACATAACCGGCTTCGGTCAGCGTGGTGGCGTCGGCCATGGTGAAAGGCACGTCGAAAGTCTTGGCCAGCGTCTGGGCCAGCAGCGTCTTGCCCGAACCGGTGGGGCCCACCAGCAGGATGTTCGACTTGGACAGTTCAACGTCGCCGCCCTTGCCGCTGTGCTTCAAACGCTTGTAATGGTTATGCACCGCCACCGACAGCACGCGCTTTGCACGGTCCTGGCCGATCACATAATCGTTGAGCGTCTCGAAAATCTCGCGCGGGCTGACCACGCCGCCATCGCGCTTGCCTGCGATGCCGCCCTTGGTTTCCTCGCGGATGATATCATTGCACAGTTCGACGCACTCATCGCAGATGAACACGGTCGGGCCCGCGATCAGCTTGCGCACCTCATGCTGGCTCTTGCCACAAAAGCTGCAGTACAGGGTGCTCTTGGCGTCGGATCCGCTCAGTTTCGTCATGCTTTTTCCCAAATGGCCCGCGTGGAGCCTGACAATAATGCCAACCTAGCCACGCGAGCGCCAAATTCAATACCCCCGATGGGCACCATCCCAAGCTGGAACAATGTCACCATCGCGGGTTTCATCATCAGGCCGTGGCGCCATCCGCATCGGGGCGACGCTCAAACACCTTATCAATCAAACCAAACTTGAGCGCTTCATCAGCCTCAAGGAAGGTATCGCGATCCATGGCGGCCTCAATCTCTTCAAGACTCTTACCCGTGAACTTCACGTAAAGATTGTTCATCCGGGCGCGGATGCGCAGGATTTCGCGGGCCTGAATCTCGATATCCGACGCCATGCCCTGCGCGCCGCCGCTGGGCTGGTGGATCATGATGCGCGCGTTGGGCAGAGCGATTCGCTGCCCCGGTTCGCCCGCGGCCAGCAGAAAGCTGCCCATCGAGCAGGCCTGACCGATGCACACGGTCGAGACCTTGGGCTTGATGTACTGCATCGTGTCATAGATCGACAGACCCGCCGTCACCACGCCGCCGGGCGAGTTGATGTACATGCTGATGTCCTTGGTCGGGTTTTCCGATTCGAGGAACAAAAGCTGGGCCACGATCACGCTGGCCATATGATCTTCGATCTGGCCGGTGACGAAAATGATGCGTTCGCGCAGCAGGCGCGAATAGATGTCAAAGCTGCGCTCGCCCCGGCTGGATTGCTCCACCACCACCGGGATCAACGCGCCGGTCACGGGATCAACACTGAATTTGCCCTGAGCATCGTTGCGTCCGAACAGATCGATCATGAAATTTCCTCTTTGTCTGCCACGCCTATGTCGCGTCTCGCGCCGCAATGTTCAAGTGGCTTAACCCCACCCTGAACGATCAGGGACTGCTTTTGGGTTAATCTTCTCCCCCCGGCATGGCCTGTAATGGACAATGATGCCGGTCATTTTTGCCATTTGACCCAGATCAGGTTTGACCCGAGGTTCGGATATTATATGTATAACATACAAAATGCCGTCACGAACGGTCCGAACCGGAGAGGAAAAACATGGCCCATTTCCCCGACACCCGCAGCTTTACCGGCATTTTACGGCCGGTCCGGCTGGAATGCGACATTCTGGACATGGAAATCGAGGGCGAAATCCCGGAATCGATGAACGGCACGTTTCACCGCGTCCATCCTGATTCGCAATTTCCCCCGAAATTTGCCGACGATCAGTTTTTCAACGGCGACGGCATGGTCAGCCTGTTCCGTTTTCGCGGCGGCAAGGTCGATTTCAAGCAGCGTTTCGCCCATACCGACAAGTTCAAGCTGGAGCGCGCCGCGGGCCGCGCCCTGTTCGGCGCCTATCGCAACCCGCTGACCGATGACGAAGAGGTCAAGGGCCAGATCCGCTCGACCACCAACACCAATGTCATGGTCCATGCGGGCAAGCTCCTTGCGATGAAGGAAGATGGCCCGGCCCTTGTCATGGACCCGCTGACGCTGGAAACCGAAGGCTTCACCTTCTTCGACGGCAAGCTGAAGAACCAGACTTTTTCCGCCCATGGCAAGATCGACCCTGTCACTGGTAATTTCTGCAATTTCGGCTATGCCGCCACCGGCCTGCTGACGCGCGACTGCTCGTTCTTCGAAATCGATCCGCAGGGCAATGTCCTGTACGAAACCTTCTTCGAGGCGCCCTATTATTGCATGATGCACGATTATGCGATCACCGAGCATTACGCCGTGTTCCATATCGTGCCCTCAACCAGCAACTGGGACCGGCTGAAGGCTGGCCTGCCCCATTTCGGCTTTGACACCACGCTGCCGGTTTACCTTGGCGTGCTGCCGCGCGGGCCCGGCGTGACGCAAAAGGACATCCGATGGTTCAAGGCGCCCAAAACGATCTTTGCCAGCCATGTGATGAATGCATTCGAAGACGGTTCGAAGATCCATTTCGACACGCCCGAAGCGGTCGGCAATTGTTTCCCCTTCTTCCCTGACATTCACGGCGCGCTGTTTGATCCGATGGCCGCCCGCCCGTTCCTGACGCGCTGGACGGTCGATCTGGCCTCAAAGTCGGACGAATTCCTCAAGGTCGAGCAGCTCTCGAACTGGATCGACGAATTTCCCCGCATCGACGAACGCTATGTCGGCCAGCCCTACCGCCATGGCTATATGCTGGTGATGGACCCGGAAATGCCGGTCGATTTCCCCGGCGCGCGGGCCTCGGGCTTTCGCATGAACCGCATCGGCCATATCGACCATGCGACCGGCGCGCAGGACAGTTGGTGGGCAGGCCCGCATTGCATGATCCAGGAGCCCTGCTTCGTGCCCCGCAGCCCCGATTCGCCCGAGGGCGATGGCTGGATCATCGCCGTGGTCGACAATCTGGTGACCAACTATTCCGATCTGGTCGTGCTGGACGCGCAACATCTGGAGGATGGGCCGGTGGGCCGCGCCAAGCTGCCCTTCCGCCTGAAATCGGGCCTGCACGGCAATTGGTGCGACGATCGCAAATATGCCGCTTTCGCCTGAGGCATAACAGAGAAGGCCCGCTTCCCTATCCGGGAAGCGGGCCTTTCATCAGGCCGAAGCCGGGCGCTTATTCAGCAGCCGGTTCTTCCACAGCCTTCTTCTTGGCCGGAGCCTTCTTCTTGGGAGCGGCCTCAGCAGCTTCCTCGCCCTCGGCAGCAGCCTTCTTCTTGGGCGCAGCCTTCTTCTTGGCGGCAGGCTTTTCTTCGTGGTCGTGCCCATGGTCGTGATCGCAATCCGGACCATGAACGTGGCCGGTTTCGCCTTCTTCGGCCTCGATGGCGGCCTGCAGCTCTTCCTTGGTCACTTCGCGGGTCGTGACTTCGGCCTTGTCGAACAGGAAGTCCACAACCTTCTCTTCATAGAGCGGCGCACGCAGTTGGGCGGCAACCATCGGTTCGGACTGGACGTATTCAACGAAGCGCTGACGGTCTTCCGGGCGATACTGCTGCGCGGCCTGCGACACCAGCATCTGGAATTCCTGGGCGGTGATTTCCACGCCATTGGCCTGGCCGATTTCCGACAGCAGGAGGCCGAGGCGCACACGGCGCACGGCGATCTTACGATAGTCTTCCTTCTCGGCTTCAATTTCGGCCAGAGCGGCGGCGGGATCTTCCTCGCGGCTGGCTTCCTGGGTCAACTGTTCCCAGATCTGGTTGAATTCGGCTTCGACCATGCTGGGGGGCACGTCGAATTCGGCGCCATCAGCCAGAATGTCGAGCAGCTGGCGCTTCATCTGGGTGCGTGTCTGACCTTCGGTCTCGCCTTCCAGCTGACCGCGCAGCAGGCCCTTGAGCTGATCCAGATCGGTCAGACCCAGGCTCTTGGCGAATTCGTCGTCGATCACGGTTTCACCGGCAACCTTCACCGACTTGACGGTGATGTCGAAGGTGGCTTCCTTGCCGGCGAGGTGAGCGGCCTGATATTCCTCAGGGAAGGTCACGGTGATGACCTTCTCGTCGCCAACCTTGGCGCCGACGAGCTGTTCTTCAAAGCCAGGGATGAAACGGCCGGCGCCGATTTCCAGCGCCGCGTCTTCGGCCTTGCCGCCGTCGAATTCAACGCCGTCCAGCTTGCCCACGAAGTCGATGATCAGCTGGTCGCCGGTTTCGGCTTCCTTGCCTTCTTCGGCGTCGTTGAAGCGCTTGGCCGACGAGGCGATGCGGGTGACGGCTTCATCAACGGCTTCGTCCTTGACGGGAACGACCAGCTTTTCCAGCTTGAGACCCGTCAGGTCCGGGGCCGAGATCACGGGCAGCACTTCGAGGCTGACGGTCAGCTCGGCGTCCTTGCCTTCTTCATAGCCTTCGCCCAGCGCGACATCGGGCTGCGTGGCGGGGCGCAGAGCGTGGTCAGCGACCAGCTTGTCCAGCGCTTCGCGGATGGTCTGCGAGAGCACATCCTGATGAACCTGCGCGCCGAAGCGCTTCTTGACCAGATTCGCGGGCACCTTGCCGGGGCGGAAACCGGGCAGCTGCACCTGGGGAGCGATCTTGACGACTTCGCTCTCGATCTTTTCGGCAATGAAGCCGGCGGGGATCGTCACGGTGAAGCCGCGCTTCAGACCCTCATTGGTGGTTTCGACAATCTGCATGATAATTCAACGCCTTCCCAACTCGCAACTGTCGCTTGCACGGGGCGGAAGACTGGTGCGGGCGAAGGGACTCGAACCCCCACATCTTACGATACTGGTACCTAAAACCAGCGCGTCTACCAATTCCGCCACGCCCGCATGAAGACGAAGCTACGTCAAATTCAGATGGGGGGCCTTAGAGAGCTTGGACCAAAAGGGCAAGCACCCAAACGCAGATCTCGCGCAAACCGCGTATCCGCACCGCCTTTGGCCGCACCCAAGCCCTCTCCAAGCCCACCAAGCGGCATTTTAAACCGTCCAGCAACGGGCGAGCAACACGCCAAGCCTACCTGCGGATCAGGCCCGAGACAACAAACCATACGGGCCAACAAGCAGGAGGTAATTATGCTTCATGTGTTGCTGGCGGCGGCGCTTGCCGGAACCGCCACCCATGCCGAAACGCTGTCCTATCGGGAAAAGGCGATAGAACTGCATTACAACGCCCATATCGAATTGCACACGGTGGCGATGGGCGCCCATGCCCCTACCCGCGGCCATGAACGCTCATGCCATTGGCAAGCGCGGCTGATCGTCGAGCGACGCTTGGGCGATGGTGCTTTTATAAGCCGCCTGCCCATCGTCAAAAAGGCGAATGGGTCGCTGTACGGCCCATGCCATGCCGACAATCGCCATGTGAAACAGGCGGCAAACCGCGCTATGGGCGATCTTAATCTGGCCCTGCGCGAGGCGGCGCGTCAGGACCGCCTCGTCGTTCTGGCCGAAATCGAGGCGACCCATTCGCGAGCCACCCAATAAGCCTAAAGCGCCAGCCAGCGGGCCAGAACCATCATCCACGAACGGGTCTGGCCCGTCGGGCCGGCCCTCGAGGCCCCCACCTCGCATTCCAGACAATAGGCTTGCGCCCCGCGCACCGCCATCAACCGCTGTGCCCCCACCACTGCGGAGGCCAGACGCGCCCGCTGGCGCTGGGTCACCATGCCCACCCAATCAGCGGCATCATCATCACCGGCCTCATTATCCTGCGCCCCAAACTGACGCAGGATCTGATCGACCGGCCCGACCTCATCGCCCAGCCAGACCGCATGCCACGCGCCATCCTTGATCCCGGCGCGCCCCGCCGCATCGGCCAGCGCGGCATCCAGCCCGCCAAACCCATCGACCAGCCCGATCTGATGCGCGGTGCCGCCATCCCAGACGCGGCCCTGCGCGATACGGTCCACCTCCTCGGGCGTTTTCTTGCGTGAGGCGGCGACCAGACCGACAAAGCGGCCATAGCCCGACTCAATATTCGCCTGCAAAATCTGCTCGATCTCCGGCGTCAACCCGGTCAGCACATCGGGCTGACCGGCCAAAGGCCCGGTGCGGACACCATCGCCCTTGACGCCCCAGCCCTCAAGCGCACGCTCGAAACTGGGGATCACGGCAAAGATGCCGATCGAACCGGTAATCGTACCGGGCTGGGCAAAGATCTTGGCCCCAGATGTCGAGACCCAATAGCCCCCGCTGGCCGCGACATTGGCCATCGAGATCACCACCGGCACCCCGCGCGCCTTTTGCCGCAGGATGGCGGCGCGAATGGCCTCCGAACCCGTCACCGACCCGCCCGGCGAATCCACCCGCACCACCAGCGCGGCCAACTTCTTGGTCGAAGCAGCATCGATCAGCTTGGCGATCCGCTCGCCACCTGCGCTGCCGGGGCCTGCCTTGCCATCGGTGATTTCGCCCGCCACCGTCACCACGCCGATCACGCGACCATCCTTCTTGTCCGGATGGCCCGCCAGCCACGCCGCCAGCGTGGTATGGGCAAAACTGCCCGGCGCGGGCACTTCATCGCCCGATTTGTCCTCGCCCGCGATCTTGGCGATGGCATCGCCCCATTGCGCCCGCGTGCCGATCTTATCCACCAATCCGGCCGCCAGCGAAGCCTTGGCCGCATCGCCGCCCGAGGCCTTGAACCAGCCCACCGGATCGGCCACCACCTTATCCACCTGCGCCTTGGGCCGTGCCTTCAACACATTCTCGCGCCACTGGGCAAAGATCGTGTCGAGCAGCGCCTTGCGCGCAGCGCGCGAGGGATCGGACATCGAATCGCGGATATAGGGTTCGACGAAATCCTTATATGTCCCCACGCGGAAGACATGGGCCGAAATCTTCAACCGCTCCAGCAATTTGGCGAAATAGAGGTTCTGCCCGCCCAGCCCCTCGACATAGGCGCCGCCCAGCGGGTCGATCCAGATCTCGCTGGCATGCGAAGCGATCAGCAACCCGCGATCCCCCAGCATCGTGCCATAGACCAGCACAGGCTTCTTCGCCTTGCGCACGACATCCATTGCATCGCCGATTTCAACGGCATGGACAAAGCCCGCGCCGCCGAATTTGCTCATGTCGATGGCCACGGCCTTGATCTTTTCATCTGTGGCCGCTCCGCGCAGCGCGCGAATCACATCGCGCTCGCGCAGCTCCGGGTCGCCCACATTGCCCGTCAGCACGCTTTGCAGATCGGTCTTTTGCAATTCCTCGACCACCGCGCTCTTCATCTCGATCAGAAGCGCACCCTCGCGCAATTGCGGAGCCGCGGGCCGGGCCGAGAGCGCGGCATAGAGCGAGCCGAAAAACAGCAGCAGCAAGGCCAGCATCAGCCCGTCCTTGATGGCCACCAGCAGCCGCCACACCGATTTTGCAAAAGCCATGTCTTCTCCGTTGTCTTGCCCGCCCACCCTACGAAGGATTTGCCCAACAGAGAAGTGGACAAACGGCCCTTTCCTCTTGAGCCGGGCCGACCACAGGTTTAGAGCGCTCTCTTCAATGACATCAGCAAACTCCTCCAGCCAGAGCCGCTACCCTGCGGGCTCTCTGGCCTTCCCGCACCGTGGGCTGCTCGGTCTGGCCGGCCTTGCCCCGCATGAGATCCTCTTTCTGCTCGACGAGGCGGAACAATGGGTGGAACTGAACCGTCAGCCGACCAAGCGGGTCGATCACCTGCGCGGGCTGACCATCATCAACGCCTTTTACGAAAATTCGACGCGCACGCTGCTCTCGTTTGAAATCGCGGGCAAGCGCCTGGGTGCCGATGTGGTCAACATGTCGGTGGGCCAGTCCAGCGTGAAAAAGGGCGAAACGCTGATTGACACGGCCATGACGCTCAATGCCATGCGCGCCGATGCGATCGTGATCCGCCATGCCTCTTCGGGCGCGGTACGGCTGATAGCGGAAAAAGTGGACTGCCCGGTGCTCAACGCCGGCGATGGCCAGCATGAGCATCCCACGCAAGGCCTGCTCGACGCATTGACCATCAAGCGGGCCAAGGGCGAATTTGTCGGCCTCAAGGTGGTGATATGCGGCGATATTCTGCACAGCCGCGTGGCGCGCTCTAACATTCTGGCGCTGACCGCTCTTGGCGCCGATGTGCGCGTCTGTGCGCCGCCCGCCCTGATGCCCGCAGACATCGAGCGGATGCGCGTGTCGCCCTATCACGACTTTGACGCCGCGCTCAAAGACGCCGATGTCGTCATGATGCTGCGCCTTCAGAACGAGCGCATGACCGGCCAGTTCATCCCCTCGCCGCGCGAATATCGTCATCTCTACGGTCTGTCGGTGGACCGTCTGGCGCGGGCGGCGAGCGATGCCATCGTCATGCACCCCGGCCCGATGAACCGGGGCGTGGAAATCGACTCCAACGTGGCCGACCTGCCGGGGCGCAGCCTGATTACGACACAGGTGGAAATGGGCGTGGCGATGCGGATGGCCTGTCTGGAAGTTTTGACGAGGAAAGCTCGCGGATTGCCCGGTTGGGCCGAGCCCAGAGAAGAAAAAGGAAGCTGGGCATGAAACAGGATGCTCTGACCATCACCAACGGCCTGATCATCACCCGCGAAGGCGCCGCGGTTCCGGGCGCGATCCGTTGCGATGGCGACCGGATCGTGGCCATCGGCGCCGATGTGGCTCCGCAGGAGGGCGACCGGGTTGAGGATGCGCGCGGCAAGCTGATCGCGCCGGGTCTGGTCGATCTGGGTGTGTTTGCCATCGACAAGCCCGCGCTGCATTTCGGCGGGATCACCCGCGCTGCGCTGATGCCCGATCAGAACCCGCCTTTGGATCGCTCCTCAACCGTGCGTTATGCGGCGCAGAGCGGCAAGCCCGACCTCTGGGTCCATCCCCTTGCCGCCGCCACGCGCGCGCTGGAAGGCAGCGACATCGCCGAAATCGCCCTGATGCGCGATGCGGGCGCCAAGGCTGTGGCCACCGGCCGCCACTGGATCGCCGATTCGGGCACGATGCTGCGCCTGCTGCGCTATTGCGCGATGCTGGGCATGACGGTCATAGCCCATGCCGAGGACAGCGGCCTTGCGGGCAATGCCGTCGCCACGGCCAGCGAGATGGCGACCCGACTTGGCCTGCCCTCGGCCCCGGTCGAGGCCGAGGCGCTGGCGGTCGCGCGCGATATTGCTCTGGCCGAAATGGCGGGGGCAAAGCTGCATTTCCGCCAGATCACCACGCGCGGCGCACTGGATCTGATCCGGACAGCGCAAAAGCGGGGCGTGGCAGTGTCGGCAGGCGTGACGCCCGCGCATTTCATGCTCTCGGACACGGCGCTGGCCGATTTCCGCACCTTCTGCCGGTTTTCGCCGCCTCTGCGGCGCGAGGACGATCGCAAGGCCGTGATCGAGGCGATTGGCGATGGCACGATCAGCGTGATCGCCAGCGGCCACGATCCGCGCGGGCCGGAGGATAAGCGCCTGCCCTTTGCCGATGCCGAACCAGGCATGGCGGGGGCCGAAACGCTGCTGCCGCTGACGATGAATCTGGTGCGCGACGAGGTGATCGACATGGCGACCGCCTTCCGCCTGCTGGCCACCAATCCGGCGCGCTTGCTGGGCGTGGATGCGGGTGCGCTGGAGGTGGGCCTGCAGGCCGACATCGCCATCATCGACGCGGATCGCCCGTGGATCGTTTCCTCGGACAAAATGGCGGCAGCTGCGGGCAACACGCCGTTTGACGGTCAGGGCGTGCAGGGCCGCGTTCTGGCCCTGTGGAAGGGCGGCCTGAAAGTCGGCTAAAACACAAGTCGACTAAACGGCGATTTCGGCCTGTCTGGCCCCCAGCGCGCTTATCGCATCATCGGGGGCCAGACGGACCTGAAGCCCGCGCTGCCCACCATTGATATAGATGCTTTCCCATTCCCGCGCGCTGGCGTCCAGCACCACGGGAACTTTGCGAGTCTGGCCAAAGGGGCTGATGCCGCCGATCTTATATCCGGTAATTCGCTCGGCATCGGCCGGTTTCATCATCACCGCCTGTTTCACACCCAACGCGGCGGCGGCCTTTTTCATCGCCACCTCGCGGTCGCTGGGCGCGATGACACAGGCCGGTTTGCCATCGGCCAGCACCATCAGCGTCTTGAACACCCGCCCCGCCGGTTCGCCCAGAGCGGCGGCGGCGGCCTGACCGATGCTGTCGGCGTCGGGGTCGTAATCATAGGTGTGCAGCGTGTAAGTCACGCCTGCGCGGTCGAGAAATTGCGTTGCGCGCGTTGCCTTGGCCATGGGGCGCCTCCTTGGCCTATGGCTCTATCCGCCCGCGAAGCCTTTGCCCAGAGCCTAAAATTCGCTCCAGTCATCGCCCACGGCCTTGGCCATACCGGAGGGACGATGGCGCACTTCGGGCGCGGGCCGGGTTCGTTGCAGCGTCGACTGGCGGCGGAAAGGCACCGGATCATCGCCCCTTTCGCGTCGGATCGCCGCATCGCGGGTGCGGAAACCCGACACCAGTTGAGTCAGTTTCTCAGCTTCCTGCGAGAGATTGCGGGTCGAACTGGTGGATTGCTGGACCATCGCGGCATTTTGCTGGGTCATGCGGTCCATATCGCCTACGGCGTCATTGACCACGCGAATATTGGTCGCCTGCCGCTGAGAGCTTTCGGCAATTTCCTCGATCAGAACGCTGATTTCCGAAACTTTTGCCACAATGCCCTGCAGGCGTTCGCCCGTACGCCCGACCAGATCGACGCCAGCCTCGACCTGAGTGGAGGAATTCTGGATCAGGCTTTTGATATCGCGCGCGGCATCTGCCGTCCGCTGGGCCAGGGCGCGAACCTCGCTGGCCACCACGGCAAAGCCGCGCCCCGCCTCGCCCGCCCGCGCGGCCTCGACCCCGGCGTTGAGCGCGAGAAGGTTGGTCTGAAAGGCAATGGAATCAATCACATTGATGATCTGACTGATCTGCTGCGATGATTGCTCAATGGCGGCCATGGCATCGACCGCATGGGCCACGACATCGCCGCCGTCGCTGGCCTGACGATGGGCCTCCTGCGTGGCGGCGCGCACCACGGCGGCGGTCTGGGCCGAGGCCTGAACCGTTTCGGACACCGCGCGCAGCGAGGCGGCGGTTTCCTCAAGGCTGGCGGCCTGCGTCTCGTTCCTGCCGGCCAGATCGTCGGCAGCGGCCTTGATCTCCTTGACCGAGCGCATCACCCCGCCCGCGCCCACGCGAACCGTGCCAAGCGCATCCATCAGCGAGGAGACCGAATGATTGTAATTTTCGCGCAGGGCCTCGTATTCGGGCGGAAAGGCATCGTGCAGACGGTGTTCCAGATCCTTGGCGGCCAGTTGAGTCAACGCGCCGCTCAACGCATCGACCACCTGTTTCTGTTCGACCTGCGCCCGCTTCTGGGCAAGACCGGCCTGACGGAAAACTTCCATGGCCTGCGCCATGATGCCGATTTCGTCGCCCCGCTCGCGCCCTTCGGCCTCAAAGGAATAATCGCCCTGCGCCATACGCCCCATCGCCTGCGCGGTGGCTTGAAGCGGCAAGACAATGCCATGGTCGATAAAGCGGCGGGCCATCACAATGGCGCCAACCACCAGCGCCATCATCACGCCGACCAGAACCAGCGCCGCAATCACCAGCGGATCGTCGAAACGATGCTCTGCCGCGCGGAAATCACCCGACATTTTGACCAGCCGCAGGATAGCCTCGTGCTGTCTGGCATAGGCCGGGGCCAGTTCCTCGTCATAGATCCTGCGCATCGCGGCCTCGTCGCCTGCCCGAGCCGCCGGGGAGAACCGGGCGTTCAGCGCACTCCAGAAAGCATCGGCATAGGCCTGGCTTTGTTTGAGAACCTCGAGTTGATCAGCCGGGATCGGAGCGGTCTGCCAATAAGCTTTGCGGGCCAGATAGTCCCTTTCCAGCGCAGCCAGATTTTGCAGATGCAGCCCCGCCTGTTCCGGATGAAGCATCGCCTGCGAGGCTTCGAGGCAAGGTTCGACAACATAGGCGGGCGGCGGCAGTATATCGGCCACCAATTCATCCTGAAGCGCATATTTGCGATAAATCGGCCCGCCATAACGGATCTGGAAAATCGCGGCGGCCGACAGAATAATGGCAAGGCCAACGACGGCAAAGATCAGCCGACTGCCAATTCTAGCCTTGTCACCGATCATGCCACTTCAATCCCGTTGCCTGCACGCAATTGCACCGTAACAAGGAGTGGTTGGCGCGTCGTATCGAATTGCCCTGTCGAAATACTTAGCCTTGCGCAAAGCGAAGGTTTGCAACAGGCCCGGCCGGATGCGTTCACGCAAAAATCCTTGCCTTGGGGCCAAATTTCGCTAAGGGCCGCATCTTCTGAAAGTGCGGATTCGCAGCCCGCGCACATGATATGCGAAGAAAGCCGGAGGGGCCCCGCAATCGTGCGGACAAGCCAGCGATCGGTTAACGGATGAAAAGGAAGCTGCCGTGGCTCTCTATGAGCACGTGTTCCTGGCTCGCCAGGATCTGAGCCAAGCGCAGGTTGATGCGCTTGCCGCCACCGCCACCGAGATCATTGAAACCAACGGGGGCAAGGTCACCAAGACCGAAACCTGGGGTCTCAAGAACCTCGCCTACAAGATCAAGCGCAACCGTAAGGCTCACTTTGTGATGCTGAACGTTGAAGCCCCCGCCGGCGTCACCGCCGAGCTGGAGCGCCAGATCGGTATCAACGAAGACATCATCCGTTTCATCACCGTTCGCGTTGATGAACTGGAAGCTGGCCCGTCGGTCCAGATGCGCAAGAACGATCGCGAGCGCAGCCGTCGCCGCGAACGCGAGGAGGCTTGATCCATGGCTCGTGCATTTTTCCGTCGTCGCAAGAGCTGCCCCTTCTCGGGCAAGAACGCTCCCAAGATCGACTATAAGGACATCCGCCTGCTTCAGGGCTTCATGTCCGAACGTGGCAAGATCGTTCCCAGCCGCATCACCGCCGTTTCTGCCAAGAAGCAGCGTGAACTGGGCCAGGCGATCAAGCGCGCCCGCCATCTGGGCCTGCTGCCCTACCTCGTAAAGTAAGGGAGAAAATCCATGCAGATCATTCTCCTCGAACGTATCGAGAAGCTGGGCCACATCGGTGACGTCGTCACCGTGAAGGACGGTTACGCCCGTAACTTCCTGCTGCCCAACAAGAAGGCGCTGCGCGCCAACGAAGCCAACCGCAAGGTGTTCGAAGCCCAGCGCGCCGACATCGAAAAGCGGAACGCGGAAGCCAAGGCTACTGCCGAAGGCCAGTCGGGTGACGTCGAAGGCAAGAGCGTGGTTCTGATCCGCGCCGCCTCGAACGCCGGCCACCTGTATGGCTCGGTTTCGGTGCGCGACATCGCCGATGGCCTGAACGCCGAAGGCGCCAAGGTCAACAAGGCGATGATCGTTCTGGAACGTCCGATCAAGTCGATCGGCATCTATGACGTTCGCGTTGCTCTGCACCCCGAAGTCTCGGTGACCGTCAAGGTGAACGTTGCCCGTTCGCCCGACGAAGCCGAACTGCAGGCTCAGGGCGTCAACATCTCGGAAGCGCTGTTCGACAACGCCGTGGGCGGCTTCACCGAAGCCTATGACCCCAACGCAGAGCCCGGCGAAATTCCGTCGGACCTGCTGGAAGGTGAAACGGAAGCCGAGTAATCGGTTTTCGCAGGCCTCCGGGCCCGAAAAGAATTAGGGGGTGTGGGAAACCGCGCCCCCTTTTTCTATGCGTTACTTCTTGATCCGCAGAAAACGCGCGGCATTGTTATACAGAATATCGCGCTTCTGTTCAGGCGTCAGATAGTCGGCGTTTTGAATGATGCCAATTGAATAGGCCATCAGCCCCGGCCACAGCAATTGATCGGTGCCATACATCACCCGGTCGCCAAACCCGCCCTCGACAAGGCGCTGGATATAGCGATTCACTTCCTTGCGCGGATAGGACCAGATCAGGCCCGCGATATCGACATAGACATGGCTGTTGGCCTGAAGCAGCGTGAGCATGTTTTCGGCCATCGGATAGCCGGCATGCATCACCTGAATCCGCAATTTGGGATGGCGGGCCAGCAGGTCTTCGAGCAGCAGCGGATTACCCATCGAGCCGCGGAAGCTGGAGCGCGAGACATTCGAACGCCCAGAGCCGCCTGTGCCCATGTGGATCGCCACAGGAATATCCAGCTTTTCGGCCAGCTCGAAATAGGGCTCTGCGCGCATGTCGCTGGGCGAAATGCCTTCATATTGCAGGCCGATCTCGCCCATCACCTTGAAGCCATCCTTGGTGAAGGACACTTCGAGCCGCTTTAACTGATCGGCCTGATCGGGTGTAGTTACGCTCTTGAAGGCTGTACCAGGGATCACGCGCTCGGGCGCGGCGGCCTGCCACTTCTTCACCTCAGCCGGATCGCCAAAGAACACGCCGGTCACATTCAACCGCTTCATCTCGGCCAGCACCTCGGGCATATATTGCCCCTTGGCCGCCGGATAGAGGCGCGGCGTGCAATCCTCCTTCGACCAACCAAACGATGCCTCGGGTCCATCGGCGGGGTCCGAGGCAAGGAAACGGTCAGCATTGGGACACATCGGCATGCCCCCGCTGGCAAATTCCCCAGCGTGCATATGCACGTCGATCACCGGGCCGGGCTCGCCTGCGGCGTTCTGCGCCATGGCTGTGCCAATCATGAAAACGTTACCAAGCATAGATGCGGTTAAAGCGGCTCGCAGGCCCGTCTTGCGCATTCTCTCTCTCCCATGGGATGAAATGTCGGGACGCCTTCCCTGTTTCGCGCCCGCGCAGCCATCCTTGCGCGCCAATCTTACGCCGTCAAGTCAGCCATTTCTTCGCCCCCTCTTGCAGCGCAGCGCAAGTGCGATAGTTTTACCCCATGAACACAGAGCAAATCATCACCCAATTGAGCGCCATCTATGATGCCGCCGTCGCCACATTGCGGGCCGATATTGCGGCCTTTGCCGAAAATGGCACGATCCCGCCCGCCTCGCGGATTGCCGAAAACGCCTGGTGCTATCCCGAATTGCGTGTCCATTATTCCGGCCACGAGACCCATCCCGATGCCAGTCGCGCCTTTGGCCGTCTCAGCGATGCCGGTTCCTATGCCACCACCGTCACCAAGCCCCACCTGTTTGCAGGCTATCTTGACGAGCAATTGCTGACACTGGCCGAAGATTATGAAATCACGGTCGAAGTCGCCCGGTCGAATCAGCAGATCCCCTTTCCCTATGTGCTGGACGCCACCAACGCCACCTCGGCCCGGCCATGGGAATTGGCACAGCATTTCCCGACCACCGAACTGGCGCTGATCGGCGATGAATTGTCCGACGGGCTGGTCGATATGGGTCAGGATGGGCAGGTCATGCCGCTGGCCCTGTTCGACGGGCTGCGCACCGATTTCAGCCTCGCGCGTCTGGCGCATTACACCGGCACCAGCCCCAGCCATTTCCAGCGCTATATTCTCTTCACCAACTATCACCGCTATGTCGATGAATTCGTCGATTGGGCGGGCCAGCAATTGGGCGAGAACGGCTATACGGCGCTGTCTGGTGCGGGCGGGCTGTATCTGACCCAGCGGCATGACAATGCGCGTGTGCTGCTCTCCGACACGGCCTGGCGGCGGCATCAGATGCCCGCCTATCACCTGATCGGTCCGAACCGCAGCGGGATCACGCTGGTCAATATTGGCGTTGGCCCTTCCAATGCGAAAACGATCTGCGACCACCTTGCGGTTTTAAGGCCCGAAGCATGGCTGATGATCGGTCATTGCGGCGGCCTGCGCGATACGCAGAAGATCGGCGATTATGTGCTGGCCCATGCTTATCTGCGCGATGATCATGTGCTCGATCCGGTCCTGCCGCCCGAAATCCCCATCCCGGCCATTGCAGAAGTGCAGCGGGCGCTGGAACATGCCGCCGAGATCATTTCCGGCCAGACCGGCGCGAACCTGAAGAAGCGTCTGCGCACCGGCACTGTGGTGACGACCGATGATCGCAACTGGGAATTGCGCTACACGCTCTCAGCCCAGCGTTTCAGCCTGAGCCGGGCGGTGGGCATCGATATGGAAAGCGCAACCATCGCCGCGCAGGGGTACCGCTTCCGCGTTCCCTATGGCACGCTGCTCTGCGTCTCGGACAAGCCGCTGCATGGCGAGATCAAGCTGCCCGGACAGGCAAACCGCTTCTATGAGGAAGCCATCGCCGCCCATCTGGCCATCGGCACCACCACGGTCGATCTGCTGCGCGCCGAGGGACAGCGGCTGCATTCACGCAAGCTGCGCGCTTTCCGCGAGCCGCCATTCCGCTGATTACCCGTTACGGGCAAAGAAAAACCGCCGTGGCATCATCTGCCACGGCGGGTTTTCTATTGCGACCTTTGGAAGATCAGCGAGAATTATTCCTCACCTTCATCCGCAGTCAGAACCGGACCCGAGTCCTGGCCCTTAGCGGCCACGTCACGGTCAACCAGTTCGATAATCGCCAGCGGCGCAGCGTCCGATGCACGGATGCCGGCCTTGATCACGCGGGTGTAGCCACCGTTGCGATCCGAATAGCGCGAAGCCAGGACGTCGAACAGCTTAACCAGCTGAGCATCGTCCTGCAGGCGGGCGTGCGCCAAACGACGGTTCGAAAGACCGCCACGCTTAGCCAGCGTGATCAGCTTTTCGAGGTAGGGGCGCAGTTCCTTGGCCTTGGGAACAGTGGTCAGGATCTGCTCATGCTTGATGAGCGAAGCCGACAGGTTGCGCAGCAGCGACTGGCGATGCTGGCTGGTGCGGTTCAGCTTACGCTGGCCGTACTTATGACGCATTGTATGTTCCTTCGCGTTCGTAGGGGGGCCGTTTCAGGTACCCCGATCCAGGCGACATTTGACGGCTGCCACCAAAACCGTTTGGCGGGGCCGGTTTCCCAGCCCCGCCGAAACTTTTAGCCCAGCAGCTCTTGTTCGAGCTTCTTGGCCATTTCCTCGATGTTCTCAGGCGGCCAACCGGGGATATCCATCCCCAGACGCAGCCCCATCGAAGAAAGCACTTCCTTGATCTCGTTGAGCGACTTGCGGCCGAAATTCGGCGTGCGCAGCATCTCGGCTTCGGTCTTCTGAACCAGATCGCCGATGTAGATGATGTTGTCGTTCTTGAGGCAGTTGGCCGAGCGAACCGACAGCTCCAGCTCATCCACCTTCTTGAGAAGGTAACGGTTGAGCTGGTTGGTGTCGCCTTCTTCCGGAGCGGCAGCAGCAATGCCGCCGATCATCGGAGCCGCACCAACCGGGGCGATATCCTCGAAGTGGACGAACAGAGCCAACTGGTCCTGCAGGATGCGCGCAGCATAAGCCACCGCGTCTTCCGGCGTGACCGTGCCATCAGTTTCCACCGAAAGGCTCAGCTTGTCATAGTCCAGTTCCTGACCGATACGCGCATTGTCAACCTTGTAGCTGACCTGACGCACCGGCGAGTAAAGCGAGTCGACCGGGATGAGGCCGATCGGCGCATCAATCGGACGGTTCTGCACTGCGGGAACATAGCCCTTGCCGCTGTCCGCGGTCAGTTCCATGTTCAGCGTCGCGCCTTCGTCGAGGTGACAAATCACGAGGTCCTTGTTCATGACCTCGATGTCGCCCGTCACCGCGATATCGCCAGCGCGCACTTCGCCCGGACCGGTGGCCGAGAGCTGCAAGCGCTTCGGGCCTTCGCCCTGCATCTTGAGCGCAATCTGCTTAACATTCAGAACGATGTCGGTAACGTCTTCACGCACACCGGTCAGCGAGCTGAACTCATGCAGCACGTTCTCGATCTTGATCGAGGTGATCGCGGCGCCCTGCAGAGAAGAAAGCAGGACGCGACGCAGCGCATTGCCCAGCGTCAGACCGAAACCGCGTTCCAGCGGTTCGGCGACGAAGGTCGCGCGGCGCTTGGGGTCGTTCCCCGGCTTGACTTCGAGGCTGTTGGGCTTCTTCAGTTCCTGCCAGTTCTTGATGTTGACAGTCATGGACTTCCCCTGATTTCTCTACTGGCGGGAACGACCACGGCGTTCCCGCACGATGCGGGCCGCGGTCGATCCTTGTGGCTGCGCGGACGGCAAAACACCGCCCGCGCAAGCACGATCAGACGCGGCGACGCTTCGAAGGACGCACACCGTTGTGCGGAATCGGGGTCACATCGCGAATCGAGGTGATGGTGAAGCCGACAGCCTGCAGAGCGCGCAGAGCGCTTTCGCGGCCAGAGCCGGGGCCCTTGACTTCGACTTCCAGGGTGCGGACGCCGTGTTCGGCGGCCTTCTTGCCGGCGTCATCCGCAGCCACCTGAGCGGCATACGGGGTCGACTTGCGGCTGCCCTTGAAGCCCATCATGCCGGCGCTGGACCAGCTGATCGCATTGCCCTGAGCGTCGGTGATGGTCACCATCGTGTTGTTGAAGCTGGCGTTGACATGCGCAATGCCGCTCGAAATATTCTTACGTTCCCGCTTGCGAAGGCGCTGGGGTTCACGTGCCATGGGATCTTATCCTCGTCTTCTGGTCAAATAGATGAAGGTAGCGGGAACCGCTTACTTCTTCTTACCAGCGATGGGCTTGGCCTTACCCTTGCGGGTGCGGGCGTTGGTGTGGGTGCGCTGACCGCGAACGGGCAGCCCCTTACGGTGACGCAGGCCGCGATAGCAGGCCAGATCCATCAGACGCTTGATGTTCATCGCGGTTTCGCGACGAAGATCGCCTTCCACGGTGTGTTCGGCGTCAATGGCTTCGCGGATGTGAAGGACTTCGGCGTCCGACAGTTCCTGAACGCGACGGCTGTGGTCGATACCCAGCTTGTCAGCGATCTGCTTGGCCTTGAACGAGCCGATACCATGAATGTAGGTCAGCGCGATGATAACGCGCTTGTTGGTGGGGATATTAACCCCGGCAATACGAGCCACTCTTTTCTCCATGCTCCACAGGGATATGCAGCAAGGCCGCCTCAAAGAGGCAACAGGCCACACACCCCCATCTCAACGCTTTTTCACAACGACGAAAGCCAGATCACCTTGACGGCAAAAAGCCCGACGGGCGCACAATCATTAGTGCCTCCTGCCGGACTTACCCGTTTTCGACATGCGAAGAGCGCGCCTAGACCGATTCGCCTGACAAGTCAACGCGAGCGATCAAATTTTTGCGGAAAGGTAAACCGGAAAATTCCGCCCCTTCCGCACTGCTCTTCAAAATGGAAAAACCCGCCCTCACCTGCCAATCAAGCCGCAAGGACGGGTAATTACCTTAAGCGATAATCCGCTCGATCGCATCAGTGACATGGCCCAGTTCAGCCATGCCATTCACGCGGGCAACGATTCCGCGCGCCTCATAGATCGGCAGGATCGGTGCGGTCTTGGCGCGATATTCGGCCATGCGCGTGCGCACCGTTTCCTCATTATCGTCGGGACGGCGCTTAAATTCGGTACCGTTGCACTTGTCGCAAACACCAAAGGCCTTGGGCTGCTCGAATTTGTCGTGATAGCCCTTGCCGCAATTGGCGCAGGTAAAGCGACCAGTGATGCGCTCGACCAGAGCATCTTCATCAACGTCCAGCTCGATCACATGATCCAGCTTGCGGCCACGCTCACCCAGAATGGAGTCGAGCGATTCCGCCTGCGCCGCCGTACGCGGGTAGCCGTCGAAAATCGCGCCAGCTTCGGGCCCCATGCTGTCCAGCTCTTCACCGATCAGCGCCGAAACAATCGCGTCCGACACCAGTTCGCCGCGCTCCATGACAGCCTTGGCCTCGAGACCCACGGGCGTGCCCGCCTTGACGGCCGCGCGCAACATATCGCCGGTCGAAAGCTGGCGAAAGCCATGACGCTCGACAAGGCGCTGGGCCTGAGTGCCCTTACCGGCCCCTGGCGGTCCAAGCAAAATGATATTCACTGGTCTCTCCCCTCCGTTCAGACCATCCAAGGCGGCGCGCGTTAGCGCATCCGCCCCTTGAGTTTCGCTTTCTTGATCAGATCACCATACTGGTGAGCCAACAGATGCGACTGGATCTGCGTGATGGTATCCACGGTCACGTTCACCACGATCAGCAAGCTCGTGCCGCCGGCCACCACCAGCCGCAGCCCGGTTTGCTCCATGAAGAACTCGGGCACAACACAGACTATGGTAATATAGGCAGCGCCGATTACGGTGATTCGCGTCAGAACATAATCGAGGTAGGTCGACGTATTCTTGCCCGGACGGATGCCCGGAATGAAGCCGCCGTTGCGCTTGAGGTTGTCGGCCGTCTCTTCCGGATTGAACACCACAGCGGTGTAGAAGAAGCAGAAGAAGACGATGCCCAACGCATAAAGCGCCATGTAGAGCGGCTTGCCGTGCCCCAGATACTGATTGAGCGTGACGATTACATTGCCCAGCGTCGAATCAGGCGCGACCGATTTGCCGGCAAATTGCGTGATGGTCAGCGGCAGCAGCAGCAGCGAGCTGGCGAAGATCGGCGGAATCACACCCGCGGTGTTGATCTTGAGCGGCAGATGACTGCGGTCCGCCTGCATCATGCCATTCTGAGTCGCACGCTTGGGATACTGGATCAGCAAACGGCGCGTGGCGCGTTCCATAAAGCTGATGAAGAGGATCATGCCGATCACCAGCGCCACCATCGCAAAGATGGTCAGCCCGTTGACCGAACCCGAACGCCCGCCTTCAAACAGCTGGATGAAGAATTGCGGCATCTGGGCCACAATACCGGCCATGATGATCAGCGAGGTGCCGTTGCCGATGCCGCGACTGGTGATCTGTTCGCCCAGCCAAAGCAGGAACATCGTCCCGCCGATCAGCGAAATCACCGCGCAGACGCGGAACAGCATGCCCGGAATAACCACAGCCTGAAGCCCGGCGGAAGTGCCGTAGGCCTCAAGACCCGAAGCGATTGCCCAGCCCTGAATGGCGGTCAGCAGCACCGCACCATAGCGCGTCCACTGGTTCAGCTTCTTGCGCCCGCTCTCGCCTTCCTTCTTCAGGGAGGCCAGCGCCGGATGCAGCGAAGCGGCAAGCTGCACGACAATCGAGGCCGTGATATAGGGCATGACACCAAGCGCGATGAGGCTCATGCGCTCAAGACTGCCGCCCGAAAAAGTGTTGAAAATGTCGAGAATGCCACCCTGCGTCTTGGAGTAAAGCTGCTGGAGCACCAGCGGATTGACGCCCGGAAGCGGGACAAAGCTCAGAAAACGAAAGACAATCAGCGCCCCGACGGTGAACCAGATGCGGCTCTTGAGTTCCGTCGCCTTGTTAAAATTGGCGAGACTGAGTGTACTGGCGATATTATCGGCGCGCGATGCCATAGGATTGCTCAAACCCTGACCCTGGCCGCCAAAATGGGCGGCGGACCTTTACCCATAGGTGGGAAAGGATAAGGACTGCGGGCGGGGATACAACCCCCGCCCGCAAGCCCAAACCAAATTACTCGGCAGCAGCAGCCACGGCCGGCACTTCGACCGAACCGCCAGCAGCTTCGACAGCCGACTTGGCGCCGGCCGAAACGCCGGCAACCTTGAAGCTGACCTTGGCGCTGAACACGCCCTTACCGAGCAGACGCACGCCGTCCTTGCCGCCACGGGCCAGACCGGCGCTCTTGAGCGCTTCGTGATCCACAACAGCCGAGATGTCGAGCTTACCCGCGTCGATCGCCTTCTGGATCATGCCCAGGTTGACTTCAGCATAGTCCTTGCCAAACGGGTTGTTGAAACCACGCTTCGGCAGACGCATGTGAAGCGGCATCTGACCACCTTCGAAGCCATTGATCGACACGCCCGAACGCGCCTTGGCACCCTTCTGGCCGCGGCCAGCGGTCTTGCCCTTGCCCGAACCGATGCCGCGGCCAACGCGCATACGACGGTGGCGGGCCCCAGCATTGTCACGGATATCATTCAACTTGGTCATATTATGCACTCGCTTTCGCTTTTATCGCGCTTGATGGAAGGCGCGCCCTTAGGCGAAATGGGCTGCCGTGTCATCCTTTTTCCGCGCAGCGCCCTGCCCCGCGCCATTGTCCCGCAAGATCCGCGACTTGACCCAGTTGACGCGCAGCCTGTCGAGCGGGCGATCATACCAGCGCCACACACCATAAACCGCCAGCGGCACGATCACGATACCGCCCATCAACACGCTGCTCGCAGCCCACGGGCCATAGCGCAGCACGAGAATCAGCGGCCAGTGCAAGAGATAGAGAAGAAAGGAATAATTGCCCATCGCCCGGTCGCCCCGACCCGATTTCCCGGTGACCGAATAAAGCGCAAAAGGCAGCAGACAGACCCCCAGCCCCAGATTGAGAAACGAGGACAGATCCCCGCCCTCACTCAGCCAGCGATGGCGATCCGGCCCCAACGCGCATAGCAACAGCCAGCCCAGCGCCAGAATCATCCCGCCCCCACCCATCGTGGCCGAAACGCGCCATGCATGCTGTGCAGCCAACAGCCCCAGCAGGAAAAAGATCAGAAAGACCGGCAGCACCGCCACCCAATGCATGCCTATCGCCCATATAAAACATAGCGCGCCAAGGGCTACCACACTGACAGCGGACAGGCGCCCCATCATGCCGATCAGCAGCGGCGCGAACAGATAGAACTGCATCTCGACATCCAGCGACCATGCGGGGCCCAGCGGCTTGATCGCCAATTGCCCGTAGCCGAGCAGCGCGAAAGGGGCGACCGCCTGCACCGCGCCATCTCGCCGGATCAGCCCCCAATCAGGATGGTTCACCCCCCAATAGACCAGCAGACTGAGCCCACTTGCCAACACGGTCACCGGCGCCACCCGCCACCAGCGGCTGATGATAAAGGTCAGGCATGGTTGGCGGCAACGGACATAACGCGAGGCCCAAACAAGGCGGACCCAATAGCCGCTAAGCGCAAAGAACACGAGAACCGGCGCCTTGCCGATCTCGATCCGGGTAATGTGATGGACGACCACCATAAGCGCCAGCCAAAGCCGGAATGCGCCGGGACCGGAGGGCCACAGCAAGCGGCCCGCGCCTATCCAAAATGTCGCCCCGTTCTGCATACCTCGGGCTTCTAGCCGCTCGGACTTAACAAATGGCCACAAGAAAAGGCCCCGGATCGCTCCGAGGCCTTGTCCTGTGCTTCATTCTGAAAGCGCGGGGTCGATTAGTCGACCACGGCCACCAGATGCGGCAAACGAGCGATCGTGCCGCGAACTTCGGGGGTATCCGTCAGTTCGACAACGCGATTCATCTTGTTAAGGCCCAGACCGATCAGCATCTTGCGCTGAGCTTCGGGGCGACGGATCGGCGAACCGATCTGCTTGATCTTGATGGTTGCCATTGCGCTTACTCCGTAATCGCAGCGGCAGCAGCTTCAAGCTGCGCCTCAGAGTGGTGATGCCCATCGCGGTTCAGCAGGTCGGTGACCTTCTTGCCGCGACGCTGCGCCACCGACTTCGGGCTCGACTGGTTGGTCAGAGCGTCGAAAGTGGCGCGGATCATGTTGTAGGGGTTCGAGGTGCCGACCGACTTGGTCACCACGTCATGAACGCCCAGGCTTTCGAAGACAGCGCGCATCGGGCCGCCAGCGATGATGCCCGTACCGGCCGGGGCCGAACGCACGCTCACCTTGCCAGCGCCGAAGTGGCCCTTGCCGTCGTGGTGAAGGGTGCGCGCTTCCTTGAGGGGAACGCGAACCATCTTCTTCTTGGCCGAGGCAGTCGCCTTGGTGATGGCTTCAGGCACTTCGCGCGCCTTGCCATGACCAAAGCCAACGCGGCCCTTGCCATCGCCGACCACGACCAGAGCAGCAAAGCCAAAGCGCTTGCCGCCCTTCACGGTCTTGCTGACGCGGTTGATGTGAACGAGCTTTTCAATCAGCTCTTCACCCTGTTCCTCGTCAGGCTTGCCGCGACGGTCGTCGCGGCGACCGCGACCGCGGCCATCGCCACGTTCGCCATCACGACCGCGACCACGACCACGACGACCTTCACGCTCGTTGCCCTCGGGGGCAGCTTCAACAGCAGCGGGAGCCGCAGCTTCAAGGTTGGTTTCGTCAGCCATTGTCAGAACTCCAGCCCGCCTTCACGGGCGGCATCGGCCAGCGCCTTGACGCGACCATGGAACAGGAAACCGCCGCGATCGAACACGACAGTGGTGACACCAGCGGCCTTGGCGGCTTCCGCCAGTTCCTTGCCCACAGCAACAGCGGAAACGACGTTGGCGCCGATATCCTTGCTCCCCTTCTTCAGCGACGAAGCCGAAGCGAGGGTACGACCAGCAGCATCGTCGATGATCTGGGCGTAGATGTGGCGACCCGAACGGTGCACCGAAAGACGAGGACGCCCACCGGCACGAGCCTTGAGAGCGGTGCGAACGCGCCGACGACGGCGCTCGAACAGAGACAGCTTGGCCATTACTTCTTCTTCCCTTCCTTGCGGAAGATGAACTCGCCAGCGTACTTGATACCCTTGCCCTTATAGGGTTCGGGCTTACGCCAGCGACGGATCTCGGCCGCAACCTGACCCACCTTCTGCTTGTCGATACCGGAAATCAGGACCGTGGTGTTATCCGGGGTCTTGATTTCGATGCCTTCGGGAACGTCGAAGTTGACGTCGTGGCTGTAACCCAGCTGAAGCTTGAGCACCTTGCCCTGAGCGGTGGCGCGATAGCCCACACCGGTGATCTGCAGGGTTTTGGTGTAGCCTTCGGTCACACCGGTAATCAGGTTCGAGACCAGCGTACGCTGCATACCCCAGAACGCGCGAGCGCGCTTGGTGTCATTGGCAGGCGTCACCTTGATGGTGTCGTCAGCCAACTCATAGCTGATTTCATTAGCCAGGCTCAGCGTCAGCGCGCCCTTGGGGCCCTTCACGGTCAGCACGCCATCGGCGATATTCGCCGAGACGCCCGCCGGAATGGCAACAGGCTTCTTACCAATGCGGCTCATTAGAACACCTCCGCCAGCACTTCGCCGCCGACGTTAGCAGCGCGCGCTTCGGCATCCGAAAGCACGCCGCGAGGCGTCGAGACGATGGTGATGCCAAGGCCGTTACGCACCACGGGCAGTTCTTTGCTGCCCGAGTACACACGGCGCCCCGGCTTGGAGACGCGAGCGAGATGCTTGATCGCGGGCTCGCCTTCGAAATACTTCAGCTCGATGCGCAGCTGCGGGTGAACGCCGGTGGCGTCCTCCGAATAACCACGGATATAGCCTTCGCGCTGGAGCACTTCGAGAACGCGCGAACGCAGCTTCGAAGCCGGCGAAAGGACAGAATCCTTCTTCGCCTGCTGGCCGTTGCGGATACGGGTGAGCATATCACCCAGAGGATCGGTCAATGCCATCGCTTTGTTCCTTACCAGCTCGACTTCGTCACGCCGGGGATCATGCCCTTATTGGCAAGATCACGCAGCTCAACGCGGCACAGGCCGAACTTGCGATAGTAGCCGCGCGGGCGGCCGGTGGTGGCGCAACGGTTGCGCACGCGGGTCGGGTTCCCGTTACGGGGAATCTCGGCCAGCTTCAGACGGGCAATCAGACGCTCGGTTTCATCAGCCGATTCATCGTCAGCAACAGCCTTCAGCTTCGCGTACTTAGCTGCGTACTTCTTGACGAGGGCCTTGCGGCGCTCGTTCTTGTTGATCGAACTCAGTTTCGCCATGGACTTAAGCTCTCTTTCTCAATCTTGCTCGCTCACGCCGCCTGCTTGGCTTCGGCGGTGGCAGTGAACGGGAAACCGAAGAGACGCAGCAGTTCGCGCGCTTCCTCGTCGGTCTTGGCCGAGGTGGTGACGATGATGTCCATGCCACGCACCTTGTCGATCTGATCGTAGCTGATTTCCGGGAAGATGATCTGCTCCTTCAGACCCATGGCATAGTTGCCACGGCCATCGAAGCTCTTCGGATTCAGGCCACGGAAGTCGCGAATGCGGGGCATCGCGATCGTGATCAGACGGTCAAGGAATTCATACATGCGCTCGCGACGCAGCGTGACCTTGCAACCGATCGCCATGCCTTCACGCAGCTTGAACTGCGCAACCGACTTCTTGGCGCGGGTCACCACCGGCTTCTGACCGGCAATGGCTTCCATTTCGGCAGCAGCGGTCTGGACCTTCTTACGGTCCTGCGTGCCTTCACCCACACCCATGTTGAGCGTGATCTTTTCGATCTTCGGGACTTCGAGCGCGTTCTTGTAACCAAACTTTTCCGTCATCGCAGCAGCGATTTCGGCGTCATACTTGGTCTTGAGACGCGGAGTGTACTTATCAGCCATCGATAGCCTCCCCGGACTTCACGGCCACGCGGACCTTCTTGCCGTCCTTTTCCTCGAAGCGGATGCGGGTGGCCGCACCGGTCTTCGGATCGACGAGACCAACCTTGCTGATAGCCATCGGCGCTTCGCGGCGCTCGATGCCACCCTGCGGGTTTACCTGGGTCGGCTTGCGGTGACGGGCAGCGACGTTCACGCCGGCAACCACAATCTTGCCTTCCTTCGGCAAGACGGACAGAACTTGACCAGTACGGCCCTTGTCCTTGCCCGAACGGACGATCACATTGTCGCCCTTCTTGATCTTAGCAGCGGACATTACAGAACCTCCGGAGCCAGCGAGATGATCTTCATATAGCCCTTGGCGCGCAGTTCGCGAACCACGGGGCCAAAGATACGCGTGCCGATGGGCTCAGCGTTCTTGTTGATCAGCACAGCCGCGTTACCGTCGAAACGGATAACCGAACCGTCGGGACGGCGAACGTCCTTGCGAGTACGAACGATCACCGCGCGGTGAACGTCGCCCTTCTTGACCTTGGCGCGGGGCTGGGCTTCCTTGATCGACACCACGATGATGTCGCCAACGCCAGCGGTACGACGCTTCGATCCGCCCAGCACCTTAATGCACTGGACACGCTTGGCGCCGCTGTTGTCAGCAACGTCAAGCTGGGATTGCATCTGGATCATGGATCCGGTTCCTTACGTTAGGCTTGCCGGAACAAGTCCGGCAGTTCCAAAAAACGGCGCCCGCGCAAACGGGCACCGTGAAGCGGTCCGGCGCCCTAACCCGATTCGGGTCAGAGCGCCAGAGAATTTTTCAACGACCTTAGACGTCCGCTTCGACAGCGACGCCCTTGCCCGCCTGAACCCGCTCGATCACCTTCCAGCTCTTCAGCTTGGAGATCGGGGCGGTTTCCTCGATGCGGACAACTTCGCCAGCCTTGAAGGCGTTGTCTTCATCGTGAGCGTGATACTTCTTCGAACGGCGGATGATCTTCCCATAAAGGGGGTGCTTCACCTTACGTTCGACCTTCACGACCACGGTCTTGTCGGTCTTGTCGGAAACCACAGTCCCGATAAGAATACGCTTGGGCATGGTTTCCTCCTTACGCCTTCGCTGCAACGGAACGCTCACTCTGGAGCGTCTTGATGCGGGCGATATCGCGGCGCACTTCCTTGATGCGTGCAGGACGCTCAAGCTGGTTGGTGGCGGCCTGGAAGCGCAGGTTGAAAGCCTCGCGCTTCAGATCGCCCAGCTCGGCAACCAGCTGGTCATCGCTCTTGCCACGCAGATCAGCGATCTTGGACATTATTCGCCTCCCAGGTGCGAGGTGTCGCCAAGCTTGGCAACAACCTTGGTCTTGATCGGCAGCTTCATCGCGGCACGCTCGAACGCACCAGCGGCCAGCTCACCCGAAACGCCGTCCAGTTCGAACAGGATCTTGCCCGGCTTAACGCGAGCAGCCCAATATTCGATCGAACCCTTGCCCTTACCCTGACGGACTTCAGCAGGCTTCTTCGAGACGGGCAGATCGGGGAACACGCGGATCCACAGGCGGCCCTGACGACGCAGGTGACGCTGAATGGCACGACGTGCAGCTTCGATCTGACGAGCGGTGACCCGCTCCGGTTCCATGGCCTTGAGGCCATAGGAACCGAAGTTCAGGTCGGTGCCGCCCTTGGCGTTGCCGTGCAAACGGCCTTTAAACGCCTTGCGGAACTTGGTCTTCTTCGGTTGCAACATGATCTGTTACCTCAACCTCAACGTGCAGGACGCACGCCGGAGGTCTGGGCCTCCATCATGAGACGGTCCTGCGCCATCGGATCGTGACCAAGGATTTCACCCTTGAAGATCCACACCTTGATGCCGATGATGCCATAGGCGGTCAACGCCTCGGCTTCGGCATAGTCGATGTTTGCACGCAGAGTGTGCAGCGGAACGCGGCCTTCGCGGTACCATTCGATACGCGCGATTTCTGCGCCACCCAGACGGCCCGAGCAGGTGATCTTGATGCCTTCGGCACCAAGACGCAGCGCGGACTGAACCGAGCGCTTCATTGCACGGCGGAAGGCAACACGGCGGATCAGCTGATCGGCGATGCCCTGAGCGACAAGCTTCGAATCGACTTCCGGCTTGCGGATTTCGACGATGTTCAGCTTGACGTCGCTGCCGGTGAACTTGGCGAGCTGAAGGCGCAGCTTTTCAATGTCCGCACCCTTCTTGCCGATGATCACGCCCGGACGAGCAGCAAAGATCGACACACGGCACACCTTGGCGGGACGCTCGATCACCACCTTCGAAATCGCGGCCTGCGGCAGCGACTTGAAGATGAACTTGCGCATCTTGAGGTCTTCCTCAAGAAGCTTGCCGTAGCTGCGACCTTCCGCATACCAGCGGCTGTCCCAGGTGCGGTTGATCTGCAGGCGCAGACCGATGGGGTTGCTCTTATGACCCATGGATCAAGCCTCCTGAACTTCGCGCACCACGATGCGCAGACGGCTGAAGGGCTTCAAGATGCGGGTGGACTTGCCACGGCCGCGGGTGTGGAAGCGCTTCATCGTGATCGACTTGCCGACCGAAGCCTCAACCACGACGAGGCTGTCCACGTCGAGGTTGTGGTTGTTTTCGGCGTTGGCGATGGCCGAAGCCAGCACCTTGCGAGCGTCAACCGCCATGGCCTTCTTCGAGAAGGTCAGGATGTTCAGCGCATCTTCAGCCTTCTGGTTGCGGATAAGCGCCGCAACCAGGTTGAGCTTCTGAGCCGAGCCGCGGATCTGCGTACCGACCGACAGGGCCTCGTTGTCGCCAACGCGACGGGGAGCTTTAGGCTTGCTCATCAGCGCTTGCCCTTCTTGTCAGCGGCGTGGCCGGGGAACGTGCGCGTCGGCGCGAATTCGCCCAGCTTGTGGCCGACCATGTCCTCATTCACGGACACGGGGATGAACTTATGCCCGTTGTAGACGTTGAACGTCAAACCAACGAACGTCGGCAGGATCGTCGACCGACGCGACCAAGTCTTGATCGGGCCGGCACGGTTGCCAGCATCCTGGGCGACCTCGGCCTTTTTCAGCAGGTGCAGGTCGACGAAAGGACCTTTCCAGACGGAACGAGCCATTGTCGATTACCTCTTCTTCTTCGCGTGACGCGAGCGGATGATCATGCCGTCAGTCTTCTTGTTATGACGGGTGCGAGCGCCCTTGGTAGGCTTGCCCCACGGCGTAACAGGATGACGACCGCCCGAAGTACGGCCTTCACCACCACCATGCGGGTGGTCGACCGGGTTCTTGGCAACGCCGCGGGTAAGCGGACGCTGGCCAAGCCAACGGTTGCGACCGGCCTTTGCAAGGTGCGTGTTGGCGTTGTCGGGGTTCGACACGGCGCCAACGGTGCCCATGCAATCGCCACGCAGGTAGCGCTGTTCGCCCGAGTTCAGACGAACGATCACCAGACCACGGTCACGGCCCACGACCTGCACATAGGTGCCGGCCGAACGAGCGATCTGACCACCCTTGCCGGGCTTCATTTCCACGTTGTGGATGATGGTGCCGACGGGAATCTGCGACAGAAGCATGGCGTTGCCGGGCTTCACGTCGGTCTTTTCGCCAGCGACAATGGTGTCGCCAACGGCCAGACGCTGGGGAGCGATGATGTAGGTCTGCTCACCGTCTTCGTACTTGACGAGGGCGATGAACGCGGTGCGGTTGGGGTCATATTCCAGACGCTCAACGGTTGCCGGCTGGTCCCACTTGCGGCGCTTGAAATCGATGAAACGATAACGCTGCTTGTGGCCACCGCCGATACCGCGGCTGGTCACGTGACCTTTGTTGTTACGACCACCGGTCTTGCTCTTACCTTCGGTAAGCGCCTTGACCGGCTTGCCCTTCCACAGGGCGCTCTTGTCAACCAGGACGAGGCCGCGACGGGCCGGGCTGGTCGGGTTATAGCTCTTGAGTGCCATGTTCTACCGCCCTCAGATCCCGCTGGTCACGTCGATCGACTGGCCTTCAGCCAGGGTCACAACGGCCTTCTTGACGTCGGTGCGCTTGTAGGGCTTGCCCTTCCAGCGCTTGGTCTTGCCCTTCTGGGTCAGGGTGTTCACACCCGTCACCTTCACCCCGAACAGAGCCTCGACCGCAGCCTTGATTTCAGGCTTGGTCGCGCGTTCGGCCACCTTGAAGACAACAGCGTTGTTCTCAGAGAGCAACGTGGTCTTTTCGGTGATGTGGGGCGCCACGATCACGTCGTAATGACGCGTGTCGATGCTGTCCTTAGCCATTGAAACGGGCCTCCAGCTTCTCGACAGCGGCGCGGGTCAGCACCAGCGTGTCATGCTTCAGGATGTCGTAAACATTCGCACCCACGGCGGGCAGAACATTCACGCCGACGATGTTGCCAGCAGCGCGAGCGAAGTTTTCGTTCACCGCTTCGCCGTCGATCACCAGCACCTTGCCAGCGAAACCAGCCGAGGCCAGCGTCGCAGCCAGAACCTTGGTCTTGGCTTCGGCCAGTTCCAAGTTCTCAACGATCACCAGACCGCTGTTGACCTTCGAGGACAGAGCCAGCTTGAGACCAAGCGCACGGACCTTCTTATTCAGCGAGATGCTGAAGTCACGGACGCGGGGACCATGAGCCTTACCACCGCCGATGAAGATCGGAGCCTTGCGGTCGCCGTGACGGGCAGTGCCGCCACCCTTCTGGTTGCCGAACTTCTTGCCGGTGCGAGCCACATCGCTGCGCTCGCGAGCGCCGCGGGCGGTGCCACGACGGTTTTCCAGCTGCCAGGTGACAACACGGTGCAGAATGTCAGCGCGCGGCTCGAGGCCGAACACCGCATCGTTCAGTTCGATTTCGCCAGCAGCGGCCGAACCGTCGAGGTTTTGCAGAGTTACCTTGACCACGACTTAGCCCTCCTGACCTTCGGCAGCTTCGACAGCCGGAGCAGCATCGACCACAGCCGACTTGATCGCGGCGGGGTACGGAGCGTCGGCATGACGAGCAACCTTGACCGAATCGCGGACGAGCAACCAGCCGTTCTTCGCGCCGGGAACCGAGCCCTTGACGAAAACCAGGCCGCGCGCGTCATCGGTGCGGACAACTTCGAGATTCTGCTGGGTGCGCTGACGATCACCCTGATGACCGGCCATCTTCTTGTTCTTGAAGACGCGGCCCGGATCCTGACGGTTACCCGTCGAACCATGCGCACGGTGAGAGATCGACACACCATGGGTGGCGCGCATACCGCCGAAGCCCCAGCGCTTCATAGCGCCCGAGAAGCCCTTACCCTGAGTGTGGCCGGTGATGTCAACCAGCTGGCCCGACACGAAGTGCGAGGCAGCGATGGTCGAACCAACTTCCAGCACGGCGTCATCGGCCACGCGGAATTCGGCAACTTCCATCTTCAGCGGAACTTCAGCCTTGGCGAAGTGCTCGCGCTGCGGCTTGTTGACATTCTTTTGCTTGGCGGCGCCCGCACCCAGCTGCAGAGCGACATAACCGTCGCGCTCAGCGGTACGAACCGAAACCACCTGGCATTCCTCCAGGGACAGAACAGTCACAGGAACGTGACGTCCATCTTCCTGGAAAAGGCGGGTCATCCCCACCTTCTTAGCGATCACGCCGGTGCGCATGACCTTTTACTCCTTACAGAGGCCTGCAGCGGACCATCCCCCACAGGCGTGTTCAACCCAATGTACGAAGCAGACCCCGTCCGGGTCGAGTGCCAGGCCATCTCAGGCTCAGCAAGACGGGGGACGCTGCCCGGAACAAGTGCCGATCCAAGGATCGGCGAGACTTCCGGAGGTATCCCATTTTCCTTTGCAGACTTAGCTGCGCAGGCACCATTTCTGGCAAACAGCCGAATCAAAATCGGCCAGAGGTCGCGCCCTTAGCAGACGCAATCCCTTTATGCCAGCTTGATTTCAACGTTGACGCCTGCGGCGAGATCGAGCTTCATCAGCGCATCGACGGTCGCGGCGTTGGGCTGAACGATGTCCAGCAGACGCTTGTAGGTGCGAACTTCAAACTGCTCGCGCGACTTCTTATCGATGTGGGGTCCGCGGTTAACGCAGAACTTTTCGATCTTGGTCGGCAGCGGAATGGGCCCGCGGATGAGTGCGCCCGTGCGACGGGCGGTGTCGGCGATCTCGCCGGTGGCCTGATCCAGCACGCGATGATCGAATGCCTTCAGGCGAATGCGGATGTTTTGAGCTTCCATGTCCTGCTACCGATGAGAAAGAGCCAAAAAAGAAAGAGTGCCCTTCGCTGCTACAGCAAAGGGCCACCCTTGAAAACCGGAGCCCGGAAGCGACGAATCACCTCCGGGCTGCGCGGCCTATATTACTTCGTGATCTTCGCCACAACCCCCGAACCGACGGTACGGCCGCCTTCGCGAATAGCGAAGCGGAGACCCTCGTCCATGGCGATCGGCGCGATCAGCTCAACCTGGAGCTTCACGTTGTCGCCGGGCATCACCATTTCGGTGCCCTCGGGCAGCGTGACCGAGCCGGTCACGTCGGTTGTGCGGAAATAGAACTGCGGACGATAGTTGGCGAAGAACGGCGTGTGACGGCCACCTTCATCCTTCGACAGCACGTACACTTCCGATTCGAAGCTCGTGTGCGGCGTGCAGGTGCCGGGCTTGGCAAGAACCTGGCCACGCTCAACGTCTTCACGCTTGATGCCGCGGCACAGAGCGCCGATGTTGTCGCCGGCTTCACCCTGGTCGAGCAGCTTGCGGAACATTTCCACGCCGGTCACGGTGGTCTTGGCGGTGGCCTTCAGACCAACGATTTCGACTTCTTCACCAACCTTGATGATGCCGGTTTCAACGCGGCCGGTCACAACCGTACCACGACCCGAGATCGAGAACACGTCTTCGACGGGCATCAGGAACGGACGGTCGGTCGGACGGGGGGGCTGCGGAATGTAGGTGTCGACAGCTTCCATCAGCTTGTAGATCGATTCCTTGCCGATGGCATCGTCACGACCTTCAAGAGCGGCCAGAGCCGAACCCGGGATCACGGGGATGTCGTCGCCAGGGAAGTCGTAAGACGACAGCAGCTCGCGGATTTCCAGTTCGACGAGTTCGAGGATTTCCTCGTCGTCAACCTGGTCGACCTTGTTCATGTACACGACCAGAGCCGGCACGCCGACCTGACGAGCGAGCAGGATGTGTTCGCGGGTCTGGGGCATCGGGCCGTCAGCAGCGTTCACCACCAAGATCGCGCCGTCCATCTGGGCAGCACCGGTGATCATGTTCTTCACATAGTCAGCGTGACCCGGGCAGTCGACGTGCGCATAGTGACGGTTGGCGGTCTCGTATTCCACGTGGGCGGTCGAGATCGTGATGCCGCGCTCGCGCTCTTCGGGAGCCTTGTCGATGTTCGCGTAGTCCGTGAACGTCGCGCCACCGGTTTCAGCCAGCACCTTGGTGATGGCAGCGGTCAGCGTGGTCTTGCCGTGGTCAACGTGACCGATGGTGCCGATGTTGCAGTGCGGCTTGGTCCGCTCAAACTTAGCCTTAGCCATGTTTCAAACCTTCTTTTCGTTCAAATGAGATTTCTGCACGAGACGGCACCTGCCAGACTCGCCTGAAATTCAGGCGCCGCCCCTAGCCTGATCTGTCGGTGCTGGCAAGCGCATGTTGCACACCAGCCCCGACAGCATCAACTTAAGCTCAGGCCATCTTGGCCTTCAGCTCGGTGGCAACGTTCGCCGGCACTTCATCATAGTGCGAGAACTGCATCGAATACTGGGCGCGGCCCTGGGTAAACGAACGCAGCTGGTTCACGTAACCGAACATGTTGGCCAGCGGCACCATGGCCTCGACAACCTGTGCGTTACCGCGGCTGTCGGTGCCCTGGATCTGACCACGGCGGCTGTTGATGTCGCCGATCACGTCGCCCATGAATTCCTCAGGGGTGACGACTTCGACCTTCATGATCGGTTCCAGCACCTTGATGCCCGACTTCTGAGCCACTTCGCGCATGGCGCCGCGAGCACAGATTTCGAACGCCAGAGCCGACGAGTCGACATCGTGGTACGCGCCGTCATACAGCACGATTTCGAAGTCGATGATCGGGAAGCCGATGAGCGAGCCGGTGGCGGCCGTTTCACGGAAACCCTTTTCAATCGCGGGGATATATTCCTTGGGAATATTACCGCCCTTGATTTCGTCCTTGAAGGTGATGCCGCTGCCGCGTTCGCCCGGCGACACCTTGACCTTGACGCGACCGAACTGCCCCGTACCACCCGACTGCTTCTTGTGGGTGAAGTCGATGTCGACCGGCTTGGCCAGGTATTCGCGATAAGCCACCTGCGGAGCGCCGACGTTGGCTTCGACCTTGAACTCGCGACGCATACGGTCGACGATGATGTCCAGGTGAAGTTCGCCCATGCCCTTGATGATGGTCTGGCCCGATTCGTGATCGGTCGAAACGCGGAACGAAGGATCTTCAGCGGACAGACGATTGAGCGCAACGCCCATCTTTTCCTGGTCAGCCTTGGTCTTGGGTTCCACCGACAGCTCGATCACCGGTTCGGGGAATTCCATGCGTTCCAGCACGATCGGCTGACGTTCGGCGCACAGCGTGTCACCGGTCGTCGTTTCCTTCATGCCGGCCAGAGCAATGATGTCGCCGGCGAAGGCTTCATCAATGTCCTTACGCTCGTTCGCATGCATTTCCAGCATACGACCGACCTTTTCCTTCTTATCCTTCACCGAGTTCAGGTATGTGCCCTTAGTGAGCGTACCCGAATAGATGCGGATGAAGGTGAGCGAGCCCACGAAGGGATCGTTCATGACCTTGAAGGCCAGAGCCGAGAACGGCGCCTCGTCGGTGGCGGGACGGCTGTCCTTCTCGTCGCTGTCCATCTTGACGCCCTGGACGTCAGGAATGTCGAGCGGTGAAGGCAGATAGTCGACCACGGCATCGAGCAGGGGCTGAACGCCCTTGTTCTTGAACGCCGAACCGCAGCACACGGGTACGAACGACTGGTTCAGCGTGCCCTTGCGGATCAGCTTCTTCAGCGTTTCGGCATCAGGCTCGTTGCCTTCGAGATAGGCTTCCATCGCGTCATCGTCCTGCTCAACAGCAAGTTCGATGAGGCGCGAGCGGTACTCGGCAGCTTCGTCGGCCAGATCGGCGGGAATTTCTTCATAAAAGAATTCGGCGCCCAGCGATTCATCCTTCCAAATGATCGCGCGGTTGTTCACCAGATCGACCAGACCCTTCAGATCGGCTTCGAGACCGATCGGAATGTAAAGCACGGCCGGCTTCGCACCCAGGCGGTCGATGATCGACTGCACGCAGTACTTGAAGTTGGCACCCGTACGGTCCAGCTTGTTGATGAAGCACATGCGGGGAACGCCGTACTTGTCAGCCTGACGCCACACGGTCTCCGACTGCGGCTCCACGCCGGCCACGCCGTCAAAGCAAGCAACCGCACCGTCGAGCACGCGCAGCGAACGTTCCACCTCGATGGTGAAGTCCACGTGGCCCGGGGTGTCGATGATGTTGATGCGGTGGTCGTTCCAGAAGCAGGTCGTCGCGGCCGACGTGATCGTGATGCCGCGTTCCTGTTCCTGCTCCATCCAGTCCATCGTGGCGGCGCCGTCATGGACTTCGCCGATCTTATAGGACTTGCCGGTGTAGTAAAGGATACGCTCGGTCGTCGTGGTCTTGCCAGCGTCGATATGCGCCATGATGCCGATATTACGGTACATCGAAAGCGGATGGCTGCGTGCCATGGGGTTTTCCTTGGTTTCGGACGAGGATGATCCCCGCCCTTAGGTTCGGAATAGTGACAAACCTGTGACGGAGCCGCCAAAACGGCTCCGTCCCAAAGCCTTTACCAGCGGTAGTGCGAGAAGGCGCGGTTCGCATCCGCCATGCGGTGCGTGTCTTCGCGCTTCTTGACCGCGCTGCCGCGGTTGTTGGCCGCATCCAGCAGTTCGCCCGACAGGCGAGCCGACATGGTCGTTTCGCTGCGGTTGCGAGCAGCCGTGATGAGCCAGCGGATCGCCAGAGCCTGGGCGCGCTCGGGGCGCACTTCGACCGGAACCTGATAGGTCGCACCGCCAACGCGGCGGCTGCGGACTTCGATCTGCGGCTTCACGTTGTTCAGGGCGTCATGGAACAGCTGCACCGGGTCAGCCTTGGCGCGGGTCTGCATGGTGTTCAGCGCGCTGTACACGATGGTTTCCGCAACCGACTTCTTACCGTCGAGCATCAGGTTGTTCATGAACTTCGAAAGCACCTGATCACCATGGACGGGATCAGGCAGGATTTCCCGCTTCTCGGGACGACGACGACGTGACATCGCTTGTATTCCTTAAATCTGTAAGACCAAAAAGAAAGGCGTTTGGCCTTACTTCGGACGCTTGGCGCCGTACTTCGAACGGCTCTGCTTGCGGTTCTTCACGCCCTGCGTATCGAGAACGCCGCGCAGCACGTGGTAACGCACGCCGGGAAGGTCGCGCACACGACCGCCGCGGATCAGAGCAACCGAGTGCTCCTGAAGGTTGTGGCCTTCACCCGGGATGTACGAAATGACTTCGCGGCCGTTGGTCAGACGGATCTTGGCCACCTTGCGAAGAGCCGAGTTCGGCTTCTTCGGGGTCGTCGTGTAAACGCGGGTGCAGACGCCGCGCTTCTGGGGGTTCTGCTCAAGAGCGGGAACCTTGCTCTTGGCCTTCTGCGGCTCGCGCCCGTGGCGGATCAGCTGGTTGATAGTAGGCATTGAATCTCTTCACCTTGTTTGCATGACGGCGATACGCCGCCACAAATGCGCCCTTCCGACTGCGCCGCCATCGGGGCAGCGCCGCTTCCGGTGCGAACAAGCCAATTGGCCCGAAGGCCGCATGACCATCTGGCGTCTTGTTCATGGATGAAGGAAACAGACCGCATTCACGCGAATCGCCCGGCGAGCGACGCCAGACACGCATAAAAACGAACCGAAACGCTCCACCCAGCCCAAAGGCGCCGGGTTACTTTGACGGATTACACCAGAGTTTCAGCGAGATACCCCGCAAAACCCGGCACGCACCGGCAATGTTCAGCTCTCTTGTGCAAGGGACAGGCCAGGCCCATTCCCCGCAAGAATTGGCGCGCCTTAGGCTTATTCGGCGCGCAGGTCAAGGATTGCAGGGCCGGGCCGGGTTCGAGGCCCGCCCCCTGCCCCGCTCAGGCCGATTTCGCCTTATGCGCGCGCAGCAGCTCGTCCAGTTCGACGATGCGCTGCCGCTCCGGTGTGTCCTTGGCCAGCCCTTTTAGCCGGCAAGTGGCCCACAGCTGCTTGCGCTCGGATTCCAGCGCTTTCAAATAAAGATCCGCCATGATGCCTCCATAATGCAGGCCCCGCCATAGGGTATGGGGGCGGCTGGGGGTAGTGAATTATGGGGCAAGGGGTTTTGGCAGGGGGGAAGGTGCCTCCGGCGGGCTAAGGGCGGGGGCCCTTAGCGATCCCGTTACTGTCGGCGTGGCGCACCATCTCTGGCGGGGTGGATGGGGGCTTTTGGGTTTTGCCTGCGGCGCTTTTAGCGGGCGCAGTAGTCGTAATTGCCGTTGCGACATTGGTTGACCGCGTGGCGCCATGCGGCGAGGTCTTGCTCATATTGGCGGCGGCTTTGTTCATAGGTCGCCGTATCCCGCCGCGCATCCATCGCGGTGGAATCATAGGCCGTTTCTTCATAGTCCGAACGGGGTGCATAGCGCCCCTGCCCGCGATCTTGCCCCTGAGCCTCGCGATAGGCCGCCCAGTCCTTGGCATAACCCGCATCGCGGCGGCGCACATAGGCCAGTTGGTTGCGGTTCAACCGCTGGATCTCCGCCCGATCCCGCGCCCGCGCCGCCGCGCTGCGCATCGCCGGATCATGCGGATCATCCGCCATGGCCGAAACAGGCGCCAAAGCCGCCACCATCACCGCCAAACCCGCCAGATATGCCTTCATGATTGTTTTTCCCTGAAACCCGTTGGGCCGGGGAATATCTGGCGCGGCAGGCGCAGCGCAAGCGGGATGCGGTGAGACGTTGAGCGGTTCGTCGCAATCGGGGGGGGGGGCGTGACCGGGATTGGGACATTGCGGGCATTCAGGACGCCCTTGCCGCACGGCAGCATCCGCGCCACTTGCAGTCATAGGTCACCGATGAGAAAGGTGAACTCATGACGATAGCACTCGCACTATTGCTCACCGCGACACCCGTCGAGACTTCCGGCCCTGTATGCGGCGCGGATATGCCCTCAACTACGATTCTGGTCGAGCATCTGAGGGCCTCTTCTGCACTGCGTCATTGGCGAGAAGCGGAAGGCATTACGACATATTTTGATGATCACAGGGCGACATTGTGGTGGGTTACGAGCCGCAAGCATGCTGCTTTCCCAGCCATCATTTGCAGGCGGCTTGGTGGGCCTGTTCATCTGCGGTGCGGAAGGGATTTGAACGCATGTAAGGCGCTAGGTTTCAAGATGACTAAGGCAAAATTCTAGCGGCAGACAACCACCAAATTTCGACGAAAAGCGCCTTTCCGGACACGGTGCTAAAGCTGTCGCTGCCTGTATGGCAGCACTCGACCCAGTTGCGGACCTTGGTTTTTCATGAGAAAATACTGTCATGAGACTGCATGGACCTGCTTTAGCAATCCTCCTGGCCACCGGGTGTTCGCCTGCTCAATCAAACTCGACAGCAGCTGATGCTTGGGAAACACGAAATTCGACTTCGCCAGAAAAATCTGCCGCTTTCAAGGACTGCGAGGAAATTCCGAGGGTTCTGATCCAAACCGTGCCCAATACGGCAAGGAATAAAGCCATTGCCATGCTTGACAATATTTCCGCGATACCGATGGCTGATCGGGACGCTGCTCGCCTGATTGAATTCCCCTTAAAAGGAAGATCATCTCTTTCATCGACCCTAGTAGCGACGGAAATTGCTGAATTGAATGCTAGGAAGCACCAAGCATTGGATCAGAATCAGGGTTCTTGGTCATTGGCTGACAGCGGCGAATTGAATTCTCTGTCTGAGAGATATGAATCAGGAATATATCGAACTTCTCGACCTTATTTGGTACGGGCAGTCGCAAAGAATGAGAAGACTGGCAGGTTTTTTGTGTCGGCTTGCAAGGATGATTTATATATTGAACATGGTTCGCTGGGACATAGCATCCCCCCATCGATCCGGGTGCCCTTGGTAGTTTTCCTCAGTCATCCGCCAAGTAAGGTGTTTGTCGGTTGGAACATCGCAGAATGATACAAACGTCCACTTCCCCTAACTTTTCCGCCCCAGCGACTGTCACGCGAGAGGGCCGATAGCCGTCCTTCGTACATGAGAGCGCGGAAGGGCAGCTCCCCACCAAATTTCGACGAAAAGCGCCTTTCCGGACACGGTGCTGTTGCGGACGTTCGTTGAAATGATACTCAATGCATCGCGGTAAAGGGATGCTGTATGAACTTCGGCAAAATATGGCGCTGGATCGATAATGATCTCAACCAAGCCCATCCATGGAGCTTGATGCTAATTTTGCTTCCTTTTCTGCCATTTGGTGCAGCTATCGGTTTTGGTGCAGCAGCAGGTTCCACCGATACCATGCTTGCGCTTGGTATGATCGTGGCTGCGCCTTGGTTCTTTTATGCCTTCGTTTGGCGGGGAATGCGGCGAGTTATGCGCTCGACAAACGATTCCATTTCATCGTTCCGCCGAAAGAGTGACCGACTAGATTGAGCCAGTATCGTCCGCTCCCCCTAACCTTCCCGCCGCAGCGATCGTTACGCATGAGGGTGGATAGGCGCCCTTTGTTCAGGGGGGCGAGGCGCGTGGAATGGCCAGTGTTGGCGTAAGCTGATGGGGTGGACGCCCCCCGACGGCATCGATGTGCCATAGTGGAGGTGTTGAACACCACTGAAGGAGGCGTCCGTGTCGGAGGTTATCAC
>NZ_JABGCB010000020.1 GCF_013149295.1 Novosphingobium sp. SG751A
ACCGAGATCGAAATCGCATGGGGTGGGGCATGCCCCACCCCATGCGATCGCCTCAATCTACACCGGAAATTACACCACGAGCCCGGACGCTAACCGATCACCGTCGGGCTCAGACCGATCAGGACGCCTTGTGCATGGCAGCAGGCCAAAGGCCAAGCGCTATTCTGCCTTCAAAATCAATCCGCAAACCGGCAACCGCATCAAATCCATGAAACCATGCACCCGGACACTGTCATTCTGTGCTCCATAAGGCTAAAGCATCAGGGCAGGTCTAGCATATTTTTAGTTGTACGGGCTTTCCTGCAATTTATAGTAAAGTTTTACGGGGCGGAACATCGACCTTTATGGTTGCGCAGAGATTCGCAGGCGGTCGATAATATTGGGTTTCACGGGATGACTATCAGCACGGTTCGTTTCAAAAAATTTGCACTTTCCATGGCTCTGGTGATGGGCGGCACCAGCGTGATGGCGCAGGAGGTTGATCGCAACGGCAATCGCATGGGCATGCCCGAAGTGGCGGCAGCGCCCCGGCCGGTCGATCCCCGCGCCTCGGGCCGCTTTGTTGCCGGCAATTTTCAGCGCTGGTACGCAGCGCATGGCAAGCCCAGCATTTTGGTGTTCTGGAACCGCGAATTGGGCGAGGACAGCGTTTCGCGCTATTCGCTGCAGGCCAGTTCGAGCGGGTCGCGGTCCGGCGACAGCCAGAATTTCTCTTATGAAACCAACACCGAAGTCGGCGTAAAGCGTCAGTCGGGCGGGCTGGCCACCGATCTGACCGGGGTGCCGATGCAAAGGGTCGAAGGCGCGTTCATGAGCGAGTTTCTGCATGCGGGCGGGCGGTTGCTCGACCGCAATGCCCTGATGCGCTCGATCAGCACCAAGGTTTTGGCCCAGAGCCGCGACGATGTGCAATATCTTGAAACACTGGCGCTCAAACAGGGCGTGACCTATCTGGTCGAAATCGTGCCGAACGAAACCGATAATGGCACCACCGATCTGGCCATGTCGGTCAAGATCAAACATTTGCCCAGCTCGGCCTTGGTCGCGCAATTCGTTTCCAGCGCCACGCCGCCGTCCGGGCCTACAAGGTATGAGGCGCGCGGCAACCGCTATGTGGCGGTGCAGGATCAAGATATCACGCCCGAAGGCATCGGTCGCCAACTGGCCGGCGATGTGATGCGCGAACTGGCGCGCTGACGCAATAAGGAGAGCGGACGCCTCGGCTTCCGCTCTCCTTATTCATCGAGCCAGTCGGTCAGCGAGCCTGCCGAATCTCGACGTAATACTGACGCGAGGTCATGTTGGTCGAGACGGTCTTGTACACCGTCACGCCCTGTGGCGGCAGGTTGACCCGGCTCCACGACTGCGCCGCATCGCTGGGCGCGCCCGAGGCATCATACCAGCTCGAACGAACCTCCAGCATCAGCGGCACATCGACCTTGTTGCGAATTTCGACCGAAAGGCGCGAAAAACCCGTTTCCGAGGGCGACACGGTGACATTCTCGATGTCCAGCGCGGACGCCACCTTGGTGCCCGAACGGTTCTTGTAATGGGCCAGCGTGGGATCGACCACGCGCACCGAATTGAGCGCGGGACGGATCTGATTCTGATTATCGATGCGGACCCCGCCTTCGGTCCCTTCGTTGCAACCCGAAAGCGTCGCCATCAGGGCCAAAGCCAGCCCGCCCTTCACAAACATTTTCATCGGCATTGCTCCTAGTTTAACCCATTGACTTATAGCACTAAACCCTATCGGGAACGCACCAGCGCCATTTTGCCGTTCTTGCCCGAAGGTTCGAGAGCGAGTTCCTTTTCCACGCCCGCCGGTGTGCCGTCGGGATTGCGGAATTGCGCCACCAGTTTGGCCCCGGCGGCCTTTTTTGAATTGAGCGTCAGAATGTGAATGCCATCGGGCAGCGAACTCCACGTGCGCGTATCGGCCGTGGGCTTGGCATTGGCCGCGATCAGCGCGATCACGCCGCCCACCGCCCCCATGCCCACGCCGACATCACCGGCAATCCGCCCCACGCTGGAATCATGCAGGAACGTGTTGCTCTGCGCCACGCTGCTGACCGTCAGCGCCACGTCCGACGCCTTGAGCAGCGTCGAGCCGATCGCATTGCTGGTGTTGACGAATTCGACCTTGCCGTTGAGGATCTTGTCGATCTGGCGCGCGCCGCGTGTGTTGGCCTGCCAATAGACGTCCTCCATCGGATAGAAGGGCGCTTCGCCCCCCACGCCCATCAGCACTGCGCTGTTTTCGGTAAAGCCCTTGCCCCGCTTGTAAACGAAATAGGCATGGGCCGCGCCATCGCCCAGCTTGCGCGGGGCCGAACCGGTTTCAGCGATGATGAGCGTATCGTCATCCTTGCCGATGCCGGGGAACCCCGAGCGCAGCTTGGCCAAACGCTCCAGCGTTTCATCGCGCAGGGCATAATCGTGGTTGAGATGCGACGCCCATGCCTCAAGAAACAGCATGATGGCGAAATCGCACTGAAACTGCTCTTCCTCGGCAAAGGCATCCTGCATCTGCCCCTGACGGAAAGCGGCGCGCGCATTTTCATAATCGCCCGCGCGCAGGTACAGCAGGCCGCGGTAATAATAGACCATGACCCGTTCATAAGGTTCACCCTTGAACGGCTTTACCGATTCCGAATACCACAGGCTGCGCGCCTTTTGGGCCGCGGCATTGTTGTTATAGACCGATTCAATGCGCAAAATCGCATCGTCGAGCATCACCCGCGAACGGTCGATGTCGCCCTGCCAGAAAGAGCGGGCGCCCACCTCCATCTCGTTAAGCACGCGGTTGCGCTCGCCCTCTTTGTCGATGCGCGCTTCATACATCTCGGCATTGCCCGAGGGCGGGATAACGCCCAGCCCCTGAGCCATGGCAAACGAAGGAGCCAGCAGCAGCAAGGCGCCGGCTCCCATCGCTTTTTTCAGGCCGAGATGTCGTCCGCTCCGCCGATCAGCGGTAAACGACACCACCATCGCCAGCCTCTTTCTTGAATTCGAAAATATTCGACCAGATGATGTTCGAATATTCCATATCCACCATGCGGAACATGATCTGGGTATAGCGCGAGCGCTGCCCATTGGCGGTGTTGACCGCATCGCGCGTGCTGATGCGCCCGGTCAGAGCATAGTCGACACCGGCCACAGCGGCGGTCTGCCCCGTGGTGCCCTTGTCGACCAGCCCCTTGCGCTTCATGTCGCGCTCGGCCTGGATGTCTTCCAGATCCTCGCGGCTGATGAACATCACGCGCCCCTGCGCCGCCCGGTTCAGGCCGACAAGTATGCGATCAGTGATCAGCGCCTTGTCGATGATTTCCGAACTCTGGTTCTTGAAGCTGCTGGGATCGACCAGCACGCGCGGCGGCGTCTTGGCGTTAAGCAGCGCAGGAACCGTCAGCAAGTCGCGCACCATCTGGTCGGCCATCGCGATGATGTCCTGCGATTCGGTGCCCACGCCCCGCACATCGCCCGAGGAATCGGCGGGGCGATAGACGCTTGCCGGCGGCTTGGGCGCGGCCAGCGCCACGCCCGGCATGGACAGCAGGCCGCAAGACAGGGCGAAAGTCGCGATACGACCAGATTTTGTGCCCGATTTCGTGATAGCCATCATGTTGCTCCGATTATTCCCAATTACTTCTTCTGGGCGTGCTGAAGCGCGCTCTGGTAACGGTCCTTCAGCTCGGGGTAAATCGAATAGGTCGCATCGAGGATCTTGTTATACTCGGCGTGAGTCGAATATTTGGCATAGACAAAGACCAGCATCGCATCGCCATTGTCGAACGACAGGTCCGAGCTGCTCTTGAGAAAAGCTTCGCCGCCGATCGACTTGAGCGCGATAGCGCGACCGGCCGAATTGCCCAGCGATTTGCCCAACATACCGCCGACAAAAGGCACCTGGCTGAGCGCCTGCTGCCCCGCATACTGGCCCGCCGCGCTGCCGATGGCGCCGCCCGCGCCAACCTTCATCGCCTTCGTCACCCATTCCGCCGTCACCCCGTCCGAGGTGAAGGGCGACATATACTTGCCCGAATTGCCCTCAATCGGCGAAGGCGCGACAAGCGTGTCGGCAGCGGGCAGCTTGGGCGCGCCAAGCGAACCGAGCAGACCGGCCTGCGCCGGCTGTGAGGCGACGGTGAGCGACCCGGCAACCGCCAGCCCGGCAATAACAAATGCCTTGAGAATAATACGCATGGAACCCCCTTAACCATTCGAAGGCGCATATTCGGCGCCGCACATGCCCCCGTGCGGTGGATCGCAGATATGACCTTGGCGTTCAGCTAAGGATAATTCTTGGCCGCGTCTAGGTAAAATAGATGCATAACCGTATAGCTTATCCACGATTGCGGCGAGAATTTCGCCATACAACGGCACGTTGAAAAATAACTTGTTTATTTACATGAATTTACCAATGCGTTTTATCAATCATCCGAAGATAACCTCAAACGCTGATTTCCACTCGCCTTATACATCTAAACCAAACGGCCAATTGTCCAATTCAGACGGTATTCAATCCACCCAAAATCCGGCGACAGCGAAAGTATCCCAATAGAGTTTATCTTGCCGTCATTGCGAAAATCATGAAAACATTCACGATTCCGACGCTGACAAACGCGCCGAAAGCATGGGCGGGCAAGCAATGCGCCCACACCGCATACATAGAAAGGGGCGCCCTCCCTATCGGAAAAGCGCCCCTTTCGGCCAATGGCCCCCGCCCCACCCCAGCGTGACGGCGCAGGACCAAACCAACTATTCGATAAACGGCTCCACCGCGCGCACGTGGCCGCGCAGGAAAGCGTCCGCCACATGGCGCAGCGGGGCAATATCGACATCGCTCTGCCCCCCGGCCACAAGCGCGGCGAAACGGGCATAGAGTTCGGGATATTCCCGGTCCTCATCCTCACGCACGCCTTCGGGCAGCGTCAGCACCGAACCACCCTTGGCCAGTTTCAGCACGCCATCGTCGGTCTGGATGATCATGTCCCAGCTTTGCGGGCCGGTCTGGCGGAAATCCAGATCCATATGGATCGGCGTGCCTGCGCTGTCGGTAAAGGTCAGATCGGCGGCAATCGGCGCCTGACAATTCGACGGCACCTCCAGCGTGGCATCGGTCAGGAAGAACGGACGCGGCAGGATATGCGTGGCGATGGAAAGCGCATTGATACCCGGATCGAACACGCCCAATCCGCCCGCCTGCCAGATCCATGCCTGCCCCGGATGCCAGACGCGCACGTCCTCCCGCCAGATGATCTTCACATCGCGGATCGCCCGATCAGCCAACCATGTCTTCGCCGGCTCCACCCCGGCCGCATAGCGCGAATGCCACGAGGCAAACAGCGTCACCCCCGCCTCGTCGGCCATGGCGCGCAGGGATTCAACCTCGGCCAAAGTCGCGCCGGGCGGCTTTTCCAAAAAGACATGCAGCTTGTGCTGCAACGCCTTGACCGCCAATTCGTATCGCACCTGCGGCGGGGTGCAGAGCGCCACCGCATCGACCGCGATGCCCGATGCCAACAGATCGTCCAGATCGGCAAACCACGGCACGGAAAGCTCCGGGTCATGGCGACTGACCGTGGCGACCAGTTCGTAGGCCGGATTGGCCGCAATGGCGGGCAAATGCTGATCGCGGGCGATTTTGCCCACGCCGATGATGGCGATGCGGATGGCCATGGCTTAGAGCACCTTAACCGAGACAGTTTCCGCCGCCGCGATGGCAAGGCGGTTGCGCAGCGGCAATGTAAAGGGCGCAGCGCTGATTTCGAACTCATCGCCGGGGTTCGTGCGCACTTCGTCCGAGAAGGACAGCGTGGCCGTGCCGAAGAAATGCACATGCACATCGCCCGCGCGGCGGAACAGGCCATATTTGAAATGGTGCTGTTCAAGGTTGCCGATGCTGTGCGACATATTCGCCTCGCCCGACAGGAAGGGCTTTTCCCAGAGCAGCGCGCCGTCGCGATAGATCCGGCTGGCGCCGCGAATATCCTCGGGCACTTCGCCGATCAGCAATTCGGCGCCCAGCGCCGCCACGCGCAGCTTGGAATGGGCCAGCCACAGGTAATTGTGCCGCTCGGTCACATGGTCGGAAAATTCATTGGCCAGCGCGAGGCCAAGCCGGAAGGGCGTGCCGTCCGGGCCGACGATATAGACGCCCGCCAGTTCGGGCTCCTCGCCGCCATCCTGCGCGAAAGCGGGGCTGAGCAGATCGTCGCCGGGGCCGACAAGCTGCGAACCATCGCCCTTGTAGAACCATTCGGGCTGCTGACCGATCTGGCCCGCTGCGGGCTTGCCGCCCTCGACGCCTTCAAGGAACATGCGCATCGAATCGGTCAGTTTTTCACCCGAAGCGGCAGCGGCGTGCATCTTGTTGCGGCCTTCCGCCGAACCCAGATGGGTCAGCCCCGTGCCGGTCATCCACAGATGCGCAGGGTCTTCATGGTCAATCGGGGCCAGCAGGCGGCCAGCGGTCAATTCCGCGGCAATATCCACGCCTGCGCCCTTACCGGCGGCCTCAGCCTCCGCCGCCAGCGAACGCCCCGCCGCAATCGCGCGCAGAGCCAGTTCGCCGGTGGAGGAAACACCGTTCAGAAACCAGGCCTGATCCCCATCGGCAAAAATAACGGAACGCGCGCCATCATCGGCGCGATGTTGCAAAAGGCGCTGGGCCATCGTCAAAACTCCTTGCCCCGCCGGGATGCCCGGCGGGGATGAATGGCAAAAATCAGAGCGTCAGGACGCCGTCGATCAGACGCGGCGCGCCATCGCCGCGCGCATCATCGCGCAATTCGGCGGGCAGCAGCGCAGGCGCGATGTTCTGATAGCTGACCGGACGCAGGAAACGGTCGATGGCAAGGCTGCCCACCGAGGTCGTGCGCGGATCGCTGGTGGCCGGGAACGGTCCGCCATGGACCATCGCATGGGCCACCTCAACGCCCGTGGGCCAGCCATTGGCGAGGATACGGCCCACCTTGCGCTCAAGCACCGGCAGGACGGCGGCGGCCAGATCAGCGTCGGCATCATCCATATGCAGCGTGGCGGTCAATTGCCCTTCCAGACCCTTGAGCACAGCGGTCAGCTCCGCCTCATCGGCGCAGCGCACCAGGATCGAGGAGGCCCCGAACACTTCATGCGCCAGCGCCGGATTGGCGAGGAAGGCCGAAGCCGTGGTCTGGAACAGGATCGCGCCGCATGCGGTGCCCTCGCCCGGCGTACCAGCGGCCAGTTGTTCCACGCCCTCGGCGCCTGCCAGAGCCGCCGTACCGCTGCGATAGGCATTGCCGATGCCCGTGGTCAGCATGACCTGCGCGGGGGCCTGCGCCACGGCGCCCGTGGCGGTGGCGACAAATTCGTCCAGCCCTTCGCCCTCAATCGCCAGCAGCAGGCCGGGGTTGGTGCAGAACTGGCCCGCGCCCATGGTCAGCGAGCCGACGAAAGCGTTGCCCAGCGCCGCGCCGCGCGCCTTGAGCGCTTCGGGCATCAGCAGGACGGGGTTGATGCTGCTCATTTCGGCATAGACCGGGATCGGCACCGGGCGCGAGGCCGCCAGATTGGCCAGCGCCAGACCGCCCGCACGCGACCCGGTAAAGCCCACCGCCGCAATGCGCGGGTCGGTTACCAGCGCCGCGCCCAGTTCGTTCGACGGGCCGACCAGATGGCCGAACACACCGCTGGGCAGACCGCAAGCCGCAACCGCCTTGGCGATGGCCGAGGCCACCAGCGCGCCGGTTTCGGGGTGCGCCGGATGGCCCTTGACCACCACCGGGCAGCCGGCGGCCAGCGCCGAGGCGGTGTCGCCACCAGCGGTCGAAAAAGCGAGCGGGAAGTTGGACGCGCCAAACACCGCCACCGGCCCTACCGGGATCATGCGCAGGCGCAGATCGGGGCGCGGCAGAGGCGCGCGGTCGGGCAGCGCGGGATCAATGCGCAATTGCTGCCAAGCACCAGCACGCACCACCTGCGCGAACAGGCGGAGCTGGCCCATGGTGCGGCCACGTTCGCCCTCAAGGCGGGCGCGGGGCAGGCCGCTCTCGCGCATCGCCGCCACGATCAGATCGTCGCCAAGGGCAAGGATTTCATCGGCGATAGTTTCGAGGAAAGCAGCGCGCGCCTCGCGAGTGGTGGCGCGATAGGCATCAAACGCGGCATCGGCGGCGGCGCATACCGCCTCGACCTGCGCCAGACCATCGACCGTATAGGCCGGACCCGATGCCTGCCCCGTGGCGGCATCAATCGAACGAAATTCAGTCATCGAAAACTCCACATTGCACTACCGACCGTCGCTGATGCGTTTAGTCAGAGTAAAATCATTCCACCTCAAGATCCGGCAGGGCATGGGTGGGGCGCGAACCCCAGACCGCGTAGAACAGGGTGTAAAGCTCGCACACAGCGGTCAGGATGAAGGAGGTCTGCAACCCGTAACGGTCGGCCAGCCAACCCTGCACCGCGACCAGCGCTCCGCCCGCAATCGCCATGATCAGCAGGCCCGAACCTTCCTCGGTCAGCGGGCCAAGGCCGCGAATGCCCAGCGTAAAGATCGTGGGGAACATGATCGAGTGAAACAGGCCAACCAGGATCAGCGACCACATGGCCACCGGGCCGGAGGACACCACCGTGATGCTCATCACCACAAAGGCGCCGATCGAAAACACCGCCAGCACGATTCCGGCATCAACCTTCTGCATGATGGCCGAACCGATGAACCGGCCCACCATCATCCCGCCCCACAGCAGCGTGAGATAACGCCCGGCCTGCTCGGTGGTCATACCGCCGATGTCGGGGCGGCTGATGAAATTGATGAACAGATTGCCGACCCCGATTTCCGCGATCAGATAGATGAAGATCGCCGGAACCCCCAGCACCAGATTGCGATGCTGCCACAGGGGATGGTTCCAGAAACGGCTCCAGAGCGAGCCTTCGACGATGGCTTCCTTGACCCGGCGATTGGCCGCGCCGATGGCGGGCAAGGGAAAGCGCGCGATCACAATCGCCAGCACCGTCAGCACCACCGCGACAATGCCATAGGGCAGGATCACCGAATGCGCGTCGGCCAGACGTTCGGCCTGTGTCAGCACTGTGCCCGCCGCCGCCGTGCCGCCCTTCGACCGGCCAAGGATGAGCCATGCGCCAAACATCGGCGCCAGCATCGTTCCGGCTGAATTCATCGCCTGCACCAGATTGAGGCGCGAGGAGGCGGTTTCAGCCGGGCCGATGACCGCCACATAGGGATTGGCCGCGACCTGAAGCAAGGTGATCCCGCTGGCGATTACGAAGAGCATGGCCAGCGTGATGCCATAGGAGGGGATCGAGGCCGCCACCATCATGCCGACCGCCCCGCCCGCCATGATCAGCAGGCCGGTGACGAGCGATTTCTGATAGCCGATCCGCTCGATCAGCATGGCGGCGGGAATCGAGGCGAAGAAATAGGCGATGAACCAGACCGATTCGATCAAGGCCGCCTGAAAATAGCTCAGTTCAAACACCGAGCGCAGATGGGGCAGCAGCGTGCCGTTGATGACCGTGATGAAGCCCCACATGAAAAACAGCGTGGCCAGCAGGGATAGCGCACGGCCATAGCGACCATGGTGTTCATGGGACACGCCCATCGCAGCGACACTCGCACTCGAACCTACAGGGGGGGCCATCTCGATCCTCTCAAAAGCCGACCGCTTGCCTTTTGCACGGCATAGCAGCTTGCGCTCATCATATTTGTCGGACTATAGAGAGCGCAAGGCCGCGTCAATGGCCCAAGATTGCCGGGAGAGACTAGGCATGAAATTTTACGCTCTCGCATCACTCGCCGCCCTTTGTGCGGCGACGATGGCGAATGATGCCATGGCCGTAACGGCACAGCGCGAAAATGCCGGAAAACTGCCCGATGGGGCGGTGGTCGAAGCGGTGACGCTGAAAGCCGCCAATGGGGTTGCGGCGCGGATTTTGGCCTATGGTGCCACGCTGCAATCGCTGTTCGCGCCCGATGCAAAGGGGCGCAAGGCGGACATTGCGCTGGGCTATGACGATCTCGATTCCTATGTGAATCACCCCAACTATTTCGGGGCGACCATCGGCCGCTTTGCCAATCGCATTGCCGATGGACGTTTCGTGCTGGACGGCAAGACCTATCAATTGCCCCAGAACAACAATGGCCAGACGCTGCACGGCGGCGGGCGCGGCTTCGACAAGGTGTTGTGGAAGGTGGAATCCGTCACCTCCGGCCCGGTGGCAAAGCTCGTGCTGATCCACACCAGCCCCGATGGCGATTCCGGCTATCCCGGCACGCTCAAGGCCCGCGTCACCTACAGCCTCGATGAAAAGGGCAACCTCGGCATCCTGTTCGAGGCGGAAAGCGACAAGCCCACCATCGTCAACATGACCAACCACGCGCTGTTCAACATGGCAGGCGAAGGCAGCAGCGGCGGCGCGATGGACAATCGCCTGACCATTCCGGCCAGCGCCTATACGCCGGTGTCGGCCACGCTCATCCCCACGGGCGAGTTGCGCAAGGTGGCGGGCGGCGCGTTCGATTTCCGCGCCCCGCGCCGGTTGAACGATGCCCTGCGCGATGGCCGTGATGATCAGATCGTCGCCGGGCGCGGCTATGACCATAATTTCGCGCTGGACAAAGGCGTGACCGCCACGCCGCAACTGGCCGCGCGCCTTGTCGATCCGGCCTCGGGCCGCACGCTGGAGGTGCTGTCCACCGAGCCGGGCCTGCAATTCTATTCGGGCAATTTCCTAGACGGCACGCTGATCGGCAAGCATGGGCATCTTTACCGCATGGGCGACGGCATCGCGCTGGAACCGCAGAAATTTCCCGATGCGCCCAACCACAGCAATTTCATTTCCGCCCGCGTCGATCCCGGCAAGCCCTATCGCCATGCCATGATCTACCGCCTCACCATTTCGCATTGATTGAAGGCTTTATGACCGAAACACGCAAATTGCGCAGCCGCGCATGGTTCGACAATCCCGACAATATCGACATGACCTCGCTTTACCTTGAGCGTTACCTGAACTTCGGGATCAGCCTTGAGGAATTGCGCAGCGGCAAGCCGATCATCGGTATCGCCCAGACCGGCAGCGACCTTTCGCCCTGCAACCGCCACCACCTCGTGCTGGCCGAACGCATCCGCGAGGGCATCCGCGAAATGGGCGGGATTGCGCTGGAATTTCCGGTCCACCCCATTCAGGAAACCGGCAAGCGCCCAACCGCTGGCCTTGACCGCAATCTGGCCTATTTGGGTCTGGTCGAGGCGATTTATGGCTATCCGCTCGACGGCGTGGTGCTGACCACAGGTTGCGACAAGACCACGCCCGCGCTGCTGATGGCGGCGGCCACGGTCAACCTGCCCGCGATTGCGCTTTCGGTCGGGCCGATGCTCAACGGCTGGCACAAGGGCGAGCGGACCGGCAGCGGCACCATCGTGTGGAAGGGCCGCCAGATGCTGGCCGCAGGCGAGATCGACGATGAAGGCTTCATCAAGCTGGTGGCTTCGTCGGCCCCTTCGACCGGCTATTGCAACACGATGGGTACGGCCACGACCATGAACTCGCTGGCCGAGGCTTTGGGCATGATGCTGCCCGGCAGCGCGGCGATCCCTGCCCCCTATCGCGACCGTCAGGAATGCGCCTATCACACCGGCAAGCGCATTGTGCAGATGGTGCATGAGGATCTGAAACCCTCCGACATTCTGACGCTGGATGCGTTCCACAACGCCATTGCCGTCAATTCGGCCATCGGCGGATCGACCAATGCGCCGATCCATCTGGCCGCGATTGCGCGCCATGTCGGCGTCGAACTGCCCCTGTCGGACTGGCAGGACATCGGCCACAAGATCCCGCTGCTGGTGAACCTGCAACCGGCGGGCGAATATCTGGGCGAGGATTATTACCGCGCGGGCGGCGTGCCCGCCGTGGTGGCGCAATTGATGGGTCAGGGCCTGATCCGCGAGGGCGCCATGACCGTCAATGGCAAGACCATGGGCGAAAACTGCGCCAAGGCGACCATCGAGGATGAAAAGGTCATCCGCCCGTTCAGCCAACCGATCAAGGAAGAGGCCGGTTTCCTAGTGCTGTCGGGCAATCTGTTCGATGCGGCGATCATGAAGACCAGCGTGATTTCGGAAGAATTCCGCGCGCGCTATCTGTCCAACCCCAATGATCCCGAAGCGTTTGAAGGCCCGGCGGTCGTGTTCGACGGGCCGGAGGATTACCACCACCGCATCGACGATCCCGCCGTTGGCATCACGCCGCAAACCTTGATGTTCATGCGCGGGGCCGGGCCCATCGGCTACCCCGGCGCGGCCGAGGTCGTCAACATGCGTCCGCCCGCCTATCTCATCACCGAGGGCGTCTCGGCCCTGCCCTGCATAGGCGACGGGCGCCAATCGGGCACCAGCGGCAGCCCTTCCATCCTCAACGCCAGCCCTGAAGCGGCAGCCAATGGCGGCCTTGCGCTGGTGCAAACCGGCGACCGGGTGCGGATCGACCTGCGCAAGGGTACGGTCAATGTGCTGATTTCCGATGAGGAACTGGACGCCCGCCGCAAAGCATTGATCGAAGCGGGCGGCTATGCCTATCCGGCCAGCCAGACGCCGTGGCAGGAAATCCAGCGCGCACTGGTGGGCCAGATGAACAGCGGCGCCATTCTGGAAGGCGCGGAAAAGTATCAGCGCATTGCCCAGACCATGGGGCTGCCGCGCGACAATCACTGATGCGATAAGCGCTGACGTAAAAGGCCCGGACATTCGTCAATGTCCGGGCCTTTTACGCCAAGAGCGCTATGCCGGGTCGATCCCCGGTTGCGGCAGAACGCTCAACCCCATCTCCTCGGCGGTGTCCTTCATGGCAAGGTCCACCAGCACGCGCATAGCTTCGGCGGCGGCATCACCATCGCCTGCGGCAATCGCCTCATAGACTTTGGCGTGATCTGGAATCGGATTGCGCGGCAGGGCGCGGGAGCGCTGCTTGTACTGCGTGGTCCAATGCACCGCCGCGCCAATGCTGGCCGACAGGACCACCAGCGCCGGATTGCGCGTGGCGCGCAGGATGGCATCGTGGAAATCGCGATCGCCCGCTTTGCCCGCCTCGGTGGCCAGCGTGTGGCGACGCATCGCGCCCAGCGCATCCTTCATCGCGCGCAGATCCTCGCGGTCACGCCTTTGCGCGGCGAAACGCGCCGCCGCCGGTTCCACCACCGCGCGCAGTTCAAAGATACCGCGCACCAGCGCCGGGTCCGGCTCGCCCGAAAAGGCCCATGCCAGCACATCGGGGTCGAGCAGATTCCAGCGCGTGCGCGGCAGCACCCGCGTGCCCGCCTTGGGGCGACTTTCCACCAGCCCCTTGGCCGCCAGCACCTGCATCGCCTCACGCAGCGCCCCGCGCGACACATCAAGCGCCTGGGCAAATTCGACCTCGCTCGACAGCACCGTGCCGGGGGCATAGACCCCCGAAACGATATCCGTGCCCAACCGATGCGCGATGGCCCCCTGCAACCGGCGCCCCGTGCCGCGCTTGGCTTTCTTTGCGACGGCTTCTTCCGGGCCTTCTTCCGGCTCGGTCAAATTCCTGCCCCCAGAATCATCTTATTCGCCCCGTTCACTGTTTCAGCGATCCTCTTCCAGAATCCCCACGCCCCATGCGCCCAGTTCAAGCTTTTGCCCCGCGCCATATTTACGCTGGCTCAGCAACTCGGCGGATGCGGCCGGGATAGCATAGCTTGTCGGGGTGGGCGAATAGTTCAACACATAACGCACCTTGTGGCCATTGTTCAGCACGCCCTGACGCAGGACCAGCGGGAATTGCACCTGCTCGGCCCCGACCCCGGCCTGCGCCACTTCATCCTTCAGCAGCGCCGCGATGGTCTCATCGCCGGGCATGAAGCCGACATAGGTCACCTGCCCCCGCCCCCAAGCGTTGCGCGTGACCGCAGCATAATTGGGCCATGAGGGATGCTTGTAACGCGCGACGACCTTAGCTGTCGTAGGCTCGACAAATTCCATCCACCAGCGCACCTTGTTCGCCGCCTCGCCCACATGGAACGGGTCGCCATCGAGGGAGACGCCCACGGGCGCGGCGAACTGCTGATAATGGATGCCGGCGGCCTGTGCGATGCGGCCGGGCTGGTCGGCATAGCGGACCTTGACGTTCTCGTCCGAGAAGCCGCTCTTGAAGGTGTAGAGCAGATGGCCGCCCGCCTTGGCGTAATCGTTCAGCTTGTCGATCTCGGCATCGCCGGCGGCATAGAGCGCGGGAACCACGACGAATTTGTAATTGGAGAGCGGCGTGGTGGAATCGGGGGTGATGAAATCCACCTCGACATTCATGCGATAGAGCGCATCGTAATAGCCGCGCAGCACGTCATTATAGCCGATGGCGCGACCTTCGCCCTGCGGCTTGAACGCTTCAAACCCCGTCAGCGCCCGGTTGCTGACATAGATCGCCACCTTGTTCGCCTTGGTCATATTGACCAGTTTCGGCCCGATCCGCGCCAGATCCGCGCCGATCGTGGCGGCCTCGCGATAGGTGGCGTTGGGCTTGAAATCCTGAGACAGCAGCCCGCGCCAATAGGTTTCAATCGCATTGGCCGTCGTGCCCCAATGCCAATATTCCAGCATATTGGCGCCCGATGCCAGATGGCTGAACGCCTGCAAACGCAGTTGGCCCGGATAGGGCGTCCATTCCGGAAAGCCTTGCGCGGTGGTTTCCAGCACAAGGTAATTCTGCCCATTTTTGATCGAGCGCGCCAGATCGCCGCCCAGCGCGATTTCCGTGCCGGTCAGCTTGTCCTGTCCCGGGTGATAGATATCGACGCCCGCCACATCCAGGCTGCGCGCAGCCTGCCAGTGGTTCACATCGGGCTGGACGCCATAGGAATAGCCGCGCCACTCAAAGTCGAAATTCTGGGTCAGGAACTGGTCCTTGCGCGCGTGGGCTCGGACAAGATCCGCCTGCCAGCCCAGATATTCGGTCACCAGCCCGCGCTGAAATTCGGCGAAGGCGGCGTTCAGGCTCGCGTTGATCGAGCCGTTGACCGAGGGGAAATCCTCCCAGCGGTTGATGCGGTTGCTCCAGTAGTTCAGCCCATAGGCCTTGTTGAGCGCATCCAGATCGCCGCCGAACTTCTGCTTCATATGCTCAACGAAAGCGGCCTGCACATTGGGACCGCTGGTGCCATAGGCCTTGGTTTCATTGTCGAGCTGATAGCCGATGACCGCCGGATTATCCTTCACATGGTCGATCAGGGCGACAATCGCGCGCTGCGCCGCCTTGCGGAATTCGGGGCTGGTGATGTCCATGTTCTGACGGCGGCCATAGGTGTAGGGTCCTTGCGGCGTGGTCGCCAGCACATCGGGATGCTGCCGCACCAGCCATGTCGGCACGGCATAGGTGGGCGTGCCGATAATGACCTTGATCCCCGCCTTATGCATCGCGGCCAGAGTACGGTCGATATGGTGGAAGTCGAACACGCCGGGCGCGGTTTCCATCGTGCCCCATGTCGATTCGGCGATGCGCACGACGCTGATATGGGCCGCCTTCATCAACGCGACATCCTCGTCCAGCCGATCAGTCGGAGCATATTCGTCATAATAGGCCGCGCCGAACAGGATGCTTTGCGGCAAAACGGCCTGATCCCTGGGCTTTGGCGCCGTCTGGGCCCATATATTTCCCGGCAAAATCAGCGAAATCGCACCGAAACACAGTGATGCCAGAGCAGATTTCTTGAGCGGCGCCATCTCAGCTTTCCCCGATATTTTGATAAACTAATACAAGCCTAGCGCCCCATCGCGTCCTTGGCCAGCGGGGATGTACGCAATTTGCGTCAGATCAAGGAATGGCGAAAATCCGCCATTTCTGAACAGATTGACAGGATTGCCTGTGCCATTTGCGCAACATCGAGAAGTAAATACGCAAGAATTGACCATCATTTGGTAGGACTTTTCTCGAGCCGTCTTGACAGCGTTGACAGGTCCAGCCAACTCCGCCCCAGCCAAAGACCGAGCAGCCCAAAGCGCGCTGCCCCCAAAATCTTTAGCCGGTTTGATAGAGAGGAATTTCATGAAGACGAATCTGCTGGGCGGCGCTGCCGTTGCCCTTGCCCTGTCCGTCGCGACCCCCGCTTTTGCTCAGAGCGCTGACGCCCCCGCCCCCGCCGCCAATTCCGGCGACATCGTGGTGACCGCGACGCGCCAGAGCACCCTGCTGTCCAAAACCCCGGTCGCCATGACCGCCGTGACCGGCGACAGCCTGCGTTCGGCCGGCATCACCGATCCGCGCTCGCTGGCCCAGGTGGCCCCCAACCTTGCCATCACCGAAAGCGGTGACGGCGTGCGCATCGCCATCCGCGGCGTGACCAGCACCGACGGCACCGAAAAGGGCGACCCCTCGGCCGCCTTCCTGCTCGACGGCATCTATATCGCCCGCCCGCAGGACCAGAAGGGCGCCTTCTTCGACGTGGCGCAGGTTGAAGTGCTGCGCGGGCCTCAAGGCACGCTCTATGGCCGCAACACCACCGCCGGCGTCGTCAACGTTCAGTCGGCTCGCCCCAAGGCCAAGTGGGAAGGTTCGTTCGACGCCAAGGTCGGCAATCTGAACAGCCAGAACTATACCGGCATGATCAACGCGCCGATCGGCAACTCGCTGGGCATCCGTCTGGCCGCCAACTATGACCGCCAGGACAGCAACGTTCTGGAAACGGCCAGCAACCCGGCCTATCCGCTCAACCCCTATCGCAAGATCTTCTCGACCCGCCTGTCGTTCGGCGGCGATATCGGTCGTTTGAAGTTCGTCGTGCGCGGCGATTATTCGAGCCAGCGCGGTTCGATGACCAACGTTGTGCCGCTTTCGAACTTCTACACCAACACCGGCACCGTGGGCGTGAACCCCACCTTCATCTCGGGCAAGAGCGCAAACGCCTATCGCGGTCTGGGCTATGGTCAGCAGTATTCCAGCTATAAGTGGAACACGACCAAGGGCGTGATGGGCGAATTCACCTATGCCCTGACCGACACGATCGACGTGACCTATCTGGGTTCGTATCGCGAATCCAAGCAGGACTTCACGCAGGATCTGCTGTTCCTTGGCGTGCTGGAAAACCCCGCCACTTTCTGGGGCCGCTATCACCAGAATTCGCAGGAACTGCGTCTGGCCTTCGGCAAGGGCAACAAGCTGCACGGTCAGGCCGGTGGCTATTACTTCGACGAACAGTCGCACCTGAACTACACGCTGGGCAACCCGCTCTCCTCGATGGTCTATGCGGGCGCTTCGGGCTACGCCTTCCCGCAGGGCCCGACCGTGTCGCGCTCGAAGGCCGGTTTTGCCCAGCTGACCTATGATGTTCAGCCCGGCCTGCACATCACCGGCGGCGTGCGCTATACCAACGACTTCAAGTCGCGCAGCGGCGCCACGGTCCTGTACTTCCCCAATCAGGCTTCGGTTCCCTCGGCCTTTGGTTCGCAGTGCGTGGGCACCACCTGCACGCTCAACCTGAACATCGCTTCGGCCACGTTCGAAAAGGTGACGTGGAAGGTTGGCGTTGACTATGACGTGCCGGGTCTGGGCCTTGCCTATTTCAACGTGTCGACCGGCTATAAGGCCGGCGGCTTCAACGACGGCTGCGTCAGCGGCTCGGGTCTGGGCTGCGCGCTCAGCGCCGGTCAGCTCTACTATCGCCCCGAACAGCTCACCGCCTATGAAGGCGGCGTGAAGTTCAAGTTCGCTGACGGCAAGGTGCGTTTCAACGCTTCGGCCTTCCACTATGATTACAGCAACCTCCAGCTTTCGCAGGCTGCCACGCTGACCGACGCCACCACCGGCGCCAAGGTGTTGCAGACGCTGATCCAGAACGCCGGCACCGCCAAGATCGACGGTATCGAAACCGAAACCACGTTGAAGCCGACCCCGGATGACACGTTCTCGATCGCCGGCAACTACACCAATGCTCGCTACAGCAACTTCTCGCCCACCAATTCGTCGGGCCAGACGGTGAACTTTGGCGGCAAGCAGTTGGATCACGCGCCCAAGTGGACCGCGACCGTGGGCTATACCCGCAACTTTGACGTGGCCAATGGCGCCCATGTCGAAGCCGGTGTGCGCACCCAGCTCTCGTCCGAATATTACATCTCGGACCTGAACATGCTGTATCAGTTCCGCATGCCCAGCTATACCAAGACCGACGTGACGGTGACCTATAAGGCTCCGCAGGATCGCTGGTACATCCAGGGCTATGCCAAGAATCTGGAAAACGTGATCACCGTGGCCAACGCCGTGGCCGGCAACACGCCCGCCGTGACGATGGAAGAACCGCGCACCTATGGCGTCCGCGCCGGTGTGAAGTTCTAAGTGACACGATACGAGCCATGAGGGAGGGCGGGTGCGGTCTTTGGCCGCACCCGCTTTTTTTATGTTTGCCCCCGAATTATTGCCTATCTGAAGATACGAGGATGACAGTGATGAGCACCCCCAAGGTCTGGACTTCTTTGAGCGTGATGGCGCTGGCCATGGCTTCGCAGCCCGCCGCCGCGCAGGCCCCCAATGCACAGGATGTCGCCAAGGCCGACGCCCGCGCCGCCGCCACCGTCAAGGCGATGAAGACCGAAGAAAAGACCATCCTGACCCATGGCATCATGCCGATGGATCTGGGCATCGGCACGACGAAGATCCCCGCCGATGCGGTGCCGGGCGCGGGCTATGTGGCCGGGATTGATCGCCTTGGCGTGCCTGCTCTCAAGGAATCGGATGCTTCGCTGGGCGTGTCCTATGTGATGGGCCTGCGCAAGGATGGCGCAACGGCGCTGCCCTCGGGCGTGCTTCAGGCGGCGACGTGGAACCCGGAAGTGCTGTATCGCGGCGGCGCGATGATCGGCGGCGAGGCCCGCGCCAAGGGCTTTAACGTCCTGCTGGCGGGCGGCGTCAATCTGATGCGCGATCCGCGCAATGGCCGCACGTTTGAATATCTGTCCGAAGATCCGCTGCTTTCGGGCGTGCTGGTAGGCGCGGCGATCCGCGGCATTCAATCGAACCACATCATTTCCACGATCAAGCATTTTGCCCTCAACGGTCAGGAGACCGGGCGCAAATATGTCGACATCAAGATCAGCGAGGCGGCGGCCAAGGAATCCGACCTGCTGGCCTTCAAGATCGGCATCGAACAGGGCCAGCCCCTCTCGGTGATGTGCGCCTATAACCGCGTGGGCGGCCAGAACGCCTGCTCGAACGATTTCCTGCTCAACAAGGTTCTGAAGAAGGACTGGGGCTGGAAGGGCTTTGTCATGTCCGACTGGGGCGCGGTGCCGGGCGTAGAGGCCGCGATCAACGGCCTCGATCAGCAATCGGGCGAACAGCTCGACAAGGGCGTGTTCTTCACCGACCAACTTGCCGCCAAGGCGAAGGCCGACCCGAAATGGGCGGCCCGCGTCGATGACATGAACCGCCGCGTGCTGACCGCGATCTATGCCGCGGGCATCGACAAGTTCCCCGCCGAAAAGGGCGGCAAGATCGACTTCGCCGCCAATGCCAAGGTGGCCGAAGACGCCGCCAAGCAGGGCATCGTCCTGCTCAAAAATGAAGGCGGCCTGCTGCCCCTGATGAAGAGTGCCAAGTCGATTGCGGTGATCGGCGGCTTTGCCGATGGCGGCGTGCTGTCGGGCGGCGGTTCCTCGCAGGTACAGGGTGAAGGCGGCCCGGCCGTCACGATCCCGATCATGGGCGATGGCGTCTGGGCGGGCCTCATCGGCCAGAACTATCACCGCTCCAGCCCCTTGAAGGCGATCAAGGCGCAGGCCCCGCAAGCGAAGGTGGCCTTCCGCGACGGCCGCTACATCACCGATGCGGTGGAAAAGGCGCGTCAGTCCGAAGTGGCAGTGATCTTTGCCACGCAATACACCACCGAAGGCCTCGACGTGCCCGACCTGCATCTGCCCAATGGTCAGGACGAACTGATCGCGGCGGTTGCGGCTGCCAATCCGAACACCGTGGTCGTGCTGGAAAATGGCGGACCGGTGGCGATGCCTTGGCTGTCCAAGGTCAAGGCCGTGGTCGAGGCATGGTATCCGGGCGCGCGCGGCGGCGAGGCCATCGCCAGCGTGCTGTTTGGCGACACCAACCCCGGTGGCCGCCTGCCCATCACCTTCCCGGCCGGCACCGAGCAACTGCCCCGTCCCAAGCTGGACGGCAGCGACTGGGTTGAGCCGAACTTTGCCGGTGATCCCACCTCGGGCAGCGACCAGCTTCATGCCGATTATGACATCGAAGGTTCGGACGTCGGCTATCGCTGGTTTGCACGCAAGGGCCAAAAGGCGCTGTTCCCCTTCGGCTATGGCCTGTCCTACACCACGTTCCAGACCACCGGCCTTGCCCTCAAGGGCCTGACCGCCAGTTTCACGGTCAAGAACACCGGCGCGCGCGATGGCGATGAAGTGGCCCAGCTTTACCTCGCCACCCGCAATGGCGAAGTGAAGCAGCGCCTTGTCGGCTTTGCCCGCGTCTCGCTGAAAGCCGGCGAGAGCAAGCCGGTCACGCTGACCATCGACCCGCGCCTGCTGGCCGACTGGAAGGATGGCCTGTGGGTCACGCCCAAGGGCGCCTATGGCTTTGCGCTGGGCCGGGATGCGGAACATCTGGGCGAGAAGGTGAACATCACCCTGCCCGCCAAGAGCTGGAAGGAATAAGTCCGATGCGCCGGATCGCTTCGCTGATGGCCACCGCTGCGGTGGCCTTTGCAACCCCTGCCACCGCACAGGAAACCATCAACGGAGCGATCCGGGCCGACCAGTCCGGCCCGGTTCTCTCGCGCCATATTCAGGGCCAGTTTGCCGAGCATCTGGGCCGCGACATTTATGACGGCATCTGGGTCGGGCCGGACAGCGCGATCCCGAACACGCGCGGCATCCGCCGCGATGTGGTCGATGCGCTCAAAGCCATCAAGGTGCCGGTGGTGCGCTGGCCGGGCGGGTGTTTTGCCGACATCTACAACTGGCGCGATGGCATCGGCCCGGCAGCCAAGCGCCCGGTGCGCAAGAATGACTGGTGGGGCGGATTGGAAACCAACGCCTTTGGCACTCACGAATTCTTCGACTTTGCCGAGCAGATCAACACCGACACCTATGTCGCGATCAACATGGCCACGGCCACGCCCGCCGTCATGCGCGAATGGATGGATTATCTGACGTCCAAGGGCGAGGACACGCTGGCGCAGGAGCGCCGCGCCAATGGCCATGCCGCCCCCTTCAAGGTTGATTTCGTGGGCATCGGCAACGAGGCATGGGGTTGCGGCGGCGCGCAGACTCCGGAATATTTCGCAAATGAATATCGGAAATTTGCAACCTTCTTTCACAAGAACGGTTCAACCTTCCACATGCATAATGACAATTCGGCTCTCCGGGTCGCATCGGGTCCGAACAATGACGACACCAAATGGATGGAAGTCGTCCTGAATAATGCAGGCGGACAGATGGATGCCATCTCGCTGCATTACTACACCGTGTGGCATGGCGACTGGGCGCAACGCGACACCGCCATGGCCACCGGTTTCCCCGTCTCGCACTGGAACGAGATCCTCTACCAGGCCTCGCGCATGGACGAAGTGCTGCGCGGGCATGAAGCGGTGATGGACAAGGTGGACCCGAAAAAACGGATCGGCCTGTTCGTTGACGAATGGGGCACATGGTATCGCACCGAACCCGGCACCGAACCGGGGCATCTGTATCAGCAGAACACATTGCGCGATGCGCTGGTGGCGGGCATCACGCTCAATATTTTCCACGCCCATGCCGACCGCGTGCGCATGGCCAACATTGCCCAGGCGGTGAATGTGCTTCAGGCCATGCTGCTGACCGATGGCGATAAATTGGCCAAGACGCCGACCTATTACACCTTTGCCATGTACACGCCGTTTCAGGACGCCACTTTCATTCCGGTGAATGCGCCCGCCCCCATGCTCAAGGCCGAGAGCGGGTCTTTCCCCGCCTTTACCGTCAGCGCGGCCAAGGCCAAGGATGGCAAGACCTATGTGGCGGTGGCCAATGCTGACAAGGACAAAGGCTATAAGCTTGCGCTCGACCTTGGCGGGTTGAAGGGAGCCAAGGTTTCCGGGCAGGTGCTGACAGCGGCCAAGCTGGATGCGCATAACACGCCGGGGCAGAAGGAAGAGATCGCACCGGCCATTTATACGGGCGGCAAAATCGCGGGTGGCAAATTGCTGCTGGATATTCCGGCAAAATCGGTTGTCGTCGTAAAAATCGAAGGCTAATCGTAAGCAATCATAAGTTGCACGAAGGCCGAAAGAGCCTTGGCCCCGCCTGTCATCCCGGCGGGGCCAGCCATAACAGGAGAAAGCGATGCCCCGTCTGCCCATGCTCTCGGCTGCCCTTTTGCTGGCCGCCGCGCCTGCGGTTCAGGCCGCCCCGGCAGGCGAGGCGCATCCCCGCCTCTTCGTCCTGTCCGACATCGGCAATGAACCCGACGATCAGATGTCGCTGGTGCGCCTGCTGCTCTATTCGAACGAGATCGACATCGAGGGCCTTGGCGCCACCACTTCGGTTTGGCAGCGCGAAAAGGTCAGCCCAGAGATCATGCACAAGGTGATCGACGCCTATGGCAAGGTCGCGGCCAATCTGCGCCTGCACGATCCGGCCTATCCTACCGGCGAGGCGATTGCGCAGCGCGTTTACGCCGGCCGCGCGGGCTATGGCATGGCGGCGGTGGATATGGATCATCCCAGCGCGGCCGCGCTGGCCCTGATCGAGGCGGCGCGGCGGCCTGATCCGCGCCCGCTCTGGGTGGGCCTGTGGGGCGGCGGCAATACTCTGGCCGAAGCCTTGGGCCATGCGCAAAAGACCCTTCCCGCCGCTGAATTCGATTCGCTGGTTGCCCGCCTGCGCGTCTATGCCATCAGCGATCAGGACGATGCGGGCGCACAACTGCGCCGCACCTATCCGGGACTGTTCTGGATCGGCACGCCATCCTCGCAGGACGGCAGCGACTATGCCGCCGCGACATGGACCGGCATTTCGGGCGACCGATACTATCGCAACGGCGCAGGCGCGAATTTCACGCCGGTTTCCAACGAATGGTTGGACAAGAACATCCGGTCGAAAGGCCCGCTGGGCGCGGCCTATCCGCATCACATGTTCATCATGGAAGGCGATACGCCCTCCTTCCTCGGCCTCATCCCCAACGGTTTGAACGCCCAGGAAACGCCGAACTGGGGCGGCTGGGGCGGGCGCTATGTCCTGCGTCAATCGGCGGGCGAGAGCCGCAAGCTCTGGACGCAGGGAGGCGATGCCTTCATGCGCGTCACCAGCGCCGATACGGTCGATGGCCATACCAGCGATCAGGCCACGATCTGGCGCTGGCGCGAGGCGTTTCAGAACGATTTCGCCGCGCGGATGGACTGGACCATCCTGCCCCCCGCCAAGGCCAACCATGCGCCAAAGCCCGTGGTCAACGGCAGCGCGGGCCTTGCCCCCGTCACGCTGAAGGCCAAGGTCGGCCAGAGCCTGACGCTGGACGCCGCCGCCAGCCGCGATCCCGATGGCAGCAAGCTGACCTATCGCTGGTTCGCCTATGACGAGGCCGGGTTTGACGGCGCATCGCCCAATCCCGCCATCGAAATCGTCAATGGCAACACCGCGCGCGCCACGGTGAAGGTCGCCGCGCGCTGCGCCAAGAGCTGGCTGGATTTCCCGCAAATGAAATGCCCGCCGGTGCGCACGGCCCATGTGATCCTTGCCGTCACCGACAATGGCGCGCCCGCGCTGACCACTTATCGCCGCATTCTGATCGAGGTGTCCGACCATGACTGATCTTTCCGTTTCCCGCCGAGCCGCGCTTGGCCTGATCGGGGCCACAGCTGTCGCGCCTGTCGCCGCCCGCGCGGTGGAAACGCCCGCCCTGCCCGGCGCGCTGTGGTTTTCCACGCAGGCCGATGCGCCATGGCAAAAGCAGAGCGTGCCCGCGCTAGCCGAAGTCAGCAGGGCCAGCCTGTTCGGCACCGATGCGACGATCAATCTGGCCAATCCGCGCCAGACGATGGCGGGCTTTGGCGCATGCTTTAACGAGCTTGGCTGGGTCGCGCTCTCGCACCTGTCGCCCGCCGACCGCCATGCCGCGATGGCCACGCTCTTTGCGCCCGATCAGGCCGCCTTCACCCTGTGCCGCACGCCGGTGGGGGCCAATGACTTTGCGCGGCGGTGGTATTCCTATGACGAAACCCCGGGGGATTTCGATCTCAAAAGCTTTTCCACCGCCAATGACCAGCAAACGCTGATCCCCTATATCAAGGCGGCGCAGAGCTTTAACCCCGACCTCAAGCTCTGGGCCAGCCCGTGGAGCCCGCCAAGCTGGATGAAGAAGAACGGGTTTTACGCCATGGCCAAGCCTTGGCCCGGCGCGCCCGAAACCGGCATCCGCGACGATCAGACCGGCCGCGAAGGCGAGGATGCCTTCATTCAGGAAGACCGCTATTTCGACGCCTATGCGCGCTATTTCCGCCGCTATGTCGAGGATTACGCCAAGGCGGGCATCACCATCGGCACGGTGATGCCGCAGAACGAATTCAACTCGGCCCAGCCCTATGCCTCCTGCACATGGACGCCGCAGGGGCTGGCGCGGTTCCTGCCCTTCCTTGGCCGCGAAATGGACAAGGTGGGGGCCAAGGTGTTCTTCGGCACGCTCGAACGCGGCAAGGTCGAAATGCTCGACGCGGTGCTGGCCGACCCCAAGGCGGCGGCGGTGATCAAGGGCGTGGGTGTGCAATGGGACGGCAAGCGCGCCCTGCCCCAGATCGCGCGCCAATATCCGCAGATGGAAATCTGGGCCACCGAATGGGAATGCGGCACCTCGGCCAATGACTGGCACTATGCCCGCTATGGTTGGACCAATCTGCGCCGCTATATCGAATTTGGCGCCAGCGCATGGGATTACTGGAACGCCGCCCTGCCCACGGGCGGACTGTCGCCATGGGGTTGGCCGCAAAACAGCCTGATCGTGGTCGATCCGGTCACGAAATCATGGCGGCTGACGCCCGATTACTGGCTGATGCGCCACCTCTCCTCCTATGTGAAGCCGGGCGCGCGGGCGCTCTCGGTGGACAGTTTCCTTGGCTTTGACGATAATATCGCCTTCCGCAATCCCGATGGCAGCGTGGTGCTGATCGCCAACAACGCGCTGGGGCAAAAGCAGAAGGTGCGTTATGCGCTGGGCGGCAAGGCATTGACGCTGGAACTGGCGGCTGATTCGCTCAACACGATCGTGCTGCCGGCCGGCGCGCTGGGATAAGACGCCATAAGCCCATTGACCATGCGTGCGGGGCGATCCAAACCTGCACGCATGGTCAAGCTGTCATCCTCCGATTCCATCCGGCCCCGGTCAAACTATTTCACCAGCCAGACCCTGCGCCTGCATTATCTGGAATGGGGCGATCCCAATGCTCCGGTGCTGGTGCTGCAACATGGCGGGTTCGATCACGCCCGCTCGATGGACTGGCTGGCGCGCGAATTGGCCGGGGAATGGCGGGTGATCGCGCCCGACCTGCGCGGGCATGGCAACAGCGCATGGTCGCCCGACGCTGATTACACAATGGCTGCGTTCCTGATGGATTTCGCCAATCTGGCCGATGCGCTTGGTCAGGAGAAACTGACCATCTGCGCCCATTCGCTGGGCGCGATGGTGACCACGCGCTATGCCGGAATCTTCCCCGACCGAGTGGCGCGTTTCGTCAATATCGAGGGGCTGGCCCTGTCGAGCGGGCGCAATTCACAGCGGATGATCCAGCCCTTTGCCGCGCGCGTCGCCAACTGGATTCGCCTGCATCAGGAAGCGGCCAGGCGCAACCACAAGCGCTATCCATCCGAGGAGGACGCCTTTGCCCGGATGCGGGAAAAGAACCCCTATCTCTCCGACGATCAGGTTCGCCATCTGACCCATCATGCGCTGCGCAGCAATGATGATGGCACCTATAGCTGGAAATTCGATCCCCGGCTCAACATCTGGCCGGTGCTGGATTTCCCGGAAGAGGAAGTGATCGCCATGTGGCAGGCCGTCACCTGCCCGATGCTGTTTCTGCACGGCAGCAACACGTTCATGCCCAATCCGGGCAAGGACGGGCGAATCGAGCATTTCCGCAACGCCCGCCTGATCGAATATGAAAATGCCAGCCACTGGCTCCACCATGACCGCTTTCCCACGGTGCTGGAGGATATTCGGGCCTTTCTGGCCGAGGGTTAAACCTGTCTGGCTGCCATGTCCGGCCCCAAGGCATAGGCGGTGGTGCGGCGAAACTCCTGACGCAGCCGCGCCTCGCTCCAATGGTCGCGGTCGAACAGGGCCTGTATCGCAATGCCATACAACGCGTTGCTGATGGCTTGCGCCGCGCCCTGCGCCTGTTCGTCCTCCATCCCGGTCGAGCGCAGATAGGCCGCCACCCGCTCAACCGTCTGATACAGGCCTACCGCATGTTCGGCGGCCAGCACCGGATCATGCAGCGCCGCGCTCCAGAAATGCAGCCATGCCGCCCAATTGTCGCGCTGCGCCGCACTGATGGGCAAGAGTTCCTCGATGGCGCGCACCGCCCCATGCGCCCGGTCCGACAGCGCCGCATCGCGCATCGCGGCGGCCCGCGCATTCACATGGCGATAGGTTTCCAGCACCACCTCATCCTTGTTGCGGAAATGGTGGCTGATGACGGTGGTCGAACAATCCATCCGCCGCGCCAGATTGCGGAAGGTGATCTCGCCCAGCCCGCCCTCGACCAGCAATTGGGCCGCGCAGGCAATCACTTCGGCGCGGCGCAGATCGGCAGCGGTGGGGGGGGGAGCAAGATCGTTCATAGTCGGATATGACTGCGCGATAAAACAGGCGTTGTACAGATAAAACATCTGTTGTATCTAGCACTAAGGTGCAGGATTCTATAGCCTGTCCAAAGAACAAAATATTGGAGGATGACCATGGCCAGTAAGCCGACGGTGCCCGATCACGTCCCCGCCCATTGCGTAGGGGCCTTCAACCTTTACAAATCGCCCGAAATGCGCCCCACCCCGTTTGGCGACCCCTTTGCAGCGGTGGCCAAATTGCTGGATGGGCCATCGGTGTTCTACGCCCCCGAAACCACCCGCGACGGACAGGGCGCATGGATCGTCACCACGGCGGAGGAACAGCGCAACGTCCTTCAGGACGGCGCCAGCTTCTCCTCCTATCGCCGCATCTTCTCCTCGGCCATTGGCGAGGACTGGCCGGTGATCCCGCTCGAACTCGATCCGCCCGAACATGGCAAATATCGCTCGATGCTCAACCCGCTGCTCTCCCCCAAGCGGGTGGCGGCGCTGGAGCCTTTCGTCACGGCCAAGGCGGTCGAGTTGATAGAGGGCCTCAAGGCGCGCGGCGCATCGGCCGAAATCATGACCGAATTCGCCTTCCCGCTGGCGGTCAGCGTGTTTCTCGCCTTCCTTGGCATTCCCGATGACCGGCTGATGGAATTTGTCGGCTGGGCCAATGAATTGCTGCATATGGGGCCGGCCGAACGCACCGCCGCCGCGCATAAGGTGCTGAACTTCCTTGAAAGCATGATCGCCCAGCGCAAGGCGCAGCCTGCCGACGATTTCATGACCTTTCTGGTGAAGGCGCAGGTCGAAGGGCGACCCCTTACCGATCAGGAAATCCGCTCGATCGCCGTGCTGCTGTTCATCGGCGGGCTGGATACGGTGGCGACCGCCATTGGCCTCGACCTCTATTTCCTCGCCCGCAACCCCGACCGCCAGCAGGAATTGCGCGACAATCCCGCCATCATGCCCAGCGCGGTCGAGGAAATGCTGCGCGCCTTCCCCAGCGTCACCCCGATCCGCACTGCCACGCGCGACATGGATCTGGGCGGATGCCCGATCAGGAAAGGCGATCTCGTCTCCTGCCCCTCGATGGCGTCAAGCCGCGATCCGGCCGAATTTCCCGATCCCAACACCATCGATTTCAACCGCGAGGACAATCGCCACACCGCCTTTTCCTATGGTCCGCACCGCTGTCTTGGCTCGCATCTGGCGCGGCGCGAAATCATCATCGCGCTCAACGAATGGTTCGCCCGCATACCCCCCTTCCGCATCAAGGAAGGCACCGCGCCCGTCACTTTCGGCGGCTTTGTCTTTGGCGTGGAAAATCTGGTGCTCGACTGGAGTTAATGGTGATGATTATCAAGGTTGATCGCGAGAAATGCGCAGGACACGCGCGCTGCTGGGCGCTGGCGCCCGAATTGTTCGAACTGGATGACGAAGGCTATGTCCTGCCCCGCGATATTATCGTGCCGGCCGGACAGGAAGCGCTGGCGGGACGCGCCACCCGCGCCTGCCCCGAACGCGCGCTGAGCATCGGAGAGGATTGATGGCGAAAATCAACTATCGCCTTGCCGATGGCACCGACCAGATCGTCGATGTCCCCGCAGGCTGGAGCCTGATGGAGGGCGCGGTCAAGAAGGGCCTGCGCGGCATTCTGGCCGATTGCGGCGGGGCTTGCAGTTGCGCGACCTGTCAGGTGGTGATCCCCGATGACTGGATCGCCCGCCTGACGCCCGCCAGCGAGGAAGAGGAGGCGATGATGGAATTCGCCGCCGATCCTCAGGCCGGCAGCCGCCTCTCGTGCCAGATCCCGGTCAGCGAGGCGATGGATGGAATGACCGTGCAACTGCCCAAGACCCAACTGATCTGAGCCGACCCGCGCCATAAGCGGGACGCAAGGGAGAGAGCATCATGAAACTGCTGCAACCGATCCGCCTCGGGCGGGTCGAGGTGAAGAATCGCGTCGTGCAGACGGCCCATTCGGCCTTTGTGGATTTCTGGCAGAAGGGCAATGATGGAGCGCGCTACATCGCCTATGTCGAGCGCCGGGCGCGCGGGGGCTGCGGGTTGCTGATCCTGACCGCGATGCATGTGCATGCCTCCAGCCAGAAGGAGATGCATTTCGTCTATGACGCGGCCGATATGGCGCCCAAATATCGCGAACTTTCGGATCGCGCCCATGCCCATGGCGCGCGACTGGTCCAGCAATTGTTCCACTATGGCGCCACCGGAAAATCCGAGGCGCGCGATGATATGCACCCGCTCTGGGGCATGTCGGCGCTCACCTCCTCTCAGGGCGAAACCGCCCATGCGATGAGCGAGGAGGAGATCGAGGAGATCATCGAGAGCTTTGCCGCCGCCGCGCGCATCGCCTGCGAAAACGGCGTCGATGGCGTCGAACTGCATGGCACGCATGGCTATCTGATCCAGCAAAGCTTCAGCCCATGGGGCAACCAGCGCACCGACCGCTGGGGCGAGCCCCTGGCTTTCCTGACCGCCGTGATCCATCGCGTGCGCGCGGCCATCGGGCCGGACAAGATTTTGGGTCTGCGCATATCCGCCGATGACTTCCTGTCGGGTGCGGGCGGTCTGGGGCCGGATGGGTTGCGCGATGTGGCGGCGGGCGCGGTGGCGACAGGCCATCTCGATTATCTCAACCATTCCGAGGGCGCTGGCGGCGCGCATTATGTCCGCGCCATCGGCAGCTATCGTTATAAAATGGGCGAATGGCTGCCCTATACGCGTGGCCTCAAAGAGGCGATCAGCGGCGCGATCCCCGTGATCGGCGTGGGCAAGATCCCCACCCATGATCTGGCCGAACAGGCGCTGAAGGCGGGCGATTGCGATCTGGTCGGCATGACCCGCGCTGGGTGTCGAACTGGTGGCGCAATCCTTGCTGGTGCGGGTGGAGGATGGCGAGGCGGTGATCCGCCATGCATTCTCGGGCGCGGAGCGGCGCGAGGGGCTTGACCTGATCGTCGCGGGCGTGGCCCCTTCGCCGCAAACCGGGCTGATCGAGGCATTAGGCGGGCGATACAGGGTGATGAGCGCAGGCTACATGGTGGCCCCGCGATCCGCGCTGGAGGCGTTTCGCGAAGGAGATCGCTGCGGACGGACCATTTAAGTCATTCGACTTAATTTATATTGACGTGCAGATTTGAACCGGCATAGTCGCTCCCGAAACCGGCGCATCAGACTCCGGTTCGGGAGAATACCGATGCGTAGTGCAAGCCTGAAATCCGCCCTGCTGGCCGTGTCGGTTCTGGTGCCGGTCTGCGCTCTGGCGCAAACCCCTACCTATGGCATCTCGGCGGCGGAATCCTCGCCCCCCGTCTGGCCGCAACCGGTGCGCGCGGCCAAATCCGCGCCCAATATCCTGCTGATCATGACCGATGACGTTGGCTTTGGCGCCTCGTCCGCCTTTGGCGGCCCGATCCCCACCGCCACGTTCGACGCTCTGGCGCGCGAGGGGCTGCGCTATAACCGCTTTCACACCACCGCCATCTGCTCGCCCACCCGCGCATCCTTGCTGACCGGGCGCAATCCGCAGGCCGTGGGCATGGGCTATGTCGCCAATTGGGCCACCGGCTATGAAGGCTATAACAGCGTGATCCCCAAGAGCGCCGCCGCCCTGCCCGCGCTGCTGCGCGCCGGGGGCTATTCCACCGCCATGTTCGGCAAATCGCATATCACGCCCGAATGGGAAATGAGCGCATCCGGCCCCTTCGACCGCTGGCCCACGGGGCTGGGGTTTGACTATTTCTACGGTTTTCTGGGCGCGGATTCTTCGGGGTTCGAACCCTCGCTGGTGGAAAACACCCGCCCCGCCCATCCCGATGTCGCCCGGCCCGGATACCATCTGGAAAGCGATCTGGCCGATCACGCCATCGCCTGGATCGCCGAGCAAAAGGCCAATACCCTCGACCGCCCCTTCTTTGCCTATTACGCCACCGGTGCGGCCCATGCGCCCAACCATGCGCCCGCCACATGGCTGGCCAAATTCAAGGGCCGCTTCGACAAAGGCTGGGACGCGCTGCGCGATGAGATCTTTGCCCAAGAAAAGGCGCTGGGCACCATTCCCGCCGACACGCAGGCCCCACCCCGCCCCGCCACATTGCCCGCTTGGCACAGCCTGACGCCCGACCAACAGCGCCTCTATGCCCGCTATATGGAGGCCTATGCCGCCTCGCTGGCCTATGCCGACGATCAGGTGGGTCGCGTGATCCAGAGCCTGAAGGACAGCGGCACCTATGACAACACGCTGATCATCTATATTCAGGGCGACAATGGCGCCAGCGCCGAGGGCAGTTTCGACGGCAAGCTCTACGAGCAGTCGCCCCTGTCCGGCGTGAAGGAGGATCTGGCCCGCTCCATCGCGCATATTGGCGATATTGGCGGGCGCAACGCCTATAATCTCTATCCCGGCGGCTGGGGCTGGGCGCTCAATGCGCCGTTTCAGTGGTCAAAGCGCTATGGCTCGCATTTCGGCGGCCTGCGCAACGGGATGGTCGTTTCATGGCCGCATCATATTGCCGATGCGGGCGCGATCCGCTCGCAATTTCTGCATGTCAGCGACATCATGCCGACGCTGCTCGACGTGGCCGGGGTCGCGGCGCCCGATGTGTTCAACGGCACGCCCCAACAGCCGATCACCGGCATCAGCGCGCGCTATACGCTCGATCAACCCGCCGCTCCTTCGCGCCGCACCATGCAGGTCTTTGCCATGGCCGAAAACCTCAGCCTCTATAAGGACGGCTGGGTGGCCGCGACCAAGCCGATGGTCACGCCTTGGGAGCGCACGCCCCCGCCCCGCGTGGCGGTCGAGAACCGCCAATGGGAACTCTACAATATCGAGGCGGATTTCAGCGAGGCCCACGATCTTGCCAGCGCCGAACCCGTCCGTCTGGAGCGGATGAAGGCGCAATTCTGGGCCGAGGCGGCGCGGACCAGGATCCTGCCGATTCACAGCCCCGATGGCGGGCAAAAGGGCCGCCCCGACCCCAGCGCAGGTCGCACCACCTTCACCTATACGATGCCGATCACCGACATTGCCGAAAGCGCCGCCCCGCCCACCGTCGGCCATTCCTTCACCATCAGCGCGGAGCTGACCTCTGGAAATGGCGTGATCGCCGCCCAAGGCGGGCGCTTTGGCGGATACAGCCTTTATCTCGACCATGGCCGCCCGGTGCTCACCTATAATCTGACCCCGGCCAACATGACCCGCATCGCCGCGACCAAGAGCATCGGCGCGGGCGCGCATCGGCTGGAAATGCGCTTTGCCCTCGACAAGGAGGCGCCGACCAGCGCCGGCACGGTCACGCTGCTGCTCGACGGCGCGCCGGTGGGCGGCGGGCGTATCTCCCGCACCTTTGCGCAGGTCATTTCGCATACCGAAAGTTTCGACATAGGGCAGGACACGATCTCGCCGGTCGATCCGACCTATACCGTGGCGAACAGCCGCTTTACCGGAACCCTGCGCGCGGTGACGGTGAAGATCGGGGGCTAAAGAGCCAGCATATCGACAAAGAGCAAAGGCCCCGGCCCGCCCGCGCTCTGACAAAGTGCGGCATGAGCGCTGCGCAGCGCATCCTCCAGCAGGGCCGCTCCGCCCAACTGCCGCTCGACATGATCGTGGCGCAGCAAGGCATTGAGGAACAGCATCAGCGCCAACATACTGCGCGAGCGGATGAAGGCGGGGGACAGATCGCCCAAAGTCGCCGCGATCAGTTCGACCACCCGCCTTTGCGCCGGAGCCACCCCGCCCGCGCCCACCGCAGCATCGGCATCGGGCGCGCGCCAGTGGCGCATCACATAATGCACCAGAAACCCGGCATAGGGATGGCTGCCATCCTCATCTTTCAGCGCAAGATGCGGCAGACACAGGATTTGCAGCAAGGTCAACGAGTCGCCCAGCAACCCTTCCGCCCCGGCCCGCGCCAGCATCGCCTCCCGCATCGCCTCCATATCGCCCACGCGGCAGACATGGATCGCGGCCATCAGCCCCTCACGCGATCCGAAGTGATATTGCACGGCATTGTTGTTGCGCGATCCGGCCTCCTGCGCAATCTCGCGCAAGGACACGCCCTCGCATCCGCGCTGGGCAAACAGCCGCTCGGCGGTCAGCAGCAGATGGCGCTTGACCGGATTAAACAGGGGGGCAGGATCAGCCATGGTTCCTCTCTTATGCGCCCTGCCATGCCATAGGGCGCGGCAGGGCGCAAACCGGGTGACCGCTTTGCGGGGCGTTTTATTATTGACCTCATGTGCAGAAATGTGCCTATGATCGGGCAAAGAGCCAAGAGGATGCCAGATATGACCGACTATAGCAGCGTCAGCGCTTTCCGCCCCGCGTGGCTGGGCGACGGGCGCAAAAAACTGCTGATCAATGGCGAGGCGGTGGACGCGCTTTCGGGCGAGACGTTCAACAGCATCAGCGCCTCTACCGGCGAATTGGTGGCGCAGCTTGCGCTGGCCGGAGAGGAAGATGTGGACCGCGCTGTGCGCGCCGCCCGCGCCGCCTTTGAAGGGCCGTGGAGCCGGTTCAAACCCGCCGAGCGGCAGGCTGTGATCCTCAGGCTGGCCGAGCTGGTCGACGCCGAATGCGATGATCTGGCGATGCTCGATACGCTGGAAATGGGCCGCCCAATCACCGCATCGCGCGGGCTTAGGGGCATGTTGAAGCGTTCGCTGCACCATTTCGCGGGCACAGCCACGGCGATCTATGGCCAGACTTTGGGCAATTCCTTCCCGGTCGATCTGCTGTCCTATACTCTGCGTGAACCCATCGGCGTGGTTGGCGCGATCATCCCGTGGAATGGGCCGCTTTTCAGCGCCGCGTGGAAGATCGGGCCGGTGCTGGCCACAGGCTGCACCATCGTGCTCAAGCCCGCCGAGGATGCGGGGCTTTCGGCGCTGCGCTTTGCGGAACTCTGCCATGAAGCGGGCGTGCCGCCGGGCGTGGTCAATGTGGTGACGGGCGCAGGGGCCACCGGGGCGGCGCTCTCGGCCCATCCCGATGTGGACAAGGTTGCCTTTACCGGCTCAGGCCCCACCGGCGCGCGGATTGTCGAAGCCTCGGCGCGCACGTTCAAAAAGGTGACAATGGAACTGGGCGGCAAATCGCCCAATATCGTCTTTGCCGACGCCAATCTGGACGCGGCCATCCCCGCCTCGGCCATGGGTGTGTTCAACAACAGCGGACAGGTCTGCGCGGCGGGCACGCGGATCTATGTCGAGCGCCCGGTCTATGAGGAATTCGTCGGCCGCTTTGCCGCTTTCGCCGACGGGCTGAAAGTCGGCCTCAGCCTTGATCCGGCCACACAGATCGGCCCCATCGTGTCGGGCAAGCAGTTTAATCGCGTTTCCGATTACCTCGCACTGGGCTCGCAGCAGGGTGCAAGGCTGATTACCGGCGGCGGGCGCGTCACGGCGGGCGGGCTGGATCGGGGCTATTGGGTGGCCCCCACGGTCTTTGCCGATGTGCGCGACGATATGCGGATTGCGTGTGAGGAAATCTTCGGCCCCGTCGCCTCGATCATGCCTTTCGACACATTCGACGAGGTGATCGCGCGGGCCAACGCCACGCGTTTTGGCCTTGCCGGCGGGGTGTGGACCAAGGACATCGACAAGGCCATGTCGGCGGTCAGGCGCATCCGGGCTGGCTCTGTCTGGGTCAACCACTATTTCGCGATGGACCCTGCGGTGCCCTTCGGCGGCTACAAGATGAGCGGATTTGGCCGTGAGGGCGGCCATGAGCATATTGACGCCTATCTGCAGACCAAGGGCGTGTGGATCAAGACCAACTGAATTACGGGCCAAATAATCAGGGGCGGGCCAGAGCCTTTCTGGCCCGTTCCGCCACGGGCAGGTCGATCATCCGCCCGTCAAGCGTAACCACCGACAGGCCCCGCGCCCGCGCCTCCTCCCAAGCCGCCCAGATCCGCTCCGCCTCCTCGCGCGCGGCGGGGGAGAGGCCAAAGATGTCATTGGCCACCGCCACCTGCTTGGGGTGGATACAGATCGCGCCGTTGACGCCGTAAGCCGCTGCCTCACCCGCAATGGCGCGATAGGCCTCCTCCTCGCGGAAACGCGCGATGGAGAAAGGCACCGCCAGCGCCATCAGGCCGCCGCCCGCCGCCGCCAAAGCCAATTGCCGCGCGGGCAGGTCCAGCACCGCGCTCGATGGCTCCACCCCCACCGCCAGAGAGAAATCCTCGGTGCCCAGCGCCAAGCCCGCCACGCAGGGCAGATCGGCGATGGCCTGCGCCTGCGCCACGCCGCGCGGGCTTTCGATCAGGGCGATGACCGGTAAAGGCGCCCCGCGCAATTCGGCTACCATTGCCGCGATCACCGACAGATCATGCGGACATTCCACCTTGGGCACCATAATCGCATCGGCCCCCGCGCCCACCGCCGCGCGCAGATCCTCGACCGCCATCATCCACGCCCCGTTGATCCGCACGCAGGCCGCCACGCCCTGCGCCCGCACATCGCCCACCGCGCCCGCCAAAGCCGCCCGGGCGGAGGGCTTGGCGCCGTACGCCACCGCATCCTCAAGGTCGAGTATCACCGCATCGGCCCCCGCCCGCGCCGCCTTGGCGCAGCGTTCCGCATTGTCGGCAGGGGCAAACAGCATGGATCGCCAACGCAGCATCTTGCATCCTTCTTTCGATAAAAAATGGCCGCGCCATCCTATGATGAGCGCGGCCAAGCAATGTTCCCCGGTAAGGAGCAGTCCCTTAGAACTTGAAGCGGACCCCCGCCGTAAAGGCACGGCCGATCATGTCATAGGTCGAGATATTGGTGGCCAGATTGACGCCCGGCGTGATGCCCGGAATGATCGGCGGGTCGGTGTCGAACAGGTTGTTGACCGTGCCGAACACTTCGAAATAGCCGCCATTGCCATGGGGAATGCGCGCCCGCACCGAAAGGTCGGTGTAAACATAGGCAGGCACCGAACCACCCACAAAGTTCGACAGATTGGGCGCCGAAGCATTGAGGAAGCGGTTCATCGAGCCGATATATTGTTCGGCAATGTTGATGCCGATCGGCCCGATCGCGTAATCGACCGAGAGCGACCCGCGCCAGCGCGGATAAGACACAGGGTTCGAGCCCACCACATTGGCCCCGGCATAATGCACCACCGGCTGCCCTGCATAAAGCTGGGTGTCAAACTGGCCCAGATAGTTGGCATAGAGGCGGATGCCCAGCGCGCCCTTGCCCACCTGACGGCGATAGCTGGCGTCAATATCCACGCCCTGCGTTTTCAGAAACGAGATGTTCGATTCCGTGATCCGCACCATCGAGGGGAACGAGGTCGAATTGGGCCGCGAGATCAGCGCGCATTCGGGCGCCGTCCCGGCCGTGCCGCAGATGTTGAGGATCTGTTGCGCGGTCAGCGCGTCAATGGCGCCGGTCATGTCGATCTTGTAAAAGTCGACCGACATGCTGAAGCCCGGCAGGAAGCTGGGCGTGAACACGCCGCCGATGGTCAGCGTCTTGGCCACTTCGGGCTTGAGCTTGGGATTGCCGCCCGAAACGGTCGATGCGTTCTGGTTCAGCCCCGTGACCGGGTCCAGCACGATGCCGATGCCGCTGGTGTCGCCGCGATAGAGTTCATAGAGGTTGGGCGCGCGAATATCGCGCGAATAGGTGGCACGCAGCAGGAAGTCGCTGACCGGCTTCCATGTGCCGCCGGCCTTCCAGGTCGTCACCGTGCCCGAGGTCGAATAATCGGTCACGCGCACCGCGCCGTTGAGGCTGAGCTGCTGGGCCAGCGGAGCGTCCTTGAGCAGCGGCACCGCGATTTCGCCAAAGGCTTCCTTGACATCCATCGAGCCATTGGCCGTGCCCACATTGGTCAGCCAGTAATAGAGCGAAGCCGACTGCACCCCGCGCAGGCCCGCGAAATAGGCCGCCTTCTTGGCCGCCGTGTCCAGGTTGGCCGGATCGGCATTACTGGTCAGGCCCATCGTCTGCTTGCGGTATTCGCCGCCGATCACGACATCGACCGGGCCTGCGGGCAGGCTGAAGGGGCTGCCGCTGATGCTGGCGGTGATCGAGTCATGCTTGAAGCGGGCGCGATATTGCGAGGTGCCCGTGGCATAGGCATAGCCCGCCGGACTGGACACGGCCGGATTGCCCGCAAACAGGTTGATCGGCTGACACCCGGCATATTGCGCGGCCACCGTCGGATCGGTCAGCACGCGGCAGGTAGGCGTGCCGCCCACCGAGACGACATCGACCGCGGCAAAGAACTTCTTCCAGTCAAACAGGCCCGACTGGGACATGTTATGGGTCGATTCCGAATGGGTGTAATCGGCCTTGACCTTCCACCCGCCGAATTTGCCCTCGATGCCCGAGGTCGATTGGATGAAATCGGTGGTTTCGCGCACGTTGGTCCGATTGTCGGAATAATAGGCTGCAATGCCCACCGAACCATTGGTCGCCACCGTCGAGGCCAGCGAGGCCGGGATATAGGGATTGCCCGCGTAAATCGTCGCGGTCGGACTGCCCTGAACCAGCGTGTTGGCCATCGCGTCATAGCCAATTTCGGTGCGCGAATAGATCATCTGGGTATAGACGCTGAAATTGTCGCTGAAATCAAAGCTGAGGCGACCAAAGTTCTGATAGGTCTTGGAGGGCGCGATCGCGGTGGTGTGCGCCGGGATCGTATAGCCATCACCGCCGACCTGGATGCCCGCGCTGCCCGTGGCGGTGCCGGTGTTGAAGGCCGAGACGGTGCCATCGGCATTCAGCTTGGTGCCCAGAGCCGTGGCGCCATTATACAGCTTGCCATAGGTCGAGGCCGAGGAAATCAGCACATTGCTGGCCAGCTTATACGGATTGAGCGAGCCGCCCGGCGAGCAGGCGGTGGCATCAGACGTGGTGTTGACGCAGCCCGGCGTCGATCCGACCCAGGCATAGCCGTTCTGGCCCGCCTTGCGCGCATCGCGATACATGCCGCCATTGTTGTAATATTCCGCGCTCAGCAGCAGATGGCCGCGATCGCCCGCGAATTTGGTGCCAAAGGCCAGACCGATGCGCTGGTTATTGTTGTCGCCGCGCTGAGACGTGCCCGCCTGAAGATTGCCCTTCAGGCCCACGAACTTCTTGTCGAGGACAAAGTTGACCACGCCCGCCACCGCGTCCGAGCCCCATGCCGCCGAAGCGCCGCCCGTCACCACATCCACGCGCTGAACCAGCAGGTTGGGGATGACGTTGGTGTCGATGGTGCCGATATATTCGGTGGGCACCACGCGCACGCCATCGACCATGATAAGGGTGCGCAGCGGCCCCTTGGGATTGGCCGTGGGCGTGCCCAGACCGCGCAGATTCAGGATATTGCCATGGATCGGAATGGCCGAGAAATTGTTCGCCGACTTGCCCGGCCCCAGCGAGTTCTGGAAATTGGGCAGCTTGTTGAGCGCATCGGGAATATTGGTCGGCGTGGATTTGGCCAGTTCTTCGGCCGAGGCGACGGTTACCGGCGTCGGTGCGGTATAGCCATCGCGCACGATGCGCGTGGCGGTGACGATGATGTCGGCGGCTTTGGGTTCATCGGCGGCGCTGGCGGCCCCCGGAAACGCGGCGGCCAGCGCCGTCCCTGCCAACAATACGGACATGGTATGAATTCGCATCCCAACCTCCCATAAAAGCCCGCGAAGTCCAACGCTTCGCTTTTTGCCCTATGTTGCAGAATTTGTAGGCCGGAGAATTTTGCCAGTCAATGCAAATTTGCATCCCTATGCATAATCTTCGAGGCTGACGGATAAATATCACATCGCGCGCCAGCCCCATGAAATCGGCAGATTTTTACGCGTCCTTGGACCTTACCCCGCCCGCGCGGCCAGCAAACGACGCACCCCGGCGCAGCCATGGGCAAAAAATCCCGCCGCAAGAATCAGTCCTGCCACCACCAGAGCCACCATCGAAAGCCCGACTTTAGCCGGATCGCCCAATACTTTGTCGGTAACAAAGCCGACAAGAAATGTGCCCAGCGCCATGCCGATCAGCCCGGTCATCAGCACGAAGATCGCCGTCACCCGCCCGCGCAAGGCCGTGGGCGTGACAAGCTGCACCGATGCAGGCCCCATTGAGGAGGTCGAATGGATGCAGGTCATATAAAGGCCGAACAGCACGACCGTGGCATAGGGATTGCTGACCAGATAGGCCGCCACCGCCAGCGGCCCGGCCAGCGCCAGCGTGATCAGGCACCAGCGCAGATGCGCATCGCGATAGCCGGAATTATACAGCCGATCCACCACCCAGCCATGCACCGGCAGGCTGAGCGCGGCCAGCAATTGCGCCAAACCCATCGCCAGCCCGATCTGGCCCGGTTTCCAGCCATGGACGCGGGTCAGGAAGGTCGGGCTCCAGATCTGCAGCGCGATGGTGACGGTGTAGACAAAACCGATGCCAAAGATGATCCCGCTGAAACAGCGCGGATAGGTCATGATGAAACGCCACGCCTCGCGGTAGCCTTCGAGCGCAGAGACAGCGGCCTGCTGGCGGCGGCGCGGTTCGGGGAAGAGGAAGACGAGAAAGGCAAAACCCATGCCCGGAATGCCGGTGATGACAAAGGCCTGCTGCCACGGGGCGAAATGGCCCATCAATGGCCAATGCGAAATGCCGCCTTCCAGCACAAAGCCGACCAGCGGCCCGCCCAGCAAGAAGACGATGCCCGCCCCCATCACCCCGCCCATGACGAAGACCGCCATGGCCAAAGACAGGCGCGAAGCCGGGAAGCTGTCACCGATAATCGAATAGGCGCCGGTCGTATAACCCGCCTCACCCGCACCGACGAGGGCGCGCGCGGCCATCAACATGGCAAAAGCCCCGGCAAAGCCGCAGGCCCCCGCCCCCGCGCTCCACAACAGGATGCAGAAGAACAGCACCCAGCGGCGGCTGTATCGGTCGAGCATCAGCCCCACCGGAATGGCGCAGAGGCAATAGAAGACCGCAAAGGCCGGACCCTGCAACAGGCTGAATTGCGTGTCGGACAGGTGCAGGCCCTGTTTGATCGGTTCGACCATCAGCGCCATCAGATAGCGATCAGCGAGCGAACGGATATAAAGCACGAAAAGGATCGCCACCGTCAGCCAAGCCATGGGCGCGCGCGGATAGATCGGGCCTTCGGCCACATTTGGATCGGACACGAAAACTCTCCCATGAGGCCTTATTAACGGCGCAATAAATGCACCTTCGTGCAATTTTTGGATGAGGTCAACTTTTAACGCAGATCAACGACCGCGAAACTGCGGGCTGCGTTTTTGGCGAAAGGCGCTGACGCCCTCGCGGTAATCCTGCGTATGGCCAAGGCGGCGCTGGCCATCGCGCTCGATGTCGAGTTGGGCGTCCAGATCGCGCGACCAGCTGCCGCGAATCGCGTTGCGCGCGGCCATGATCCCCTGCGTGGGCCCGGCGGCCAGCGAAGTGACCAGCGCCTCGACGCTTTCGATGAAATCCTCATCGGGCGCGCATTGCCAGATCATGCCCCATTCCTGCGCGCGGGCGGCGCTGATGCGCTCGCCCGTCATCGCCATGCCCAGCGCGCGGGGCTGGCCGATCAGGCGGGGCAGCAGCCAGCTGATCCCACAATCGGGCATCAGGCCGATCTTGGCAAAGGAGAGGATGAAGCTGGACGATTGGGCGGCGATCACCACATCGGCCATCAGCGCCAAAGCCGCCCCGGCCCCCGCCGCCACGCCATTGACCGCGCAGACCAGCGGCGCCGGCAACCGCGCCAGACGCCGGATCAGCGGATTATAGCGCAGCTCAATGCTCTCCCCCAGATCGAGCGGCCCTTCCTGCTCGACCGGCCTTTCGCCCAGATCCTGCCCCGCGCAAAAGCCGCGCCCCGCCCCGGTCAGCAGGATCACGCGCAGGTCCGCGCTGGCTTCGATTTCGTCGAGGATTTCGTTCAGCCTGCGATGCATGCCTACGGTGATCGCGTTCAACTGATCCGGACGGTTGAGAACGATGCGCGCCACGCCATCCTCAAGAGCAAACAGCACGCAGGTTTGGGAATCGTTCATGAGGGCAGCCTCGTTGGAATCGGGCGCATGCGATCATGCTGCACCGCATAAAAATTGCACTGCGGTACAGTTACGTCAATTCCAGAGCCTGTCAATCGATGGGATGCGACGCTCATATATATCACTTATTTTCAGTCATATATCTAATTTTTTGCACGACAACTCCGCCACCAAACCTTACCAAAAGCGCAGATTTCGCTCCGATACATCATGAAAATTTTATCTCAATTCTGCTCTATGATGCAAAATATTGCTGGCCTAGCGTCTCCGCATCGCTTACACATCACCATCGAAGCAGAGCCGGTCGCAACCGGCCTTGACGACAGACACACAACAAGAACCGGGCGGGATGATGGAAGACCAGCAATTCAGACAGGAGGTCCGCGATTGGCTATCCGCCAACTTCCCGCCGGCGCTGACAGGCGTGAACGGGCTGATCTTTCAGGGTGATGCCCATGCCGCCGCCGCCAGCAAGGATTTTCAGGTCTGGCGCAAGGCGATGGCCGACAAAGGCTGGGGCACGCCGACATGGGACAAAGCCTATGGCGGGGCCGGGCTTTCGACGGCACAAGCCAAGATTATCGCGCAGGAATTATCCGCCATCGGCGCGTTCAACCCGATCCGCTCCTACGGCACGATGATGCTGGGCCCCACGCTGCTGGAATTCGGGACCGAGGAACAGCGGCTGCAACATCTGCCCCGCATTTCCACCCATGAACTGCGCTGGTGTCAGGGCTTTTCCGAGCCGGGCGCGGGGTCCGACCTTGCCTCGCTGCAAATGAAATGCGTCGATGCGGGCGATCACTGGGTGGTCTCGGGCCAGAAGATCTGGACATCCGGCGCAGATCAGGCCGACTGGTGCTTTGCCCTTGTGCGCACCGACACCAGCGTCAAACATGGCGGCATCAGCTTTCTTCTGATCGACATGACATCGCCCGGCGTCGAGGCGCGCCCGATTGTCCTCATCAGCGGATCGACCCATTTCTGCGAAGTGTTCTTCAACGATGTGAAAGTGCCCAAGGGCAATCTGGTCGGCGCGGTCAATCAGGGCTGGAACATCGCCAAGCGCCTGCTGCAATTTGAACGCTCCAGCCTGTCGGAGGTCAAAACGGATGTCACCCCGCTGGCCCCCATCGCCCATGCGATGCTGGGCACGGATGCGGAGGGGCGGATTGCCGATGCGGATGCACGCGCGCGCATTGTCCATAATGCCATGCGCCATGCGGCTTACCTGCAAACCGTGCGCCGGTTTAACGAAGAGGCCCGCAACGGCGGCCCCGGCAATGGCGTCTCGACGCTGAAGAACCTGTGGTCGGGCATTGTTCAGCGCCGCGCGGAATTGCTGGTCGAGGTGCTGGGGGCCGATGGCCTCGGCTGGTCGGGCAATGCCTATCCGGCGGACGCGCGCGAAGCCACCCGCGCGCTGCTGCACTCCAAGGCCTTCTCGATCTATGGCGGAAGCTACGAAATCCAGAACAACATCACGGCCAAGCGATCGCTCGGCCTGCCGGATCGCTGAGGGAGAGACGCGCGATGGCCGTGTTGAATGAAGAACAGACCATGCTGAAAGACATGGTGTCGCAATGGGTCCGCGACCAGATGCCGGTGAGCGTGGCGCGCGGATTGTATGACCACAGCGGCGGCGGGCGGCGGGATGCCATCACCGGCTTTGACAAGGACGCCTATGCCGAGATCGCCGCGATGGGCTGGAGCGGCATCCTCGCCCCCGAAGCGCATGGCGGCAGCGATTTCGGCGCTTTCAGCCTCGGTTTCGTGCTGGAGGAACTGGCGCGCACGCTCTCGCCTCTGCCCTTGCTGAGCAGCGCAATGATCGCAGTCAGCGCGCTGCGCCTTGGCGGAAATGCTGCGCAGCAAAGCGCATGGCTGACCGGTCTGGCCGATGGCTCGATCATCGGCACGCTGGCGGTGGACGAAGGAGCGCATCATGCGCCCCATGCCCTCAGTCTGTCAGCCGCACGAGTCGAAAATGGCTGGCGTCTGGATGGGATCAAGCGCCCGGTGGCTGATGGCATGGGCGCGGGCCTGTTCATCGTGGCCGCCCGCGGGGATGATGGCGCGACGCTGCTCCTAGTGCCTGCCGATACCGCAGGCCTGACCCGCGAACCGCTCGATCAGATCGACGCGCGCCGTCCGGCGATGCTGCGCTTTGACGGCGTGGTGCTGGGCGATGACGCCATGCTGGGCCAAGGCGAGCCTCTGCTTTCTGCCATTCTCGACCGCGCCTATGTGGGGCAAGCCGCCGAATTGCTCGGCCTTGCAACGCAGGCGTTTGAAACAACGCTGGACTATCTCAAAACCCGCGTCCAGTTCGGCCAATTGATCGGATCGTTTCAGGCGCTGCAACATCGCGCCTCGGACATGTTCGGCGAATTGCAGCTCACCCGCTCGGCGGTCGAGGCGGCGCTGGCGGCGATTGACGCCGACGATCCGCAACTGCCCTCGCTCGCCTCGCTGGCCAAGGCGATGGCCAATGAAACCGCCCATCGCATCACTTGCGAAATGGTGCAGTTGCACGGCGGCATCGGCATGACGCATGAGCATGACGCGGGCCTCTATCTCAAACGGTCCCGCGTGGCCGAACAGGCCTATGGCTCCTCCTCTTTTCACCGCGAACGCTGGGCGCGCCTCAACGGATATTGAACGATGCAATCGCGAGAGATTCACCTCATCCGCCGACCCGTTGGAGCGCCGGTGGCCCAGGATTTTGCACTTGTCGCGCGCGATGTGCCGCCCCCCGGCCCCGGCGAGGTGCAGGTACGCAACCTGTTCATGGCGGTCGATCCGGCCATGCGCGGGCGGATGAGCGATGCACCCAGCTATGTCCCGCCCTTTGCGCTGGACGCGCCGATGGAGGGGCCCGCGATCGGTGAGGTGATCACCTCGAACCATCCCGATTTCAAACCCGGCGATCTGATCTTCTCCCGCCTCGGCTGGCGCGAGGTGTTCAACGCCCCCGCCGCCGCGCTGGAGCATCGTGACCGCGATGCCCTGCCGCCCTCGGCCTATCTGGGCTTTGCCGGATCGACCGGGCTGACCGCCTATGCCGGTCTGATCCGCATTGCGGGTCTGCGCGAAGGCGATGTGGTGTTTGTTTCGGCAGCCTCGGGTGCGGTAGGCTCTATCGCCTGTCAGATCGCGCGGATCAAGGGCTGCAAGGTCATTGGTGCTGCGGGCGGGGCACGCAAGAAGGCGTTTCTGCTCGACACGGTGGGGGTCGATGCGGCGATTGATTACAAGGCCGAACCCAATCTGACCAAGGCTCTCGCCCGCGAGGTCAAAGCCTTGAGCGCCAAGGGCATTGACGTCAATTTCGAGAATGTCGGAGGCGATCATCTTCAGGCCGCGCTGGCGCTGGCCAACAAATTCGCCCGCTTCGCCATCTGCGGCATGATCTCGCAATATAATGTCACCGATGCGCCCGTGGTCCCGAAAAACCTGACCATGCTGATGACCAAGAGCATCCGCATGGAAGGCTTCATCGTGCTGGATCACAAGGATCTGGAGCCGCAATTCATGGCCGACATGATAGCTTGGCGCAAGGCGGGCCTGATCCGTCAGGCCGAGACGGTGCATGAAGGCATCGAAAACGCGCTGACCGCCTTCAACGGTCTGTTCAGCGGCGACAATCTGGGCCGTACCTTGGTCAAGCTGGGGGATGCAGGCGATGTATGATCTCCTCAATGGCCTGCGCGTGGTCGAGGGCGCGGCCTTTATCGCCGGGCCTTCCGCCGGGCTGCATATGGCGCAGATGGGCGCGGAAGTGATCCGTTTTGACGCCATCGGCGGCGGGCCGGACTATCGCCGCTGGCCGCTGGCCCCCGATGGTTCCAGCCTCTATTGGGAGGGCCTGAACAAGGGCAAGAAGAGCATCGCGCTCGACCTTGGCCGCCCGGAGGGGCGCGAACTGGCCGTGGCGCTGGCCACCGCGCCGGGCGATCAAGGCGGCGTATTTCTGACCAATTATCCGGTGAAGGGTTTTCTCAGCCACGAGACGCTTAAGGCCCGGCGCGAGGATATCATCACCGTGCGCGTCATGGGCTGGGCCGATGGCTCGCCGGCGGTGGATTATACGATCAACGCCGCGGTGGGCGTGCCGCAAATGACGGGGCCTGCCGATGATCCGCGCCCGGTCAACCATGTCCTGCCCGCTTGGGATCTGCTGGGTGGGGCCTATGCGGCCTTTGCGGCGGCCTCGGCGCTGCTGCGGCGGCGCGCCTCGGGCGTCGGCGCGGAAATCCGCGTGCCTCTCTCCGACCTTGCCGCCTCCAGCCTCTCGCATCTGGGTCAGGTGGCCGAAGTGCTGACCGGCGGCGACCGCCCCCGGATGGGCAATGACCTGTTCGGCGCCTTTGGCCGCGATTTTCTGACGGCCGACGGACAGCGCCTGATCGTGGTGGCCATCACCCCGCGCCAATGGATCGGCCTCGTCAAAGTGCTGGACCTGTCCGAGGCGGTGGGCGCCATTGAAGCGGCGCTGGGCGTGAGCTTCGCCCGCGACGAGGGCGCGCGTTTCACCCATCGCGCCGCGCTTTTCCCTCTGTTCGAGGTCGCCTTTGCCCGGCGCGATGCCGAGGCGCTCAAGCCTGCCTTTGACGCCGGCGGCGTGACATGGGGGCAATATCAAAGCCTGCATCAGGCCGTGACGGATGACCCGCGCCTGTTCACCGCCAATCCCCTGTTCCAATCGCTGACTCACCCCAGCGGCCTGACCTATCCCGCCTCCGGCCCCGCCGCGACATTGGCGGACGAGGCGCGCCATACCCTCACCCCCGCCCCTCGCCTTGGCCAGCATACCGATGAGGTTCTCGCCCAAGTGCTGGGGCTGGATGGCGGCGCCATCGGGCGGCTACATGATGAAGGACTGGTGGCATGAGCATAGCCGAGAACGACCTGGCCCATTGGCGCACATGGATCGGGCGCGAGGAAGTCCGCCGCGAAGTGCTGGACGCCGAGGCGCTGCGCCGCTTTGCCGCCGCGATCGGCGAGAGCCTTGAGGTCGAAACGGATCAGCCTTCGCTGGCGCATTGGGCGTTCTTTCTGCCCATCGCCGCAGCCGACCAGATCGGCCCGGATGGCCACCCCAAGCGCGGCGGTTTCATGCCGCCGATCACCCTGCCCCGCCGGATGTTCGCCGCCGGACGCATGGAATTTGGCGCAGCTCTGGCCTTAGGCCAGCCCGCCACGCGCCGCTCGATCATCCGCGATCTGCAATATAAATCCGGGCGCAGCGGCGATCTGATCCTGCTGGAGGTCGAACATACCATCGAGCAGGCTGGCGAGGTCCGCGTGACCGAGCGGCAAACCATCGTCTATCGCGATGCGGGCGCGGCCACGCCTGCCATTGTCGCCGCCGATGTGCCCCCCGCCCCCGATGACGCAATCTGGAACCCCACCAGCGTCGATCTCTTCCGCTTTTCCGCCGTCACCTTCAACAGCCACCGCATCCATTACGACCTGCCCTATGCCACCGCCGAGGAGTTCTATCCTGGATTGGTGGTGCATGGGCCTTTCACCGCCACGCGCCTGTTTGGCCATGCCCGCCGACACGGCCCGCGCCCGCACACTTACGCCTTTCGCGCGGTAGCGCCGATGTTTTGCGGCGCGCCCATTGTCTTGCGCGAGGTCTCACCGGGCCAACTGGCCGCGATACGCGCCGACGGGGCCGAGGCGATGGTGGCCGGCGTCGAATATTGAACAACCCTTTCAACCCATGAGGAGTTTCACCCGTGGACGCAGAAACCTTTGAAATGCTGCGCGACACCGTCCGCCGCTTTGTCGACGAACGGCTGATCCCGGCCGAGGATGCCGTGGAAGAGGCCGATGCCGTGCCCGCCGAAATCATCGACCAGATGCGCGAGATGGGCCTTTTCGGCATTTCCGTGCCGGAGGAATTCGGCGGCCTTGGCTGCACCATGGCCGAGGAAGCCGGGCTGATCCGCGAGTTGACCCGCGCCTCGATCGTGTTTCGCAGTGTGATCGGCACCACGGTGGGCATCGGCAGCCAGGGCATCGTCATGGACGGCACACCCGAACAGAAAGCCGAATGGCTGCCCAAATTCGCCACCGGCGAGGCGATGGCCAGCTTTGGCCTGACCGAGCCGGAGGCCGGGTCGGACGCCGCCAGCTTGCGCACCATCGCCATCCGCGAGGGCGACAATTACCGCATCAACGGCACCAAGCGCTATATCACCAACGCCCCGCGCGCCTCGGTGTTCACGCTGATGGCGCGCACCGATCCGGACAATAAGGGCGCAGGCGGCATTTCCGCCTTCATCCTGCCCGCCGATACGCCGGGCCTTTCGTTAGGCAAGCCCGACAAGAAGATGGGGCAAAAGGGCGCAGTCACCACCGATGTCATCCTTGAGGATGTGATCGTTCCGGCCAGCAGCATCATCGGCGGCGTGCCCGGCATGGGGTTCAAAACCGCGATGAAGGTGCTGGACCGGGGCCGCATCCATATTGCCGCGGTGGCGCTGGGCATGTGCGACCGGCTGATCGGCATGGCGCTGCAATATGCAATGGAGCGCAAGCAATTTGGCCAGCGCATCGCCAATTTCCAGCTGATGCAGGCGCTGCTGGCCGATATGAAGGTCGATATGCTGACCACCGAAGCGCTGATGCAATCGGTCGCGGCCAAGTTTGACGCGGGCGAAAAGGTCAGCCTCGAATGCTCCGCGCTTAAATATCACGCTTCCGAAGCGGTGGGCCGCATTGCCGACCGCGCGGTGCAGATCTTTGGCGGCGCGGGCTATATGGCCGAATATAAGGTTGAGCGCTTCTATCGCGATGTGCGCCTGCTGCGCATTTACGAAGGCACCAGCCAGATCCAGCAAACCATCATTGCCAAGGCGATGATCCGTCAGGCCGAACAGGCCTGATTTTTCAAAGGACATTCCCATGCGCAGAGCCGCGATTGTCGCCCCCATCCGCACTGCCGTCGGCAAATATGGCGGGTCATTAAAATCCATTTCGGCGGGGGATCTGGGCGCCATTGTCATCAAGGCGTTGATGGAGCGCACCGGAGTCGATCCCGAACGCATCGACGATGTGGTCTTTTCCCAAGGCTATGGCAATGGCGAGGCCCCCTGTATCGGGCGCTGGTCGGCGCTGGCGGCGGGCTTGCCGGAAAGCATTCCGGGCGTTCAACTTGACCGCCGCTGCGGCTCGGGCCTTCAGGCGGTGATTGACGCGGCCATGCGCATTCAAACAGGCGCGGCAGACGTGGTGATCGCGGGCGGCGTGGAAAGCATGTCGAACGTCGAATATTACTCGATGGACCACCGCTGGGGCGCGCGCAGCGGATCGACGACCATGCATGACCGCCTGACGCGCGGGCGCGTGATGTCGCAGCCGATTGCGCGCTATGGCGTGATTTCCGGCATGATCGAGACGGCCAACAATCTGGCCCGCGATTATGGCATCACCCGTCAGGAATGCGACGCCTATGCCGCGCTCAGCCATCAGCGCGCCACGGCGGCATGGGCGGCGGGCAAGTTCGACGATGAGCTGGTTCCCGTGGCCGTGCCGCAGCGCCGGGGCGATCCCGTCATCTTTGCCCGCGACGAGGGGATCCGCGAGGACGCCACGGCGGAATCTCTGGGCAAGCTGCCGCTGATCGAAAAGGACGGCGTGGTCACGGCGGGCAATGCCAGCCAGCAGAATGACGCGGGTGCGGCCTGTCTGGTCGTGGCCGAGGACAAGCTGGCGGAGCTGGGGCTGGAGCCTATCGGTTATTTCCATAGCTGGGCGGCGGCGGGCTGCGATCCTTCGCGCATGGGCATCGGGCCGGTGCCGGCGGTGGAAAAGCTGTTTGCGCGCAATGGGCTGTCGTGGTCCGACATCGATCTGGTCGAACTGAACGAAGCCTTTGCCCCGCAGGTTCTGGCCTGCCTCAAAGGCTGGGGCTGGAGCGCGGATGACAGCCGCAACGACATGCTTAACGTCAATGGTTCGGGCATTTCGCTGGGCCATCCCATCGGGGCCACGGGAGGCCGCATTCTGGCCAATCTGATGCGCGAACTGCATCGGCGCAATGGCCGCTATGGCATCGAAACCATGTGCATTGGCGGCGGTCAGGGTCTTGCCGCCATTTTCGAGCGCGCCTGACGCTCAACCGAAACCGGCCATCATAAGGGTGGCCGGTTTCACTTCATCCGGGCGATGATCGCCACGCCGATCAGCGTGATCCCCCCGCCCAGCGCCATCATCGTCGTGATCGGCGAATGGAAATAGAGCGCGGAAAAGCAGGTCGCCAGCACCGGCGCGGCCAGCATCAGCGGCATCACCGCATTGATCGGATAGCGTTGCAGCAGCCATGCCAGCGCCCCCTGCCCCAGCACGGTCGAACCAAGGCTGGTAAAGGCGAACCAGCCCAGCGCCGGGGCGGGCATGGCGAACAGGCAACCGAATTTATCCGCCTCGAAAATCGCGGCAAAGGGCGCCAGCATGACCAGCCCCATCAGCCCGTTCCACGCCTGAATGGTCATCACCCCGATCCCGCCCAGCCGCCGCTGGATCAGCGCCGCGCCGCCCCACACCATCGCCGCGCCCGCCATCACCAGCACGGCGGGCAATTCCCCGGCAATGCGCGGATCAAAGCCCAGCACCAGCACCCCGATGATCGCCAGCGCCACGCCAGCCCCACGCGCGGGCGAGAGCCGCTCTTTCAGCACAATCGCGCCCAGCAGGAGTGAGAAAGGCACGCTGAGCTGCCCCACGATGGCCAGCGCCCCGACATTGGTGGCCAGATGCAGCGCAAGGTTCATCAGCAGCAGGAACAGCCCGCCATTGAGCACGCCATAGGCCGCGATCACATGCACCCGCCCGCGCGGAATACGAAACCACGGCGCACAGACCAGCGCCACCACCCCCATGCGCGCCGCAATCGACCACAGCGGCGAAGTCGCATCGACCACCACCTTCATCGCGATCACATTGGCCGCAAACAGCACATTGACCAGCAGCGCCACGGCAAGGCCCGATGCACCCATAGGCTGGTGTGGCTGATTCATGATCCCATCCCTTTATGATATTTGCACAAGAGTACAGGAATACGTGCAACGGGAAAGCTGTAATTCCGGCACTTTCGCGATCACATCCTATCGTGCGCGCGTCCATCGCGCAAAATCAAAAGTAACCCTTGGTGCAAAATATCTTGCCCTCGCCCGCGCCAGAGTCTATCGCAGGAGCAACAAGTCCAAAGAGCAGAATCAGGACGGGAGAGACAGGCGCGTGCCCACCACAACCAAGTTTTGCGAGAAACCGGCATGAGCGCGCGCGCGCTTGACGGCGTGCGGGTGCTGGACCTGTCGCGCGTGCTGGCCGGGCCGTGGTCAACGCAGATTCTGGCCGATTTCGGCGCCGATGTGATCAAGATCGAACTGCCCGGGGCTGGCGATGACACCCGCGCATGGGGCCCGCCTAATCTGATCGGCCCCGATGGCGCGCCTGAACTGGGCGAGAGCGCCTATTACCTGTGCGCCAATCGCAACAAACGCTCGGCCGCGATCAATCTGGCCCATCCCGATGGCGCGGCGCTGATCCGCGATCTGGCGGCGCGGGCCGATATTATCGTCGAGAATTTCAAGGTCGGCGGGCTGGAGAAATACGGGCTGGATTATGAGAGCCTGAAGGCGATCAACCCACGAGCGGTCTATTGCTCGATCACCGGCTTTGGCCAGACCGGGCCTTATACCAAACGCGGCGGCTATGATTTCGTGGCGCAGGGCATGGGCGGCTTTATGTCGATCACCGGCGAGGAGGATGGCGGGCCGCTGCGCGCGGGCGTGGCCATGGCCGATCTGTCCACGGGCATGTATGCCACGGTGTCGATTCTGGCCGCGCTGCGCCATGCCGAACGCACCGGCGAAGGGCAGCAGATCGACATTTCCCTGCTCGACACGCAAATCGCCATGCTGGCCAATCAGGGTTCGAACTGGCTGGTGGGCGGGATTGTGCCGGGGCGGCTGGGCAATCGGCATCCCACGGTGGTGCCGTATAAGACCTTTGAAGTGGCCGATGGCATCATGATTATCGCGGTGGGCAATGACCGACAATTCCGCGCGCTCTGCGTCGAAATGGATGCCGCCCAGCTGGCCGATGATCCGCGTTTCGCCACCAGCCGCGCACGCCTCATCAACCGCGATGCCATCGAAGCCATCGTGCAGGATCTGGTCCGGCCCCACACGCGCAACAGCCTGATCGACCGCTTCGAGGCATGCGGCGTGCCGTCCGGCCCGGTCAACACCATCAAGGACGTGTTCGAAGACCCCTTTATCGAGGCGCGCGGCACCGTCCACCGCTTCAAACGCGAGGATGGGGTGGAAATCCCCACCGTCGCCTATCCGGGCAAGCTGTCGGCCACGCCCGCCGATTACCGCCGCCAGCCCCCCCGCGTGGGCGAGCATACCAACGAGATCCTGCGGGACTGGCTGCCCATGACGGACGAGGCGCTCGATGCGCTCTCCGCCGGGGGCGTCATTGCCCAGCGCAAGGCTTGAGGAGAGAATTGATGCAGCTCGACACCAGCGTATCGGCCATTGTCACCGGCGGCGCCTCGGGCCTTGGCGAGGCCACGGCGCGGGCACTGGCCGCCAAGGGGGTGAAGGTCGCCCTGTTCGATTTTAACGAGGAAACGGGCCATCGCGTGGCCTCCGAAATCGGCGGCATCTTCTGCAAGGTGGATGTGACCGACGAGGCCAGCGTGGACGCCGGTTTCGCGCAAGCCCGCGCCGCCCATGGGCAGGAGCGCATTCTGGTGAATTGCGCGGGCACCGGCAATGTCATCAAGACCGCATCGCGCGACAAGGCGACCGGCGAAACCAAAGCCTTCCCCACCGACCAATTCGAGCGGATCATCCAGATCAACCTGATCGGTACCTTCCGCTGCTGTGCCAAATCGGCGCGGGGGATGCTCGACCTTGCCCCGCTGGAGGATGGCGCGCGCGGCGTGATCCTCAACACCGGCAGCGTGGCCGCCGAGGATGGCCAGATCGGGCAGGCCGCCTATGCCGCCTCCAAGGGCGGGATTGTCAGCCTGACGCTGCCGATGGCGCGCGATCTGATGAACGATGGCATCCGGGTGAACTGCATCCTGCCGGGCATTTTCGACACGCCGCTGATGGCGCGCGCGGCGGATGCAGTGAAGGCCTCGCTGGCCGCCAGCGTGCCCTTCCCCAAGCGTTTTGGCCGCCCGAGCGAATTTGCCGCCATGGCGATCGCCATGATCGAGAATGACTATTGGAACGGCGAGGATGTCCGGCTTGACGGCGGCATCCGCATGGCGCCGCGTTGAGGGGATAGAGCCGATGAGCGAAACACCCGAATTCGTCACCTATAATGTCACCGATGGCGTGGCATGGGTGATGCTGAACCGCCCGCAATATTCCAATGCGCAGAACTATCGCCTGCTGGGCCAGTTGGACGATGCGTTCAAGCGCGCGGTCGAAGACGATGAGGTCAAGGTCATCGTGCTGGGCGGCGAGGGCAAGCATTTTTCCGCAGGCCACGACATTGGCACGCCCGAAAAGGACAGCCACATGCCGCGCCACCGCACGACCATGTGGTGGGACCATCTGAACAAGGGCGGGGCCGAGCGGCAATATGTGCTGGAGCAGGACGGCTATCTGGGCCTGTGCCGCCGCTGGCAGGAAATCCCCAAGCCGATGATCGCCATGGTGCAGGGCGCCTGCATCGCAGGCGGGCTGATGCTGGCATGGGTCTGCGATCTGATTATCGCGTCCGAAGATGCGTTTTTTCAGGATCCGGTGTTGCGCATGGCGCAGCCGGGGGTGGAATATTTCGCCCATGCATTCGAATTGCCGCCCCGCGTGGCGCGCGAGTTGCTCTTGCTGGGCCGCCGGATGCCTGCGGCGCGGGCTTATCAGTTCGGCATGGTCAACGAGATTTTCCCGCGCGAAACCCTGCGCGAAGAAGTCGCCAAGATCGCCGCCGAACTGGTCGATCGCGACCGTTTCGGCATGGCGCTGACCAAGCAGGCGTTCAATTTCGTCGAGGATCTGCGCGGCAAGCGGCAGGCGATGGATGGCGTGTTCCACATGCACCATCTGGCCCATGCGCATAACCAGTTGATGACCGGCAATCTGGTCGGCGGGCTGGACGCCAAGGCGATGGCGGCGGCGAATAAAAATCAAGCAGAGGATAAGGAATGACACCTGTTCTGCCGGGGCTGACCGCCCTGCTGTCTGCGGCGGCGGATGCGGCGGCGGCTTTTGTCGCGCGGGCAGAGCCGCAGGTGAAAGCCCGCATCGCCACGCCTGAAGGCAAGGTGGACCGCGTGGCCGCCGATGTGGAACAGCATATCGTCCATGGCTTTGGCTGGTATGCCTCCTATGCCGAATTGCTGCGCGAGGTGGCCGCTTGGGCCGCCGCGCTGGAAACGGCCGGGGAATTTACCGAGGTCGAGGCCCTGCTCGCACAATTGCTGTTTGCCGAATATGGGGCACAGATGCGCGGCGGCATCGCGATGAATCAGGGCGAGGTGATCCGCCCCGCCGATCTGTGCGATGATGCCTCGGCGCTGGATGCGCCCGCGATCACGCGCCTGATTCGCGAGGGCGGGATGCAAGGGGTGAAAACCGCCATCGCGCACCATCTGATCGATGCGCGCGGGCGGGTGACTTTGGAAAATTGCGGGCTGGATGAAACGCTCACCCTGATCCGCGATCAGTTCTTTGCCCTGTCCAACGACAAGGTCGCGCCCCATGCCCACGAATGGCATTTGAAGGACGAATTGATCCCCATCGAGTTGGTCGATGAACTGGGCGAGATGGGCGTGTTCGCCATGACCATCCCGGAGGAATTCGGCGGGCTGGGCATGGGCAAGACCGCGATGTGCGTAGTGTCCGAAGAACTATCTCGCGGGTGGATCGGGGTCGGCTCGCTGGCCACGCGGTCCGAAATTGCCGCCGAACTGATCCTGACCGGCGGCACGCTGGAGCAGAAACAGCACTGGCTGCCCCAGATCGCCAGCGCGGCGATCCTGCCTACCGCCGTGTTCACCGAACCGGATACGGGATCGGACCTTGGCTCGCTGCGCACGCGCGCGACATTGGCCGGGGATGAATACAGCATCAGCGGCAACAAGACATGGATCACCCATGCCGCCCGCGCCGATGTGATGACGCTGCTGGTGCGCACCAATCCGGAAACGCGCAACCACAGCGGGCTCTCGATGCTGATCGCACCCAAGGCGCGCGGCGATGAGGCCAACCCCTTCCCCAGCCCCGGCATGAGCGGGGGCGAGATCGGCGTGATCGGCTATCGCGGGATGAAGGAGTACGAAATCGGCTTTGACGATTTCCGCGTTCCCGCCGCCAATCTGCTGGGCGGGGTGGAGGGGCAGGGCTTCAAGCAATTGATGGCCACCTTCGAAAGCGCCCGCATCCAGACCGCTGCGCGCGCCATCGGCGTGGCGCAGGCCTCGCTCGACGTCGGCCTTGCCTATGCGATGGACCGCAAGCAATTCGGGCGACCGATCATCGAATTCCCCCGCGTGGCTAACAAGCTGGCGATAATGGCGGCCGAAATCATGGGAGCGCGCCAGCTCACCTATTTCGCCGCCCGCCGCAAAGACGAGGGCAAAAGATGCGACCTTGAAGCCGGCATGGCCAAACTGATTGGCGCTCGCGTGGCATGGGCGGCGGCGGACAATGCCCTACAAATCCACGGCGGCAATGGGTTCGCGATGGAATATGTCGTCAGCCGCTTGCTGGCCGATGCGCGGATTTTGAACATTTTTGAAGGCGCGGGCGAGATTCAAGCGCAGGTGATTGCGCGGCGGTTATTGGATGGGGGAAATTAAAGAAGGGATTTTAGGTGCGAGGGTCTAGACCCTCGCGCTCCCGTTACTGTCTTTGTTGCGCTATGGGTTCGGCCATAGGTGTCGGACGCAGCGTTGAAAGTTTAAAGCCTACGGCGCGGATAGGGATGCCCCTTGCGCGCCGCAGGCTTTAATGATTGATGCCCAGCATGCGATCTTGCCCCACCCCATTAACGGGATTGCAAAGGGCTTTCGCCCTTTGCCCGCCGGAGGCAAACCCTTTCTTACAACCTCTCCACCACGGTCACATTGGCCATCCCGCCCGCCTCACACATGGTCTGCAAACCATACCGCCCCCCGGTCAAATGCAGTGCACTGACCAAAGTCGCCATCAGCTTTGCGCCAGACCCGCCCAGCGGATGGCCCAGAGCAATCGCCCCGCCATGTACATTCATCCGCGCCGGATCGGCCCCCATCGCCTGCACCCAAGCCAGCGGCACCGGAGCAAAGGCCTCGTTGACTTCATAGAGGTCAATGTCGCCAATCCCCATACCCGCCTTGCTCAACGCGCGCTGGGTGGCCGGGATCGGCGCCTCCAGCATGATGACGGGATCGTGGCCAAGAACGGTCATCTGATGGATGCGGGCCAAGGGCTTCAAACCCAGCGCCTTGAGCCCACGCTCGTTGACCACCAGCACAGCCGCCGCGCCATCGCAGATCTGGCTGGCATTGGCCGCGCTGATAACGCCGCCTTCGGTCAGCAATTTGACGCTTGCAATCTTTTCGAGGCTGGCGTCGGCGCGGATGCCCTCGTCGGTCTTGTGGATCACCGTCTCGCCTTCGGGCGTGACCACCTCCAGCGGGATGATTTCCGCGTCGAACTTGCCCGCCGCCGTGGCGGCGGCGGCGCGGCGGTGGCTTTCCAGCGCATAGGCGTCCAGCACATCGCGCGTCAGGCCATATTTCTTCGCCAGCATTTCGGCCCCGCCAAACTGGCTGAAGGGCGTGTCGGGATAGCGCGCCTCGATGCCGGGGCTGCGATAGGTGCCAAACCCATGCTTGGCGGCCAGCGTCCAGGGCAGGCCCATCGGCACGCGGGTCATGCTCTCGACGCCCGCCGCGATGACGACATCCATCACGCCCGCCATCACCGTGGCGGCGGCGAAATGGACGGCCTGCTGGCTCGATCCGCACTGGCGGTCGACATGGGTGCCGGGCACCGATTCGGGCAATCCACCCGCCAGCACCGCGTTGCGGGCGATATTGGCGCCCTGCTCACCGCCTGGACAGGCGCAGCCCATAATGACATCCTCGACCAGCGCGGGATCAATGCCCGCCCGGTCGATCAATCCGGCCAGCACCCGCCCGGCCAGATCCGCCGGATGCACCCCGGCCAGCCGCCCGCCGCGCTTGCCCCCGGCCGAACGCGCCACGGCCACGATATAGGCTTCCGCCATGCCTCATCCTCTCTTTATGAATCTATACTGTGATGCAGATTTATAGGCATTTCAGCCCGGATCACACAAGCCAATTATGCCCTTGAGAGCAAAATAGGCAGATCCGCAGGCACATCCAGATCGCGCGCCAGCCCCTCGCGCCGGATCACCCGGCAGCCCAGCCCCGCGCGCTGCGCCTCGCGCTCATGCGCGGCGCGGCTGCCCGGCCCAAAGCGCAGGGCGAGGATCGCGGGATGGGCCAGATAAAGCGCATTGGTCCCCTGCCCTGCCGTGTCGGTGGCAATCATCACCGAGACGCCCATGGGCGGCGCCAGCATCACGCGCAAATCCTGCGGCCCCAGCAAGGGCAGATCGGAACTGACGATCAGCACCGGCGCGCGCGCCATCCGGTCCAGTTTCAGCAAAGCCTGCGCCAGCGCCGGATTATGCCCCGCGCATGTCTCGCGCAGCGCCATCGCGCCTGCCGCGCGCGCCTGCGCCTGCGCATCCTCGTCGCGGCTGACCACCAGCACATCGGCAACCTGCCCTGCCTGCCCCAACACATGGGCAAACAGCCGCCGCGCCAAAACCTCTCGCGCCGCATCATCCATCACGCCCGCCAGCCGCGACTTGGCCCGCGCGAAAGGCTTGACCGGGATGAGGATGACTGGCCGCGCCATCGCCTCAATTCGCCAGTTCGCGGGCAAAGCCCAGCACTTCACGCGCCAGCCTCGCCTGATCGGCGGCATCGCGCATCAGCGTATCGGTGGCGCAGACCACCAGGCCATTGAGCGCCCCGGCATCTGCGCTGTCCACCATCAACCCATCGATCAACCCGGCATATTGATCCGCCACCGCGCCCGGCGTGGTGCCAAGGCCCAGCTCGCCCATAATCTTGGCCGCCGGCCCCTTGATCGCCTGTCCGGCAATAAAGGGCGAGAGCGCGACCGCAGGCACCCTGCGCCGCATCAAGGCATCCCTGACCCCCGGCACCGACAGGATCGGCGCAATCGAAAGGATCGGGTTGGACGGGCAAAAGACAATCGCCTCCAACCCCGGATCGGCCAGAGCCGCCGCAAAACCCTGCGCCATATGCGCCCGCTCCGCCCCGTCGAACCGGATCGCGCGGAACACAGGCGCGCATTGCCGTCGCACGAAATAGTCCTGAAAAGCCAGGTCGCCCTCATCGGTAGAAATGATCGTGCGCACCGGATCATCGCTCATCGGCACAACCGACTGGCCAATGCCCAGCGCCGCCGCCATCCGCGCCACCACCGCCGAGAGGCTTTGCCCCCCGCGCAGCGCCTGCGTGCGCAGCACATGCGTGGCCAGATCGCGGTCGCCCAGCGCGAACCATGTCTCTCCGCCCAACTTGCCCGCCATGTCCATAAAGGCCCATGTCTCGTCCGCGACGCCCCAGCCCTTTTCGCGGTTGTTCATCCCCGCAAGGGCATAGGTGACAGAATCAATATCAGGGCAGATGCTCAGGCCCATATGTTCAAAATCATCGCCGGTATTGACCGCGATGGTCAATTCGCCCGCAGGCAGCACGGCGGCCAGCCCCGCCGCCAATTTGGCCCCGCCGACCCCGCCCGCTATTGCCAATATGCTCATGGGAACAGATCCATTTCCAGCGGGCGGATCAGTTCCGCCGCCTTGCCCTCACGCCGACCATAGGCCACCCCGCGCAGCAGCACGATGGGCGATCCTTCCGCCGCCTGTCCCATGGCCAGCGAGGCTGCCGCCGCCACTTCATCGGCAAGGCCCAATTCGCTGGTGGCCAGTTCGCGGCCATAGAGATCGGGCGTGCCGCGCAGATCAAGCAGGCCCGCCATGCCCGCACAACCAATCGCCACGCCGCATGTGCCATTGCGCCATGCGCGGCCAAAACTGTCGATGATGACCACCGCCACATCGGCCCCGCTGGCCTTGACCAAGGCGCTGCGGATGGCCGCCGCGCTGGCGTCGGGGTCCAGCGGGAGAAGAAGCGCCACCGGCTCCTCGCCCTGATCGACATTGGACTGGTCGATCCCGGCATTGGCCAGCACAAAACCCAGCCGATGCCGCACGATCAGCACCCCGCGCCGCACCCGCATCACCCGCTCGCTTTCCGACAGGATCAGCTCGACCAGCCGCGCATCCTTGTCGCATCGCGCGGCCAGATCCTGCGCGGCAAACGAGGGGCGCACGCCCGAAAGCGGCACAGCGCGCCCCTCCGCCTTGGACACGATCTTTTGCGCCAGAACGATGATATCGCCATCGCGCAAAGCCAACCCGTCCACGCCCAGCGCATCAAGGATCACCCGCCCCAGATCATCGCCCGGCGCGATCAGCGGCACGCCGGGCAAGGTGTGGATCGAAATCATATGTCTTACACGCCCGTGATGCGAATGCCCGCGCCCGGCACTTTATACCGCCGATTGAGCGCGATCAGCACCGAAGTCAGCCCCTCGGCCACAATCGAATTGCACAGGGGGCCGGCATACCATGCGCGCAGGCCAATCTCCTGCGCCAGCGCCACCACCTCATCGCCCGCCGCGCCATCATCGGCGCAGACCAGAACGTCACATTCGATCTCTTCATCCAGCTTGGTCAGGTGATGGGCGGAAATGTTCTGAAAGGCCGAAACCACCCGGACACTTTCGCCCAGCATTTTCTGCACCACCTCGACCGCTGAACCGCCTTCGGGAATATGCACCCGGCTGACCTTGGGCGGGACCAGCGGCACCGTCACATCGATCAGGATCTTGCCCGCAAGGCCCGCGGCCACTTCCTGCACGGTGGCCTGCTGCGCCGCATAGGGCACGGCCAGCACGACAATATCAGCCGCGACGGCGGCATCGACGTTGGCCATGCCCGACACATTGCCGCCGCCCAGCGTGGCATTCATCGCCGCCGCACTTTCGCCCGCGCGCTCGGCGCTGCGTCCGCCGATGATGACGCGGTGGCCCTTGTGCGCCCAGCGCAGCGCCAGCCCGCCGCCTTCCTTGCCCGTGCCGCCCAGAACGGCGATGGTTGCCTTATCCTGCATGTTCAAACCTCTCTGTTTTATCATTGGCCCCTTCGCGCTTTTTGCGCGGCGGGGTCTGAATCATCGGGGTCAGCGAGGGCGCATTCAGCCCGCGCTGGTGGATCTCCTGCGCCACAGCGCCATAGGCGGTGCTGCGCTGCACCGGCACGCGGCCGATGCTGCGGATCAGCGCCTCCATCGCCTCGGGCGGCATTTCCTGCCCATGGGCGGCGCCCGCCGCGCGGCTGATGCTTTCATTCATCAAGGTGCCGCCCAGATCGTTGGCGCCCGAATTGAGGCAGGCCTTCACGCCTTCCTCGCCCAGTTTCACCCAACTGGTCTGGATCGAATCGATGCGGCCATTCAGCACCAGCCGCGCCACGGCGTGCATCAGGCGCACCTCGCGGAAGGTCGGGCCATGGCGCGCCTGCCCCTTGATCGCCATCGGCGCCTCCATATGGATAAAGGGCAGAGGCACAAATTCGGTAAAGCCCCCGGTGCGTTCCTGAAGCTCGCGGATGCGGATCAGGTGGCGCGCCCAATGTCGGGGTGTTTCGACATGGCCGAACATGATCGTCGCGGTGGTCTTGAAGCCCACCTTATGCGCCGTCTCGATCACCTCCAGCCATTCGTCGGTGGTCAGCTTGTCGGGGCAAATGACATCGCGCACCTCATCATCAAGGATTTCCGCCGCCGTGCCGGGCAACGTATCCAGCCCGGCCTCTTTCAGAGCGCGCAGATAGTTTTCGAGCGAGAGATTGGACGCCTTGGCCCCCTGCGACACCTCCAGCGGCGAGAAGGCATGGATATGCATCTCCGGCACCGCCGCACGCACCGCCTTGGCCAGATTGATATAGGTCTCGCCGGTGTAATGCGGATGGATGCCGCCTTGCAGGCAGACCTCGGTGGCCCCGCGCGCCCATGCCTCGGCGGTGCGGCGGATCACCTCGTCCATCGACAGGTCATAGGGCCGCCCGCGCAGGGCCTCGGCCATATCGCCCTTGGAAAAGGCGCAGAAGCCGCATTTGAAGGTGCAGATATTGGTGTAATTGATGTTGCGGTTGACGACATAGGTGATCGCCTCCCCCTTCTTTTCCCGCCGCAGATTGTCCGCCGCCGCGCAGACATGCTCCAGATCGGCATCGCGCGCGGAAAACAGCGTGACAATGGCGTCTTCGTCCAACGCACCGCCCGCCATCGCCGATTGAACCACCTGCGCAATGGCCGGGGCAACCGACAGAACCGAGCCGAGCGCCGCCCGCTTGGGCAAGGCGACACCGGGCGACCACATATCATCGCGAGCGAAGCCTGGGGCATCGCTGGCCGCCAGTATGGCGCGGCGCATGGATGGCGCCTGCCACTGCGCGCCCAGCCATGCAGGGTAAGCGGGCAGACGCGCGACAAGACTGCGGCCCGCTTGCTCGGTCCCGCCGCGCAGGCGCTCCACTTCGGGCCATGGCGCTTCGGGGTTCACATGGTCGATGGTGACGGGCGACACCCCGCCCCAATCGTTGATCCCCGCCGCGATCAGGCGCGGAAAATCATCCGCCGACAGGTTGGGCGGGGCCTGAATATTCATATCCGGCCCCAGAATCAGCCGCGCCGCCGCGATGGTCCAGAGCAGGTCATCGAGATCCGGCTCGGGCGCATCGGCCATGGGGGTGCGAGCTTTGGCGCGGAAATTCTGAACGATGACTTCCTGCACATGGCCGTAACGGCGGTGCTCGGCAGCAATGGCTTCAAGCGCCTCGATGCGTTCCCCGCGCGTTTCGCCAATGCCGATCAGGATGCCGGTGGTGAAAGGCACATGCAATTCACCCGCCTGGCGCAGCATGGCCAGCCGCGCCTCGGGCTCCTTGTCGGGCGAACGGTAATGCGGTCCGCCCTTTGCGCACAGGCGCGGGCTGAGCGATTCGAGCATCAGCCCCTGCGAGACGGACACCTCGCGCAAACGCGCCATCTCGTCACGGCTCATCACGCCCGCGTTCACATGGGGCAGCAGGCCCGTTTCATCGCGCACCGCCGCGCACATGGCGACCAGATAGTCGATGGTGCTGGCATAGCCCATCTTGGCCAGCGCCTCGCGCGCCGCGCTGTAGCGCAGCTCCGGCTTGTCGCCCAAAGTGAAAAGCGCCTCGGTGCAGCCCGCCGCCGCCCCGGCGCGGGCCACGGCCAGCACATCCTCGCGGCTCATATAGGGCGATTCGCCCGGCTGAGGCGGCTGGGCAAAGGTGCAGTAATGACACCGGTCGCGGCACAATTGCGTGAGCGGGATGAACACCTTGCGCGACCATGTCTGCACCCGCCCATGCCCCGCATCGCGCAAGGCACAGGCCGCCGCCATCATGGCATCAAGCGGCATATCCGCATTAAAGGCGCCAGTTTTGGTCGCGCTTTCCACTATCTCTCTCCCGTATTCTATCCGACCGGACCAAGCGGCCCATGATCGGCAAGCCTTTTCGAATCAGCCATTTGTATGTCACTATCCGGCAAATCGACCGGGGCTGCCAGCATCGCGGTCATCACCTGTGCGAAATGTTCAAGGCCAATGTCACCCGCCCACATCGCATGGGGCCGCGTAGGATCGGCGAGCGCCCGCGCCCGCGCCGAAAGTACCGCGCTGAGCAGCGCGCCCATGAAAACGAAGCGCTGGTTGCGCAAGGCCGCGTTCATCGCCGGCATCAGGCGGCGCAGATGCGCCAGACACCGGCCATAGGCATGGTTCCATTCCGGCTCGATCGCCTCGATCATAAAATCGCGGTGAGTCATGCCGAAGAGCGTGATGAAGCGCACATAATCATCGTCCGACAGCGCCGTGACCGAGCCGATCAGCACATCGACCACATCGCGCAAATGACGCGGGCCGCCGGCCGCCTCCATTGCATCAAGCGCGCTGTTGCGCAGCCGGTCCAGCTCCACCGCGCCATCCTTGATGATCGCGCGCACCAGCGTTTCCTTGGACCCGAAATGATAGCCCACCGCGCCATGATTCTTCTGTCCGGCGGCCGCGGCAATCTCGCGCACGGTCACGCCATCAACCCCGCGTTCGGCAAACAGACGCAGCGCGATCCGCTGTAATTGCTCAGCGCCGCCTGCGGTGTTTTCCTCTGCCTTTGGTTTCTGAAGTCTGACCATGAGTGCAAAATCTCATTGCCAAGGCCTCTCGTCAAGTGCATTATCCATTTGCATTAGACGATGATGACACATCGCATAAGTTGAGGATGTCTCTTGTGAATTTGGGCGTAAACACCGATTCGCTGGGCGCATGGATGCGTGTTCAAGGGCTGGGCGGCGGCGTGATCGAGGATGTCACAACGCTGGCGGGCGGCACACAGAATATCCTGTTGCGCTTTGTCATGGACGGGCGGACCTTCGTGTTTCGCCGCCCCCCATTGCACCCGCGCGCCAATTCGAACGAAACGATGCGCCGCGAGGCCCGCGTGCTGCGCGCCCTTGCGGGCAGCGATGTGCCGCATCCGGCGCTGATCGCGGCCTGCGACGATGAAAATGTGCTGGGCTGCGCCTTCTATCTGATGGAGCCGGTCGATGGCTTCAACCCCATCGGCCAGCTTCCCGAGCCCCATGCCTCCTCGCCCGCCATGCGCCATGCGATGGGTCTGGCGCTGGTCGATGGCATTGCCGCGCTGGGGCGGGTCAATTACCGCGCCGTGGGCCTTGAAGGTTTCGGCAAGCCGGAAGGTTTCCTTGACCGACAGGTGTCGCGCTGGCGCGATCAACTGGCCTCCTATGCCGATTTTGCCGCATGGCCCGGCGCGGATGCGCTGCCCGATGTGGGCGCCGTGGGCGCTTGGCTCGATGCGCATCGCCCCGGCTCCTTCATCGCGGGGATAATGCATGGCGACTATCATCTGGCCAATGTCATGTATCGCCGCGACAGCGCCGATCTGGCCGCGATTGTCGATTGGGAACTGGCCACGATCGGTGATCCGCTGCTCGATCTGGGCTGGGTGCTGGCCACTTGGCCCGACGGAGACGGCGCCAGCACGGTGTCGGTCACGCCATGGGACGGTTTCCCTACGCCTGCGGAACTGATCGCGCGCTATCGCGCCGGGTCAGCCCGCAATCTGGCCGCCATCGACTGGTATCACGTTCTGGCCTGTTACAAGCTGGGCATCCTGCTTGAGGGCACCTTTGCCCGCGCCTGCGCCGGAAAGGCGCCGCGCGATGTCGGCGACCGCCTGCATGGCCGCGCCATCCACCTGTTCGAGCGCGCCGCGCGCCTCATCCGTTAAAAAGGTATCGCCCGATGAACCCACTCGATTTCACCGGCAAACATGCGCTGGTCATTGGCGGCTCCAGCGGGATCGGCAATGGCATTGCCCGCGCGCTGTTCGACGCGGGCGCCCATGTCCATGTCTGGGGCACGCGCGCCACGGCGGCCAACTATGCGGGCGAGGAAGGGTCCGACCTCTCGGGCCTTGGCTACACACAGGTCGATGTCAGCGATGCCGCCGCGATTGCTGCGACCCCCGCCCCGTTCGAAACCATCGATATTCTGGTCCATTCGCAGGGCGCGGTGCTTTACCGCCGTCAGGAATTCACCCCCGAAGGATGGGACAAGGTGATGGCGGTCAATCTGGGCAGCGTGATGCATATTTCGCAGCGCTTTCACGCCGAACTGGCCGCCACAAAGGGCAGCGTCATCGTCGTCAGTTCCATTGGCGCCTTTCGCGCCACGATGGGCAACCCGGCCTATGCGGCCTCCAAGGCGGGCGCGGTCAATCTGGTGCGCACGCTGGCGCAGGCATGGGCGGGCGACGGCATCCGCGTCAACGGCATCGCGCCCAGCCTTGTCGACACCAAAATGACCAAGGTGACGATGGAGAATGACGAGCGCCGGACCCGCGCGCTGGCCAAGATCCCCCTGCGCCGCTTCGGCACGGTCGAGGAAATGGCGGGTGTCGCGCTTTTCCTCGCCTCGCCGCTGGCGGGCTACATCTGCGGGCAAACCATCATCGTCGATGGCGGCCTGACCCTGTAAATCCTCATTTCGCAAAGGGTTCACCCCGATGGATTTCGAATATTCCGACAAGGTGAAGGCGCTGTCCGCGCAATTGACCGAATTCATGGACGCCTATGTCTATCCGATCGAAAAGGAGCGCGACCGCTTTCATGCCGATCCGGCCAATGCGTGGAAACGCTGGCACGGCACCGAGGGCATCAAGGCCAAGGCCAAGGATGCGGGATTGTGGAACCTGTTCCTGCCCCATGAATATGGCGCCTTCAGCCCCGGCCTGACCAATCTGGAATATGCGCCTCTGGCCGAGATCATGGGCCGCGTGATCGGCGCTTCGGAATATTTCAACTGCGCCGCGCCCGATTCGGGTAATATGGAGGTGCTCGCCCGTTACGGCACGCCAGAGCAGCAGGAACAATGGCTCACGCCCCTGATGGCCGGTGAAATCCGCTCCTCCTATGTGATGACCGAACCGGCGGTGGCATCGTCCGACGCCACCAATATCGAAACCTCGATTGTCCGCGATGGCGATGATTATGTCATCAATGGCCGCAAATGGTGGATTTCGAGCGCGTGTGATCCCAACTGCAAACTGTTCATCGCACTGGGCCGCACGCCCGACGATAGCCGGGGCAGGCATCAACAGCATTCGATGATCCTTGTGCCCCGCGACACGCCCGGCATCGAGATCGTGCGCCCGCTCGACGTTTTGGGCACCTATCATTCGCCCACCGGCCATGCCGAGGTCAGTTTCACCAACGTCCGCGTGCCCGCCGCCAACATGGTGCTGGGCGAAGGGCGCGGGTTTGAAATCGCGCAGGGCCGCCTCGGGCCGGGCCGCATCCACCATTGCATGCGCGTGATCGGTCAGGCCCAGCGAGCGCTGGAATATATGGCGCGCCGTGTCAATGAACGCGTCGCCTTTGGCCGCAAGCTGGCCGATCAGGGCAGCATCCGTCAGGAAGTCGCCCTCTCCTTCTGCGAGGTCGAACAGGCGCGTCTGCTGACCCTCAAAGCCGCCGATGCGATGGACCGCTATGGCAACAAGGCGGCCAAGGATCTGATCGCCGCGATCAAGGTGGTGGCCCCGCGCATGGCGCAAACCGTCACCGACCGCGCGATACAGGTCCATGGCGGCATCGGCCTGTCCAAGGACTTCCCCGTGGCCAGCGCCTTTATCAACGCGCGCTATGTCCGCCTGACCGATGGCCCGGACGAGGTGCATCTGGCCCAGTTGGGCAAGCTGAAGATCGCCCAATTGTCCGCCCTTCCTGTCCGCTAAATCCGGCCACCCACAAAACAGGAGCGCGCCGCGATGAATGACCAATCCGAAAATACAGGCCGTGGCTGGTGGATGGTCGCGGTGCTGTTCCTGCTTTATGTGCAAAGCTGGGTGGACCGGCTGATCCTGTCCATGCTGGTCAGCCCGATCAAGGCGCATCTGGCGTTGACCGATGTTCAGGTCAGCATGGTGACTTCGACCTCCTTTGCGATTTTCTATGCGGTGTTCGGCCTGCCCTTGGGCTGGGCCTCGGATCGTTATTCGCGGCGGTTGATCATCTTTGGCGGGGTAATGGTCTGGGCTTGCGCCACTATCGCCTGCGGCTATGCGCAGAGCTATGAGGGTCTGCTGGCCGCGCGCATTCTGGTGGGCGCGGGCGAAGCGGCGCTGCTGCCCGCTGCCTATTCGCTGATTGCGGACGCTTTCCCGCCGCATCTGCTGACGCGGGCCACATCCACGTTCCAGATGGCGGGCAAGGTCGGCTCGGCCACGGCTTTCGGCCTTGGCGGCATCGCGATTGCATGGGCCACCGCGCATAAGGGGCTGGCCTTGCCTTTTCATGCGGCCAGCCAGCCGTGGCAATTGGTGATGATGATGGTCGGCCTGCCGGGGCTGTTGCTGGCCCTGCTGGTCTTCACCTTTCCCGATCCGCCGCGCCGCCGTCTGGCCGGGGAAAGCGATAAGGCCAATGCCCGCGCGGTCACGATGGACTTTGTGCGCGGCAACTGGCGCCTGCTGGGGCTGATGCTGATCGGCACCTCGGCGCTGGCCATCTGCGGCTATTCGATGACCAATTGGGTGCCCACCTATATCGAGCGCCATTTCGGCTGGAAGCCGGTGCAATATGGCCCCGCGCTTTCCATCATGAACATCATCTCGGCGGTCAGTCTGGTTCTGAACGGCTGGATCGTGGACAAGCTGTTTGCCCGCGGCATGAAGGACGCGCATCTGCGCTTCTATGGCTGGCTGATCTTTGGCCTGTTCCCGGTCATCGCCTATATGTTCTTTGCGCGCAATGTCTGGGTGTTCCTTGCCTGTTATTGCGTGGCGCAATTCATCACCGTGCCTTTCATGGTCTATGTCTCCTCGGTCATGGCCATGATTGCCCCGGCGCAGGTGCGCGCGCGGCTGCTGGCTTTCTTTCTCTTTGTTTTCACCCTGCTCGGGCTGGGCGCGGGTCCGGCGATTGTCGCCGCGCTCACCCAATATGTGTTCCATTCCGAAGCCGCCCTTGGCTCCTCGCTGGCCGTTGTCGTGATTAGCGGCACGGTGCTGGCATGGGCCGCTTTCCGACGGGCGCTGCGCTATCTGGCGGGCGCCATTGCCGCGCGTGAGGGCCCCATGGCTGAGGCGCGCGTTTTTCCCCGAAAGGACATTGCATGTCGCTGACCCTTGCCGCCATCGCGGCGGACAAACGCGAGACCCTCGCGCTGGCCGATGAACGCGTGGCCTATAGCTGGAATGCGCTTGACCCGGTTTTGAACCATGCCGCCAATGCGCTGGGCGCGCTGCCCTTTACGGGCGAGCGCCGCGTGGCGGTCTTTGCCCAGAACGCCGCCGAAGTGGTGATCGCCTATGTCGCCTGTATCGAGACGGGCATCTCCAGCGTCCCCACCAGCTTTCATCTGACGGCGGCCGAAGCAGCCTATATTTTCAAGGACTCCGGTGCGATTGCCGTGCTGGTCGGGCCGGAAACGGTCGAGGCAGGGATGGCCGCCGCCGCCGAGGCGGGGATCGACACCGTGATAGGATGGCGCTGCGCCCCGCGCCCAGGTTTGATCCATTGGGAGGACTGGATCGCCGCCGCGCCCGGCACCGAACCTGACGCCACCCGCGCCCCTTTGCCCCATCTGCATTACACATCGGGCACCACCGGCCGCCCCAAGGCCACCGAGACCCCGCCGCAATATTTCCCCCGCGTGGCCACACTTCAGGCTCTGGCCGACACTTTGCGCCCGCGCGTCACGCCCTCGCCGGGGCTGGTGGTGGGGCCGCTTTATCACACCGGGCCTTTGGGCATGGCGCGCAACGTCTTTGCCGGGGGCAGCGTGATCGTGATGAGCCATTTCGACGCCGAGCGCGCGCTGGCCCTGATCGAACAGCACCGCATCGCAGGGTCCGTCATGGTGCCCACCCATTTCCAGCGTATGCTGGCCCTCTCGCCCGAAATCCGCGCGCGTTACGACGTGTCGAGCATGAAGCGTCTGGCCCACACCGGGGCGGCCTGTCCGCGCGATGTGAAAAAGGCGATGATCGACTGGTTCGGCCCCGTGCTGGTCGAGGCCTATGGCGGCACCGAGGCCGGATCGACCACCTTCATCACCTCGCCCGAATGGCTGGCGCGGCCCGGATCGGTGGGCCGCGCGCTGGCTCCGTTCGAAACGGTGATCGTCGATGAACACGGCGCACCTCTCCCCCCGCATCAGGTGGGCCAGGTCTATTTCCGCGACACGTCGGGCCATGGCATCGTCTATCGCGGCGACCCCGAAAAGACCGCCGCCGCCCATATCGCGCCGGGTGTCTTTACGCTGGGCGAAATGGGCTATGTCGATGAGGAAGGCTATCTTTTCATCACCGACCGGGTTTCGGACATGATCGTATCGGGCGGGGTCAACATCTATCCCGCCGAGGCCGAGCATGTCCTGCTGACCCACCCCAAGGTCGAGGATGTGGCAGTCGTCTCCGCCCCCCATGCCGAAATGGGCGAGGAAGCGCGCGCGCTGGTCATCCCCGTCGATCCTGCCGATCCGCCCACGGCCGAGGAGCTCAACGCCTTCTGCCGCGCGTCCCTTGCCGGATACAAATGCCCGCGCGGATACGAGATGGTCGATGACATCGGCCGCACCGCCATGGGCAAGGTCAACAAGAAGGCCCTGCGCGCCCGCTTCTGGCCAACAGACCGCACGATCGGAGGCTGATCCCCATGCGTCGTTTTGCAGCTCTTTTGCCGCTGGCCCTGCTGGCCGCCACGCCTCCCGCGCCCAATGTCAACTGGGCCGGATATGGCGGGCCGGATGAAAACCACTACAGCCCGCTGGCCCAGATCAACGCGGGCAATGTCAAACAGCTTGGCCTGGCATGGTACAAAGACATCAATGACGGGGGCAGCGCGCTTTCGGCCCCCATCGCCGTCGACGGCGTGGTCTATTACGCCTCCGGCACCAGCCATATCCGGGCGGTGGATGCCGCCACGGGCCGCGAGCTCTGGCATTACGATGCGCAGACATGGAAAGCGGCGGGCCACAAGATGCGCGGAGCATGGGGCATTCGCGGCCTTGCCTATGATGCGGGACGGATCTTCTTTGGCACGCTGGATGGCCGCCTGATTGCTCTGGATGCCAAAACCGGGCGTCCGGCGTGGCAAAGCATGACCATCGAGCCGGACGATGAACGCTATATCTCCGGCCCGCCATGGGTGTTTCGCGGCAAGGTCATCATCGGTCATGGCGGCGCCGATTTTGCCCCCGTGCGCGGCTATGTGACGGCCTATGACCAGAAGACCGGCAAGCAGCTCTGGCGCTTCTACACCGTCCCCGGCGATCCGGCGAAGGGCTTTGAAAACAAGGCCATGGAAATGGCGGCCAAGACGTGGAACGGGCAGTGGTGGCGCTATGGCGGCGGCGGCACGGTGTGGAACGCGATGGCCTATGATCCGCGTTTCAACCGGATCTATATCGGCATCGGCAATGGTTCCCCATGGAACCGCAAGATCCGTTCGCCCGGCGGGGGCGACAATCTGTTCCTCTGCTCCATCGTCGCGCTGGATGCGGATACGGGCGAATATGTCTGGCACTATCAGACCAATCCCGGCGAAACGTGGGATTTCAATTCCGCGATGGACATCGAGCTGACCGACATGGTGGTGAACGGGCAGAAGCGCCCCGTGCTGATGCATGCGCCCAAGAACGGCTTTGTCTATGTGATCGACCGGGAAAACGGCAAGCTGATCTCGGCCAAGAACATCGTGCCGGTCAACTGGGCCAAGGGGATCGATGTGGCCACCGGCCGCCCCATCGAGAACCCCGAGGCGCGCTATCCCGATGGGCGGCCTGCGGTGGTCTATCCCTCGCCCTTTGGCGCGCATAATATCGAGGCCATGAGCTATAACCCGGCGACCGGGCTGCTCTATATTCCGACGATGGATCAGGGGCGGGTTTACGTCGACCCTGAAAGCGGGCTGGCAGGCTGGCGGCATCTCGATGGGCAGCGCCTGTCCACCGGCACCGGCGCGCCGCCGCCCGGCGTGGCCCCGGATCGCGCGGCCACCAGTTTTCTACTGGCATGGAACCCGGCGACGCAGAGCGAGGCATGGAGCATCCCCATGCCCGGCATTCGCGGCGGTGGCGGCACGGCCAGCACGGGCGGCGGCTTGCTGTTTGCGGGCAATGCAGGCGGGACGTTCGACGCCTATGCCGCGGCAACGGGCCGCAAATTATGGTCCTTCAACGCGCAAACGGCGGTGATGGCCCAGCCCATCACCTATCGCGCCCATGGCCGCCAATATGTCAGCGTGATCGCGGGCGCGCGTTTCGCCAGTGCCACCGGCCTGCCGCGTGAATGGAATTACCGGACCCAGCAATGGCGGCTGCTGACCTTTGCCCTTGGCGGCAAAGCACGCCTACCGCGCGCGGCGCAGGTGGAAACGCCGGTGCTGGACGATCCCGCTTTTGCACCCGTGACGTCGCGCGTTGCGGCGGGCAATGGCGCTTTTGCCCAGCGTTGTTCGATCTGTCACGGCGCGGCCACGGTGTCGGGCGGCACGGCGCCCGATCTGGCCCAGTCGCCCATTGCATTGGACACGGCCTCGTTTCGCGCGGTGCTGCATGACGGGCTGCTGCGCGAGCGCGGCATGCCGCAATTTGAAGAATTGAGCGATGGCGAGATCGAGGATCTGCGCCACTACATCCGTCAACGCGCCCGCGAGCGGATCTCCGCCAAGCCGGGTCAGCCAACGAACAGAGGTTTGCATGAAGGTCAATGATGTCACGGCTTTGTCGGTCGAAGGACGGATTGGGGTCATCACGGTCAACTCGCCGCCGGTCAATGCGCTGTCCAATGCGGTGCGTCAGGGCGTGGCTCATGCGTTTGAGGCCGCGATAGCTGACGATGCCGTGGGCGCGGTGCTGGTCATCTGCGAAGGGCGCACCTTCTTTGCCGGGGCCGATATTTCCGAATTCGGCAAACCGCAGTGGGAGCCTTCGTTGCGCGATCTGCAAAAGCTGCTGGAAAACAGCCCCAAGCCAGTGATCGCCGCGATCCATGGCACGGCGCTGGGCGGGGGGCTGGAGCTGGCGCTGGTGGCGCATTACCGGATCGCGGTGCCTTCGGCCAAATGCGGGCTGCCCGAGGTCAAGCTCGGCCTGCTGCCGGGCGCGGGGGGCACGCAGCGCCTGCCGCGCGTGGTGGGCGTGGCCAAGGCGCTGGAGATGGTGACGAGCGGCGAGTCCGTTTCGGCCAAGGCGGCGCTGGCCATGGGGCTGGTCGATGAGCTGGCCAGCGAGGGCAATCTGCGCGCCGATGCGCTGGCTTTTGCCAATCGCGTGCTGGATGAAAGTCGCCCCTTGGTGAAGGTGCGCGACAAAGCCGACAAGCTGGAGGAGGCCCGCTCCAATCCAGCGATCTTCGAGGATTTCCGCCGCGCCAATGCCCGCAAATTCCGTGGCTTCCTTGCGCCCGAATTTAACATCCGCTGCATCGAGGCGACGCTGTCGGACCTGCCCTTTGACGAGGCGCTGAAATACGAGCGCTCGCTGTTCGATCAACTGATGGCCGACAGCCAATCCGCCGCCCAGCGCCACGTATTCTTTGCCGAGCGTCAGGCCGCCAAGGTGGACGTGCCCGCCGATACCGCAATCCTGCCCGTGGCCCGCGTGGGCGTGATTGGCGCTGGCACGATGGGCGGCGGCATTGCGATGAATTTCGCCAATGTCGGCATCCCCGTAACCCTCGTGGAAACCACGCAGGAGGCGCTGGACCGGGGCCTTGGCATCATCGCCAAGAATTATGAAACCACCGCCGCCAAGGGCAAGATGAAGCCCGAAGATGTCGAAACCCGCATGGGCCTGATCCAAGGCACTTTGGCGCTGGAGGATCTGGCGCAGGTCGATCTGGTGATCGAGGCGGTATTTGAACAGTTGGATGTGAAGCAGGAGATTTTCCGCCGCCTCGACGCGATTGCGCGGCGCGGTGCGATGCTGGCCACCAACACGTCCTATCTGGACATCGATGACATTGCCGCCGTCACCAAGCGGCCCGAATATGTGCTGGGCCTGCATTTCTTCTCGCCCGCCAATGTCATGAAATTGCTGGAGGTGGTGCGCACCAAAGACACGCTGCCCGCTGTCTATGCGACAGCCATGAAGCTGGCCAAGACCATCGGCAAGATCGGCGTGCTTTGCGGCAATGGCTTCGGCTTTGTCGGCAATCGCATTCTGGCCGCCCGCAATGCGCAGGCCGACGCGCTGGCGCTGGAGGGCGCAACGCCATGGGCCATCGACAAGGTGCTGTATGATTTCGGCTTTGCCATGGGCCATTTCCAGATGCGCGATCTGGTGGGGCTGGATGTCGGCTGGAACCGGGCGACGACGGCCTCGGCCAATGTGCGCGAGATCCTGAACGAAATGGGCCGCCATGGGCAGAAGACACGCGGCGGCTATTATGACTATGACGAGAAGCGCAATGCCACGCCTTCCCCCATCGCCATCGAGGTGATCGAAGGTTTTGCGGCCAAACAGGGCATCATGCGGCGCGAAATTTCCGATGCTGAAATCCACGACCGCATCCTGTTCGCCATGGTCAATGAAGGCGCCAAGATCCTCGACGAAGGCATTGCCGCGCGGGCCAGCGATGTCGATATCGTGTGGATCACCGGCTATGGCTGGCCCAAATATCGCGGGGGGCCGATGTTCTGGGCCGATCTGCAAGGGCTGCCCCACGTGCTGGAGCGGCTGCGCGCGCTGGAGGCGGCGCATGGGGCGGCGTTTACGCCATCGCCTTTGATCGAACGGCTGGTGGCCGCAGGAAAAGGATTCAACGCATGATGAAATCCGGCAAGATCGCCATCACCGGCGTCGGTGAAACCCCGTTCCTGCGCAAGGGCGAGGAGCATGTCATGCAGATGATGACCCGCGCCAGCCTCGCCGCCATTGCGGACGCGGGGCTGCGGCCCGCCGACATCGACGGCTATATCATCAACAAATATGCGGGGCACCCGTCCGAGGAAGTGGCTCATGCGATCGGCGCGGGACAAAAGCGTTTCTCGGCCGTGACCGACAGCGCGGGCGGCACGGCAACCTCGGGCGATGCGCTGCGGCTTGCCCAATTGGCCATCGAGGCAGGCCTGTGCAAGCATGTGCTGGTGCCCTATGCCATCCGCTCGACCAAACCGGGGGGCGTCTATGCCTTCCATGCGCGCGAACCGCAAAAGGCGGGCCTCGAAATGCCCGCCGGTTTCTTTGGCCAGCCGACCTATTTCGCCAGCATGGCCAACCGCTATGCCCACGAATATGGCATGACCGAGGAGGAGCAGGCCGCCCTGCCCATGACCTATCGCGCTTGGGCGGCCATCACCCCTTCGGCGCAGCGGCGCGACCCGATGGACCTTGCCGCCTATCGCGCCAGCCCGATGATTTCGACGCCCTTGCGCGTGGCCGATTGCTGCCTGACCACGGATGGCGGCGGGGCCTATGTCGTCTCCAGCGTCGAATATGCGCGCGACCTGCCCCACCCCGTTGTGGCGGTTCAGGGGCTGGGGCTGGGATACAACAATTATCCCCATGGTGTGCTGTTCAGCCAGAAACCCTGCACTTTCGAATTTCCGGGCCGGGAATCGGCGGCGCAGGCCTATGCGATGGCGGGCGTGGACCCCAAGGATCTCGATCTGGCGCAGGTCTATGACGGCTTCACCATCTCCGCTCTGGTGCAAACCGAGATGCTGGGCCTGTGCGATGTGGGCGAGGCGCCGCGTTTCTATGCCGCAGGCCATGCCATGCCGGGGGGCAAGATGCCGATCAACACCAGCGGCGGCCATATGTCGGGCGGCTATGTGCCAGGCATGAACCTGCTGATCGAGGCTGTGCGCCAATTGCGCGGGGGCGAAGGCGCGCGGCAGGTGGCGGACGCAAGGCTCTGCGCGATTGCGGGCCTTGGCGGCAACAACCATTCCACCACCATTCTGGCAAGGATGTAAGACATGGGGCTACCCAACTATCCCGTCCATCTGGAAGACCCTTTGTTTCAGGGCTTCTATGATGGGCTCGACGCGGGCGAATTGCGCGTGACGGTGGACGCGGAAACGGGCGAATTCCAATGGTATCCGCCAGAGGTGGTGCCGGGGCGGCCCGATGCGCGGCTGGAATGGCGGGCGGTTTCGCCGCTGGGCCATGCCTATACGTTCACCACCGTGGTGCGCAGCCTGCTGCCCGGCGATCACAAGGATGAGGTGCCCTATACCGTCATCCTGTTCGAGCCGGACGATGCGCCCGGCGTGCGGATCGCGGGCGTGCTGGTTGATGATGAGGGCGTGACGCCCGCCTGCGGGATGCGGTTGCGGTTTCGCCCGGTCGAGGTTGGCGACCACAAGATCGCCGGTTTCGTTCCTGCCTAAGGCGTTATGGTGGAGCCGCTCTCACGCAGCCAGCGGCTCCACCAGTAATCCAGCCTTTCGCGCTGAAAATCGGGCTCGACCCGCGAGGCGGCGTCAAAGACCATCGGCGCGGGATGGCCGGGCCGAACGGCGGGCCACGATGGGCCGGGGTTGCCGGTGGCAATGAAATTGTACCAATAATCCTGCATCGCCTGAGCCAGTCTGGCCTCATCGGTATCAAGGGCGGATTTCAGGCCGAAGAGATAGGGCATATCCGCGCAATGCGGCGCGCCGGGGCTGGTGGTGCGATCCGCCTGCGGCACAAAGGCGAAATGATAGGACCATGTGGGCGCGGCACGCGCGGCCAATCCGGCCATGCCCTGCGAGGCGCTGGTGAAGATGAAATCGGTTTGAATCCGGCGCAGCAGTTCCGGGTCGGGCAAACGCCCATAGATCGGGCGCAGGGCCGCCACATCAATCCCGAAGCGATCACGCAAAACCCCCGCGTCAAAACCCATCAGGCCGAACACGCTGGCCTCGTTGCTGGTCGATCCCACGATCAGCGGCACATGCGCCTGACGCCCGGCCGCAAAGATCCGCGAGACGCCCATCGGCACCAGCCGCCCATCCTCCATCGCGCCATAATCGGGCGCACCGGGATCGGCGGCCAGCACCTGCGCCGGGGAGAGCGCGCGCAATTGCGCCAGCGTTTTCGCCCCCGCCCTTTGCGCGAAAGCCAGACCCTGCGCCTCGCCCAGAGCCATGGGCCGACTGGCGTTGAAAAAGCCCCCTCCCGAATGGACCGAGGCGCGCGCGAACAGGCCTCTTGCCGCAGGCGCGGCCATCAGCGCATTGACCGAAGACCCGCCCGCCGAGCAGCCCAGCACCGTCACCTTGGCCGGATCGCCGCCAAAGCGGGCGATATTGTCGCGCACCCAGCGCAGCGCCGCGATCTGATCGGAAAGCCAGAAATTGCCCGTGGCGCGACCGTTTTCAGCCCTGAGCGCCGGATGGGCAAAGAAGCCCATGCGCCCCACCCGGTAATTGGGCGAAACCAGCACCACGCCCCGCCGAACAATAGGCGAGAGATCTTGATCGGCGATATAGCGCCCCGAGCCAAAGGCAAAGGCCCCGCCATGGATCGACACCAACACCGGCAGACCCTTTGCATGCCGGTCCGGCGTGACGACATTGAGCGTCAGGCAATCTTCGCTCTGGGGCAATGCTTCGCCCCGCGTTGGCTGGATGCAGGCCGCGCCAAAAGAGCGCGCATCGCGAATGTCGCGCCATGGCCGTGCAGGCCGCGCCTCGCGCCAGCGCAAGGGGCCGACCGGGGGCGCGGCGAAGGGTATGCCCCGAAACGCCGCGCCCTGTTCGATGGCTTGGCCCCGCACCGCGCCATCGGCCGTGCGCACCACCGGATCGCCGCCATTGGCCAAAATCAGCGGCGCGGCGGCGATCAGGGGCCAGAAACGCATGCCTATCGCGCCCGGAACTCGGCCAGCATCTTGTAATAATCGTCGCTGGGCGCCTTCTCGCTATGCTGGCCTGCGGGCCAACTGGATTGCAGCGTTTCGGACGGGAACGCGGGCGAGGTGTAATCCGACAGGCCACGGCGGCGGATGATCTTCCACTCGCCATGGCGGCGCTCCAGATCGTCGAGATAGCGGCCTTGGAAGAACACGTCCTCCTCGCCGGTGCCATCCTTGCGGTCGCGGCGATGCTGGGCGAAATAGTAGCATTCGGAGAACGCCCGGTCGCCCTTCACCTCGACGCTGATATTGCTGATATGATGGCAGGCATATTTGAGCGCCGAGACGATTTTGAAAGCAAAGCCGACGAAATCGCTCGATTTGCCCTCAAACCGCCCATGCTTATGCGTCGATTCGGGCCAGAACAGGCTGCGCAGCAACGCCTCGTCCGCGCGGTCATTCGCTCTGGCATAGGCGTTGAGCAGCGAGGCAATCGCCTCTTTCGATTCCAGCACGTCGATGCGTTCGGCAAGGCTCAATTTGGCTGCGGGCTTGGCACTGGGCGCAGCCATCGCATTGCCCGCCGCCGCCATCGCAAAAGGCGTGCCCAGCAAAGTGCCGAGCATCCGCCGCCGGTTCTGTTCTTCCATCACCGCCTCCCCTTAATCGCACATTTCGAGCAAGCCGGGCACCGTCATCAACCGGGGTAGAACCGCGCTTTCAAACAGGCGCAGGCTGCGCCACGACACTTCCGGATCAAGCCCGCCCAGCAGCGCATGGAACGTCACCGCCGTGCCGCGACCAAGCCCGACCAGATAGTCGAAACACTCATCGGGCGTGACCACCTTGATGTTGGGCATGGCTTTAAGGCCCTCGACAGTTTGCGCGGGGCTGTAACGGGTCTGGCCCTCGCCGCGCTCCTTGGCCCATTCGGCATAGGCATTGGTGGCATAGGCGACATGGGGCGCGACAATCGGCCAATCGCGATCCGGGTCTTCGGTCACATAAAGGAAACTGGCGGCAGGCTGGCGATATTCCTCGGGCGCGGGGAAACCGGCCTTGGCGCGCTCCTCTTTATACAGAACGAACAGGTCGGGATGACCAGGGAAATATTGATAGCCCGCCTTGGCCGCGCGGATGGCGGATTTGTCGGTCGATCCGCCCATATAGATCTTGGGGCCGCCGGGCGTTGCGGGGGTGGGCGTGACGCGCACGGTGCGGTCGCGAAATTCGAACGGCTCGCCCGTCCATGCCGATTTCAGCGTGGCCATCGCCTCGTTCATGATGCCCAGACGCTTGGTGATATCCTTGCCAAACATCTCGAATTCATGCGGGCGATAGCCCATGCCCGCCGTCAGCCAGACCCGCCCCGGCCCGATATTGTCCAGCACCGCCAGATCCTCGGCCAGACGCAGCGGATCATGCATCGTGACCACCAGCGCCGACAGGTGCGTGGCGATGTTCTTGGTCGACCCCAGAATCGAGGCCGCCTGCACCATGGACGAGGGGCAATAACCGCCCTCGGCCCCGTGATGTTCGGCCAGGAACACCTGCGTGAAACCAAGCCCATCGGCCCAGACCGATTGCTCGATGGCGGCGCGGTAAAGCGCGGGATGCGAAGCGCCGAAATCCGGGCGGTTCATGTCATAGCGTAGGTTGAGCTGCACGGCTCTTCTCTCCTGTTATATCTTTATGATTTACGCGGCGGACACGCGCGGGCCGCCGATGCGGCCGGTGATGCGCTCGGCCTGCATCGCCTTGCCGCCCGCGATCAGCGCGTCGATCTCCGCCTCGGAATAACCCACCTCGCCCAGAATCTGGCGTGTATGATGGCCAAGGCGCGGCGCGGTGCCGCTGGCAAAACCGGACGTCTCACTCAAGTGGATGAAGCTGCCGAAAGTGCGAACATGGCCATACATCGAGTCCAGATCCTCGACCACGCGGTTGCTGGCCTGCGCCCAATCCTCCATCAGCGCCTCGCGCACCCAGCTCTTTTCGCGCACGATTTCGCAGGGCGCGCCCGCTGCATCGAGCGCGGCATAGGCATCTGCGCTGCTGCGCGCCGCAAAGAAGGGGGTAAGCAGCGCCTGCAATTGCCCGTCATGCTCGCTGCGCGCGCGCGGGGTGGCAAAGCGCGGATCCTCCGCCAATTGCGGCAGGCCCACCGCAAAACCCAGCGCGGCAAAGCGATCATCCGCCCGGCAGGAAATGCACAGCCAGCCGTCCGTGGTGCGATAGATCCGGTCGAGCGCGTTGATCCCCGCCTGATCCTTGTCCAGCCGGAAGCCATAGACCACCTGCTTGTCGGCATTGAGGAAATGTTCCGATGTGGTCCACAGGCTGGAATGCAATTGCGGACATTCCATATAATCGCCCACACCCGAAACCGCCCGCCGCTCCAGCGCCATCAGGATACCGGCGGCGGCAAGGAAGCCGTTGTTGTAATCCTCATTGCCGAATACCGAGCGCGTGGGCGGGTTCCCCTCGCCCCCGCCCTCGCGCAGCAGGCCGGTCCAGCCCGACACCAGCGGCGCGAAGCTCTTGAGCAGCGATTTCGGCCCGCGCGAGCCATAGCCGGGCATATAGGCATAGATCAGGCGCGGATTGATGCTGAGCAGCTTTTCAAACCCGATGCCCAATTTGTCCGCCTTGCCGGGGCGCAGGTTGTGCGTGACCACATCGGCGGTGGCGACCAGCTTGTAGGCCGCCTCCAAAGCCTCAGGCGTTTTCAGGTCCAGCACCATCGCCCGCTTGCCGCGCTGGGCCGCGTCGAAACAGTCGGGCAAAGGGCGCATCTGATCGCCGCCGGGGGTTTCCACCTTGATGACATCGGCGCCAAGGTCGGAGAGCAGACGCCCGCCAAAACCCACCGCGAAGAAGGAAGAGAAATCGACCACCTTGATGCCTTCGAGGGGCCGCTTGATCGCCCGCCCGCTGGTCGCGATTTTCGGCGCAGGCCGCGCGGTCAAGGACGCCAGATCACCATTATTCGCGCCAATCGCGGGCGCAGGGCGCGGCGCGGCGCAAGGGGTGCCCTTAAAGATCACGGCCGGGGCGGCCTGATAGATCGTGCCGAAATCGGGGTCGGGCAGGCTGATGCGCTGGCCCACAAATTCCACCTGATCGTCGAGCAGCACTTCGGCGGGATGCAGCACCGGCAGCGCGGCCGAATCGGCGGCATGGAGCAGCCTGATCCATTCATCGCGTGGGCGGGTCTTGAACACTTCGGGCACTTCGACGCGGGCGATCTTATATTCCTCCTCGGTCAGCGGCACGCGCATTTCCGCCCCGCCAATGGTCTGCACCCGGTCGCCAAAGCCCAGCACATCCATCGCCGCCTTAAAGCCGCCAGGACCGCCGGTGTGGAATTGCAGGAATTGCCCGTCGCCGCATTCGAACATGCCGGTAACCAGGCGCGTATTGCCAAAGCGATCCATCGCCCCGGCGTCGCCCTTCTTGATATAGCTGATGCCGTCTTCCTGCCACCAGTCGTTCATCGGGGATTGCGCGATCATCGCATCCAGCAAGGATGCCTCGACCCTTTGCCCATGGCCGATCTCGCGCCGCGCCCGCACCGCCGCCAACGCGCCGATGGTGGCCAGAAAGGCCTGCCCGTAATGCAGCGCAGGATGGCCCAGATAGACCGGGCCGGGGCGGAACGGGCTGGAGCGATCAACCATCGTGCCGAGCAAAGCGGCGGCCAGCGCCTCGCCATGGGGGCGGCCGGCAAAGGGCGTGTCCGCGCCGTAAGCCGTCATGGCCACCGACACCAGCGCGGGAAAATCGCGTTTCAGGCTGGCCTCGTCCAGCCCCAGCTTGGCCGCCTCGTCCTCGTCCATCGCATGAATCAGAATATCCGCGCCCGCCAGCAGCCCGCGCAGAGCCTTGCGATCGGCCGCCAGCTCGATGTCCAGCTCGACGCTGCGCTTGGACCGGTCCCAGCTCTTGCGGGTCAGGTCATGGGCGAAGAAATTGCCGCCGCGCGGCTCGACCTTGACCACATCGGCACCGTGATCGCACAGCAGCATGGCGGCAATCGCGGCGGGCATCGACTGCGCCAGTTCGACAACAACAAGATGATCCAGTGGCCCTGGCATCGCAATCTCCTCTCGCGGTCTTGCGCCCCGCTTATTCTTTTGGGCGTGTTTTCAGGCTGACAAGGCTAGGGAATCATCGCCGCCGCCTGCTCTATCCATTGACGTGCAGAGTGACACCAGATCACCCGGCAACGCAAGTAATATTGCACCTGGGGTTCAAATTAATCCGATGAGGCGAGGCGCGTGGGATCAAAGGCCGGGCGGTCCATCTGAAACGCATCGCTGTTGCGCACATACCACCCGCTGCCATGGGTGCGGCCGATCAGCTTCATCGCGGGCGTGTCGAAATAGACCCTCTCGCGGTCGGTGATGAACTCGTCGCGGATATGCGCCATCAGCACTTCGCCGATCACCACGGTCTGCTGCGTGCCGATGTCCAATGCGGCTACCTTGCGGCATTCAAAGCTGACGGGACTTGTGGCGATGCGCGGCGGGGCGACGACCACGCTGGGCGTGGCTGCAATGCCCGCATAGTCGATTTCGGACACCTCGACCGGGGCATCGACCGAGCATTCGTTCATCTTTTGCGCATCGGCCTCGCACACAAGGTTCACCACAAATTCGCCATTGGCGATGATGTTGGTGGCGGTGTGCTTCAGCGTCCGGCTGCGCGGTTCTTTCAGCAGGCCCAACACCACCAGCGGCGGCTCGGTGCCCACGGCATTGAAGAAACTGTAGGGCGCGGCATTGACCACGCCATCGGGCGAAAGCGTGGTGATCCACGCGATGGGGCGCGGGGTGATGGTCGAATTGATGATCTTGTACCGCGTCACCATCGGCAGTTCGCGCATATCGAATTGCATGGGATCAGGCCTCCTTCTGGACGTTGCGCGCGGCGGCGCGGGCCTTGAATGCTTCGCGGGCGCGGGGCACTTCCTCGCCCGCCTGACAGGTGTGGCAATAAATCAGTTCAAGCGCCTGCGTCGCGGCCAGATCGCCCGTCTCGCCCATATGCAGCAGCCGCTTGGTCAGTTCGACCGCATGGGGATTGCCCGCGCCGATGGCCGCGCCAAACTCCAGCGCGCCGCTCACGACCTCGCCCGCCGGCAAGACCCGGCTGATCAGCCCCAGATCGAAAGCCTCCTCGACCGCCAAGGTCCGGCCCGAAAACATGATCTCCGCCGCCCGCGCCCGGCCCAGCCTTTGCGTCAAAAACCAAGCCGCGCCGCCATCAGGCACCAGCCCATAGTCCAGAAAAGGCGCGCCAAATTTGGCATTGTCGGCGGCAAACAACATGTCGCACCCCATGGCGATACTCCACGCAATGCCATAGGCTCCGCCCTCAACCGCTGCGATGGTGGGAATCGGCAGAGCGCGCAGGCGGTTGATGATCCGCTGTCCCATCTCCAGCCGCGCGGCCAGACGAATCGCGCCATCGCCGCGCGCGGGGCCGTTCTTCACATCGCCGCCGCTGGAAAAATAATCCCCCGCTCCGCACAGGACCAACGCGCGCGCGGGCGTGTCATTCTCCAGCCCGTCCAACGCGGCGGAAAATTGCTCCCACATGGCAAAGGAGACGGTGTTGCGCGCATGAGGCCGGTTGAGCGTGAGCAGGACCACCCCGTCCTCACGCTTCTCGCACAGGATTTCAGGGGCTTGCGCCTCGCTCATGGCTCACGTCTCCTTGCCTCTGGCGCCTCTCTGATCGGACGCCCTGTTCCCGGCACCTTATGACAGGTCGTGCCGGGGAGGCAAGGAATTTTGCATCATGGTATATTTTTAATCCGGATTACTCCGCCGCCTCCGCCTTGGCCCGCTTGCGCATCGGCAAAGCCTCAGCCCCACGCTCGGCAATGTCTTTCAGCATCGCCTCAACCTCTTTGCGCGCCGCCCCGCGTACCGCGCCAAGGATCAGCGTCAGATAGGACGTGATCAGCCGCACAATGATCGCATCGTCGGGAATCCGCCCGCGCGCCCAATCGTTAATCATCGCATATTCCAAACGCACCAGATCATCGACCAGCGTGTCGACCTCGATCCACGCCTGCAACTGTTTGCCCGCGGCCAGATTTTCGATCCACGCCCGGTTCTGGCGCGTGGCGATCGAATGCATGGCAAGCCAGATGTCCTCGTCAACCTCGGGGCTGAAATAGAGCGCCATGATCGCGCGGATGTAATTGGGGATGCGCCGGTTCCGCTGCACCACCGAAATCATCCGCTCCAGATTGTGCTGAAGCGTGCCCGAAGGCTGGGTAAAGGTGATGCGGCTGACGTATTCCTCGAAATATTCCTGAATGGCCGCCGCGATCATCCGCTCGCGCGTCTGAAACGCATTATACAGCGTGCGCTTGGCCACGCCCGCGCGCCGCCCGATGTCATTCATGTTGAGCGCGGTGATGCCCTGCTCGGCAATCACCTGCCGCGTTTCCTCCAGAATCCGCCGCCGCCGCTCGATGATCGCCGGGCTGGCATAGGTCTGGGGGCGTTCATTGCTCTCGTTTGTTACGTTCATGTCACGATCACCTGTCATCTGGCTTTCATGCACATGAGATCAGAAACGGTCAACCATCGGCGGCCCATTGACCCATATGGGCCGCCGACAGAACCGTTCATTTTGCAGCCATCGTCTCTCTCGCGCGCTGGCGGATATAGTGACGCAGGCCCTCGATCTCATCGGCATTCAGGTTGCCGAAACCGGGCATACCGCGCGCCATCAGCGCCCCGTCATGCACCACCGCATTGAAAGCATTGGCATCCATCGGGATCGGCGCCTTGCGCAGATCGGGGGCCGCGCCGCCCGCCGCCATGCCCACGCCATGACAGATCACGCAGGAGGTGTTGTAAATCCCCGCCCCCACCTTGGCCTTGGCAACGTCCACGGTAAAACCGGGATCATCCATAATCGGCGCATCGACAGGCGTGAATTTGGGCAATTTGCGCGTGGCCCCCAGCGCAAAGGTCAGCACCCGGCGCTGTTGCTGGCGGTAATCCCAGTTGGGAGTATTGGCATAGCTCGACCGGAAACCGGTGATGATCGTGACATATTGCCGCCCGCCGATCGAATAGGAAATCGGCGCGGCCAGCATCCCGTTCTGCATCGGATAGGACCAGAGCGAGCGCCCATCCTGGGCCGAATAGGCGTTGAACGAGCCGTCATTGAGCCCCTGAAACACCAGATTGCCGCCCGTGGCCATTGTGCCGCCGTTAAACACGCCCGGCTGCGGGATCGACCATGCCGCGCGGTTCTTCGCCACATCCCACGCCACCAGCTTTGACACAGCCGCAGGCGCCGTCACCCCGGGCGGCGGCACGCCCAATCCGGTGTTGACGAACATGCCCGAACGATAGGTCCAGTCCTTCACATTGGGCGGATCGACCACCACACGTCCGCCATCCATCACCGGAATATAGCTGAGGCCGGTCTTGGGGCTGTAAGACATGGCCTGAACCCCATGGGCGCCATTGGGGAAGGGGAAAATGACGAAGGCCTTGCCGTCCTGATAGAGAGAATCCGGGTTGATTTCCGGCTTGCCCGTGACCGGGTCGATGCTCTTGGCCCAGTTCTGCTTGGCAAATTCGCCCGCCGAGATGAACTTGCCGGTTTCCCGGTCCAGCGCATAGAAAAAGCCGTTCTTGGGCGCATGGATCAGCACATGGCGCAATTTGCCATTGATGGTCACATCGGCCAGTTCAATGTCCATCGCATTGTTGAAATCATAGCTGTTTTCCGGGTTGGTCTGATAATGCCAGACATATTCGCCGGTCTTAGCGTTCAGCGCCAAGATGGAGCCGAGGTACAGATTGTCGCCGCCGCCGGGACTGCGGATCTTTTCATTCCACGGCCAGCCATTGCCGGTGCCAAGATAAATGCGGTCATATTTGGCGTCATAGGCCATCGCGTGCCACACAGTGCCGCCACCGCCGAATTTCCACCATTCGCCGGTCCAGGTCTTGGCCGCCGCCTCCATGGCCTTGTTTTCAAAGCCCTTGGCCGGATCGCCCGGTACGGTGTAAAAACGCCAGCGTTTCTTGCCGGTCTTGATGTCATAGGCCGTCACATAACCGCGCGTCGGGCTGTAATCGGCCCCGCCAAACCCGGTCACCACCACATCGCCCGTCACCCATGGCGGCCCGGTGATATAGCCGTTCTCTGCCTCATCCAGCGTCTTGACCTGCCAGCGCAGCTTGCCGGTTTTGGCATCGACCGCCACCAGCCGCCCTTCGCGCGTGGCGGTGAACACTATGCCATCCTTATACGCAATGCCGCGCGTGCCCCAGCCTGCGCGCATCCGCGTCTTGGCCTCGGGCTGTCCGGCCACATCGGGATCATATTTCCACAGCAGCTTGCCCGTGCGCGCGTCCAGCGCATGAATGACGCTCAGCCCGGCGGCGAAATAGACCACCCCGCCCACTTCGATCGGCTGGGTATAGCTGTCAAATGTGTCCACATCATAGGACCATGCCAGGCCCAGTTGCTTGACATTGCCCTGGTTGATCTGATCGAGCGGGCTGTAATGCTGCTCGTCGCTGTCACCGCCAAAAGCGTGCCAGTCGGTACGGATGGCCAGCGCGGTTTTTCCAGCCCAGCCAGCCCCTTGCAGCGTCGAGATCGCACAGGCCGCACCCAGCATCAACGCAGCCGAGCGCTTCAAACCCAACGGTCGCCCCATCGGTTTCATGGCATTCTCTCCTGATATTTTCTGCACCATTGTGCATTTTTATCAGAAGGTCAATGGGGCGTTTTATGCCGGTGATGCAAATTTCATCAGGCGCTGCGTAATCACCTCCTCGGCCTCATTGACGATGCGCGTGATAAGTTCGTGGCATGTCGGGATATCATGGATGAGGCCCATGATGAGACCTGCGGTGATGACGCCGTGGGCGGTGTCGCCGGTGCTGAGACCCTCGCGGCCGCGGGCGCCTTTGACCAGCGG
>NZ_JABGCB010000021.1 GCF_013149295.1 Novosphingobium sp. SG751A
CGGATGACCCTTGACGGCAAGGCGCAGAATATTGCGCCCGATGCCGAATATCCCCGGCTCTACGCCCGTTTTGCCAGCCTGATTGATGCGGGGCAGCCACCATTCCCTCCCCCCTTTCGAGTTCTGAGGGAGCAAAACTCCGGCCGATCATCGGCAATGGCGCGCCACGTTCCTTTCATGATTGTGATTCATGACATTATGCCAACTTTAGCGCATAGCGAAGGGAAGCATCATGCCCTAGAGTTCAATCTAGGACATGACAGGAGCGTGCCCGCGCATGATCGCGCAGGCGCGCTTTATGGTGTGGGTGCGCCGGGTTGACGCGCCCGTCGCGCCCAGTTGGAGACTATTTCGATGAATGCCATCGTTCGCTTGGCCTTGGCGCGCCCCTATACGTTCATAGTCATGGCCATGCTCATCACGATTGCAGGCATGCTGGCGGCTCTGCGCACGCCCACAGATATTTTTCCCAATATCCGCATTCCCGTGATCGCGGTGGCCTGGACCTATAACGGCCTTTCGCCCGAGGATATGTCGGGCCGCATCAACCTGCCGTTTCAGCGCGCTTTGACCACTACTGTAAACGATATCGAGCACATCGAAGGACAGTCGCTGACCGGAATCGGCATCACCAAGATCTATTTCCAGCCCAGTGTCGATATCCGCACCGCCAATGCGCAGGTGACGGCGATCTCGCAGACGATCCTTCGCCAAATGCCGCCCGGCGTCAATCCGCCGCTGATCCTGAACTATAACGCCTCAACCGTGCCCATCGTTCAGATCGCGCTGGCCGGGCACGGGCTTAACGAACAGCAACTCTACGACTTCGGTTTCAACTCGATCCGTTCGCGGCTGATTACGGTTCCGGGAGCGGCCATCCCCTTCCCCTTTGGCGGCAAGGTGCGCCAGATCCAGGTCGACCTTGACCCGCGGGCCATGCAGTCGCGCGGCATTACCGCGCAGGACGTGGGGGCCGCTCTGGCCAGCCAGACCCAGATCACGCCCGCAGGCTTCGTCAAGATGGGCGAGTTTCAGTATAATTTCCGGCTGAACAACGCGCCTTCCTCGATCGAACAGCTCAACGATCTGCCCATCCGCACCATCAATGGCGCGGTCATCCGCATGCGCGATGTGGCCCATGTGCGCGATGGTTCGGCGCCCCAACAGAACGTCGTCCATGTCAACGGCCAGCGTTCGGCCCTGCTTACCGTGCTGAAATCAGGCGCGACTTCGACCATTTCGGTGGTCGAGGGCATCAAGGCGATGCTGCCTCAGGTGATGACCGGTCTGCCCCCGGCGTTGACCGCCACGCCGGTCAACGATCAGTCGATCTTTGTGAAGGCCGCCGTAACGGGGGTGATGCATGAGGGCCTGATCGCGGCTGTGCTGACCAGCCTGATGATCCTGCTGTTTCTGGGTTCGTGGCGCTCGACGCTGATCGTGGCCACCTCGATCCCGCTTTCGGTACTGGGGGCACTGGCCGCGCTCTCAATGTTTGACCAGACGCTCAACGTGATGACGCTGGGCGGGCTGGCGCTGGCGGTCGGCATTCTGGTCGATATGGCCACGGTGACCATCGAGAATATCGAATCCCATCTGGAAATGGGCAAGAGCGTGCGCGGCGCCATTCTGGACGGTTCGCGCCAGATCATCATGCCCGCCTTCCTCTCGCTGGTCTGCATCTGCATCGTGTTCGTGCCGATGTTCTATCTGCCGGGCGTGTCGGGCTATCTGTTCGTGCCGATGGCGCTCTCGGTCATCTTTGCGATGATCATGTCCTATATTCTCTCCTTCACCCTTGTGCCGACGATGGCCATGTCGTTGCTGCGCCAGCATGCTCCGGATGACCATGCGCCCAAGGCACCGCCGCGCCTGCTGGCCCCGCTGGTCGCGTTTCAGGCCGGGTTTGAGCGCCGCTTTGCTTCCTTCCGCGACCGCTATGGCCGGGCGCTGACCGCCATTCTCAACCATCGCCACATGTTTGCCACGGGCTTCCTCTGCTTTGCTCTGGCCAGTCTGGCACTGATCCCCTTCCTTGGCCGCAACTTCTTCCCGCTGATCGATGGCGGCTCGATCACGCTGCATGTCCGCGCGCCCACCGGCACGCGCATCGAGGAAACCTCGTCCCTGTTCCAGCAGGTGGCCAAGGCGATCCGTCAGGAAATCCCGGCCAGCGATCTTGAAGCCATCGCGGATAATATCGGCCTGCCTACCAGCTCGATCAACGTGGTCTATAACGCCACCGGCACCATCGGCCCGCAGGATGGCGACATCATCGTCACGTTGAAGGAAGGCCACCGCCCGACCGAAGGCTATATCCGCGCCCTGCGCGCCAAACTGCCGCGCCTGTTTCCTCAGGCCGGCTTTGCCTTTCTGCCTTCCGACATCACCAGCCAGATCCTCAATTTTGGCGCGCCCGCCCCGCTCGACATTCAGGTGACGGGCCGCAAGCCCGCCGAAGTGCGCGCCCATGCCGAACGCATCCTGCGCGCGATCCACGGGATCGACGGGCTGGTCGATGCGCGCATTCAGCAGCCCGCTTCCTATCCCGAATTGCGCTTTGATGTGGACCGCACCCGGATCAACCAGCTTGGCATGACCGAGGCCGACATCACAACCAGCGTGGCCACCTCAATCGCCGGTTCCTCGCAGGCCGCGCCGGTATTCTGGCTGAACCCGGAAAACCGCGTGACCTATCCGGTGGCGATCCAGATGCCCGAATATCGCGTCAATTCGCTTCAGGATATCGCGGGCCTGCCGATCCGAACGCGGACGACCACCCCGCAAGTGCTGGGCGCGCTGGGCACGATCAGCCGGGGCACCACTACGGCGGTTGAAAGCCAGTATGACATCCTGCCGCTGATCAACGTCTATGCCGGGGCCGACGGGCGGGATCTGGGCGCGGTGGCGGGCGATGTGCAAAAGGCGCTGGCAAGTCTTGAAAAGGACAAGCCCAAGACCGTCACCGTCACCGTGCGCGGCCAGTATCAGTCGATGAACACCGCTTTCACCGGCATGGGCTTTGGCCTGCTGGCGGCGGTGGTGCTGATCTATCTGCTCATCGTCATCAATTTCCAGAGCTGGGTCGATCCTTTCATCATCGTCTCGGCGCTGCCCGCCGCTTTGGCGGGCATCTGCTGGATGCTCTTTGCCAGCGCAACGCCGCTCTCGGTGCCCGCGCTGACGGGGGCCATCATGTGCATGGGCGTTGCCACGGCCAATTCCATTCTTGTGGTCAGCTTTGCCCGAGAGCGGCTGGAGGAGCATGGCGATGCGATCAAGGCCGCGATGGAAGCGGGGGTTTCGCGCCTGCGCCCGGTGCTGATGACGGCGCTGGCCATGATCATCGGCATGGCGCCCATGGCGCTGGGCCTTGGCGAAGGCGGCGAACAGAACGCCCCGCTGGGTCGCGCGGTGGTGGGCGGTCTGGCCTTTGCCACCTGCGCCTCACTGCTTTTCGTCCCCACCCTGTTTGCCATTATCCACGGAGCGCGCGCGCATCGCAGCGATGCTTCGAAGGGAGTGTCTGCTCATGTCTGATTTCGCCTCCAGCTCCCCTTCGTTTCGCAAGCCGCTGCTGGCCGGGGGCGCGGTCTTTGCGCTGATCCTCGTGGCGGGCACGGCCTACCGGTTGCAGCAGCGTTCGGGCCTTCATGAACAGAGTGAGGCCGCCGCGATCCCTTCGGTCGACGTGATCCATCCGGGCGGAGAGGCCAGCAACACACTGGTCCTGCCGGGACGGTTGCAGGCATGGTTTCAGGCGCCGGTCTATGCGCGCACGAATGGCTATCTGCGCCGCTGGTATGTCGATATCGGCCAACCGGTGCAGGCAGGGCAGGTTTTGGCCGAGATCGACACGCCCGATGTGGATCAACAGCTTTCCGCCGCCCGCGCCGCGTTGGCCACCGCCAATGCCCAGCGCAGTCTGGCCCAGACCACGTCGAACCGCTGGGACCGACTGGTCGCGCAAAACGCCGTGTCGCAGCAGGATGCCGACGAAAGGCGCGGCAATTTCGCCGCCCGCGAAGCGATGCGCAACGAAGCATCGGCCAATGTTCAGCGCTTGCAGACGGTTTCGGGGTTCAAGCGGATTGTGGCGCCGTTTAACGGCATCGTCACCAGCCGTTCGACCGATATTGGCGCGCTGATCGTGGCGGGCACATCGACAACGCAGCCCTTGTTCACCGTGTCGGACGTCACGCGCCTGCGCATCTATGTCAACCTGCCGCAGGCCTATGTCGCCCGGCTGCGCGACAATACGACCGCAGAATTTACTGTGCCCGATCAGCCGGGCAAAACCTTCCAAGCGCAACTGGCCCGTTCGTCGGGCTCGGTCGATCCTGAATCCGGCGCGATGCTGGTGCAGCTTGTCTATGACAATCACGCGGGCCTGCTGAAACCGGGCGCCTATGCGCAGGTCACTTTCGATTTCGGCAAGGGGCAGCCTTCGGCAGCGGGCGCGGTGCGTATTCCGGTCAGCAGCCTGCTGTTCCGGCATGAAGGATCGGCGGTCGCACTGGTCGATGCGCAGGGCCGCGTGAGGATCAAACCCGTCACCATCACCACCGATTTCGGCAATGAACTGGAGGTGATCGGCCTGCAACCGAACGATCAGGTGATCGACAATCCGGCCGATGATATTCGCACCGGCGACAGGGTCAAGGCCACGCTCCAGCGGAACAATACCCATGCGTAAGCCCCGGTTTCTGGCAGCGTTGATGGCGGCTTCGGCGTTGACAGGGGGCTGTTCGATGGCGCCCCGTGCCGGAACGCCGCCGGTTGCGCCCCCGCCCGCCGCGTTCAAGGAAACCGGCCTGTGGACCCCGGCCATGCCCGCCGATGCCGCGCCGCGCGGGGCGTGGTGGCGCATCCTGCCCGATCCGGTGCTGGATGGGCTGGAACAGCGGATCGAAAAGGACAGCCCCCGTCTGGCCGCCGCCCTTGCCCGCTATGATCAGGCCCGCGCGCTGACCCGTCAGGCCCGCGCCGATCTGTTGCCACGCGTGGATGCCAGCGGCCGGGCCATGAGCGCGCGCGCTATGTCGCCCGCCACGGGCGTCCATTACGAATATGACGATTATGCCGTAGGCGGATCAGCACTTTACGAAGTCGATCTGTGGGGCCGCATCCGCAATCAGGTCTCCGCCAGTCAGGCCGAGGCGCAGGCCAGCGAGGCCGATCTGGCCGGCGCGCGCCTGAGCCTTCAGGCAGAGTTGGCCGATAATTATATCCAATTGCGCAAGCTCGATGCCCAACTCGACCTGCTGCGCCAGACCAAGACGGCCTATGCGGCCGCCGTCGATCTGACCACCAAGCGCTTTGCAGGCGGGGCGGCCAATGAGGCGGATGTGACCCGCGCGCGCACCCAGTTCAAATCGGTGCAATCCGAAATGGCCCAGCGCAGCGCTGATCGGGCCATCCTCGAACATGCCATTGCCGCGCTGGTGGGTGAGCAGGCTTCGGGCTTTGCGATTGCGCCCGTGCCGGTCATGCTCGCCCCGCCGCAGGTGCCCGTTTCCGCGCCTTCGATGCTGTTGCAGCGCCGCCCCGATGTCGCCGCAGCGGCCCGGCGCGCGGCGGGGGCCAATGCCAAAATCGGCGTAGCGCGGGCGGCTTTCTTTCCTCAGGTCACACTGGGCGCATCGGGCGGATTTGAAACGACGGCTGCCTCGCTGTTGACCGCAGGCAGCAGCGTTTGGGCGCTGGGGCCGGTGCTGGCGGCTATGCCGATCTTTGATGGCGGGCGCAGGCGAGCAGGCGTTGCCTATGCCCGCGCGCAATTTGCCGAGGCTTCGGCCAATTACCGTCAGGCCACGCTCAACGCCTTCCGCGAGGTTGAGGACCAGCTCGCTCTGGTCAATCGCCTTGCCGAGGCATCGGCACAGCAGAGCGAGGCCGTGGTGGCCGCCATGCGCACCAACCAACTGGCCAATATCCAGTATCGCGAAGGGGCCGTCGATTACCTTCAGGTGGTCACCGCGCAGGCTGCTGAGTTGCAGGCCCGAGAGGATCAACTGGCGCTGGAAAGCCGCCGCCTGATTGCCAGCATCGGCCTGATCCGGGCGATGGGGGGCGACTGGCGCGGGTCCTAGGTCGGGTGATTATGGAGCGTTTTTTCAAGGCTCTGCCGCAGCCTTAAGAGGCGGATATCGTTGATGGCGGGCTGGTCGAGTTGCCTCAGAGCGGTTTGCGCCGCCTCGCGCGTGCCCAGCGCCAGCGCGCTTTGGGCCAGCACCAGCGCGTCGCGCGGCTCTTTCATCCCTCCCCAATTGGCCAGAGCGAGGCGATAGGCCGGGCCGGGCTTATGCTTGAGTTCCAGCAGAAAGCGCGCCTCCTCGCCCCGGTGGGGCACTTCGCCGCGTGCGCGCACCGCATCGAAACGCGCGGCCAGGCTCGCCTGAAGCCGGGCGCCCTTTTCCGCCGGGCAGCCATGACCCGACAGATGCGCGCAGGCGATGGCAAGCCGCAGCAGCAACCCATCGGAGGACTGACGCGTGTCGAGTAAGGCGATGACCTCACGATCACGGCGATGGTCGAGCAGGAAATCGGCATAGGCACCCAAAGCATAGGCATCAGGCCCGTCCGGCATGGTGGCAAGCGCGGAACGGAACCATGCCCCCGCCTTTGCCGCATCATCGGAGCGTTCATATAGCCCGGCCATCACCAACCGGCTCCACGCCAGCAAGGCGGGCGTGGCCAGATGGCCCACGCGCCTTGCGGTTTCAAAACCGATAGCTCGCTCCAGCCCCGCGCGCGCCGGGGCGGCATTGCCGCCAAGGCCCTGAATTTCCGCGGCGCAGGTCAGGGCGGGCAATTGGTTGGGCTGGGCCAACAGGTTCTGACAATAGCGCATCGCCTGCCCATAATCGCCGCGTATCCTCAGGATCGAGGCGGTCAGCAGGTCCACCTGAGGATCGTCATAGCCCGCCCGCCCCAACGTTTCGAGATCGGTCAGCGCGCCGTCGAAGTCATGATAGAACTGGCGAATGGTCGCGCGGCGCAGGATGATTTCAGGCGGGGGATCGGAACGGGCCGACCATGGGGCGATGGCGAACTGGGCATAGGCATAAAAGCGCGGATCGGCCTCTTTGCGGCCAAGGCGCAGATAGGCATCAGCCAGTTGCAGCGCGCCATCGAGATCGCCGCGCCCACGCAATTGTGACAATTGCTTGCGCTGGGCCGCGATCCCGCCCGGCAACCGTTCGAGCACCACATTAGGATCGGCGGGGCGGCGGGGAGCGGCGCGGGCCACATTAGCCCACATACCAAAGAAGCTCAACGCCAGCATCGAGCATCGAGCAAGTATCGCCAAGCGAGATACGTTTTTAAACGTAGCATTTCCTGCCGATACCTGCATCCAGTACCTTCATTAAAATAATGTTATCGAAATGTTTTAGCAAAAATCATGGACAAAGTACAATGATTGTGTGATGAAGAAGCCAACAGGATTCGATAAAACAATAAAATCTTTCACTCGCCTTTTAGGCGACGTGTAAAAATGCGCTTATTTTAGGTGGGGACCGAAAATGCGCAGTATCATAAAAATGCTTATATGCTTGTGCTTTACATTGGCGGCAACACCTATGGGCGCGTCGGATCATGCCGATCCGGCATGGCTGTCAAACGGCAGGCAGGAAGCTAATCTGACCGGGCTGTTCTTTTATCCCAAAGATGATCGCTATATCATCATTCTGGATACACGGCCCACATTGACCGCGGCCCCACCTTATAATCTGGCGCCCTATGTTTTTACGGTCAATATCGACACACATTCGCAAATACGCTTTAAATCCAGCGAAGATTTTCAATGTAATGTCATGCCGCCCAGCCGCGGTAATGCAGATGTTCAATTGCAAAACGGAAATTACTGTCGCTATGGCGGAACAGTGGTCGAACCCACCGGAATCCGGCCCGATATTTCCTTTGTGATGGCGCTGGACAACAGCGCACGGTTTTTTCCCGATGCGATGCAAACGGGCAAGCTGAAGATCGTCGGCGCGGGGTTTGACCACACGCTGCCGGTGCAGATTTTTGACGACAACACCTTGGGCAGACAGGCCCGCGATCCCAATGCGGTCTGGGTCTATGCCGGGGTGCGCGATGACCCCTTCATTTTTCCCAAGTTCTTCAACGCCAATATCATCACCATGGTCATCAGTCTGCCCAAGACGGCCATCTTGAGCCGCCACCCGGACTGGCTGCTCTGGGCCAATTCGAAATATGCCGGCAATGGCGAGCAGATCGACCATGTGGGCCGGTCCAACCGCACACAGCTGGGCCGGTTCGACATACTCAACACCAAGGAACCCAGCCAGCATCTGCGCGCCCTGCACGAGGCGCAGCGCGGGCGCGAACAGGTGCAGGATTTCTTCAAGGAAGTGGCCCGCCCGCTGGGCAATCTCAATCAGTTGAGCGGCTTTGTCCTGCGCAGCTATGACTTTGCGCCCGATGTGATGATCTTCACCACGCGCTATCCCCCCGGCTTTCCCAACGGGCGGCGGCTGGAGGATGATGTGGCGGAAACCACATGCCAGTGGGGCGATTGCCCGCTGCATGAAAATTCATACATCGACAGTTCCACGTTCCAGCGTGCCATCGTGAACGACAAGCCGTTTCTGGAGGATTTCCCCTATCTGGCCGAACATTGGCCATGGCGGCCCCAGCCCTTTGTCGGCTCGCCGTGGCACTGGTTCCGCACGCATCTGCTCTGGCCGATCGTGGTGCTGTTGGTGGGCCTCTATCTGCTGCGCCGGGCGTGGCGTCTGGCATGTGTGCGGCTGAGGGCGAAGAGATCGGATTGAACGATACGGACGTCATAATTCAACGTATTGAATAGCGGAGAATTTTCTCATGCCATCATTGCGCTTTGGACGGTATCGCTGGCTGCTGGCTCTGCTGGCCGTGGTGGGGATCATCTGGATCTATTACGCATGGACCGCGCCCTCAGTGCCCGCCTGGCGCAAGGCCTGCGGCAAGAGCAGCGGCAAGGTGGTGGACGAAGCGGTCTGCGCCTATCGGCAGAGCACAGAGTATAAACCGGCCGAAGGCAAGAAGACCGATGCCGATCTGGTCGCGGCCAGCTGGAAACCGGCCGACGAGGATTACTTCGCCGATATGGACCGCGCGGCGACCAAGGATCCGGCCGTGCTGCAAAAGGATCTGGCGCCCTTCGTGCCCGGCATAACGCCCGAGAATGCCCATAAGGCCGCCGTGATCGGGCGCAACAACTGGATCGTCTGGACCGCAGGCAATGATCGGTTCTGGGACGTGCTGGCCACCAAGAGCTTTGGCAATGTCGATCTGCTCAAGACGGTTTCAAGCTTTCCGGGGGCCAAATTCGGGCGCGACAATCGCTGGGAATATCTCGGACTGGTCAACGAACCATGCTTTGAAAAGGCGCCCGGCCCCGACCCGGCGCGCTTTGGCCTCTATCTGGACAGGCGCAAGCCGGGGTGTCAGGCCGATCCTTTTGAGAATGAAACGAAATACCCCGGCGTAAAACTGGGCGCGCGCGGCCAGACGATCGACAAGGACGGCACCAAACTGCCAGTCGGATCGCTCTATGGCTGGGCCTCGGGCGTGGTGGGATTGCGACTGTTTCCCAATCCCGATTTCGATGCGGCGGCCAAGGCCAAGTGGGACTGGCGGCGCTATTACACCGACCCGGCCTATTACAATGACAAGAACCTGATCCGCCCCTACCGCGTGGGCATGGCCTGCGCGTTCTGCCATGTGGGGCCCAGCCCGACCAACCCGCCCAAGGACCCGGAAAATCCCGAATGGGCCAACCTCAATTCCAATCCCGGGGCGCAATATTTCTGGATCGACCGCATCTTCGGCTTCGATCAGGACTATTCCAATTACATCTTTCAGCTTTATCACACATCGCGCCCCGGCGCGCTGGATACGTCGCTGGTTTCCAGCGATTTCATCAACAATCCGCGCACCATGAACGCAATTTACGCGGTGGGCACCCGCGCCCGGATCACCCTGCATTGGGGCAAGGAAAAGATCGCGGGCGCCGAAAAGGGCAACCGCCAGTTCAACGAATATCTGCCCGCCAATTCGCCGCTCAACGCTTTCTACAAGGCGCCCGATACGGTCTTTACCCCGCGTGTGTTGAAGGACGGGTCGGATTCGGTGGGCATGTTGGGGGCGCTCAACCGGGTTTACGTCAACATCGGCCTGTTCAGCGAGGAATGGATCACCCATTTCAACCCGGTCGTGGGCGGCACGGGCATTTCGCCGATCAGCATCGCGGTGGGGCGCAAGAATTCGGCCTATTGGGTGGCCAATGAAAGCCAGACGCCCGAAGTCGCCCTGTTCTTCCTTGCCACAGCCAAGCCTGATTATCTCTCGCTGGCGCCCGGCGGCTCGGCCTATCTGTCAACGGACAAGGCGGGCATCGAACATGGTAAGGAGATCTTTGCCGGCAATTGCGCGGCCTGCCATTCCAGCAAGCTGCCTGCCAAGGCGCAGAGCTTCTTTCCCGACAATGGCTGCAACGGCAAGAATTACCTGACCTGTTGGAACAATTACTGGCGCTATACGCGCACCGATCCGCAATTCCGGTCAGAGATGACGCAAATCGTCAAAAGCCCGGATTTTCTGGACGACAATTTCCTCTCCACCGACCAGCGCGTGCCCGTGACCTTGCTAGAAACCAATATCTGTTCGCCGATTGCCACCAATGCGATCAAGGACAATATCTGGGACAATTACTCCTCGGCCAGTTACAAGGAACTGCCCTCGGTGGGCGAAATGGATCTGCACGATCCCTATACCGGACAGGTCAGCCAAAAGTTCACGCTGCCTGGCGGCGGGCGCGGTTTCACCCGGCCTGCCTCGCTGATCAGCCTGTGGTCGACCGCGCCCTTTTTGCAGAACAACACGGTGGGCCCGTTCAACCCCAGCCCCTCGCTGGAGGCGCGCAATGCGGTGTTCGATGTCTCGATCCGCCAGATGCTGTGGCCGGAAAAGCGCGGCGGCAATGTGATGTTCCGCACCGCATCGGGGGCCATGCTGCCCGGACAGGTCGATGTGACCACCAAAGTCAGCTATATCCGGCTGCCCAACGGCTATCTGCCCCGCTTTGCCGCCGATGCGCTGAACTGGTTTGCGGGCACCCATTTCATCACCGATCAGGGACTGCGTATCGGGCCTATCCCTGCGGGTACGCCGGTCAATCTCTTCTCGAACCTCGATTTGGATGTTCCCGAGGGTTTCTGGGCCAAGATCTCACATTTCTTCAGCACCGCTTGGACTGTGCTGCGCCTGACATGGACGCTGCACCAGATCGACGCCGATGATCCGCCCGCGGTTCAGAGCGCCACCTTCCGCAAGGTCGCACCCCGGTTGATTTCGGCCAGCAAGTGCCCGGATTATATCGTCAATCGCGGCCATTACTTCGGCACGCAATATCTGCATGACCCGGCAGGCGCCCCGGTGGTGGGCCTGAGCGATGCGGAAAAGGAAGACCTTATCAAATTCCTCAAAACCATGTGAACAACCAGTCGCAAGGCGATCTGGGGGGCATGAATGATCGAGAAGGGTTGAGCATGAGCGAGGAAACCCATAATTTTATTGATAGTTTTGACTATATCGTGGTCGGTTCGGGCGCAGGAGGCGGCACGCTTGCCGCGCGTCTGGCCGAGGGCGGCGCGCGGGTGCTGGTGCTGGAGGCAGGATCCGACCCCAAGAACCCGCCCCCGGGCACAGGCACGACCGACTGGCCCTTTCCCAAATCCGACCGCCTGCCCGATGATTATGACGTACCCACCTTTCACGCGCTTTCTACCGAAAACGAAGCGATGAAATGGGACTATTACATCCGCCATTTCAGCGATCAGGCAACGCAGGAGAGGGACGACAAATTCGTCGCCCGCGAAAATGGCATCCTTTATCCACGTGCGGGCTGTCTTGGCGGATGTACCGCGCATAATGCTATGATCACGGTCTATCCCCACAATGCCGACTGGGACAATATCGCCCAGTTGACCGGCGACAGCACATGGCGCGCGGGCCATATGCGGCGCTATTTCGAAAAGCTGGAGCATTGCAACCAGCGCGCGGCGCCCTATCGCTGGTTGGCGCGGATCGGCATCAATCTGACCCGGCATGGCTGGGACGGATGGCTGCATACCGAAAAATCGCTGCCGGTCTGGGATTTGCTGCATGACAAACGCCTGGTGCTGACCATCACGATTTTCGTACTCAAAGCCTTCTGGCTGCTGCCAGGCAAGTTCATCCGCTTCTGGTGGTTTCTCATCGCGCGACTTGATCCCAATGACTGGCGGCTGGTCCGGGCCAATGCCTACGGTCTCCATTATCCACCGCTGGCCACGCGCCATCATCGTCGCACGTCCACACGCGAAAGGCTGCTCGACACTCAGGCCAATTATCCCGATAAATTGCGCATCGAACTCAATGCGCTGGTGACGCGCGTATTGTTTGACGACCATAACCGCGCCATCGGGGTGGAATATGAACGCGGCAGCCGGTTGTATCAGGCCCATGCCAACCCTAACCCCGATCCCGCCCCCAGGGTCAAGGTGGCTGCCAGACGCGAGGTCATCCTGTCGGGCGGTGCGTTCAACACGCCGCAAATGCTGCAATTGTCCGGAATCGGCCCCAAGGAGGTCCTGGAGGAGCATGGCATAAAGCTGCGTGTCGATCTGCCCGGCGTGGGCCGTAATCTACAGGACCGCTACGAGGTCTGTGTGGTCAATGAAATGGACTTTCCCGCGTGGAAAGCATTGGAAGGCGCCACCTTTACCCGCGACGATCCCCATTATCGGGAATGGCTCAACGAGGCACAGGGCGTCTATACCGGCAATGGCGCAGTGATCGCCGCAATCCGGCGCTCCTTGCCCGAACGCCCCTTGCCCGATCTGTTCTGCTTTGCGGTTTTGGCCGAATTTTACGGCTATTTCCCCGGCTATTCCCAGCTTGTCGTCGATCATCTCAACCGGATGAGCTGGGCCGTTCTGAAAGCTCATACCAACAATCGCGGCGGATGGGTGCGGATCCGATCCGACAATCCGCGCGAACGACCCGAGATCAACTTTCGCTATTTCGAGGAAGGCACGCCGGGCTATGAGGAGGATCTGGCCTCGGTGGTGGCGGGACTGCGTTTTGTTCGCGAATTGACCAAGCCGCTGTTTCGCCTTGGCATTGCCAAACGGGAATTGCGCCCCGGACCCGAGGTTGAGACCGACGAACAACTGACCGATTATGCCCGCACACAGAGCTGGGGCCATCATGCCTCCTGCACCTGCGCCATCGGCAGCGATCATGATCCCAATGCGGTGCTGGATGGGAATTTCCGTGTGCGGGGCGTGGGCGGGCTGCGGGTGGTGGACGCCTCGGTTTTTCCCCGCATCCCCGGCTTTTTCATCGTCAGCGCGATCTACATGATCGCGGAAAAGGCTGCCGATGTGATCCTTGCCGATTTCCACGCCGACGATCCCCCCATCCCTGAAGCATCATGGTGGGAGAAAGTGTTGCGGTTTTGCCTGTTTTGCCGCTCCTGATCCGGGGCCTGATGTTGGCCATGCTCGCGCTGGCCCCTGCAGGGGCATTGGCCCATAAGGCCAGCGATGCCTATCTGACGCTGCGTTTGCGGGGGGCCGATGTCTCGGCGCAATGGGATATTGCACTGCGCGACCTCGACTTCGTGCTGCAACTGGACGGGGATGGCGATGGCGCGATCCGCTGGGGCGAGGTGACGGCCCAGCGCGCGACCATCGAGGCCTATGCCCTTGGCCACCTGCGCGTGGCGGGTGATGGGCGGGCCTGCCCCCTTGCGGCACATGACCTGTTGATCGACGATCACAGCGACGGGGCCTATGCGGTGCTGATGCTGGCGGGCCGATGCGCCACACCGCCGCAAAGGCTCGATCTGGATTACACCCTGTTCGACCAGACCGACCCGCTGCATCGCGGCCTCGTCCGGCTGGAAGCGGGCCAGACCAAGGCCACGCTCATTTTGGGCGGCGACGGGCCGCACAGGAGCATCGCCTTGCAGGGCCGGCTCGACAGAGATCAAGGCCCCTTCACCCAGATCCGCGATTTCATCGAAAGCGGCATCTGGCACATCTGGACCGGCTTTGACCATCTGCTGTTCCTGATCTCGCTGCTGCTGCCTGCGGTCCTCCGGCGCGAGGGGCGGCACTGGGTGGTTCAGGAGAGTTTTCAGGCTGCCCTCATCGATATCATCAAGATCGTCAGCGCCTTCACCCTTGCCCATTCGCTGACCCTCGCCATGGCGGCGCTGGGCGTCATTTCGCTGCCCTCGCGGCTCACAGAGAGCATGATTGCGGCCTCGGTCGTGCTGGCCTCCCTCAACAATGTTTGGCCGATGGTCACCGCGCGCCTGTGGGCGGTCGCGTTTCTGTTCGGGCTGATCCATGGGTTTGGCTTTGCCAATGTGCTGCGCGATATGGCGCTGGGCCGGGGCGGACTGCTGCTCACACTCTTCTCCTTCAATCTGGGGGTGGAACTGGGACAGATCGCGGTGGTCGCGGCGGTCATGCCGCTGGCGTGGATGATGCGGGCGCGGCCTGTTTACCGGCGCGGGGTGATGCTGGCCGGGTCCGGCGCCATCGCGGCGGTGGCCATGATGTGGCTGATCGAACGCGCCTTTGATGTGTTGATCGTGTGATGGAGCCTTGCCCATGAGTTTTGAGATCGGCCTGTCGTGCTCGGGCGGCGTGTCTGCCGGGGCCTATATCGCGGGTGTGCTGGATTTCCTGTTTCAGGCGCTGGATGAATGGGAGAAAGCCAAGAGCGATCCTCATGTCGATGTCCCCCGTCACAGCGTCACCATCAAGGTGCTGACCGGCGCATCGGCCGGGGCCATCTCGGCGGCGGTCAGCACGATGGCCATTGCGCGCGGCGATGCGCCCCGCGCCTTTGCCGCGCCCCAGCCCGGCAAACAGGCCTATCAGGCGTGGGCGCCGCTGCTGTATGAAACCTGGGTCGTGTGGCCCCGACTGGTCGCACCGCCCACGGTCGATCCCGATATTGCCGCGATGCGTAACCCGCCCGTACCGCCCTCATTGCAGAACATAGACTTTCTGACCGACAGCGACCTTACATCGGCAGCAGGCAAGGGCAGCCTTGCCGTCTCGCTGCTCAATTGCCAGTTGCTCAACTATATCGCCGCGCGCGCGGTCCAGCCGTTGGGCGCCGCACCGCGTGTGCGGGCCTATCTGCCGCAAGACCTGCACATCTATCTGACCACCACCAACAATCGCGGCATCCCCTTTGCGCTCAAGCTGCAAAATGGCGACTATCCCATGGTCAATCATGCCGACCGGGCGCATTACCGCTTTTCCGGTCTGGGCACGGCGGCCACGGTTTCGGAATTTGGCCAAAGAGATCCCGCGCAATCGCTCTATGCGGCGCAATTGACCGGCCCCGTCCAGACGCAATTGCCGGTGGAAAGCCTGTTGCTGCCGCCGGGATCGCCATGGGCGGACTGGTATCGGTTCGGCAATACAATTTTGGCCTCGGCGGCCTTTCCCATTGGGCTGGCGCCGCGCTCCATCGCGGCCACGCGGGGCGATTATGCCGGGCGGCTCTTTCCCCAGATGAGCCTGCGCTCCAGCCTTATCGCCCCCGTTTTCCCACCGCCCGATCAGAACGCCGACTACATCGCCTCCGATGGCGGGGTGATCGACAATGATCCGATCGAGTATGCGATCGCCGCCCTGCCCGCCCCCGATCAGCCGCCATCGGCCAATGATCTGGCCCATGCCACCCAGGCCGTCATCATGATCGCGCCCTTTCCCGATGCGCCCACCTATCCGGCATCCGACGCGCAGAAATCCGATATTCTCCACCTGGCCGGTCAGTTCTTCACCTCGCTGCGCCAGCATGTGCGCTTCAAGCCGGACCTGCTGCTGGCGGCAGCGGATGAAAATGTCGGCAATCGCTTTATGGTCGCCCCGCGCCGAACCGCGCCCGGCGCCGATAAGGCCGAACCCTTTCCTCTGGCCAGCGGGGTCCTGGGCGGCTTTGGCGGCTTTATCCACCGGGCCTATCGCGATCATGACTTCCAGCTTGGGCGGCGCAATTGTCAAAAGTTTCTGATGACATCATTTATGCTCAAAGCGGAAAACCCGGTGTTCGAACCGGTCGCGGGGGCGGCGGAACGCTGCATCATTCCCCTTTGCGGCAGCGCCAATGATGAGGTGCCCTTGCCGGTCTGGCCCAAGATCACGCCGACCGAGTTTGACACGCTCAAAGGCCGGATCGACGGACGTATCGGCGCGCTGCGTGGGAATATCGCGGGCAATCTGGGCGGCAACTGGCTGCAACGGCAGGGCATTTCCGGTTTCATCAGGATCTTGCAGGCGCTGTTCATGGACAAACTGTTTCGCGGTATCGAAAGCGGCCTGAAGGATCGCGGCCAGCTTTAAAGCGCATGGGGGAGGCTTAGGGAAGCCCTGCGCTAGCCCCGACACCTCCTTCCATGATCGCCCCGCCCCCGCTTAAAAACAGATAGGTACGTGTTTCAAAGACCTCCGTCCGGTGGGCGCTCCTTCGCGCGCCCTTGCTTGACATGGCGACGCCAATTCTACAAATGTAGATGTCAAATGAAGAATCAAAGGCGAGCCACAATCGCCAGCGAAAACGGAGGGAGAGATTTCATGGGATTCAGCACATTACGGGCCGGCCTGATGCTGGGATGCGCGCTGACAGGGGTACAGGCGGCCCACGCGCAGTCCGCTTCGGACAGCCCGCCGCAGGCCGGTTTGCAGGATATTGTCGTCACCGCCCAGCGCCGGATCGAAAGCGTGCAAAAGGCGGCCGTGGCCATCACGGCGGTTTCGGGCACCGATCTGATCCGCACCGGGATTTCCGATACAACCAACCTGCAAAGGCTTGCCCCCGCCCTCTCGGTTCAGCCGTCGGGCGGCACCACCAGTATCTATGTGCGCGGCGTGGGCACGCAAGCGGGCAATTCCTATGCCGAAAATGCGGTGGGCTTTAATTTCAACGGCGTGTTCATTGCTCGCCCCACCGCGCCTTCGGGCGTCTATTACGATCTTCAGCGCGTCGAAGTGGTAAAGGGCCCTCAGGGCACGCTTTACGGCCGCAATGCCACGGGGGGCGCGATCAATGTGCTCCCCAACCGCCCCAAGCTGGGCGAAGTGAGCGGCGATGTGAATGTGGAACTGGGCAATTATCAGGCCCGCAAGGCCTCGGCATCAATCAATCTGCCGCTTGGCCCGATCATGGCGCTGCGTCTCGCCGGTCAGGTGGTTGATCGCAATGGCTATCTTTCGGATGGCTATGACGATGACAAGGGTGAGGCGGGCCGCGCCTCGCTGCTGATCAAGCCTTCGTCGGATTGGTCGATGACCTTGGTGGCCGATTATTATCACCAGCATGGCAAGGGCTCCGGCAATGTGCTGCTGCCCAGTTCGGTGGCCAATGCTCCAGCTTTGTCGGCGCGCATCGGCGGGTCCGATCCGCGTTCGGTCGCCGCGCTGCAATCCTATGCCACCGGTGTTGCCGGTCCGCCCTTCTGCGGCGGAATGGGGCAACTGATTACCAGCGGATGCGTGATGGCGCCGCGCGGCGATGGCTATATGGACGGCGATTTCTGGGGCATCAGCGCCCAGACCGAGGGCGACCTCGGCTTTGCCACGCTGACCGTTATCCCGGCCTATCGCAGCAGTTCGTCCAATTACCGCTCCTACCTCCCCGGCTTCATGCTTCAGGTCAGCGATCGGGCAAAGCAGATGTCGCTGGAAACCCGGCTTGCCTCGAAGGACGCAGGCTCGCTGCGCTATGTCCTTGGCGGTTTTTACTTTTCCGAGGATCAAAGCGCGACCAACTATTTCTCGCAAGGAAATCTTTCCACCACGCTGTTCAACCCGCAATTGCGCACCCAAAGCATCGCCGGTTTCGGGCAACTGACCTATCTCGTCACGCCGCGTTTCCGGCTGGTGGCGGGGGGCCGCTATACGCATGAGGCCAAGCGCCAGACCACCTCGCTGGCCGCAGGCGGCCTGCCCAATGCTGTCAATCCGCCGCTGGGGGCGGCCTTTACCGGCAATCTGTCCTTTAACAAGGCGACGTGGAAGGCGGGCGTGGAATTCGACGCCGGGCCGCGTTCGCTGGTCTATGCCAACGTCTCGACCGGCTTCAAGGCAGGCGGCTTCTTCGTGGCCGCCCCGCCCAACAACACGTTCGCGCCGGAAATGCTGACCGCCTATACGCTGGGCAGCAAGAACCGCTTTATGGGCAACCGGCTTCAACTCAACTTTGAAGGGTTTTACTGGGATTACAAGGACCAGCAGATCTCCTTCGTCGGCGGCGTCCCCTCCTCCAGCGGGCTTTACACGCAGGGCGGCGTGACCGTGAACGCGGGCAAGTCGCGCATTTACGGCACGGAAATCGAGCTGCGCTTCGCTCCGGGCAAGAGCGACCAGTTCGGCGCCACGCTGCAATATCTCAATGGCCGCTATAACAGCCTCAAGACCGCGGTATTTTCCAATACCGGGGCCCCCGTGCCCACGGGATGCACGGTAACGGGCAGCCGCCTTGCCAATCCCGGCGTCAATGCTGCGCGCTTCTATGACACCGATTGTTCGGGCAAGCCCACCGTCTATTCGCCCAAATGGACGCTCAATCTGGATTATGCCCATACGTTCGCGTTGAAAAACGGCATGAAACTGGTGGCGGGCGCGCGCACGGCGATCAAGTCCGACTTCTATCTCAACGTCAATTTTCAGGAGAATGAGAAGCAGGCCGCCTATCGCATGTCCGATGCCTATCTGACGCTGGAAGGCACGGATCGGCGTTGGGAATTGACCGGCTTTATCAACAATATCGAGGATCGCGCGGTTCTGGTCCGGGCGGGCAACCGGCCCATTCTCAACGTGTCCTATGGCACGCTGGCCCCACCGCGCACCTATGGCATGCGCTTTGCCTATCATTTCTAAGTAAGCGAGAGGGATGGTCGAGGCCGCAATGCCTCGACCATCCTTTGGATCAGAAGTTAAAGCCCAGTTGCAGGCCGATCGTGCGGAACGAATTCATGCCATAGCGCTGGGTTACCGTGGCGATGCCCGAATTGCCATCGCCCGATTCCAGCCCCAACGAGCCGGGCACGCGCTGATCGCTGCAATTCTTGCAGAAGATCGAGGCGCGCCAATTATCCGCCTTCAGGCCGATGGTGCCGCCCCAGATGTTGCTCTGGCCATAGGTCGTGCCCGGATAGGGCTGGGTGGTGAAGTTCATTGAGGAGCGATGATAGAAATTGGCTCCGATGAAGGGGCGAACCGTATGGGCGGTGTTGAATTCATAGTTCACATCCACCGTGCCGGTGAATTTGGGCGCCAGCGGGGTTGCGCGCCCGGCGGCGTTGAACGTGCTGCATCCCTGTCCCGGATAGCATTGCGCGCCGGGGAAATTGCCGAATTTGGAATCGAGCAGCGTGGCATTCGCGCTGATCGTCAGGCCGGGAACAGGACGCGCCGTGACGCTCAGTTCTGCCCCTTTGCTCTTCACCGTGGCGGCATTCTGCGTGACAAAGGACGAGGTGGTCAGGTCGAAGGACTGGACCTGATAGTTGCTGAAATTCGAGCTGAAGGCCGAGATATTGACCGTCAGCCTGCGCGCCAGCCAGCTTGTCTTGATGCCGATCTCGACATTCTCGTTGGTTTCCGGCTTGATCGCCAGCGATGCGCTGGTGCTCACCTCATTATTGTTGAAACCGGGCCCCTTATAGCCGCGCCCATAGGTGCCATAGGCCATCAGATCGCGGCTAAGGTTATATTGCGCGCCCAGCTTGTAGCTGAAATTGGTGTTGGCCACGCGCTCGCTGCGGCCCGGTTCGACCACGCCGAAGGGCACGAAATAGTGCTGCTGGTTCTGCACCAACCGGATCGACACGATATCGCGCGTGACGCGCGCGCCGCCGATAAATTGCAGCGCATCGGTCACCTTATAAGTCAACTGACCAAAGCCGGCGAGGCCGTCATTGGTCTGGCGCACCACACGGTCAAAGCCGAGGAAGTAATTGTTGCTGACCGAGCAGGTGGGGGGGAAAGCCCCCGAAACCGCCGTTGCCCCCACGCAGAAGGGATAAGAGGGCAGCAGGAAGGAGGGGAAATAATTGTTGCCCGCAATCTGCCCGGTTTCCTTGAGGGTCGAGCGGAAGACATAAAGCCCCGCCTGCCCGCTCAGCCGGTTTTCGCCCGGCAGCGCAATGCGCAATTCGTTGCTGTACTGGTTAAAACTGGTCGAACTGGCGTTGATGTCGGCCCCGTTCGATCCGGTGCCGTCGGTGTCAAGCTGTTGCTTGCGGGTAAAGCCCTTCCACGCGGCGATATTGCTGATCTCGATGCCATTATCGAAGAGATAGCTGGCCTTGGCCTGCAAGCCATTGCGGTCCAGATCGCGGTAATAGCCCCTATTGCCCGCCAGCGTGAGATTGCCGGGGCTGGCAGTAATGCCGGTAGCGGCCAGCGGGGCGGCATTAAGGCTGCCCGCGCCAAGGCTGCGATAGGTGGTGTCGAACAGGCCCAGCACGCCACGATCCTGCCCTACGTCGCCCAGAACGTAGAGCGAGAAGGCCTCGTTGGGCTTGAACAACAGGCTGGCGCGCAGGCCAAAGCGGCGCAGGTTCAATTCATTGCCGACGCCGGGATTCAACGGCCCGCTGAAATTGACCAGCGGCGTCTGATATTCATTGAAACCGGCCAGACGCAAGGCCACCGTCTGGCCCAGCGGAACATTAATCGCCCCGCGCGCCACGATGCCATAAGAATCATTGGCCGCCGTGGGCCTGCGGTCCAGTTCCAGATCGAATTGGCCGCTGGTCTTGCCCAATTGCGCCTTGGCGCTGCTGACATTGACCAAACCGGCCGAGGCGTTGCGCCCAAACAGCAGCCCTTGCGGCCCGTTGAGCACCTCGACCTGCGCCAGATCGAAGAAGCTGTACACCAGACCCGCATTGGTCAGATTGACCTCATCCTGAGCATAGGCAACGCTGGATTCGATCGAGTTCGAGAACGCCGAAGTGCCAACCCCGCGCACCGAGAAATTGTTGTCCGCTCCCGATTGCAGGCTGGGTGCGGCCAGCACCATCTGCGTCAGATCATTCAGGCCGCGCGATTTGAGGATGTCCGAAGACACCGCCGTCACGCTGACCGGCACGTTTTGCAGGCGCTCGGGGCGGCGCTGGGCGGTGACGATGATTTCGCCGCTGTTATCTTGCGCATGAACCACAGCAGGCGCGGCAAGCGCCACTGCAGACAGGCTTGCGCCCGCCAGAATCGACCAGATCTTCATGGAAATCCTCCCTCAAGGAATGTTTCGTTGGGCGATGCAGCTATCCGTCAACTTACATTCAGTCAAGAACGCATGTTAGTTCATAGCTGGATGTTAGTTCACCCTTGCATGCTTCTTGTCATCTGTGCTTTTCATGCATCAGCAAAGGATGGAGCAATGACCCAGCAAGCCCGAACCCGCCGCAGCCAGGAAGAGCGGACCGCCGAAACCCGAGAGGCGCTGATCGATGCGGCCATCGCGACGATCCATGAACAGGGCTATACGGCGGCCAGCACCACGCTGATCGCGGAAAGAGCCGGGGTCAGCCGCGGTGCAATCCTGCACCAGTTTGGCACGCGCGCCGCGCTGATGGCCGAGGTGGTGGCCGAAGTCTATCGGCGGGAAATGGCCATTTACACCAGGCTGGTCAAGCAGGAGCAGCAGGGCCAGAACATCTATGACTGGCCAAGAATCCTGATGGAGGTGCTGGGGATGCCTTCGGGCATTGCTGTGCTGGAAATCCTGCTGGCCAGCCAGAGCGACAAGGACCTGACCGAAACGGTGCGCAACCGCCAGGCCGAGGTCGAAGAGGCAGCGCTGGAAACCATGCGGGCCGATCTGGGCGGCAAAGCGGAATCGGCCATGGCGGTCAAACGGCTGATGGTATGGGCGGTGCGGGGCATCTCCATCGCCAATCGCATTATCCCCGGCGGGATCGACACCGCCGCCCCCATCGGCCTGCTCAGCGAGCTTTTGAAACTGGCGGCGCCCGGCGGGCAGGTCGACGAACTGGAAGAGCTGATCGCCAGAGGAAAGGGGTAAAATCTACTCCTTTTGGAAGTGTGATGTATTGGCAAAGCCCTCATTGGCCTTTGTCATCTTCATCAACTTGCGCAGACAGGCCTTGACCTCACGTTCAAACCGGCGCTCGCTGTAAACGCCGGTTCGATTATATTCATCGCGGTCCAGCACGGTTTTCAGATATTTACCGAAATCCGCCTGATCCCCGGTCGATGGATGGCGCAGCGCCTGACGGCAAACCCATTCCTCGGCCGCCGCCTTGTCGTAATCGTCCTCATAGTCGCGCCCGGCCCGCTCTGCACGAACCTGATCGGTCTGCGATGCGGAAATTCGGCGCTCCAGCCAGCCTCGCACGGCATCACCATTCCATTCCCCATCCGCCATGCTCAATTGCCCCCTGTGCTTTCCTGCCGCCAGCGACGATAGCCCAGCACCGCCAGCCCTACCATCGCCCCATATAGCCCTGCCGTCAGCCACAGGTCCTTGAATACGAACATGCCCACATACAGTACATCGACCGCGATCCACAGCAGCCAGTTGGCCGCCTGTCGCCGCGCGGTCCAATATTGCGCGACAAGGCTGAAACTGCTGAGTGCGGCATCCATCCACGGCAGGGCCGCATCGGTATAATGGCTGGTAAACCAGCCGATGGCCACCGCGCCCAGCGCACCTGCTGCCAGCCCTGCCGCCGCCTCCGCCATGGGCAAGGGCCGCACGACCACCCGGCCATCATCGCCCCGCCCGCGCGCCCATGCGAACCATCCATAGATGATCGCCATGCCGAACAGCCCCTGAAGCACCATGTCTGAATAGAGACGCACGTCGAGGAACAGTTTGAAATAGAGCGCGCAGGCCAACAGATTGACAGGCCAGCACAGCATCGCGCGCCGGGCCGTCAGCCAGATGCCGAGAAAGCTGATCGCCACCGCGACGATTTCGAGCGCCGACATCAGGCCCCCGCCCCCCGGCGCAGATCCTCCAGAAACGCTTGCCCTGCCGCCGAAGAGAACCAGCGCGCATGGCCGATCAGATAGCCTTCCCAAGCCAACGTGGCCTGCGCCGGATCATTCAGCAAGCCTGCAAAATAATCGACTTCGGACAGGGCAAATTCGACATGGACCAGCGGCAGAAGGCCGATCAGCGTGTCAATATCGACCAGGCTCAGCGGCAGTACTTCACGATAGGCGCTGATAAGCCCAAGGGCGGCTTGCGCGTCGCCCTTGATCGCCGCGCCATCCTGCATCTCCAGCCATGGGATGGCGCTGCGTTCCAACGCAGTGGCCAGATCGTGCAGCGCGCAGCTTTGCGTGGCCAGCCCGAAATCGAAAATAGTCGCGACCTCTCCTTCCGGCGTCCAGAGCAGGTTTGACGGGTGCCAGTCATTATGGGTCCACAGGGGGGGCAGTTCAACTAAGCCCGGCGGAACAGCACAAAGCAACGCGGCCAGTTCCTCCTGCCATGGCCGATCCTGCAGAAATTGCGCCAGCGCGGGCCTTGCCGTCACATAGGCCTGCACCGCCGCCATCGGATCGGGTGCGGGCAGGATGGTCCAGCCCGCGATCAGCGGATCGGTCCCTCGCGGCGGGGCGGCATAATCGCGCGCGGCCAGATGCAGGCGAGCCAAGGCCCGCCCCGCCGCACTGGCATGGCCGACCGAGAGAAAGCCCGTCCACGAGTGCCGCTCGCGATACAGGTCCAGACCGGGCGAAAGACGGTGCAACTCATAGGTCCACTCGCCCCGCGCGATGGCGGTGCAGCCTTCGGCCTCCATCACCTCGGGTACATTCACCCTCGCAGTGCGCAGATGGGCGATGAAGCCATGCTCCTGCATCAAGGCATCGAGCGAGCGCAGATCCCTGTGGTGCCGCTTGAGGATAAACCTTCCCCCTTCAGCCTCCACCAGCGTGGCCGCCGAAAAGGGGCGCGGCGAATGCCAGTGCAGCGCGATCAGACGCCCCGCCTGCGCGAAATGGCCCAGCACCGCGCCCGCCTCCTCAGGCGTGATCGCGGGCCAGACGGGGGCCTCCAACTCGGTCCCCATGCCGTGGACAAGATGCGCCGCGCCACTCATGCCATCAGAACGCGCGCGCCAGCGTCACCACGAAAGCGCGCCCGCTGCCGATGTAATAGGCAGGCGCCGCGCCGGAAATGACCGTGCCATTGCGCCCTATCGTATCCTGCGCATTCAGGCCCACGCTCTGCACACCCGAGAGAACACGCGGATTGGTGATGTTGATCGCATTCACCCGCAGGTCGGTCCGCTTGCCATCGATCCATTCAGCCAGATGCATACCCACCGACAGGTCGAGCGTGGCATAGGCCGAGATGCTCTCGTCATTCATGAAGGTGGAATATTGGCGGCCCACATATTTCAGCGCGGTGCTGCCGAACAGACGCCCGTCATCATAGGTGCTGCCCACGCCGAACTGGAAGCTGGGGCTGGACACAGCCTGCTTGCCCCTGGTCGGCAGCCAGTCATTGCCCACGGCCAGATCGCTGTCGATCCGCGTGTGCAGATATTCGCCCGAGAGATAGAGGCTTACTCCCTTGGCCGGGCGCCAGTCGATCTCGCCGTCTAGGCCATAGGAAGTCTGGCTGCCCGCGTTGATCGTGGAATAGACCAGCGCACCGCCGCTGTCGATCACGGTGGACAATTGGCGGTTGCGGAAATGGTAATGGAAGCCCGTCAGCGAGAAGGACAGGTTCGGCCCGATATAGCGATAGCCCAGTTCCTGCGACACCGAATATTCATTCTTCAGCGCAGTCGTGCCCTGCGTACTGATCTCACCATAATCATAGGTGTTGTAGAGCGTATATTCATTGGGCGCGCGAAAATTGGTGGTAATATTGGCGAACATCTGCTGCCGCTCGTCGATCCGGTAATGCAGCGCGGCGCGGGGCAGCGCGGCGAAACTGTCGAAATGCACGCCCGATTGCGGACCGGGCAGGAAATTGCGCCCGCTGTGCAGCACATCGACGCCCTTGAAGCCCACATCAGCGGTCAGCCGGTCGGTGAGCGCGATGCTGTCGGCAAGGAAGAAGGCTTTGGAAATGGTCAGCGTCCGCGCATTCTCATAGGCGAGCAGGCGGCCATCGGCGGTGCGGATGGCCTTGTCCTGATAGCCCCATTCGTCGGCCACCTGCCCATCGGCGCCCACCGAGGTGTAAGACTGTATCACGCGGTCATTGCCGTAATCGAACCAAACTCCCGCGGTCAGACGATGGGCGCCTGTCTGCAAGGTCAGCTTGGTCACATTGCCCCCGCGAAACTGGTTGCCGGTCCAGTTGCCCAGCACCGTGGCCACGCCATTGACATCCGCACCGGGCAGCGTGATCGGCTGGGTCAGCGCCTCGGTGCCAAGGTAATTGCCAGTGGCGGCCAGTTGGGTGCCATAGGGCGAATTGCCATAGCCCCATTGCAGATAGGTGGTGGTGTCGAGGCTAAGCCGGTCATTGAAGCGCAGATGGACCGGAGCCGAGAGATAGATGTTGCGGAAAGGGGCGCGATAGAAACGCCAGTAATTGGTGTCGCCGGTCGTGTAATTCTTCTCGAAATTATACCCGCGCCCATAGGTCTGCCAATCGGCCAGCGTCGGGCCGGGATAGGCCGAGGTCTTGGCCGAATTGAACGAGACAGCCAGGCTGGCCCGGTTGCCCTCGCCCCATTCCTTCAACAGCTTGGCGTCAACATGGTTGCGCAGGTCATAGCCCGCCCCCCGCCAGTTATCGGCCCGGTTGTTCGAATAGGAAACAAAGGCGCGCACTCCGCTGTTGCCGATCAGGCCGGTGTCAAACCGGACAAAGGCGCGCCGCTCTTTATAGGAACCCAGCGAGAAATCGACCAAAGCGCCGCGCTTTTTCGCCGGATCATCAAGGCTGAGCGAGAGCAGTCCGCCCGCCGTGCCCAGCACCGGCGAATCCAGATCGACCGCGCCCTGCGCCAATGCCACCTGCCGCACATTCTCGGCATCGGCGAATTGCGAAGGATAGGCATAGTAATAGCCGATGTCATTCTGCGGCGCACCTTCCATCAGCACCCCGATCTCATCCTGCCCCAACCCGCGCATGGTCAGGCTGGAACTGGTTGAGAGGCCATAGGGATCGCTGGAGGACACATTCGCGCCCGGCAGCAGGTTGACCAGTTGAAAGGCGTTGAGCGTGGGCGCCTGCTTGCTGATAAAGGCGGTGGAAATGGCGCTGATCGCCTTAGGCATGCTCTGATCGGGCAGAAGGCCTTCGGGGTCGGGATGGCCGATGACGCGGATAGCATTGGCATCGGCGGGCGTTTCGGCGGCTTTAGCCTGCGTCGCAAAACCGGCCATGGCCAGCGCCAGCGCGCTGCAACCCATCAAACGCATACGGATCATATCGGGCATCATTGTCTCTCGCACTCCATGGGGAGAGACAACGGACCTGCCGCCAACCCTCCCTACGCCGGTATCAACCGGATCAGGTTCAGCGGGTCGTGGTCTGCTGACCACCTCTCAGCCGCGCATAGCGGCCCCCCGGGGATGAGCGCCCTCTAGGCCTTCTTAGCGCCGGTGAAAAGACCTGTTGCGCAGGAAAAGCCGCAACCCGAGCCACTGGCGGGCTGGACGGGCAGGCCATATAGTTCGGGCATGACACAGACACCCCGCTTTCATCGCATCGGTATTCTGGGCACAGGCCGCGTGGCGCGCGCGCTGGCGTTGGGATTGACGGAATGGTCGGAGCTGCCGCTGATGGTCTGGGGCCGCTTGCGCGAGCATGTCGGGCGGATGGGCGGCGAGGAAGCGCAGAGTGTGGCGCAACTGGCCGAAGACTGCGATGTGATCGCGCTGGCCGTGTCGGATGATGCGCTGAACAGCGTCACGGCCGAACTGGCTGCCGTGTGGCCGGAAAATGGCGCGGGCTTCGTCTTCCATGTCAGCGGGCGCTCTGGTTTGGCCTCGCTCGAACCGCTTGCCTTGCGCGGCGCGAGGACAGCGGCGATCCATCCGGCGATGACCTTTACCGGCGATGCTCCTGCGGAACTGCGCCGCATGGCGGGCGCCCGTTTTGCCGTGACCACCGCCGAGCGCGATGCCGCCGCCATCGCCCACCGGCTGGTTGCAGCGCTGGGCGGCGTGGCGGTCGATATTGCCGAGGCGCAACGCCCGCTTTACCACGCCGCGCTGTGCCATGCGGCCAATCATCTGGTCACGCTGATGGCCGGGTCGATGGATGCGCTGGCTTTTGCCGGGGTGGACGATGGGGCGGCGCTGTTGGCCCCGCTGGTGCGGGCGGCACTGGATAACAGTCTGGCCATGGGTTTCGATGCGCTGTCGGGGCCGCTGCTGCGCGGCGACGGCGAGACGATCGGCGGCCATATAACGGCGCTGGAGCGGGATTGCCCGGAGATGCTGCCTGCCTATCGGGCCATGGCCCGCGCGACGCTTGATAAGCTGGAACGAGTTGGGGCGCCTCCCTCCGTCAAACTGCGCCGAGCTATCGACGGGTGATGGGTTCTCAGACCTGATCTTGATCCTGTTTCGTGTGAAGCTCAGGTGGGCGAAATCCGGCCGCCGAAGAGAAGGCGATCCGGGGGCGGGGATGCCGCTGATCGCGGAGGGTGGCGCAAGAATAATCCTATACTACTGATATTAAATAATAATTTAAGGTTTAAAAAATTCCTTTGACGACCAAGCCCGCCTGAGGCAAATAGATAAAACAAATTGCTTTAATGAGTCTCCAAAAAGGCTCGCCCCAGGAGAGGAATCCCCATGCGATCAAAGGCCAACCGGTCTGGTGTTTTGTCCTGCGCCGTTTCCGCGCTTGCCATTGCCCTGCCCACCTTCATGCCCGGAACCGCGCTTGCGGCCGACGCCCCGGCCCCAGCCGCCGCTGCTCCTGACCCGGACGCCCCCGGCATCATCGTGACCGGTATCCGCGCCTCCATCGAGCGCGCGGTCAGCATCAAGCGCAATGCCACCAGCATTGTCGATGCGATCTCGGCGCAGGATATCGGCAAGCTGCCCGACGCCACCATCTCGGACTCGCTCCAGCGCATTCCCGGCGTTCAGATCCGCCGCGATGCGGGCGAAGGCAGCACGGTCAACGTGCGCGGCCTGCCGCAGGTGGTCACGCTGATGAATGGCGAAGCCTTCCTTGGCGCCGGGTCGATCACCTCGGTCCAGCCCAATTTCACCGACATCCCCTCGCAGCTTTTCTCTGGCGCCAGCGTCATCAAAAGCTCGACCGGATCGATGCTCTCGGCGGGCATTTCCGGCACCATCGACCTCAAGACGCGCCGCCCCTTTGATCTGAAATCCGGCGTGCATGGCGCGATTTCTGTCGATGGCGGATCGGGTTCGAACACCAAGAAATTCGATCCCCATTTCAACGGGCTGGTGTCCTGGCGCAATGATAATGTCGGCTTCATGCTCTCGGCGGCCTATTCCAAGGACCATCTGGGCAATTCCTATTCGGGTATCCAGCGCGACTATGGCGGGCGTCTGGCCGATGAATCGCTGGCCAACGCCACCGGCTATGGCGGTTTCCGCTTCGACAATCCCAATCGCGGCACCAACGTGCCCGGCGGCATCGATGTCAACGGCAATGGCACCGCCACCGACTCCTTCTTCTCGCCCCAGGCCCATACCGGCTGGAACCGCGTGACGGAACGCGAGCGCATCGGCGTCAACGGATCGTTTCAGGCGCATCTGAGCGATACGCTCGAATTCGTGGCCGATGGTTTCTATACCAAGCAAAACCAGTACACCGGCACCTCTGGTTTCCAGATGCAGGGCGTCAACTGGCAGGCCGCCGATTTCGTGCCGGGGCAGAGCCGCGACACCGGATCGCTGATCAACGGCTTCCATTTCAACACGACGCAAAAGTACAATTACACGCTGCAGAATTTCGACAGCTATTCCGAACTCAACCGCGCCATTTCGGACTCGACCAATCTCAACGCCGAATTGCGTTATAAGGGCGAGAAGCTGAAGCTGACGCTGCGCGGCGTGTATGGAAAGGCCAATTACAAGCTCGACAACAGCTATGCGCAATTCTCGCTGTCGGACGGTACGCAATGGTTCAACGGCGTAGGCACTTATCCGGCCTCGCTGGGCGGCAATCGCACCTTCAACCCTCTGGGCTATACCTATAATACCCTGCCCGCGACGGTTGATTATACCGGATCCTCGGTCAATTTCGCGCTGCCCAGCCAGTTGACCAACGAATTGGGCAACAAGAGCGCCTATGCGCTCAAGACGATTTCGTCGGAAGGCAACCAGCGTTCGAATGCGGACATGAAGGTCCTGCGTCTGGACGGCGCCTATGAATTCAACAACAGCTTCAACGTCGAATTCGGCCTGCGCTATGGCGACCGCAGCGCGCAGCAGACCGTGTTCGACCGCGCTGCTCCGCTTTATGGCGGCAATGGCGCGTCAAACCCGGCCGGTTGCTATGTCAAGTGGAAGGCCTTCGACGTTCAGATGAACGATCCTTCCTGCTATGCCACCAATGGTTCGGGCCAGTATCTGACCGCCGGGCTGACCCGCCTTGCCACCGATCCCAGCTTGTCGGGCCTGCTTACGCAATCCAGCCTGCCGGTTGGCGGGGTCGGCTCGATCTATACGATCAACCCCATGGCGATGCGCGACCCGCTGGCTTTCCAGAACAGCTTCTATCCGGGCAACAAGGAATTCGTGCAGCCGGGCCAGACCTTCTCGGTCGGGTTCAAGCAATGGTCGGGCTTTGCCCAGCTCAATTATGCCGGTGAGATCGGCTCGATGGGTTTCCACGCCAATGGCGGCCTGCGCATCATCAACACGCGCCTGCATGTCATCCAGCATCTGGCCGGTTCGCCCCAGCCCTATGGCCTGCCCAACACCGATGCGGGCACGCTGATCACGGATCGTTCCTTCACCGATTTCCTGCCCGCCTTCAACGCCTCGCTTGATGTGACGAGCAAGCTGCGGGTGCGCGCGGCGGTGGCCAAGAACATGACCCCGCTCAACCTCGACCAGTGGGGCGGCGGGCTTAACCTGAACTATGCTATTGATACCACGACCAATCCGCCGGTATTCCATGTGGCGGGCGGCAGCTCGAACGGCAACCCGCAGCTCGATCCGTGGCGCTCGACGAATTATGACGTGTCGCTGGAATATTATCTTGGCCGCACCAGCGTGATCAGTCTTGCGCTGTTCCGCATCGACGTAAAGAGCTTTATCCAGAGCGCTACGGTGATGCGCAACAACATCCCCGATCTCGACGGCGTCGTACGCTCGACCGTGCCCATCACCACAAATGTGCAAGGCAAGGGCGGCAAGCTGCAAGGCGTTGAAGTGGGAGGCAAATATGGCTTCGACTTCCTGCCGGGCTGGCTGGGTGGTTTTGGCATCGACGCCAATTACACCTATTCGGACTCCTCCTCGGGCAATTACGACCTGTCGGGCGCCAAGGAACCGTTCCACGACAACTCCAAGCATCAGATCAACGCAGCCGTCTGGTATGAAAAATATGGCCTTCAGGCGCGCGTGGCATGGAACTATCGCTCCAAGCGCGCCGAACAGTCCGATTTTGCCGGTATCGCGGGCATGACACTGTATCAGGCGCCGACCAATTACATCGACGCCTCGGTGTCCTATGATGTGAACAAGCAGGTGACGATCTTTGCGCAAGGATCGAACCTGACCAAGGAATCGGAACATTACTTCCTCGTCTGGCCGGATCTGAAGGCCTTTAACAACCTCTACGAACGCCGCTTCCAGATCGGCGCCCGCGCAAGGTTCTAACGCTCTCCACCCTCCAACCCCTCCCCTTCGGGCGGCCTTGCAGCGCCGTATAGGCCACGCAAAGCCGCCCGTTTTTTTTGAGGCCCGGTTTTTAGGAGCGCCGCGATGCCAGACTTCGATCATCAGAACGCCCCTCCCGGCGCAATCCGCTCGGTAGTGGTGGCGGGCGGCGGCACGGCGGGCTGGATGGCGGCCATTTATCTGGCCGCAAGGCTGGAAGGCCGGGGAATTGCCGTCACGGTCATTGAATCCAGCGCCATCGGCACAATCGGCGTGGGCGAGGCAACCGTTCCGGCCATCCGCGATTTCTTCAAAGTGATTGGTCTGCATGACTTCGATGTGCTGCGCGCGACCGCAGGCACGCCCAAACTGGGCATAGACTTCGCCGGATGGGCGGGCGAGGATACGCGCTTTTTCCACCCTTTCGGTCTTTACGGTCTACCCTCGCGCGGGGTGCCTTTTCACCACTACTGGCTCAAGCTGGCCCATGCCGGGCTGGGGCGCGATCTGGGCGATTACAGTCTTTGCACCGAAATGGCCCGCAACGGCGCCTTCATGCTGCCGGTGGACAATCCGGTCAATGATCTGGCCGTGTTCGACTGGGCCGTCCATTTCGACGCCTCACGCTTTGCCGCCATGCTGCGCGATCTGGGCCGTCAGCGCGGGGTCCGGCTGATCGACGATGTGATTACACGCACGGTGATCGACCCACAGAGCGGCCATATCGCTTCGCTCGAAACCCAGAGCGGCCTTTCCATCACCGGCGATTTGTTCATCGACTGCACCGGTTTCCGCTCGCTCCTGCTGGGCGAAGCCATGGGCAGTTCATGGGTGGACTGGACCGACATGCTCCCCTGCGACCGGGCGGTGGCCATGCCCTGCGCAGCCGCGGGCGGCTTTGACCGACCCTATACTACCAGCACCGCGCGCAAGGCGGGCTGGCAATGGCGTATTCCCCTGCAACACCGCGTGGGCAATGGCTATGTCTATTCCTCGGCCCATATCAGCGATGATGAAGCCGTTGCCACTTTGCGCGCCAATCTTGAAGGCGAGGCCCTGGCCGAACCCAACCTGATCCGCTTTGGCGCAGGGCACAGGCGGGACTTCTGGCGGGGCAATTGCGTTGGCGTCGGGCTGGCAGCGGGCTTTCTTGAACCGCTGGAATCCACGTCGATCACGCTCATTCAAACCGCGCTGGAAAAGCTCGTCGATCTGTTTCCCGACCGGACCTGCGCCCCTGCGCTGGCGGATGAATTCAACCGCGCCACCACGCTGGAATATGAGCGCATCCGCGACTTTCTCATCCTGCATTACCACGCCAATCGCCGCCATGGCGAACCGCTGTGGGACCATATGCGCGGCGCGCCGTTGCCTGAAAAGCTGACCCATAAGCTGTCCCTCTGGCGCGCGCGTGGCAAACTGGTGCGCTATGAATGGGAAGCCTTTTTCGATCCAAGCTGGCTGAGCATGTATGCCGGTTTCGGCATGATGCCTGCCGCGCATGATCCGATGGCCGATTATTTCAACGATGCGCAGGTCGTCGAAGCCCTCGACCATATGCGCGAGGCGATCAGGGCGGCTGCCGCCCATGCCCGCCCTGCCCGCGATTTTCTAGCCCGGCTTGCCCCACAGACAGCCCGCGCCGCCGCGCCCTTCGGCGTTGGCTGACCACACTTATCCCCTTGGAGAATACCTTATGACACTTCGCATTGCCGGCATTGAACTGGGCGGCACGAAATGCGTTGCCACACTCGGCGATGGCGAAGGGCATGTGCTGGAACAGACCACCGTGCCCACCACGCAGCCCGACAACACTTTGCCCGCGCTCTCCGCCATTTTGGCCGGTTGGGCGGGAAAGGCCCCGTTTGACGCGCTGGGCATCGGCTCATTCGGCCCGGTGGGCCTGACGCCGGGCACGCCCGATTTCGGCCATATCACCGCCACCGCCAAGCCGGGCTGGCGCGACACCGATGTGCTTCATACGCTTTGCGCGCCTTACGACGTGCCATGCCATTTCGACACCGATGTTAATGCCGCCGCTCTGGCCGAACAGCGCTGGGGCGCGGCGCAGGGGCTGCAGGATTTCGCCTATGTCACCGTGGGCACCGGGGTGGGGGTCGGCCTGATCGTGAATGGTCATGCCACGCGCGGGTTGGGCCATTGCGAGATGGGCCATATCCGCGTCCCCCGTTTGGCTGGCGACACATGGCCGGGCCATTGCCCCTATCACGGCGATTGCGTCGAAGGTCTGGCCGCAGGGCCTGCCATCAAGGCACGGCTGGGCCAGGATCATGTGCATGACATCCCTGCCGACGATCCCCTGTGGGACAGCGTGGCCCATGCGCTGGCGCAAATGTGCCACGCCATGCTGATGACCACCGGCCCGCGCCGAATCCTGATCGGCGGCGGCGTGGCCAATGGCCAGCCCCATCTGCGCGCGATGATCGAACGCCATGTCCGCGACAGCGTGGCAGGCTATATTCCGCTGCCGAAGGAAACCTTCATTCTGGCTCCCGGTCTTGGCGATCAGGCCGGCCCCTTGGGGGCCATCGCGCTGGGCCTCAACGCGATGGAGGAGCAGGCGCGCTGACGGCGCCTGTTATCCTTCCGTCGATCCCTTCCACAAGGCCGTGGCCTTGGGCAACAGGAAATGGCTGAAGGGCAGGACAGCAGCCCCGACCGAAGGCGCCTCCTCGGCCAGTCGGGCCTTCATCACCGGGGCCAGCACAGGGACATGATGGCGATGGCTTTCCAGTCTTGTGTTGAGCGCATGGACCAGATCCTCGATCCAGCCACCCGGCAGGCGCCCGCCGATAATGACCGCCGCCGGGTTGATCAGACAACTGACCGCCACCAGCGGTTCGACCAGTTGATCGCTGGCCATATCAATCCAGCGGCGGCGCACCTGCATCAGCGCGGCCTCATCGCCGCGCAGATCGGCGGGCTTCAGCCCCTCGCCCGCCATCAAACGATAGACGCCCGACAGCGAGACGAGATTCTGGATCTGCTCGCCTGTGCCTCGTTCGAGCAGGAAACCGATTTCGCCGCTGCGCCCCTGCGCGCCCCGAATATAGTTGCCGTCGATCACCAGCCCCCCGCCAAGGCCGGAAGAGATCAGCAGATAAAAGAAGCTGGCCGCTTTCAGCCCATGGCCAAGCTGTTGTTCCCCCATGGCCGCCGCCGCCGCGTCATTTTCTACAAACACCGGCAGGCCAAAGGGCTCGACAAGCAGCGAGGCAATATCCGTGCTTTCCCAGAGCGCGAAATCCTCGGGTCGTCCGGGCAAGTCGATCAGCCCGAAATCATCGGGCATGGCCACCCCCACGCCCACCAGCAATGCCGGATCGATCCCGGCCTGCGCCACCAGTTCGGCGGCCGACACACGGTAATGATCGCGCACATCTTCAGGCTTGGGAAAGGCGATATCGCGCGTAGCCTGCGCCATCACTTCGCCCGCGAAATCGACCAGCACGATGGTGATATGATCGCGGTCGATATTGACGCCCAGCGAATAGCAGGCCGCCTTGTTGACCACCAACTTGGTGGCCGGTTGGCCGCGTCCACCCCGGATCTGCCCGGCGTCCTCGATCAGGCCTTCAGCGGCCAGACGCTTGGTAATATTGGCAATGGAGGGCGCCGTCAGGCCGGTGATCCGCGCCAGATCGACCCGCGTGATCGGGCCGTTCACGCGGATGGCATGCAGGGTCACACGCTGATTATGGTCGGCGGCGCGTTCCAGATTGGTGCCGGACAGGCGGATCGGACTATGCGTCATCAGGCAGGCCATCCATTTGAAAAGATACGAGCAAGCCCAGCCATCATCCAAAAATCCTTTCAAGGCAGCGCGATCGCCACGCCCATGCGCCCCGCATTCATCATGTCCGCTTTGCCACAGGCAAAGGCCAGCCACAAAATATTAATTCAAACATTTTTCTTTATGGGAGATCCTTCATGTTCCGCTTGAAGTCAGGCCTTGCCCTGCCGCTTTCCGCGCTGTGTCTGGCAAGCACCAACGCCGCCGCTCAGGATCAGATCACGACCCCGCCTGCGGCCACGGCCCATCCTTCGCTCTGGCCCGCCGCCCACTGGCCTTGGCGCAGTGATCCGGCAATGGAAGCGCGAATCCGCTCGCTTCTGGCGTCGATGAGCATCGAGGAAAAGGTCGGTCAGATCCTTCAGGCCGATATTGCCAGCGTCACCCCCCAGGATGTGCGGCGCTATCATCTCGGCTCGGTGCTGAACGGGGGCAATGCCGGGCCGGGTGGCGACGATTACGCCCCGCCCGCGCAATGGCTCAAGCTGGCCGACACCTTTTATGACGCCTCGATGGACACTTCGGCCGGAGGTCACGCCATTCCGGTGATGTGGGGAACCGATGCCGTCCATGGCCATTCAAACATCATCGGGGCCACCTTGTTCCCTCACAATTCCGCGCTGGGCGCCGCCCATGATCCCGCGCTGATCCGCCGCATTGCGGCCGCGACCGCCATCGAAGTGCGTGCAACCGGTATCGACTGGACCTTTGCCCCCACCATCACCGTGCCGCAGGACACCCGCTGGGGCCGCGCCTTTGAAGGCTATTCCTCTGATCCCGCGCTGGTGGCCAGCTATGCCGGGCCTTTCATCGAGGGATTGCAGGGCAAGCCGAACAGCGGCCCCATTCTGGCCGGTCCGCATGTGATCGCCACGGCCAAACATTTTCTGGCCGATGGCGGCACGGCGCAGGGCCGCGATCAGGGCGATGCGCAGATCAGCGAGGAAAAACTGCGCGACATCCACGGCACGCCTTATGTCGCGGCCATCAATGCGGGCGTCCTCTCGATCATGGCCAGTTTTTCAAGCTGGAACGGCGAGAAGATGACCGGAAACCACGGTATGCTGACCGATGTGCTCAAGCAACGGATGGGCTTCGGCGGGCTGGTGGTCAGCGATTGGAACGCCCATGGGCAAGTAGCCGGATGCAGCAATGCCAGTTGTCCGCGCGCGATCACCGCAGGTATAGACATGCTGATGGCACCCGATAGTTGGAAGGCGCTCTATACCAGCCTCAACGCGCAGGCACGCGACGGCACCCTGCCGATGGCGCGGCTTGATGAAGCAGTCGCCAGCGTGCTGCGGGTCAAAATGCGCGCGGGCTTGTTCGAGGCCGGGCGCCCCTCCTCGCGCCCCTATGCCGGGCGTTTCGACCTGTTGGGCGCGTCAGACCATCGCGCCATCGCCCGCGAGGCGGTGCGCAAATCGCTGGTTCTGCTCAAGAATGCCGGAAACATTCTTCCCCTTGCCCCCGGTTCGCGCATTCTGGTGGCGGGCGATGGGGCCGATGATGTCGCGCGCCAATCGGGCGGATGGACTCTTTCATGGCAGGGCACCGGCTTAAGCCCCGCCATGTTCCCCGGCGCAACCACCCTTTGGCAAGGCCTGCGCCAAGCCGCCGCCGATGCGGGCGGACAAGCAACATTTTCACCCGATGGCCGCTTCACCGGGCCGCGCCCCGATGCCGCCATCGTCGTCTTTGGCGAAGCGCCCTATGCCGAATTTCAGGGCGACATTTCCACTCTGCGCCTGAAACCTGATCAGCGCACGCCTTTGGAAACGATGCGGCGGCTCAAAGCTCAGGGGATTCCGGTGATCGCGGTAATGCTGACCGGGCGTCCGCTCTGGACGAACCCCGAACTCAACACCGCCGATGCCTTTGTCGTGGCATGGCTGCCCGGTTCGGAAGGCGGCGGCGTGGCCGATATGCTGCTGCGCCCGGCGCAGGGGCCAGCCAGAAATTTCATCGGGCGACTGCCCTTTGCCTGGCCTGCCACGGCGCGGCCCGATGGCCCGCTGCTTTTTCCGCTGGGCTATGGCCTGACCGGCAAAGAACCGGGTAGCCTCAAAAAACTGAGTGAGGAAGCCGGGGTAGCCGAGGATACAGCCAGCGCGGACATTTATCTGAACAAAGGCATCGCCGGACCGGGCTGGTCGCTGGAAATGCGCGAGTCTGCGGGCAGCACAAGGATCACTACGGTGCCCGCCGTTTCGGCGGGCGGGCGCGTGACTGTCGCGGCCACCGACCACATCGTACAGGAAGGCGCACGGCGTTTCACCATCACCGGGCAAGGCGCCGCCTCGGTCGCGATCACCAGTCAGGCCGCCGCCGACCTCTCGCGCCAAACCAATGGCGAAATGCTGCTGGTGGCAACTGTGCGCGTCGATCAGGCCCCGGCCATGCCGGTACGGATCGCCATGGGTTCGGTTGCGAGCATGGCCTATGTTGATGCCGGCAAATTGGAAGGAATGCCCATCGGCCAATGGCGGCGCATCGGCGTGCCGCTCAAATGTTTCCGCGCGGGCGGGGCCGATCTGGCAAAGGTCAACATGCCCTTCGCTCTCGAAACCTCCGGCCCCGCCAGCCTCAGCCTTGCCGAGGTGAAGCTGGGGATGGAAGCCGATACGATCCTCGCCTGCGCGAAGGATTAAGCGGTCTAACCGGCAAGGCGCCTCGCCAGATCATCGAGCGAGGCGCCACGCGTTTCGGGAAACCAGCGCCAGACTACAAAAACCTGCACCGCCATGGCTAGTGTAAAACCCGCAAAAGGCAGCGCCGGGCCTTGCGCGGCCAGCACCGGAAAGATGAAACTGATCGCCCCATTGAACACCCAGTGAGTGCTGCTGCCCAGCGCCTGACCGCGCGCGCGAACGGCGGTGGGGAAGAGTTCGGACAGATACACCCAGATGACCGCCCCTTGCGAGACGGCGAAAAAGCCGATGAACATCACCAGCAGCGGCAACAGCCATTCCCGGCCCTGACCGCCGGCAAAAATCATCGTCACCCCGACCAGCGCGGCAAAAGTACCCAGCGCCCCCGCCAGCAGCAACGGACGCCGCCCCAGCCTGTCGATCATCGCCATGCCCGCCAGCGTCGCCAGCAGATTGGCCAGGCCGACCGCCACGGCCTGTGTGTCGGCGGAAAAGCCGGAAAAACCGGCAGCGGCAAATATGTCATTGAGATAATAAAGGATCGCGTTGATCCCCGAGAGTTGGTTGAACGCCCCGATCGCCAGCGCCAGCAGGATCGGTTTGCGATGCAGCCGCCATGACAGACGCTCGTCCTGCATCACCGGTGCGGCCGGTTCCAGCACGAGCCGAAGCCGATCGGCCGCCGCCTGTGCATTGCGCCCGCGTGCCTGCAACCAGCGCGGGCTGTCGGGCAACCATGGCGCCAGCACAGCAAAGCACAGTGCGGGCACACCGGCCAGCCCCAGCTTGATCCGCCACTCCATCGCGCCAAACCCGCCCCGCGCCACCAGCGCATTCGAGAGATAGGCCAGCAAAATTCCCGAAACAATCGCGCATTGGAACATGCCCACTCTCCGCCCGCGCACCGCAGGGGCGCTGATCTCGGAAATGTAAACCGGGGCCACAACCGAAGATGCGCCGATTGCCAGGCCGCCAAGCAGCCGAAACAGGCAAAAACTCACCAGCCCATTGGCCAGCGCCGTCCCCAGAGCCGAGACAACATAGAGCCAACCGACCCACAACAGCAGACGACGACTGCCCAGGGCGTCACCCGCCCGTCCCGCAAGGGCCGCCCCGACCAGCGTGCCCCACAAAGCCGCCGACACCGCCAACCCCAGATCCTGCGGGCTGAGGGCAAAGACTTTTTGCAACGCCTGAGTGACGCCGGAAATGACAGCTGTATCAATGCCAAACAACAGTCCGGCCATGCTGGCCAGCATCGCGCAGCGCGCGGCCATCGAAGGCCCGGATCGGGGGAAGGAGAAAAGGGGCATAAGGCAGGCATCCTTTTATTATTTCAATTTGCATTAATAAATAAATTCGCTAGGCTTGCAAGCGTGATGCCCATCGGGACAGATGGCGTCCGGATCGCCGCGCCAGGCGCGGGGACATGGGAGAGTAATATGGTTTTGCGTAGATTCGGCCGGAAAAGGGCTGGCAGCGTCGCTCTTTGCGCGATTGTTTCTTCTCTGCCCGCGATTGTCCAGCCTGCTATGGCCGATGTGACCATAGCCGCATCGGCCCAACCGCTCGGCCCCTATAATGCGACATTCCTGCAAGGTGGTATCGGCATTGACCGCGAATGGCCGCCTTCGGATCTGCAGGCCGGCGGATCGAACATGACGATATCGACCTGGGTCAATGCTGCCGAAATCGAACACGGCACCGTGGGCCTGATCGTGCTGGGCAAGCTTTCCGAGGCGACGCGCAGCCTTATGCTGATCGACGGACGTCCAGCGCTGCAATCGGACGATGCGTCGCATCGGCTGCTGGCCGCCCAACCGCTCGCCAAAGGCCAGTGGCATCATATCGCCGCCACGCTGAGCGCCGATGGCACCCAGCTTTATGTCGATGGCCAGATGGTCGCCTCGGGGCCGCTGCCGGTGCAACCCGTTGCCGGACAAATTCATATCGCCCCGGTGCAAAACGGCCAGATCCATTTCAACGGATCGCTCGTCTCCGCCCAAGTCACGCCCTGGGTAGCCAGCGCCAAAACCATCGCCGCACAGGCCGCCGCCCGCCCCGCCTTTGACCTCGTTCATATGTGGCAAGTGGGCGTGGGCTGGGAATTTCAGAAGACCGCCAACACCGGCTATTGGCGCCCGCAGGACCCTTGGACACTGCCCATGGCCAAGGCCGAAGGCACCGCGCCTATCGCCAAACCTGTCACTCCCCGCCCCTCGATGGAGCCCATCGCCCCCGACCGCTGGCGGCTCAATGGCTGGCAACTGGCCGCCGCGCCCGATGTGGCGCAGGATGGCGCGGCCCTGTCGCGCCCCGGCAAGCCCGCAGGCATCTGGCGCGCGGCGACCGTTCCCGGCACAGTGCTGACCACGCTGATCGATCGCGGCGTCTATCCCGATCCCTATTTCGGCCTCAACAATCTGAAAATCCCGGAAAGCCTTGCCCGGCAGGATTACTGGTATCGCGCCAGCTTCACCTTGCCCGCCGCAGCCAGCGGCAAGCGCCTTGCACTTGCCCTCAACGGGGTGAATTACGCAAGCGAGGTCTATATCAACGGCGCGCGCGCAGGGGGCACGAAGGGCGCTTTCACACGGGGCCAATTCACCTTCGACGCGGTGGCGGGCGAAAATGCCGTAGCCATTCGCGTGTCCCCGCCTCCGCATCCCGGCACGCCGCATGAACAATCGATCAGCGCGGGCGTAGGCGAAAACGGAGGGCAACTGGCCATCGACGGCCCAACCTTCATCGCCACCGAGGGCTGGGACTGGATTCCCGGCATCCGCGACCGCGACACCGGCCTGTGGCAGGATGTCGAAATTCAGGCCACCGGCCCGGTACGCCTTGGCGATCCGCAGATCATCACCGATCTTCCCCTGCCGCGCACCGATGCGGCCGACATTTCCATCACCGTGCCGGTCATCAACGACAATGCGGAACCCCGCCGCGTCACCATCTCCGCCAGTTTCGACGATGTGCGCGTCAGCCGCGAGATCACCGCCCCATCCGGCCAGAGTGAGGCACGCTTTGCACCGTCCGAATTTGCCGCGCTCCATGTCAAAAATCCGCGCCTGTGGTGGCCCAATGGCTATGGCGATCCGGCGCTCCACACGCTCCATCTCGAAGCCAGTGTGGATGGGCAAAGTGCCGATACCAAAACAACCCGCTTTGGCATACGCGAAGTGTCCTATGACCTCTCACTGATGGACAGTGCGGGCCATCTGCGTCGTGTCAATGTACAACCCACCGATGGGCGACAGGCGGGCGTCAAGCTGATCGATGTGCGCCACGAAGCGATCAAAGAAAGCCCCAAGGGCTGGGTGGAATCGCTGACGACGGCAGGTGAGACATCCCCGGCGGTACGCGATCTGGGGGCGGAGGATACGATGCCGGAACCGCATCTGACCCTGCGCGTCAACGGCGTAAAGATCGCCGCGCGGGGTGGCAGTTGGGGCATGGATGACGCGCTCAAGCGCCATGACCGCGCCCGGCTGGAGCCCTATTTCCGCCTGCACAAGGATGCCCATCTCAACATCATCCGCAACTGGATGGGCAACAACACCGAGGACGAATTTTTCGACCTTGCTGACGAATATGGCATGATGGTGCTCAACGACTTCTGGCAATCGACCCAGAATTTTCAGGTCGAGCCGCAAGATCCCGCGCTGTTTCTGGCCAATGCCGAGGATACGGTGAAGCGCTATCGCAACCATCCCTCCATCGTGGTGTGGTTCGGGCGGAACGAGGGCGTGCCCTATCCGATGCTGAATGAAGGGCTGGACGATCTGCTCTTCCGCCTCGACGGCACGCGCTGGTTCACGGGCAGCTCGAACACGGTAAACCTGCAAGGCTCCGGTCCCTATAATTACCGTCAGCCCGAGGCCTATTTCACCGATCTGGCCACCGGCTTTTCGGTGGAGACCGGCACGCCTTCGCTGGCCACGCGTGAGGCGATTGCAGCCTACGTGCCTAAGGCGGATCAATGGCCGCTCAGCGACACGCTGGCCTATCACGATTGGCATTTTTCCGGTAATGGCGACACCAAGACCTTCATGGCCAGCCTGAACACCCGTTTCGGCCCGGCCACCAGCTTTGCCGATTTCGAACGCAAGGCGCAGATGATGAACCTTGAAGGCCACAAGGCCATGTTCGAGGGCTTCCTCGGCCATCTCTGGACCAAGAATTCGGGCCGCCTGCTGTGGATGACCCATCCGTCATGGACCTCGAACGCATGGCAGATCTACAGTTCGGATTACGACACCCATGCCGCCTATTACGGCATCGCCAAAGCGTCCGAGCCGGTCCATATACAATTGAACCTGCCCGGCAATGAAGTTGTGGTGATCAACACCACCCGCGAGCCCGCCTCCGGCCTTTTAGCCACCAGCCGTATTCTGGGACTGGATGGCAAGGAGCTTTTCGCCCGCACCGACCGGCTCGATGCTTCGGCCAATGCCGACACGATGCTGGCCCCGTTGCCGCTGGACAAGGTGCTGACCGATCATCCGATGGTGCTGGTGACGCAGAGCCTGAGCGATGCTTCGGGGCGCCTCGTGTCGTCCAATTTCTACTGGCGCGGGCGGGATGAGGCCAGCTATCGCGCTCTGGATGTCATGCCAAAGGTGGCTTTGCGTGCGAAACTGTCCGCGCCCGCCACAATCGGCGACGAGCAGGAATTGCGCGTCGCCATCACCAACCCCGCCGCCACGCCTGCGCTTGCCGCCAAACTCACTCTGCTTGACGCCAAGGGCGAGCGCATCCTGCCCGCCTATTACAGCGACAATTACGTCTCGCTGACCGGCGGACAGAGCCAGACCATCACCATCCGCTATCCCGCGCGCAAAGGCCCTGCGCCGCATGTGGCGCTGCGCGGATGGAATGTGGTTGAGGCCGAGGCGCGCCTGCCATGAGATGGCGCGCCTTATGGCTGGCGGCGCTGCTGGGCGCGGGGAGCGCGCAGGCCGCACCGCCCTCGGTGGCGATTACCGGCGGCGCGGTTCAGGGCAGCACCGACGCCCATGGCACGCAGATCTTCCGAGCCATTCCCTATGCCGCGCCGCCGCTGGACGCGCTGCGCTGGCGCGCGCCCAGCCCGGTCGAACCATGGAAAGGGCTTCGCGATACAGCGAAACCAGGCCCTTCCTGCCTGCAAAATGACTATGGCTGGAACCATGCCGATTATGTCCGCGCGTCTGAGGATTGCCTGACGCTGGACATCGCCACGCCCGCGCTGACAGGCAAGCGTCCGGTCATGGTGTGGATTCATGGGGGCAGCAACCGGGCAGGCTCTGCGGGCGATACGGTGCTGTCGCCTCTGGCGCGGCGCGGGGTGGTGCTGGTGGCGATCCAGTATCGGCTGGGGATCTTCGGCAACTTGCCCCATCGCGCGCTGGCCTTCGAGCAGGGAGGACATGCGGGCAATTATGGGCTGATGGACCAGATCGCCGCACTGCGCTGGGTTCAGACCAATATTGCCCGCTTTGGCGGCGATCCGGCCAATGTGACGATTTTTGGTGAATCTGCCGGGGCGCAGGATGTCGGTCTGCTGCTGGCCGCGCCGGGGGCGCAGGGGCTTTTCGCCCGCGCCATTCTGCAAAGCGGTACGCCCTCCTTCGGCCTGTCATGGCGCCCGCTTCCCGAGGCCCTGCGGCTGGGCGATCAGCTTGACGCCGTGCTGGGCACGGATGGAAGCATGGAACCCCTGCGCGCCGCATCAGCCCATGCGCTGCTGGAGGCGGACAAGGCGCTTCATGATCCGGCGCTGGAGAGCGATGATTTCCTATGGCTGCGCACGACCATCGACGGCATGGTTCTCCCCGATACGCCCGCCGCGCTGCTGGCCCATGCTCCGCCCCGGCCGGTGATTATCGGATCGAACCGCGCCGAATTCGGCCTGCCGGGCGGGCGCCCTCATCGTGATGCGGGCGTTGATGCCGCCTTTGGCCCCAATGCCGAAAAGGCCCGCGCCTTTTACCACCTCGATCAAAGCGAGCCCCCCGCCGATCCACGTCTGGGCAATCGCGACCTGCGCATCGCCACCGACATCCTGTTCCGCTGTCCCGCCGGGCAATGGGCCGATGTCCTCTCACGCTCTGGAGCCAAGGTCTGGCGCTATGAGTTCGATCTGGCCGCGAACGGTGGCCTGTCCTTCCACGGCTCCGACATTCCTTATGTGCTGAGTGATGCGCGTTTCGGCTCGCTCTCGCTGGCCGATTACTGGCTAAACTTTGCCAAGAGCGGCGATCCCAACGATGGCGCCCGCCCGCCATGGCCCGCGTTCGGCCTAATAAACAGACAGCATGTCCTCTTCACCGCCTCGGGCGCGTCGGTCCAGACGCAGGAGGCATCCCCCTGCCAATGGATGATCCAGCCATGACCCCCACCCATCGCCGCGCCATACTCAAAGGTCTGGGCACACTTGCTCCGCTTGGCCTTGCCGCCCCGGCATGGGCACAGTCCGCCCCAGCCGAAAGCCCCGAAGCCGCCCGCGCCCATACCGATTTCGCCTGGCTGGCCCGCTATGGCGAGGACAATCGCCGCCTGCTGGCCGACAGGGCGCCCACACGCATCGTCTTTATGGGCGACAGCATCACGCAGGGCTGGCGCGACAAGAACCCGGAATTCTTCCCTGCCGGACGCGTCAATCGCGGCATCGGCGGACAGACCACGCCGCAAATGCTGCTGCGCATGATGCAGGACGTGATCGCGCTGCGCCCGCGCGCGGTGCATATCATGGCGGGCACCAATGACATCGCGGGCAACACCGGCCCCATGACCGCCCAAATGACCCGCGACAATCTGGACGCGATGGCCACGCTGGCCAAGGCGCATCATATCCGTGTGCTGCTGGCCTCGATACCGCCAGCGGGTAATTTTCCGTGGCGCCCGGGCCTGGAAACCAAAGGCCCGATTGCCGCGCATAATATCTGGCTGCGCGACTATACAAGGGCGCATGGCCATGTGTGGGTCGATTATCACCCGGTCCTTGCCGGGCCCGATGGCGGGATGCGCGAAGGGCTGGCCGTCGATGGCGTCCATCCGACCCTTGCCGGCTATACGGCCATGAACGGCGTGCTGCTTCCCATCCTTGCCAAGCTGGATCTTGCATGACTTTGCTTCAACTTCTGCCGCGCATCGCGGTGGACAAGCCTTGGGGCCGCGTCGATCTGCCCGCGCCCTTTACCCCTGCGCCGGGGGACAAGACCGGCGAAATCTGGTTCGATCCGCCGCCGTCGCTGCGCGAATTGCTGGTGAAATATATCTTCACCAGCGAAAAACTCTCGGTTCAGGTCCATCCCAGCGATGCCCAAGCCCTCGCCAAAGGACTGGGCGCGCAGGGCAAGGAGGAATGCTGGCTGGTCGTCGAGGCGCAGCCCGGCGCAAGACTGGGCATCGGATTGCGCGAAGCCGCCGATGCCGAGACCCTGCGCGCGGCCGCGCTCGACGGCTCGATCGAGACGATGATGGATTGGCATCAGGTCCGGCCCGGCGATTTCTTCTATATCCCGGCGGGCACTATCCATGCCATCGGCGCGGGCGTGACCGTGCTGGAAATCCAGCAGAACAGCGACATCACCTATCGCCTCTATGACTATGGCCGCCCAAGGGCGCTGCATCTGGACGAAGGTCTGGCGGTAGCCCTGCCCGAAACCTATGACATGGCCCGAATGCACAAGGTGCTGCCCGAAAGCGGGAGCCTGTCGCTGGTCGAAGGGCCGCTGTTCCAACTCGATCTGTGCGAAGGGCCGCTCCTGGCCGCCACGCTGGCGGCCTATGGTTCGGAACCCAAGCTCATCATTCCTCTCAACGCAGCTCTCCGCGCGGGTGATTGCCTCGCCAGCCCTGGCGATTGTGCTCTTGTCACCGACCTAAGCGCTCTGGTCATCGCACCCGCCACGCGCTTCCTGATCGCTCAACCGATCCATTCGGGAGAAACCCTGTGAGATCTCTTTGCTTACGTCCCTTTCTCGCCGCGCTGCTGGCCCTTCTTGCCTGTGTGCCCGCCTTTGCACAAAGCGCCACCCCGCTGGCCCAGACTCCACCGATGGGCTGGAACAGTTGGAACCGCTATGGCTGCCGCATTGATGAAAGCCTGATCCGCAGCGTAGCTGATGCAATGGTGGCCAATGGGATGCGCGACGCGGGCTATGCCTACGTCAATATCGACGATTGCTGGCAAGGCGAGCGCGGCAAGGACGGGTTCATTCAGGCCGACCCGGTGCGCTTTCCCTCGGGCATCAAGGCGCTGGCCGATTATGTCCATGCGCGCGGGCTGAAACTGGGCATCTATTCCGACGCGGGCACGAAAACCTGTGGCGGCCGCGCGGGCAGTCAGGGACACGAATTTCAGGACGCCGCGCAATATGCCCGCTGGGGCGTGGATTATCTGAAATATGACTGGTGCAACACCGGCACCGGCGCGGCCCAGCGCAACCCGCGCGAAGCCTATGCCACAATGCGCGCCGCGCTGGATCAGGCAGGCAGGCCCATCGTCTTTTCCATCTGCGAATGGGGCGACAGCAAGCCTTGGGAATGGGCCGCCGGCATCGGCAATCTGTGGCGCACCACGGGCGATATCGCCAATTGCTGGTCCTGCAAACTGGGCCATGGCAGTTGGAACAGTCTGGGCGTGATGGAGATCCTCGACAAGCAGGAAGGCCTGCGCCGCTATGCCGGGCCAGGGCATTGGAACGACCCGGATATGCTGGAGGTCGGCAATCTTGCTGATCTCAACGAAAACCGCTCGCATTTCGCGATGTGGGCGATGCTGGCCGCCCCGTTGATCGTGGGGGCCGATATTGCGGGCCTGAAGCCTGAGATCACCCGCATCCTGACCAACCCGCGCCTTGTCGCCATCGATCAGGACGCGCTGGGCATTCAGGGCTTTGCATGGCAGCGCGGCGCCGAAATGGAAATCTGGGCACGGCCGCTCTCGGGCCATCGCTGGGCCATTGCCGTGCTCAACCGTTCGTCCGTGGCGCAAAGCCATGTGCTGGACTGGACCAAGGAGCCGCTTGGCGACGATCTGAACCAGGCCTTCGCCAAGATCGGAGAACATCATTTCAACCTGATCGACGCCTGGACCGGCAAGCGCGTGGGCGACACGCAAAGTGCCCTGCCTCTGCATGTGGCCCCGCGTGATGCGCAGGTCTTTATCCTCGAACCCAAGCCATAAGGTAGGCCCCCATGGCACTGGCCCCCAATCTGTCCGCCGACCGCGACCTGCGAGCCGAGGAGGCGGAAGGCACCCATGTTGACGCCCCCGAACTGCGCGTCTTCGTCCTTGCGCTGTTCTTCATCTTTGGCGGCATCACCAGCCTCAACGATGTCATCATCCCCAAGCTGAAGGATCTGTTCACGCTCAGCTATACGCAGGCGATGCTGGTGCAGTTCTGCTTCTTCACCGCCTATGCCGTGATGGGCCTTCCAGGCGCGGCGCTGGTCAAGCGGATCGGTTATATGCGGGGAGCGGTGGTGGGGTTGCTGACGATGATGGCCGGTTGCCTGCTCTTCATCCCCGCCTCCCAAAGCGCCACCTATGGCCTGTTTCTCTTCGCGCTCTTCGTGCTGGCCAGCGGCGTGGTGGTGGTGCAGGTGGTCACCAACCCGCTGATCTCGCTGCTCGGCCCGGCGCAGACCGCGCATAGCCGCCTATCCTTTGCGCAGGCCTTCAACAGCCTTGGCACAGTGATATTTCCCGCCGTGGGCGCCAGCCTGATCCTTGGCGATCTCAAGGCGGTCAAAGCCGATGCCCTCACCGGACCCGCGCTGGCGGCCTATCGCATGGCCGAAACCCAAACCGTGGTGCATACTTACACCATGCTGGCGCTGGCGTTGCTGGTGGTGGCGGGAGTGGTCTGGGCCAACCGGCATCGCCTGAGAGAGGAACACCACGAAAGTTCGTCGCTGGCCGCCAGCTTTACCCTGCTTCGCGACAAAAGGTTTGGTCTGGGCGCGCTCTGCATCTTCCTCTATGTCGGGGCTGAGGTGTCGATCGGTTCGCTGGTCGTCAACTATCTCAAACAGCCCAAAGTGCTGGGCCTCGATGATGTCGGGGCGGGCCTTTACATTCCCTATTACTGGGGCGGAGCGCTGGTTGGCCGCTTTATCGGATCGGCGGTGCTGCGGGCGGTGTCTCCGGGCAAGGTACTGGCCTGCAATGCGGTGGGCGCCATCGCATTGATCCTGATTTCGGCCAATGCATCGGGCCATCTGGCCGCCGCCAGCCTGCTGCTGGTCGGGCTGATGAATTCGATCATGTTTCCCACCATCTTCAGCCTCGCCTGCAAAGGACTTGGGCGCCGGGCGGCCGATGGTTCGGGCATCATCAACATCGCCATTTTCGGCGGCGCCGTGGTGCCGATCCTGACCGGGGCGCTGGCCGATGTCACCGCAAGCCTGTCGTTGGCGCTGGCCTTGCCCGCCGCGTGCTATGCGGTCATCGCCTATTTCGGCTATTATACCCATAAGCCGTCAAAAGGCGCCGTTAAGCGCTGAGGTTTCGGCGCGGCGGCGCGCAAAGCGACGCCTGGGCCCGGGGCCGAACATTGTCGTAACCGCTACCCGCAAGGAAACCCGCCTGAAATCGCCCCCGGTAGCTGCCAGTGTGATTGGAGCGACTTTTCACTCTGAACAACATGTCATCACCGCGCGCGATCTGGCAGGCCAAATCCCAGGGCTCTGCACCGCAGCATCGGCAACAACGATCCGATCATCGCCCCCACTGCGGACGCCTATTAGATTCTTCAAATCTAAAAATAAAATAGACCATTATCAATAAGTTAATTGACTTATTTATGAATAATATACAATTTTAAAAATCAATACGTCAAAAATAATATCAAATTATTCGCCGCCAATTCCTTCGGCATGATGCCCTTATCGAAAAAGGGTAATTTCTCGCCACGAAGGAGAACAACATGTCTCTATCTCAAACCCATACTCCCGCCATTCTCGACATCCGCCCGCTGCAACCCACCATCGGCGCTGAAATTCACGGTATCGACCTGTCCCAACCGCTCAGCGATGCCCAGCGCGAGGCGCTGCGGGCCGCAGTGATCCGTCACAAGGTCGTCTTTTTCCGCGACCAGACCCTGACGCCCGAAACGCAGGCCCGCTTCGCCGCACAATTCGGCCCGCTCTACACCCATCCCACCACCACCGCGTCGAAACAGGCCACCCCCGACCTCTCGCCCATCCACAAGATCGCGGCGGAAGAAAATGCCAAATATGACAAGCTGGCCAAGCGGCGCGGGATCAAACCGGGCGAGGCCTATCATTCCGACACCAGTTGGCGCCTTGTGCCGACGTGGGGCGCGGTGCTGGCTGCGGTCGATCTGCCGCCGGTGGGCGGCGATACGGTCTGGGTGGACGCGCATCTGGCCTATCAGGGCCTGCCCGAGGACATCAGGGCAAGGCTGGAACGCGCCTATGCCACCCATGATTTCCGCGCCGCGCTGGAGGCGGCCGGTCATGATTATCCGGTCGTCTCGCATCCCGTCATCCGCACCCATCGCGAAAGCGGCGAGAAGATCCTGTGGGTCAATTTCACCCAGAACCCTCAGATTCTGGGTCTGGATCTGGCCGAAAGCGAGGAATTGCTTGAAGCGGTCCTGCTGCAATACAAGCGGCCCGAATTTCAGGTCCGCTTCAACTGGCGCCCCGGCTCGGTGGCCTTTTGGGACAATCGCGGCGCGGTGCATTACGCGGTGCGCAATTACGGCGATTACCCCCGCCTGCTCAACCGCGTGCTGATCGAGGATGAGCCGCTCTGGGCCGATCTCTGACCGCTTCTTTTCGGCTCCCCCTGTTGCAGGGGGGCCGAAAACAGGTTCTCAGGCTTTCATTTTGGGCAGGGTGAAACAGGCCAGACAGCCACCCGAAGGAACATGGTCGAGCCAAACCTGTCCCCCGTGCGATTCAATGATCGTCCGGCAGATCGACAGGCCCAGTCCCTGATCCGAAGCGCTCGGCTTGCCGCCAAATCCCGCCAGCGCATGGCGGCCGTCGACATGAGGCCCCGGACCATTATCCGTGACCACGGCACGCAGGAAATGGTCATCGTGATCCTTGATGCAGACATCGACATAGGGCGAGTTGCGGCCCGAAACGGCATGGACCGCGTTGCTGATAAGGTTGACCAGAACCTGTGCGATCTGGATCGGATCGACCAGCACGCGCGCCTCGCCCTCATAGGGCGCGGCTTCGACAAACACTTCATGCTCCCTTGCATGGGGCTCGGACAAAGCCAGCGCCTCCATCACGATGGCATCGAGGCGGGCGGGCACTTTTTCGATCTCGCCATGGCGGATAAAGGAGCGCATTTTGCGAATGATATCGCCCGCGCGCGAGGCCAGCAGGGCCACTTCGTCAAGCGAGGCGATCACATCGTCGCGCGTTCCCGACGGCAACAGCGCCCGCGCCGTCTGGCTGTTCAGCAGGATCGCGGCCAGCGGCTGGTTCAGTTCATGGGCAAGCGTGCTGGCCATGGTCTCCATGGCGTTCACTCGCGACAGGTGCGTGACCTGCGCCTGCAAACGCTCCATCGTAGCCTGCGCGGCCAGATGTTCGGTGATATCCTCGACATAAATCGTGTAAGTGGCCCCGCCGCTATAGCGAAACCTGGAAAAGCGTGTGCGGCCGGTAAAGGTCGATCCATCCTTGCGCAGGAATTCGAGCGCGCCGACCTCGATCGTGCCTTCAAAAGGCGTGCCGCGCAAATGATCGTAACGCTGTTTGATCAGCACGCGTGAAAGCTCTGTCAGCAGGATCAGGCCCGATTGCCCGATCAGATCCTGCGCATTCCATCCAAACAACACCTCGGTCTTGCGGCTGACCGCTGTGACAATCCAGTCGTCGTCCACCAGCGTGGTGGCAAAAGGGACGCTTTCAAGGATCGAGGTGTGATAGCGCATATTGACCGTCAGTCGGTCGATCAGCGCCTGTTCCGCCGTCACATCGCGGCCCACCGCAAAGGCGCCGATGATCGTCCCCTCGCCATCGCGCACCGGCCCGATCGTATAACGACCCAGCCATTGCTCGCCCGTGTCGATGCGGCGCATCCGATAATCGGCGCCGCGCGTGGTCTCTCCGGCCAGCGCCCTTTTGACCAACTCATAGCTGTCATTGGGCAATCCCTTGCCCAGCGCGACGCGCTCAATCGGGCCCCAGCCCTCCTGCAGTGCAAGTTTCCATTCCGTCTTGTTTGGAAACCGGTTGAAACGGGCGCAGGCCGAATTGCAATCCACCGCAACCCCATGAACATCGAACACCATCAACGCCTCGTCGACATGCTCGATGGCTTCCTCCATCAGCCTGTGGCGCATGACCTTGTCGTCGCCCAAGGTAACGGGATCATCCATGTGGTTCATCGGCGTAGAATGCCGCTAAAATACATCATGACAGTTATCCGTGCAGACCCGTTCTGTTCTCACGCCAGTCCCGAAGCGCGATTCACGCTCGGGTCCAGCCTTGCCAACCTACTGACAACGCCGCGACTCCCGGCGCTATTCGTAACATTCCCAATAGGGCGCCCGCGCGCCTGCCGGGAAAGCCTGTCAAGAGCCCGCTCAGCGCTCATGAAATACCCCCGATGCCGCCGCCCGCACCGGCGCAAGGCCCCTTTTTGTGGCGATGCGATAAGTCCTCTGCCATGCGTCATCCGACCCCAGACCCGCGGCAAAGGCGATCCGCAGCGTGTCAGCGAAATTGGTCAAATCCAGTTTGCTCATCAGATTGGCGCGGTAAACCTCCACCGTCCTGACGCTGATCCCCAGATCAAAGGCAATGGTCTTGTTGGGATAGCCGCAGGCAAGGCCGTCAAGCACCTGCCGCTCACGCTCGGTCAATCCCGCAATGCGCGTCTTGGCCAGCAGTTGCTGCTCTGCGCGCGTTTCGCGGTCGTGCAGATAGCCAAAACCGGTTCGGATCGCCTGAAGCAGCTTTTCGCGATCGCATGGCTTTTCGAGAAAATCGACCGCCCCGGCCTTCATCGCCCGCACCGAAAGCGGGACATCGCCGTGCCCCGTCAGCATGATCACCGGGAAATCCAGCCCTTCGCGGGCCATGCGCGCCTGCACCTCCAGCCCGTCGATCCCCACCATGCGTATATCGAGCAGGACGCAGCCCCGTGCCTCCCGCGAGACGCCTTTCAGAAAGGTTTCGCCATCGGGCCAGCGTTCGACGGCATATCCGGCGTTGCGCAAGAGAAAATCAAGCGACCGCCGCATGGAATCTTCATCATCTACAACATGAACGATCTGCCTCTCAGTCATCGCTGAACTCCCCTGGACCCCGTATCACCATCGGAACCGTGAAATGAAAGGCGGTTCCCCCGCCCGGCACAGCTTCGTGCCAAAGGTTGCCGCCATGGGCTTCGACAATCGCGCGACAGATCGACAGGCCAAGCCCCATGCCGGTCGATTTGGTTGTGGCGAAAGGATCGAACAGGGCATCGGCAATGTCGGGGGAAATGCCCGGGCCGTTGTCGATCACCGACAAACACATCATGTCCCATTGCTCGGTGGCTTTGACGGTAATCGCGCCGCCCGGCCCCACCGCTTCGACCGCATTGCGCAAGAGATTGACCAGAACCTGCTGGATCTGCACCCGGTCGATCAGCACCGGATTGATATCTGCGGACATATCCACATTGTATCGCACATCGGGACAGGCCCCACCCGGCATCACAAGAGCGCAGGCCTGCCGGGCCAGCACATCGGGCTGCTCGCGGCTCAGCGACAATTCGCCTCGGGCGATGAATTCGCGCAGACGCTGTACGATGGCGCCCGCGCGCAACGCTTCCTGCCCCGCCGCCGCCAGCGCATCGCACATCGCGCCTGCCGCCTCGCTTTCGCCCAGTTTCGCCATCTGGGCGCAAGCCTGGACATAATTGGTGATGGCCGCCAAAGGCTGGTTGAGATCATGGGCCAGCGCCGTGGCCATCGTGCCCACCGCCCAGATCCTCGACAGGCGGGACAGCTCATTCTGCAATTCCCGCAGTTGCGCATCAGCCCGCTCGCGCCGCGTCAGATCGCGCATAAAACCGGTGAACACCCGTCGGTCGGCCAGCCTGGCCTCGCCCACGGCCAGTTCGAGAGGCAGCGTGGAGCCATCCTTGCGCCGCCCGATGACCCGGCGCGGCTGTCCCACGATATGGCCGTTGCCGGGCACGCCAAAACAGGCCGGATCGTCGCCATTGCGGGTCGCTTCGGCATCGACCATCAGCATCGTGACGTCGCGCCCCAGCACTTCGGGCACGCTGTAGCCGAACAGTTTCTCGGCCGCCGCGCTGAAGGACTGGATGGAGCATTTCTCGTCGATCACCACCATCGCATCGGGGATGGTTTCGAGAATGAGGCGCATCTGGGTCTCATTGGCCGCGATCATGCGCCGCCATTCATCCTCGTCGGTGATGTCATGCACAACCCGGCCAAAGCCGATCAGCACGCCATGCTCGTCGCGAATCCGGCTCAGCGTGGCATCGGCCAGAAAGTGGCTGCCATCCTTGCGCAATTGCAGCGAACGATCCCGAAAGGAACCGTCGCGCGCCGCCTTTGCCAACTGATGGCGGGGTCGCCCGGCGGCATTGTCGAGCGCATCGAACAATCGCTCGTAATGACGGCCAAGCATTTCCTCCTCGTCCCAGCCGAAGAGGCGGCGCGCGCCATCATTCCACATCGACACCCGCCCTTCAGGGTCGAGCATGTAGATCGCGTAGTCCTGAACATTGTCGATCAACAGATCGAGCTGCCGCTTGACGGCGCGCGCGCGTTCATCATTCTCGACGATACCGGTCAGCTTCTGGGTAAAAAGCATGACCCCGCCAATGCCGCCTTCGGGCAGACGCCAGGGCACGATTTCCCATTGAACCCAATCGCATGAGCCATCGCCTCGCCGAAAGCGCTCCAGATCGCAATGCTGCGTTTCCCCGGCCAGCGCACGGCGGTGAATATCGCGCCATCGGTCATCGGCATCGGGAAAAAACGCATAGTAAGAGCGACCTATTACCGAAGGGCCATCAAGCGCGTAATCAGTCAGCCAGCGCTGGCTGCACGCGATATAGCACATGTCGCGGTCGAACATCGCAACGGCGGCAGGGACATGTTCAAGAAACAACGCCCATGTCGGTCTTGCAATCTCAAGATTTCCCAAAACCATCCGCTGCCCCCCCCGCTTTTTATTCGAGGCCCGTTTGTCCGGGCTTTTCGAGCAATCTCCACTCGCTATTTCAAAGACGCCGCCCCGACCTGGTGATTGGGCGCCTCCTCAAGCGCCAACCAACCAAATGCGGATATAACCGGTGAAACGCGGAGAGGCGCGTGGCTATCCGTATTATTGCTAGGTAATGACATAATAGCATTAACCATCGAGGTCCAGAGTCATCATTTTGGCTATCCTGTCAGGATCGCAATGAAGCGACGTCTTTCTGACAAATTTTCGGATCGAGACGCAGTTGAATCAATACAATCTCTTATTTTTTATCGCCTTTCTTTCCCCTCGTCATGGCGCAGGATCCTAACGCCATACGCGCAGAAGCCCTTTCCGCCTCTGCACGCCGAGCCATCAGCCCACCCTCAGGAAAAAGACGGATTCCAGCCTCGCGCCCACGCCCGATGCCCCATTCCCGCGCCCCTCGTATGTTTGCGGATCGCTAGGCAGGAAGTGGGCGGGCACATTGCAGGCGGCAGGCAATTCGCATCGCCCCCACCCCCGCCGCCATGCGGATTGCCTGCTACCAAGCGCAATTTGCGCTGTCCGAATTTGACACGGACAGAAGACTGTACATGGCGTTTCCCCCGATGCCGGTTCAGGCGGGACCATGCTTTGCGCATGGTCCCAAAGGAATAATTCGCCGATTTTCAAAAGGCATGAGCAGGCGCTGCGATGCAGGAAGCGGCCCGGTTCCCGAACTTGCGAAAGACGTCATGAAGAATGCTCCTATCGAGATCGAGATCAAACTGAATGCCTCACCCACCATGCTGGCGGCGTTGGAAAGCCATCCTCGCCTTGCGGGAAGCGGCAGGAGCGGCCGTTTCATCACGACCTATTTCGACACGCCGGACCGCTTGCTGGAACAGGCGGGCATCAGTCTGCGCATCCGATCCCGTGCGGGCAAACGAGAACAGACGGTCAAAGTCATGTCGCTGCCCTGCGGCACCGTGCATCGCGAGGAATGGACCACCTCGCTGACCGGCAAGATGCCCCAGATCGAGACATTTCCCACGCCGATCCGCGAAAGATTATGCCGCATTCTGGGCCACAATGATGTCCGCCCCACCTCGATCAGCCGGATTACGCGCCTTACGCGCCATATTCAGGCCGGCGACTCGAGCGTCGAGGTCGACTTTGACAGCGGCACTCTTGCCGCAGGGGATCAGACCGAACAGGTTTGCGAACTGGAACTCGAACTGGTCGAAGGGCGCCTCTGCGATCTGTTGAGGCTTGCGCTAGACCTCCCGCTCGGCCCCAAGCTCCAGTGGTCGGTTGTCAGCAAGTCCAAGCGATGCGCATGGCGGTCCTGTGCGAACGATCATATGGAAAGAGCAGCACAGGAACCGATCCTGTCGGAAGCGATGACTGTGGCCGATGGCTTTCACTCGATCGGCTGGAACTGCCTTTATCAATTGCTGGCCAATTATCCGCTGGTGGTGGCCACCGGCCACCATGAAGCCGTCCACCAATGCCGCATCGCCATTCGGCGGATGCGGGTTGCCTTTGACCTCTTTGGACAGTGCCTGCCGGAAAGTGAAAGGCACCGGCTGAAAGCTGGCATCAAAGCGGTCGGCGGCGTTCTGGGCAAGGCGCGCGATCTCCATGTCCTGCATCTGCGCCTGATGGAGCACGCCGGCGATGGCGGGGCACAGGCCGTGCTGGCCACTATCGACAAGGCTCAGGGCGAAGCGACGCAGGAAGCCGGACGTGTACTGGCCTCCACCTCGTTTCAACGTCTGCTTTTCGAACTGGCGCTGGGCATAGAGACGGGCAATCCGGGCAACAGGGACGGCGATCTGCCTCTGGGCCCTTTTGCCGCGCAATGTCTGTCGCGCAAACGGCACCAATTGGTGTTCGATGGCCCGCGAATCGACGCATTGGGTAAACGCGGGCTCCATCGCCTGCGCATTCGGGCAAAGGATATGCGCTATTCCGCCTGCTTTTTCCGATCCTTATGGCCCAAATCAGCGGGAAAGAGCAGCAAAAAACCCTTTATTTTCTGTCTCGAACGTTTGCAGGACAAGCTGGGCAAGCTCCACGATCATGCGATTACATCGGACCGATTCCCCCCTTTTGCCGATAATCCCGACCCTATCGCGACGGCACAGATCGCAGCGGAGCTAAAAAGATTGCTCTCTTTGCAAAACGGAAATTGCGAAAAGCTAATGCGGCAGACGGACGACGCGCTGGCCGATGTCCGCAGAGCCTCGCGATGGTGGCGGGCGTAATGGAATAGAGGGCCGAGAAAAAGCTGAGGCTTTCGAGATACATATATGCAGAAAATATGATGTAACTATCTGCCCGAGGCGAAAATCAAACCCTGCAACGGGACATTCAGAGCGGATGTCCGGTTAATCTGCCTGCACTTAAATCCTTAACATTACTTAACAATTAGATTTGCAATCGAATGTTTATATGGGAATAGGTGGATGTACAGAGTGTATAGGGTGGATCGGGCGGCGCCTCACCAAACAGAACAATCGGCGCTCCGAGTGGGATGAGGAGAAGGGTGATGCGGCACCCAGAGGTTGCGATAGACGAAAACGAACGGTTGCTGGCGCTGGCCGAATATCAGGTCGACCCGGCCGAAGGTCTGCAAAGTCTGCAGCCCATCGTCGATATGGCCGCCCGTCTGTTCAACTGCGCCGGGGCCGGGGTGAACATGGTGGGGCGCAACAATGTCACCCATGCCGCCAGTTTCGGCATTTGCCCATCGCGCCTTGCCCGTGAAACCAGTTTCTGCGGCCATGCAATCAATCAGGACGGCATCATGTTGGTGCCTGATGCGGCCAAGGACGAACGCTTTCACGACAATCCGCTGGTGATGGCGGGCATGCTGCGCTTTTACGCCGGGATCGCGCTGCGTTCTCCTTCAGGGCATGCGCTGGGCGCGCTATGCCTGCTTGACCCGGCCCCCCGCGCGAACGGCGCCTTCGATGCACAGGACCGCGAAAGGCTGCTGCAACTGGCCGAAATGGTGTCCGACCGGCTGGAATTGCGCCGGATCGCGATCAGCGCAAGCGAAGGCTCGGGCCTGCTTCTGCCCGCGAACCGCGCCACGACGCCCAGCGCGATCCTGAGTTGCGACGAGCGGGGCTTTCTGACCGCCTGCAACCCGGAAGCGGCGCTGATGTTCGGTTGGTCACAAGAAGACATGATCGGCGCGCCCTTCGACCACCTGTTGACCGAGGAACATCGCAGCATCACCCGCGCCGGAATGCGACGCGCCCTGCAAGGCAGTATGCCCGAGGCCGATACGACGATGCTGGTCGCGCGGCGCAAGGACGGCAGCCAGTTTCCCGTCGAATTGCACTGGTCACACTGGCAGGAAGGCGACCAGACCGCCTTTGGCATCATCGTGCGCGACCTGTCTCATGCCTCAACCGATCGCGCCACGCTGAACCGGCTGGTCCATTACGACAATACCACCGGCCTGCCTGACCGCAGCCTGCTGTTCCGCTATATTGACGAGGCGCTGGGGCAGGGAGAAGACCTGTCCATGATCATCACCGATCTGTCGGGGATGAGCGATGTCAACAACACACTGGGCCATGCACTGGGCGATCAGGTGCTGCGCCAGGTGGGCGAGCGCATCCGGGCCAGCGCGCCTGAGGCTGCACTGGTCGCACGCAAGACCGGCAACAAATTCGCCGCCGTGCTGAACACGCGCGACCCGATAGCCTTGGGGCATATCGCAAGGGCGATCAACGCAGCTCTGGCCGAACCCTTTGCCATTGCGGGGCAGGAAATCCTGATCGGCAGCTATTGCGGGATGGCAGTTGCGCCAGAGCGCCTCTCCAATTCCCAAAACACACCGGATCGCGAGTTTTCCTGCAACGATGCGCCGGATCGCGAATTCACCTCCGACGAACTGGTTGGCGATGCGGAACTGGCGCTGCATCAGGCCTATGGGCTGGGGCGCGGCCATGTCTCTTTGTTCATGCCCCAGATGCGGGCACAGGCGGTTACGCGGCGGCAATTCCAGATGGAGCTGCGCCATGCCTTTCTGAACGGGCAGTTCGCGCTGTTCTACCAGCCCCAGATCGATATGGCCGACGAGCGTGTGACCAGCGCCGAGGCCCTGATCCGCTGGCACCATCCGGTGCGCGGCCTGCTGCCGCCCGGCGCCTTTCTCGATGCCCTGGAGGCCGGGTCGCTGGCGGGGGAAGTCGGCAATTGGGTGCTCGACACCGCCTGCGCGCAGGCGGCAAAATGGCGCCATCAACAGCCCGATTTCGGCATCAGCGTCAATCTGTCGGCGGCCCAGTTCAAGCAAGGCAATCTGCCCGCTGTGGTGGCCGGGGCGCTGCTGCGCCACGATCTGCCCGCCGATGCGCTTGAACTGGAAATCACCGAGAACATCATCCTTAACGATCAAAGCGACATTCTGGAACAATTGCGGGCGATCCGCGCAACCGGCGTCCGCCTGTCCTTCGACGATTTCGGCACCGGCTTTGCCTCTCTCAACCTGCTCAGCTCCTATCCGATCAGCGCGATCAAGATCGACAAGGGCTTCACCCGACTGGGGCAGGCCTCGCCGCGCGATCAGGTGGTCGTCGAGGGGTTGATCGCCATCGCCGCCGGGCTGGGGCTGGAGGTGATTGCCGAAGGCATCGAGGATGAGACCACGCTGCGCTTTCTGCAACAGCGCCATTGTCACAAGGGACAGGGCTATTATTTCGGCCGCCCCTGTTCGGTCGATGAATTCGCCCGTCTGCATCTGTCCTCTCCGCCGCGTCAGGCCAACGGTTAAGGCTCCCCAGCGGGGCGGGCGGCTTTATCGCCGCCCATAAGCCGGCGCATTCCCGTGCCCGTCCGTCGCTGAAATACGGGGGCGGCATTGCCGATTATCCAAAATGGATGTATTTTTATCCGTATTGGAGAGGATAGCCGCGCCCTGCCAACCGCATGGCCCGCCGCACCGGGGGAGACAAAGCCATCGCGATAGGAGGATGGGACAACTCGGTCAGATTTCGCTATGGCATCGCCGTGATCGGCGTGCTGATTGCGGCGATCCTGCGCTTGATGATGGACCCGTTCATCGGCGAGCGGGCCGCCTATCTTCCCTTTACGCTTGTGGTCCTGATCACGGTCCTGTGGTGCGGTCCGGGACCTGCGCTTCTGACCAGCGTGCTCTCGCTCTGCTTCGGCTTTCTGTTTGCCCAGAGCGAAAGCGTGGGGATGAGCGAACTTGTTCAATCCACGCTTTTTCTGGCAACAGCGGGCGGCATCATCACGGTTGGCGAAATCGCCAATACGCTACGGCGCAAACTCATCCAAACCAATCTGGAATCACAAAGGCGCGCCGAACAATTCGCGCAGGCGGCCGAAGAACTCAACCTGCTGATCGACGGCACCCCGGGACTTGCAATCTATATGCTGGACCCGAGCGGCCGGGTCGTGATCTGGAACAAGGGCGCCCAGCGCCTGAGCGGGTGGAGCGAAGAAGAGGTTCTGGGCAAACATACTTCCATTTTCTATCCCGCCTCCCTGCTTGCTGCGGGCGGGCCGGAGACGGATCTGGCGCAGGCCCGCTGCGAAGGCCGTATCGAAGGCGAAGGCTGGCGGTTGCACAAGGATGGCAGCACCTTTCTGGCCGCTTTCTCGATCACCGCGCTTTATGACGAAAAGGGCAGCCTGCGCGGATTTGCCGAGATCGTTTCCGACATTACGCGGCGGCGCGCCGATGAAAATGCCCTGCTGGCCCGCGAAAGCCTATTGACCTCGATCCTCTCGACCGTGCCCGACGCCATGGTGGTGATTGATGCCCACGGGGTGATCCTATCTTTCAGCGATGCGGCCCAGGCGATGTTCGGTTATGAGGCGCAGGAAGTTGTCGGGCGCAATATCAGCATCCTGATGCCCGCCCCCGATTGCCATCGCCACGATCTATATCTGCGCCGCTATCTTGAAACCGGCGAAAAGCGGATCATCGGCAAGGGGCGCGTGGTTTTCGCCCAGCGCAAGAATGGCACCACCTTTCCCGTCACCCTGTCGATCGGCGAGGCGCGCGATGGCGAACAACATATCTTTACCGGCTTTCTACAGGACCTGACCGAGCGGCTTCAGGCCGAGGAACGCCTCGAATCGCTGCAATCCGAACTGATCCATGTTTCCAGAATCAGCGCCATGGGGGCGATGGCCTCCACGCTGGCCCACGAACTCAACCAGCCCATCGCCGCCGTCGTCAATTATGTTCAGGCCGCCCATAACCTGATCGCAGGACCACAGGACTGGGATCTGGTGGCCATGCGCGAGGCGCTTGACGATGCGGCCAGAAACGCCCTGCGCGCAGGCCAGATCGTGCGCCGCCTGCGCGCCTTTGTGACGATGGGCACCGTCGAGCGCACGGTCGAAACGCTGCCCTCCGTCATCAACGAGGCATGCGCGCTCGCGCTGATGGGCGCACGCGAACAGGGCGTTCACACCTATTTCGATCTGGGCCCGGACGCCTTGACGGTTCTGGCTGATCGCATTCAAATTCAACAGGTTATCATAAACCTCATCCGCAATGCCTGCGAGGCGATGGCCGACAGTGCCGAACGCCGCCTGCGGATCGAGGCCCATCCCTATGGCACCGACTTTGCCAGAGTGACGATCAGCGATTCGGGCTGCGGCATCGCGCCTGCCATCCATGACCAATTGTTCAAGGCGTTTTCCAGCACCAAGCCGGATGGCATGGGTCTGGGCCTGTCAATCTGCCGCACGATCATCGAGGCCCACGAAGGCAAAATCTGGCTGGAGACCCGCGAAGGACGGGGCACAAGCTTTCACTTCACGCTGCCCCGCGCCAAATAAAAGCGCCGCTCACCTCGAATAGGCACGCGCCTATCGGGGACATTCCCAATATCCCCCGGCATCGGCCTTGGGCAGTTTGGTCAGACCGTCTGGAACAGCACGATGTTTGCCGACGCTCCCGCCGAATAGGCCAACTGGATAGGAATGCCTGCGATGAAACAGCCTTTATCCATCACCATGACCGGGCCGGAACGCGATCTTCGACCGGAGGGTGTTTCGCTCTATTCCTTCGCGCTGGCCTTCGGGCTGATGCTGTTTTCCGGCCCGCTCTGGGCGCAGCCGCGTCCTGGCGAGAGCTTTCGCACCGTCCTCCCCGTGCCGCCCCAGATACAGAACCCGGTCGAACCGGCCCGGCCCGCGACGCAAAGAGACAATGACACCTGCTGTCGCCAACCGACGGCGCCCCCGATCCTATCGGAAACCCACCCGGGCATGCCCTCGCGGACAAGCTATACATCCACGGGCATATCCACCTCGACATCCACTTCGATGTCCACCTCAACATACACCTCGACCTACAGCCCGCCTCCCGGCTTTCATTATCAGGCCTGGGCTGTGGGCAGCGTCCTGCCCCGTGTCTATTGGGGCCGCGGCTATTGGATCGATAATTACTGGCTGTTTGCGCTCAAGGCGCCGCCATGGGAATGCGTCTGGGTGCGCTATGGCAATGATGCCATGTTGGTAAACAGGCGCAACGGGGCCATTCTCCAGATCCTGCGCCACAAATTCCGTTAAAGCGGCGACCGGCCCTCAGACCGCTATGAGGGCCGCGGCCATCACAGCTTCTCGCCCAGATGATGGCGAAACCAGATGCTGGCCAGCGTCACCACCTGATTGAGCGTGCTGAGTTCCTCAAAGGACTGGCCCGCTTTTGGGATGATCTGAATATCGCGCCTGCAACGCATATGTTTGAAGGCGATCAGATTGAGATCCGTCACAACCTCATCGCGCCCGCCCACGATCAGCAGGCTGGGCGCCGTCACGCGGGCCAGAACTTCCTCTCCGGCAAGATCGGGCCGCCCCCCGCGCGAAACAATGGCCGCAATGCGCGGGTTGTCCGCCCCGGCCACAAAAGCGGCGGCAGCGCCCGTGCTCGCGCCAAAATAGCAGGGCAACAGATGGCACGTGTCGGGCTGGATCGCGGCCCATGCCGTGGCAAGGCGTAGGCGCGAGGCGAGCAGATCGATGTTGAACACGAGCCTGCGGTCCTCCTCCTCCTCTTCGGTCGTCAGCAGATCGAGCAGCAGCGTGGCCAACCCATCGGCGCGCAGACGGGCAGCGACGTGGTTGTTGTACAGGCTGAAACGCGCGCTGCCGCTGCCATGGGCAAAAATTACGAGCCCGCGCGCCAGACTCGGCACATGCAGCGTGGCCTCCAGAACGAGCCCGGAGCCGACACTGACAAAGCGCGGGATGGCGGCAAGCATGGCCGGGGTCACAAGCCAGATGGCCATATATCCGGTATATGCCCGGCGGTTTTGCCGAAGCAGTTGCCTCGATTGCCCATGTGCAGCCTCCTGGCCCCCGCCGGTTACCGATGCGATGACGAGCATGGCCCCTGTCGGCCCGCCGCCCGGCGACCTAGCGCGTGTTGGCCAGCTCCACCGCAGCCTCGATTTCATTGAGCAGGAACGGACCGACCAGCGCCTCTTCCTTTTCCAGCCGCGCTCTGGCCCGGCCATAATCGCCGGTCACCATCAGCACGGGAACGGCATGGCGGTCCGTGATGCGGCGCGCGGCCTCGACCGCACAGCCGGTTTCGATGTCATCGCCAATAACGATCAGATCGGGCCAATGTCGCTCGGCTGCGGCCAGCGCCTGTTGCTGGGTCCAGGCAAGGTCAAAGGAAACAAAGCCCAATGCCTCAAGCCTGCTCTGAATAGCGCGGCTGATGACCATGTTGTCATCGATGATTAGTGCGTGGTGCATGACGAGTCCTTTTTCTGGTCGCAGCACATGTGCCAGCAGTGAAGCGCCAACCGCTCTCCGCAATGTTGCGGAGCCGCCAAGAGTTTAATGGAGTTCCGTGCACGGCGGTTACTTGAGCGGCCCTGCAAACCGCGATTCCATTCCTTGCGATCAAGAAAAGATAGGGGGCTGCGATTCTCATTTGACGGCGGCACCTCACTCAATCGGCCCGGCGATGGGGCAATACTGCCGCTGATCGCCAAGTTTCCAAGTCCGGTCGTCTATTTAGCGCTGATCAGGCCGATCGGCCCGATCATCAGCACCCCGATTCGCACTACGTACTATCCCTTAGGATGAAAAACTTATTACTTCCTACCGAGAAACGCCTATTTTTCCTGACATCGGTCGAAAACAATCCATTCGATCACGATCAGAACAAAATCTCAAATTTCAAGAATTCCCAACAGGGGATGAAGCGGTCAGCACGCCATCCGCACTAATGGCATGCAAAAATATGGAGAATACCTCATGCGTATTTACTATGTACTTGCTGTGGGCGCAAGCCTGGCCTTCGTCGCCCCCGCCATGGCACAGTCGGGTGTGGGTGCCGGCAGCATCTCGGTGACCTCGGTTGGCGCGGGCAGCTCGACCTCCTGCGGCGGATCGCATTGCGGTGCGATGGCGGGCGGCGCGGTGCTGGCGGGCGGCGAAGCGGGATCGTCGGCCTCGCTGTCCAACCATCATGGCACCACCACGACCACGACCTCGGCGGGCAGCATGGGCGGCGCGGTGCAGGGCGGCGGCTCCTCGACCAGCGGCCATGGCGGCACGGCCAGCCAGACCAGCGGCGCGGTCGGTCTCTATGGCGCTGGGGCCATCGCTTACAGCACCAGCCACCACTAAGTCTGAACAATGCAGCGGGGGAGGATGACCTCCTCCCCCGTGTGCCTCGTTCGCTCGAGCAGGGGGGCAAGCAGCCTGCCCGATCAACGTCCGCTTGCTTTCATGGGGGATCCGGCGGCGCCAGGCGCTCGGAGCCACAGTCAGGAGGATCACTATGCATAGGCTCTGGACAGCAATCAGCACCGTCGCACTGATCAGCGGTGCTCTCAATCCATCCATGGCGCTGGCGCAAACCAGCACCTCCACTTCGGGTTCAAATGCGGGCGCAGTTTCGGGTTCGGATGCCGCCGCCAATGCCAATCCGGTTCAAAACACCACCACCACGTCGGGTTCGGTGTCGGGATCGACCTCTGGGGCCAATTCCAATTCCAATTCGGTGTCCAATCCGATCAACATCACCAATACGACCGCTGATTCGACATCCGGCTCCACTTCCACCGCAAACACCAGTTCGAGTTCCTCGAACCAGTCGTCGAACCAATCGACGCAGGGCAACAGCCAGACCATCAACAACAATTCGGTCTATCCGGCCAATCAGACGATCAAGACCGCACCGGCCGTCATGGCTCCCGCGCTGACCACCACGCTGACGGAAACCTGCATGGGTTCCAGCTCACTGGGCGTTTCGGTGCTGGGCTTCGGCGCATCGGGCGGCACGACATGGCAGGACCATCATTGCGTCCGCCGCCTCAACGCGCGCGAATTGGCCCAGACCATCGGTGACCGCGATGCCGCGCGCGAACTGATGTGCTCGGACGAGGAAGTCTTCAAGGTTTACAATGCCCTTGGACGCCCGTGCCGCCTGCGCCCGGATGGCTCGACCAACCCGGCGTATGTGCCGCCCCCGCCGCCCAGCATGGCCTATTCGCCCGTAGCCGCGGTTGAAAATCCGGGCCCCTATCTGGTCTTCTTCGATTGGAACCGCGCCGACATCACCAGCGAGGCAGCCGCCACGCTCGATAAGGCCAGCAGCTCTTATCAGCAGACCGGCTATGCCAGCCTGCAACTGGCGGGCCATACCGACACCAGCGGGACGGAAGCCTATAATAAGGAACTGTCGCTGCGCCGGGCGGAATCGGTCAAGGCCTATCTGGCCGGTCATGGCGTCCCCCGCGAGGTCATGAGCGTTCAGGGCTACGGCGCCAGTTCGCCGCGTGTGGCCACCGGGCCGGGCGTGCGCGAAGCGCAAAACCGCCGGGTGGAAATCACTTTTGTCGGCGCTCCGGCCCCGCGTCCTGAAAAGCCAGCCTCGGCGCCGACTGAAAATCGCTGAGCGGATTTAAGGTAAAGGTTCGTTGCTTCAAGGGGGAGGCGCCCATCTTCGGAATGGGCACCTCCCCCTGAACCTTTATGGGGCGGGATGCTTGGCTCATTGAACGCATCTAAACTTCAGTCCCAAGAATTGGTTTTACGCCTCCATCACGGCGCGACCTTGAGGTCAGGCTCCTTGGCCAGAGCTTCCAGAGCGCATGCCTCATCCTTGTCATGGCCGTCGCCCACCGCCAACACCCCTACGAATTGCCCATCTCGATACAGCGGCAGCGCACCGGGATGGAAGAAATAGCGCGTGTCCTTGCCCGGACCGTCGCGAAAGGCCGCATCCTTTTCCAGCCGCTCGCCCAGAGCGCGGGTGGACTGGCGGAATTGCATGACGGTGGCCGATTTGAGCGGGGCCGTGCGCAAACCGACCGGATTCAGCCCATCGGCCGACAGCACCACGCGAAGATTGCCGTCCGCATCGGTGATCGACACCGCCGCGGTTTCCTGTTTCGCCGCGCAGGCCGTCAGCGTGTTCTGGGCGATCCTGATCGCCTGCGCCAGCGTGATCAGCGCGGCCGAAACGGGCTTTGCCGGAGGCGGCGCGGTCTGGGGCGCCGTTTGGGCTTGCGCCGATGGCATCATCGCCAAGGCGGCAACAGCCCCCAGCGCCATCGAAATCTTGTGATGCATAAATTTTTCCCCTCAACCCGTCTGACGGCTTGTTGCGCCGCAGATTTCATAGGGAAAGGCTAGCAGGTCATGCCCGACTGCCAAGTGGCGGGCCCGGGCACTTTCCGTATTTTCAATATATCCGTCACTCAAATCAATATTAGCTCATTCCTGATCGCCCTTACCAATGGAGCGTCCGCAAGGACCGTTTTGACCGACCGCCCAAAACAGGGCGGCGGCAATTGGAGGGGGGATTTATGGAACTGCGCTTCTGCGCGGCCTTGGCCGCATCCGTCAGCATTCTTGCCATCTGCGCGCCCGCTGCTGCTCAAACCAAACCGGAAAAGCCGGCCAATGCAGCCACCGACCCTGCCATCATCGTCACCGGATCGCGCGTGGTGGCCAATGGCAATAATCAGCCCACACCCGTCACCGTGGTCAGCGCGGTCGACCTGCTGGCCGCCCATCCGACCAATCTGTCCGAAGCGCTGAGCGAATTGCCGATCTTTGCCGGGTCGCGCTCGCAATATTCAAACACCGGCACCAGCGGCGCGGCAGGGGCACCCGCCACCAGCACCAATGCGCTCAACGTGCTGAATTTGCGCAACATGGGTCTGGCGCGCTCGCTGATCCTTTGAGACGGGCACCGCATGCCGATGAGCACGCCCGAGGGTTTTGTCGATATCGACACCATCCCGCAAATGCTGCTCAAGCGCGTCGATGTCGTCACGGGCGGCGCCTCGGCAGTCTATGGTTCGGATGCCATCGTGGGCGTGGCCAATTTCGTCACCGACACGGGGTTCAACGGCGTCAAATTCAACATCCAAAAGGGCATCTCCACCTATGGTGACGGCGGCACGGTGGACATGGGGCTGGCGGGCGGCTTCAAGTTCTTCGATGATCGCGCCCATATCCTGCTGGGCGCGACATGGCGCAAGGACGATGGCATCGATTCCAAATTCGCGCGGCCCTGGGGCAATGATGTGCGCACGCTGCAAGGGGCGGGCACGGCGGCATCGCCCTATTTTCCGATGAATGGCGCGCGCCAGAACAACGTAACCTTTGGCGGCAAAATCAACAGCGGCGTACTGGCCGATCAGCAATTTCTGGCGGGCGGCACGCTGGGCGCCTTCAACCATGGCAGCAAGAGCTGCGCAGGCGGAACGATCCCGACCAACCTGCCCTATGAATGCGGCGGCGATGGCGGCTATTACAATGGCCAGATCCGCGCCACGCTGGACATGAAGCAGTTCTTTGCGCGGCTCGATCTGGACATCACCGACAATCTCCAGTTCAATCAGAGCATCTCCTATGTCGACAAATACAGCGTCGGCACGGTCAATTGGATCGCCAATCAGTCGATCACCATCAACCGCGACAATGCTTTCCTGCCCGCCTCGGCCAATCCGGCGCAAAGCCCGCTCAACACGATCAACGTACCCACGGTCAATGGCGGCAATCCCAATCTGAAGCCCGAAATCGGCAATACGATCTCGCTGGGCGCGGTGTTCCGCCCGACCAGCAAGCTGAGCCTTGCCATCGACTATTTCGACATCAAGGTGAAGAACTTCATCTATCTGGTGCAGGGCAACAGCACCGAGCCGCAGCAGGTGTGCTATGACAGCAAAGGCGCCTCGCCCTATTGCGCGCTGGTGGCGCGCGGGCTGGGCATTTACGATGCCAATGCGGCCAATGCGCTCAGCAGCGCCAATGCCGTGACGACATGGTATCAGTTGCCGATCAACATCGCCGAACAAACCACCTATGGCGCCGATATCGAACTCAATTACCGCACCAGCCTCAACCATCAGCCGCTCAACCTGCGCGTGATGGCGACATGGCAGCCACATGTGCGCTTCAAACAGGCAGGCGTAGTGGACAATGATTATGCAGGGGCAGCCTTTGGCTCGAACGGGGTTCAGGCGACGCCGAAATGGCGCGTCACCGCCTTCCTCGACTATAAGGTCACCGACAATCTGAGCATCAGCATCTCTGAACGCTGGCGCGCGAAACTGCATTACCATTCCAGCCCGGCGGTGGTGGTGGCCGCGCCCGACACGATCAAGGATGTGGCCTATACCAATCTGGGTGCCAGCCTTGATGTGCCGATGGGCCGGGCCAAGGCGCAGATGTTCCTGAACATTTCTAATCTGTTCAATGTCACGCCGCCGGTCGCCGGTTTCTGGGGCAATCCCAATCCGGGCCAGTTCGGCGAATTTGTCGCCGGTGACGATGTGATCGGGCGCTATTTCACTTTCGGCATTCGCGGCAAGTTCTGAGCGCTCTGCCGGGACGCTTCGGCATGTCCCGAGGCGCCTTATGGCGGCAAGCTATTGCTCACCCTTGCCGCCTCTGGCGGCGGCCCAGGCCGCCGCCCTTTTTAATAGGCAAATTCATAAATGCTCTCCCAGCGCCGCGTCTGGCCGGGGCGCAGCAGCGTTGCGGGAATTGCGCCGTGGTTGGGCGTATCGGGAAAATGCTGCGGCTCCAGACACAGGCCATAGCCGCCATCCTTCCCGTCCCTTTGCGGCAGATGCGCGGGGATGAACAATTGCAGGCCCGGCTCGCCACTGAACACCGTCATCCGCCGCCCGCTGCGCATGGAGGAAAGCCATGCCACCGGCGCCAAATCGCCGCGATTGTCGAGCGCAAGGCTGACATCCAACCCGCCATCGGCGATAAGCTCTGCCACCGGGCAAAACCGAGCCAGATCGAAACCCTGCCCCGCCGTGGCCGAGAAGGAGCACAGCGGCAGGCCGTCCTCGCCAACGGGCGTGAAGCGAGCGGCCGCGATCCGCAGATCCATGCCGGACAGATCCTTGCCCGCGCCGTCGAGGTTGAAAATGGCGTGGTTCGTGAAATTGACATGGGTTGGCCTGGTCGTGGCCGCCTGCAAAATCGCGATCAATCGCGCCCGCCCGGCGCGAACCACCAGTTGATAGCGCAGGACCACCTCCAGCCGCCCCGGAAAGCCCGCCTCGCCATCAGGAGAAGTCAGGCGCATCTCCACCCCATCGGCCAAGGCTCTAGCCCGCCACATCCGGGTGTGAAACGCGCCGGCCCCGCCATGCAGCGTGTTGCCGCTCTGGCTGCGGTCGAGGTCGTAAACCTGTCCGTCAATGACAAAGTGACCCCCGCCGATCCGGTTGGCAGAGCGCCCCATCATGGCCCCAGCCACCGCCCACAGGCCCGTCAGCCGCACCGGGTCGGAGGGCGTCATCAGCACATTGTCCAAGCCCCCCTGCCCATCAGGCAAATAGAGGCCGACGATCCGCCCGCCATAATCGGAAAACTCTGCCCTGATGCCGCCAGCCTCGACCGTGTAAAGTGCAGCCTGCGCACCGTCGGGCGTCTGGCCCCAGATACGGCTGCGGACGACCGCAAATGGCGACAAGGCCGCGTGGGCAGATGGGGTCGGCAACAGCATCGCCGTCGCTCCCATCATGACATCGCGCCTGCTTTGCTGCATGGCCATGTCTATCGCCCGATCTTCACGCTGATCACCGGCAATGCGCCATAGGGCGAGGCCACGCTGCGCCCGATATTGAGCGACCCGGTCGAGCCAAGAAACGTGCCATAGACATGGCCATCGCGGGCATCAGCCCCCGGCGAACGGGTCCATGCGTCGCCATAGCCGACAAAGGATGCGCCATTATGGCCAATATTGGCCTTCAGCCCTTGCGCGATGCCCCATCCGGTAGGGCGGAAATAGGCATTCGTATAATTGGCCGGATTATGGCCCAATTCCTTCTGCGTGGCGATACGACTCGGGCCGAAATAGCGGAACAGCTCCTCCCCGCTCAACACCGTGACCAGATCGCGGGGGCGGGCGACGGCGTGGTCTGACGCCCCCAGGGCTGGGCTGATACCGGCCATCGGTGCCAAAACCGCCAAGCGCCTTGGCCGCATCATCGGCGTGATAGCCGGTCTGTTCTCCCGCCTCGCCCCACACATGGTTGACCACCAGCGTATCGGGCAGCGGCGAGGCTTTCTTGATGTCCAGCCCCAGTTGGGTAAACAATTCGCCCGAAAAGCCCATCAGCGCAATCGGCCCGACCCGCAGCATCCGCAGGTTTACCCGGTAATCCCCGCCATTGCTGCCGGGAATGACGGATCGGATATAATCCACGGCCAGTTCCGGCTTGCCCTGCGCCGGTTTGACGGCGGCCAGCGCCTGTTGCGCATCGCGCGCCTGAATGGCGCCCAGATAGTCCAGCAGATAGGCATCACCTGCAAAATGCTCGACAAATTCGCCGGTTTATGGATCGCGCCAGTAGAAGTCATGCTGGACAATCGGGTTCTGGTCCCCCGCCGCCCCGCTCAGCCACATGGCCACCGCGCCGGGATATTCCCGCTCCAGCGCGGAGGACACCGCGCCCGGCACATCGGCGCTGATCGCGGTATTGCCATGGTCGATCGTGTTGGCATGCATCACCGTGCCATGCAGCGCGTGATGGATAATCATGGCGATGGGCCTGCCATCAGCGCCGGAAATGCGGATCGCGGCCAGCGTCTTGTCGCTGACGCCGGTGGGGTTAAAGCCAAGATTGCGCGCGGGAACCCAGTTGCCCTGCGCATCCTTGCGCTGATAATCGGTCAGGCGGTTGACGTTGATGAAACTGTGGCCATAGCCGATGCCGATGGTGGCCGGGCGCAAGGAGCGTAGCGCCTCGTCGGCGGCGTCGAGCATATTGGTCATAACCATTTGGCCCCAGCGCTCGGTGCGCGTTTCCGAACCATCGGCGCGATGGGCTAGATTGACCGGGACGGTGATCTCGGGAACCGCGTGCGAATGGGTGGCGGTATAGAAAATCGCATCGGCCGGGACGCCCGTATGGCGGGACAGCGCGGCGATGAATTGCGGGGCATAGGGGCCTTTGCCCGTCTCGGTCGACACGATCAGAGCCTTGCGCCCGCCCTGCGCCAGAGCGATCACGCGGACATGAACCGGATCGTGGCAACCGGTGATCTTGACCCGCGGCGGGCGCTCCATGGGCAGCATGTCATGCCGGGGCGTGATGTCGCGCACCGCCGCACCGGCCTGCAGGCCATCGTCGGCCACCGGCGCCGGGCGAGCGCCATGCCCCACGCCGCCGGAAAGCAGGAGGGCAATAAGAATAAGGCTGCGCACTTGGAATCTCTCCCCTGAGGCGCGCTGGCAGCACTCTAAACCGCGCTTGCGCGCAGGCGACTTTACCCGACCGCCCCGCACAGGGGGCGATCGGACAAAGCGCGCGTCAGATTACATCTTCATCCGCACCCCAAGGGTGAAGTAGCGGCCGATCGGATCATCGCCATTGGGCCATGCGGTGAACAGGCCGGGAATGGCGCCCCATGCGGGCTGGGAACCGATCGAGGGCGCGCGGTCGAACAGGTTCTGGACCGTGAAGAAAGCATCGCCATTGCCCGCCGCCGTGCGCACCTTATGCGTCAGCGTCAGATTGGTATGGGCGGCCGGTTTGATCGGGGCTTCGGAATAGACGAAGGTTGGATCGGCATTCCACAAGAGGCCCGAGCAGAAGCGCTCCATGACATCGATGGTAAAATCGCTGGTGACATTGAAGCGCATCATCGCAGTAATGCGATGCTTGGGACTGGCCAGCGCCTGGTTGGGCGCGCCAAAACCTGCCCCGCCCGCGTCCAGATCCTGAATGCCGGGGATCAGATAGCGGATATGGGGTTGATAGGTGTAGAGCAGGCGCAGGTTGAACAGGCGGCTGTTGTAATTGGCCTCGACATCCAGTCCGTTGGTGCGCGCCGAGGCAATGTTGATCGAGCGGTTATAGAAGGCGGTTGGGAAATTGGCCGCGCTCGTATTGCTGAAAAGGCAACGGGCGGTCGAGCAGCGAGCAATAGGGCGAATTGCCCCCGGCCGTCTCGCACAGGCGCTGCACCGCCAGGTTGCCCCCGCCCAGCGACTGGATCGCATCGGTGATGCGGATATTGTAATAATCCACCGCAAGGCTGGCGCCCGGCAGCCAGTGCGGCTTGTACACCGCGCCGATGGTGATCGTATTGCCCTTTTCCGGCTTCAGATTGGGGTTGCTGGCGTTGATCTGATACGAAGCCGCCGTCATGTTGGTATGCAGGTCGTACATATTGCCCGGATTGACCTGTGTGGGCGCGAAAAGATCATAGAGATTGGGCGCACGAAAGTCGCGCGATTGAGTGACGCGCAGCGTGAATTCATCATTCACATGCCACACCCCGCCCAATTTCCACGTAAAGGCATTGCCGCTGGTGTCATAATGGGCAAAGCGCGCCGCGCCGTTGATGTTGAGCGCTTTGGCCAGCCAGTGATCGGCGAGCAGCGGCACTTCGGCCTCAATCGCGGCCTCGCTCACCGTCTGACGGGCAAGCGGTATGTTGGCCTGCGTATTGCTGCGATAGAGCGCGGTGGTGGCGGTGCAATTAGAGGTCAGACCCGTGCAGTCGGGGTGATCGGTGGGCTGGGCCGTACTGTCGATTTTCAGCGAAAGCTGGCGCATTTCGGCCGAGAAGGCCAGTTTCACATCACCCGCCCAACTGCGAAAGAGCGCGCCGGTGATGCTGCCGGAAATGTCCTTCATCGTGGTGGTGGCGGTAAAGCTGGTGGGCTGGATGATGTAATCGAGCGCGGCCTGACTTTCCGACCCCACGCCGAACAGGTTGATCGGCACGCATCCGGGATAGGCCGAAGGATTGGTCAGCGTGACGCGGCATGCGATCTGGCCGTTGGCCGGGTTGATCACGGCATCCATCGCGGCGGCCAGACGGCCATTGTTCACATTGTTGGGCAGCAGCGTCTTTTGCGTCGCCTTGCTGTAGGTGGCGCCAACATCCCATTTCCATCCGCCCAGATCGCCCTTGAACCCGCCAAGGAAGAAGAACTGGTTAGACTGGCTTTCGGGCTGATAGGCCACACGTTGCAACATCTTGTTGAAGGTGAAGGTGGAAGATCCTGCCATCGCAGTCTGATAGGCGCTCGGCAGATAGGGATTGCTGGTGCTCAGCGTGCCGGAAATCTGGATGTTCTGGTGGCTGTTATGGTTCCAGTTGAACGTGCCCGATCCTTGCAGATAGGCCATCACATGGTCGGAAACCTCGTAATCGAGGCGCGCAAAGAGCTGATGAGCCGCAGCGCGCTCTTGAGCGAGGCCATATTGTAATAGGCGCCCTCGCCGCCCTACTGGATGCCGGTGGTGCCCCATGCCGCGCCCGCCTGAAAGCTGTTATCGTCGCCTCGCTGGGAAATGCCGCTCTGGGCATTCCATTTAAGGCCGGTGAATGTCGTGTCGGGGATGAAGTTGACCACGCCCGACATCGCGTCCGAACCATAGACCGCCGAAACGCCGCCCGTCACCAGATCGACCCGCTGAAGCAGCGTTTGCGGGATCATATCGACATTGACCTGCCCATCGGGCGTGGTGGGCGGAACGCGGTGGCCGTCATACAGGATCAGCGTGCGCAGCGCCCCAAGGCTACGCAAATTGAGCACATTGCCCGCGCGAACTGGCAAAGATCGGCATGTTGTTCAGCCCTGTCGGCAATTGTCGAAGGCTGGGCGCGGAACAATTGCTCGGTGCTGACCACGGTGACGGGCGCGGGGCTGTTGTTGCCATTGGTGATGATGCGCGAACCGGTGACGATGATCTCCTGTTCAGGCTGGGCCGTCTGGCCATGCGCTTGTGATGACAAGGCAAGCGGACTGGCGCTCAGCAGCAGAAGCGCTGATACGTGGTGGGTCTTCAATGTGTCCTCCCCCTGCGATTTGGCAGGCCTGGTTTCGAAATGGCCCCATAAGGGCCGAAGGCCGGGTGCGATCGCCGGACCGCGTTTTCGGCACTTCGCGACGCTGAGTTGGCAGGAGGGAGGAATCCCGCAGGCGGTGCGACGATTTTTCTCACTGTGGCCGATTTGGCACAGTGGCTATGCGGCCTAATCTATTTCACCAGCCGGGCGGTTTGCAGCGTCATGGCAAAGAGCGCCGCCAGCGCATTGGTGATCGACCCGTCGGTGCCCACTTCGAAAAACAGCGGGGCACCCGCCGACGAAGTTGAGGCGCAGGTTTGCAAGGTGCTGGCGACGCTGGAAAGGTGCGGGCCGACAACGGTTTGCGACCATGTATCGCCGGTGATCGAGTCGGCCGAGTAGGTGGTATAGATGATGCCTATCGTGATGCCCTTGGTCTTGATCGCGCTGCATTGCGCCAGATCGGTCGGGTTCAATTCGCGCGTCCAGCGACCGCCATTATAGGTTTCATCGGGCACGCCATCGGTAATGATAAGCAAGACCTCCTGCGGCGTGGCCGCGGTCGAACCATCGCCGGGCGCGGGCATCACGGCGTTGAGCGAGGACATGGCATTGGCAAATTCTGTGCCCATGTCGCTGTTGCAGGAATTGTAATAGGGGCAGTTGTTCTTGTACCAATTGTCCTGCGCGGCATAAAGATCGGGCACGCTGCTGGTCGACAGGCTCTTCACATCCGTCATCGAACCAGTCAGCGCGGCAAGCGGGCTGGAAGCGCCCGAATGGGTCCAGTTAAAGCCGTAGAACTGCATCTTATAGCTGACCTGATTGCTGGTGGCATAGGTCTGGGCGGTGGTGATCAGATTTTGCGAGGCGCTGCGTTCTTCATCAATGCGCAGCAGGATCGAGAGCGATCCGCCATAAAGGCTGGCATAATTGCGCGTCAGCCAATAGCCATCGGCATATTGCCCGCTGCTTTGCAGGGCGAGGGGCTGGGTTCCGTTCGCATAATTGGGGCTATAGACATAGCCGTTCGAGACGTTGGAAATCGGCCATGCATTGCCCCCGGAATCCAGCCAGATATCCTGCCCCGCGGTATTACGGATATAGATACTGTCGCTGTGGGGATTTTTGGTGTGACACGCAAAGGCGCAGCCATAGGGCGCATTGGCCGTGGCCGATGTGGCCGACCGGATCGCCGAAAGTCCCGCGCTGGTGGTGGGCAACAGCATCGAGGGGCTGGTGTCGAGCAGCACGTAATAGTTCACATAGGGCGGCTTGAGCGCGCTGGCCGTAGCGCTGCCTGATATGGCAAGGCTGGAGGAGCCCAATATGGTCGAGAAGATATTGGTGGATTTGGCCCGCCATGTCACCACCACCTGCCGCCCGGTTCCGCTGGTGATGGATGTGTCGGTCACTGCAATGGTCAGATCGCTGGCCGCGTTGAAGGTCACGGCGGTCAGCGTGCTGGCCTGCGCCTTGAAATTGGCAAGCGCGATGGTCTGGGCCGAGGCGGTGGTCTGGGTCATCGCGACATTGGACACCGCCGACAGGGCGGCGGCATCGGCAGCCGCGTCAAGGATAGTCTTGACCCGCATGGCCCGGCTGTAATCCACGCCAAAGCCGGTGGCGAAAATCATCGGCACCAGCGCAAAGCCGGTCATCATCAGCACATTGCCGGATGCATCACGCCGGAATGCGCCCAACAGGCGCCGCAGCGCCCGGATCATGATTTGGCCACCGAGGTGGAAATGCGCGGCACCATATAGATCGCCTGCTGCAGCGCCACCGAGCCGAACCCGCGATAGGATGCCGGGGGCGTATAGGCATAGCCGACCTCGCCAAGGATCAGATAGGAACCGTTGGCGGCCAGATTGGCTGGAATGGCCATGCTGGCGCCTGTGGCGCGGGCGGTGATATTCTGGCCCTGGCTCCACACCACCGTGGCCGCGGTCGAGGACGTCACCAACACTTGGCTGATGCGCACCGTGATGCTGGTGCTGGATCCATAGGGCCACATGATCTGCGTGGCCCCGCCCGCGATGGCGGACAGGTCGCTGGCGGAGACGGCGGAATAGCGCGAGGTCAGATCCGCCATGCTGCGGGCGGCCAGCGTGACCTTGCGGTTGCAGGTCAGCGCATCGAGCGCGACATAGCCTCCCAGATAGAGCATCAGCAGCACCGGCGCCACCATGGCAAATTCCACCAGCGCGAGCCCGCGCGAGCACCGGATCAGCCGGATCGCCAAGCCTTGCATCAATAGCCCTCCGCCTTCATCAGCGCAGTGGCCACCAGCAAATGCTGGCTCTTTCCGGTGGTGACCAGCGAAAAACCCAGCGGGCCGGTCAGCGTGGGCCAGAGATAGAAGAAGCGCACCACGACAATCGCGCCCGACGAACCGGGCGTATAGGAAAAGCTGTTCGAGACATTGCCGCTGCTGTCATAGGTGATGGTGGGCGCGGCAAGAGCCGCGGAGGAAAAGCTGCTGGCGGTGGTGACGTCGATGTAGAGGTTGTTGCAGGACAGATAGGAGGGCAAGGTGGCGCAGGCGGCGGTCTTGAACTGATCGGCGGTATAGCTGGCGCTCTGGGCCTGTCCGGTCATCAGCAGGCGGGCAGAGGCCTCGGCGGCGGTCTCAAGGCCTTGCCCCGCGATGAAGGTGAAGGTGGTTTGGAAAATCGCTACGATCAGCGCGATAAAGGCCGGGCCGACAAGGGCGAATTCCACCATCGCCGCGCCCGTGCGATCATGCCACAGGCGCAAGCCCAGCCGTGAACCGGATAAGTGCGATGTCAGTCTGACCCAAACCACCTCAATTGCGCCCAAAAACAGCTCATCAAGGCCCCGATTACAGGAAGATGGGCAAAGGATTGCGGTTAGGCCGCCTAAGGAAACGCGCTTAGATCGGCGCTCTGATGGCCGCATAAGTGATCGCTCTGGGCACAGATCGGCATGCCCCCCGACCATCACCATCGGCTACTGACCTATGGCCATAAAAACCGGGAGAGTGGTCGGGCGATGAAGGTTCTGCTGGCCGAAGATGACGAGCAACTGGCGCGCAAGCTGCTGCGGGTGCTGCATGGCCATGGCTTTGCGGTGGACCATGCCGGCAATGGCGAGGATGCGCTGCATCTGGCATGCACCGGGGTCTATGATGTGATCGTACTCGATCTGGGCCTGCCGGTGATTGATGGGCTGGCCGTACTGCAAGGGCTGCGCGGGCGGGGTGTCGATTTTCCCGTGCTGATCTTGACCGCGCGCGATGCTTGGGCCGACAAATCGGCGGGTTTCAAGGCGGGCGCCGACGATTATCTGACCAAGCCTTTCCTGCCAGATGAACTGGTGCTGCGGATGCGCGCGCTGGTCCGCCGGGCGCAGGGATTGAAGGCAGAAACCCTGCGATGCGGTCCGCTTGGCTATGACCCGATCACCGGAGGCTTTGAACTCAATAGCGCCCCCTTGCGGCTGACCGCGTTTGAAACGCGCATTCTGGCCCGGCTGATGCTGTTTCGCGAGCATGTCGTGGAGCGGGAGAAATTGTTCGACGCCACTTATGAATTTCAGGCCGATGTGCCGCAAAACTCGCTGGAGGTGCTGGTCGGGCGGTTATGGCGCAAGATCGGCCATCACATGATCGAGACGGTGCGCGGCCATGGCTATCGGCTGACCGCGCAAAACGCATGAAGCTGCCGCTTTCGCTTCACGCCCGCATCGCGCCGCCCATGTTCAATCGTTACCGCGCGGGCGAAGCCTATGGCGCGCATATCGACGGCGCGCTGCGCCAATCGCAAGGCGTGCGGATACGCACCGACCTGTCGGCCACGCTCTTTCTGACCCCGCCGCAGGATTATGAGGCAGGCGCGCTGTCCATCACGATGGGCGCCATGCCGCTGGACATAAGGGGCGAGGCGGGCGACATGATCCTCTATCCCTCCTCCACCATCCATGCGGTCGGCCCGGTCACATCGGGCGAACGCCTGTCCTGCTTCTTCTGGGTCCAGAGCATCCTGCGCGATCCCGTTCAGCGCCAGACCCTGTTCGAACTCGACAGCGCCATTCAGGGCCTTGCCGCCTGCCCCGTCCCGCCAGAAACACTGCTGGGATTTAATCAGACCTATCACAATCTGGTGCGCATGTGGGCCGATGGCTAGGCGCAACCCTGCCGATAATTCCCAATGGCCCGCGTCATGTTTTCTATCCCATGGCGCAAGCCCCCGCCCCCTATAGCGCGGATAACACCGCAAAAGGGGTGGGCAAGGAGAGCAATGTGGCGCGCGCGCCGGAAAACCGGACCGACACCGATGGCGCGGGCGCGAACGGCAGGATGCTGACCACCGTGGCTCAGCGTTATCGCTCCGCGCTCAATGCCTATTTCCGGCGGCGGGTCGATCCCCCGCATGAAAGCGAGGATCTGACGCAGGATGTCCTCCTGCGCCTTGCCGCGCGCGATGGGGCCACCGATGTGCGCGCGCTGCAACCCTATATCTTTCAGACCGCCAGCAATGTGCTCAATGACTACTATCGGCGGCGCGCGGCACGCGGCGGCGAGATGATCGACAGCTATTGCGAGGAACTGCACGCGCCCGCCGATATCTCGCCCGAACAGGCCATGCTGGGACAGGAAGCGATGGATCGTTTAAGCCGGGAAATCGCCGCCCTGCCCGAGCGGGCGCGACAGGCCTTTCTGCTTTTTCGTTTTGAAGGTATGCGTCAGGCCGATATTGCCCGCCATATGGGCATCTCGGTCAGCGCGGTGGAAAAACTCATAAAACGGGGCATGACAGGCATCGCATCGGCTTTGGCGGAGGGGGACTAAGCACGATGGGCAACACGACAAAACCCATCGAGGACGAGGCCGCAGACTGGATGCTGCGCGCGCAACTGGGCATGGATGCCGACGAACGGGCCTGTTGGCAGGCATGGCTTGATCGCGATCCGGCACACCGGGCCGCCTATGACAGGCTGGCCTGCGCATGGTCGGCGCTGGATTATCTGGCCGAGAACCCCGCGATGCTGGCCATGCGCGAACAGGCCAGACGACCGATGGCGGCCAATGATGAGCGCCCGCCGCGCCGCTGGTGGGGCATGGCGGTGGTGGCCTCGCTTCTGCTGCTGGCCGGGGGCGGGTGGTGGTGGACGCAAAGCGCGCCCGAACCGCTTGTATTTTCGACCGGCCATGGCGCCATGCGCAACATCGCTCTGGCCGATGGTTCGCAACTGATGCTGGATGCCGAAAGTCGGATCAGCGTCACTATGACGCCCCGGCGTCGCCTGATTCGGCTGGATAGCGGACAGGCCTATTTCAAGGTCGCCCATGATGCGACCCGCCCCTTTGTGGTGACCGCAGGAACACGCGCGGTGGTCGCGCTGGGCACCGAATTTGATGTGGAGGCGCGCGATGGCCTGATTACCGTGGCCCTGACGCAGGGGCGCGTGCGGGTGGGCGATGCGCAAACCGATACGGCGGCCCTGCGTCCCGATGGCGGGGCCGCGGGCACCGAACTCTCCGTCGGCCAGACCCTGTCCTTTAACAGCCGCACCGGCATCAGCCGTCTGGCCGCCAACAATGCCGAGGCGGCCAGCGACTGGCGCACAGGGCGGCTGCATTTCGACCATACACCCCTTTCCAGCGTGGTGGCCGACATCAACCGCTATGCGCCCACGCCGATCCGGCTGTCCGACCCTGCGCTTGGTGCATGGCCGGTCAGCGGGGTGTTTCGCGCCGACAATGCGCAAGGACTGCTCGATGCGCTGCCCCTGCTTTTTCCCGTCCGGGTGGAGCGGCGGGCCGATGTCATCCTGATCCGCCGCGCCGAATAAATTTTCGATCCGCCATGTGCGGATTTTTTCAAAGGCTGCGTCTGCACTGCCGACCCCGCGCGCAAATGTGCGGGGCGATGGACAATGCGGAGGAAGCATGAGGCATTCAATTCACCTTATCGGCATCTTGCTGGCGGGCACCGCCATGACCGGCGCGCCCGCGCTGGCGGCCGAAGCACCGGTCGGCGGCGAGCAAGGCATTTCCGACATCGTGGTGACGGCATCGCGCCACGAACAGAACCTTCAGAAGGTTTCGGCCTCGGTCTCGGTGATCGGTGGCGAGAGCCTTCAGGACAAGGCCGCCGCTAACCTGTCGCAGATCTTCGACGCCCTGCCCAGCGTTCAGACCACCGCCCAGCCCGGCGGTTTCAGCGTAAACGTGCGCGGCATGGGCGGCGATCTGCCCGCAGGCACCGCGCAGGGCGCATCGGCCGTGGTGATCGACGGGGTCTATAACGTCACCTCGCAAGGCACCACCGTAGGCCTGTTCGATGTCAACCGCGTCGAGGTGCTGCCCGGCCCGCAATCAACCCGCTATGGCCCCAATGCCGATGGCGGTCTGGTCAATATTTACACAAACGATCCCAAGCTGAACAAGCTGGAGGGCAATGCGGCGCTGACCGTGGGCAATTACGGCCTGGTGCGCGGCGAGGTGGCGATCAATGTGCCGCTGGGCGAGAAACTGGCGCTGCGCGTGGCCGGGGCGGCGATCTCACGCGATTCCTATTTTCACCCCGCACAGGGCGACCAGAAGGGGCAGTCCCTGCGTGCAAAGCTGCTGTATAAGCCCAATGACGCGCTCAGCCTGAAACTGTCCTATGAGGTCGACCATGTGGGCGGGGCGGGCAATGGCTCGAACGTCTTTCCGGTCCTGACCAACAAGGTGCCGGTCTATGCGGGCGATTCCATCAACCACACCGGCGATCCGTGGGCGCAATCGCCCTCCAACCCGGTCAACACCACCCACACCAGCATCTATCAGCACGCCTTTGGCGCCAGCGGCAGCTATGATTTCGACAATGGCGTCGCGCTCGATGCCCAAGGCTCCTATACGATGATCTCGGGCGGCGAGACCGCCAATATCTATCTGGCCCCGTGGTCCACCACCTTTGCCCCGTTTCAGAACGCCACGCTCAAGGAATTCGACCGGTTCAACCAATATACCGGCGAAGTGCGCCTGCATAATGGCGCGGGCAGCAAGGTGTTGTGGAAAGTCGTCTGTGGACGCCCCAAAAGAAGCAAGCGTTAAATGAGATCTGGCACGTAGTCAGGTGCTCTCGTCTGTCCGGCCTCTGGATGCAGCATTAT
>NZ_JABGCB010000022.1 GCF_013149295.1 Novosphingobium sp. SG751A
AATGCTGCATCCAGAGGCCGGACAGACGAGAGCACCTGACTACGTGCCAGATCTCATTTAACGCTTGCTTCTTTTGGGGCGTCCACAGACGACATAGCTCTCGTCCGGCCTACCTTCCCCTATCAAACGCTCCGGTGTGCCGTCCATGTATCAGCCTGGGCTTCTTGGAAGAATAAACCGGTCCGGGCGCAAGAAGGAAGTCCTGCAGGCTGTTTGACAGCACCGAGATAAGCGTCGTCGAGCCGCCTCAGCCGGGCGTGGGGGACGGCAATCGCGCTCAGGAATTATAGATCGCCTGCCGCGCTGCCGGGATCTGCGCCTTCAGATGATCCATGAAGATACGCACCCGATAGGGCATATCCTGACCGCTGTGCAGCACCCAGATGCTGGATTTATCGCCCGATGGTTCGACGCATTGATAATCGGCCAGCAAACGGACAAGGCGCCCGCAGGCAAGGTTGCGCCGCACGGTGATCGTGGGCAAACGGGCTATGCCCGCTCCTTCGACGGCGAACATCCCCCGCGGTCGGCCCCCCTCCGGCCGCATCTTTCACCGGTCTGGCAAGCGCTGAGATTTATTGGAACGGCATCCTGATCGGGAACAACGGGGTTCCGGGACCACCTCCCCCTCCCTGCAGATGCCATGGCGAAACAGCAATCCGGACGGTGGAAGAAGATGCTGGCAACCGCGCTATGATAGCGCTATCTAATGCCCGAGAGAGCAAAGCCTGACGGCATGGCCAAGGTCATGCGGCGTCATTTTGCTCATCCTCCTTGTTGAAACATGCAGGCTCTTTCATGATCCTTCGTATGCCCCTTGGCCTGAGCGCCGCCCTGTCCGCCATGACGCTGTCCGCCATGGCCATGCCCACCATCGCCCGCGCCGAAGACGGCCATCAGCTTTGGCTGCGCTATCCCCCGGCCACCAGCGCGCCCGACCGCGCAATTACGATTACCGCGCCTGATGCACAAGACAGGCCGCAGCTCAAACTGGCCATTGCCGAGTTGAAGCGCGGCCTTGCGCCGCAGGGCGCCCAAGGCCCGATCCGTCTGATAACGCCCGCCGAGGGTTCATGGCCCGCCCGCTATGACCGTCTGGGCGCCGAGGGTTTCGCCCTCTCCAGCCGCAAGATAGGCGCCCGCATAGACACACAGATCGCGGCCAAAACCGATCTGGGTCTGCTCTACGGCGTATTTCATTACCTGCGGCTTGCTCATAGCGAGGCGGATCTGGCCCGGCTGAATGTGGTTTCCTCGCCCCGGATCGCCCTGCGCGTGCTCGACCACTGGGACAATCTGGATGGCACGGTCGAACGCGGCTATGCCGGGTCCTCGATCTGGGACTGGTGGCGGCTGCCCGACTGGCGCGATCCGATCTATACCGAATATGCGCGGGCCAATGCCTCAGTCGGGATCAATGGCGCCGTGCTCAACAATGTCAACGCCAAGGCCGACAGCCTGACCGCGCCCTATATCGCCAAGGCGGCGGCGCTGGCCGATGTGTTCCGGCCATGGGGGATCAAGGTTTATCTCTCGGCGCGCTGGTCCGCGCCCATCGAACTGGGCGGGCTGAAGACGGCCGATCCGCTCGATCCGGCGGTGGCCGCATGGTGGCGGGCCAAGGCCGACGAAATCTATCGCGCCATCCCCGATTTCGGGGGTTTTCTGGTCAAGGCCAACAGCGAGGGGCAGCCCGGCCCGGCCGATTACCACCGCACCCATGCGCAGGGCGCCAATATGCTGGCCGATGCGCTGCGCCCCCATGGCGGGGTGGTGATGTGGCGCGCATTTGTCTATGCCCATGACAATCCGGAGGATCGCGCCAAACAGGCCTATAATGATTTCAAGCCGCTGGACGGCCAGTTTGCCGACAATGTGCTGGTGCAGGTCAAAAACGGCGCCATCGATTTCCAGCCGCGCGAACCGTTTCATCCGCTGTTTGGCGCCATGCCGCGCACCAATCTGATGATGGAAGTGCAGATTACCAAGGAGTATCTGGGCCAATCGACGCATCTGACCTACCTCGGCCCACTGTTTTCCGAAGCCTTGCAGGCCGATACAGGAGCCAAGGGCGCAGGCTCCACCGTGGCGCGGGTGGTGGATGGATCGCTTGATGCGCACCGTCTGACAGGCATTGCGGGCGTGGCCAATATAGGCGCGAACCGCGACTGGTCGGGCTCGATTTTCAATCAGGCGGACTGGTATGCCTTTGGCCGTCTGGCGTGGGATCCCGACCTTTCGCCCGAAAGCATCGCGCGCGAATGGGCGGCGCAGACCTTCTCGGCCGCGCCCAAGGTGGTGGACGCCATCACCGCAATCATGATGCCCTCGCGCGAGGTGGCGGTGGATTACATGACCCCGCTGGGTCTGGCCCATCAGATGAGCGTCTATGGCCATTACGGCCCCGGCCCATGGGTGAACACGCTGGCCCGGCCGGAATGGAACCCGGTCTATTACAATCGCGCCGATACGCAAGGCATCGGCTTTGACCGCACCGCATCGGGCAGCAAGGCCATCGCCCAATATGCGCCCGCCATCACGGCCAGACTGGCCCGGCCCGAAACCACCGATGACAGGGATCTGCTGTGGTTTCACCATCTGCCATGGACGTATCGCATGAAGGATGGGGCCACGCTTTGGGATGATCTGGTGCGCCAATATGATCGGGGCGTCGCCGGGGTGGAAACCATGCAGGTCCAATGGGATGCGCTGAAACCAGACGTGGATGCCGAAAGGTTTGAAAAAACCCGTGTGTTTCTGACCATCCAGCGCCGTGATGCGCAATTGTGGCGCGATGCCTCGATCGCCTATTGGCAATCGCTCAACCACCTGCTCCTGCCCGCGGGCAGCGCACCGCCCGCGCATGATCTGGACTGGTACAAGGCGCTGACCTTTCCCTACGCTCCGGGCAATCCCTAAACCCAAAAGGACGCCATGACGCAAAGGACGGCAAACCTTTACGCCATGGCGCCTTTTGGCGGGCGGAAACCGGCTCGCCCGCCGCGTGATCCGGCCCGAAGAGAGGAGGGGCAGGCCGGATATCGGATCGTCAGTATTTGAAACGCACGCCCGCGCGGAACACCCGCCCGATCTGGTCATAAAGCGCGGGATTGTTGAAGATGTAATTGCGTGCGGGCGAATGGTTGGTCACATTGTCCACCTTGAAATAGGCGGTGATCGCCTTGGTGATGTTCACCGATCCGCCCAGGTCCAGATAGAAGGCGCCCGGCATGAAATTCTGGTCGATGGTGGGGTTGTTGGCGGTCGAGACAGGGCAACTGCCGGCGCTGCACACCACGTAATTGTTGGCAAAGGTGCCGTCGCTGAACCAGCGCTCCTGCACCATCAGCGAGAACCTGTCATTGTCATAGCTTTGCACCGCCAGCCATTTCCAATGCGGCGTGTTGCCCAGATTGGACCCGGCGCTGTCGATGGGGATCGTGCCCGGCAGGCCGGTGTCGGTGATATAGTTGATGACATGGGTGGCCAGCGCGCGCAGCGTGAAATTGCCCGGCAGACCCAGCGGGTTGCGCCAGCGATAGCTGGCCTCGATGTCAAAGCCCTCAGTGCGGATCGAGGCGAGGTTGAAGGGCTGGACATTGATGTAATTCCCGCCCGCCGGATTGTTCAGGTTGAAGGAATTGCAGGTCTGGGGCAGCACGTTCTGATAGCAATATTGCACCATGTCATTGGCGCTGATCGAGGAGATCACGCCATTGAGCTTGAGCTTGTAATAGTCGAACGAGATGTTGAGCCCCGGCATCCACGACGGATTGGCCAGCGCCGCGCCAAAGGTGGTGTTGCGCGCGATTTCCGGCTTCAGATTGGGATTGCCCACCACGCTCTGAATCACCAGCGTGGTCGTGTTGTGGAAGGGATCGAAGAAATTGGGCAGCGTCGTGGTGACGGGCGCGGCAAACATTTCCGACAGGTTGGGCGCGCGCACATCGCGCGATGTCACCCCGCGCAGCCGCAGGCCATCGATGGGCAAATCCCATGTGCCGCCCACCTTCCACGCCGTGACCGTGCCCGATGTGCTGTAATTGGTGACGCGCACCGCGCCATTGACGCTGGCATGGCCCATGGCGTCGGAGTTGATGACCGGCAGGTTGGCCTCGAAAAAGCCTTCCTTCACGCTATAGGCGCCGCCGCCATTCTTGTAATTGCCCGCATACCAGTTGTTGCCCCCGGCCACCAGAACCGGATCGGCCGGATAATTGCCCCCGGCGGGCGTATTGGCAAAGCCCGCGCCATAGGGATCGGCGGCCACACGATAGAATTCATGGCGGAATTCGCCGCCAAAGGCGATGGAGAGCGGCCCCGCCCACAGTTCCACCGGCGAGCCGGAAAAGCTGATGCTGGCCACATCCTGCGTCTGGCGGGTGCGCTGATAGGGGCCATATTGCGGCACGACATAGGCCAGCGCCGCCGCCGAAGGCTGTCCGCCCAGAATGTTGAGCGGTTGGCACCCATTGGCCCGCGCCACCGGATCGCGGCATACAATCGCGCCATTCAGCGTGATCGCGTCAATCGCCTGATTGAAGCGCGAAGTCAGCAGGATGTTGCGCACGTCCACATCGCTGTAATTGGTGCCATGCTCGCCATAGATGTCGTATTTCCAGTCCTTGCCCGCCAGCGTGAAGGTCCCCTTGCCGCCCAGCACAAAGCGATACTGGCGCCTTTCGGTATAGACCTGCGTATTGCCCAGCGCGGCATTGCTGGTGCCAAAGCGGAAGCTGGTGATCCCGGCATTGGTGCAGGCATTCTGCACCAGCGCAGGCACGAAGGGGTTTGCGCACTGGATGGTCAGGCCCGGCTTGTTCATCCCGTTGACCGGCTGGTTATGGGTGTTCACCTTGCCGACATTGACGGTCAGATAGATCTCGTTGCGATTGTCGAGTTCAAAGCCCACCCGGCCATAGGTGTTCAAGCGCTCGATGCTGGATTGCAGCGAACGGCCAGTATCGACATTGCCCGACAGATCGCCGCCAAGGCAAAAGCCCGGATAGCAGCCCGACACCGTGCCCGCCGCATCACGCTGGGGCACGCCGCCCGAGCCGTATTGGAACTGAAACGGATTGCCGCGCGCGTCAAAGGCGATGCCCTGCAGCGGGCCCGCCGTGATCAGGCCGTATTTGGTGAAAGAGATCGACTGGGCCAGATCGCGCACCACATATTGCGGCGATCCGTCATTCAGCACACCGCGGTTGATCTGCGTCGTCTGGGCAAACCAGTCGCGGCCATTGGCCAGCCCGATGCCGAAATCCCCGCCGCCGATGCCGGCCTCATTGCTGTATTCCACGCTGCCGACCACGTGCAGGCGGTCCTGAAGAAAGCTGGTGCCTCCGGCCAGCTGCACCTGATATTGCGCATCATCGCCATAGGTGGTGATGCCGCCCTGCACATTGCCCTTCAGCCCCTTGAAATGCGCGTCGGTGATGAAATTGACCACGCCGCCCACCGCGTCCGAACCATAGGAGGCCGATGCGCCGCCATTGACCACATCGACCCGTTGGAGCAGCAATTGCGGAAACAGGCTGATATCAGGAACGCCGGTGACATTGGCGCCCACCACGCGCTGTCCATCCAGCAGGGTCAGCGTGCGGATGGCGCCCACGCCGCGCAGCGAGAAGGAACTGAGCCCTTGCTGACCGCTCGAGGTGCTGAACGTGTTGACCTGGGTGCCGGTCGAGCCCTGAAGCGAGGGCAATTGCGCAATGGTGGTAAAGACATTGGGCTGCGCATTGGCGGCAAGGCTGGTGGCATCGAGAATAGTCGTGGGCGTGGGCGCCTTGAAGCCGCTGGCGGTGATGCGGGTGCCGGTGACGATGATCTCGCGGTCGCCTTTGGCCGCATCGGGCGCCGAATCGGAAGGCGCGGCCGGGGCCGCCTGCTGATCGGCCATAGCCGCAACCGGCGACAGGCCGATCGCCAGCGCCGCCATGCGCAAGGCCGTGCCGCACAAGAGTGTATTGTGACGCTTCGCTCTTTTCAGGCTCATGTACCCCTCCAAGTCATTTATTTTTTGCTGATGAATATTGGACGAACGTTGTGCGGGGCGCCGTGAGAATGGATATTCCAGCCTCTCTTGACACCCCAAGCTAGTTAACGTTAACATTATTCGTACCGCGCAAATTTATGGCTGTCAACCAGGCGAATTTGGCGTTGTATTTTGGAAAAATCTCTCGATAAGGGAAAGCGATATCGCCATATAATGGGTGGAAACGAGGGGAACTGAGGGATTTTATGTTTACGTTATCAATCAATCTGACAGCAGAGCGGCCAAGGCCGTGATTCCCGCCCTGCTCCGCAAATCGGCATGGCGCAAAACGCGCTGGCTGGTGCTCGCCCTGTTTGTGGGCGCGATGATCATCAACTATCTCGCGCGTTCGGTCATGGGCGTGGCCGCGCCTGTCGTGCTGGCGCAGCAGGGCATATCCAATGCCCAATACGGATGGATCACCGGCGCCATGCAATTGGGCGTCATGCTGCAACCGATCGCGGGCTTTGTGCTGGACCGGTTGGGACTGAAGCTGGGTTTTGCGCTGTTTGCGATTGGCTGGTCCATCATCACGCTAGGCCATATGCTGGCACGCGGCTGGGTCAGCTTTGCTGCGCTGCGCCTCGTTCTGGGCTTTACCGAAGGTTCGGCCCAGCCTGCCGGGCAAAAGCTGGTAGCCGAATGGTTTCCCGCGCGCGAGCGGGGCCTTGCGGGCGGCATCTACAATATCGGTGCCTCGCTCGGCGCGGTGCTGGCGCCTCCGCTGGTGGCATGGGCGGTCTATGCGGGCAGTTGGCGACTGGCCTTTGCCGTGGCGGGGGCGCTGGGACTGGTGTGGTCGCTGCTCTGGCTGCGCTGGTATGCGCCGCTGGGCCGCCATCGCGGCGTCAGCGCGCAGGAACGCGCCGCCATTGCCGAAGGACAGGAAGAGCATCTGCAGTCAGACGCGCCGCCCCCCCCTATTCGCCGGCTACTGGCGCGCCGCAATCTGTGGGGCATCGCCCTGCCGCGCCTGTTGGCCGATCCGGTGTGGGGCATGCTTTCGCTGTGGCTGCCGCTTTATCTCGCGCGCGAGCGCGGGTTTGACATGGCCCATCTGGCGCTGTTCGGCTGGTTGCCCTTTCTGGCCGCGGATCTGGGCTGCCTGTTCGGCCCGGCGGTGGCCAGCCAATTGCAGCGGCGCGGCGTAACCCTGATCGATGCGCGCCGCCTCACCTTTACGCTGGGCGCGCTGATGATGACGGGCATCGGTTTTGTCGGCCTTGTCGCCAATCCCTATGCAGCCGTGGCGCTGCTGTGCCTTGCCGGTTTCGCACATCAGACGCTGTCGGTCACCATCATCACCATGGCCTCCGACCTGTTTCCCCGCAACGAGGTTGGCACGGCGGCCGGTTTTGCCGGTCTTTCGGCCAATCTGGGTGTGCTGATCTTTTCGCTCCTGCTGGGCAGTCTGGTTGACCGGCTCGGCTATTCCCCGTTTTTCATGCTGCTTGGCTGCCTTGATCTGCTTGGCGCCGGGCTGCTCTGGACTTTGGTACGCAAGCCATCATGAACAGCTTTGCCAATCCCGTGTTGCGCGGTTTCAACCCCGATCCGTCCATCCTGCGCGTGGGCCGGGATTTCTATATCGCAACCTCCACCTTCGAATGGTTTCCCGGCGTTCAAATCCACCACAGCCGCGATCTGGTCCACTGGCGCCTGGCCAGCCGCCCGCTTTCCCGCGCCAGCCAGCTCGACATGCGCGGCAATCCCGATTCCTGCGGCGTATGGGCGCCTGATCTGACTTATGCCGACGGGCGCTTCTGGCTGGTCTATACCGATGTAAAGCGCTACGGCCTGACCACGGTGAACGGGGCGCATGGCGCCTCGATGCGCGATTTTCACAATTATCTGGTCGTCGCGCCCAGCATTGATGGGCCATGGTCCGATCCGGTCCATCTCAACAGCAGCGGGTTTGATCCTGCGCTGTTCCATGATGATGACGGGCGCTGCTGGCTGCTCAACATGCTGTGGGACCACCGGCCCGACCGGGGCCGTTTCGGCGGCATCGTGCTACAGGAAATCGACAAGGAAACGCTGCGTCTGAAGGGCGAGCGGCGGCTGATCTATCGCGGCACGGAGCGCGGCTTTACCGAAGGGCCGCATCTCTACAAACGCGATGGCTGGTATCACCTTCTCGTGGCCGAAGGCGGCACGGGATGGAACCATGCCGTGGTCATGGCGCGCAGCCGCTCGATCGGCGGGCCTTATGAAACCCACCCTGACGGCGCTGTGCTGACGGCGGCGGGGCGGCAGGAAGGCGCGATCACCCGCGCGGGCCATGGCGATCTGGTCGAACTGGAGGATGGCAGTCCGTGGCTGGCCTATCTCTGCGGACGGCCTCTGCCCGGACTGGCGCGCTGTCCGCTGGGACGCGAAACGGCGATCCAGCCGATGCGCTGGGACGAGGATGGCTGGCTGCGCAGCATGACGCCCGGCGCGCAGCCGGCCCCCAATCCACCATTGCCCTCCCTGCCGCCATGCCCCTGGCCGGAGCAGCCATGGGACGGCCAATTTGCGCCCGGCCCCCTGCCCGACGATCTGCAATGGCTGCGCAGCCCCGACAGCGGGCGATTGTGGAGCCTTGATGCGCGCCCGCATTGGCTGCGGCTTTATGGGCGGGAATCGATCAAGAGCCATTTCGAGCAGGCGCTTGTCGCGCGCCGCTTTCAGCATTTCCGCTTTACGGCCTCCACCTGCATCGATTTCGATCCGGCCCATTTCCAGCAGAATGCCGGACTGGTATGCTATTACAACAGCACGAAATTCTACTATCTCCACCTGACCCGCGATACGGGCGGGCGCGAATTGCGGATCATGTCGGCCATTCCCGGCATAGGCGCGCATGACAGTCTGGTCGCGCCCGAACTGCCCGCCGGGCCGATCGAATTATGCGCCGAAGTGGACCACCAATGGCTGCGCTTCGGCTGGCGGGCGAAAGGTGCGGATGCATGGGAATGGGCGCCGCAAAGACTTGATGTCAGCGTGCTTTCCGATGAGGTCTCGCTGCCCGGCTATCCCAATTTCACCGGCGCCTTTGTCGCCATGGCGTGTCAGGATCTGTCGGGCGCGGGGCGTCATGCCGATTTCGCCTGGTTCCGCTATGAGGCGCAGGATGATGCGCCCGATCAGTCCGGCTCCGCCACCGAAATGCGCGCGGTGGAATCGCGATAGACGATTGAATGATCGAGCACACAGTCGCTGACCGCGCCCGGCCTCAACAGGGCCGGGCCGGCCTCCTGCGCCACATAGGCCAGCGCCTCGGCGGCCAGACGGCGCAGCGGCTGATGCACTGTGGTCAAGGTCGGCCACAGGGTGACGGCGGCGGCCGTATCGTCAAACCCCACCACCGTCAGCGCGCCGGGGACATCGATCTGGCGGCGGTGCGCCACCGACACCACGGCGGCGGCCATATCGTCGTTGCTGGCGAAAATGGCCGTGGGCGGCGATGGCGCGTCCAGCAACAGCTCGCCTGCGGCAAGACCCGAAGTATAGCTGAAATCGCCCTGCGCCACCCGCACCTCGACCCCGCCGATTTCACGCACGGCGGCATAGAATCCGGCCATGCGCTCGGCGCTGGCGGCCTGATCGGGGTTGCCCAGAATAAAGCCCAGCCGACGGTGGCCCAGATCGAGCAGGTGATGCGTCATTTCATAGGCGGCGCGGTGATTGTCGATCCGTACACAGAGCGCGTCCGAAATCTTGTAGGCCCCCACCGCCGCAATGGGCCGCCCCAACGGCTCAAGCACCGAGAGGATCTTGCGCGATTCGCCCAGCGGCGGGGCAAGGATAAAGCCCGAAAGCCCCGCCGCAGCGAATTGTTCGAGCGCCTCAGGCCCCGGCGCCTTGCCCGCCTCGCCCTTGAGCAGCGAGAGGCGGGCGCCGCGAATGGAGGCCTCCTCGAAAATGCCGGTCAGAAACTCGCTCATAAAGGCGGCGCTGGGGTTGGAATAGATCACCCCCACTTGCAGCTCGGTGGAGGTGACCAGACTGCGCGCGGCGACATTGGGCGTATAAGACAATTCCCGGATCGCCTTTTCCACCGCCTCGCGCGTTTCGGACCGCACGCCTTCCCGGCCATTGATGACGCGCGAAACCGTCATCGCCGAAACACCCGCAAGGCGGGCAACGTCGATGATCGTGGCGCCTCCACCGGAACGATCAGACCTTGCCATGCCAAACCTTTCTACCCGCTATCTGACAAGATCCTTTAAGTAAGGTTCAGCCTTTTTGAAAGCCATCTTGAGCGCCCGGTCTCACTCCTTCGCGCGCAGGCGGTTGGCGGCATTGACCAGTTCGATCCAGGCCGCCCCTTCGGGCACGACATATTCATTCTCGCCCCAGAAAAAGGGCCAGTCCTCGTGGTTTTCGGGAAAGTCGGGCTTGATGATCAACACGCCCGGCACCACGCCCCCCGCGATATAGGAAAAGTCGGCCCGGTTGTTGCCATAGGCCACCTCCTTGGACACCGTGCCCACGCCCGAGACGAAGGAGATGTCCGAGCCGGGATGATGGCCGGTGATGAAGGCCACCCCTCGCCAGACCGCATCGCGCCCAACGATTTCGGGAAAAGCTCCATGCAGCGCATCGGCCACCAGCGCATAGGCCATGACCGTGCCGGACCCGGCCCACCCCCCGGTCGTGATCGGCACGCCAAAGGGATTGGTGCGGGCGATGCGGTCGCTCTCCTCTTTCCACTGGCGCACGGCGGGGATCATCGCCCGGCGATAGGCCGCCGGCATATAGGGCAGCGCCGCCACCGCCGTCTGCGCATTGGGGGCAAAGGCCCGGGCCACCTTGGGCCACAGTTCCATCACGGCATCGGCATAGGCTTTTTTGCGCGTGGTCTTGAGCAATTCTACGGCCGCGGCAAATTTCTCCCAATCCAGCGGGCCGCCCGTGGTGTTGCCATGCGAGAAGAGATCGGGCGCGTGGGACTGCTCCTCCTGCCAAATGCGCTCGGCGGTGGCCAAAGCCTTGGCCGAGAGCGCATCATCCTGCCCCTTGAGCACCCTGCCGGCCGCCGCCAGCGCGGCGATCGAGCCATAATTGAGCGCCGAAACCTTGCTGGTAAAGGCCCAGCGATCGTCGGGCGTGCCGCTGCGCCCATCGCGCATCTCGCCGGGTTTGAGCGCCGGATCATAGGGCAGACCATCGGTCTTGTTCACCGCATCGCCCAGATGCGTGTATTGCGCCACATCGGGTTCGACAATACCGTGGATCGCATGGCCCACCGCATCAAACTGGGCCAGCAATTGCAGCGTGCCATGGGCCACCTGCTGCACCACATCGGGCCGCCCGTCGGGCACATGGATCTCGACATGGCGCCGCGCCTCATCCACGCTGACCGTGTCGCGATCCAGCCCGAAACGCTCGCGCGCGGCGGCCAGCGAGCGCACCACCTGATATTGCGACTGGGTGCGGATGTCGAAATCGCCCGCATCGAACCATCCGCCCACATTCAGCCCCGCAATAGGCTGTCCCGGCTGAAAAGGCGTGTCGGTGGTCGGCCCCTGCCGATACAGGTCGATATGCTCGTGATTGACCGGAGCCTGCCGCGCATCATCGCGATGGGAATCACCATGCCACACGCGATAGGCCTCGTTCACCGAAACGTGATCCATCGCCACCGGGAAATAGACATCATTGGTGGCATGCCAGGCATCGGCATAGACATCATCGGCAATGCGAAAAGGCGCGGTGCGCACATCACCATATTCCAGTTGATACAGGCCCGACTGCTTCACTTCGCTGAAGTCCATCTGCAGATAGTGATAGCGCAGATAATCGCCCCATTCGCGAGGCTGCTCGGACCGCACGATGGTTTGCACGCCATCTGCCCCAATGCGCAGCAGGCGCAGCGGCAGGCGGCGTTGGTCCTGCGCATCCAGTTCCACCGTGGCCAGTTTCGAGGCCGCAGGCGCATAGCCGAGCTGGGAATGGGCGATCACCGGGCGGCGCAGCCATCCGGGGCTGGTCTGGGGCCGGATAGCCCATGTCAGCACCGTCCCGCTTTTGCCCGCAGGCAGCAGCGAGCGCAGCACGAACCAGCCGTTCTGCGCCTGATTGCGGCCATCATAGAGCATGATGGGCGCATCGCCCGTGATCCTCACCCGTCGCGCCGGATCCTCGGGCGCAAGGACGAAATCACGCCCGTTGGCCATGGGCAGGGGTTCGGCCCCCGGCCCTTCGCTGCGCCCGCTGGCGGCATTGCGCTGATCGGTCTGAACCATGGCGCTGACCGGGTGGAGCGGGAAAGTGCTCGCCACACCATCGGCCATAAAGGCATGATGGGAATAGGCCGAGGGCAGGAATTCCAGATTGAACCCGGCCTTGCCCGCCAATGCATCGGGAAGCGGACGGTCGAGCAGGATGCTGACCACCACGGCATCGCCCTGCTGCTGCGCGCGGATCGTATAGGCCCAATCGTAATCGGCATAGCGCAGGCGCGTTTCGATCACGCCCGCCGCGCGGTCCACCTTGCGCGTGACCATGGCGCCGATCGGGTCCCACTGGCCCGGCGTGGCCGAAAGGCGCACATCGCCATTGGTGGCATTGCGCAGACCCTGCTGGATAATCTCGATGCCGCTGATCTTGGAATCGGCAAACAGCCCGTCATACCAATTGGAAAAGGCCAGCACATTGACCCCCGCCGCCTCGTAATAGCCTTTATCACCCAAGGACAGGGCATCGGGCGCATTTTGCGCCCATGCCGGGGCGCCGACGGCCAACAGGCCAAGGCAAAACAGCAATCTGGACTTTCCGGGCATGGCTCTCTCCAATGTTTGCGCTATCATTTATCAAAGGAAAAACGCGCAGTCCACCACCTCCTCCTGCAAATTAGTCTGCGTCGAATGGCGATTTTTGATTGATGACGCCCAACGATAGCGCTATCAAAGAATCATCGTGATGGCCCGCCTCAAGAGGGCCACAGCAAATGAGGATGTCGAACGTGAAGGGAAAGATTTCCACCCTTGGCGCTGCCGCTGTGCTGGCCGCGCTGCTGCCTGCTCACGCCTTTGGCGCCGAAAATGCCCCCGGGAGCCCGGCCACCGGTTTTCGCGACCAACCGCTGGTCAGCAGCATCTATACCGCCGACCCTTCGGCCCATGTCTTTGGCGGCAAGATCTATGTCTATCCCTCGCATGACATCCCAACGCCCATCCCCGACGATGATCTGGGCAACCAATATGCGATGCGCGACTATCGCGTGCTGCGCATGGACCGTATCGGCGGCAAGGTGACGATCGGGCCGGTGGCGCTGGATGTGAAGAATGTGCCCTGGGCCAGCCAACAGATGTGGGCGCCCGACGCGGCCTACAGGAACGGCACCTATTACCTGTACTTCCCCGCGCGCGACAAGGCCAGGGACAAGAACGGCCTGGGCACCTTCCGCATCGGCGTGGCCACATCGAAAAGCCCGATGGGGCCGTTCAAGGCCGAACCAAAATCCATCGCAGGCAGCTATTCGATGGACCCGGCCGTCTTCACCGACACAGACGGCAAGAGCTATATGTATTTCGGCGGCATCTGGGGCGGCCAGCTTCAGCGCTGGGCCAGCGGCAAGTTTGACCCCAATGGTTCGGACACCGACCTTGGCAAGGATGACCAGCCCGCCCTGTCGGGCAAGGTGGTGCGCATGGGCGCGGACATGAAGAGCTTTGCCGAAAAGCCGCGCGATGCGGTGATCCTGGACGAAAACGGCAAACCCGTCCTGACCGGCGACCATGAGCGGCGCTTCTTTGAGGCATCATGGATGTTCAAGCGCGGCGGCAAATATTACTATTCCTATTCGACCGGCGACACGCATTTCCTGAATTACGCGATCGGCGACAATCCCTATGGCCCGTTCAAATACACCGGCCATATCCTGAAACCGGTTCAGGGCTGGACCACCCATCATTCGATCATTCAGGCCAACGGTAAATGGTGGCTGTTCTATGCCGACACCCAGCTTTCGAACAGAAACCATCTGCGCAATGTGAAGGTGACCGAGCTGACCTTTAACGCCGATGGCACGATCCAGACCATCGATCCGCTGCAGGCGCGCTGACCCCATGTTTCTGGGCATAGATATCGGCACCAGCGGAGTGAAAGCCGTGGTGACCGCCAGCGACGGGCGCGTCCTCTCGCAATGCAGCGCAGCGCTCTCGGTTTCGCGGCCGCAGGAATTATGGTCGCAGCAGGCGCCCGATGACTGGGTGGATGCCACGCATCGCGCGGTGCTGGGTCTGGATGCGGGATTGCGTCGCGCGGTGGTGGCCATCGGCCTTGCCGGGCAAATGCACGGCGCCACCTTGCTGGGCGCGGATGACCGCCCTTTGCGCCCCGCGATCCTGTGGAACGATGGGCGCAGCCATGCCCAATGCACCGCGCTGGAAGCCGCCGAGCCGCAAAGCCGCGCGATCACCGGCAACATTGCCATGCCCGGCTTCACCGCGCCCAAGCTGCTCTGGGTGCGCGAGAACGAGCCGGAGATCTTTGCCGCGACCAAAACAGTGCTGCTACCCAAGGATTATGTCCGCCTGGCCCTGACCGGAGAAAAGGCCAGCGACATGTCGGATGCCGCCGGGACGCTTTGGCTCGATGTGGCGCGTCGCGCTTGGTCGGAGGCAATGCTGGGCGCGACCGGGCTGACGCTCGATCATATGCCGCGCCTGTATGAAGGGCCGGAGATCACCGGCCAACTGCGCTCCGAAGTGGCAGCCCAATGGGGCATGGAGGCCGTGCCTGTGGTGGCGGGCGCGGGCGACAATGCCGCGGGCGCGCTGGGCGTTGGCGTGACGGGCGAGGGGCAAGGCATGCTCTCGCTGGGCACATCGGGCGTGATCTTTGTTGCGGGCGACGCGTTCCGGCCCAATCCGGCGCGCGCGGTCCATGCCTTTTGCCATGCCCTGCCCGGCGTCTGGCATCAGATGAGCGTGCATCTCTCCGCCGCCTCCTGCATCGATTGGGCGGCATCGGCCTGTCAGGTACCCGGCCCGGCGGAATTCTTCACCTTGGCCGAAAGCGCAGGGCCATGCGCGGGGCCGGAACTGTTCCTGCCCTATCTTTCGGGCGAGCGCACACCGCACAATGATCCGCATCTGCGCGCGGGCTTTGTCGGACTGAGCCACGAGACCACCACCGCGCGCCTTGCCGCCGCCGTGCTGGAAGGCGTGGGTTTTGCCCATGCCGACGGCATCGACGCCCTGCGCGAGGCGGGCACAAGGATCGAGGAACTGGCCGTGATCGGCGGCGGTTCGCGCTCGCTCTATTGGGGCCACATTCTGGCCAGCGTGCTGGGCGTGCGCCTGCTTTATCTCGAAGGCGGCGAAGTCGGCCCGGCGCTGGGCGCGGCGCGTCTGGCCCAATTGGGCATGGGCGGCGATCCGGCCGACATCTGTACCCGCCCGCCGACCCGCGCCGCCATCGAGCCGGACCTCGATCTGGCCGCCCGCCTTGCCCCGCAACGCCAACGTTTTCAACGCGCCACATGGGCGCTGTGCCAACTTCAGGAGAAATTTTGATGTCTGCCGCTTATTTCGCCGAATTTGACACGGTCCGCTATGAAGGCCCCGATGCCGCCAGCGATCTGGCCTACCGCTGGTATGACAAGGACCGCATGGTCTTTGGCAAGCGGATGGAAGACTATCTGCGCTTTGCAGTCTGCTTCTGGCACACGTTCTGCTGGCCGGGCAGCGATGTGTTCGGCGCGGGCACATTCAACCGCCCATGGCTGATGGGCCCGCAGGATGAGGCCGCCGCCCGCGCCAAGCGCGAGGCCGCCCTCGCCTTTGTCGAAAAGCTCGACCTGCCCTTCTACTGCTTTCATGATGTCGACGTGATGGCGCCTGCCGATAGCATCGGTGCCTTCCGCAAGAGCTTCGCGCTGGCCGTCGATCATCTGGAGGAACTGCAGGCCAAGCACGGCCGCAAGCTGCTGTGGGGCACGGCCAATCTGTTCAGCCACCCGCGCTATCTGGCGGGCGCCGCCACCAGCCCGCGCCCGGAAGTCTATGCCTGGGCCGCCAGCCAGGTCCGCGACGCACTGGAGGCCACGCATCGTCTGGGCGGCGCAAATTACGTGCTGTGGGGCGGGCGCGAAGGCTATGACACGATCCTCAACACCAATCTGGCGGTGGAGCAGGAGAATTTCGGCCGCTTCCTGCAACTGGTGGTCGAACACAAGCACAAGATCGGCTTCACCGGCACGATCCTGATCGAGCCCAAGCCGCATGAGCCGACCAAGCACCAGTATGATTTCGATACCCAGACCGTGTATGGCTTCCTCAAGCGCTTTGGCCTTGAGGGCGAGGTGAAGGTCAATATCGAGGCCAACCACGCCACCCTTTCGGGCCATACGTTCGAGCATGAAATCGCCATGGCGGGGGCGCTGGGCATCCTTGGCTCGATCGACGCCAATCGCGGCGATCCGCAGAATGGCTGGGACACCGACCAGTTCCCCAATTCGGTCGAGGAACTGACGCTGGCCTGTATCGAGATCGAGCGCGCGGGCGGCTTCACCACCGGCGGCTTCAATTTCGACGCCAAGGTGCGCCGTCAGTCGGTAGATGCCGCGGATCTGCTGCATGGCCATATCGGCGGGGTGGATGTCATTGCCCGGTCGCTGCTGCGCGCCGAGGCGATTATCAAGGACGGCCGCCTCGATGCCTTCCGCAATGAACGCTATGCCGGTTGGAGCAGTGATCTGGGCAAGAACATCAAGGGAGGCGATCTGGCCTCGATTGCCGATATGGCCGTGGTCAACAATCTGGCGCCCCAGCCGGTTTCCGGGCGGCAGGAATGGCTGGAAAACCTGATCAACCGCTTCTGACCGGGCTGATTGCGATTCCACGGGAAAGGGGGCCTGCCACCTCCTTTCCCTCTGCCGCCATCAAGGCGGACAATTCTTTTATCATCAGACTATTTATATCTTCGGAATCCACGCTCATCGCGTTTGAATATCCCGAAATAAGCCCAGAAATTTTTCAATAGTCATTAGAATTCCATTTTTGAACGCATAAAATGATAGCGTAACCATCGATTCTCTGGCATTTAATCAGACCAATAAAAGAGCCCTTTCCAGAGGATTGCCATGAAACGAATATCCTGCGCCGCCGCATTTGCGGCCTCGCTGCTGCTCGCCCCGCTCTGCGCCCGCGCCGCCCCGGTTTCTGCCTCGCTTGCCCCCTATTTCGCCCCGGTCACCACCCCCTCGGCCAGCCCCGATCAGGACGGTTTCCTGCGCCGCTGGCTGGTGCTGGAGCCGATTGCCAAGCCCAACCGCAGCAATCAGGGCTTTACCAGCGTCTATGTGCGCGACGCCTTTGCCAAGGCCGCTCTGCCCGGCGGCCCGACTGCCATCCCGCGCGATGGACAGACGATACCCATGGGCGGGCAAAGCCTGCAATGGCATGCGCTGGACGCGGGCCTGTTTGACGCCAAACTGTTCTATCTGGCGCAAGGGCTCGGCAAACCGACCTATGGCGTGATCTTCTGGGCCACCACCATTATCGAAAGCGACCGCGAGATTGCCGACGCGCATCTGGCGGTGGGGTCGAATTCGGCTTCAATGTGGTGGCTGAACGGTGCGGAAACCGCCGCCCTGTTCGGCGACCGGCGGATGGTGGTGGATGATGCCGTCTCGCCGCGTGTCACGCTGCACAAGGGGCGCAATATCCTGCGCGGCGCGATCATCAACGGGCCGGGGCTCAGCGATTTCTGCGCTCGCTTTGTCGATGATGCGGGTCGCCCGATCACCGACCTGCGCATCGCCACGCGCTGATCCGCCCTCCTTTTACACGGAACGGTCCACCATGAAGAAACACCTGATCTCCGCACTCTGCCTTGCCGCGCTGGCCGCAGGCGGCGCCAAGGCCCAGCTTGAGGGCGAGCCCTTTATCCACGACCCTTCGACCATCGCCTTTTCGGACGGCCAATATTACACCTTCGGCACCGGCGAAGGCGGGCTGGTGTCGGCCGATGGCTGGACATGGCACAAGGGCGGCGTGCGCCCCGGCGGCGGCGTCGCGCCCGACACGATCAGGATTGGCGATCGCTATTACGTCGCTTATGCCGTGGGCGGCGGGGGCATGAACGGCGGCCATGCCAGCAATGTCAAAGTGATGTGGACCAAGTCACTCAATCCCAAATCGCCCGATTTTGCCTATCATGACGTGGGCATCGTCGCCTCCAGCGACGGCAAGGAACCGTGTGACGCCATCGACCCGGCCTTCCTCTATGCCGATGGCCATCTCTGGCTCAGCTATGGCACCTATTTCGGCTATATCCGCATGGTCGAACTCGACCCCGCCACGGGCCAGCGCGTGGCAGGCAATCAGCCGGTGGACATTGCCATCGACCTAGAAGCCACCGCGCTGATGTATCGCGACGGCTGGTATTATCTGCTCGGCACACAGGGCACCTGCTGCGACGGACCGAATTCGACCTATAACATCCGCGTGGGCCGTTCACGCAATCCGCTCGGCCCCTATGTCGACAATTTCGGCGTGCCCATGCTGAAGGGCGGCGGCAAGCTGGTGTGGGGTGCGCATGGGCGAGGCCTTGGCGCGGGCCATTTCGGTCTGGTCGATCTGGGCGACGGGGTGGAGAAATTCTCCTTCCACTGGGAAGCCGACATGGACCGTTCGGGCCGCAGCGTGCTGGCCATCCTGCCGCTGATCTGGAAGAATGGCTGGCCGGTGGGTCAGGAGAACCTGCGCCCGGGCACCTATGAGATCCAGTCCGAACGCGGCGGCGCATTGGAACTGGCGGTGGACGAGGTGCGCCTGCCCTTCGATTTCCGCAAAAGCTGGTTCCGCAATCCCGCCGATGGGCCGGACAAGCCGCTGCCCGATCAGACGCTGGAGGAAAACAGCAAGGTCTGGCCCAAGGGGCAAATCGCGGTGGACATGGGCGATTATATGGTCCGCCCGCATCAGCATTGGACCATCAGCCCGGCCCCCGGCGCTGGCGGCTATATGGGCGCGCCCTATGTGAAGATCACGATTGCCGGGACCGAGCGCGCGCTGGCCGCGACGCCTGCGGGCGAGGTCATCACCGTGCCCGCTTTCACCGGCGCGTCCGAACAGCTCTGGCGCATCGACCAGCTTTCCGACGGCACCTATCGCATCATCCCGCGAGGCACGCCCGATCCGCGCGCGCCGCTGGTGCTGGCCGCCGTGGGGCGCAGCACGGCCCGTCTGGTGCGCTTTTCGCCCGACAGCGATGCCGGACGCTGGACCTTCCGCCTGCCCTGAAATCCACAAGAGGCCGCAAAGCGCATAATGGCCCGACCGGAGAGGATATCATGACCCAAACCACATCAGACAGCATCATCACCGACCGGCGCGGCGCTCTGGCCGCCGCCACCGGGCTTGGCATCAGCCTTGCCGCCTCGCCTGCCATCGCCAAACCGTCGGCAAAGGCCCCCGCCATCCACACCGGCGGCGATTGTTCCACCCCGCGTTCCGCCATTGTCCCCACCCGCTATGGTAAGGTACGCGGCTATGTCAGCGACGGCGTGTTCACCTTCAAGGGCGTGCCCTATGGCGACACCACCGCCGGGGCCAACCGCTGGCTGCGGCCCCAACCGCCCAAGGCATGGGAGGGGGAATATCCTGCCCTCGCCTACGGCGCCAATTGCCCGCAGACGCTGCACAGCTTCCGCGCCATCGAGCATACGTTCATCCAGCAATGGACCGACGGTTTCCTGGGCGAGGACATGCTCAAGCTCAACATCTGGACCGGATCGCTGTCAGGGTCGAAGCCGGTGATGGTCTATCTGCACGGCGGGGGTTTTTCCTTCGGCTCGTCCTATGAGCTGGCCTCGCATGATGGGGCACAGATGGCGCGGCACCATGATGTGGTGCAGGTGTCGGTCAACCATCGGCTCAATGTGCTGGGCTTTCTCGATCTGGCCGAATTTGGCGGCGAGGCCTATGCTGATTCCGTCAATGTCAGCATGCTCGATCTGGTCTTTGCGCTGGAATGGGTGCGCGACAATATCCGCGCGTTTAGCGGCGACCCGGACCGGGTGACGATCTATGGCCAATCGGGCGGCGGGTCGAAAGTGACCACGCTGATGGGCATGCCTGCGGCCAAGGGGTTGTTTCACCGGGCAATCGTGCAATCGGGCGGCGGGGGCAATATCCCTTCCGGCGAACAGTCGCGCGATTTCTCGCGGCAGGTTTTGCGCGAACTGGGCGTGGCTCAGGGCGACATGGCGGCCTTGCAGAAGATGGAGTGGCAAAGGCTGTTCGAGGCGGGCAATGCGGTTGCCACGCGGATCAATGGGCCGATGCGCCCCGGCGTGCTGCAACCGGGCGGCAGCGCCAGCCCGACCCCGCGCGTGGGCTGGGCGCCGACGATGGACATGCGCAACATCACCTGCCGCTCGTTTCACGATGTGGCGCCGCCCGCCGCGCGCGACATCCCCGTCATCATCGGCAATGTCAGCGAGGAAGGCACCAGCCTTGGCCGCAACCCCAGCGAGGCCGAATGGCGCGCGCAATTGGCTGAGGCGCTGGGCGGGGCCAAGGCCGATGCGCTGATCGCCGCCATGAAAAAGGCGCATCCGGAAAAGGCGATCCGCACGCTTTCCTATGGCGTGGGCGGCCTGTCGGGGCGCAACAATGTGAACCGCATGGTCAAGCTGCACCATGATGCGGGCGGGGCGCCAGCCTATCAATATCTGTTTCAATGGCAGACACCGATCCTAGACGGCATTGCGGGCGCATGGCATACGGCCGAACTGGCCTTTTGCTTCGACAACACCAAAATCTGCGATCAGGCCACCGGCAACACGCCCGAGGCCCAGAGCATTGCCCGCAAGATGGCCGGTGCATGGGCCGCCTTTGCCCATACCGGAAGGCCCGATCAGCCGGGGCTGGCATGGGGCCCCAGCGATCCGGCGCATTGCCAAACCATGGTGTTTGACACCCAATGCCGGATGGAGAACGACCCCGAAGGCGCGGCGCGCCGCCTCCTGCTGACCTAGGCCTGACGGGGGCGCACTGGACAAAGGCAGGAAAACCGCCATAGGCTGCGCCCTGCGGGAGGGTCCTTGGCGGTGAAGCAAAAGCCAGTGCAGGAGTATCAGGCAGCGGAACGGGTGGATAAGGCGCTGAGGATTCATGGCTCTATTGCCCGCGATTTGGGCATTGCCATTGTCACCGGCCATTATCCGCCCGGCCATATCCTGTCCAGCGAAGTAAATTTTGCCCAGCAAAACAACATCTCGCGCACCGCCTATCGCGAGGCGATCCGCATTCTGGCCGCCAAGGGGCTGGTGGAAAGCAAGCCCAAGACGGGCACGCGCATCACCGATCCCTCGCGCTGGCATATGCTGGACCCCGATGTGCTGGCCTGGACCTTTGAAGGCGAGCCGACACAGAGTTTTATCGACGACCTGTTCGAATTGCGCATGGTGATCGAACCGGCCGCCGCCGAACTGGCCGCGCGCCGCCGCACCGGTCAGCAACTGGCGCAAATGGGCCATGCGCTGGAGGAAATGGCGCGCCACGGTCTGGCCACCGCGGCCGGACAGGCCGCCGACCAGAGCTTTCACAGCAACTTGCTGAGCGCGACCCGCAATGCTTCGCTGATCTCGCTGGCCAGCTCGATCGGCGCAGCGGTGCGCTGGACCACGATCTACAAGCAGCGCAAGCGCAAATTGCCTCGCGATCCTGTGCCCGACCATCGCGTGCTGTTCGATGCGATTGCCGATGCCGATCCGGCCGCTGCCCGCGCCGCCATGGTGCGGCTGATCGAGCTGGCGCTCGAGGACATCGGCCTTTCGATTTAGGCGAGGATGGCGGCACCCGCCCGGCGCCGCCATCTGCTGCTCATTTCGCCATCGACACGCGATAGATCATCGTATGGGCATAGGGGTGCTGCGCATCGATGCGCGCCGAACCAAAGGCGGGCTGGTTGGGCGTATCGGGGAATTTCTGCGGCTCCAACGCGATGCCGTCGCCCATGCGATAGATGTGGCGGTTCTTGCCCAGCATCGTGCCATCGATAAAATTGCCGGTATAGAACTGGACCCCCGGCTCGGTGGAAAGCACTTCCAGCACCCGGCCCGAGGCCCGGTCGGCCAGACGCGCCAAGAGCTTGGGCGCCTTGGTCAGCCCCGCATCGATGGCGAAATTGTGGTCATAGCCGCGCGCGATCGCCAATTGCTCGTCATGCCCGTCGCGCAGGGCCTGACCCACCACGCGCCCCTTGCGGAAATCAAAGGGGGTGCCCGCCACCGCGCGCAATTCCCCGGTGGGGATCAGCGCGGCATTGACCGGCGTGTAATAGGCAGCCGGAATGGTCAGCATCTCGTCCATGGCATCGCGCGGCCCGCCCTCGCCCGCCAGATTGAACAAGGCGTGATTGGTCATGTTCACAATGGTCGGTTTATCGGTTTTGGCGGCAAAGGCGATGGTCAGATTGCCCGCCTCGTCCAGCGAATAGGTAACCGTCGCATCCAGCGTGCCCGGATAGCCGCTATCGCCATCGGGGCTGATGTGGCGCAGCACCACCGAGGCCACCTTGCCCGAAGTCACGCTTTCCACCTTCCACAACTGGCGGTCGAAACCCTTGCCGCCGCCGTGCAGGCTGTTGACCCTGTCATTGAGCGGGAGTTGGTAGGCCTGCCCGTCCAGCGTGAATTTGCCGCCCGCGATCCGGTTGGCATAGCGCCCCACCGTAACGCCGAAAAAGGACTGGCGCGCCTCATAGGCCCCGGCGTCGGGCAGGCCGATGACGATATCCGCCGATTTGCCATGACGGTCGGGCGCCATGAATTTCTGCAGAGCGGCGCCATAGGCCAGAATGCGCGCCGAAACCCCATGACCATTGGCCAGCGTGATCGCCTCGACCGCGCGCCCGTCGGCCAACCTGCCGCCATCCTCACGCCGGGCCGTGGCGGCCTGCGCCGCGCCCGACAGAGTTGCCGCCACCATGGCCGATCCGACCCAATGTTTCCAATTCATCACATGCTCTCCATGGTTCTTTTGCTTAATTTATAATCATACTATATGAAATCTCAACAAGATCCGATAAAATTCCATTTATTCCATAATATTATGATTTTATAATAACTTATTTGATCAATTTATGCTGGATGATTTTCATAATCGTCGCTATATAATCTGACTTATTACGACAATAGGACCCGAGGATGACCTTCAGCCGCCGCGAATATCTGGCCGCCAGCGCTTCGTTACTGGGCCGGCCTGCCATGAGCGCCCTGCCCCGCAAGACTGCGCCAGCGCCCATCCCCGAAGAGCACCGCCTATGGTACACCGATCCGGCCAAGGTCTGGACGGAGGCGCTGCCGATCGGCAATGGCCGGATCGGCGCCATGATCTTTGGCGGAACGCGGCAGGAACGCCTGCAACTCAACGAAGATACGCTGTGGAGCGGCGGCCCCTATGATCCGGTCAATCCGCAGGCCGCCGAAGCGGTGGCGCAGGTGCGCGCGCTGATCGCGAAAGGCGACTATGCCGCCGCGCAGGCCCTGGCCAATGCGGCGATGATGGGCCGCCCGCTGCACCAGATGGCCTATCAGACGCTGGGCGACCTGTTGATCGACATGCCCTTTGACGGCCCGACTGATGCCTATCGCCGCGAACTGGACCTTGACGCCGCCATAGCCACCACCCGCTTTGCCGCAGGCGGCATCCCCGTCGAGCGCGAGATCTTCGTCTCGCCCGCCGATCAGATCATCGCCCTGCGCATGTATGCCAAGGGCGGCCTGATGCCCCCCATCACGCTGCGCCTGCAAAGCCCGCAGATGGCCAAGGCCGAGGCGCAAGGCGACAATATCTTGCTCTCCGGCCAAGGCGGAGCGGCCGAGGGCATTTCCGGCGCGCTGCGCTTTGCCGCCCGCCTGCGCGTCATCGCTCCGGGGAGCACATGGCGCGCGCAGGGCGACGCCCTTCATGTCGATCCGGCCCGCGAGGTCATCCTGCTGCTGGCCATGGCCACCAGCTATCGCGGCCCCAAAGACGTATCGGGCGATCCGCAGGCCATCACCGCGCATCAGATGGCCGCCGCATCGGCCCTGCCCTTTGCAGCTCTGCGCCAACGCCATCTGGCCCAGCATCGCCGCCTTTACCGCAGCGCCGCGCTGCAACTGATGCCGGGCAAGGGCGCGGCCCTCCCCACCGACCAGCGCATCGCGGCCAATGAGAGCGAGGACGACCCCGCGCTGGCCGCGCTCTATTTCCATTATGCGCGCTACCTGCTGATCTGCTCCTCGCGCCCCGGATGTCAGGCGGCCAATCTGCAAGGCATATGGAACGACAAGACCAACCCGCCATGGGGATCGAAATATACGATCAATATCAACACCCAGATGAATTACTGGCCCGCCGATCCGGTGGGTCTGGCCGAATGTTTCGAGCCTTTGCTGCGCCTGACGCGGGAATTGGCGCAAACGGGCAAGGAAACGGCGCGGCGCATGTATGGCGCGCGCGGCTGGGTGGCCCATCACAACACCGACCTGTGGCGCGCGACCGCGCCCATCGACGGCGCGGCATGGGGCCTGTGGCCGATGGGCGGCGCATGGCTGTGCAACATGCTGTGGGATCGCTGGGATTACGGGCGGGACCGGGCCTATCTGGAGTCCATCTATCCGCTGCTGCACGGGGCCTGCCTGTTCTTTCTCGACACGTTGCAGCCCTCGGCCCAAGGGCTGGTCACTTCCCCTTCGATCTCGCCGGAGAACCAACATCCCTTTGGCGCCTCGGTCTGCGCCGGACCGGCCATGGACCGCCAGATCCTGCGTGACCTGTTTGCGCGCACGGCCATGGCGGCAAGGGAATTGGGCAAGGACGATGATTTCGCCGCGCAGCTTTCCAAAGCCCGCACCGCGCTGGCGCCGGACCGCATCGGCAAAAGCGGGCAATTGCAGGAATGGCTGGAGGATTGGGACGATGCCGCCCCCGAACCCCATCATCGCCATGTCTCGCATCTCTATGCCCTTTATCCCAGCCAGCAGATTGCGCCCGACACGACGCCCGATTTGGCCCGCGCAGCCCGTGTCTCGCTGGAAAAGCGCGGGGATGAATCGACCGGCTGGGCCACGGCATGGCGTATCGCACTGTGGGCCAGGCTGGGCGATGGCGACAGGGCGCATCGCATTCTGCGCTTTCTGCTGGGCCGGGGCCGGACCTATCCCAACCTGTTCGACGCCCACCCCCCGTTTCAGATCGACGGCAATTTCGGCGGTTGTGCGGCCATGGCCGAAATGCTGATCAACAGTCGCGAAGGGATGATCCATCTGCTGCCCGCCCTGCCCTCGGCCTGGCGCGAGGGCGCTGTCAGGGGGCTCATCGCACGCGGCGGGGTGCGGGTGGATCTGGTCTGGCGGCAGGGGATGCTGGCCGAAGCGATTTTGACCAGCGCGCGGGCGCAGGACTGCACGATACGACTGGGCGAAGTGTCGCGCGGGATCCGGCTGACGCCGGGGCGGGTGCTGCGGCTCAAAGGCTCTCATCTGACGCCTGCCTGAAAAAGGAGGCCGGCAGCATTGCGCTGCCGGCCCTTCAGTCGTCCCCCCTGGGTCGCCGGGGGATTGAGCGGGGGGATCAAAGCGGAAGATCGGCGGATTTGGCCACATCGAATTCGCCCGTAACGCCGGGCAGGCCGCTGTCGGGCTGGCCGCCGCCAAGGGTGAGCTGGTAATGCCCGGCAAGCACCTGACGCCGCCCATCGGCCGTCACCGCCGACAGATCGCGGGGCGAGAGGTCCAGCGTAATCTGGCGGCTTTCACCGGCTTTGAGCGAAACGCGCTGGAACCCGCGCAGGGCGATACGCGGCGCGCCGGGCAATTGCGGAACCTTGAGATAAAGCTGCACCACCTCGTCGCCATCGCGCGCGCCGGCGTTGCGCACCTGCGCGGTTACGCGGATGCCCTTGGCGGCCTCGCCATCCACCGGCGCGATCTGCGGCGCGGAATAGGCAAAGCTGGTGTAGCTGAGCCCATAGCCGAAGCCATAGACCGGGGTGCCCGTGAAATAGCGATAGGTGCGGCCCTGCATCGAATAATCGTCAAAGGGCGGCAGATCCTTGACATCGCGATAGAAGGTCAAAGGCAGACGCCCCGCCGGATTGGCCGCGCCCGACAGCACATCGGCCACCGCCAAGCCGCCCGACTGGCCCGGATACCATGCCTCCAGAATGGCATTGGCATTGTCCTTGGCCCAGCCCAGATTGATCGGACTGCCGTTCATCGTCACCACGGCCAACGGTTTGCCCGAAGCCTTTGCCCTGGCCAGCAATTCGCGCTGATCGGCGGGCAGTTCGAGCGAGGTCTTGTCGCCCCCGTCAAAGCCCTCGATCTTGATCGGCATTTCCTCGCCTTCCAGCTCGGCGGTCAGCCCGACCACGGCCAGCACGACATCGGCATCCTTCACTGCGCGGGCCATGTCGCCATAGGTGTCATGCGAAATCCGCTTCCAGAACATGCCGGGCGAGGCCGCGCCGCCGCCCTCCATGTCGAAATGCATCTTGTAGCGCTGACCCTTTTTCAGATCGACATCGACAAATTCGGGCCGCTCGCCCCACAGCGAGTAGCGGTCGGATTTGACCGTCAGCTTGCCGTCAATCTCGATGGCACCCTTCACCGCCGTGACGGCAAGACGATAAGTGCCGGTTTCGGGCGCCACGAAATAGCCGTCCCATACAACCTTATAGGCGTCGGCCACCTGCTTCAGTTCCGAAGCCTTGGTCAACAGGTTAGTCTCGGTGCGGGTCACCACGGGCTTGGCGGCGAATTTACGCTCGCCGCGCTGGGCGTTGGGGTCGATCGCGTTGTAATAGGCCGCGCGCAGGCCCGGCTTGCCATCGGGCGTGACGAAATGGCCATCAGGCACCAGATCGCCATCGGTGATCGAGGACGAGAAAGGCACATGGACAATCGTCGCCTTGGGGAAAGCACGGTGCAGGCCGTCGAGCACCGAGACCGGCGGGGCGCTGGCCGCCGAGGAATAATTGCCGCGCAGCACACGCGTGGCATCGGCCAGCGGGCCCACCACGACAATCTTCGAGTTGGGCCGCAGCGGCAGCAATCCGTCATTCTTGAGCAGCACCATGCTCTGCGTCGCGGTTTTCAGCGCCAGCGCGCCATTCTGCGGCGTGCCGATGGCGCTGACCGGCACCATCGAGAGCTGACGCGCGGCAAGGCCCGGCAGGTCCCCATTGCGATAGCGGGCCGAGAACAGGCGGACCAGCGCGCGGTCAAGATCGGCGTCGGTCAGCAAGCCCCGTTTGAGCGCAGCCATATAACGCTCGCCCAGCCCCTTGGCCTCGCCGATCGTGCCGGTGTGGCATTCATTGTCGACGCCCGTGCGGAAAGCCGCCGCCACGCCCGCGGCCGGATCGGTGGCATATTTGTGATGATCGGCGATATCGACCACCGCATCGCAATCCGACACGACATAGCCGTTAAAGCCCCATGCCCCGCGCAGATGATCCTTCAACAGATCATTGCTGGCGCAGGCAGGCTGGCCGTCGATACGGTTATAGGCGCACATGATCGAGCCAGCGTGCCCCTCGACAATCGCGGCGCGGAAGGCGGGCAGATAGGTGTCCTCGAGATCATGGCGCGAGACAAAGACATTGGCCGCATGGCGCGTCGATTCCGGACCGGAATGAACGGCAAAATGCTTGGGCGTGGCCACCACATCGGGCAGATCGGGATTGTCGCCCTGCATGCCCGTCACAAAGGCGACGCCCATATGCGCGGTCAGGAAAGGGTCCTCGCCATAGGTCTCCTGTCCCCGGCCCCAGCGCGGATCGCGATAGATGTTGATGTTGGGCGACCAGGTATCCAGCCCGGTGCCGATCTTGCCCAGATGGCCGGTTTCGCGGCCCAGCGTGTGGAGCGCGCGGACCTCGACGCTGATCGTGCGCGCCACATCATGGATGAGCGGCGCGTTGAACGTGGCGGCAAGACCTACGGGCTCGGGAAAATTGGTGGTGGGCACCGCGCCGATCGCGCCATGCAGGCTTTCCGTCCACCAGTTATAGGCCGGGATATTCAGACGCGGGATCGCCGGGGCCACATTGACCAGTTGCGCCACCTTTTCCTCGGTGGTCAGCTTGCCCACCAGATCGGCGGCCATCTTGTCGGCCTGCGCCACCGGGCTCGCGCTTTGGGCCAAAGACGTCTGCGGCAGGGCCAGCAGCAGGGCGGCGGCAAGAGTGGCGCGCGAAACGGGCACGCGCGAAGCATTCAGAAAATGGGACACACAATTCTCCCCTGAGGCATGATCGGATGGCGGGGCGCCGACATGGCGCCCGGGCGATCACACCGGCTGAAGTCCGTATTGGGCTATTTTTTCAATCAGATCGCGATGGCGCGGCAGGCGCGAAAGCAGCTTTTGCGTCATATCGCGGTTTTCGCGCAGCGCGCGCGCGGCCTCCTGCGCCTCGGGCCGCAGATGCTCGCGCTCGACCTCACTGCGGAAACCCATGCCATAGAGGACATATTGATAGGAGGCGGGCGGGAACACCTCGTCCACCCGGTCGAATTCGTCATGGAACCAAGGCGGCTGATAACGCCACAGGTGCAGCAGATCCTGCAACCGCTGCGGAATGCTGGCCGGGTCCATATTGTCGCGCCAAAAGGCGGTGTCGCGCCGCTGGCTCAGCACATAATGCAGTTTCAGGAAATCGATGATCCGCCCCCAGCGGTAATGGGTCTTTTCATTGAACCGTTCGGCCACGATGTCCATCACCTCGCGGTTCACCGGCATCTGTTCGGCGATCAGCTTGGCCGAAAGCTCGATCAGCATGATGGCCGAAGCCTCAAGCGGTTCAAGAAAGCCCGCCGCCATGCCCACGGCCACGCAATTGCGTTTCCAGAACGTCTCGCGGTGGCCCGCGCGGATCCTGATCTTGCGCGCGGGCAGATCCTTGGCGCTCGGCCCGAGATAGGCGCGCAATTCGGCCTCGGCTTCATCATCGCTGATATGGCGGCTGGAAAAGACATGGCCCACCCCGCGCCGCGTGGGCAGGCCGATGTCCCAGATCCAGCCCGCCGACTGGGCGGTAGAAATCGTGTGGGTGGCAATCGGCGTATCGGGCGCGGGATAGGGCACCTGCACCGCCAGCGCCGTGTCGCAGAACAGGATATGGCTGCAATCGCGAAAACCCACGCCCAGCGTGCGGTCGAGCAGCAGGCCATGCGTGCCGGTGCAGTCGATGAAAAGATCGCCCTCGATCTCGCCCGCCTGCATCGTCACGATGGATTTGATGTCGCCGTTTTCGTGCTGGATCACATCATGCACATCGGCGGGCACATAGCGCACGCCGAGCTTTTCCGTACAATGGCGCTGCATGAAGGGGGCGAATTTGCCTGCGTCCAGATGATAGGCGTAATTGGTCAGCGCCTCATATTCGGCGGTGCTGACGGTCTTGGGCGCCAGGCCTTGGTCGCACACCTGCCCCTGCGGGCAGACCGCATCGCAAAAGCTCTCATTGCTCTCCGCGGCCAACCAATGCGGCACCAGATTCATCTGGCCAAAACGCTGGGGAAGGACGAGCGGGTGGTAATAGGCGTCATCCGGGGCGCCGGTGGTCCATTTGGCGAAAAGCGCGCCCTGTTTGAAGGCCGCATCGCATTCGCGGAAGAAGTCGGTTTCCGAAACACCGACCTTTTTCAGGGTCTGGCGCATGGTGGGCCATGTGCCCTCGCCCACACCGATGATCGGGACATCGGGCGATTCCACCAGCGTCACGGTGAAATCCTTGGGCATGCGCCCCTGATGCCGGGCGGCGATAATCGCGGCGGTCAGCCAACCGGCCGTGCCGCCGCCCACGATCACCACATTGCGCACCGCGTGAACCATTCCCCTGCTCCGATGCTTGTTATGATGGCGGGCGGCGCCGAAAATCCCGGCGCCGCCCTTGCCTTATGTCCGATTAATAGTGGAAGCGGGCGCCGAAAACAAACCGGCGACCATAGGACCACGTATCAAGCGGCTGGTTCGACCAGCGGCCATAGGTGCTGTAGGTCGAATTGTTGAGGTTGGTGCCCTCGACAAAGACCGTCACCTGTTTGGTGATGTCATAGCTGGCGCTGGCATCGACCTGGACCTGTTGGTTCACATTGACCGGTTCGGCGCCAAAGGTGCCGCCCTGCGTCTGGCCCAGCGTCAGGAGATAGCTGTCGCGCCAATTGACAGCCACACGGGCCTGAATGCCGTGCTTGTCATAGAAACCGACAAAGTTGGCCGAATTGGCAAGGCCGGTGATCGCAAAGGCCGCACCCGAAATGTCGGATGTGTCGAAATTGCGATTGGTCTTGACCAGCGTGGCATTGGCGTTGAAGCCGAAGCCGCTATCGCCGAACACGTGCTGCAACGCGATTTCCACGCCCTTGACCACGCCGTCCGGCCCATTGATCTTGCCGTTGACCTGGAACTGGGCAACCTGCCCGGTGAAGGGATCGGTCACGCCGTTGATCGACTGGGTGCTGACCCCGCCCACGATGAAGTTCGAGATATACTTCAGGAAGCCGTTGACCGCGAAATACGAGTTCTTCTTGTAGTAATACTCGGCCGCAACGTCAAAATTATCCGACAGGTAGGGCTTCAGGCTGGCATTGCCGCCCGATGCGGCAAGGCTGCCCTTGCGCATCGTGCCCAGCGTGATGTTCGGCTTGAGATAGCTGAGCGCAGGGCGCGTGAGCGTGCGCGAGGCATCGGCGCGCAGCGTCAGCTTGGAGGTCACCTCCAGCTTGGCATCGAAACTGGGCAGCAGATAGTTGTAGTTGGTGGTCTTGATGATCGCCTGCTGCGGCGTGTACGAACCCACCGTGATCAGCGTCGGGTCGGTCGTCACGGTGATCAGGTTGGCCGGCAGCGTGCCGATGGCCGAAGCCTCAAGATGGGTGAATTCATCGCGCAGGCCCGCCGAGAAGTGGAACGGCATCCCGGCCAGTTCGGCATCCATCGCCACCTTGAACCAACCGGCCCACGTCTGTTCCTTCACGCCCAGCACCGTGCTGGGATCAAAGGCGGGCGCCGTGCCCACACCCGTGGGATCAAGCAGCTTGTAGACCGCATAGGGGTCATACTTAATGAGCGCGGGCGCCACATTGCCCGAATAGCCCGGAATGAAGCCCGAAGTGTTGATCAGCCCCTGATAGATGCCGGCAGGCAGCGGCGCGATCGAACCGGTGCGGCCCGAGGGCGCGCCATAACCGGCATAGCGGGCGAAAGTGCCGTTGACGAAGGTGTTCTGGCTTTCCTGATGGAACTTGTCCTCCGAATAGCGGACGCCGAAATCAATCTTCAGATTGTCCTGCTGCCACCTGCCCCCGGCTTTGAACTGCTTGACCAGATCGGTGTAATAGTTCGCGCCCCGCACGATCACGTGGTTGCCGATCAGGGCCTGATTGGTGAAGGCCGCCGCATTGCCGGCCGGGCCCACATCATGGATGCTGGGCAGGTAATTGGCGCTGCTGCCCAGCATGGTCGCGCCGGTGTTGGCGCCCAGAATGGTCGAATAGCGGGTGCAGACACCATTGGTGCAGGGCGTGGACACGAAGGAGCCGTTCGGATCGACATTGCTGCCGCCATAGCCGATGTCCATATTGTCATTATAGCCGTTGTTGCCCGGATTCAGCACCGAGCGCGACAGGGCGGCGTCAAAGTCGAATTTCAGATTGTCGGTCGCTTCCCACTTCAGGTTGGCGCCCACCATGTTGGTCTGGTTGATCGTGCGCTGAATGCCCGCGTTGAAGTCCATCGGCGTGCCGAACTGGTTGAAGTCGGTGACGGTGCCGTTGGAATCGAACTTCACATTACGCAGGTCGTCGCCGTTGAACCAAGCGCCATAGCCATAGCTTTGCGAATGGATGACCTGGCGGCTGAAATTGTCGTCGATGGTCAGCAGCAGCTTGTCATTGGCCTGCCACTGGAAGGCGATGCGGCCATCGATGCGCTCGTCCTGCGTGGAGACCTGATTGGCGCCGATCTGCTGGGGAAACCAGCCCACCTTGTTCCAGTTGGCCGCATTGGAAAGCTGGGCATCGGTGCAGGCCGCATTGACCTGACAGGTGTTGAACTGCTTGCCAATCCAGCCGGGGATGAAGACCTGATTGGATGTAGTATCGGCGCGGCGATAGGCCACATAGCCGAGCAGACCCACCTTATCATCGGCAAACGTATTGCTCAGCAACAGCCCGCCCGAAGGCACCACCTTGCCATTGCGGTCCTGCACCGAGCCGGAGGCCTTGGCCGCCATCTGGAAACCGGTGCGGTCAAACGGCTTGGGCAGGCTGACGTCCAGCGTCGCGCCGATGGCGCTCGATCCCAGCGTCACGTCGGGCGTCTTGTAAACGCTCATCCGGCTGACGAAATCGGAACCGATCGTGGTGAAATCCACCCCGCGATTACCCGAAGCGGTCGACAGGTGGCGGCCATCGAACTGGGTATCGTTAAAATCGCCGCCAAAGCCGCGAACGGTCACGCCATTGGCCTCGCCGCGCTGGCCCGAACGCTGGATCGAGATGCCCGGCAGGCGCTGGAGCGAGTCGGCCACGTTCGAATCGGGGAATTTACCGATATCTTCGGCCGAAATCGCATCCACCACGCCCGATGCGGCGCGTTTGATATCCATATTGCGCTGAAGCGAGCCGCGAATACCGGTAACGATAATTTCGGGATCCGACGCATTGGGCGCCGCATTGGGCTCGGCCGCATAGGCCGGCCCGGCCATGGCAACCGCCAGCGCACCCATGCCGCCGGCGATCAACCACTTTGAAACTAATGTTTTTGCCATATCCTCTCCCCTTGAAGTCTGTTCTGGCGGCTCCCCCGCCCCGGGGGCGATGACACCTGTGCATTTTCCCGCCGACCTTCTTGCCGGATTGTCTGCGGATTCCTGCTGAATCATGGACACAACCGTTCGACACGGCCTGCTTGCCTGACAATTCACTCTCCAGCCGGTGCTGTATCGTCACCTTGCACTCTGCCTCTAGCGAAGTTAGGTAGCGCTATCAAGCCCAATTAGTCTGGGTAATCATCGAGTGCAGATGGTGTTGCGAATTACACACACATAAAGCGAGCAAAATGGGCATAAATGCAAAGTCTGCTTGCCCGATTGCACCGCTTTCCCGCATAGTTAGCGTAAACGAAGGGAGAGGAAATTGGTGGAAAAACTTGAAGCGCTCAACAGCGTGACCCATCACGATCTGCGTATTCATCCAATGACAGGAACCCATCCCCATTTTGTCCAGATTACGCTGATTGAAACAGAAAAAGCGGCTTCATGCTGTCCGCTCTTCTTTGCCAAAAGCCCCGAAACGGGCCGGTTCGGACTGGGCGCCCTTTTCGGCTTTGCCGCAGGAGAAGTGCTGGTTGAAGGCGCCAATGAAGCCAATGCCGCGTTTTTGCCCTGCAATATCCAGCGTCAGGGGTTTTTTGCCGATGGTGCTGATATTGTGGTGGATTTGGCCGATCCCCGCTTTGCCCCGGGCGGTACGATCCCGCTGTTCAACGCCGATGGCAACCCCAGCGACGAGATGCGCCTGATCCAGCGCGCGGTGGGCGTGATGGTGCAGCATACCCCACAAACACAAGCATTTATCGAGGAAATGCTGCGGCTGCGCGTCATCGAGCCGGTCGATATCACGCTCAATTTCGACGATGGCGCCAAGGTGTCGCTTGAAGGGCTCTATACGATCAGCGGTGACGCGCTCAACGCACTGGCCGATGAAGATATCCTCGGACTATTCCGCAAGGGCTGGCTTCAGGCAGCCTTGACCATTCGCGGCTCGCTGCAACAGGTGGCCGTGCTGGCACGCCGTCGCAACGAACGACTGGCGGGCGCCTGACCATGACGGCGCGGTTGCGCGAATGGGCCGCCGAGGACCCCGCCTTGTCCGACCCCGCGCGGTTTCGCGAGACCGTGGCGATGGCCGGAGAGCCGGTGGTGATTCGCGGCTATGCTCAGGACTGGCCGTTGCAGCGCGCGGCCCGGATTTCCGACCTTGCCGCCTGCGACTATCTGCGCCGCCATGACAGCGGAAAGCGGCCGCAGGTGATGCTGGGCGATCCGGCCATCGAAGGGCGCTATTTCTATCGCGACGGCCTCGACGGGTTCAATTTCGAGCGAATCGAGATGGGCATCGGCGAAGCCTTGCAGCGCATGCTGGACTGCGCGGCCGACCCGGCCCTGCCCTCGGCCTATCTGGGATCGCTGGTGGCCCCGGCCTATTTGCCCGGCATAATCGCCCAGCATCAGCCCGCTCTGGTGCCGCAAGGCGTGGCCATGCGGCTTTGGATCGGCAATGCCTCGCATGTGGCATGCCATTATGATGGCTACGAAAATTTTGCCTGTGTGCTGGCTGGGCGGCGGAGTTTCACGCTTTATCCGCCCGATGCGATCGGCGATCTTTATGTCGGCCCGATTGATTTCACGCTGGCGGGCCAACCAGTCAGCATGGCGGCCGGCGATCGCGATCACCCCGAACGCTATCCCCGCTTTGCCCGCGCCGAGTCGCGCAAACTGGTGGTGGATCTGGAACCGGGCGACGCGCTCTATCTGCCCAAATTATGGTGGCATCAGGTCGAGGCCACCGCGCCTTTCAACATCATGGCCAACTTCTGGTGGGACGCCTTTGCCATAGGGCCGGATGCGCCGATGCTGGCCATGCTGTTTGCCATGATCACGCTGGGCGAAAGGCCGCAGGCGGACCGGGAGGCCTTTCGCGCTTATTTCGACCATTTCGTGTTTCGGCCCGACGGGCATCCGCTGGCCCATTTGGCGGAGGAAAAGCGGGGCGTGCTGCGCGATCTGGCCGGGGGCGGCTATGGCCAGATTCGGGCGATGATCATGCGCGCCCTGCGCGGGCAATAAGCATCCGCTTGACAGAAATGCATGGTTATTTAGTCTGATTATAAATCATCCGTATTCGCCTTTGCCGATGCCAATACCGCGATGATTCGCACCACCTCCGCCTTTATTCTCATTATTCTCAAAGGATGATGTCGGGCGGGGCACAAAAATACTAAACAGACAAATCGGGAGAAGCCCATGAAACGCTCCGCCCTGCTGTGCACGCTCGCGCTGATGACAGCGCCCGTGCAGGCACAGGTCAACACCGCCGCGCCGGCGGCCGTTGCCGGCGCCCCTGCCACCACGGTGCAGACCATTACCGTACACGGCGCCGCGCTCGAACATGCGCTGGAAGGCGACAGCGCCGACCGTGAAGTTCTGGTCGTGCTGCCGCCCAGCTATGGCCGCGACAGAAACCGGCGCTATCCGGTGGTCTATGCGCTGCATGGCTATTCCATCGGCGCGCGCCAATGGACCGGCGAGATCCATGTGCCGCAGGTCATCGAAAACGCCTATGCGCAGGGCGCGCAGGAGATGATCTTCGTCTTTCCCGACAGCAAGACCGCGCATAATGGCTCGATGTATTCCAGTTCGGCCACCACGGGCGATTTCGAGACTTTCATCTCGCGCGATCTGGTCGCCTATATCGACGCGCATTACCGCACCATCGCCCTGCGCGAGAGTCGCGGCCTCGTCGGCCATTCGATGGGCGGCTATGGCGCCAGCAGGATCGGGATGAAACATGCCGATGTGTTTGGCGCGCTTTATCTGATGAGCCCCTGCTGTCTTTCGGCACGCGGACTGTTCGGCGTCTCGCCCGAGGCGATGCAGGCCTATGCGGCCATGAAATCCCCCGCAGATTCGGCCGGCCTGTCCTGGGCCCAGCGCGGCACACTGGCCGCGGCCGCCGCATGGTCGCCCAATCCCAAAAACCCGCCGCTCTACCTCGATCTGCCCATGGCCGCAGATCCCGCAGGCGACTACAAACAGCGCGAGGATGTGTTGGCCAAATGGGCGGCCAATGCCCCGCTCTCCTTTGTGGATCAATATATTGGCCAGTTGCGCCGCTATGCCGCCATCGCCATGGATGTGGGCGACAAGGACGGTCTGAAGGCCGATACCGCCCGGCTGCACGATGTGCTGGACAGCTATGGCATCGCCAACAGTTTCACCATCTATGAAGGCGATCACACCAACCGCGTCGCCTTCCGTTTTCAGGATCAGGTCGTGCCCTTCTTCAGCCAGCACCTCATGTCTGGAAAACGCCCGTGAGGCGCGCGGTGAAAACCGGCCTGATGCTGGCCGCCAGCCTGATTGGAACCGGACTCCACGCGGCCCCGGCCCGGACCGATCCTCTGGCCCCAACGGCGCAATGGAGCGTCACCGCGCGCGGTCAGGCCCCCCTGCCCCCGATGGGCTGGAACAGTTGGAACGCCTTCAACAGCGACATTGACGAGGAAAAGCTGATGGCGGCAGCCAAAGCGCTGGTCGATACCGGGCTGGCGGCCAAGGGCTATCGCTATGTCGATATTGACGATGGCTGGTGGCTCAAACGGCGCCGGAATGATGGGCGCTTGCTGATCCGCACCGCCGCTTTCCCCTCGGCGCAGACCGGCGACGGCAACACCAGCTTTCGCCCCCTGACCGACCGGTTGCATAGGATGGGGCTGAAGGCGGGCATCTATTCCGACATTGGCCGCAATTCCTGCGGTCAGGCCTACACCGCCGATTTCAAGGGACAGCCCGAAGGCAATATGGCCGAGCGCGAGGTGGGCCTGTATGACCATATTGATCAGGACATCGGCCTGATGATGGGCGAATGGGGCTTTGATCTCATCAAGATCGATGGTTGCGGCATCCGCGCCATGTCGAGCGAAAACAAACTGGTTTCCTCGGGCCAATATCGCGCGCTGGGGCCGCTGATCGATTACGAAAACCTCTCGCGCACCGATATTCCGGCTGTGCGCGATCTTTATCGGCGGGTAGGTCTGGCGCTGGCGCGCACGCGGCCGGCCAATGATTATGTGCTCTCCATCTGTCTGTGGGGCGCGGCCGATGTGCGCAGTTGGGCCAAGGAACTGGGCAATATGTCGCGTACCAGCGAGGACATCTCGCCCAATTGGGAGCGGATGCTGCACAATCTCGATTCCGCATCCCGGCGCGAGCTTTACGCCCATCCCAACAGTTGGAACGATCCCGACATGCTCTATGTCGGGACGGGCGAGTTCGATACCGCCCATATTGAGGAGGCCCGCTCGCATATGGCGCTCTGGGCGATGCTCAACGCGCCGCTGATCATCGGCTATGACATGCGCAAGGCCACGCCCGAATTGCTCTCCATTCTGGGCAACAGCGCGCTGATCGCGCTCAATCAGGATGCGGGCGGCAATCAGGCCGTGCTGGCCTATGATGGCGACACCGCGCAGATTTTCGTGAAAACGCTGGCCGATGGCGGCAAGGCGGTGGCGCTGCTCAACCGCACGGGCGCGCCGATCGATGTCAAACTCACCGCCGCCCATCTCAAATTGCGCGAGGACAGCGGGATCGACCTGACCGACCTGTGGACCGGGGCGCAGAGCCGTTTCACCAAGGAGGTCAACCTCCATCTGGCCGGGCATCAGACGCTGGTGTTCCGGGTTTCGGGCGCAAGGGCGCATCCGCAGGGCCTCTATCTCTCCGAAATGCCAGGCAGCGTGAACCCGGCGGTGGACGGCATTGCCGAGCCCATGGCCGATCCGATGATCCATCGGGGCCTACTGCCCTGGCGCAACACGCGCGGCGATGGCGAACATCCGATTTATGGCGGATGGGGCGGCGCGCGCGCTGATGCCACGCCTTATGGCATGAGCCTGCGCATCGGCGGGGTCAATTTCTCCAGCGGGATCGGCGCTCTGGCCAATTCGCGGCTGGAGGTGCGCAATGCCGGTTATCACAGCTTTGCGGCCAGAGTGGGCGTCGATGATTCCGCCCTGTCACCCGGTGCGCGCGTGCGTTTCGAAGTCTTTGCCGATGGCCGCAGCGTGGCCCGCAGCGGATGGATGAAGCGCGGCGACCAGCCGGTGGCCTTGAACGCGCCGGTGGAAGGCTCGCGCATCATCGAACTGGTGGCGCGGGGCGATCGCGGAGATCTGCAGAATGTAACGGTAACATGGGGCGCGGCCGCGCTTGAACGCTGATCCTTTCGTCCAATCCGAAAAAGGCCCGATGCGCGGATCACGCATCGGGCCTTTCCTGTTATTGCGGCGGCCGCAGGTGAGAGAAGCGCAGCCGCCGCAGGCGTGGACCCAGATCCACGCCTATTTCTGTCCTCAATCCAGCCGCACCACCGTGACCGAACGCGCGGGCAGCTCCAGCGTAAGACCGCCCGCCTTGCCCTTCACCGAAACCGGCTTGGGGGCGACCACGGCGGGCGCGTCAAACGTGTTCACACTGTCCACCTTGGGCGCGGTCAGGACATCGCCTGTGGCCGACTTATAGCCCGACAAATGGATGCTGGCGGGCGTTTCGGGGTCTATATTGACCAGCGAGAGCCAGAGATGCCCCTGCGCATCGCGCGCCGCCATCGCGTCCAGTTTCGGCATGGCGACCGCGCCGCGCACATATTCGCCCGCGGCAAACTGCACCGGCACAAAGCGCGCATCCTGAAACGGCACATACATGCGATAGACATGATAGGTGGGCGTCAGCACCATCTTCGCGCCATCGGTGAAGATCATGGACTGGAGCACATTGATCATCTGGGCGATATTGGCCACCTTCACCCGGTCGGCATGGCGGGCAAAGATATTGAGGTTGATCGCGGCCAGAATGCCGTCGCGCAGGCTGTTTTGCTGCATCAGAAAACCGGGATTGGTGCCCGGCGTCGGCGTCAGCCATGCGCCCCATTCGTCCACGGCCAGAAACACCTTCTTGGCCGGATCATATTTGTCCATGATAGCGGTCTGCGTGGTGATCAACTGATCCATCCGCAGCGTGTCCTTGATGACCGCCGCATAATCATCCAGCCCGAAGCCCGTGGCCACCCGATGCGGCGGCCATGCCCCGCCGATGGTGTAGCTGTGCAGCGAGATACCCTCGATGTCCCAGCTGTAGACATGGCCCTTCCACGCCTTCATCACTTCTTCGGTGTAATCCAGCTTGCCCCCGTCCCAACCCACGGCGATGCGCTTCATCTTGTCCTTTTCGCGCTGGGCCGGGTTGAAATTGCGGATGAAGTTGGTGAATCGCTTCATTTCCTCGACATAATGGTCGGCCGACATGGCGCCGCCGCAGCCCCAGTTTTCATTGCCAATGCCCAGCAGCGGCACTTTCCAGGGCCCGGCATGACCATTGGCGGCACGCTCCTTGGCCAGCGTTGTGTCCTTTTCGGCGGTCATATATTCCACCCATGCCGAAGCCTCGGCGGGGCTGCCCGATCCGACATTGACCGAAACATAGGGGTCGGCGCCGATCTGCTCGGCAAAATCCATGAATTCATGCGTGCCAAAGGCATTGGATTCGGGCACGCTGCCCCAATTGGTGTTGACCTGAACGCGGCGCTTGTCGGCCGGGCCGATACCGTCGCGCCAGTGATATTCGTCGGCAAAACAGCCGCCGGGCCAACGTACATTGGGCACCTTGATGGCCTTGAGCGCGGCCACCACGTCGGAGCGGATGCCGCGCACATTAGGAATGGGCGAATCCTTGCCCACCCAGATGCCGCCATAGATGCCGGAGCCGAGATGTTCGGCAAACTGGCCGAAAATATTGCGATCGATGACATCGCCCGGCCTTGCGGCCTCCACCGTCACCTCCACCGGCGCGCCCGCCATGGCCGGGCCTCCCGCCATCAGAGCCGCACCCGCCCCGGCCAGAAAGGCTGAGCGCAAAGCGGCGCGCATCATGGTCTTTTCCACAAGCATTCTCCCCAAAAGGACTTTTGATTTTTTTGGCTCGGCGCCCAATAGGCACAGGCCGACAAAGCATCATGCGATCAAGGATCTCTCTCTTTCGCAAAACGCCATGCTCATCTGCCCATGCTGCTGGCAGCTATGCCTCTCAGTATTTGCCGATGTCGGCAGGCATCGTTTCGTCCGACTATTGATAGCGCTAACTTTAACAAAACCGCCCGCCGGCGCAAGCCCCAATCGTGCCGGTCGTGCATCTCATGTTGCATTGCGCGAGGGCTCGCGCCAAATATCCCGAAAGGATAAGTATGACATGAAAGAACCTCGCCTGCGCCGCCGTCAATCCGGTCGCCCCACTGTCAATGACGTTGCCCGTCTGGCCCAATGTTCGCCGATGACCGTCAGCCGCGTCATCAACGGCAGCAGCGGCGTGCGCGAGGATACGCGGGTGGCCGTCGAGGCCGCGATCAAGGAACTGGATTATGCGCCCAACAAGGCCGCGCGCAGTCTGGCCGGCGTGTCGCAGATCCGGCTCGCGCTGCTCTATGTAAACCCGTCGGCGGCCTATCTGACCGAATTGCTGATCGGGGGAATGGACGCGGCCAGCCGTCTCGACGCGCATCTTGTGATCGAACGCTGCGATGTGGGCGAGGACAAGGAAGGGCTGATCAACAAGCTGACCGCCAGCGGCATCGACGGTTTCATCCTGCCGCCGCCGCTCAGCGATGATGCCGAATTGCTGGCGCTGCTGCGGCGGCTGCGGGCTCATGCCATGCTGATCGGCCCCGGCCAGGCCGCCGCCCATCACGGCGCGGTAATGATCGACGATTATCAGGCCGCGCTGGACATGACGAAATATATTCTGGCGCTGGGCCATCGGCGCATCGGCTTTATCATCGGCAATCCGGCGCAATCGGTCAGCGCGCTGCGTCTGGCCGGTTTCCGCGACAGTATGCTCAATGCCGGGGTGCCGGTGGATGAGGCGCTGATCCAGCAAGGGGAATTCACCTATCGTTCGGGCATGGATGCGGCGGCCAAGCTGCTGGCGATGAAGGAGAGACCCACGGCAATCTTTGCCTCGAACGACGATATGGCCGCCGGTTGCGTGGCAGCGGCCCATCGCATGAGGCTGGATGTGCCGGGCGATCTCACCGTATGCGGCTTTGACGATACGGCGCTGGCCTCCACCATCTGGCCCGAATTGACCACCATCCGCCAGCCGATCCGTGAAATGGCCGAAAACGCCATCGACCTGCTGGTGCAGGGCATCCGGCTGGAGCGCCAGAAACAGCCGCGCAAGCCGCGCCATATCTCGCTGGACTATACGTTCATCCAGCGCGAATCCGACGGCCCTCCTCCCGCCTGACGCGCCCTTTCACGGCACAACGGGCAGGGCAAAGCCCGGCACCGGGATCTGGCGCGTGTCAAACAGATTGACCACCGGACTGTCGGCCCAGGCATAGCGCACCTGTGCCACCGGCTTGCCGTCATCGGCCAGAACCACGCTGTCGCCATCCGTGCGCGCGGCGGCATAGCGGCATTGGCCCGCGCCATCGCACAGTTCGAAACCAATCGGACCGGGCGCGCTCCACGCCTGTAACCCGCCCTCGATGCCGGAAAAACGGATGCGCAGGCCGCCCGTCTCGCGCCGCACCTCCACGGGCATGGGCATCGTACCCCCGCGCGCGGCCAGAGCCAGACGCTTGCCCAGCAAGGGCTTATTGGCGGGGTGAATATCGGTGCGTTCGCCAATATCGATGGCGCTGACCAGAGCGGCCTGCGGATCATCGACGGCGACGCGGCGCTGGTCATCGCGCAACGCGGCCCATGTGGACGCGCCGGGCGTCTGGCGTACCGGGCCGTAATTGGCCAATTGCACGATCTCGACCGCCAATTTCGCGCCAAATTGCCGCCGCCATCCCGCGATCAAGGCTTTCAGGCGATCGGCATAACCAGGCGTATCGACATCGCTTTCCCCCTGATACCACACCGCACCTTTCAGCGCGAACGTGCCAAGCGGGGCGATCATCCGGTTGTGCATCACGCCGATGCCCGCATTGGCGTCCCATGGGGTGCGCGGCGGATTGGCCCCCGCGCTCGAAATACTAAAGCGCCAGCCCTCGCCCAGCGGCATGGTTTCCCCGCCCGCAATGCGCAGCGCCAGCTTGTCCGCGCTGCTCGCAAAGCCGCCATTCCCATAGGTGTTGGTCACGGCCACCATGATCTCGTTGACGCCTTCGTGCAGATAAGCGGGCGGCAGACGATATTCGCGCTGATAATCCCAGCCGAAACTGTTGCCCACCACGCGCCCGTTCACATAGGTCACATCCATGTCATCCAGCACGCCCAGCGCCAGCACGGCCCCGGCGGCGGCCTGTTCGCGGCTGAGCGTCACCTGACGGCGCAGCCAGACCGTGCCGAGCGGCTTGGCGGCCAGCGGCGTGCCTTCCCATGCCAGCCAGCCCTGGATCGAGGGCACCGGCTGCCAGTTCAGCGTGTCGGGTTGCAGCCATGGTTGACCGCCCCCGGTAGCGCCGCGATACCATGTCTCCCAGCGCGGCGAGAAGGCGGTGACGGCGGCCAGAGGATCGCTTTCAAAGCGCTTGATCGAGGCCATCTCCGCGCTGCCGTAAAGCGCCAGTCCGGCCTCCGGGGTCAGCCATGGGCGGATCTGCGAACCGCCCCAACTGGAATGGATCGCCCCCATCGGCACTTTGAGCGCCTTGCGCAGATCGCGCAGCATGAAATAGCAGGCCGCCGAAAAGCCGGTAACGCTGTCGCGATCGGCCGATTGCCATGCCACGGACCGGGCAAAATCAACCTGCGGGGAAAAGGAAATGGCCTGCGGGATGGTCAGCAGGCGCAATTGCGGGTCGCGGGACATCGCGGCCTCAACCCCGCCATTCAGCGCCCGCGCCACGGGGAATTCCATATTCGACTGCCCCGAACACAGCCAGACATCGCCCACCAGCAGATCATGCCGCACGAGCCTTTCGCCGCCCGCCTCCACCGTCAGATCGACCGGCGCCTCTGATGCCTCGCGCGCGGGAAAGGTCAGGGTGAAATGGCCGGTCCTGTCGGCGCGGGCCTGCGCCTGCGCGCCGCCGAGCGATGCCTTGACCGTCGCACCCGGCATGGCGGTGCCGCCGACCACCACCGGCACCTCGCGCTGGATCACGCCATGGTCGCTCCACACCGGCGACAGGGTGAGCGACGCCGCCTGCGCCGCGCCGCCCGCCAGCGCCGCCCCAAGGATCGTGGTCAGCCGCCCATACCTAGCCATTCTCATCGCATCATCTCCGTCAGGGAGGAAAGGCTGTCGCGGCGCGATCAGACGGGAACAGGCCGCCATCCGACGCTCAATCTGCACCCATTCACCGCTGTGCCGCGAAACTGCGGCAAAAGCCGGCCTTCCGGCAAGCCGCGGGCACATCAGACATCCGTCCCACCATTTTTCTGATAACGCTATCCTAGTAACACTCCCCGCGAACGGCAAGAGAGAATGCAGTCATTTTAGGGCTTGGTGCCCATTGGCAATCAGGGTCTTGGAGCCATGGATTTTAGCTGATAGGATAACGCTACCTTTTTAAAATCGAGAACAAGGGGAGAGCCTTGACCCATCCGACCTGCTGCAACGGACATTCCCGGCGAGAGATACTGGCCTCGGCCGCCACATCGGCCATTGCCCTCGGTCTCTTGCCGACAGGAGCGGGCGCGGCGACCAAGCCTGCCATGCCCAAACCCGGCAAGGGCCGTCTGCGCCCCTTCGATCTGGCCGATGTCGAACTGGGCGAAAGCCCCTTTCTGCATGCACAGAGGATGACCGAGGCCTATCTCCTGCGGCTCCAGCCCGACCGGATGCTGCACAATTTCCGCGTCAATGCCGGATTGCCGCCCAAGGCGCCCGCCTATGGCGGATGGGAATCCGAGCCGATGTGGCAGGACATCCATTGTCAGGGCCATACGCTGGGTCATTATCTGTCCGCCTGTTCGCTCGCCTGGCGCTCCACGCGCGATGTGCGTTTCCGGCAAAGGGTGGACCATATCGCCGCCGAACTGGCCGAATGTCAGAAAGCATCCGGCACAGGTCTCGTCTGCGCCTTTCCGGAAGGGGCTGGGCTGGTCGCGGCACATCTGCGCGGGGAAAAGATCACCGGCGTTCCGTGGTACACGCTGCACAAGGTCTTTGCCGGATTGCGCGACGCCGCGCTGCTGGCCGACAGCGCCCTCTCGCGCGACGTGCTGATCCGTCTGGCCGACTGGGCGGTGATCGCGACGCGCCCCCTGTCCGATGCGCAGTTCGAGGCGATGCTCGATACCGAACATGGCGGCATGAACGAGGTTCTGGCCGATATCTATTTCATGACCGGCAAGGAGGATTATCGCCTGCTGGCCCGGCGCTTTTCGCACAAGGCGATCCTGACGCCGCTTGCCGCCGGTCGCGATCATCTCGACGGGCTGCACGCCAACACGCAGATCCCAAAAATCGTCGGCTTTGAACGGGTTTATGACGTGACCGGCGACCAGACCTATCGCGATGCCGCCCAATTTTTCTGGAATACGGTGGTCAATAACCGCTCTTTTGCCACGGGCGGCCATGGCGACAATGAGCATTTCTTTCCCATGGCCCATTTCGACCAGCATGTCTTTTCCGCCAAGGGTTCGGAAACCTGCGGCCAGCATAATATGCTCAAGCTGACGCGGGCCTTGTTCCTGAACGATCCCTCGGTCGATTATGCCGATTATTACGAGCGCACGCTTTATAACGGCATTCTTGCCTCACAAGACCCCAACAGCGGCATGGCCACCTATTTTCAAGGCGCCAGGCCGGGCTATATGAAACTATACCACAGCCCTGAGGATTCTTTCTGGTGCTGTACCGGCACAGGCATGGAGAACCATGTCAAATATCGCGATTCCATCTATTTCCACGATGGTCTCGCGCTTTACGTCAATCTGTTCATCCCATCCGCCCTGCATTGGCGCGAGCAGGATGCGCAACTGGTTCAGACCACGAATTTCCCCGAAAGCCCGGTGACCCATCTGCGCTGGAAACTGAAACGCCCCGCAGCCCTGAACCTCAAATTGCGCCATCCCGGCTGGAGCAGAACCGCCGCCGTGCTGGTCAATGGCAAACAGGTGGAGTTCTCGACCACACCGGGCCGCTATATCGAAATCGCCCGCACATGGCGCGATGGCGATGAGGTCGAACTGCGCCTGATCATGGAGCATGGGACACAGAGCGCCCCCACCGCGCCCGATATCGTGGCCTTTACCTATGGCCCGCTGGTTCTTGCCGGGGCCTTGGGGCGCGAGGGACTTGACCCTGGCGCCGATATTATTGTTAACGAAAGGAAATATGGCGAATATAACAGCACAGCCTTTGCGGTGCCCACCATCGGCGGCCCGGTGGAAACTCTGCCGCAGAGGATTAGCCCCGGCGCCGAGCCGCTGGAGTTCACGATTGCGTCAACCCGGCAGCAACCCCTGCGCCTGATCCCCTATTACCGCATCGCGCATGAACGCTATGCGACCTATTGGCGGCTGGGATAGGTCATGGCGCGGGGCCGGGCGGACTCTGACGGCAGAAAGGCGGCGCGCAGAAAGCACAGGCCCGCCAGAACCGGCGTGACCGCGATGATCAGCATCGAATAGCGCACCGCCAGAGGGCCATATTCCGCCGCCAGCCTGTCATTGAGCAGGCCCACGGCGCTCGGCCCCACGACATTGCCCAGAAAGCTGGCCCCGAACAGGATCACCGAAATCGCCAGCGCGCGCTGGCCCGGCCGGACGACATTCATTGTCGCGGCATAGATCGGCCCCTGATGGATCAGCGAAAGAAAGCTGGTGGCGACAAAGCCGGAAAGCCAGAGAGAGCGGACATCGCCCAGCAGGAACAGCGCCTCGGCGGGCCCGGCCAGAATGCAGGCGATGGCGGGAATGGCCATGCGCCAGCAGTCGCGATGGGCTGGCAAGCGATCTATCAGGAAACCTCCCGCCAGCACGCCGGCCGCACCGACAAAGCCGCGCACCGGCCCCACCGTCCCGGCCACCTCGGCAAGGCCCATGTGGTGCACGCGGGCAAAGAAGGTGGGCGTCCAAGCCCCGGCCGCCCAGACATTGGCCCCCATCAGCGTGACACCCAGAAACACCCAGCCAAACCAGCGGTTGCGGAACAGGTCCGCCACATCGCCAAGGATCGCGCCCCCCGTCATCGCGCCGCCGCGAGGACGGGCATCGCCCCCATGGCTCTGCCGCACAGGCTCGCGCACCGTGGCGATGAAGAGCAAGGCCACCACCAGACCCGGCGCCCCCATGGCCAGAAACATCGCCCGCCAGCCATAATGCTGGGCCACCCATCCGGCGATGGGAAAGAAGATGATGAAGGCCAGCGAATTGGCCGTGCCGAATATGGCCATGGCCAGCGGACGACGGCGGGGCGGGACCAGATCGGCGATGATCGAATTGGACGGCGGCATGGCGCAAGCCTCGCCCGCGCCCATCAGAAAGCGCGCCATCGCCAATTGCCAGACCGAGCCGACAAAGCCGGTCAGCGCGGTCATCAGGCTCCAGAAGGCCAGGCCGAAGGTGATGATGTTGCGCCGGTTATAGCGATCCGCCAGCCAAGCGATAGGCACACCAAGCACGGAATAAAGCAGGACAAAGGCCACACCCGTCACCAACCCCAGCACCGTATCGGACGCGCCGAATTCGCGCTTGACCAAGGGCAGTGCCAGCCCAAGCAAAGCCCGGTCGAGATAGTTGAAAACCGCGATCAGCGTGAGCAACGCCAGCGGCCAGCTCGCTTTCCACGGCCAGCCTGCCTCTTTCTCCTGAGCAATGGCTTCGCTCATGGCTTCTCTATCCCCATTTGAGCCGTCAGTCGGTGATCTTCATCCATGCGCTGCCCCAGTTCAAGCAGGCCCGGATCGGCGCGCGGTGCCAGCGCGGAGCGTATCCACAGGCGTAAAAGCAGGCGGGAATGACCGGCGCGGTCGGCAAAGGGGATGCGGCCATGCAGCCAGCTCCAGTTGTGCCAGAACAACATGTCGCCCGGCATCAGGTCAAACAGGTTGCGCGCTGCCAGCCGACCGGCAACCGCCTCCATACACTCAATCGCGGCGGCCAGCACGGGCGACAGATCCTCGCCCCGCTCATGGGCCGCGCGACGCAGAAAATAGCCGTTGAAGGCCACCTGCGCCCTGCGCCCGCTTTGGGGCATGAACAGGATCGGCAGGCGAGGGCGAAGCCTTTGCCGCGAGGCCAGAGCCGGGTTGGTGCTCCAATAATAGCCCTTTGCCAAGGCGGGAAGATGCTGCGGCGCCTCATCCAGCAGCGCGCCATAGAGATCGCGGGCCGACAGCAGCAGGCTTTCCCCGCCCGTCGCGGCCGCCCGAAAACAGCCCAGCGCCAGAATATCATGCAGATCGGTATGGGGCCGCAGTTCAAGGTCGGAATGGGTTCCGCGCGCGGCCGGATCATCGCCCCGGCGTTCCACGCGGGCCACCCTTTCGCCCTGCGGAGACTGGATCGCCAGCGTGCCCAGCCAGCCGCCGATCCGCGCAAGGACCGAGGCAAACCGCACCTCGCCAAGCGCGGCAGGGTCCAGCCCGCGCAGCAGGATCGCCCCCGGACCGCGCGCGAAATTGGCCGTGATGTCATCGCGCAGATCGGCCAGAGCCTCCTCCCGCCCATCCAGCAAAGCCTGCACCTCCCCGGTGGTCAATGGTCGGATGGGCGGGCGCTCCGCCTGCGGGGACAGAAGCTCTGTCACAGCCGCGAAGCTCGGGTTTCCTTGGCGGTCATGAATTCCAGCAGCGCGGGCCGGCCAGCCTGCGTGGCGGCGACCCCGCGCCGGATCGCATCGCCGATCTGCGTGGGGTCGGTGATCCTCTCGCCATAGCCGCCCAATGCGCGGGCAAAATCGGCATAATGGCCGGAAATGGCGGTGGCTTGATAGCGCTGCGTGGCCACCGGCATCTGGTCCAGCTCGATGGCCATGGCCGAATTGTTCAGCAGGATCGAGAGGATCGGCAGGCGTTCGCGCACGGCGGTCTCAAAATCCATACCCGTGAAACCAATCGCCGCATCGCCCCAGACATTGATGCAAAGCCGGTCCGGGCAGGCCAGCTTGGCCCCCATGGCCAGCCCCAGCCCATAGCCAAGCTGGGTGGATTTGCCCCAGCCGATATAGCTGAGCGGGGTGATCGATTTCCAGAAAGGGGTAAGCTGATCACGCGGCGAACCGGCATCATGGGTGATGATCGTATTGGCCACATCCACCGTGCGCTGCAATTCCCACAAGACGCGATAGGGGCTGATCGGCGCATCCCCACTCTCCAGCAGCGGCAGCCATTGGGCAAGCCATGCCTGCTCAACCCTGGCGATTTCCTCGGCCACAGGGGCGATATCGCGCGGCGCGGGCAACAGCTTGCGCACCTCGGCAACCAGCATGACCAGCGTCAATTGCGCATCCCCGATCAGCGCCGCCTCGCAAGGCACGCCCTTGTTGATGTCGGCCGGGTCGAGCGTGGCATGGATGATCGGCACATGGCCGGGCATGGCCACGCCAAAGGCAGTCTGGGCAAAGCTGCAGCCGATGCCGAAGATGAGATCGGCACTGTCGAGGAAATGACGCAATTGCCCCGGTATCGCCGCCCCACCCGAACCAAGCGCCAGCGGATGCGTCTCGTCAAAGGCACTCTTGCCCTCAAGGCTGGTGGAGACGGGCGCCGCCAGCAGTTCGGCCAGTTCGCGCAATTCGCCGTAAGCATTGGCCCAATGCACCCCCTGCCCGGCATGGATCACCAGCCGGGGCGCATCGACCAGCCGCCGCGCGACAGTCGCCACCTGCGCGGGATCGGGGCCATAGCGGGTGGAAACCACAGGCGCATAATCCAGCACCTCACCCACATCCTCGGCCAGCACATCCCACGGCATTTCCACCAGCGCAGGCCGCCGCCGCCCGTTGCGCAGGGCGGTGAAAGCCCGGCGCAGGATGGCGGGCGTATCCTGCGCGCGCAGGATCGGTTCGGCAGTTTTGGTGATATCGCGCATCGACCGGCAGGCGTTGTAATTGTCGGGCACATGGGCCAGCGCCCGCGCATAGCCCTGCGGCAACACCAGCACCGGCACGCTTTCGGAAAAAGCCTGCGCCACGCCGCCATAGGCATTTTCCGTGCCCGGCCCGTGCTGCATGGCAAAGACGCCCATCTTGGCCCCCCGCGTCATGCGCGAATAGGCGTCGGCCATATGCAGCCCGGTGCGTTCCTGCCGCACGATGATGGTGCGGATATCCTCCTTGGCGGCAGCCTCCAGCACCGCATTGCGCGGATAGCCGAAGAGGACATCGACGCCCTCGATCTTGAGGATGCGCGCAATCGCGGTGCCAACCTTCATGGTCTTTCCCCTGCCGGGCGCGCGGCCAGATCGGCAATGCCCATGGGCCGCTCGCCGATCACGGTGGTGCGGATCAGATGGCGCCGCTCATGCTTGAAATCATGCACGCCGCGATGGAGCGTGAAGCGGTTGTCCCACACGATCAGCGTGTCTTTGCGCCATTTGACGCGGCAGTGATAATGCAGATGCTGGGCAAGGCTTTGCAGATAGTTGAGCAGGGCGCGGCTCTCCTCCTCGCTCCAGCCGACGAAATGGCGGAAATAGGCGGTGGTGGCAAAAAGCGCGCGGCGGCCGGTTTCGGGATGGACGCGCACGGCGGGCTGGATGTTTTCCAACTGATCCTCGGTAAACCCGTGGCTCTCGCGCAGGCGCAGGCGCTTTTCCGGCGGCAGTTTCTCATTCTTGCTCCACACATCCTTGGCCGAATAGAGCACCTGCAACCCGTCGAGCAGCGCCTTCATCCCGTCCGAGAGATGTTCATAGACCAGATAGGCGTTGGAAAAGGCCGTGTCGCCGCCCCATTGCGGGCAATCGAGCGCGCGCATCACGATGCATTTGGGCGGTTGGGGCAGGAAGGGGCTGTCGGTGTGGAAATGCTCAAAGCTGGGCACGACATTGACCGGCTCCCACACCTCGCGGCGGACCTCCTGCATCAGATTGTCGTCATTATAGGTGGGCGCCTGAGGCAATTCGGTCAGTTCGCCGAAATGGCGCGAGAAGGCCTTGTGCTGTTCCGGCGTCAGATCCTGATCGCGAAAGACGATGACGAGGAAGTGCTGAAAGGCCAGCATGATCTCGTCGAGCACTTCGGGCCGCAGGGGCTGGCGCAGATCAACCCCGCCGATCTCACAGCCGCAGGCGCCGCTGATTGGTTCAACCGTGATATGGCGAAATTCGGGCATGGGCAGCCCGGCGACAATCGGCAGTCCGGGCGCCACGCCGGGGGCCGTTTGGCTGGAAAAGGAAGTGGCCATGAGGGATCCTCCCGCAAAATGGGATAAAGGGTGGGGGCGTTGGATGAGGGGGCGCCATCAGAGGCGCCCCGGTTTCAGAAGCGGCGCTTGACCGTCACTGCCCATGTGCGCGGTTCGGCAGGCGTGCCCTGGATCGAATTGGTCGATCCGCGATTGTCGAAAATATCAGTGTAATAAAGCTTATCGGTCAGGTTGCGCCCTTCGACCGCCAGTTCCCATTCCTTGCCCGCGGTCTGATAGGCGATGCGGGCATTGACCAGCGTATATCCCGGCACCTGTCCGAAAATGTCCTTGCCCCCGGTGGCGGCGTCGACATTGTTGGCATTGCGGTTGAAACTGTCGATATGGTTGACATCGACGCGCGGGGTGATGGTCCCCATGGTGCCAAGGCTCCAGTCATATTGCAGGGCAAAGCTCCACTGCCATGGCGAGATATACTGGCCCTTGTCCTCTGTGCCGATGCCGGAGGTGACGGCGGCAGCGCTGACGGAATCATATTTGAAATCGAGATAGGCGAGCGATGCCTCCACCGTTAGGCCGGGCACGGGTTGCAGCCGCATTTCGGCCTCCAGCCCCTTGATCGTGGCATTGCCGGCATTGATCGGCAGCGAACAGGGCGCGGCCGGAACGCCGGGCAACGGGCAACTGGCCACAGTCACCAGAATATCGGTGTATTTGTTGATGAAGCCGGAGAAATTCATCCGCAAGCGGCGGTCGAACAGATCCGTTTTCAGACCCACTTCATAGGCGTTGAGCTTTTCCGGGCTGTGCGGCAGGGCCTGCGCCGGAAAGAAGGGCCGCGGATTGATGCCGCCGCCGCGAAAGCCAGTGGAGAACTGGGCATAGCCCATCACATCATCGTTGAAACGATATTGCAGCGCCGCGCGATAGTCGAACCGGCTGCCGTTGAAACCCCCGACCAGCCCGTTGAGCGCCGCCAGCGAAGGAGGCACCGCACCGCCCGTGGATGATCCCGGCACGCCAAAGCGGCCGTAATAGAACGTCTTGGACTGATCCGTATAACGGATGCCGCCGATCACGGTCAGGTTCCTGATCGGGCTGATATCGGCATTGGCAAAGACCGCCTTGGTGGTGGCGGGGACTGAATCGTCCTCGATGAAATTGAGCGTGGTCAGTTCGATCCGCGCCTGATACCGGCTGCGCTTGTAGAAATAGAAGCCGCCCACCGTCAGGTTGGCCAGATCGCCGAATTTGGCCGAAAGGCGCAATTCCTCACTGAACTGCTTGTTATAGATGTTGTTGGCCTGAAGCGAGGGGTTGAGCGGCGAACCGTCGCCCGTGGAATAGGTGCCGTCGAACTGGCGATAGGCGGTGATCGAGGTCAGCTTCAGATTCGGCGTCAGCGTGGCGTTGAGCGTGCCCGAAATGCCCCATGTGTTGAGCGCGGCCTTGAGCGGGGCCTGCCAGGGGGCCGAACCGTCGCGCGGGGCGGTGTCGGTGTAATTCTCATAATTGATATAGGGGCTGTTGCTGAACGTGTCCTGCGCATAGGCGCCAAAGGGCGAATAGCTGACGAAGGGCGATCCGGTGGCATTGCCATAAACATTGCCGTTGAGCACATAGGCTGCCGCAGGCGGGCTGGCGATGCCGGTCAGGGTCGAGCCCGGATTGGCGTTGCGCCCAACATAGAGCAGGGTCGATGGCGTGGGCTCGCTGTTGTCGCGGGTGATGTCCACGGCAATGTCGGCGGTCAGGAAACTGGCGGGTGTCCAGCGGAAGGCCGCGCGGCCCGCGACATAGTCCTTGCCCCCTTCGGTGCCCAGTTTGCAACTCGATCCGGTGACGGAACTGGGCACCGTGCCGCCCGGATGGGTGCAGGCATAGTCATAGCGGGTGACATAGCCGTCCTTGTGAACCCCCACCCCGGTCAGGCGCATATAGAGTTTGTCGGGTGCGATAGTGAAATTGGACCCGCCTCGGATTTCGACGCGGTTGAACGCGCCATAGGTGGCCGAGATATAGGCATCAGGATTGCCGTCGGGCTTTTTGGAATAAAGCTTGATCGCCCCACCGATCGAATTCTGACCCGCCAGCGTGCCCTGCGGCCCGCGCAGGATCTCCACCCGGTCCAGATCAACCAGATTGAGCAGTGACCCGTGCATCGTGGGCAGATAGACATCGTCGATATAGAGGCCAACCCCCGGCTCGAGCGCGAAATTGGTGTCGCGTTGGCCCACGCCGCGGATATAGGCCACGACCGAGGGGCCGAAACTGGCCGCCGCAGGGCGCAGCGTCACGTTGGGCGCGCTCGATCCGATATCGGCGATATTGGTGGCCCCGCGCTGCTCCAGCATGGCCGAATTGACGGCGGTGATGGCAATCGGCACATCCTGCAGCTTCTGGCTGCGGAATTGCGCGGTAACGACGATTTCGGGCGCATTGTCCTTGGCCTTGGCCTGTTCTTCGGCATGGGCCGCGCCGCCGAAAAGCGCCATGGCCAGAGCAGCCGACGAAGCGTAAACGAGCACCTTCCCCTTGCGGTAGTTCATTGCCCTCTCCCATTTTTCCCGGTTTTTTTGCGCCGGGTTACGGGGAGCAACGATAATGTTGAGCAATCAACTTTCAAGCATCTTCCACTGGGCAGAACCACAATTCCGTATTTTGGAATTCTTAGTCCACTCCGCCCTGCCCCATCGATGCCTGCGCGCTGAGGCTTTCCCCCGCCTCGCGCACGGCCAGCACCAGATCATCCTCGGCATGGAGCAGATAGCGTTTGGACGGCATGGTCACACCGATGCATCCCAGCACCAGCCCTTCGGCACCGAAAACCGGGGCCGCAATGCCCGCGATCTCGATATCGGGGTCGTAAAAGCGCGAAACGCCCGCTTCGCGCACCTCGCGCAAATCCTTTTCCAGTTCACTGCGCGGATCGCGCGGGCGCCCGGTCAAAGGGCCAAAGCGCGTTTCGCGGATGATCGCCTCCATCTCTCCGCCGGAGAGAAAGGCCAGAATCGCTCTGCCCAGCGAGCCCCAGGGCAGGAGAATCTCGCCGCCCCTTTCCACCGCAAAGCGCAGCGGATGCGGCGTCATAACCACATCGGCAATGGTCGCGCGGCGGTCGGTGGGGTTATAAGTACACAGCACCGCCGTCTCGTGCCAGCGCTCGACCAACCCTTCGAGCAAGGGCCGCGCCGAACGGATGACATCGAACCGCGCCACCAATTGCGAGGCCAGCGCATAGAATTCGCGGCCCGGCCGATAGGTCTGATGCGTTCCGCGTTCAACCAGCCCGGCCCGCACCATCACCTGCAACAGACGGTGGACCGTGCTGGCGGGCAGCCGCGCGCGCGCAGCCAGATCGCCAAGACTGAAGCGGTCCGGCCCATGAGCCACCAGTTTGAGCAGATATGCCAGCCTGTCTGCTGCTCCCGATGGAACCTCGCGCATCATGCCTCCGAGAATTATGTTGATCTATCAACTTAGGCAGTCAAAGATGGTTCGACAAGAATACAATGGGAGAGCAGATCGCCATGCAGCCACATGCCATCATGGAGAACTATATAGCCGCCTTCAACCGGGGCGATGAGGCCGCCTATGGCCGATTCTATGCGCCCGATGTCGAATTGCGCAATGGAACCGGCATCATCCTGCGCGGCGTAGAGGCGATTGTTGCCTATTATCGCAAGGCGCGGGAGGATTTCCATCGGATGATGACGCTGCGCGCCGCTCTGGCCGGGGATTGCGTCATTGCCGCCGCCTTGGCCTCGGTTTTCACGGCAAGGCGCGACGGCGTGGAACTGTCGGGCCGGACTATGCTGGCGGGCGATACTTATTCCATTGAAAGCATGGCTCTCTATCAAATGCAAAATGGCCTGTTCCGCAGGATCGAGGCCGTAACCCTGTCGCGCAGACATGGCCCCGTTGGAGAGGCTGCATGAGCGCGGCCCAGCCCCCGCGCCGCCGGACTCTGCTGGTGCTGCTGCTGCTCACCTGCACGCTCAATTTCGCCGACCGGGCGGTGTTCTCCGCGCTGGCGCAGACAATCAAGGCCGATTTGCTGCTCACCGATCTGCAACTGGGCCTGTTGCAGGGGCTGGTCTTTGCCGCGCTTTATGCGCTGGCCGGATTGCCGATCGGTCTGCTGGCCGAGCGTTTTTCGCGCAAGCGGATCATTGCCGCCTGCACCATCATCTGGTCGCTGGCCACGGCGGCCACCGGCATGGCTGGCAGCTTTGCCGCGCTGGCCGTCAGCCGCCTTGGCGTGGGCATGGGCGAGGCAGGCTTTGTTCCCCCCACCGCCTCGCTGGTGGCCGATATCGCCCCGCGTGAAAAGCGCGCTTCCACCTTTGCGCTGGTGATGCTGGGCACGCCCATCGGCACGTTGCTTGGCGCGATGCTGGCCGGGCATATTGCCATGCTCTGGCATTGGCGCACGGCCTTTCTGCTCTTCGCGCTCCCCGGCTTTATGGTGGCGGGCCTGCTCCTGCTGCTGGCGCCGGAACCGGAACGCGGGCGCTATGATGCCGGTGCCAAAGGCGGCAAGGCGCCCCCGGTCGGCGAATTCCTGCGCGAGGTGGCGGGCAATCCCACCCTGCTCTGCGTGATCGCCGGGGGCAGTCTGGCTGGCTTCGGCATGACCTCGATTTCGCAGTTTCTGGCGGTGTTTCTGGCGCGCACCCACCATTTGGGCGTGCGCGAGGCGGCAGCCAATTTCGGCCTGATTTCGGGCCTTGCCATCACCTTCGGCCTGATCGTGGGCAGTTTCGGCACCGACTGGCTGGCGCGGCGCGATGCGCGCTGGCCCGCATGGGGCGCGGCGTTTGGTCTGACGCTGGCGCCGCCGATCTACTGGCTGGCCTTTCATGCCGCCTCGCTGGGCGCAGCCTTTGCGCTGCTGCTGGTGGCAGGCGCGTTCCTCCTGCTGTTTTACGGGCCGACCACGGGCATGATCCAGAACCTCCTGCCCACCCGTATGCGCGCCAGCGGGGTGGCGCTCTACACCCTGCTCTATACGCTGATCGGGTCGGGTCTGGGGCCGGTCTTTGTGGGCTTTGTCTCGGACCGGGCGGCACGGGCCGCCTATGCGGGCCAATATGGCGTGGATTGCCCCGCAGGCATGCCCGCCCATGGCGCGCTCGAGGCCATGGCGGCCGCCTGTCGGCAGGCCTCTGCGCAGGGGTTGCAAAGCGCGTTGTCGCTGGCGGTGCTGGTGTTCTTTGCGGCGGCGCTGTGTTTTCTGGCCGCCGCGCCGGGGTTGCGCCGGATCGCTCAGGCCAGGGCGTAATAGCGAAAGAGCGTGCGGTCCGGGTCGGACCGCCGCTCTCCCCCGCCCACGATCACGGTGCGGTTGAGCCAGTCATGCGGCCCGACGGGCACACGGAAATAGGGCGTCAGCTTGAAATAGGAAGGCTGGTCCTCGCCCGCGCGCGGGCGGACTAGATAGCCTAGGTTCTGGATATAGATCATCGTGCCGTCATCGGCGCGCAGCAGATAATGGGCGCGCAGTTCGATAGTGCCGTCCTCGCGCGCGGTGGCATAGTCAGCGCCCGAATGGGGCACCACGCTGCCCGTCAGGCGCGGTCCGGTGATCGTGCCGCCGATGGCGGGCGTATAACCCTGATGCCCGCCGCCGGGCAAAGGGCCAAACAGCGTGCGATCCGCGCCGAACAGCACCTCGATGTCGAACACATGCTCAAGGCGGCAATCGGCAAGGGTGGGCTGCAATGTCATGGATGCTCCGATGCGGGAATGAAGGGCAGGATCAGCCGCGAGGCCATGGCACCGCCGCCGTAAAAGACATGATGGCCCGCGTTGCGCGTGTCCTGATGTTGAGGGAAAGGCAGCATGAGGCCCGGTTCAGGCCGATAGATGTCGTGCCCCGCAATCACCAGTCGCAGGCTCTCACCCGCTTCAAAGCGGACTGAGAAGGGCCACAGTTCGATCTCGACCGGAACGATTTCGCCCGGTTGCAGCCTTTCCTCGCGATCGTGGCGGTGCACGGGGCGCTCGAACGTGGAAAGCGCTTCGTCCAACTCGCGATGGCTGACCCTTTGCCAGCCCAGCGCGACCGGCCCGTTTTCATAAAAGGCGTAGAAGGTGAAGCCCACCTCCTGCCCCGCGGCATCCAGCTTTTGCAGGGCGATGAACAGATCGGCATCATCACTTCCCTCGGCTTCCACCCAGAGGCGCAGGGCGGCATGGCCGGTGATTTCGGTGGGCCGGTCAAAACGGATCGTGAAACGGGCCTCGCCATGGACGGCGTCCTGCCGCAGGCTTGATGGCGGGGGCACGGCATCGCACAGGACGCCCCGCGCCGAATCGAGAAACAGTTCGCGATAGGCCGTACGCGCGGGCGGCCATTCCTGCTCGGCCCGCTCCTGCTGCGCGCCATGCCTGTCGCGTATCTCGATCCGCACCGGGGGCCATGCGGCCAGAGCGGTGGGGCGATCAAACAGGAAATGTTCGAAAAAGGCAGCCTGCCGGGCACGGCTTTCGGGGCAATAGTAATGCGCCCATTTCTTCCGGCCATGGATGTCCAGCCACTTTTGCGGGCTGCTCATCCGGCCCCATGCCTCGATCGTTCCGCGCAGATGCAGCCCCTGATCCGACCAACTGGCCACGACATAGGCGGGCTGGGTGATCGCGGCCAGATCATAGGATTTGGACAGCCAGTAATCGTCGATCAGCGGATGGGCGCGGACATTTTCCAGCGTATCCTCGGTCCGCCCCAGCGAGAAGCGGATATTGTCCGAGGCGCGCGGCAGAAAGCCGGTTTCGGGAATGCCGCCATGATAGGCAAATTCGCGATACCAGTCGGAAAAGCCTTCCCATGGATTGATCGCGGCCAGCGCGGGCGGATGCAGGGGCGCGACCAGATACTGGATCGCGGCCAGATAGGACACGCCCGTCATTCCCACCCGCCCATTGCACCAAGGCAAACCGGCCAGCCATTCTATCACATCGGCACAATCCAGCGCCTCCTGCGCGCCATTGTGATGAAAATCACCGCCCGACAGCCATGCCCCGCGCGGATCGACCACCGCCACGCCGACACCATGTCCGGCCCAGAACAAGGGATCGGGCGCCTCGAAAGCGGTAAGATCGGAAAGCCAATCCGGGTCCACCCCGGAGCGCGGCCAGAACACTCGATTGGTCAGCGCATGCTTGCCGTAAGGCCCCCATGCCAACAGGATCGGCACGCCTTGCTGCGCGCCCTCGGGTCGGTAAAGGTCGGCAAAGATCTCCACCCCATCGCGCAGGCGGATGCGATGGTTACGCTCGATGGTCAGCCCGCGCTCGTTCCATCGGGCAAAACTGGTGGGCGGCAGGGGGGGCTTGTGCGTCGCGCTGTGCGGATCGACGCCGGGGCGCATCAAAACCGGATAGGACGGCGCCACCCAACCGCCCGCCATTCACATCACCACGAAATAATGAATGCGATTGGCATTGGGCACTTTTTCCGCAACGCCCACAAACACATGCTGGCTGAGCCATTCGTGCGGTCCGGCGGGGGCATCGAAACGCGGGGTCACGCGCATATAGTAATCGTCAAAGCCGACCGGTTCGTTTCGGCGCATCTTTTCCGCGATTTGCGGGCTGCGGGCCCAACGAAAGCCCCGGTTTTCCAGATAGATGATCGCTCCATCCTCGGCCTCCAGCAAATAGCGCGCATCAAAATCGATCACGCCATTGGGGCGCGAGAGCGGATAATCCCCGCCCGACATGGGCACTACACGGCCCTGCAGACGAGGCCCCTCGATCACGCCCTGTGCGGCAAAGATCGCCGCCCGCGTATCCCCCCGCGCCGGAGGGGTGATCCAATAGGGCCGCGACAGGTCGATCGAGATGGTGAAGGCATGTTCGAGCCGGGGCAGAAAAGGGTGGGATTGGGTCATGCCCGTGTCATGCGCCCCACATGTTGATTAGTCAACATGATTCCCGTTGCATTTGTCCGCCCGCTTTGGCAGCGATAGGACGATGACTTTGCCACGGACCTGGGATCTGTTTGGCGGCACCCATTTGCCGCATCGCCTGCTGCTGCTTGCCCGCATGATGGATCGCGCCACGATGCAGCAATTGCAGGAAAATTTCGCGCTCACTCTGGCCGAATGGCGGGTATTGGCCTTCATCTGCTCGGTGGGCCCGGCCAGCGCGGCCGACATAGGCGGGGCCTTCGACTCAGACCGGGCCGAGGTCAGCCGTGCCGTTAAACGCCTGATCGAGGCCGGGTTGATCGAGCGCAACAGCAACGAGCACAATCGCAAACGCCAGATCATTTCCGTCCTGCCTGAGGGGCAGGCGCTGTTTGAACACGCGCGCAAGATGCGGGGCGACTATTTCGCCGCCATCCTGCAGGACATCACGGAGGCAGAGCGCGACCTCCTTAACGAGGCGCTGAGCAAGATCGCCCTGCGCGTGACTGAACAGCGCAATTCAAAGCCCAATTCTTGCTGAACCGGAACCGGCCCATTAAACGCAACTAACGGCAAGTTGATCGCCGGATGGCGCAAACCACCCGGCGATCCTCCGTCACAGCTTCAGCGAGAGCGTCACGCGGCCCGCATGGTCCACGCCTTGTTCGCCCAACACACCGTGATAGCCCACATCAAGCACAACGCCCTTCGCGCCCGCCCAGTTCAGCCCCAGATCAAAGGCCGCCGCATTGCGCGACAGATCCGCGCCGCTCACAGCAAAACTCTGTCCGCCCGCGACGAAGCCCAGCGTCGTTCGTCCCTGCGATGCCCCATAGCGATGCTGCCATGCCACACGCCCCTGCGCCGAAATGCCTCCGGCAACCGGCGTGGCAAGACGTGCGCCCAGTTCGGTCATTTCCGACCAACGGGTACGGGCCTCGCCCTGCAACGCCGCCGCGCCGCCCTGCTCGGCAAAGCCGTCAGTGGACAGGCGATAGACCCGGCCCGCGACGAAAGGCGTTACCACCCCGCCGCCCAGCGCCACCGGCACGCCGATCTCGCCAAAGCCATGCAGCACATTGCCCTTGTAACTGGCCTGATCGCTGTCGCTAAAGCCAGTGAAGGACACCTGTCGCGACACATGGTTCGACGCCCAGACATAGCCCAAGCCGCCTTGCAGCGACAGGCCGCGCAGCGCAGCGCGCGCATAGGCCAGCACCTCGGGCGTGTTGACGCTGGCTGTACCGGTGGCCGCGTTCAGCCGCGTATGGCGATAGCCCGCAGCCAGACCAAGCGTGACCGCCCCCAGCCCGTTTTCCAGCCCCATCACACCGCCAATGCTCTGCCGCGACACGGGGGTTGCGCCGCCAAGGCCCGTGCTGTTGCCCGTGCTGCCCTGCAACTGACCCCAGAGACGCCAGCCAGACTGATGCGTGCCGGTGCGGGCCAGCGCGGTTTCGGTCAGCATATCGGCCGCATGCAGGATCGCAGCGCGCACCGCGCCATGCAGGTCCCCCGTCAACTGCGGATAGGCGGCGCGCAAGGTGGCATCGTCCGGCGTCAGAGCCAGCGCGGCGTAGAGCGCATTGCTGCTCGACAGGCCGATCAGCCCGTTGGCCATACCCTGCTGATTAGCCCCCTGCGCCAGCGCCAGCATCGCCGCGTTCGACCGACCGAAGGTTACCGCCACATTGTTGGCGTCATAGGTCAAGCGATAGGCAATGTCGCTCTGCACCACCGTGTACTGCCCGCTTACCCCGCCAGCGGCGCTGAGCAGCGTGTAGCTCTGACCGTAAACGGCGTTCTGCGTGGTGATCACCAGCTTTGAACCCGAAGCCAGCGAGGCGGCGCCGGAAACGGTGATTTTGCTGGCATTGCCGCCATTCACCAACGCAGCATAGGTCGACCCTGAGGCCTGGGTGAAATTGCCCGCCACGTTCAGCGTGCCAACACCGCTGCCAGAGGCTGCGCTGGGCGAAACAGTGCCCCCCGACTGCACGATCAGCCCCGCCACGCTGCCATTGCCCGCCAACGTGCCGCCGCTCGCCACGGTAACCGCCGAGGGCATCGCCCCCGCCATCACCAGTCGCCCGGCGGAGATCAGCGTTGCCCCGGTAAAGCCGCTCTGATTGCCCAGCGTCAGCGAACCAAGGCCGGTTTTCACCAACTGGCCCGATCCGGTCAGCGTCCCTGAATACGTCTCATTAGCGCTCTGATTGAAAGTCAGCGTGCCGGAATTGCTGATCGCATTGCCCCACTGACCGGCCGAACCAATGCCCGTGGCGCCCGAAGCGATGGCGATGCCATTGACAGGGCTGAGCGGCGCGCTCAGCGTCCATATGCCCGAATTGATGGCCACGGTGGAGAAATTGGCGGTGGCGCCCAGTTGGCCCGTCCCGTTGCCCGTCAGGGTCAGCGTGTTGGTGCCGCCGCCGCCGTCGATCGCGCCCTTGACCGAAGAACCGGTGAGCAGGGTGACAGTGTCATTGGCGCTGCCCAGTTGAATGGCCGTGGCCGCACCCCCGGCATCGACCGTTCCCGCCACCGTCAGGTCCATGGCCCCGGTGCTGCCGATAATGGCCGTGCTGCCGGAGGATTGCACCGTACCGCCCGCAAGGACATTGACCGATGCAGTGCCGCCCGCCGTGCCGCGATAGTCGATGGCGTTGGATGCCGACGCGCTGACGAGGCCCGCGATATTCAGGCTCGACCCGCTGGTCAGGATGACGGCAGGCGTGGCCGTTCCGATGGAAACCACACGCCCGGTGGCATTGACGTTGATTGTGGCGGTGCCCCGCACGGTGTTCGCAAAGAGATCCCGCGAGATCAGGCTGATCGCCGCATTGCTCGTGATCGAGTTGGCCGAGCTGGTCGAGCTGTACGCGGTGCCGTCGATATTGACGGTGGCGCCGGTGCCGGTGATCTGAATCGCCGCTTGGCCGCCGTTGACCTGTGCGCCCGAAACATTGACAAGCCCCAGACTGGTCAGATTGAGCGTGGCACCCTGGCCCAGACTGATGCCCGTGCCACCGTTGTACACCATGATTGCGCCGTCCATGTTGACGGTGGTGTTGGCGCCGGCCACCACGCCGGTGATGCCAGTAGCCGAAACGATGGTGCTCCCGAACCGCGCGTTCAGCACACCATTGGTGCCATACAGGGCAATGGCTTGAGAAGAGACCGGCGCGCCGCCATAGGGGTCAACATTCAGCCCCGCTCCGGCCCCCAGCGTGATATCGGTGCCGCCAATCGCGTTCGTGTAAGGATTGGGCGAAGTGGCATCACAGAATACAGTGGTGCCGGTGGTGGTGCAATTGGCCCAAGCTATCTGGGCCGAACAAAGCGCCATAACGCCGATCGTGGACGCACACAGAAATTTCGCCAGGGGCGACGAAGCATAACCCAATGACATCAAACCCCCTATTCGAATGCTGATCGTAATGACATTACCGAGCGACTATGGCCGCCAACCTCAATCGCAGTCAATTCTAAACAACCACGAATATTAGATATTTATATATTTTTTACATCGGAAATCAATATATCCATTCCTTAATATTTACGCCGCATAGATACCTTTGATCTGGTCTTTACCATATCAGATTATTGCCCCTGTCGAACGGATCAGTGCGGCTGAGCCTGCTCCGCCGCCGCGCGCCCAAGCAAAAGCGCGCCCAGCGCCTGCTCGTGCGAGGCATAGCCGCCATAGAGGACAGGGAGCATAATGGTTTTGGCCAGATCGCTCCTGCCCTCGCGCACCAGTTCCTCGGCCAGATAGAGGCGCGGCGCGGGAGCGGCGGGGTTGATCTGTGTCACTTTGACCATGCCGATCAGCGCCTGCTGGGGCGGCGTTTCCCCCGCCTTGGCAAAGCTGCGGAAATAGGCGATCTGGGGGATTGCCGCCCCATGGTCCGCAGGCGCGGCGCTCAACAGGATCTGCCGCGCGAAGGCCAGATCGGCCGAGCGCTTGTCCGCCGGTTCGTTAATAGCCTTGTCGGCCAAGGCCATCCCTTTCCAAGCCAGAGCCAGCGTATTGTCGGGTGATCGGGCCAACACAGCCTCGGCCTGTTGAAGGCACAGGTCGTCATGACCATCGCGGCATTCCGCCTCGGCCATCAGCATATGGGCTTCAGCGACATCCCCGGCCTGGGCCAGACTGGCGCGCAGGCCGTGGAGCCAGTCCTCCCGGCGCACGGCATTATCATCCTCGATCCGCGCATCCATTTGCAGGCGCGGCCCGATCAGCGCTACCTGTGCGGGAGAAAGGTTGGTGACGATGGGGTCCTGCCCCGGATCCTTCCCCTTGTCAGACCGGGCATAGAGGATCGAGGATTCCAGATAGACGTTGAATTCATGCTGAAGCTGGCGCAGATCGCCCAGCTCATCGGCGGCCTGCGCCATGGGCGTGCCACGGGCAATGGCCGACATATATTTGGAAAAGCTGCGCTGGCGCGCTGGTTTCAGGCCCGAATAAAGGAAGAAATGCGCCATCAGCCATGCGTGATAGGGCGTCCACACCATCCGCCGATAGCCCGGTTCCAGATAGCGGCCCGTGACAACATCGCCAATCCTGACCGATCCATAGGCGCGCAGCACCTGCTTGTAGTATAGCGGCGGCGCGGCATAATCGACCACGCCATCGCTGCGCATCACCACGGTTGAAAACAGCGCCCCCACGCCATCGAGATACCAGCGCGGATAGGCCGACGGGATATGCGTCAGGATGAAATGCTGGGCGACGCCGGAATAGAGCGCCGCCGTCCAGGGCCGCAGAACCGGTTCACGATTGATGCGGTTGGCATCAAGGCAATCCTGATCGTTCTCCATCGCATTGTCGCAATCGCGTTCACGCGCTTCGGGTGTGTTGAGATCAACGATCTGATCGGCCCGCGCCACGGCCAGAACCGCGCCATCCGTGCGCGGATCATAATAGCGCTGATCGCTCAGGCCTGCGCCATAAGGCCCTTCGGCCGAGCGCGCATTGACCAGCCCCAGATCCTTGAAAAAGCTCCGCTTGCCAAACAGGGTCACGGTCAGCTTGCCGACTTCGTCATGGGCCTGATCGATGTGATACAGCCGGGCCAGCAAATGTTGCAGCTTTTCCAGATTGGTGGCGGTTCGCCGCAAGTCAGTCTCGCTGCCATCGCTCAGCACGACGAAATGGTCGGTTTCAGCCCGGTTCCATTTGCCCGGCGGGGTTACTGCGCCATTGACCAGAATATCGCTCGCCGGATGGTTCGCTACCTGCGCCATGGCAGGCACACAGAGCGACAGAGAGGCAAGCATGGCAAGGATCGAATGGCGCCGCAAAATATCGTTTCCCCAGTGGTTTGAAGGGCCATTCCAGCATCAGAAAGCAAATCAGTCTAGGCCCGCAATGTGACCTCCTTGTTATAAGTCACCGCCACGAATGTTAGTTTGCGCATTGCGCGCCACAGTGGTTAAACGCCCCTATGAAAATGCGTGATCTGGAAACAAGGACCGGCGTTCACCGCGAGACGATACGCGTCTATCTGCGCCACGGCCTGATTCCCGAACCCGACCGCCCGCACCGCAATGTCGCCGATTACAGCGAGAAACATGTCAGCGCGATCATCACGATCCGGCAGTTGCAGCAGGAAAGCAGGCTGACCCTGGCCCAGATCGGCGCGCTTATGGATGGCAATGGCGCGCAAGGTACGGTCGGCGCCAGCGCGCTGGACAAGCTGGAGCAATTGGTCGCCCATCGTTCGGGCGCAGACGGGCCGCCGGTCGCCATCGCTTCGCTGCTCGACCATTATCCTCATGCCGATGAGGACGCGCGCACGCTGGCGCGGATCGGTATTCTGACCATCATCGAGACCAAGCAAGGCGACATGCTCTCGCTTTCCAGCGCACAGATCGTGCGGATCTGGGGCGAGATGCGCAAGGCGGGGTTTGGTGGAAATCTGGACTATACGCCTGATATTCTCGGCTTCTATATCGAAGCCGCCGATTTTGTCGGCCGCTGGGAGGCGACCACTTTCCTGCAACGCATCGCCGGCCGCATCGGTGTAGACGAAGCGGCCGGCATGGTCGAAAAGGCATTGCCGCTGATGCTCGACTTTTTCGGACTGCTGCGCCAGCAGGCGTTCTTTCGCCACTTCGAAGCGATCCGCAGCTCCCCTCCCGCAAAGGAGTGAAGCAGCCGATCGCCGCGCTTTATTCCGCCGTTGTCAGCACCACTTTCACGCATTGCCCGGCATGTTGATCGGCAATGGCCTGATTGATCTGCCCCAGCGGATAGGTGGTGACCAGTCGATCAAAGGGAAAGCGCCCTTCGCGATGAAGATCAATCAGGTAGGGCAGAAAAGTCTGAGGATCGGCATCCCCCTCGGTGGCCCCGCAAACCGAGATCCCGCGCGAGAGCATATCGACAATGTTGAGCGAGATCGCATCATCGAGCCTGCGCGGCACACCCACCAGCGCCAGCCTGCCCCGCATGGCCAGACAGGCCACCCCGGCCTGAATCGCGGCCACCACGCCCGAACTGTCAAACACGCAGGTGACGCCCTGCGGGATGATCCGGCGCAATTGCTCGGCCATATCGCCCGCGCCGACGTCGATAGTATCGCTTGCGCCCAGTTCCAGCCCCATGGCACGACGCGATGCAACCGGATCGGCCAGCACGATGCGCTCCACCCCGCGCACGCGCGCGGCCATAATCGCGCTTAGCCCCACCGGTCCGCCGCCGATCACCAGCAAGGTCTCGCCCGGTTGCATATCCAGCGCGTGAAACACCGTCCCCGCCCCGGTCATGATGCCGCAGCCCAGCGGCCCCAGAATTTCGAGCGAAACATCCTTGTCCACCTTCACGACATTATGCGCGGCGACCACCGCATGGCTGGCAAAGGATGATTGCCCGAAGAAATGGCTGCTGACCTTGCCCGCCTCGTCATGCAGACAGCCCGTGCCATCGGGGCGGCAACCGCCAAAGTTGAGCGGCCCAAAATGCTCACAATAGGCCGGATGACCCGCCATGCATTGCGCACATTGGCGGCAGGCGGCAAAGCCCAGAATGACATGATCGCCCGGAGCCAGATGCGTCACCTGCGCGCCCACGGCCTCCACCACGCCCGCGCCTTCATGGCCCAGCACGGCCGGCAAAGGGGCCGGCAAGACCTGATCGCGCACGACCAGATCGGTGTGGCACAAGCCTGCGCCGACAATGCGCACCAGCACCTCGTCGGGCGCAATCTCATCCATGGTCAGTGTCTCGATCGTGAACGGGCCACCGGCCGTCCGCACCACCGCAGCGGTTATCTTCATCGGCATCCTCCTATTCATTTTCATGTGGGTCATTCAATTCCCGGTGCGATTCACGCCTCCGGATGGACCTTAGTTGCCGGAAAGTCGGGCTTTTGGGGCCATTCCCATCGCTTTGGTCCGACCTTTTAATAGAATTGACGAGCTGACCTGTCCAGTATTACGTATATGACATACGCAAAATTCAAAACAATGCGTCGAGAGGACCGCCATGACCACCACGCTTGAAACCGCCGTGCGCCCGGTAATTCCCCAGGACATTGCGCGGATCGTGATTTCGCCCAAATCCTATACCAATGACGATGTGATCTATCCCGCGCTCGCGTGGCTGCGCGAGAATATGCCGCTGGGCGTGGCCGAGGTCGAAGGCTATGATCCGATCTGGATCGTCACCAAACATGCCGATATTCGCTCGGTTGAAGTCAACGCCAAGCTCTTTCACAATGCCGATCACAACCCGATCCTTAATGACCGGGCCTCGGATGAATTCATGCGGCAGATCAATGGCGGTTCGTTGCGCCTGATCTCCTCGCTGACCTATATGGACCCGCCCGAGCATGCCGCCTATCGCTCGCTGACCGCCAGTTGGTTCATGCCCAATCGGGTCAGCAAGCTGGAGGACCAGATCCGCGTGCTGGCCCGCCAGAGCGTCGAGAAATTGCTCAGCTTGGAGGGCGAATGCGATTTCGTCCGCGATTTCGCGCTTTTCTATCCGCTGCGGGTCATCATGAGCCTCTTTGGCGTACCGCCCGAGGATGAACCGCGGATGCTCAAGCTGACGCAGGAATTCTTCGGCGTTCACGATCCTGAGGAACAGCGCCCCGAAATGGTTGCCGACCCGGTGGCCGCCGCCAAGATGTGGGCCGCCACGCTGGAGGAGTTTTACGAATATTTCGACGCTCTGAGCGCCCAGCGCCGCGCCCATCCCACCGATGACCTGCTCTCACTGATCGCCAATTCGCAGGTCAATGGCGCCCCGATCCCACGCAACGAGGCCAATGGCTATTATGTTGCCATCGCCACGGCAGGGCATGACACGACCTCATCCTCCACGGCGGGCGGGTTGCATGGTCTGCTGCTCTATCCCGAGAATATTGCAAAGCTGCAGGCCGATCCCTCGCTCATCAAAGGTCTGGTCGATGAAGCGATCCGCTGGACCAGTCCGGTCAAGCATTTCATGCGCAACGCCACACAGGATACGCAATTGCGGGGCCAGACCATCCGCGCGATGGACCGGCTGATGATGTGCTATCCTTCGGGCAATCGCGACGAAGAGGTCTTTGCCGAGGCCGCCCGCTTCGACATCACCCGTTCGCCCAATCCGCATATCGCCTTTGGTTTTGGCCCGCATATGTGTCTGGGGCAACATCTGGCCAAGCTGGAAATGCGCGTCCTGTTCGAGGAACTGCTGCCCCATCTTTCCAGCATCGAACTGGCCGGCGAACCGCGCTTCGTCGAGACCAATTTCGTGGGCGGCTACAAGTCGCTGCCGATCCGCATCAACCGGCACTGATATGCAAAGGCGAGGCAGCGCCCCTCGCCGCTGAATTTGCCGGGTGAGGCGGGCCGCCCCGCCCGGCCGAAAAAAGGACCGCATCAAAGGCGGCCACCAAGGGAGAAAGTCATGAAAATCGCTGCCTATCGGCAGGCGGCCAGCGTGTTTGCGCTTGCCGTCGTCGCCCCCGCCTATGCCCAGAACGCGCCGCATAATGGCGATGTCGGTGTTCAGGAAATCATCGTCACCGCGCAAAAACGCGAGGAGTCGCTCAACACCGTGCCGCTGTCGGTTTCGGCCGCCTCAGGCACGAAGCTGGCTGAACAGGGCGTCACCAATGTCAGCGATCTTGTGAAGGTCGTGCCCGGCTTCAATTTTACCGAAAGCGCCTTTGCCACGCCGGTCTATACGCTGCGCGGCATCGGCTTTTATGACACCAGTCTGGCCGCCAAACCCACGGTCAGCATTTATCAGGATCAAGTCGCGGCACCCTTTTCCATCATGACGCGGGGCGCCACGCTGGATCTTGAACGGGTCGAGGTGCTCAAAGGCCCGCAGGGCACGCTGTTCGGATCGAACGCCACGGGCGGTGCGATCAACTATATTGCCGCCAAACCGACTTCGACCTTTAAGGCCGGGCTGGACGCCGGCGTCAACAATTTCGGCGAAGTGAGCGGCGGCGGCTTCCTGAGCGGCCCGATCACCGACACGCTCAAGGCCCGCGTGGCGGTGCGGACGGAACAGGGCGGCGCATGGCAGCGCAGCTATACGCGCAATGACAAATTGGGCGACCGCAATTTCACCTCCGGACGCATCCTGCTCGACTTCACGCCCAGCGAGCGGCTGCATATCCAGTTCAACGCCAATGGCTTTATCGACAAGAGCGACGGGCAGGCCGCCCAGTTGATCGGCGTTGTGGCATTAAGCAATCCGGCGCGGCTGGGGCCGCTGGCCACCTATCCCACCGCGCCGCGCAACAATCGCTCGGCCGACTGGACACCCGAACAACGACCGCGCCACGATGACTGGTTCTATCAACTCTCGCTGCGCGGCGATTATAAGCTGAACGACAATCTGACGCTGACCTCGATCACCAGTTGGTCGGACTATCACAATGATTCCGACATCGACCCCGACGGCACCTCGCTGCGCGACTATTACTATAACACCACCGGCAAGATCACCGCGATCTCGCAAGAACTGCGCCTTGCGGGCAAGGTGGACGCGCTTTCCTATATTCTTGGCGGCAACTTCTCCAGTGAGAAGACCTATCAGCAGGACGATGCCGGGCCTTACGATCAATCCACCCCGGCTTATAATTTCGTCGATGCCGGGCTTGGCATCCCCTTCTCCGTTTACAGCCAGTATGCGCGGCAGAAATACGTCAACAAGGCGGTCTTCGCCAATATTGACTATGACCTGGGCGATAAATTCTCCTTCCACGGCGGCGTTCGCTATACCGACACCAAAATTGATTTTGCCGGATGCACAGCCGATCGCGGTTATGCGCTGGGTCTGGGCATCCAAAATCTGGTGAATGCCATCCGGGGCGGCGCGGGCCTTTCGCCCATCGCCATCGCGCCCAACAGCTGCGTCACGATCTTCGCCTCCAGCCTGACCGTGGGCGAAGTTCGCAACACGCTGAACGAGAACAATGTCTCGTGGCGCGCTGGGGTGGATTTCAAACCAGGCAAGGGCAAGCTGTTCTATGCCTCGGTCAGCCGCGGCTATAAATCGGGCAGTTTCCCGATGCTTTCGGCCAGCGATTCCCACCAGTTCAACCCGGTGACGCAGGAATCAATCACCGCCTATGAACTGGGCACAAAGCTGACCCTGTTCAACCGTCTGGCACAGGTCAATGCGGCGGTCTTTTACTATGATTATGCCGATAAACAGCTCAAAGGCCGCGTGATTGCCAACCCCAACGTCTTTGGCCCGCTCGAAGCTCTGGTCAACGTGCCCCGCTCGCAGGTGAAGGGCGCGGAAATTCAGGTCGATCTGGCGCCCATGCGCGGCCTCAAATTCAGTCTGGGGGCCACCTATCTGGAAACGAAGATCAAGGACCATTTCGTCAATTACGACTCCTACGGCAATCAGGTCGATTTCGACGGCTCCCCCTTCCCCTATACGCCCAAGGTTCAGATCGTTGCCGATGGGCAATATGACTGGTCGCTCGATGCCCGGACCGGCGCCTTCCTTGGCGGCAATGTCACCTACCAAAGTTCGACGCAGGCCGTGCTGGGCGATCCGTTGCGCACCCCTTCGGCTCAGCTCAGCGCCAATGGCGGGCTCTCCATCGGGGCCTATACGCTGGTCGATCTGCGCGCAGGGCTGACCTTTGCCGACAAACGCTATCGCCTGACCGCCTTCGTGCGCAATCTGGGCAACACCTATTACTGGACCAACGCCACCCGCATTACCGACACGACCGTGCGCTTTGCCGGTCGGCCGCAAACCTTCGGGCTGAGCGTTTCGGCCCGTTACTGAACGGTTCTCCCCTGGGCCGCGCCTCCCTCGGCGCGGCCATTTTTTATTGGAGCCATGTCATGGAAAGCAGCACTCTTCCCCCGCCTGAAATCTCCGTTCGCCTGCCCGAAACCACCATGCTGATCGGTGCTGAGCGCGTCTTGGCCCAAAGCGGAAGCTCCATTCCCGTCGAGGACCCGGCCACCGGCCAGATTTTCGCCCATGTGCCCGCCGGCGGGGCGGCAGAGGTGGATCAGGCGGTTCGGGCCGCAAGGCGCGCGTTTGAAGGCGCGGCATGGTCGCGGATGCGCCCGCTGGACCGGGCAAGGATCATCGAAACCATCGCCCGCAAGATCGAGGAAAATGCACAGGAACTGGCGCTGCTCGAAAGCTATGACAATGGCAAGGCGGTGCATCATGCCTTGGCCGTAGATGTTCCCGCGGCGGTGGATATTTTCCGCTATATGGCCGGATGGGCGTCCAAGATCAGCGGGCAGGTCAATTCTTTCTCGGGCGACGGGCGGCAATATCACTCCTATTCCCTGCGCGAACCGATCGGCGTGGTGGGCCAGATCGTGCCGTGGAATTACCCCCTGGCCATGGCGGCATGGAAAGTGGCTACGGCCCTGGCCGCAGGTTGCACCATCGTGCTCAAGCCTTCGGAAGTGACCCCGCTGACGGCGCTGCGTCTGGCCGAACTGGCGCTGGAAGCCGGGCTGCCCGAAGGCGTGCTCAACGTCGTGACCGGCTATGGGCATGAGGCCGGACAGGCGCTGGTCGAACATCCCTGCGTGGACAAGATCGCCTTTACCGGATCGACCCGCGTGGGCAAACAGATCGTGCAGACCGCAGCGCGCGACCTCAAACGTGTGACGCTGGAACTGGGCGGCAAATCGCCCTCGCTGATCTTTGCCGATGCCGATCTCGACAAGGCCGCCATCGGGGCCGCGCTGGCTATCTTCTTCAACTCCGGGCAAGTATGTCTGGCCGCCTCGCGCCTCTATGTCGAACGCTCTGTGTTTGATCGCGTGGTGGAAAGTGTGGCCAATGCGGCGCGCAGCTTCAAGCTGGGACATGGGCGAGCGCCCGACACGATGCTCGGCCCGCTTGTCTCGCGACAGCAGCAGCAGCGCGTGCTGGACTATATCGAACAGGGCCGCCAAAGCGGGGCCGAAGTGATAACAGGCGGCGGCACCGGGCCGGATCGCGGTTATTTCGTCGAACCCACCATTTTCGCCAATCCCGATCCGCAAGCCTCGATCGTGCGCGAGGAGATCTTCGGCCCTGTTCTGGTCGCAACGCCTTTCGACGATCCCGAGGAAGTCGTGCGGGCCGCCAATGACACGCGCTATGGTCTGGCCGCCAATATCTGGACCAGCGATTTGTCGCGCGCACATCTGACGGCGCAAAAGCTTCAGGCAGGCACGGTCTGGATCAACACCCATGGCGTGAATGACCCTTCGGCCCCCTTTGGCGGGGTCAAGGAATCGGGCTGGGGTCGTGAGGTGGGTGAGGAAGGTGTGCTGGCCTATACCGAGACCAAGACCGTGACGGCATTGCTGGGGGATTGAGGGGAAGGTCCCCGTTTTTTGCCTCCGGCGGGCAAAGGGCGGGGGCCCTTTGCAATCCCGTTTTAGGGTGGTGGGAGGTTGGCCGGGTGGTGTGTTTTTAGGGTTTATGTCCTGCGGCGCCGGGTTGCGCTGGTTCGCGCCGCAGGCTTTTAAATTGCTGAGCTTGCCTACCGGAAGCCTTGGCTTGGACGGGGCGCCACGCAGACAGTCCCGGGAGCGCGAGGGTCTAGACCCTCGCATATTCTCCTTCTTCTCACATATTGGGATAATTGGGCCCACCGCCGCCTTCGG
>NZ_JABGCB010000023.1 GCF_013149295.1 Novosphingobium sp. SG751A
GCATAATGCTGCATCCAGAGGCCGGACAGACGAGAGCACCTGACTACGTGCCAGATCTCATTTAACGCTTGCTTCTTTTGGGGCGTCCACAGACGGTCATTCAGGCGCCCCGCACGCAGCCGTGTTGGTGAAGACTCCGTTAGCCAAAACTAGGGCTAATGACCTGTTGCCGCCCAAAACCTTCCGCAAGGCCCGGCGCGTAAACGTCAACCATGATCGAAGCTCGCCGGGGATCAGGATAGGCTGAAAGACCCCGATTGCAACAAAGCGCTGGCGAGCCGCATGGGTAGGAACAGGAATGGACAGCAAAAGTTCGCCGCAGGATGCCCAGCGCAAGGGGCTGCTGCGCCCCATCAGCGGATTGCTGGTGGGCACGTTACTGTTGCTGGCCATCGCCGCGCAGGTCACCCTTTCCAAGATCAACCTGAGCGCCCATCGTTTCAGCGAGGATATCATCGCCAGAAGCTGGGATCATGACGTGGAGATCTGGCAGGAGACCGTCCGCGCTCTGGCCCATCAGGAACAGGCCCGCGCGCACCTTGCCGCCAATGACACGCGCTGGATAGATGAGGCGATACTCGCCCCGATGCGCGCGGTCACCGGGTCACGCTCGGTCCGGCTGGTCCCTGCGCGCGGGGTCGATGGGATGGCGGGCCTGTGGATTATCGACAATCAGGCAAGGCTCAATCTGCCCTTGGTGCTTTCGGGCGTTGGCCCCTATATGATTCAGGCCACGCTTGATGAGGGCATGGTCACCAGCTTCAGCGCCCAGCATGGCCAGAACGCGGCCATTCTTCAGCTGGGGGGCAAGCTGCCGCCCAATCACATGGTCCTGCCGCTGCGCGATCCCAGGGGCGGCGCGGTGGCGGTGCTGGCATGGCCCGCGCTCGATCCCTATAGCGCGGTGCGCTTCGACCTGCCGATTGCGCTGCTGGCGCTGTTCTCGCTGCTGGTGGCGGCGGCATGGTTCTTCATGCGGCGCAGCAACACCATCGCCAGCGACCTGATCGCCAGCGAGGCGCGCGCGCGCCATCTGGCCTTTCACGACACGCTGACCGGATTGCCCAACCGCGCGATGATGTTCGACCGGTTGGGCCAGAGTCTGGCCATGTCGCGCCGTTATGCGGGCGAAATGGCGGTCCATTGCCTTGATCTGGACCGGTTCAAGGAGGTCAATGACACGCTGGGCCACCATGCGGGCGACGAGCTGATCCAGCAGGTGGCGCGGCGGCTGACCGAATTGTGCCGCGATTCCGATACGGTGGCGCGGCTGGGCGGCGATGAATTCGTGATCCTGCAACCCGAGGCCGACGGTTCAGGCGCCTCGCATCTGGCCCAGCGCGTGCTCAAATTGTTTGAAACGCCCTTTGAACTGGAAGCGGGCGTGGTTGAAGTGGGGGTTTCAATCGGCGTCACGCTGGTGTCCAACCCGGAAATAGAACCGGCCGAGGCGCTGCGTCAGGCCGATCTGGCGCTGTATGGTTCCAAGGAAAACGGGCGCAACCGGGTAACCTTTTTCGAACCCGACATGGATGCCGCGCTGCGCATGCGGCGCAGTCTGGAAAGCGATCTGCGCAAGGCACTGGCCGACGGCAGCCTGACCATGGTCTATCAGCCCCAGATGAACGGGCGCGGGTCGATCGACGCGATGGAGGCGCTGGTGCGCTGGAACCATCCCGAGCGCGGCGCCATCGCCCCCTCGATCTTCGTGCCTCTATGCGAGGAAAGCGGGCTGATCCTCGATCTGGGCGAATTCGTGTTCCGCCGCGTGTTTCAGGAAACCGCCGGATGGGGCGACATCCGGGTGGCGATCAATGTCTCGGCGCTGCAATTGCGCTCGCCCATGTTCATGGCCACGCTGACGCGGCTGGTGGCCGAATTCCGGGTCAATCCCGAACGCTATGAAATCGAGATCACCGAAACCGCCTTGCTGGGCGATGACGGCATCACGCGCGACAATATCACCATGCTGAAACAGGAAGGCTTTTCCATCGCGCTGGACGATTTCGGCACCGGCTATTCCAGCCTCAATTCGCTCAAGCGCTTCTCGGTCGACAAAATCAAGATCGACCGCAGCTTCGTTCATAATCTGGAGGCCAATGATGAGGCCGAAGGGTTGGTCGACGCCATCGTCAAGCTGGGCCGTGCGCTGAAACTGGATGTCGTGGCCGAAGGCGTGGAAACCGAACATCAGCGCGAGCGTCTGGCCGCCTGCGGCTGCAACACGTTTCAGGGCTTCCTTGTCTCGCGCCCGGTGCCCGCCAAGGAGCTGGACGGACTGTTTTCCGGCCATAATCCGTAAGAGCCCGGATGGGCGCTTGGCCAAAGGCAAATGTTTGCACGCCATAATGGCATGGTGAAACACGGCCCCTTCCTGTCGCGCCTGATCGCCAACCGGCGGGGCAATGCCCTGCCGATGCTGGCGCTGATCCTGTCGCTGCTGATGGCCTTTGTCGGCTGCGCGGTGGACGGGGCGCGGATGTATATGGTCAATGCGCGGCTGCAGCAGGCCTGCGACGCCGGGGTTCTGGCCGGGCGCAAGGCGATGACCGACACCACCACCGGCAACACCACGCTGGATTCGACCGCCACCGCGGCCGCCAACGCCTTTTTCGCCAACAATATCCGCACCGGCTGGTACGGCATCACCGCGCTGAACTTCACCCCCGCCAAGACCACCGACGCCCAGGTCAGCGCCAGCGCCAGCGCAACCATGCCCATGACGCTGATGCGCGTGTTCGGCTACAGCTCGATCACGCTCAACGCCGTCTGCCAGGCCACCTATCAGATCAGCGACACCGATGTGATCTTTGTGCTGGACACCACCGGCTCGATGGCCTGCCTGCCCTCGGACGACACCAACACCTGCACCAATTACGTCAATTCGGTCACGGCCACCGCCTATTCCCGCCCCGCCGACGGCAGTGGCAGCGGCAACACCAGCACCGCCGGATACCCCGGATCGACCGCCTATTATGTCCCGGAAAAATCAGGATCGCGCATCAGCGCGCTGCGCGCTGCCGTGCTGTCCTTCTATGACACGATGGCCGCCTCGATCGATGTCAACACGCGGGTGCGCTATGGCTTTGTCACCTATACGTCCACGGTCAATTCGGGCCGCGCGATCATGGATATCCACCCGGCCTATATGGCGGGCGGGGTCGGCAATGTGAACACAAGCTGGAATTATCAGACCCGCGTGCTGACCGGCACGGGCTTTTCCTTTTCCTGCTTCTGTACCCTGCCCAACTGGCAATATAAACAGAGCCCGCAATTGCTGACCACCTATGTCACCGGCGCGCCCACGGTCGACACCACCAAATTCGTCAACACCACCGACACATGGGACGGGTGCATCGAGGAAGCCTATACCACGCCCGGCGTCACCAGCTTTTCCACCACCAGCCTGCCCAATGACCTGAACCCCGATCTGAAGCCGGGAACGGATATCCGCACGCAGTGGAAACCGATGTGGACCGCCGTCACCTATGCCCGCAACAATTACACCAGCACCGCCAACGCCACATCGAGCGGCGACACCAGCAACAGCCCCAACCTCGATCAGGCCTCCTATTACAAGCTGGGCTATATCAGCTGCGGCAAGCCGGTCTCGCGTCTGGCGGTGATGACGCGCACGCAAGTGTCCAATTACGTCAACGCCAGTGATTTTCGCGCGATTGGCGGCACCTATCACGATATCGGCATGATCTGGGGCACGCGGCTGGTTTCGCCCGACGGCATCTTTGCCGCCGACACCGCCGCCGCCACGGGGCGCGACGCGCCCAAGCGGATTATCGTCTTTCTGACCGATGGCGACATGTCACCCAGCCAGAATGTCTATGGCGCATACGGCGTGGAATATTACGACCAGCGGGTTTCGGGGGGCGATCTGGGCAATCTGAAGAATTACCACAATGCCCGCTTCCTTGCCTCCTGCGCGGCGGCCAAGGCCAAGAATATCAGCGTGTGGACCGTGGCCCTTGGCATGAGCAGCACCAATGAGCTGACCCAATGCGCGACCTCGCCCTCGCAGGCGCTCTCCACCACATCGGGATCGGGCCTTGCCGCGCAATTCGCCACCATCGCCAGCAAAATCGCCAAGCTGCGGATTTCGAAATGAGGCGGCTGTGGCGTGATTGCGGCGGGGCGGCGCTGGTTGAATTTGCACTGGTGCTGCCGGTGATGCTGCTGATGGGGATGGGCCTGTGCGAAATGGCCTATCAGGCCTATATGCAGGCGATCCTGACGGGCGCGGTGCAAAAGGCCGGCCGCGACAGCACGGTCGAAAGCGCCAACACCACCACCATCGACAATGCCGTGCTGCAGGCGGTGAAGAACATCAACGGCAATGCCGCCTTCATCTCGGGCTATCCCACGCGCAAATCCTATGCCTCCTTCGGCTATATCTCGCCCGAAAGTTTCGTGGACAGCAACGGCAACGGCGCGCGCGATGCGGGCGAGTGTTTTACCGATGTGAACGGCAATGGCATCTGGGACGCCGATCCGGGCGTGTCGGGCAATGGCGGCGCGGGCGACACGGTGCTCTATACCGTTTCCATCACCTATACCCGCCTGTTTCCGCTGGGCCTCTGGCTGGGCTGGGGCAGGAATGCCACGCTTTCGGCCAGCACGATCCTGAAGAACCAGCCATGGGCGACCCAGACCACGGCGGCGGCGGCAACAGTATGCACATGATGCGCCGCCTGATCCGCGATTCCTCGGGCGCCTCGCTGATCGAATTCGCGCTGGCGCTGCCCATCGTGTTCTACATGGGCGGGGCAGGCATCGAATATACCAATATGGCCCGCGTCCAGATGCAGATCAGCCAGATCACGCTCGATCTGGCCGACAATGCCAGCCGTGTGGGCCTCGCCAGCAATCTGGCCGCGACCCAGATCCGCGAAACCGACATGAACGATGTGCTGGCGGGCGCGCGATTGCAGGGCAACGGGCTGGGCCTGACCACCAACGGGCGGGTCATCATCTCCAGCCTCGAAATGGTCCAGCAATCCTATGACACGGTGCCCGTCCAGCGCATCCACTGGCAACGCTGCATCGGGATGAAAAGCGGGAGCAGCTTCGATTCCTCCTATGGCACCACCACCCCCACCGCCGGCACAGACGCCACGCCGGCCAACGCCGGCGCCACCGCCGCCACCGGCATGGGCGACACCGGATACAAGGTCAGCGCCCCCTCCGGCGCCGGGGTGATGTTCGTCGAGGTCAACTATACCTACCAGCCCTTTTTCGGCACGATGTTCGTGCCCAACCGACAGATCCATTACAGCGCCAGCTTCGTGGTGCGCGACCTGCGCGATTATGCGCAGATCTATAATCCCAGCCCGGCGGCGACGCGCATGACGTGTGATAAGTATACGAGTTAGAAAAGGGTAAGATGCGAGGGTCTAGACCCTCGCGCTCCCATTACTGTCTGCGTGGCGCCATGGGTTCGGCCGATGGGTGTCGGACGCAGCCTTGGAATTTTAAAGCCAGCGGCGCCAATCAGCGCGGCCCGGTGCCGCAGGCTTTACCAATCCGCCCACAACCTCGCCAACCCGGCACCACCCCATGAACGGGATTGCAAAGGGATTGAATCCCTTTGCCCGCCGGAGGCATAATTTCATACAACCCGCCCCCATGAACGGCCGGGTGGCGCGCGGCAAGCTGCCCCCAGCGCCACACCACCACCCGGCCATTCGGGAACGCGACAAGCCCCGCCAAACGGCATGGACAGATCGCGCGCCCCCTGTTGCAGCTAACGACTTGCCCCCCAAGTCGCCGGCAACATATCGAGCCATTGCACCTATTGCTGTCAACGCTTGCAGACCTTGTCCGTAAAGGCAACAGGATCATAAGGTTCTGGCAAAATATCCTTGTCCGGCCCCGCGCCAGCCATTCGTCATTTGACGTAGGATGATGCAGCCCGAATGCGCGCTACACCATGTCTGCGAGAACCGACTGGCGGGGGGTCGAGAGATGGCGACAAGCGATGTGACCGACAGGCTCCTGAGCCGCCCTATAGCGCAGAGGCGCGCCGGATGATCGAAACCTTGCGCCTGATGGACAGAATCAAGTCTGCACCGGGGCGGTTCATGCTGGTGATGGCGGCCATGGCGGTGATGATGACGGCCATCATCGCCGCGGCCTATTGGGCGCTGGGGCAGAGCCTTCCGGCGCAGAGCCTGCCGATGGTGCGCGCGATTCTGCTGGCCACGCTGGGGGCGCTGCTGGCGCTGGGCGGGGTGCTGGGCGGGCTGATCCTGCGCGCCTATGACAGCCGCCGCGCCGCTCTGGCTGAAGCGCGCCGCCATGTGGCAGACCTGCGCGCCGAGGTGGCCGCGCATAATGCCACGCTGGAGGAACTGCATCTGGCCAAGGAGGTGGCCGAGGCCGCCAACAGCGCCAAGAGCCGCTATCTCGTTTCGGTCAGCCATGAAATCCGTTCACCGCTCAATTCGATCTATGGCTATGCGCAATTGCTGGAGCGCGGGCATGACATCGCCCCCATCGAAGCCGCGCGCATCATCCGCCGGTCGTCCGAGCACCTGACCAATCTGGTCGAGGGACTGCTCGATATCAGCCATGTCGAAAGCGGGGTGCTGCGCCTGTCCAACGACACGGTGCGTCTCAACAGCTTTCTCGACCAGGTCGCCAGCATGTTCCGCCCGCAGGCCCAATCGCGCGGCCTGACGCTGGCCTATGAAAAGCAGAGCGGCCTGCCCGAATTCGTGCGCACGGATCAGAAACGCCTGCGCCAGATCCTGATCAACCTGCTCTCCAACGCGATCAAGTTCACCAAGGCGGGGCAGGTTACTTTCGGGGTCACCTATCGCTCTCAGGTGATGAGCTTCACCATCGCCGACACCGGCATCGGCATTGAACCAAACGATCTGGCGCGCATCTTCGCCCCCTTTGAACGCGGCACCCATCCCGAGGCGCAGCGGCAAAAGGGCATCGGCCTTGGTCTGGCGATCACCCAGGCGCTGGTGCATATCCTCGGCGGCGATCTGGCCGTGACCAGCGAGCCGGGCGTGGGCACGACCTTTACCGTGCGCCTGATGCTCAGCCCGGTGCAGGCCAGTGTGCAGGAGGTGAAAAGCACCCGCGCGATCACCGGTTTCGACGGGCCGCCGCGCCATATCCTGCTGATCGACGACGACCCGGATCAGACCTCGCTGCTGCGCGGGCTGCTCGAACCCATGGGCTTTATCCTGCATATCGCGCATGATGGGGATGCCGGGCTGGAACTGGCGCGCAAGCATCGGCCCGAACTGGTGCTGCTCGATGTCACCATGCCGGGCCTGTCGGGCTGGGAGGTGGCGCGGCGGCTGCGCGCAATGCGCGGGGGCGACATACGCATCATCATGGTCTCGGGCGACGCGCATGAAATCCGGCAGGGCAGCGCGGGCTTCATCGCCCATGACCAGTTCCTCATCAAACCGGTCGATCTGGACGCGCTGATCGATGCGGTGGGCGGCCTGCTGGGCCTGCATTGGCGCGGTCGGGCCGAGGAGGCCGAGGCCCCCGAAGCTGCCCCCGAGCGCGAGGCCCTGCCCGATGAAGCGCGGCCCTTTCTGACCGATATAGAAAACGATCTGCGCATCGGCCATGTGCGGGGCGTGGAAAAAGCGATCCGCGCGATGGAGGCTGCCGTGCCGCAGGCCGCCCCCTTGGCGCGGCGGCTGCTGGCCTCTCTCGACCGGTTCGATCTGGGCGAACTGGCCGCCGAACTGGCCGCCAACCGGCAAGGGGATCAATGATGCGCCACGATCCGCTGGTGGCGCAGGATCCCCAGCCCCATGTCGATACCGTGCTGGTGGTTGACGATACGCCCGAATCCCTGCGTTTTCTGGCCGATACGCTGGAGGTCGAGGGCATCCGCGTGCTGATCGCCACCAGCGGCGAGGCGGCGCTCTCGCTGCTGTCGCATATCGTACCCGATCTGATCCTGATGGATGCGGTGATGCCCGGCATCGGCGGGTTCGAGGCCACGCGCATCCTCAAACGCAATCCGGCCAGCGCCCGCGTGCCCGTCATCTTCATGACCGGCCTGACCGAGAGCGAGCATGTGCTGGCAGCCCTTGAGGCGGGCGGGGTCGATTATGTGCGCAAGCCTCTGGTCATCAACGAGCTGATCGCGCGGGTGCGGGTGCATATGGCCAATGCGCGCCTTGCACAGGACAGCCAGGCCGCGCTCGACGCCAGCGGGCGCCATCTGGTCGCCATGGGCCGCGACGAGCAATTGCTCTGGTGGACCCCGCAGGCCGGCAGCCTGCTGGCCGAAAGCTGCCCGGAATGGAGCGTCATCCCCGGCCCGGCCCCGGCCGCGCTGCGCCCTGCGCTTGCCCGTCTGGCGCGGGCCGATGAGAGCGGGGCCAGCGTCCGGCTCGACCTTGCCCATTCAACGCTCGAACTGGTGCTGGTGGCGCGGATGCGCGGGGCCGAATGGCTGGTGCGGCTCAATGACGTCAACCCGGCGGGCGACATCGCCCTGCTTCAGGCCCGCCACGGCCTGACCAGCCGCGAGGCCGAGGTGCTGCTGTGGATCAGCTATGGCAAACCCAACCGCGTCATCAGCGAGATATTGTCGATCTCTCCGCGCACGGTGAACAAGCATCTGGAGCAGGTTTTCGTCAAACTGGGCGTGGAAACGCGCGCGGCGGCGGCGGCCTTGGCGGTGCGCGCGATCAATGGGTGATCAGCCGGTTTTGCAAAGACGCTCTTTGCAAATTTGCAAGATTACCGTGGACGCCATCCCCATCCTGACGCATCACCGTGTGAAACGCGCCATGATATTGCCCTTCGGGATGGTCGTTTCACCGCTTGATGACTTGAGCCTTGGCCCTTGCGCGCCTATCGCGACCGCGTAACGATGCCCAAGGCCCGCGCCGGACTGCGCCGAATGGAGAATACCCTATGACCGTGCCCCCTCTCGACACCCCGGCCAGTTCTCTCTCGGCCCGCACCGACTGGACGCGCGAAGAGATCGCGGCCCTGTTCGACCTGCCCTTCACCGAGCTGGTCTATCGCGCCGCCGAAATCCACCGCGCCAGCCACCCGGCCAATGAAGTGCAGCTCTCCACGCTGCTCTCGATCAAGACCGGCGGCTGCGTCGAGGATTGCGGCTATTGCAGCCAGAGCGTCAAGGCCGACAGCGGGGTCAAGGCCACCAAGCTGATGGAAGTGCAGTCGGTTTTGCAGGCCGCCGCGCGCGCCAAGGATCAGGGCAGCAGCCGCTTCTGCATGGGCGCGGCATGGCGCAACCCCAAGGACCGCGACATGCCCGCGATCATCGAAATGGTGAAGGGCGTGCGGTCGATGGGCCTTGAAACCTGCATGACGCTGGGCATGCTGTCGGACCATCAGGCCGACATGCTGGCCGATGCGGGTCTCGACTATTACAACCACAATATCGACACTTCGCCGGAAAAATACGAGGAAATCACCAGCACCCGCACGATGGGCGACCGCCTCGACACGCTGGGCCAGGTGCGCCGCGCCGGGATCAATGTGTGCAGCGGCGGGATCGTGGGCATGGGCGAAACGCGCGCCGACCGGGTGGGCTTTGTCCATACGCTGGCCACGCTGCCGTCGCATCCGCAGAGCGTGCCGATCAACGCGCTGGTGCCGGTCAAGGGCACCGTGCTGGGCAATATGCTGGCCGATACGCCGCTGGCCAAGATTGACGATGTGGAATTTGTACGCACCGTGGCGGTGGCGCGGATCACCATGCCCGGCTCGATGGTGCGCCTGTCGGCGGGGCGCGAATCGATGTCGGAAATGACGCAGGCGATGTGTTTTCTTGCCGGGGCCAACAGCATTTTCACCGGCGACAAGCTGCTGACCGCGCCCAATGCGGGCGATGACAATGACATGGCGATGTTTGCACGTCTCGGCCTGAAGCCCATGGCCGTGACCCGCACCGAGGCCGAGATCGCCGCCGAAGCCATGCCCAAGGGCTGCGTCAAGCTGGAGCAGATGATCTGAAGGCCTTAGAATCTCAGCTTGCCGCCGCGCTGGAACGCATAGACCAGCGCGACGAGCGGCGCATCCTGCGCGCCAGCATGCCGCAGGATGCAGGGCGATTATTGCGCGACGGGACCATGCTGGTCGATTTTTCCAGCAATGATTACCTCGGCCTCTCGCGCCATCCGTTGCTGGCGCAAAGATCGGCGCAGTGGGCGCTGGCCCATGGCGCGGGCTCGGCGGCCTCGCGGCTGGTGACGGGCACCCAGCCGCTGCATCTGGCGGTCGAGGAAAAGATTGCCCGCTTCAAAGGCAAGGAGGCCGCGCTGCTGTTTCCCAGCGGGTGGCATTGCAATGCGGCGGTGCTGGCGGCCTTGCTGCGCGCCGCGCCGGGGGCCGCGCTGTTCACCGACCGGCTGATCCATGGCAGCCTGCATGCGGGCGCATCCACCACACGCCAAATCCGCTTTCGCCACAATGATCTGGACCATCTGGCCCAATTGCTGGAGCGCGCCGAGGGACCGAAGATCATCGTTACCGAAAGCGTGTTCAGCATGGACGGCGACCAGGCCGATGTGGCCGCGCTGGCGGCGCTGGCCCGCGCGCATGATGCGTTTCTCTATGTCGACGAGGCCCATGCCACCGGAGTGCTGGGCCATGAGGGACGCGGGCTGACCTATGGCCTAGATGTCGATCTGGCGATGGGCACCTTCAGCAAGGCGCTGGGCTGTATGGGCGCCTATGTCGCGGGCAGCCGGTTGCTGATCGACTATCTGGTCAATGCCTGTGGAGGTTTCATCTTTTCCACCGCGCCCTCGCCCGCGATGCTGGGGGCGATTGATGCCGCGCTCGATCTGGCGCCGGGGATGGAGGCAGAGCGCGCGACTCTGGCCGATCACGGCGCATTTTTCCGCGACAGCCTGAACAGCGCGGGCATCGCCACGGCCGAAAGCAGCACCCAGATCGTGCCGGTCATCGTGGGCGATGCCGGGGCTGCGCTCGCTCTGGCGCAGGATCTGGCGGCGGCAGGCATGCTGGCCGTGGCGATCCGCCCGCCCACCGTGCCGCCCGGCACCAGTCGGTTGCGCGTGGCGCTGCATGCCAATCATGCGCGCGCCGATGTCGCCGCGCTGGCCCAGGCGATTGCTGCGCGGATCGGCCAGTGAGTTCTGGAACGGTGAAGATCGCGCTGCTGCATGGCTGGGGGTTTGATGCAGGCGTGTGGGACGCGCTGGCACCCATGCTGTCAGGCAATGTTACACGGATGGATCGCGGCTATTTTGGCCCAACCGTTGAGAGCGAGCGGCCCGATCTGATGATCGGCCATTCGCTGGGCGCGATGCTGCTGGCGCGGCGCTGGCCAGATGTGCCTCTGGTGGCGATCAATGGGTTTGACCGGTTCTGCGGCGTCGACGCGGTGGCCCCGCGCGTGGTTCAGCGGATGGTGAAGCGTTTTGGCGAGAACCCGGCCAAGGTGCTGGAAGACTTCCGCGCCAGCATCAACGGCAGCCCCGCCCCGGCGATGGTTTCCCGTGAACGACTGGGCGAGGATCTGGCGCTGCTGGCGGATCAGGCCCTGGCCCCGGCCCATCGCGCGCGCTTGCTGGTGCTTCAGGCGGAGGATGATCCGCTATTGCCGCCCGCGCTGCGCATGGGGGCCTTTGGCGGCGCTTGCTCGGTTTGCGGCGATGGCGGGCATCTGTTGCCCCTGACGCAGGCGGCATGGTGCGCAGTACAGATTGCGGATTTTGCGCAATGATGGCCCAACGTCTTGTTTCCGAAGCCTTTGGCCGCGCCGATGATTATGACGCCCATGCCGGGGTCCAGCAACAGGTCGCCGCGATGCTGGCCCATGCGGTGGCGATGCAGGCATTGCCCCCCACCCCGCGCGTGCTGGAGATCGGTTGCGGCACGGGGTTTCTGGGGGCGGCGCTGATGCCGCTCCTGCCCGATGCGCGATGGGTGATGAGCGACCTTTCGCCCGCGATGCTGGCACGGGCGCGGGCGCGTTTTGCCGGACATGACCGGGTGGATTATCGCGTGATGGATGGACAGGCGCCCGATGTGAACGGCCCCTTTGACCTGATCGTGTCGAGTCTGGCGTTTCAGTGGTTCGACGATCTGGGCGCGGCGACGGCACGGCTGGATTCTTTGCTGGCTCCGGGCGGCCTGCTGGCTTTCACAACAATGATCGCGGGCAGTTTTGCGCAATGGCGCGCGGCCCATGAGGATGCGCCCTGCGGGCTGGCCGATTATCCCGATGGCGCGGATCTGCGTGCGATGGACTTTGCCGTAAGAGAGGTCGAATTGACGGTCGAAGGCGGCGGGCGGGGCTTTTTGCGCCACCTGCGCGGGATTGGCGCGGATGTGCCGCGCGCGGGCCACCGCCCCTTGTCGGCGGGGCAATTGCGGCGGGTGATCGAGCGATTCGATTCGCAAGGGGGCCGCGCGACCTATCGCGTGGCGCTGTGCCTGCGTCAAAATGCTGCGGCGCAATAATTGCGCGCGGTGCAAATGAGCCTTTGGTACAATAAAGGTTAGCGCAAAACCGACTGGAAATGCTGATATTTGCGTTTACGTAATCGGCAGTTGCATTCTTTGCACCAAACCGCGTGATTTTGCACTTGCGAAGAACACCGCCGATCCGCATAAGGGACAGGCCTTTCAGGCATCCTCTCCCAAACTTTCCAAAGGCCAGCCTCCGGGCTGGCCATTTTTTTGCCTATCGCCCTCAGAGCCGGTCGAACACCGAGCCCATGCGCGGGGCAAACAGCCGCTCATAGGTTTTGAGCAGGCTAGTGTCGGTCATCGCCGCCACATAATCGCAAATCGCGCGGACCCCATATTGCGCATAGGCGGGCAAGCGGTCGCGCGGCAGCAGGCGTTCCGGGTCGGCCTGCATCGCCTCGAACACGGCCACCACCATGGTCTGACCCTTGAACTCCAGATGCTGAACCGCCGGGCTGGTAATGACCTCGCGCACGACCAGATCCTTCAGCACCTCCAGAAACGCCTTCTGCCCCGGCGCCATCCCCACCCTCCAGCGCAGCAGGGGAGCGTCGAATTCCTCCATCTCGACATAATGCACCGCGGTCAGGAAATGATGCACCAGCCGTCCGATGAAGCGCTTGCGGCTGTTCTCGCCACCATAAAGCCCATCGACGAATTGACGCATCACATCATTGGCACTCTCGCCGGGATATTTGGCCTTCAGCGCATCAAGGAAGGTCGGGCAGCGATCCGTCACGGCGGCGGCGAATGTCTCGCGGTGGATCAGGTCGAGCGCGATGGCGTCCTCAAGGTCGTGGACGCCGTAGGCAATGTCGTCGGCCACGTCCATGATGCTGCAATCGAGCGATTTGTGGTGTGATTTGGCGTGCTTTCCGGGCTTTTCTTCAAAGCTCTGCAACAGCGCTCGATCCCCCGCGCTCAGCGGATCGAGGATCCAGTCCACCACATCGCGCTCGGTGTCGAGATAGCATTTGGGCGGCTTGGCGCTGGCCGCGTCGATGATCCGCAGGGTGGTCGGCCCCGGCGCAAGGCGCGGCGCGATCGCCGGATTGCGCACATCGGCATAGGCCACCGGATATTTCAGCACCCCCAGCAAGGTCCGCCGCGCCAAATTGGCCCCCGCCCCTTGCGAGAAAGTCTCCAGCCGCGAGAGGATGCGCAGCGTCTGGCCATTGCCTTCGAACCCGCCATCCTCGCGCATACAGTAATTGAGCGCCACCTCGCCCCCATGGCCGAAGGGCGGATGGCCGAAATCATGGGTGCAGCCGATGGCGTGGATCATGCTGCGCCCCGGCAGGATCGCGGTGGCGGGATGATCGGGCGCGTCGCGCTCCAATTGCCGCGCAATGCCGCCCGCGATCTGCGCCACCTCCAGCGAATGCGTCAGCCGGGTGCGATAGAAATCGCTGTCGCCCAGATTGAGGATCTGCGTCTTGCCCTGAAGCCGCCGGAACGAGGCGGAGTGGATCACGCGGGCATAGTCGATGTCGCCCCCATCGCGGGCGTCCTCATTCTGCGGGGTCCAGTTTTCGCGGCGGGCCAGCCAGAGCGTTTCATCCATGGCCGCGCCTATAGCGCGATCAGCCCTGCCAGCCCAAGCCCAGCGCCTTGGCAATGGCGATATAATCCACCACCACTTCGGCGCGGCCCTGCGCGCTGGTGATCGCGGCCTGAAGCACCTGCGCATCGCGCTCGGTCTGCTCCAGCTTGGAGGATGTCCCCGCGCTCACCCTTTGCGCGCCAAGGCGGGCGCTGGCCTGCGCGGTTCCCTCGCCCGCCTCAAGCTGCATCAGTCGCTCGCGCGCCGCGCCAAAGCGCGACAGGCTGCTCTCGGCATCCTCCAGCGCGGAAAGGACCGCACGGCGATATTGCGCCTCGGCCCCATCACGCTGAGCCTTGGCCTGCGCTACGGTGGCCTTGCCCTTGCCCCAATCGAGGCCCGACCATTTCAACTGCGGCAGGATGCCATAGGCCGCCGTCGAGGGATCGACGATGCTGGAGAGCGAGGCGCTGCCCATGCCCAAAATGCCGGTAAAGCTCAGACGCGGCATCAGCTTGCCCCGCGTCACGCCGATCTGGGCGGTGTTGCCCGCCAGCAGGCGCTCGGCCGCGCGCACATCGGGCCGCCGCGCGATCAGCTCGGCCGGATCGCCCACCGCCACCTTGGCGGGCAACACCGGCAAGGGCTTGGCCGAGGCCAGCGCCGCATCCAGATCGCCCGGCGCCTTGCCGGTCAGCACGGCCAGCTGATTCATCGCCACCTCGACCTGCGCGCGCAAAGGCGCGGCCTGCGCCATGGCACTGCGCATATCGCCCTCATAGCGCGCCACATCAGCCAGCGTGGCCACACCCGCGCCATGACGCTGACGCACCAGATCGAGCGCCTGCTCGCGCAAGGTCACCACCTGCGCCACCATCGCCTGCCTGCTTTGTGCATCGCGCAGATTCACATAGGCCTGCGCCACCTGCGCCGAAAGGCTGACCTGCGCATCGGCCAGTTGCGCCTTGGCCCGATCAACACTGGCGCGCGAGGCTTCATTGGTGCGCTTGTTGATGCCCCAGAAATCGGGCTCCCACGAGGCGGTGGCGCCAAGGTTGTAAATTTCCAGCGAGGTCCGTTTGCCCCCTGCGCTGAAAGGAGGCAGATCCGCCTTGGCCGCAATCAGCGTGGGCGAGACCGAGGGCAGATCGCCGGCCTGCTTCTGCCGCAGCACCGCGCCCGCTTCGCGCACCTTGGCCTGCGCATCCTCGACGCTGGGGCTGTGGGCCAGGGCATCGACGACCAGCGCATTGAGCTGCTCATCCCCCAGCACTTCCCACCAGCGCGCCAACACCGGCCCCGCCTCGGCCACCTTGGCCCCGCGCGCGAAACCACTGCCGCCAGCCACCTTAGGCGGCCCGGCATAATTGGGCCCCATCGCGCAGGCCCCCAACGCCAAAGGCAGCGCCAGCGGCAATCCCACAGCAATCATCAGCGGCAAACGGGTCATCATGGCTCTCGTCAATGCATGGGAACGTCAGGGGCCGCTTCGTTCGAAAACGGACGCAGCAACAGGACCAGAGGCAGCACGATCAACGTGCCATAACCCATGATCCGGAAAATGTCGTTATAGGTCATCACCAGCGCCTGAAGCTGAAGCTGGGCCTCTAGCTGCGGCGCGGCGCGGACAAGGCCGCCCAGCGCGCGCACCTTCTCCTGCACCAGCACGCTGTTGGCATGGAGCGTTTCCTCCAGCCGGCGGGTGTGCAGCCACAGGCGGTTGTCCTGAATGATGGCGATCCCGGCCAGCGCGATGCTGCCCCCCAGATTACGCACCGAATTGAACAGGCCCGAAGCATCGCCCGCCAGTTCACGTGGGACCGAGCGGACACAGGCCTGGCTGAGGAAGAGCATCCCCAGAATCTGGCCCACGCCCCGCATCAACTGGGAATCGACGAAATCGGCGCCATCCGACCCCATCGTCATGCCCGTGTCGATCAACGACGACACGCCCATGATCAGCAGGCCGAAAAACACCGCCACGCGCACGTCGATGCGTTTCAGCAGGATGGGCACGATGGCCATCATGAACAGGCTGGGCACGCCGGAAATCAGCACGATCTTGCCCGATTGCAGCGCGTTGTAATTGGCCACCGAGGCAAGGAACTGAGGGATCACATAGGAGGTGCCGTAAAGCACCATGCCCAGCACCAGCCCCATCACCGCCACCGCGCCAAATTGCCGGTCGAGCAGCAGCTTGAGCTGAATCACCGGCCTGACCGCATATTTCTGGCCAATGCCGATACAGACAAAGCCAAAAGCGCTGACCAACGCCATTTGCCGGATCAGATCGGAGGAGAACCACTGCTCCCTCTGCCCTTCCTCCAGCAACACCGTCAGCCCGCCCAGCCCCAGCGCCAGCCCGACAATACCGAACCAGTCCGCCTTGGCGAATTCGCCCAGATGGCTTTTTTCATGCGGCAGACCAAGGATCAGCAGCAGCAAAAGCGCGATACAGACCGGCAGGTTGAGAAAGAAAGCATAGTGCCAGCTGACATTCTCCGTCAGCCAGCCCCCCACCAGCGGCCCCATCACCGGCCCCATCACCGCCGTCACGCCAAAGGCGGCAATGCCGATCGGTTGCTGTTCGCGCGGCAATCGCATGGCGATGATGGTCTGCGCCGTGGGGATCAGCGCCCCCCCGGTAAAGCCCTGGCCCACGCGCCCGACGATCATCATCGTCAGACTGTCGGCCCAGCCGCAGATCATCGAGAAAAAGGTGAACAGGCTGGCCGCGATCAGCAGGAATGTGCGCAGGCCCAGCACCCGCTGAAGCCACGCGGCCAGCGGGATGATGACGATTTCGGCCACCAGATAGGAGGTGGCCACCCACGTCCCCTCGGTGCCCGATGCGCCGATTTCGCCCTGAATCGTAGGCAGGGCGGAATTGACGATGGAAATGTCGAGCGTCGCCATCAGCGCGCCCAGCGTTCCCGCCGCCACCGCCAGCCATGCCGACAGATCGGCCTTTACCGGAGGCGCATCGACCATGATCAATGCGCCGTTTTCGTGTCCACCATCGCCGTCACCGACAGGCCCGGCACCAGCAGGCGGCGCGTATCGGCATTGGCGTCAATGGCGATGCGCACCGGAACGCGCTGGACGATCTTGGTGAAATTGCCGGTCGCATTGCTGGGCGCGATCAGGCTGAAGCTGGCCCCGGTGCCGGGCGCCATGCTCTCGATCTTGCCCTTGATCGTATGGCCGTCCAGCGCATCGACCTTGATCGCCACATCCTGTCCGGGGCGCATATGGGCCAATTGCGTTTCCTTGAAATTGGCCACGACATAGATCTTGGAGAGCGGCACCAGCGTCATCAGCCGCGTGCCGGCCGAAACAAACTGGCCCGGCGTGACATTCTTGTCGCCGATGCGTCCGTCGATCGTGGCGCGAATGGTGGTGGCGTCCAGATCGACATTGGCCGCGTCAAACTGCGCCTTGCCGCCCAGCCCCTGTGCCACCGCCTGCTTGGCCTGCGCCTCGATGGTGGCAATGCGGCGCTGCTGCGCCTCGATGGCGGCGCTCTGGGCGCGGACCTGCGCGGCGGACTGATCGGCGGCGGATTTCAATTGCGAAAGCTGCTGCGCCTGCTCGGCGCCGCTGGCCACCAAGGGGGCGAAACGCTTGACCTGATCGGCATCGAATTGCGCCTTGGCCTGCGCCGCGGCCAATTGGGCGCGGGCCTGTTCGATCCCGGCGCGCTGCTCGGCAATGGCGGCCTGCGCATTGGCCTGCAACGCATCGGCAATGGCCACCTGTGCGGAGGCCTGCGCGGTCTTGGCCTTATAATCGCGCGGGTCGAGCGTGAGCAGCGGCGTGCCCGCCTTCACGTCCTGATTGTCAGTAACCAGAACCTGCGCAACATAGCCCGAAATGCGCGGGGCGACCGCCAAAGTATCAGCGGCGATCTGCGCGTCATTGGTTTCTTCGATATAGCGGCCATGGGTGAAATAATCCCAACCCCACCAGCCGCCGCCCAGCAAAAGCGCCAGCCCGACAAAGGGCAGCACCTTGCGCGCAGGCGAAGGCGAGGAGTTTTCAGAAGAATCAGCCGTCTGGTCAGCCACCTGGGAAGTGTCGGTCATGCAGTACTCTCATACGTGCCAAGGCCATTTCGCATGCCGAACCTATTGGGCAAGCGGGGGATTGGCAGGCGGTATAGATGATTTTTATTCCTGACAAGCCTGTCATCAGGGGGAATCCGGGGCCAACCATCCGGCGTAAGGGAAAATCAGCCCCCAGACGCTTCTGTCATGCCACGTCCATCACGCAGCGAAAGCCGATATGGCTGGTCGAACTGTCGATGCTCTGGGGATGGCGCGCGGCGGGGCGATAGCGCTGGCAATAGGTGGGCGCGCAAAGATGCGATCCGCCCTTGATGACCTTGCGCGGGATTTTCGCGATCGGCTCGGATAGGTCGTGGCTTTTAGCGCGAAAACCGCCGCGCGGATTGTCGATGGCGCAGCACGCGCTTTTCTTGCGGGGCCGCGCATCGCTGGGCAGGCTCCACCAATCCTCGCAGATTTCCCAGACATTGCCGATCATGTCATGGATGCCATAGCCATTGGCGGGAAAGGCGCGCACCGGGCTGGTCCGCACCCAGCCGTCGGCGGCGGTATTGGCAAAGGGGAATAGGCCCTGCCACGTATTGGCGCGATGCTCGCCGCCAGGAGTCAGTTCATCCCCCCACGCATATTCGGCATCGACCAATCCGCCCCGCGCGGCAAATTCAAACTCCGCCTCGGTGGGCAGACGCTTGCCCGCCCATGCGGCATAGGCGGCGGCATCGTGATGCGTCACATGCACGGCCGGGTGGTCGAGAATGTCGTCAATCCCGCTGTCCGGCCCCAGCGGATGGCGCCAGCACGCCCCCGCCACCCAGCGCCACCATTGCGAGGGATCATCCAGATCCACCGGCCGGTCCGTCATCGTGAAGACCAGCGACCCGGCCACCGCCAGCGCCGGGTCCATGCCCGGATAATCGCGCGGATCGGGCGCGGTTTCGGCAAAGGTCCTGTATCCGGTGGCATCGACAAATTCGGCGAATTGCGCATTCGCCACCGGTGTTTGATCGACCCAGAAGGAAGCCACGCGCACCTTTCGGCGCGGCGCTTCCTCTGGATAGAAGGCCGACGATCCCATCATGAAGACCCCGCCGGGGACAAGTTGCATGTTGGGCGGGTTGGATGACGGGGTGCTGCTCATCGCTTGTTTGTATGACCGATCATGCAACTTGCAACAGGGGGCTTATTTTTCCGGGATCTGCTTGAACTGCTGATTGACAGTGGGCGAATTGATGAAAGGCTTGCCCGCCGCCTTGGCGGCCTGCTTGGCCGGGCTGTCGGCCATGATGTCATCCATGCGGTCGGCCCGGTTGGGTTCGACCAGCCATTCGGCCGGGAAAGGCGCCGCGCCGGTCCCCGTCTTGTTGCGCCGCACCGAACCGATCGACTGGCGCGCGGTATAGGGGATCATGTGCTTGCCCTTATTATTCGCCATCTGCTGATAGAGCGCGGCGCGCAGCGTGATCTTGTCGTTCAGATGCGCCGGATCGTCGATCAGATTGGTCATCTCGGTGGGATCGGCGCCGATGTCATACAGTTCCTCGCGGTCATAGATGCCGTGATACTGAATATACTTCAGATTGCCGCGCGTGATGGCAAAGGTGGTCGGGGTTTCGGGGAAGCTCCATTCCCAGTAATATTCGTAGATGAAGTCGCTCGGGTTCCACTGCGCGGGCTTTTGCGCACCGGTGATGAGGCCCCATGCGTTCTGGCCTTCGAACTGTTGCGGCATGGTTTTCACGCCCGCCGCGCTCAGAAAAGTCGGCGCGAAATCAAGGCCGCGCACACGGCCGGTATTGACCGTGCCCGCCGGCACCGTCCCCGGCTCCCACATCACCAGCGGCACGCGCACCGAGGCCTCATAGGCGGTGCGCTTGTCGATCAAGCCATGGTCGCCGATCTGGAAACCATTGTCGCTGGTGAAGACGACCAGCGTGTCCTTTTCCAGATGGTTCTTTTTCAGATAGGCCATGATCCGCCCCAGCGAGTCATCCACCGCCGAGAGCGTGCCATAGTAGTATTTCAGGTATTCCGTCATTTTCATGTCGGAATTGTAAAAAAAATCAATCCCATGCCAGGTATTACGCTGATCATAGACCCAGCGCGGTTTGCCCTTGTAATTTTCCGGCGTGTTTTCCGCGCTGGCGGGCAGGGTGAATTGCGCCTTGTCATATTGATGGGCATAGCGCGGCGGGGGCAAGGGATCGGAATGCACCGCCTTGTGCGACAGGTAGAGGAAGAAGGGCTTTTTCGGATCGCGCTCCTTTTCCAGCCAGTTCATCGCATATTGCGTCAGCTCGTCGGTGATATAGCCGGTCTGAGGCACTTCCTTGCCGTCGACGTTGAACATATTGCTCTTGCCCGCGGCCAAGGCGGCGGCGGGCAGGTCGCCCTTGGGGTAATAATGCCCCTGCCCCTTGAAGCTGAGCCATTTGTCGAAACCGGGGCGCGGGGCATCGGTGTCATTGCCCATATGCCATTTGCCGATGAAGGCGGTCTGATACCCGGCCTGTTGCAGATAGGCGGGGAAGAAGGTCAGCCCGTCCTCCGACGAATTGTTATTGTCCACCACGCCATGGTTGCGCGCGGTCATGCCCGTCAGGATCGTCGCGCGGCTGGGGCTGCACAGCGAGGAAGTGGTCACGCCATTGGGGAAGTAGGTGCCCTCGCGCGCCATGCGGTCGATATTGGGGGTCTGGAGCAGGCCGGGCTGAAGAAAGCCCATGCCGTCAAAGCGCAGATCGTCGACCAGCACAAAGATGATGTTGCGCGGGCGCGGCTGGTCGGGCGCATCGGGGGTTTTGGCCTGCGCCGGCCCTCCGGAAAACGCCATGGCAGCAAAGCAGGCCGCGCCACCAAAGATCACCTTACGCAGATTCGCCATAGACCTCATCCCGATTCACAATCGCCTTTATGCCATCAGACATGACGCGGCGATGGGGCGAAGTCAAGAAAATACCAGCGCTAGTACTTTCATGCGGATTCGCGGATCACCAGATGATGCGCAAAGCTGGCATCGCCATCCCCCCGGTCCAGCGCCAGATCCACCGCAATCCGCGCGATTTCCTCTACCGGCTGATGAACGCTGGTCAGCGCGGGATAGCACATCTGGCCCTCGACCGAATTGTCGAACCCGGCAATGGCCACATCCTGCGGTACGCGAAACCCCAGACGCAGTGCGCAGGCCATCGCCCCCAGCGCCATCTGGTCATTGGCGGCAAAGATCGCGGTCGGCCGCTGCGGCAAGGCCATCAGATCGCGAAATGCCCGCTCGCCCTCGGCAAAGGTCATACCGGCGCGCACCACATGGCTGTCGGACAGATCCAGCCCGTTTTCGGCCAGCCCCGCGCGAAATCCGGTCAGCCGCTCCTCGGCGGCCATATCCGGGCGCGGCGGCGCGATCATCGCCAGCACGCTATGCCCCCGCCCCGCCAGATATTGCGCCATCTCGCGCGCAATCGCGTGGTCGTGCACCTCGACGCTGCGCCCGATCCCGTCATCCTTGCCCGCGATACGCACCACCGGCTTGCCCAGTTCCATCAATGCCGCCAGCACTTGGCGGTTATCGGCAAAAGGCGGCACCACGATCACCGCATCCGGCTCGCACGAAAGCGTGATGGAGAGATCCTCGCCATCCATCACCTCCAGCACCAGATGATAGCCCACCTTGCGGCAGGCATCGGCCGTGGCCACCATGATCCGCGAAAAATAACTGTAGGTCAGGCGCGGGGCGATCATCGCGATGATGAAACTGCGCCCGCTGGCCAATTGCCGCGCGGCCAGAGCAGGGCGATAGTGCAGCTCGCGGATGGCGCGCTCGACCTTTTCGCGCACACCGGGCCGCACCGTCTGCGCGCCGTTGATGACGCGCGAAACCGTCTTGATCGAAATGCCCGAATGCTGTGCCACATCCTTGATCGTCGCCATGGCCTATCCCTTTTTCCGCATGGGCTGATGCGCCATTTTACCTGCGCTGCGCAAGAGGCAAGGAAAAATACCAGCGATGGTATTTTTCAGGCCGCCCGCCTTTTCCGCAAACGATACCATTTGCGTTGGACGAAACCGCCCGCATTCTGTAGGCCATTTCCACCGGCAGCATCTCCATCCTCAAGCGCTGCCGGCTGAGAGTTGCCATGCTCCCGCTTGCCTTGGGAACATGCCTATGATCAGACAGGGCGAATATCGGCAACCTGACACAGTCCGGCCATGGTTCGACCATCCCAGTTCGCCGGCCTTGCAAAGCTCGTTTGAAACGCTTCAGGCCGGGTGCAACTATCTGATCGCGCGCGGCTCCGGCCCGGCGGCGGCCACGAACGGCGCCCCCCGACCCAAAGTGCTGATGCGCGTATCGGGCAACCATCTCAAGGAACTCGAACGCTTCTTTTCGCTGCTGATCGGCGAATATCGCGCCTTCCTGCGCGCGATGGCGCCCCATATGCGGCCCACCCCGGTCGATCTCCACCCGCTCGACAAACATCGCCCGCGCCTGCGCGCGATCCGGCGGCTTCAGGTGGCGGCCTGCGACGGGCCGGTGCGCAACCATTGCGCGATCACCGCCCGCGATCTGGCCATTGCCTCGCTGGGGCTTGCAGGGGGCAAACAGGCCGCGGGCCAGCCCTTTGTGCTGGATGACGGGGCGCTGGCCGAAATCGCGCGCTTCTATCTGGCGCTGGCCGGGGATGTGATTGGGCTGGCCTAACCTTATATGGCCTGATCAGCTTCGTGTGACATGGGGCACAAAAACATAGCCCTCATTGCGCACGGTACGGATCAGTTCGGACACGCCGCTGCTGCCCGCATCGGTCATCTTGCGACGCAGGCGCGAGAGCTGCACATCAATCGCACGGTCGAAATGATCGGCATCGCCCCCGCGTGACCATTCCAGCAACTGATCGCGCGTGACCACCCGGCGCGGATGTTGGGCAAAGGCCAGCAGCAGGCGAAACTCGCCCTCGGTCAGCGTAATCATCCGCCCATCGGGATCGAACAGCAAACGCATGTCCAGATCCATCCGCCAGCCTTCGAAATAGAGCCCATTGCCCACCGAACCGGACCTGACCGCCGAAACGTCCTGCGCCTCGCCCTCGGCCACTGCCTCGCCCGCGCCGGTCTGGCGCGCCTCGGCGCGGATTTCCATCGCCTGATCCAGCACCGCCTGCGCCGCCGCCTTGCGCCGCAAAACAGCGCGGATGCGGGCCAGCAATTCGCGCGGGTTGCACGGCTTGGCCAGATAATCGTCGGCGCCCATTTCCAGCCCGACCACACGGTCAATATCCGACCCCACGGCGCTGAGCATAATCACCGGCGGCGCATTGGGCCCAAGGCTGCGCAGCGCGGTCAGCCCGTCCTCCTTGGGCATCATCACATCCAGCACGATCAGATCGAACGAGCCGATTTCCAGCATCCGGCGCATTTCGACCGGATTGGCCGCCGTGGCCGTCTGATAGCCGTGCTTGCCCAGAAATTCGGACACGACCGTCCTGATGCCCTTGTCATCATCCACGATCAGGATTTTGGTCGCCAGATCCATGGCGTTGTGTTTGGCCTGCATCACGCGCCATTTCCACATTTTTCTGGCCCGCGAATTTCACAAATTTTGCAAAACCCGCCCCGGATTGCCCCGCATGGTGAAATCTGGCCGAAATCACCACGCAATCGAAGGGGACCAGCTTGAGCCCATGTCCGATGCATCGCCCTCTTTCCCTGTGTCCGCCCCCCAGCCATGACGCAGGCCATCGAGAGTCATGGCATCGGCCAAAGCCATAAACGAACGGCGAGCGGCCTGACCGACGGAAATGTATCCGCCCCCACTGGTGCATTCCCCGGCCTGACCGCCCTTCCGTCCGCCGCCCTGATCCCGCTCGAAAGCACCATCGCCCCCCCGCTTTCGCTCGGTCCCTGGTCAGGGCGGCGGCATTGGCCTTTGACGCCTCCCCCCGTTCTGCGGGGATAGGCCGGCCATGTCCGCCCGATCCCCCATATGGTTGCCCAAATCGGATGCCGAATCCGCGCGCGCGGCCTCCTCGATCTTTGCGCCGAACCGGCCCGGCCCAACCGGCGATGAGCCATCGCTTTCCCCCGCGATTTATGGCAATTGGCGGGATATGGCCGCATATTCTTTTCGCCGCAGGCTGGCTCTGCCGCTGGGGTTGCAAATGCTCGGGCTGCTGGTCGGCGTCCTGATCGTGGCGCAATGCGCGACACTGGCGCTGACCGTGCTGATCCCCCCTGCCAGCCCGCAACGCTGGGATCTGGAGGCGGTGGCGCGGATGCTGCTGGGCCATGTTGAAAACGACAATCTGGAAATCCGGGCGATGAAAGGCCCGCCCGACATCAGCGGTTCGGGCTGGCTGGTGTCGGAAACCTCGCGTGAGGCATTGGCGCGGCGGCTGGGGCAACGGGTGGATCACGTTGTGCTGGCCTTTTACACGCAATTGCCGGTGGGCGGGGTGACGGTGCCTGCGGCCGGATCGCGCGGGCCGATGGCGATGAGCGATCCTGAAGGCTCGGGGCTGCTTTCGGGCCTTGTTGGTACGGCCCATGCGCAAGGAATGCGCGGCGGACCGCTGGGCGGCGGCGCGCCAGGCAATGGTTTCCCTGGTGGTGGCTTTCCCGGCGGCGGATTTCCGGGCGGAGGGTTCCCCGGCGGCGGCTTTCCGGGCGGCGGCCATCCCGGGGGCGGTGTCCCCGGGGGCGGTGTTCCCGGGGGTGGCGTTCCGGGTGGGGGCGTCCCCGGCGGCGGCGCTCCCGGAGGGGGTGTTCCCGGCGGCGGCGCTCCGGGCGGAGGGCATCCCCGTGGCGGTGTTCCGGGCGGTGGAACGCCCGGTGGCACGGGGCCTGTCGGCGGCAATGCGCCAACCGGAACGCCCGCCAACATAGGCACCAACATTGGGCCCCGCGCCGCCGCGCCCAGTGTGGTCGGGACCAGCCAGCAGCCCCAGACCAGCGGCGCCTCGCGCATCACCGGCCCGGCCATCGCCGCACAAGGCCCCGGCGGACCGGGCGCAAATGGCGGCGCGATGGCCCCTTCGATGGTGGCGCCGATGGCGTCGCTGGCCAATCCCGGCCCCGCTTCGGCCCAACCCGCCGTCATGCCGCGCGCGGCAACGCCGCTCAACGACGAGGCACCCACCCATCCATCGCCCCTGCCCCATGAGGACGCTCCGCAGGCCGAAGTCGCAGCCTCCTCCCATGCCTCCTCCGCCACGCCGGCCGAATCCTCCGTATCGGCGGCATGGCTTGACCCGGCGCCGCTGGGTGTGCCGCAACCGATCCCTTTCCGCGAAGGCACCGGCGTGCTTTCCTTCACCACGCCGCCCTTTATCGAAGGCGATTTCGTCGCCGCGATGCGCCAGGGCGATGGCACATGGATCGCGGTCGCCCCCCGCGCCGAACCCTTTCCCAACCGCTGGCAAAAGCGGGTGATGCTGTGGTTCGTGCTCTCGATGCTGATTACGGTGCCTTTGGCGTTGCTGTTTGCCCGGCGCATCGTCAAGCCGCTCGAAGGTTTTGCCCGCGCCGCCGAGGTGCTGGGGCGCGATCCTTCGGCCAATGTCGTGCCGCTTTCGGGCCCTGCCGAGGTGGGCCGGGCGGCGCGCGCGTTCAACCAGATGCGCGACCGGCTGCGCGCCTTTGTCGATGATCGCACCGCGATGGTCGGCGCAATCAGCCACGATCTGCGCACGCCTTTGACGCGCCTGCGTTTCCGGCTGGAGGATGTGCCGGACGAACAGCGCGACGCCTTGCTGGCCGAGGTGGACGAGATGGAGATGATGATCAGCCAGGTCATTGCCTTCATCCGCGAGGCATCGACCCCCGGCGCGCGGCAAAGGCTGGATCTGGCGACGCTGGTGGCCGATGCGGTCGAGGATGCGCGCGTGATGGGCGACCGGGTGCGGCTGGATATCACCACCCCGATCCGGGTCGAGGTCGATCCGCTGGGCATTCGCCGCCTCTTGGGAAATCTGCTTGAAAATGCCCTGAAATATGGCCAGCAGGCGCGGGTACGTGTGTTGGTGAATGAGCAAGGGGCCGTGGCCGAAATCGTCGATAATGGGCCGGGCATCCCGCAAGAGGACCGCGAGCGCGCCTTTGAACCCTTCTTCCGCTGTGAACAGGCCATCGAATCGGACAAGCCGGGCAGCGGCTTGGGCCTTGCCGTGTGCCGTTCGATCGCGCGGGCGCATGGCGGCGACGTTCTGCTGGAACAGCGCGAGGAAGGCTTTGTCGCCAAGCTGGTGCTGCCCACGCTCTATGACGACATCATGCCCAAGGCCGCGTGATGAAACGGATGATCCTTGGCGCCGCCGCATGGGCGATGACGGGCGGCGTGGCGCAGGCCCAGCAGGCGGAAGCCCCGCAGGAGGCCCAGAGCGAAAGGCTGGAAATCCCCGCCGCTGCGCCTGCGGCCGCGGTCGAGGTTGCCCCCGCCAATCCCAAGGCTGTCTGGATCGCCGGGGCCACCGGCGGCGTGGTTGACCGCGACACCACATCCTCCAGCCCCTATGGCGCGCTGGCCATCACCCGTTACAAGGGGTCGACCTATCTGCGCGCGGCCTACACCTTGTTTGGCGGCACCCTGCAACAGGCCGATGCGGCGATCCCGTCCACCTATCACATCGGCTCGGTGGGCGCGGGGGGCAATTGGCACGGCTGGGTTGCCGATGCCTATGCCAGCTATGGTCGACAGGTTTACGGCGCGATTCAGGCGCAGGGCACCGCGCGACAAAGCGAGGTGGCATCGGGGGCCGATTATATTGCGGCGGGGCTGCGGGTGGGCCGGGTGTTTCAGCCATGGGCGCGCTGGTACATCACGCCAACGATTGCCGGGCAATATGTCTATACCCGCTCGCTGCATCAGCGTTTCGATTTTTCCACCCTGTCATGGTCGGATTTTGAATTGCGCGAAAGGGCGCTGACGGGGATCGCCTCGGTGCGGGTGGACCGCGCGCTGGGGCGGCGGGGACAGCATTATCTGGGCCTGTCCTATTCGCATTACGTCACCGACAATGGCATGACCACATGGCGCCTTGCCCCCCCGCCCGACACCACCGGGCCGCAGCCGGTGCGCACCCCCGACGGGTTTGAGGAAGTGGCTCTGTCGGGCATGTGGCAGATCCGGCCCCGGCTCTGGCTGGACACGCAGGTGGCGCGCACCATGGGCGCGGTGGCGGGCAACAGCACCACCGCGTCGGTCGGTTTGCGGGTGCGGTTTTAAAGCCCCTTTGCCAAAGTTTTCAGCCCGCCGATAATGGCCTCGCCCGCGCATCCCGGCCGGACGGGCGACCCCATCACCGCATGGGTGGCACGCGCATAGGCGCCGTCATGCAGCACATAGCCCACCGCGCCTGCGGTCATGGTCACCACGGTGGTGGGATGGGGGCTGGTGGGCTGGGCAAAGGCGTCCTTGACCCCCTGGCCCAGCACGGTGCCAAGATCGGCCCCCACGCCCGCCAGCGTCACCGGGCCAAGGCGCACCAGCGAGAGCGGGATCACCACATCCCCGGCGGGGCTTTCGACCACGCCATTATTGGCGTCGCGCGCGCGTTTTACGCCGGGACAGACCGCCTGTCCGGCTGCCGCGCCAAGGCTGACCTGCGCCGCCGGGGCGGGGGCGGATTTCAACGCATCGACCACCGAGGCGGCCAGCGAGCGCGCCTGCACATCAAGGATGGCCCAGCCCCCCGCGCCCTCGTCCTTAGCGGGCAGGCCGCCCGCATCGGCCTGAAGCGACTTATACTGCGAGAGCTGATCGCCCTCGGCCCCTGCGGCATAGAGAACCACGGGCGCGGCGCCACTGCCTTCCAGCAGGCGCGAGACGGCGCCGGGCAGATCGCCGGTCACCTCCAGCCCATCGGGGCGGGTCATGCTGCGGAACATCACCTCGGCATGGCTGGCATAATCGACCAGCAGCGCGACAGGCCGCCCGTCCGCGCCCACAACCCGCACCACGTCGAGCGATTTATCCGAAGGAGCGGCAGGGTCGCCGGTTTTGACGCCGGTGCTGGCCTCGCCATTGTTGACATTGACCCAGCCGCGCCCGCGCGCAAAGGCGATCCGCGCAGGGGCAAGGCTCGCGATGGCCTGCCCCACCGCCGCCACCGCCGCCTTTTGGGTGCGCTCCAATTCCTGCGCCTGACGCGGGCTGGGCGTATGGCCGTGGAAGAAGACCAGCGGGTTGGAATGGGTGTGGGTGGCAAAGACCATCACCTGCGCGGGCGGCACATGGGCGGCCTGCGCCAGCGCAGACACCATCGCGGCGGGCTCGGGCACATTCACATTCTCGATGCTGACCAGCACGACCTGTTTGCCGCCGTCATCGAGCACCAGCGCGCGGGCGAAGATATCATCATGGACGCCGACGAAAGGCTTGTCATTGGGCGATGAGGGCGAGGCATAGGGAAAGGCATCGGCGGGCGGGGTGATCGAGGCCCGCGCCGCGCCCACGCGCAAATCGCCGGCGATGGCAGGGGTGGCGGCCAGCGATGCGGCCAGAGCGAGCGAAAGAGCGGTTTTCATGGGGGCGGTCTCCGGTTCAGCGCGCCGAGAAGCGATAGGTGATGCGGTGGACATAGGTCTGGCCCGGATCGAGGCGGGCGCTGCCAAAGGCGGGCTTGTTGGGCGTGTCAGGGAACAGTTGCGGCTCGACGCAGAAAGCATCGCCCTGGCGATAGAGCTTGCCGCCTTTGCCTTGAATCGTGCCTTCAAGGAAATTGCCGGTGTAGAATTGCAGGCCCGGCTGGTCGCTCCACACCTCCATCGTGCGGCCGCTGGCCGGATCGGTGATACGCGCCATCAGGTGCTGGTCTTTGGTGGGGGCGCGGGTGATCGCCCAATTGTGGTCATAGCCGCGCGCCAGCGCCAGTTGCGGATCGCCATCGCGAATATGCGCGCCCATCGCGGTGGATTTGCGCAAATCAAAGGGTGTGCCCGCCACCGGGGCGATCTCTCCGGTGGGGATCAGCGTGGCATCGATCGGCGTATAGGCATCGGCCGGGATCATGATGCGATGATCCATGATCGAGCGGCCCGATGCCTCGCCGCCAAGGTTGAAATAGGCGTGGTCCGTCAGATTGACGATGGTGGGCGCGTCGGTGGTGGCGCGATAGGTGATCGAGAGCGCGCCTTTGTCATCGAGCGTATAGGTGGCCGTGACGGTCAGCGCGCCGGGATAGCCCTCCTCGCCGTCGGGGCTGGTGCGGCGCAGGGTGACGCTGGCCTGCGGGCCGGAGGAGAGCGAGACTATATCCCACAGATGCCGGTCGAAACCCGCTACGCCGCCATGCAGGCTGTTGGGGCCATCGTTTTTGGCCAGAGCATAGGCATGGCCATCCAGCGTAAAGCGCGCGCCGCCGATCCGGTTGGCATAGCGCCCCACCGACGATCCGAAATAATTGGGCCGGATCAGATAGCCCGCCAGCGTGGCATAGCCCTCGACCACATCGGCCCGGCGCCCCCGCGCATCGGGCACCACCAGCGATTGCAGGATCGCGCCATAGGACAGGATGCGCGCGGAAAAGCCCCGCGCATTGGAAAGCGTGATCGCCTCGACCCGCGCGCCATCGGGCATGGCGCCGAAATCGACGCGCCGCGCCTGTCCCGCATGGGCCGCCGTCGCCAGCAGCAGCGCGCCGGTCGATAGAGCGAGTTTTCCTTGCATGCCTGTCCTCTCCCCTGTCCCGCTTTCGCCGGGTCCTTTGGCGATAGGCGAGGCACCCAAACCGAAACCGAACGCCCGCCCTGCTGCATCGCCGCTTTCCCTCGGGCGCAGAACCATGCCCGCCCGCCAATCAATCGGCGGCGCGCTCATTCCAATCGACAAGCGGGGGGCGGGCTGCGACACATTCGCCGCCAAAGATCATGCCCAAGGAGAGATGCCCGATGAGATTGCCCCTGATCGCCCTGATGCTGATCGCCCTGCCCGTTTCGGCCACGGCGCAGGAACCCGCCGCAATTACCGTACCCGCCGCCGATGTTCAGGCCAAAATCGCCGCTGCGCAGGCCGCCGTGGCCGGGGGCAAGCCGATGCCGCCGATGGAACTGCTCGCCCTTGCCCCCTATCGCGCCAATATCGAATATCGCACCAGCGTGGGCGGCGCCTCGACCCACCGCGAGGAGAACGAATTCTTCTATGCCATCGAGGGCAGCGGCCATCTGGTGACGGGGGGCAAGCTGGTGAATGAAAAGGAGAGTAACCCGCGCAATTCCGGCGGCAGCGCAATCGAAGGCGGCGCGGGACGGGATCTGGCCAAGGGCGACTGGGTGATGGTGCCCGCCGGGGTCGCGCATTGGTTCGACCGGATCGACGGGCGGCTGGTGCTGATGTCGATCAAGATGCCAAAATAAGAGGGAACGGGGCGGCGAGATCATGGCCGCCCCGGCCCGATCAAGGCAGGAAACGCCCAGGTGCGCTGACCCATTGATCGACATAATCGAACAGGTTCTTCACCGTATCGCCAAACTGGCCCGGTGTTTTCTCGCAAGGCTTGCACGGGGCATAGCCATGGGTGGCCCCCTCGACAAAGGCGATGGCCTTGTCCTTGCTGGCGGCATGTTCATAGATCGTCTCGGCGGCCAATCCTTCCCAGCCCCCGGTCATGCCCATGGCCAGCACCGGCACATGGATCTTTTCCACATTGCCCACCGGATTGGCATAATTCGACTGCCAGTCCACGCCCTTGATCTCGCTGGTTTCGCCATAGGAGAAGTCCGGCGTGGTGCGCGTGGCATAGGATGACAGGTAATTTTCCACCGTCGTGCGCAGCGCCCCGCGCATGAAGGAAGGCGAGAGATTCTCGCGGCTCATCGGCGGGCGGACCGAATGGATGATCTGGGTCACCACGCTGCCGTCGGCGCGGATCAGCGGCCATGGCGCCTTGGAATGTTCGAGCAGGCGCGTGTCCTGCGAATAGAGCTTGTTGTTGAAACCGATATAGGAGGAGCCGGCGACGACGAAGATCTCGTCATCGGTGAAATCGCCCTTGCCCGCCTTAATCGCTTCCTTGCGCGCCTGCGCGGCTTTCAGGATCGCCATGTTGCGCGCGCTGGCCGCGGCAAGGAACTTTTTGCGGAACTCTTCGCCATAGGTCGATCCGGTGATTTTAAACCCATTGGCCGGGTTGAACATGTCCAGCGCGGGGTTCAGATCGGTGCCCTTGGCGATGCCTTTGACCGCCGGGTCGACGCTGAACAGGGTCATGGCCGATTGGCCCCAATTGGAATCGGCCATCACCATCCCATCGGCGGCGGGCAAACCGGCCAGATCATTGGGACAGGCATGGATCTTTTCCGCCCCCTGACACGAGGCCACCCCGCCCTCGGCGATCATCTGATAGGCGGTCATCACCGTATTGCCGCCCGAATGGCCGAACAGTACCACCTTCTTCACCCCCGGCTGGGCGCGCAGCCACGCCACCCCCGCCTTGGCCTCGATCAGGATACGGTCGAGCGCGCCATCGTCGAACAATCCATCCTTGCTGGTCGAATTGTTGGCGCAAAGCACCTGATAACCGCGCCGCGCCAGTTCGGTGCAGGCCGGGAAAGCGGTGTAATCACCATTGGCATGCATCACGAAAAAGGCGATCTGGTTGCGCGGACTGACGGCGGTGGGCGAAAACAGCACCCCCGGCACGCCCGAGGCCAGCCGCACGAAACGGGCATTATCGGGCGACCACGGCGCCTGCGGCCCCATCTGCGCCTGCGCGCTGCCGGTCCCGGCCAATACCAGCGCCAATGCCGATGCGATTGCCTTCATCCGCTTCATCCCCGCATAATCCTTTTCTGATGCCCGCCAAAACAATGGGGCCCGCGGCGCTATGCACCACGGACCCCAAATCCAGACCAAACGGAGGGAGGTTAAAGCCCGCTCATCAACACATGGACCGGCTGTTTCGTCTCCATCGCATGGCCGCTGTCGCTCAGCATCCCCGTCGCCGGATTGATCGCCAGAACATTGATCCGGTTGCTGTCGCGATTGGCCGCCAAGAGCCAGCGCCCCGTGCCGTCCAACGTGAAATGCCATGGCATGCTGCCCCCGCTCGACAGACGCTGGATCCGGGTCAGCGCGCCGGTTTTCGGATCGACCTTGTGGACGACGATCGTACTGTCGCCCCGGTTGGCCACATAGACGAAGCGCCCGTCGCGGCTGACGGCCACTTCCGATGCGCTGGCCTCGCCCTTGAACCCGTCGGCATTGGTCGAAAGGCTCTGCACCAGCGTCAGCCGCCCCTTGGCCGCATCCCATGCCAAAGTATCGACATCGGCGGTCAATTCATCGGCCACATAGAGGACGGGGCGCACCGGGCTCCACGCCATATGGCGCGGGCCGGTGCCAAAGGGGGCGACATAATGCTGGGGCGAGGTGGCGTCATAGGCGCCCACCTTGCCACTCTTGCGATCAAACGGCAGCACCCAGACCCGGTCCGAACCCAGATCGCTCACCAGCGCCCATTTGCCCGAAGGATCGACCGAAACGCCGTGAGCATGAGGGCTGCCCTGCCGCTTGTGCGGGCCGGAACCGATGAATTTGGTAAGCGAGGCCACCGCCCCCAGCGTGCCATCGGCCGCGACCGGGATCGTGGCCAGCGAACCGCCGCCATAATTGGCCATCAGCAGCGTGCGGGACGGCGCATCATACCACAGATGCGTCGTGCCCCCGCCGCCTGCGCGCACATCGGAAATCTTGTCCAGCGCGCCGGTGGCGGTGTTGACGCGATAGGCCTGCACGCCCCCTTGCGCATCGCCGCCATTGCCCGCTTCCTCGTTGAAGAAGATAACGGCCCGGCCCGGCAGGCGCAGGCCCCAGGTCGGGCGCGCATTGCCCGCCATCGGGCCGATGCTCTCCAGCGTGCCCTTGGCGGAATCGAAACGCGCGGCGGTGATCTTGTCGCCATGCATGCCGATATAGACCAACTGGCCATTTGGCTTTTGCGCCTGTGCCCCGCTGGCCAGCGCCAGACAAAGGCCGGCGCCCAGCAGCACGCGACGGGTAAAATTCATCTCTCTTGCCTTTCCTCATCCGGTATCGCGCGATCATGCCCCGGCGCGAGGGCAAATGGCGATCAATTCTTTGGCGCGGCGCATTGGTAGGAAGCCGCAAGCGCCGGATCACCGGCCCCGCGATAGGTCGGCACATCGGGATAATAGCACAAGGGCTGGGTACGCCCATGTCCGCCCACTTCGCGCGGGGCGCGGCCCGCCTTGCGGTCCACCCATGCGTCGATGGCGTCAACCTTGTCCCACGCATCGCAGCCATCCGATCCGGCGCAATGGCCCATGCCGGGGATCACGAACATCCGCGCATAATGATCGGCCTTTTCGCCCAGCCGGGCATGAATGCGATGCAGATAATCGGCCAGCTCGGCCGGATTGTGATAATCATTGCCCCCGACATAGAGCAGCAACCGCCCCCCGCGCGCGGCAAAAGCGGTAAAGTCATCATCGACATGGATCAGCGGAGCCAGCCGGTCCGAGGCGGCCATTACGTCTCGCGCCCAAACCATCGTCGAGGCCCGCCATGACGGATCCTGAAACGCGGCATAGCGGAACAGGTCGGCGGCATTGATGAATTCGCGCCCGTTGATGAAGGGACTCCACTCCATCTCCGAACCCCGCGCCGGGCCGGGAAAGATGACCTTGCCGGTCTTGGGCTCAACCGGCCCGCGATAGACCATGCGCACGAAATCGACCTGCCGCGCGGCCAGGCAATCGGCGCCATCAGTTTTGGCGCAGGCGATGGCGGCCGGATCGAAGGCGCAATGCGCGGGGTCCTCGACATAGCCATAGAGCGCGCCCGCCTCCTTGGCGCAAGCCCGCAGCACCGCGCCATGCAGCGCGGCCAGCTTTTGCGGGGGGAGCGCTCGCCGGGGGTCCTGCGCGATCAGCCAGTTCGGCCACAATTGCGCGGCGTTGAACAGGGTCAGCGGATTGGGCGGCGCGCCCGCCACCACGCCATCGTAATCCTGCGGAAACCGCCGCGCCTCGATCAAGCCCTGAAGGCCGCCCAGCGAGCAACCGATCCAATAGGAACGCTTTGGCCGGGCGCCATAGGCCCGCGTGATCAGATCCTTGGCCATCACCGTCATCAGATGGTTAGCCCGCCATGCGTAATCGACCAGCACCTCGGGCTTGCCGAGAAGGAACTCTCCACCCTCGCCGCCCTCATGCCCGGTATCATTGCCCGCCACCGCATAGCCACGCGCAAGGCCCGCCAGCATATTGGCAAAAGGCAGATCGCCGCCCCAGCCGAAATTGCCCACCCCGATCATCTTGCCGTTCCACCCGCGCAGGGGTAGCCAGACCTCGACCCGGATGGCCGAAACGGCTGAGGGTTTGAGCGTGGCGCGGATGCGGCAGAAACCGGGATTAGGAGCCGAAGGCAGCTCGCCGGTGATGCTCATGCCCGAGGATGCGCGCGGCGGCAGGGCAAAAGCGCCCGGATCGACCGGCTGCGCGGTAAGACCCGCCGCATCGGGCAAGGCAACCGCCGCCAGTGCCGCACAATCGCCCATATCCTGCGCCGCGACGGGCATTGCCCAGAGCGCGGCGATCAGCGCAAAGAGCCTCCTCACAGCCGCCCCTTCACCGCCGCTGCGCCTGCGGCCGCGCAAACCTCATCCTGCTGCGCGGTCGCGCCGCTGACGCCGATCGCGCCCACCAGCCTGTCGCCCGCCATCAATGGAACCGCGCCGGGAAACACCACCATCCATGGCTTAACCCGCGCCGCCATCGCCGCATCACCCTGCTGCAGCCGCGCCTGCACCGCCGAGGTCGGCATGGCAAAGGCGACGGCAGCGGCATTCTTGCGCGATCCGGAGTAAATCCGCCCCGGTCGCGCCCCATCCATGGTCATGCCCAGCAGCAGATGGCCGCCCGCATCCGACACCGCCACGCCGACCTCATGCGCATCGCGCGCGCATTGCGCCAGTGCCGCTTCCGCCGCGATCAGCGCCAAAGCGCGCGAGGGCGCGGCAATATCCTCACGCGGTGGTTCGGGCGGGCGGGCGCTGTCGGGGCGCGGAGGGCGCAGCATCGCGGCCATCGACGGGGGCGGCATATCATCGGGCATCGCCGTAGGGGCGGTTTCCTGCGCCCCCGCCATCGAAGCCATCGCCAGCGCGGCCAAAGCCAGAGCCTTGATCTGCATATCGCTCAACCTTTCCAGAAAAAGCCGGGCCGACCGCTACCGCGCCGCTGCAACCACATTTCAAAATACATCCACGCCCCCGAAATCGAGAGATAGATCAGCGCAAAACCCGAGATCAGCGCCATCAAACGCGCCGGAATTCCAAACATATAGCCCGAATGGAAATGCTTGATCGCCTCATGCATATCCATGCCGAAGGGGAACTGGCTGCTGGGATAGCCGGGCTCTTCCAGATTTTGTGCACGGCCCGTGGCGGTGTCATAGACGATCTGGCGTGTGACAGTTTCACGTGTGACAATCACGCCCTGACGATAGCCGTAATAATCGCGCAGCCGGATCGAGCGCATCGTCACCCCCGGCTCGCCCTTGGCAAAAGCCGTCAGCGTGGCCGCCAGCATCGGCTGAACCGCTGCGGCGGGCAAGGGGGCGGTTTCATGGCGCGGCGGGCGCGGCACGAATGTGTGCCATGTGCTTTCAAACCCGATCAGCATGCCCGAAACCGCCATCACGATCACGAAAACCGCCGATCCCGTAGCAATCACCCGGTGCAGCGCGCGCCACTTGCCCCCCGCCATCCAGAAGGGATTGGGCCGCTTGATCTTGCGCCGTTGCCGATACAGGCGGATGTAATAGGTCAGCCCGGTGTAGATCAGCACGCAAAGCGCGATACCGGCGGCAAATTCGATATAGACCGCCGGCTTGTCCCCGCGCCAGATCCTGACCGAAGGGCCCCAGAAGCGATGCCATTCCTTCATCATCTGGCGCAGCGAAGGGGGCGGGTTGAAAGGCTTCATATCGATGGGCGCGGCATCGGCCCCGCTCAACGCATCGACCGCACGCCATTCCTTGCCATATTGCCCCTGACCGATCACCCGCCCATTATCCACGCGCAGGTCGATGGCAACAGGATCGCGCCCCGGCATCTGGCGCGCCAATCCGGCCTGAACCGTGGCAAAGGCGTGGGGAATATCAAGGCCCGCAGGCAGGGCGTCGCCGCCAAAATCCCGCGCAATCACCGCATTATACGGGCCATTGCCGAATTTTCCCTCGTTGATCGACTGCATCGTGGCATCGGTTTCGGGCGCGCCGCCCGCCACCGCCCCCAGATCAAGGATTTCCATCAGGCTGCCCGTGGCGGCGATGAACAGCATCAGCGGGGCCACGATGATCGCCAGAATGCGGTGAATGGGCTTCATGTTCGAGCAGATCCGTTCGGCAGGAAAAAAGGGCCGCCCCGTTCAATACGGGGCGGCCGAGGAGGCAAGGGTCAGAACCGGACCGTGGCCCGCATGCCAAAGGTGCGCGGCAGGTTCACGCGAACCCACTGGCCATCGGCGCCCCAGCCCGGCTGCGGCGTGGTGGGCGCGCTTTGCAGCTGCACCTTGTTTTCCAGATTGCGCACATAGGCATCGAGCGAGAACTTGCCGCCATTGGCGGTATAGCCCAGCGTCAGATCGGTGCGCGTATAGGCGCGCTGGCGATATTGCTGGGGCAAAGCGGTATAGGCGCCGGTAAACGGATTGCCCGTGCCGCCCAGATCGCTCAGCCAGTAGCCGTCGGAAAACTTGGTGTTGAAGCCCGCCTTGATGAAGCCGCCATCGGCCAACTGGAACTTGTGGTCATAGGCCACCGTGCCCGAAACGCCCGGCACGCGGTCGAGCGAACGCCCGCCCCAGTTGACCTGATTGGAAAACACAAAGCCCACGCGGGCGGCGTCCGGCCCATTGTTGAACTTGGCCTTTTCCAGGCTGAGCGAGAGGTTGAACGTGTCATTCGCGCTCGGCTTCCAGGTCAGCTCGTTTTCCCAGCCATACATCGTGGCGGGCGCCAGCGAGGTGTAGATCACCACGCCCACCGCCCCGATGCTGGTCAGCGCCAGGAAGGTTGCGCCGGTCAGCTGATATTTCGAATAATCGTAGTAATAGGCGCTGGTATTATAGCTGAGCGTGGGGGTGATCCGCCCCTTGAAACCAGCCTCATAGGCGGTGACGCGCTCGGCGCCATAGGTGCCGGTGGTCTTGGTGGTGGCGGTGGGGTCGATATCGTTGAAACCGCCGCCCTTATATCCGGTGGCCACCGAGGCATAGGCCATCATGCGCGGGGTGATCTGATAGTCGGCCCCCACGCGCCATGTGAAGGCGCTGGTTGAATTGACGCCGGTGTCGGGCTGCGACTGGGCGGCGCTGACGCAGGGCGCGGGCGGGGCGCAAGGGGCGCCCGTCGCCGTCAGCCAGCCACCGGCAGGCGCAGGCCCGGCCGAGAGCAGCGCATAGCGCGCCATGTCATCCTTGGAATAACGCCCGCCAAAGGTCAGCTTCAACTTGTCATTCACATGATAGTTGATCTGGCCGAACACGCCCTTGGAGGTGTGGATATTGGGGCCGACGATATGCGGATTGGGGGCGTTGCAGCCGGTCGTGGTGGGCTGGGCCACACAGGTCCCGCTGGCCTGCGTTTGCCAGTTGAGGTCACTTTCATTGTTATATTCGTGGAAATAATTGGCGCCCAGCACATAGTCCAGCCGCCCCGGCGCCGCATTCGAGAGGCGCAATTCATGGCTGTCCGTGGTCAGATGCGAGGAATATTGCGTCCACCTATAGGCCCCCGAATCCGCCGAGCCATTGACCGAAGGATCGGTGTTATCCTCGCCATGCCACCACATATGCGCGCCGTCATAGGTCACGCGCACCGGGCCAAGATCAAAGCCCAGTTCCGCATTCACGCCCGCGAAATTGTCATTGGCGCCCTGCGCCCCGGCAAAGGGGTTGTAATAGACCTTGAACCGGTCGGCGCCCGAGGCCTGCGTCACGCGCGAATAGATCACCGTGCCGCTGCTGTCGGCCCCGCCCACATGGCCGAACGTGCCGGTCAGCACCAGCGAACCATTGTTGCCGAAATCATACTTGCCGGTGATGCGCGCAGCCCAGTTGTTCTCCGCGCCCAGCGGCGCCTGACGCATCGAACCGGCAAAAGTGTTCGCGCCCAGCACCGGCTGGATAAACCCTTCGCGGCTGTTCGAGGTGACCGCGGCGCGCAGGGCGAATGTGTCGGTGACGGGCAGGTTGACCATCGCGTCAAACCGGCGCGTGTTATAATTGCCCAGCTCCGCCGAAGCCGCGGCGGCGAAATCATGCGTGGGCTTGGCGGTGATCACATTGATCGCGCCGCCCGTCGCGCTTTTGCCATAGAGCGTGCCCTGCGGCCCGCGCAGCACCTCGACCCGGTCCAGATCGAAGAAGGCCAACCCCATCAATTGCGGGCGCCCCACCGGGATGCCGTCGGTGCTGAAGACGATATCCTGTTCGCCCTTGGATGTGATGTCGGTGGTGGTCACGCCGCGCACCGAGATCGACACGCCATGCGCGGCCGAACCGATTTCCAGCCCCGGCGTCACCGCCGACAGGTTGGACACATTGGTGACGCCCTTTTCCTTCAACTGCTCGCCCGAAAAGACGCTGAGCGCGATCGGCACTTTGGAGGCCACGCTGGCGGTTTTCTGGGCGGTGACGATGATCTCGCCGGCGTTCTGATCGCCAGTGTTCTGTTCAGCCGCCATAGCGGGCGCGGCCAGCGCCAGCACCGCCAGCGCGGCGCTTGCCTTCAGCGTCCTTCGAATGGTGGAATTCATGTCTCTCCCCTTCCTTGTTTATTCTGTAAAATCAGTCTTTGCGCGCCATCATCAGCACGGTGTCCAATCGGCTCCACACCACGCGCACCGAGCCGAAACCGGCCTCGCGCATGGCGGCTATCTGTTCTTCCAGGCTGGGCGTGATGAAATCGGGGTGGTGGACCGGCGGCCCTTCCTGTTTGGCGGCAAGGTCCAGCGTGATCATCGTCTCGCGCGCCTTGCCCAGCCGGTCGGCCCAGCGCGGATCGGCGCGGGTGTGGTCGATCACCGCGATCCAGCCGCCATGGGGCAGCATCGCATAGGCGCGGCGGTGAAAGGCTTTGATGCCATCCAGATTCTGATGAATGGTCAGCCACGAGGACAGCAGCACATCGACCCCATCGGCCACACAGCCCAGCGAAAGATCGCGCGAGGCGCAGCCGATGCGATAGGACAACCGGTCACCATAGCGGGCAAAGCGGTGCTGGGCGTTGATCTGGTTATTGTCGACCGGCTCGGTCCACTGGCCATGGGCCGCCGGGAATTGCGCCATGAAGGCTTCGAGAAATTCACCGGTGAACGATCCGACATCGACCACCGATTTGGGGCTTGCCCCATCGGCGGCGACAATCGCGGCGGCCAGACGGCGCGCCTCGCCCAGATGGTCGATATGGCCGCCCGGATTCATCGGCTCGAAGGGTACGGGCACATTGGCGTCGGCGGCCATGACCGGCGCGGCCCCAACGCAGCTTGCCAGCAAGGCGGCCGCCAGACTTGCGCGAAATCCCATATCTCTCCCTTTTCACGTGCCTGCGCGATGCGCGGCCGGTTGGTGAAAAGGGGATTAGCGTAAGGGACCAAACCGAACCCAAATGGCGGAGCGGAGCGCGAAATTTTACGGAAAACCGTTGGAAAAGCGCGATTATATCCGGCGCGGCAGAGTCAATATCGCCCGCAATCCGCCCATCGCCCCCGCAGGCTCCAGCCCCAGATGCCCGCCATAGAGCTGCGCCAGTTCGCCTACGATGCCCAGACCCAGCCCATAGCCCTGCCCGCTCTCATCCAGCCGCGTCCCCAGCGTCAGGGCCTGCGCGATGGCATCGGGCGGGATGCCCGGCCCGTCATCCTCGACCATCACCGCCACCATCGCGCCCTGCGCCTGCGCGCTAAGCCGCACATGGGCGCGGGCAAAGCGGCAGGCATTGTCGAGCAGATTGCCCAGCATCTCGTCCAGATCCTCCGGGTCCACCGCCAGCATTTGCGCCGCGCTTTCCTCCACGGCAATCGCCTTGCCCTCATGCAGATGGTGCAGCGCATCACCCAGCACGCCCGCCACCGCGCCCAGATCGGCGCCGGCGCGATCACCGGTTGAGCGGGCCGCCGCCCTTGCGCGGTTCAAGTGATGGTCGATCCGCCGCGCCATTTCGGCCACCAGCGCGCGGCTCTCCGCGCTCGCCCCCTCGCGCGCCAGTTTCAGCGTCAGCGTGGCCAAAGGCGTTTTCAGCCCATGGGCCAGATTGCCGACATGGTGGCGCGCATGTTCCAGCCCCGCCTCGTTCTGATCCAGCAAGGCGTTCAATTCCGCCGCAAAGGGCGCCAGTTCGCGCGGCTGCCCCCCCGGCAGGCGGCGCAGGCGCCCCTCGCGCACCAGCCCCACCGCATCGCGCAGGCGGAACACCGGCTGAAGGCTGTAGAACAATTGCAGATAGGCCACCACCAGCAGCGCCACGCTCATCAGCGCCAGCGCCACCTGGGTCGGGGTGATCGCGGCGTCCATCGCCTCGACCACCAATTGCCGGGGCGCGAAAACGGTGATGCGATAGAGGTGATTGTGCAGCACCACATCCTTGCGCCGCACATGCATCTCCACCCCGGCGCGCGAACGGCCGATGCCGGTGTGGATCGCCGCGCCATCACCAGATTTCCAAGTCACCCCCGCCGGATCAAGCGCCGCACCATAGGCCTGAAGCGCCCCGTCCGATTCCACCCGCCACCCCCATTGCAAGGGCGCGTTCTGGAAATGCGGCAGCAGGCGCAGATTGGCGTTTTCGACCCGCCCATCGGGCCGGATCGCATTTTGCAGCAGGTCGATCTGCGTATCGATGCGCACGTCCAGATTCTGCGTCACCGTGTTCGACAGGATCGCCCGGTTGACCAGCAGCGTCAGCGCGATCACCGCCACGATCATCACGCCCGCGGCAATGATGAAACGCGCACGCAGCGGCAGGCTGGATTTCACTGATCGGCGCCCACCAGCCGATAGCCCAGCCCGCGCACGGTTTCGATCATCTCATTGCCGATCTTGCGCCGGATGCGCCCGATGATGACCTCAAGCGACTGGAAATTCACCTCGGCATCGAATTCATAGACATGCTCGGCCAATTCCATGCGCGGCACCACCAGATTTTTGCGCAGGATCAGCGAGGAAAGCACCCGCGCCTCAAAGGCGGTCAGGCGGCATTGCTCGCCGTGAAAGGTGAAGGCCCCGCTGTGCGTGTCATAGACCAGCGCGCCGCAGCGGATGCGCGAGGAGGCATGGCCCTGCGACCGGCGGATCAGCGCGCGCAGCCGCGTCACCACTTCCTCGGGCAGGAAAGGCTTGGTCAGATAATCATCGGCCCCGGCCTGAAACCCGGCCGCCTTGTCCGACCATGTCGAGCGCGCGGTCAGCACCAGCACCGGCACCGCGCAGGCGTCCGCGCGCCACTTTTCCAATACGCTCAGCCCGTCCTCGCCCGGCAGGCCAAGGTCGAGCACCACCGCATCATAATGCTCGGTGCTGCCCAGATGGCCGATGTCCACGCCATTATCGGCCACATCGACCACGAAATTATCGGCGCGCAGCACATGGGCCAGTTCATGCGCCAATTGCCCGTCATCCTCGCCCACCAGCACGCGCATGGGTTTCTCCCTGCTTATGATCCCGCCACGGGTCTTAGGGGAAATTCACGCGCGCGCCCTATTCAAAAACTGTCCAGCCCCGATGGAAAGAGGTTCAGGCCGGATTGGGCAGGCGCTCCACCCGGTTGACCACAAAGGCATAGGAGGCCGCGCCAAGGCAGGCCATCGCCCCGATAAAGATCAGGCCGATGAAGAACGATCCCGTCCGCCCCACCGTCATGCCGATGATGATCGGCGTGACGATCCCGGCCAGATTGGTGCAAAGGTTGAACAATCCCCCCGTGAGACCCGCCAATCGCGTGGGTGCGATTTCCGACACCAGCGTCCAGCCCAGATTGGACATGCCCTGACCGAAGAAGGCGATGCTCATCACCGCGATGACGGCGGCATCGCTTTCCAGCCAGATCGCCAGAATGATGAGGGTGGAGAGCATGAGACCGGTAATCACCGGAGCCTTGCGTGCCGCCGCCAGCGAGACGCCGGAACGCAGCAGCCGGTCCGAAGCCTGCCCCCCCGCCAGCACGCCCAGCGAGGCCGCCATAAACGGCACCATCGCGTAAACACCCGCTTTCAGCCAATCCATATGCCGCTCGCTGGCCAGATAGGTGGGAAACCAGGTGAGGAAAAAGACCAGCGTGGAATTGGTGGCGAATTGGCCGATCGAGGCGCCGATGATGCTGCGCTGACGCAGGAGATAGGCGACATCGCTCCAGCGGAAGGGGCGCGGGGCCTCGGCCTGCGTCACGCCGCCATCGGCGCGGATGAGGGCGAGTTCGGCCTCGTTGACCCCCGCGTGGTCCGCCGGATCGCGATAGAGCCGGTGCCACACCAGACCATAACCGATCCCGATCCCGCCCACGATCCAGAACAAGGCGCGCCAGCCCCAATGGCCGGCCATCCAGAACAGCACCGGGCTGCAAAAGGCGATGCCGAAATACATGCCCACCGAATAGATCGAATTGGCCCGCGCCCGCTCTGCGCGCGGAAACCATGCGATCAACACGCGGCTGTTGGCGGGAAAGCACGGTGCTTCGGCCGCGCCCAACCCCAGCCGTACCGCGATCAGCGCCCATCCGCCGCGCACCATGCCCTGCATCACCGTGCAGGCCGACCAGACAGAGAGCGAGAGCGCATAGGTCAGCCGCGTACCAAAGCGATCAAGGAAAATGCCCCCCGGCACCTGCGCCAGCGCATAGCTCCACGAAAAGGCGGCAAAAACCAGCCCCATCATTTCCGGCCCAAGGCCCAGCTCGCGGCTCATCGCGGGGGCGGCCACGCCCATCAGCGTGCGGTCGAGATAATTGAGCGCGGTGGCCAGCGCGACCAGCGCCAGCATGGCATGGCGCTTGCGGGTGGGTTTCGTCACCTGCGCCTTCATTGCGCGTCCCGCTTTTCCAGCGTGTAGGCCACGTCATAGGCCTGCGCCAAAGGCTCGGCAAAACCGGCCTGCTCGACGGCAGCGACCATCGCGCCCTGCGCCGCGCTCGCCTCGGCCAATCCCATGCATTCGGCCACGATCACCAGATCGAAGAGCGGCTCGCTCATCGGCGGGCGCAATTCGGTTTCGGAGGTGCGGATTTCGGAATAATCGGGCCGGGCGGCGGCCAGATGCACCGAGGTCACCTGCGGCATGGCCTCGATCACGGCCAGCGCGGGGGCCAGCGCGCGATGCCCCTCGCCCTCTTCCATCCCGGCGGGCAGGCGCAGGCGCAGCGAAACCAGCGCGCCGCCCACCCCGCGCCCGCCGGTTTCAAGCACTTCGCACGCCATGCGCAGGAAATTGCGGAAATGGGGCGCGATGGACTGGGTCCACGGCGTCGGGAAATTCAGGCTATGGGCATAATCCTCGGCCACGAAACCGGCCAGATCGGCGCCTTCATACAGGGTGAAATAGGTCTGGCGCTCCAGCCCCCGGTTCACCCCCCGGCGCGACCGGCGAAACCCGGCGTGGTCCAACCGCTCGGGCATATGCTGGTGCGTGTGCCACTGGTGGTAATCATCATCGCCCTGCGCCGCGATGTCATGCCACATGATGATGAATGCGCGACCTTTAAGCGCCATAGTCTCCCCCGTTATGCTTGCCTTGTTGTTTTCCGCTCTATCAGCAAGGCGGCTCCTCGACGCTGTTTGGGGGCGAACAAATGCTTGGCTGTCAGTGCAAAGGCTGTTCGAGGCCGAGACGCCATTGGCCGGGCGTCTGGCCGACATGGGCCTTGAAACGGCGGGAAAAATGGCTGGGGTCGCAAAAGCCCGAACGCCACCCGATTTCCGACACTGACAATTCGGCAAAGCGCGGGTCCTTCAGCAAGGCGCAGGCGTGTTGCAGGCGCACGGCGAAGAGTTCCTGCACATAGGTCGTGCCCTCCTGCGCCAGAATCTTGTGCAGATATCGCGGCGAGATCGCCACCTCGGCCGCAACACAGGCGGCGTCGAGTTCATGTTCAAAAAAGCGGTTCTGGATCGCGGTGCGGATGCGGCGATAAAGCTGGCGCGTGTGGTTCGACAGGCGGCTTTCATTGGCCCCCAGCATCAGCGCCAGCGCCCCGCCGATCTGTTGCGTGCAGAGCCTGCGCCATGCCTCATCGCCGCGTTCATCGCGGATCGCCTCGGTCAAGGTCGCCTCCAGCACGCCGTGCCACGGATCGCCCGCCCGCACCGGCCGCGCCACCGCCGCCTCTGGCGAGGGCAGCCAGCAGCGCACCCATTCGATCGGTAGGCGCGCGACGATATGCTCGGACCCATGCTCGGCCGTCACGCTGTAGGGCTGGCGATTGTCGAGCAGCACCATGTCGCCCGGCCCCAGATCGACCCGGCGGCCATAATGATCGACCTGCCACGCACCGCTGCGTATCCAGTTGAGGTTGAGATGGGGCTGGCGTTCACGCGCCGCCGCCCCTTGCGAACGCACCACGCTATGGGCGCTGCCGATGGAAATTGTGCTGAGTTTGAGCGGGCCAAGATCATGCTGCTGCATGCTGGCGGCCACGCCCTCGTCCTTGCTGGTAAAGTCCAGCTCAAAGATCGCCTCACAGATCGCCTCGCGCCAGTAAACCAGATGGTTCACTTCGGCATGGGTGTCGGTGGACCATGAACGCATGGCATTTCTCCCGCAATTTTCCGGCATTTTTGCCTCTATCCTCTACGACCGAGCCTAACGCAGGCCGGATCTTCTGACAATATATGTTCACATTGGTACACAAAATGACCCCGACAGACATGCTGCCGGGGCCAAGGGTGGATTATTGCCGGACTCAGAACTTGTGGCTGATTTCAAAGGTCCAGATCCGGCCCCAGACATTGTGATTGTTGGTGTCGACCGCATTGGTGCCCGACAGCACGATGGGCGGGGCCTTGTCGGTCAGGTTCTGCACCCCCAGCGCCAATCGCGTGCCGCTCAGCCAGCGATGACCTTCGCCAAATTCATAGCCCAGATTGCCGTCAAAGGTGGTCCATGCCGGGATCGGCGTATCGGGCAATTTCACGCCCGCCACGGTGATCGTGGCATTGTTGAGATAGGCCCCGACATAGGTGGCTGCGACATTGGCGTTAAACCCGTCCTTGCGCCAGGACACCGATGCCCGCCCGCGCGAGGACACCTGAAAACCAAACGTATCGAGCGCGTTGAACAGCGCCCCCGTCGGCGTCAGGCTCTTTTGGAGGTTCAGGATCTTGGTAAAGCTGCCGTCAAAGGCAAACACGCCCGCCTTGGTCTCCAGACGATAGTTGAGCGTAAAGTCCAGCCCGCTCTGCTTCACATTGCCAAGGTTCTGTGTGCCGCCATTGACGATGCCGGTCAGTGTGCAGTCATTGATCGTGCTGGGGGTGAACACCGCGTTCTTGTCGTTCAGGAAGGGCAGATAGGCCGGATTATAGGTCGCATAATTGCCGTTGACGCAGGTGCTGGGCTGGGGCGCGACGATGAAGTAATCCTTGAACAATTCACGGTTGGCCGGGCTGGAGAGCACCAGCGCATTGGTGGCCGTCTGGTTGGGCAGGCTTTCGATGCGGTTCTTGTAATTGACGTTGTAATAGGTGACGCCGAATTTCAGATTGGGCGTGAAGGAAGGCGTCAGATCCAGCCCCAATGACCAGACCGTCGCCGATTCAGGCCGCAGGCCCGCCGTATTGCCCGTACGGTTCAAGACCGCGCTCTGGCCCGTGCTGGACAGCGTTACGGGCACGGCGGGATCATTGGCACCATTGGCGATATAGACGCGGTTGGTCTGGCCCACCGTGGCCGGATTGCTCTCGATCAGCGTGGGCGCGCGGAAGGATGTGCCCCAACTGCCGCGCAGCTTGACGCCGCCGGTCGGCTGCCATGTCAGGCCGAATTTGGGATTGGCCGTGGTGCCGAAATCGGAATATTTGTCCCAACGCACCGCCGCGCTCAGATCCAGCCGGTCAAAGCCGGGGATGCGGTTGGCCGAACCGAACACCGGAATGAACGCCTCGCCATAGGCCGAGGAAACATGGCGCCCGCTCTTGGTGCTGCGCGAAACCTGCCACGCGTTTTGCAGGTTGAGCTTGTTTTGCGCCAAGAGCCAGAACCAATATTCGGTATATTCCCCGCCCACGGCCACCTTGACCGAGCCGGCGGGCAGATCGAACAGCGCACCGCTGATCTTGGTGCCGAAATCGGCGGTGCGGAACTTGGCCTCTTGCAGGAAGCCGCCGATCAGCATGTCGGCCCCGCTTTGCTGGCCCGCCTGATAGGGGTTGAAGCTGGAATAATAGCTGGGATTGTTGGCGATGACGGCGGCGATGGTGGTGTTGGCCTGCGGCTGACACACGTTGCACCCGGACGAGAAGCCATAGGAGGCATAGGTCGTCCAGTCGAAGCTCTTGAACACGCGGGTCTTATATTCCAGCGTGGAGTTGAACGTCTCTTCCTTGTTGCGCTGGGTAAGGTCATAATTGGCGTAATTGAGGCCAAGATTATAGACCAGCGTCTCATTGCCCGTGGTCAGGCCGGGAATGTACCAGGGGCTGCTGGGGGTCAGGTTGATCGAGATGTTGGGCAGGGCTTCCTGCGCGCGCGCCGAATTTTCGCGGCGGTTGTAATTGACCGTGCCGCTCAATTCCCCGGCCCCGATGGTCTGATGGGCCTTGAGCAGCACGCTGATCTGTTTGCGGCTGGAAAAGTAATCATACATGTCGGCCGGATCGGCCAGTGTGGGATTGCCTTTCAGCGCCGTGACCTGCGCGGCGGTGGGCACCGCGCCATTGGTGGCGGGCAGGCCATAGACCGTGCTGCCGATAATCAGCGCGCCCGGCGTGCCGGGGAAAACCGTGGTGCCGATCAGATTGTTGTTATTGCCGCCAAAGCTGCGCAGATCATTGCGCAGGTAATCGCGCGCGGCGCGCTTCACCGGGTCGCGGTCGGTATAGCTGAAGCCCAGCATAAAGCCACCCTCGCTCCAGCGGTGGCCCAGCACGCCTTCAAATGCGCGCTGGTCATAGAGCGTGTGATTATAGCGGCCCGTGATCTCCAGCCCTTCATAATCCTTGCGCAGCACATAATTGACCACGCCCGCCACCGCGTCCGACCCGTAAATGGCCGAGGCGCCGTCGGTGACGACTTCCACCCGCTCGATCGCGGCAAAGGGGATGACCGAAGGATCGGGGATCTGCGAAATCACCCCCTGCGGCGCCCAGCGATGGCCATCGAACAGCAGAAGCGTGGCATTGTTGCCAAGGCCGCGCAGGTTGACGCCCTGTTGCCGCCCGCCGGTCGAATTCTGGCTGGTGCCAAGGCTGGAACCTTGCGGCAATTGGGCAATCAATTGCGCGGTGTCGCGCACCCCGCCGGCCACAAGGCTCGCGCGGTCCATCGTCACCGTGGCGGACCCCACCGGGGCCACGCCCTTGATCGCGGTGCCGGTCACGATGATTTCGGCATCCTGCTTGACCGAGGATTCAGCGCCGCCCCTGCCGCTGATATCCTGAGCGTGAGCCGCGCCGGCGGTTGCCAGAGCGATGCATGAAACGCCAAAGGCCACGCGGCCTAATTGCCCGATCTTCATCCTGTCCCCCTTGTTGATGTCCGGTTGCTTTGCCGGATTATGATCCCGGCATACGCCCGCCCGTCCGCCCCGCCCCTAGCTGCGAAGGCCCCAATCTCTGGACTGAGACTGCACAGGCAAGGACCGGGCAGCGGACAGCAAAACGCCCGGCTTTGGGGAGCCGGGCGCGGGTGAGAGGAGGAGATTATTTGCCTTTGGGTTTAATCGCTGGCGGCGCAGGCGGGTCCACTTTCGCATCCACCAGCCCCAGCGCCCAGCGGATGCCCTGATGCGCCATCTCGCGGAATTTGGGGTCGTCCCAAACCTGTTCCTGATGGCCGATGGTCAGATTATAGACGCGGCCCTTGCCATAGGACTTGGCCCAGACCAGCGGGAAATCATCGTCGCTCCGCGTCTTGCGCTGCTGCGGCGTCATCTTGGCCGGGTCCAGCCGCAGGATCACATGCGCGTCCTTGCTGGTGAAGGGCATTCGCATCACCGGGAACTGATCGGTATAGGCAAAGCTCTTGGGAAAAACGCCCGCGCCGGGGAAGGCGGGGTCCTCATTGATGATCTGCATCGTATCGACGCGAAACTCGCTTTCCATGAAGGCGCCGATCATCTGGGTGAATTCGGGCCATTCGTAATAAGCGACCGTGGCGGCATGGCCTGCGATAAAGCCCTTGCCGTCCTGCTTCACGAAAGACAGCAGATCGGCCTTCTGCTGATCGCTCAGCGCTCCTGCCCCGCTGCCCAGATAGAACACCGCGTCGAATTGATCGAGATTGCGGGCGTTGACGAATTTGCCCGCATAGCGCGTGCCTTGCCCGACAATCGGGGATTTGGTGATGAGCTGGCTGTCGGTGCGGATCACGGTGGCCCATTCGCCATGCTCGCGCCCCATCTGCTCGATCACGCCCATCGCGTGGTTGATCGAATCGTGATGCCACCCGGTCTGAACGTCCGCGATGATCAGCAGCTTCTTCATCCCCGGCCAAGGATCGTTGACCGTCGAGGAGGGCGGCATCATCGGCGGCGGGGCAGGCGCGGGCATCGGCGTTTGGGCCAGCGCCACGGCGGGAAGCAAACCCGCCAGCAACAACATCTTACGCATCATCGATTCTTCCCTTCTTGGCCCCCTTACGGCAACCGATACGCCACCAGCGTGTCGGACATTTCCGGCCCGCCCACCGCTGTGCCGCCTCCCGCGGCCACCACGACATATTGCTTTCCATCCGCGCCCATATAGGTGATCGGCGTCGAATGGGCCGAGGCCTCCAGCACAGTCTGCCACAGCAGCTTGCCGGTTTTGGCGTCGAAGGCGCGGAAACGGTGGTCATTGGTGGCGCCGATAAAGACCACCCCGCCCGCCGTGACGATATTGCCGCCAATGTTGGGCGCGCCCGTGTTCAGCCCCGCCTTGCCCAGCGCCTCGGTGATGCCCAAAGGCACGCGCCATGCGATGCTGCGTTTGGCCACATCAACCGCCACCAATTCACCCCAAGGCGTTGCGCCGCAGGTCAGGTTCACGCCATTGGCCGTATAGGTGAAACCCTGAGGCGGGCGCGGGCCGGTGGGGCGTGGCGGGGGAGGGCCGGCGGGCACATTGCGGTTCATCATCGCCACACCGGCCCCGGCCGCAACCTTGGGGCGATAAACGGGACGGTTCTGCACATTGACGAAATAATAGCCCAGCGGCGCCGAATAGCTGCCCCCGCCCCAATTCGGCCCGCCCACCGGGCTGGGATAGGTCAGCGTGGCATGCGCGCTGCTCTGGCGCGGGGCATAGAGGTCGCCCACCACGATGCCGTTCTTGTCCCAGAAATCGGTGCAGGCGGCCTTCATGCCGGGGAGCAGGTCGGGGATCTCCTCACGCTTCATCGTGATCCGCGCAATCGGGCCGGGCGCATCGGGGAAAGGCTGGGTCGGCCAGACTTCATCGGTCGGCTCATCCGCGCGGGGCGTAGGTTTTTCGGTAAAGCCGTTGAGCGGCTCGCCCGTCACCCGGTCGAACATGTAGAACAGCCCATGCTTGCCCGTCAGCATCACGGCGGGCACCTTCTTGCCCCCCTGCATCACATCGGCCAGCAGCGGCGGCGTGGGCGAATCCCAGTCCCAGATGTCGTGATGGGTCAATTGGTGATGCCACAGCAGCTTGCCCGTGGCCGCGTCCAGCGCCAGCAGCGTGTCGGAATAAAGCTGAGGCCCCTTCGCGCCCGAATTGGCATCGCCTGTGGGCGCGTAAAGAATGCCGCGCTCCTCGTCGATCGCCATGGTGGACCATACATTGGCCCCCGATGTGTCGCGCCATTCATCCCCAACCCAAGTCTCGTGATTGGCCTCGCCCGGTTCGGGGATGACATGGAACGCCCAGACCTGACGCCCGGTGCGCGCGTCAAAGGCGCGGATGTCGCCGCGCGGCTGGGGCGGGCCGCCCTCGCCCGGACGCGCGCCGGTGATGATGAGGTCGCGCCAGATCGTGACGGGATTGGGAATGGTGAAGGTGGACCGGCGCGATTCGCCCACGATTTCCGAGGCGACACCAATATAGGCGTCGATCACCCCGCTCCGGCCAAAGCCCTTCGCGCTCTGACCGGTGGTGACGTCCACCGCCATCAGATAGCCCTCATCGGTGCCGAAGATCAGGCGCGGGGCGGTCTTGGCGTCGCCGGGCCAATAGGCGATGCCGCGCCCGTGGATGCCCTTGGGGCTTTCATATTTCCAGATCACCTCGCCGGTTTCGGGGCGGATGGCGGTGATGCTGGCCTTGAGGTCGGGCTTCAAGGGCGTGGCGGGCGTCGAAATATACATCACCCCGCCGATCAGCAGCGGCGTCACCTCGAACCGCGAATCCAGCCCCTGATCGCCCGCCTTGCTGGGGCCGGTGCCATAGCGGAAGGTCCATGCCGGTTGCAGCTTGCCCACATTCTTCGTGTTGATCTGGGCAAGAGCCGAGAAATTGCCATTGTCCCCGCCGCCGCCATAGGCAGGCCATTGGTTGGCCCCGGTGGGCCGGGGATAAAGCACTTTGGCCTCGCCAGTCGCCACGGGCATAGGGGCGCCCATGCCGCCCTCCTTGGCCTGATAATGGGCCAGCAGATAGGAGCGCACCGCCGTCTCGTCCGCAGGGGTGATGATCAGCCCCTGCTTCTTCATCTTGGCCAGCGTTTCGTCCCAATCAGCAGCCGATTTCGGCTTGGCGGTCACGGTGCCGATGGCGTGGCATTTGCTGCAATTGGCGGCAAATTCGGCGCGGCCCGGCCCCTGCGGCAGGCGCGCGATCCAGTCCTCGCCCGTTTGAGCAAGAGCATTGGCCGCGGTAATGGCCAACACGCTGACCATCGCGCCAAACAGGCTCCGTTTCATTCTCTTCTCCCGCATCACGCTTCTTTTGCGTCTATGGGGATTAGAGGGCAAAGCGCCAGCGGTCGCTGGCTGGCGCTGCACCAGATCCTTGCCTGCGGAGGAATTAGAGGGCCTAGGGCGGAGTTGCCCTCCTAGCCCATGGCGCGGAAGCGATAATCCGTAAACCGCACCGCCCCCTTGCCGCTGGCATAGAGCGCCGGGCGCAGCGATGAAAGATCATCAACCGTATTGGCCTGATAGCCCGACACTTCGCTGCGGACGCCGTGGCGGGTCCAGTTCTTGCCATCCACGCTGTAATAGAACGTGACGATCTGGCGATCATTGACGATTTTGAGATGCAGCTTGCTCACCTTGGGCGCCGGTTCCTGCCAATAGCTGGCGCGCCCGCCGCGCCACGAGATCATACTTTGCCCATCAATGCCCATGCCCAGAAACAGCCGGTCATCATAGAACAGCAGCAGGCCGCCCTGCGCGCCGGGTGCCACATCCACGATCACGCTGATCTCATAGGCATGGTCGCCCACCGTCTGGGTCAGCGGCGAGCAATCGGCCGGGCCGGTGCCCTTGGCCTCCAGCGTCAACACGCCCTGCCCTGAACTATTGGCGCCCACTTTCGCCCGGCGCTGCTCCCCCGGCGCGGCGCCGTAAAAGCTCCAGCGCGTGCCAAAGGCAGGCCGCGTGAAATCATCGCTGCGGGTAAAACCGCCATGCGCGCCCGCCCGGCCCGTCGGCATCGGCATGGCCAGCGACAGATCGCCTCCCAACGCGCGCGGCCAGCCATCGGCGTCCCATGCCAAAGGCTCCAGCAAGGTCTGACGGCCCAGCGAGCGGTAGTCCTTCTCATAGCCGTGATAGACCATGTACCATGCGCCTTTTGGCCCCTCTATCATCGTGGCATGACCGCGCGACCACCATGCCTCCTTGTCGCTATGCGTGCGGACAATGGGGTTATGCGGGCAATTGACCCAAGGCCCCTTGGCCGATTTCGAGCGGGCGATGATGACCATATGGCTGGTGGCCGGGCCCGCCGTGCCGCCCACCGCCGAGACCAGATAGAACCATTCGCCCCGCCGAAACAATTTCGGCCCCTCCAGCGAATAGCCCTCGGTCACCCATTCATCGGGGTAATGCCAGCCATCATAGGCCGGCTCGACCGGGCCGATGGTGGACAGGCCATCGTCAGCCAGCGCCACCCGGTTCACCCCCGAAAGGTAAAGGTAACGCTTGCCATCCTCGCCCACCACATGGCCCGGATCGATCAGGCCATAGATTTTCAGATCAACCGGATCGCTCCACGGCCCGGCCATGCTGTCGGCATGAATGACATAGATATTGGCGAAACTGTGCAGATCCTTGGCCCACGGGGCCTTCATGAAGGGGATGTAGATATAGTAGCGGCCATTATGCTTGGCGATGTCCACGGCAAAGACCGTGCCCAGCGGCTTTTCCAGCGCGGGACCGACCGGGCGCCAGTTCACCAGATCGCGCGAATGCCAGATGATGAGGCCGGGGGCCGCGTCAAAGCTGGAATGGGTCATGTAATAATCCTCGCCGTCCTTGAGGATCGCGGGATCGGCATAATCGCCCGGCATGATCGGATTGCGATACCAGCCATTGCCCAGATCGGCGCGGCGTTCGCCCTCGGGGCCGGTGGCGCGGGTGGCGGGGCGCAGTTTGGTCATCGACGGGGCGGCCAGCACGGGAACGGCGGGCAGCGCGGCCCCCATGGCGACCCCAAGCGGGCCGGCGGCAAGGCTTTCCAATGCAGAACGTCGCGTAACCATGTCATCCCCTCGGTCTATTTTAGAACCATAGTTCTATTAAACTATGGTAGCGGTAGCAAGGGGAAAAGGAAATCGCCCTATCCGCGCCGGTTGGCAATCGCCCTCTCGCGCAGCCGGGCCTGAGCATCGGGGCGAACCGCAACCCCCGGCTCCTCCAGATCGGCCAGAATCGGGCAATCGGGCCGATCATCCCCCGCGCAGCACCCGATCAGGGTCTGAAGCGTGCTGCGCATTTCCTCCATCGCGGCGATGCGCACGCTCAATTCCTCGACATGGGCCGCCGCGATGCGTTTGACGTCCGCGCTGTGGCGCGAACGGTCCCGCCACAGGCCCAGCAATTCGTGGATCTCCGCCACGGCAAAGCCCATGTCGCGCGCGCGGCGGATAAAGCGCAGGTTGTGGACATCGGCGGGCGAGTAATCGCGGTATCCCGATGTGCGCCGCTCGGCCTTGGGGATCAGTCCGGTCGCCTCATAGTAACGGATCATCTTGGCCGAAACGCCCGATGCCTTTGCCGCCTCGCCAATATTCATCGTGCGCCTCCCTTCGCGCGAAATTGCCGCAAGCGCAGCGAATTGCCCAGCACAAAGACCGAGGACATCGCCATCGCGCCCGCCGCAAACACCGGCGAGAGCAGCACGGGATAAAGCACGCCTGCCGCCACCGGGATCAGCGCGACATTATAGGCAAAGGCCCAGAACAGGTTCTGCCCGATCACCCCCATCGTCGCGCGGGACAGCGCGATGCCATCGCCCACCGCGCCCAGATGGCCCGACATCAGCACAACATCGGCCGCCTCGATGGCGATATCGGTGCCCGTGCCCACCGCCACGCCCACATCGGCCTGCGCCAGCGCGGGCGCATCGTTGATCCCGTCGCCCACATAGGCAAGGCGGCCATATTGCCCCTGCAACCGGCGCACCGCCTCCACTTTGCCCTCGGGCATGACCTGCGCCACCACCTCCTCAATGCCCAGACGAGCAGCGATGGCATCGGCGGTGGCCTGATGGTCGCCGGTAATCATCGCCACTTTCAACCCCAGCGCATGAAAACCCGCAATCGCCTCGGGCGTCCCCGGCTTGACCGGATCGGACACCGCGATCACCGCCGCCAGCGTGCCGTCGATGGCGGCGTAGAGCGGGGTCTTGCCCTCCGCGCCCAGCCGCGCCGCCGTTTCGGCAAAGGGCGCGGTGTTCAGCCCCAGACTTTCCATATAGCGATCCGCGCCAACGGCCACATCATGACCATCGACCACCCCGCGCGCGCCCATACCAGGGATGGCGGTAAAATCGCCCGCCGCGCCCGAGTTCAGCCCTTCGTCCTGCGCCGCAGCAACAATCGCGCGGGCGATGGGGTGTTCGGAACGTTCCTCAACCGCCGCAATGGCGCCAAGCACCGCGCCCCTCTCGAACCCTTCAGCCAGATGCAGATCGGTCAGCACCGGATGCCCCAGCGTCAGCGTGCCGGTCTTGTCCAGCGCGATCACCTTGGCCTCGCGCAGCATTTGCAGCGCCTCGCCCCGGCGAAACAGGACGCCCATTTCCGCCGCGCGCCCGGTGCCGACCATGATCGCCGTGGGCGTGGCCAACCCCATCGCGCAGGGGCAGGCGATGATCAGCACCGCCACCGCATTGACCAGCGCCAGACCCAGAGCATGGGACGGCCCAAACGCCAGCCAGCCCGCAAAGGTCAGCGCGGCCGCCGCCATCACCGCCGGAACGAACCACAGGGTGATCCGGTCCACCACCGCCTGAATTGGCAGTTTGGACCCCTGCGCCGCCTCGACCATGGCGATGATCTGGGCAAGCACCGTATCGCCCCCCACCGCCGTCGCGCGAAAAGCCAGCGCGCCCTGCTGGTTGACCGTGCCGCCCACAAGCAAGCTGCCGATGGTCTTGGCGACAGGGATCGGTTCGCCGGTGATCATTGCCTCGTCAACGAAACTCTCGCCCTCGATCACCTCGCCATCGACGGGGATGCGCTCACCAGGGCGGATCTCGATGATGTCGCCCGCGATGACATCATCGATGGCGACTTCTCCGCCGCCGCGCACCCGCACGGTTCGGGGCTGAAGCCGCACCAGCCTTTGGATGGCCTCGGACGTACGCCCCTTGGCCCGCGCCTCCAGCATCCGGCCCAGCAGGATCAGCGCAACAATGACCGAGGCGGCCTCGTAATAGACATTGACCGTGCCCGGCGGCAGCAGCGCGGGCGCGAAAGTGGCCACCAGCGAAAAGGCATAAGCCGCCAGCGTGCCCACCGCGACCAGCGAATGCATATCAGGCGCCATCCGCAGCAGCGCCGGAATGCCATGGCGATAGAAACGCCGCCCCGGAAAAACCAGTACCAGCGTGGTCAGCGCGCATTGGAGATACCAATTGTTCTGCATACCGATGGTGCGGTGGATCAGATCATGCACGCCCGGGATCAGATGCGACCCCATTTCCAGCACGAACACCGGCAGGGCCAGCACCAGAGCCAGCAGGAAATCGCGTTTTAATTCCTGCGCCTCGGCCTCGCGGCGGTCCTGCGCCTCGTCGCGCGCGGCCGCGCCGCGATATTCGCGCGCCTGATAGCCCGCCCCGGCCACCGCCGCGATCAGATCCTCGACCGGGGCGCTGGCGCGCACATGCGCCCGCCCGTTGGCCAGATTGACCGCCGCCGCCGCAACCCCCGGCACCGCCAGCAGCGCTCGCTCGACCCGGCCCACGCAGGAGGCGCAGCTCATGCCCTCAATGGCCAGTTCCAGCGAGACGGAGGGAATGTGATAGCCCGCCTCCTCGACCGCACGGGCGATGAGGCCATGGCCCACTCCGGCATCGGCCACAATATCAGCCCCCGCCGTCGCCAGATTGACGCTGACCGAACGCACCCCGGCAACCTTGCCCAGCGCCCTTTCCACCCGCCCCACGCAGGAGGCGCAATTCATGCCCTCAATGGCAATATGGCGCCGTGTGGTATCGGCAGCGGGTTGGCTCGAAGGCTGGTTCATGACGGATAGCTCACGCTGAAAAACAGGTTCTGGCGTGAAGATGGGGCTTGCCATCATGGGAAGGTCAAGGGGGAATGGCGCAGATTTTCCCTCATTTGGCTCATCCCGGCTCCGGCCTCTCAGACATGGAAGTTCCGGAATAACCTGGATGGTTCGCGTACCAAAGTAACCCCATTTGTCTAACAAAAGACACAGGGTTTACGCGCTGTAACGATTGTATTTTCAGAAATGCGATTGAAAGCAGCGGGCTATTGTGCGGTAGCATAAGTTACCTTATGGGTGTTTCATATGCGTTGAATGTGCTCAAAAAGAAGGGTGCGAGCTGCAATGTCGTTGGGCGATTTCGATGCTGCAAACGAATTTTTTTTCAGAATCAGTTTCGACGGAAGGTGAAGCAGTGTCGGATTCTTATGTATCTTTCCGCATTGCACTGGACGTGACCCGACTTGTCGCACATCGCTGGAGTGGCCTTCCTGCCACAGGTATCGACAGGGTTTGTTACGCTTATCTTCTTCGCTATCGCCATGAAGCCCGAGCAGTAGTTCAATTTATGGGTGTGCGTCGCATTTTCTCTGCGCGGCATTCACAAGAATTATTTAATTTATTGCTTAATCCTGGAAAGGATTATCGCCGGAAAGCACTCTGGCTCGCGCTCCGAGCGATCCCGCCTGGCGCGCGGCGAACCAAGTGCAACGGAGCGTTTTACCTCAACCTCGCCCATACGGATCTGGATCGCGCAGACCTTGCGGATTGGGTTCGCGATTGCGAGCTGAACCCGATTTACATGATCCATGATCTTATCCCTATAAGCCACGCTGAATATTGCACCCCTTATGCCAGCAAGCGGCACGCCCGCCGACTCAAGAATGCCTTGGGTCATGCAATGGGCATCATCGCCAATTCAGACAGCACCGCACACGAAATTCAAACCTATGCGAAGGAAGGCGGGCATCGACTGCCGTCGGTAATGGGCAACTGGCTAGCGGGCGCGAAACTGATCAAGGGTGCCTCCAATATATCTCGGCCCGAAAACTACTTTGTGTTTGTCAGTACTATGGAGGGGCGTAAAAACCACTTCATGCTGCTCCAGATATGGCGGCAACTGGTCGAGCGCATGGGGGCTGCTGCGCCGCATCTCAAGATCATTGGCCAAAAGGGCGCGCAATCCTGGCATGTGCAGAACATGCTCGAGCAGTGCGACGTCATCAGGTCGCGCGTGGCTGTTGTGCCGCGCTGCCCGGATGTTGAATTGGGAGATTGGGTAGCCGGTGCCCGCGCACTGCTGTTTCCGTCTTTCGCAGAAGGCTTCGGCTTGCCTCTTGTAGAAGCCCTTGAACTGGGCACGCCGGTTATTGCCAGCGACATCCCCACCTTTCGCGAAATTGGACAGGGAATCCCGACTTTGATCGACCCGCTCGACGCTCGCGGCTGGGCGAACATGGTCACGGATTTCATGAAGGATTGCCCGGAACGCCGGCGCCAGCTCAAGGCCATGCACAGCTTTCGTGCGCCGACTTGGGAAGAGCATCTTGTCAAGATTGACACGTGGCTGGAAGCGCTGCGACCGACTGTGGCTATGCCTCGCAAATACATCGGCAATTCCATCGCCATCAGTGATACCATTGCTTCGGCGTCGCGTTCTGGCGCCGCGTAACAGTGCATTACCCGCTGTCGTATTAGAGAAAATTTTTTAGGTTCGGCTCATGTCTCAATTCTGCAATAAATATGCTGGTAAATCCGGGGAGGCTGAAACGGACTCATCTGTGCTACTTCATGATTTTTTTGCAGAATTTCTCGACAAAGAAAAATTCGAGAATTTTAGAAAAATTGAGACGCTTGTTGCCTCTTTAGGGAATCTGGGACAGACGCAATCCGGCCAGCCCATGATGCGTCCACGTGATTGCACGGTAATCACTCAAGGGCTGGAAGAAATATTTGAGGCCACCAAATCGCAGTTTCGCACCGGCGAGGCACGCATCATTGACCGCTTTGAACGGATCATTGGCGAATTCACCGAACATTGCGCCAAGGTATACCCTTCCGAGGCTTCGGCCGCGCTCGTCCTGCACGGAAAAGTATTGCTGTTTCAAGGTGAAAGTCAGCGCGTGCTCGATGTGGTCGGCAAGTGGGTGGCCCGCCCCTATGCGCTCGATTCGATCGATCATATTCTCGATCTAGCCGAACTTTATGCCCAGGCCCAATTACGACTTGGTACATTTGATAGCTGCGAGATTTCCTTCATCGCGCTCGGTCAATGGCTTGCGGCCAATTCGCGCTCCCTCAAAGCCATGAGGCTGGGCCCGCGGCTGGCGCCCTATGTCGGGCTGGGCCGCGATGCCCGAGAGCCTCTTACGCTGCGTGCGCGTCTTATCCGTCTGGCTTCTCGGCGATTGCTTAAAAACGCGCGAATCCAGGGTGCAATCCCAAGAATGGTAAGTTCGTTTTTATCGTGGCAGATGTGGCGCCTCATCCTGGGGTTGTGTTATGCTGCCAATGCATCACGCAATACTTTGCGTTCGCCCTACTCCCTGAAAATGAATAAGCGCGGGACAACACTTGTTACGCGCGCCATGGGCGGCATTGGTGATCTGCTCATGATGACACCAGGTCTGGAGGCGTTGGCCGCCAAACAGAAAGCGCCAGTCGACTTTGCGATCCCGCGAAAGTTTCACGCGGTCTTTAAGGGCAATCCCCATATCCGCCTGCTCGATATCAACGGCCCCGCCATCGACATCGCCAGCTATCGCCATTTCGTGAACCTGGGCAATTGTCCCGCCAGTCGCTATGAAAGTGGGGCACGGCCCTTCATCCGGCGCGGTCGCGTTGAAGTGTTTGCGAAAGCAATGGGCATCTCGCGTCACATGCTCCAGCGGCAAGGGTGGCGGATCAATCGCCTTGAACAAGCCGACGATGCCGCGTTTTGCTCCGAGTTCCTTGCAGAGAAAGCTATCGGCGATAGGCCTGTGGTGGGCGTGGCCCCCTATTCGCGCGACAGCTACAAAGATTACCCCAAAATCCATCAAGTCATCAGCCAACTGGCGGAAAAATTCGACGTGCTGATCTTTCATCACGTCGACGCCGGGCTGCCCTCAGGGCCCGGAATTGCCTCCACAGCCGGCCTGTCGCTCGAACGCTCGCTCGCGCTTGCCGGACGGGTAAACGCCATGGTGACGGTAGACAGTGCCTTTCTGCATGCCGCCGCTGCCCATGATTACCCGGTTATCGGCCTTTTCGGGCCGACCGATGGGAAGCCGCTGACAAGGCACCATCGTCAACCGGTGGTTCTGGCAAAGCCCGATCAGTTTGCCTGCGTGCCCTGCTGGCGCAATGAAGATTCGCCTTGCGCATTGACCGAATTGCGGGCCGCCGCCGAAGATGGTGCCTCATGGCGCAGCCTTAGCAAGGCGACTCTTGTTTCGGCCAACTCTATCAGTCCCTGCATGTCGGCGCTCGATCCGGACGAGATTGTCGAAGCGGTGGCGATGGCGATCGGTAAGTAAGGCGGATGAGCGCTCAAATGCATCCTGATGAATGGCTGCACGTGAACCATGTGCCGCATGCCGGCCAGCCGGCGCTGTTCCTTGATCGTGATGGAACCCTGATTGAAAACGTGCCTTACTTGGCCGATCCAGAGCAGATCCGAATCATCGAAGGGACGGAGGAAGCCTTGCGCCAGTTCCGCCTGGCCGGATTTGCAATCATCATCGTGACCAACCAGTCCGGTATTGCCCGTGGCCTTTGCACCCCTGAACAATATCGCGGGGTCGAAAATCGCCTGCAGCAGCTTCTGGGGACTTCCGCCGCCGATCTGGTCTATGCCAGCCCCTATCATCCCCAAGCGACCGGTCCATTCGGTATCCCGCACAGCTCTCGCAAACCGGAACCTGGGATGTTTCTTGATGCCCGGCATCGTTTCGCGGTAGATCTTGCCCGCTCGGTGATGGTTGGGGACAGTCTAAGCGATATGCGGGCCGCCGCCGCCGCCGGTATCGGTCGGCTTGTTCATGTCGGGACCGGTCATGGCATGACAGAGCGCGCAGCCGTCTGCGCCTTCGCTTCTGACAATGCGCTCGCGATCGAATTGATGCCTACGCTCGCACAGATCCAACCTATGGTGAAAACAGATCCATGCTGATCACGACGCACCGCCTGCAAGACCTGCAATCCAACCAGAAAATTTCGCACTGGCTGGCCAGCCTCGATTACGGGGCAATGCTGGACTTCAATAACTCGGCTATTCCCTTCATTGAGCGCTTTGACTGGCAGGGCCGCAATATGGAACCCGGCTTTCGCCGGGTGAGGGTTATGGCCCGCCAGACCTATGTGCTGTGCCAGGCGGCGCTATTGGGCAATGAAACCGCCGCCAGCCTCGCGCCTGCAGCCGCCACTGCGTTTATTCGACACGCGATGGCACCTGACGGCCAGTTTCTCTGCCGCCTCTCGCCTGATGGCCAGGCTCTGGATGCCACACCCGACCTCTACGACATCGCCTTCGGGCTGTTCGCGCTGTCGTGGTGGTACCGCCTTTCGGGCGACAGCCAATGTCTTGTCATCGCGGAGCGGTCCATTGCACGGCTCAACGCCGTGATGCGCAGTCCATCAGGCAAAGGCTTCGTCTCGCGGCTTGGCGAGCCCACCGGCCACACTCAGAACCCGCATATGCATCTGTTCGAGGCGGCCATCATGCTTGCCGATTTTAGCGGGCGCGATACCTTTATGGAGCTTGCCGACAGCCTGTTTGCGCTGGCCAGTGAACGCCTGTTCGATCCCACAACCTCAACTCTGGCCGAAGTGTTCGACGATGATTGGAAAGCAATTGGCACCACATCGGACGGGAACGCGATCAGAATCGAACCTGGTCATCAATATGAATGGGTTTGGCTGCTGAACCGCTACGCCGCACTGCGATCAGGCACATCAGCGCTCGAAATGGCAGACCAGCTTTTTGCCTTTGCACAAAGCCATGGCCACGACGCCGCGACGGGACTGATTGTCGATGCTGTTCGGCCCGATGGCAGTTTGATGTTTCCCGGCCTGCGGCTTTGGCCCAACACCGAATATCTGAAAGCGCAAGTGGCTATGTGCGAGAGGCGGGGAAGTGTGCCCGATGCGGCCATTGACCAAAATGTTGAGCGGATTTTCGACCGCTACCTCACCCCGCCTGCATCTGGGCCCGCCTCAGATCTGCGGCAGGGATGGTGGATTGACTATCTCGATGCCGACGGCATCACGCCAAAGTGCGATCACGTCCCCGCCTCGAGCCTCTATCACATTGTTTTCGCTTTTTCTGAGTTTCTCCGGTTTACTGGCGCGCATGATGCCAAGCAGTCAGCCAACCAAGCCAGCCCTCTCACACACGGCAAGATCGTGGGGAGTTAAGACAATGACCGTTCCCGCACCGATCTCTTCCCAACGGATCGCTTTCGACGACGCTCGCCTGCTGGTCATCGGCGATATCATGCTCGATCACTTTTGCTACGGCGATGTCTCGCGGATCTCACCCGAAGCGCCCGTGCCTGTTCTTCACCTCAAGCGCGTGTCTCGCATGTTGGGCGGAGCGGGTAATGTTCTTGCAAATATCCGCGAGCTCGATTGCGTCGCCGGGTTGATCGCGGTGGTTGGCGATGACGAGGCCGGACGCCTGTGCCGAACAATGGCCGCGCAACTGGGGGTGGCCCCCGAAATGATCATTGTCGCCCCGGGCCGCTCCACGATTGTCAAAACCCGTTACATCAGCGGCGGACACCAGTTGCTGCGTTGTGACGAGGAGAATACCGCCCGGTTCGACTCTGCTGTCGAAGATGAGATCCTTGCACGCTTCGACGCAGCCTTAGAAAATTATAACGCGGTAGCGATTTCGGACTATGCTAAAGGTCTGCTGAGTGATCGCGTGCTGAGGCATATAATCGACGCATGCAACGCGCGGGGCGTGCCGGTAGTGGTTGATCCCAAGCGTCGCGATCTTACCGTCTATGCTGGCGCCAGCGTCATCAAGCCCAATCGTAGCGAGTTGGCGGCCTTTATCGCACACGAAAGTCGAGACTTTACCTCGAACCAGCGGGCAGCGGAACAGGCCATGGCCGCAACAGGCGCGGCGATCCTTTTGACCCTGGCCGAGGAAGGAATGGCATTGTTTCGGCAGGGCGAGGCGATGCGGCATTTTGTGGCAACAGCCAGCGAGGTTGCCGATGTGTCCGGCGCGGGCGATACTGCATTATCAATATTTTGCGCGGCCCTGGCATCAGGCTACGAAATGGCCGAAGCGGCCATGCTCGCCAACGCTGGCGCGGGCGCCGTGGTGCGCAAACTGGGTACGGCCACGCTTACCCGGACGGAACTGGCCGATGCCGTTGCCGATGTCGACATCACACCTTTCAACCCTATCGCAAACCGCGACGAAGCAGCCCGGCGCATCGCGCTCTGGAAGGCAGAAGGGCTGCGCGTGGGATTTACGAACGGTTGTTTCGACATCGTTCATGCCGGCCATATCCAATTGTTGCGCGAAGCCCGCGCCAGGTGCGATCATCTGGTCGTGGGGCTAAATTCCGACGCGTCGGTCCGCCGACTCAAGGGGCCAACCCGCCCAGTCCAGGCAGAAAGTTCGCGCGCCGAAGTGCTGGCGGCGATCGGGGCGGTCGATCTGGTTGTCATTTTTGACGAGGATACGCCTGCAGAGCTGATTGCAAAGCTTAAGCCTACCGACCTTATTAAAGGAGCGGATTATACCGAGGACCGGGTCGTCGGCGCCAAAGAGGTACGCGAGGCGGGTGGACGCGTACACCTTATCGAGTTGGTGCCCGGTTGCTCGACCACAAACGCTGTCGAGCGAATCCGCTCGAGCTTGAACGGCGACGAAACAACGCCCTCTGCGCGCACCAATACACCTGCATTTACTGGCTTTGGCAGATGAGCGATCTGGGCAGCCCTACTATTTCAGGAGTGTCGCGCATGGCGCTTCCGCGGCGCGGTGGCCTGTTCCAATGGATGTCGCGGCATTACGCACTGACGGTGTTCGTTGCGGTGTTTATTTTCCCCACCCTGCTGGCCTCGATCTATTTCGGGCTGGTGGCGTCGGATTGCTATGTATCTGAAACCCAGTTCGTGGTGCGTTCGGCTCAGAAGTCGTCGGCGGAAGGCGCTGCTGCCTATCTGCAGGATATTGGCATCAATCGGGCCAATGACGATGCCTATGCGGTGCAGGATTATATTATTTCGCGCGATGCGATGCATGCCATATCGGCTACAATCGACCTCCGTAAGGTATGGAGCCCCGCCGGTGCCGATTTCATCAGCCGCTATGGCGCGGGTCCGTTCAACAACGACAATGACGAAATGCTGTACCGCCATTATAAATCACGTGTGAAGGTGGAAAAAAACCTCGAAACGGGTATTACGACGGTGCGCGTCACCGCATATCGTGCGTCGGATGCCCACGCGGTGGCGATGAAGATCGTGCAACTGAGCGAAGCCAAGGTCAATGCGATGAACAATCGCGCGCGCGCTGACCGATTGGCTGCGGCCAGACGCGAAGCTGCCTCGGCGGCCCTGCAACTCTCGCAGGCCAATGTCGCGCTTACCCGCTATCGTGACAGCGCCGGACTAGTGTTGCCCGAAGCCACGGCAGAGGCCGACGTTCGCCAGAAATCGATGCTTGAGGCTGAACGGACCCGGATCGACGCCGAACTTGCAGGCATGGTCGCGCGGGCGCCAGGTAATCCCGCGATCCCGGCTTTGCGCCGACGGCTTGGGGCACTCAACCGCGAGATTGCCGCGCAGTCGGCCAAGCTGACCGGCAATGGGGATGCCCTGTCGGGCAAGGTCAGCGGCTATGAGCAGCAGCTTGTCGAGCGCGAATTGACCGAAAAGCTCTATGAAGCAGCGATCAAGCAGCTTGATACCGCGATCGACGAAGCCAATCGCCAGCAAATCTTCATCGAGCAGATCACCGATCCCAATTTGCCCGACACACCGGTGGAACCTCGCCGGTTGCGTTATATGTTTACGGTCGCACTTCTGTCGTTCTGGGCCTTCCTCAGCATTTACCTTCTGCTGTCCGGCGGTCGTGAACACCTGAATATGTCGTAAGGGTGTGGGCATGAGCGCAGGCACAACATTTTTGCAGGATCGGTTTGAGCGCAAGGCACGAACCATCAATGCGTTGTTGATTCGCGAGTTGATGGCTCGTTTCGGCCACCGCAACATCGGTTTCCTGTGGCAGGTGCTGGAACCTTTGCTGCTGACGCTGGGGGTGATGATCTCCTGGTCGACCGTTTATGGCGAAAGAAACCACGGAGTACGAGTGATCCCCCTCGTGCTCACCGGTTACACGTTCATAACGGTCTGGCGGCACATGAATTCGCGCTTCCTCCACGCATTCCGTCATGGATCGGGCCTGCTGTTTCACCGTCAGGTGCGTCCGGCCGACATCCTTGTCGCACGAGGCCTGCTTGAATCGGTAGGCACCCTCATCGCTTTTTTTGTGGCCTATCTGCCCTTGCGACTTCTGGATGTGATCGAGCCGGTCGACGATTATCTTCTGCTGCTGAGTGGCTGGTCGCTACTGTGTCTCTTTTCTTTCGGCGTGGCGATGATCCTGTCGGCGCTGGCCCATTTCTCCGACGCTTTCGAACGGGTCATTCAACCTATTATGTATCTCATCCTGCCGCTGACCGGGGCCTTTTACATGGTCTATTGGCTGCCGCCATCGGCGCGACAGATCGTCATGTGGTCGCCTCTCGTCAATGCCAGCGAAATGTTCCGGGCCGGCTATTTCGGGGCCGAAGTGCCTACGACATGGAATTGGCCGTATCTTGCCATCTGGACAATTGCCGTGAATGCGGTTGGCTGGCTGCTTGTGCTCAAGGCACAACGCCATATCGAGCTTGAATAATATGTTGCGTGGATCCCCCTCTTCAGACACCGCGGCAAAAACTGGCAAGCTGGTTCAGGTCGAATCTTATGACGATCCGGTGAGCATCGCGCTCACTTCGCGTCAGAAGCGCGACCGCATCCTGCTTACCGTTTTTCTGGTGATCGTCAGCGTCACTGCTATTTATAATTTTCTGATCGCAGCGCCCCGCTACGCTTCGGAATTCAGCTATGTGGTGCGTTCGGCCACACCGGCGCGCGACCGCTTCAGCTTCATGAATTTCTCGGCCAATGGAGAAAGTTCGGACAATAGCCAAGCCATTATAACCTATCTGTCCTCCCGCGATCTGCTCTCCCAGATCAACAGCGACGGCCTTGTAACACGCATTTTTGCCGCGCCTGGTGTCGATATGTTTTCGGCCTACCCCTCGATATTTGCTGGAAACGGTGCAGAACACCTCTTCCGCCACTTTCAAAGCTATCTGGACGCCGAATACGACGAAAAGGCCAATATCAGCTACGTAGAAGTGCAGGCTTTCAAACCGGATGATGCCCGAGAGCTGGCGGAACGAATGCGACGCGCCTGCGAGGACAAGATCAACGCCTTGAACGACCGTGCCCGGAGCGGAATGACCGTCACTGCGGAAAAAGAAGTTGCTGCTGCGCGCGCCGATCTCGTCCGAGTGCTTGTTCAGCTTACCCAAGCCCGCAACAGCGGACATGTGATTGATCCTAAGCTCCAGTCGGGGGCGGCCGTGAGCCTGACCTCGAGCATCGCGGCCGACCTTGCCGAAATCGACGTACAGATTGCCGAGACGCAACGCAGCACCCCCGGCAATCCCGGGCTCACCCAAATGCAATCGCGCCGCGCCGCGATCCAGCGCGAGCTGGCCCGGCAGAGTGCCGCGATGACCGGGGGCCATGGCTCGCTGGCCGACCGTATTCAGGCCAATGAAGAACTCGATGTTGCCCGTGCCGTCGCTGAAAAGCGGTTGTTGGGCGCCAGCCTTGCCCTGGCCAACACACGCACAACTGCCGACCGCAACCGCCTATATCTTGAATGGATTTCCAAACCTAACCGTCCGGATGAACCATTATATCCGCGTCGAGGCCGCAATATCCTCATGGTGGCTTTGCTCACGCTTGCCTTGCTTTGGATCTTCCGCTCGCTTTCCGAATTGCTGTTCGATGCCGATGAATAAGCTCACGCCGATTTCGCCTCCGCTTGCGGTAGCTGACGAAAGCGCCTCTTCGCGTCACAACTTGATCAGGCGGCGGGATGCAGGCGCCATTACCGTCTCCCACATCTATAAGGTGTATGAGACCCAGACCGGGCCAAAAACCGTGCTCACCGACATCGACTTTACCGTCCGACCTGGACAAAAGTTGGCTGTCTTGGGACGCAATGGCGCGGGCAAGTCGACCTTGGTGAAGATCATCGGTGGGGTTGAGCGACCGACCAAGGGACTGATTTCACGCGGAATGTCGATGTCTTGGCCACTGGCATTCGGCGGTGGTTTCGAGGCGTCGATGACGGGCCTGGATAATATCCGTTTCATCGCGCGGATTTACCGGCAACCCATCAATGAAATCATCGAGTGGGTGGACGATTTTGCGGAGCTCGGCAAAAATCTGCTGCTTCCTGTGAAATATTATTCCTCCGGCATGCGGGCGCGACTCGCCTTTGCTCTGACGTTGGCCATCGATTTCGATTGCTATCTGATCGACGAGGTGATTTCCGTTGGCGACGCGCGCTTCCATCAGAAATGTCACGATGCGCTCTTTCACGACAGGCGCGACTCAGCCATGATTCTGGTCAGTCATGACACAGGGATCATTCGTGAGTTCTGCAGTTCGGCGCTGGTGCTGAAGAACGGCCACAGCCGTGAATTCTCCGACCTCGATCTCGCCATCAATATTTACAATACATTATGAACGATGAGCGCCCTGCCCCCTTTTCAACGCACGTGCAGCCAAGTGATAATTGCGCAGAACCCGGCAAAGGAGGCCGGATTAGCATGATGTCTCCGATCAAACTCGCCCCGCTGACCATGGTCGCCAGTCTCATGTTGCTAGGCGGCTGTGCGGCACTGCCCCAGTCGGGACCTGCAGGTCACCGCATTATTCGCGACAGCCGCAATGGCAGTTTCATCCTGCATGAGGTTGATAGCGAAAGCGCGCTGCCCTCCCCTCCGGAGATGGCACAATTCTCACCATTGCCTCCCAGCCCGCGCCCCGGCGCAACGGTGCTTGCCGCCGGCGATGCAATAAGTGTAGTGTATTACGAGGTGGGGGCGAGATTGTTCTCGTCGTCGACAGGTTTGCAAACCACCCCCGATGCCAATGCCAGGGCAACCACGGTGGGCCCGATCGCGATTGATCGCGACGGTCTTGTGCGCCTTCCCTACACTGGCGAGATGCACGCTGCCGGTCTTACTCCGCAGCAGCTCGCTTTCGCGATAGAGCAAAAGCTGCGAACCATTTCCGAACACCCGCAGATCATCGTCCGGCTGGACGCGGCCAATGGCAGCAGCGTCATGGTCAGCGGCGAAATTACCCGTACCGGTCGCGTGGCATTGTCGGGTGCACAGGAAAAACTCCTCGACGTCATCTCGCTTGCCGGGGGGCCGCGCGGCGCTCCTGAAACACTGCTGGCCCGCGTTGACCGACACGGTTTGGTGAGCGAGGGGCCGCTGGAAAAACTGACTTATGAAAACTTCGGCGGAACTGTGATGGAGCCTGGTGACCGGGTCCAGCTTGTCCGTCTGCCGTGGAGCTATTCGGTGCTCGGTAGCGCTAATCGGGCCAGCCGATACGACTTGCCGCTGCGACGGGTCTCGCTGGTCGAGGCGTTGGCGCAGGCCGGCGGCCCCAATGAGTATGTGGCAAATCCGGCAGCGGTGTTCGTGTTCCGCTTCGTTTCAGAGCCCGCAACAGGCGGGGGCGCACCCGGACCAGAGCGAGCGGTTGTCTATCACATCAATATGAAAGTGCCGAAATCTTATCTGTTGGCGCAACGTTTCTGGTTGCAAGACAAGGACGTAGTCTATGTCGGCGGCGCCGAAACCAACCAGCCCAGCAAGCTGCTTCAGATCATCGGCCAAGTGTTTAGTCCGATTGCGGTGGCAAGGCAGGCTACGTATTGAACGCCTGATTTCCATGGGTCATCTGCAAATATCGGATAGGAAGAAATCATGCTGACTTGAGGAAGCCTATGGTTTTCATGCGCCAGCGTCCCGGGATTCAAAGCCGATCCTGGAGCGCGGATGCTGCAGGTGGGGCGGTTTCTGCGTGATAGTAAAAGAGGTAATCCGTAGCCCTATGACCCCAGAGGCCAAGATATTGGAGAACCTGCTCGATGCAGCCTATCGACCTGAAGTCCCAAAATATTCTGCCTGTGTGAGAGCACCTCAAAAAGGCGAAAATGAAATATTTAAAATACAATCAAGCCGAATGGATGGATTAAAAGGGGCTACGAAATGAGTAAAGACAACCGCAACCCGTCGGTCGAAATTCAGGAGCACTTGCGCCAGTTCATGCGCTGGGTCGACCCATCCAACGGCAACCCAAACACCGAGCCCCTTTGGGAATTCATTCGCGATATCGGTATTATGCGCTTGAATATCAAAAACATGGGATATGACATTGCGCGTCATCTCGGTTCAAGCCGTATGAGTGACATCCCTGCGGCACCGCCACGCGCGAATCTGGGGTGGCGCGCTTCCACTCAGGCGGACATCGAAAGCGACTGGGCTGCCTATTGGTGCAACGAACTTCAAGTCAGGCCGTTATACCACCGCAAGCTTTGGGAATTGTCTTATGTGCTGCATTGCTTGTGGTACCATGGCAAAATAGCGCCCGGTATGCGCGGCCTGGGCTTTGGCTGTGGCGAGGAACCCATTCCCAGCTATCTGGCATCCAAAGGGGTGGACGTGGTTGCCACCGACCTTCCGCCCGATCATGTGGATGCTGTAAACTGGCGAAACACAGCGCAACACACCGACAATCTTGAAAAGATATGCCAGCCAAATCTGGTAACCCGGGCAGACTTCGATCGGCACGTCTCACTTGAATATGTCGATATGAATGCCATTCCCGAAAGCCTGCGCGACTTTGACTTCTGTTGGTCGGTTTGCGCTTTCGAACATATCGGATCGATCGAGAAAGGCCTGCAATTCATACTGAACTCGATGAGCACGCTCAAAAAGGGCGGTGTCTCGATTCACACGACGGAATTCAACTTTCAGAATGGCCCAACGATCGACAACTGGCCGTCAGTACTGTTCCAGCAGAAGCATTTTGAGGATCTTGCCAACCGTCTTCGTCAGGCCGGACATCGTTGCGAACCGATCACCTTTAACATCGGCGAAGACATGCTCGATCGCTTCATCGATATACCGCCGTGGGAATGGAATAAGGCAGAGACACCCAGCAGCATGAATAAGATCGGGGAATGTCCCGCCCATATCAAGCTGTCGATCGATGGGCTTCCTTGCACTTGCTACGGCCTCGTCGTCGAAAAGGGATAAAGACAGTTCTTGACTGCGTCGTGCACCTTATCTTGTCGTGCGACGCAGTCAGAATAGGAAGCCAGATAGTGAAAGTAAGACAAGGGCAGACTTTAGAGCCGAGATCGCGTCCCATGGCGTGGTGTAGCTGGGGTTGATCTCCGCGTTATCCGGCGTCAGCCAGGGCAGGTCATGTGCCGGGCACAGCCGAGAGCATG
>NZ_JABGCB010000024.1 GCF_013149295.1 Novosphingobium sp. SG751A
CCCCCAACACCAGTGCTGCCCGCTTCCATGTGACGTACATACCCCCTCATATCACGCGTAGAAACCGCCGCCAGATTTTATGAGTTTACGTCCTAAATGCCGTCGTGGGTAACATTCTCGATGAGGCAACGAAATTGCCTAGGAACATTTTCATTGAGGCAATGCGACATTGGGATCGACACCAATCAGCCCGCAGGCCCGGCGTTGCGAGATCTCGTATTCCCGCAACACCCGCAGCACTGCGTCGCGCCGCTGCCCCGGTGTGTCGTCAGACTTTTCCCAGCAGATCCTTCAGGAAGATCCTTCAGGATGGCGTTGTCGAGCATGCTGTCCGCCAGCAGCCGCTTCAGCTTGCCGTTCTCGTCCTCAAGCTGTCGCAGGCGGCGGGCGTCGGATACCTCCATCCCGCCGTATTTGGTCTCCAGCTTGTAGAACGTCGCCGCGCTCAGCCCGTGCTTGCGGCAAACCTCCACGGTCGGAAGCCCGGCCTCCTGCTCTTTGATCATCCCGATAATCTGCGCCTCGGTGAAACGGCTTCTTCCTCATGCGTCTGCTCCTTCTCGTAGACAGACTCTACATCAGAATAAGGGATCTTTCGGGGGGCAGGTCAAGAGCATTATGGTTGGGCGGAAATCGAGGAATGAGTGGTCGACGCCGTTGAGCAAAATACTGCGCTGATTATTTTTTAATAATTGACACTTTTCATCAAGGATCACGGCGGCTTTTGAAACTGGAATCTCCATCGGTTGCCCCATTATCCCGATCAAGCGGCGGTCGACCGGACTTGAGCAGTTGAGACTGCTCGACAGATGTTATAGGCCCGGTTCCATCCACAGTACCTCGCCCGGCGTCGGCCTGTTCGAGATACCGGTTGCGCAGTCCGTCGTTTCCCAGAACTTTCTCGCTGAATTCCCTGGAAAAAGTCTTTTCCGGATGCGGTGAGCGGGCAGCCGCTTTCTCTGCTGATGCAATTGCCTCCCGGACATCATAGTTCACAATATCGATCGATGACCGCGCAACAACCGCTGAAATTCCTCGATCCGAAATCTCCGCGCTCAATCTGCCGCTCAAAGAGCCTTTGACACTGCCTTTGCCATCCGAGCCAACCCCTCGCGCCGCTGAAGCCGCGAGATCACCGGAGATGCTTTGGCTGTTTGCTGTTGAATGCTCAGCTGATCGTGACAGCGATCTTTGCCATCCTGTCTGTACCATGATCGCCATGACGTCGCGTTCAAGCGTGTCGGCCACCTGCGGCTTCAGCCGCCAGTTACCCCGGCGATCCATTTCAAACCCGCCTTTGAGCCAGTTTGCCATGGCTTCCTGCCCCTGCGCGCCGCTGCCGAGGAAATGCTCAATCGTGTCCGGCCCCGCCTGTTTACCCGCCTCGAACCGGGTGCTGGTGTCACTGCGCCCAGACTGGCTGAATCCAGTGCTGCTCGAAACCAGAAGATCGTTATGGGCAAAGCTGAACCGTGCATGTCCACCATTGGCGATTGCGCCAAGTTGGCTCTGGTTGATCAGTCCGCCGCGCCACATGTCAGCGGCAAGCTGAGGCGTCAGATTGAGGCTGACATCGCCGTTCTGATCCATCGCGATCTGGCGTTTCGGCATCGTGATGCCATGGTCGTGCAGCAGGGTTTGAATGCGCGACAGCCGCTCCTTGTCGACAATGCCGGTCAGACGCTCATTACGGGCGCGATCGGCAATGCTTCCGGCGCCTCCCTCTGCCATGTCGATCTTGTTTCCGGCGGTGACAGCCAATGCGCGGATGAAAGAATCCAGCCGCGCGGCTTCGCGCACGGACGCACCGTCTGCCCCGGCGCCTTGCGCAAAGCCTGCATTGTCAGCCTGACGGCGCTGTTCCCCGATCCTCGCCGAGCTGCGTGTGCCATCCGGCCCGACCTCGCGCTGGGCATCAAGCTTGCCTGATCTTTCAGCAAAATCATAACCGGCTGCTTCTCGGGTTCTACCATAGACGCTGCTGCCTTCACGGTGGGCCTCCGCCGTCACGCCATCAGCCGTGCCGACCTGGCTCGCGACATTGTAGGCCTCCAGCGCATGAAGTACCTGCGCCTCGCTGCGTCTTGTGGCATGTGCGAGCTGGCTGACAGCGCTCGAGCGTGCTTCGCCCGAAAGCGCATTGATAAAGCCTATGCGTCGATTGGTTTCGGTAACGGAAAGTCCAAGCATTGCAGCAGCCTGCCTTTGCCCCCGATTGTGTCCGGTCCGATGCGCCTGCTCGGTCGCAACATTGCCGCGCTCGCCACTGGCTACGCTTTTGCCCGCATAATCGCGCCTGCCTTCCATCGCGCCGACCTGAATCTGCGCGCCCGTAAGATCGTTGCGCAGCATCTGTTCCTGATCGAAGGCATTGGCAGTCAGCTTGGCAAAAGTCGTATCGGCCGAGGCCTGCGCAATGACGGTCGAGGCTTTCAGGCTTGCATCCCTGGCGGAATAGCCGCTTCGTTCAAAATGCCGCTGAGCGCCAGTAAGCATCATGTCATAGGCCCGATTGTCGCCAAACGCTTTCCACTGCACCATGTTCTGCGCGAAGGCGGCAAAGGTCCGTTCCCCTGGTTGCCCTTTGCCGAAGTAGCTGGTCCCCAATTTGCGCAGCGCGTCACCTTGCGCGAAATTATGGATCGCCGATGTCGCGGCATTGGCGCGAATGGCGCGGGCCGTTGCCGGATCGCTCAGATCACGACCGGCAAGGGCAGGGGTAAGACCGCCCAATTCCCGCGCAGCATCGGCCCGCCCGAGGCCCGATGCCGCCGTGCCGGACGCGCCGCCGCCATGCTCGCCCAGCACCGACCCTGAGGAGGCAAACGCCCGGTCCAGCCCGAAACTGCTGCGCTCGCCAAAATCCCCGAAGCTGGAGGCCGCTGAGCGGCGCGCCATGGTGCCTGTCGCCGAACCCTGCGCCTCAAGAGCATTGGCATAACCCTCGCTGGTTCCAACTGTCGCGGCCGCCGCGCTGCCCTGGCCTTGAACCCCGAGCGAACCTGAGGTGAAGGCAGTGAACACATTGCCGCTGAACCGGAACACCGTGAAGACAAAGGCTCCGGCAAGACCTGCCGCGGCGGTGCGGAACGAACCAAAGATGGCCAGCGCCTTCATCGCTGCGGATGGCGCCAGAATCCAGGTGTCGGTCGCAACTTTCGTTGCGCGCAATTCGGCCAGCACCCCCATCGCTCGCCCAAGGGTAAGCTGATAGATCCCGGCATCGATCACGCCCCATATGGCCACAAAGACGAAGAGCCCGAAGGCGAAGCTGGCAACACGCAAATTGATGGGGGTCAGGATGAACAGCAGCGCGATCGGCAACATCATCAGCATGATGGCAAAGACTGAGGCGCGGATGGTCGGCATCCATTCGTTGGCCGTTGAAAGTGTCGCCAGACCATTGGACTCGATGGCACGGTTGGCCATCACGCGTGCGGCAGCAGCCGGTGAATCCTCGAATAGGACATCGCCAACCGTCTGGCCAAGAAAGACATTGGTCAGGAACTTCTGACGGCTCATCGACTGATCGAGCATCATCCAGCCCAGCGCGTCGATCTGTTGGCGGCACCGGTCACGCTGGACAGTCTGGGTCACATCGAAGCCGGTGCGTGCGCAGATCTGATCGCTATAGGCGTCGAACAGTGTTGGATCGGCAAGCTTGTCGGCAATATAGGTCCATGCCGCTTCGCAGGACATGGTGGTGCCCGACTTATCGCCGGCGCTATAGACGGTCGAGAAGGTTGCCGGACCCGCCATGGCTGAAAAACTTGCGGGCAGGTCAGTCGAAGTGCGGAAGAGCTGGTCGTCATCGACGCCATAAGCTGGCGATACCCGGGCCACAGGGTAACATTGCCGGACATAGTCTTTCACCGTCGCGTCGAGAAAGGAGTCGACGATGGGGCTGCGCGGCGAGACAGCGTTCAGGAACAGATCAAAACTGTGCCCGCCCGCGCCGAACTCTAGCTTGGCATTAGGATCGGATGTGTTGTCATCGATCGTCTCGGCAAGCGCACGTTCCATGAGATTGGTGACGCCCGCCACCAGCACGATGAGATTGGGCACGCCGCCCACCGGCCGATAGGCATTACGGACCCGATCATAGACATGAACCGTGCCGGTGGTGGCGATCATGCCTGCAAACAGGCCAATACCCACCAGCATCTGAAAACCGAAGGCGACAAGGCCCATGCCGGAACCGCGAATGCCGGCGAGGACAGCTCCGAGTCCAATGCCGACGACAGCGATGATCACTACCAGCGTCTCGTAGCGTGGATCGCTGAAGATCAGGGCGACGATCCGAAAAGCATCAACCGTTTCGGAAAAGCCATCCCAGGTATGATAGCTGGCATCCACCGCCAGCGCGGGCGTGGCGATGATCATGCCGAGGAAAACGAGCAGGGATCGGAGCAATCTGCGCATCTGACACCTCATTGTTTGTGGCTGGCGCCGGTGGCATTGCGGGCATCGTGATCGCGCTGGCGAACCACCCCGGCATAATTGGCTGAGAGGTTCGCCTGGCTCATGGCGGCCATGTAGGACTGGCGCATCTGCGCGCGCTGGCGCAGCACCTCCTCACGGAGGTCACGAAGCTGCTCGATTCCTTTTGAGAGGATCCGCGTCTGGCAGATATTGGCGCTTTCACCGTCAGAGGCACCCGCCGCTGTCGCGCCTCGTTCAGCATTCTGAAGTGCGAAATCGATTGAGCGCGTCAGGTCATTGAGCATCTGATAGGCAAGGGTCAGCGCCACCAGTTCATCGGTGTCGGCGATCACGCTGTCGATCACGCCTTGCCGCACGCCCCATTCGAGCAGGCGGTAGACCGGCAGCGTTCTGACATTGGCGACGAACTGCTTTTCTTCGGTGGAGAGCGCCGAGCGGGTGCGGATCTTGCTGGCTATCGTTTCCATCCTCTCGCGCGCCAGCACGAGCGCGCCGCGCCCGGAACCGTTCACGGAACAGTCGGCAGCGGTCGCTGGAATATTAAGCGCCCGCGTTGGCACTCGTCCGGTCAGGAAATCATCGGCGCTCTCGGTATCCTGATGCGGGCAGGAAGGGATGGCCGAGAACAGCGGCACTTTGTCATTGGTGTCCCAGCGCATATAGACATCGCCGACCCGGGCACGCATCACCCCGGCCCAGTCCGAGGCGCCGACCCGCGCGGCAGCGTGCTGGAGCAATGAGCCTGTTCGGAAAATATCGGTCACCTCGGTCGGACAATTGGCGAGCGCTTCCTTGAGATCCTCGGTCGGATTGCCTTTGTTGGACTGGATCTTCTCGCGGCTCTGCTGCCAGCTTTTTGCAAAGCCCTCGCGCACCGATTTATAGCCCGTCATCTCCTCGACAATGCCCGACATATTGTCATCGCCTTTGGCGATCTGGACCATGCGGTTGGCCAGGCGGCAATCGTTCACCTGGATCGAGTTCAGGAAATTGGTGGCCGCCTCCATCTTCGAAATGATATTGCCCATCTTCTCGTCGAGCGTTTCGAGGAGGTACTGGAAGGCGACTGCCGGGGCCGCCTGAAGGATGGTCTCGAGCTTTTGCACCAGATAATCCGGGTCGAGAAACGACATGCCGCCAAGGAACATGTCGATGCCCCCGCAGCCCGCTTTCACCTTGGGCAGGCTCAAGGACATCAGATAATCGTCATGAACATCAACGCGGCCTGACATGCCGCCTGCGGTCACATAGCCGCGGGTCTGGTCGGCAAAGGTGCCGGGCGAGCTATAGGTGACTTTGTCGAACCAACTCTCCGCCCAGCTCTGGGCATGGGCCGGCACGGCTGCTCCGCAGGCAGCGAGGATCAGACAAAGCGCGAGGCTGAAACGGCTGGCAATGGGGACCATGACGGGCTTCCTGTTGTGGGAGGACACGGCCAGCTGCCCGTCGCGCGCTTGCCTTGCCGGGTTAAGAGGGGGCAGGGGGCATTGGCACACCCTCTGCGAGGCGACCTGCTGCCATCCCCCGATAGCGCGCCGGTCACCGCAAGTTTAAAGAGTTTGAGATGCTCTTGTAATTTATAAAAATGGCTGCCTAAATTACACATATAAAAAGGAATTGTTGCGAATTCGGTGGCGCGGTAATGATGGTCGACGCCGGTCATCGGGCAGGGCTCACGATTCCGGTAAATTTTGCCATCGCCCGGACGCCAACAGCAACGCGCACGCCGGTCAGCATTTTTGCTGCCAGATAGGTGTTGCGCGCGAGATTGACGCCATGGTCGGTGCCAATAGCGACCGGCACGATGCGATTGGGATCGGCGATTGGTCGCACCCAGGCAACAGGGTTGCCAACCCAGGGAAGCCCAAGTCGCCCGGAGCGGAGCATGGCCTCCTGCGCGCCAATCGTCCGGACCTGCCAGCCATAGCGCGCTCGTAACGTGAGCAGCTTCCCCCAAAGATCGGCGCAGGCGATGCAGGCGGGCGCCGTGCTCATCTCGATCACGTAAAGCGACGCCTGCCCGCGCAGCACGGCTTCGAAGTCGGGCGGAAAGTCGCGCGTGACAGGAACGCGGGCGAGCCATGCCCGGGCTTCAGGCAGCGTACTGACGGGATGGATGGCCGCACGCAAAGCGACATCACGGGAGATCGGCGGCTGAGCCCTGGCCGATGACGTCTGAACGGTGCCGCTCAGCAGGAGGCCGGCCCATCCGAATACCAGAATTTCCCCGGGGCTCATGGCTTCCTGCCTCCCGCCGCGATGAGATCGCCTCCGACCACGCGCGGATCGCTCGGCGATACCGGCCCATTGGCGAGGGCATCGAAGAAGCCGTCCTCTTCACCCGCTCCGGTCAGCCATTGTTCGGGGCGGATGTCGCCGGTGAGCAATTTGATGGCCTGATAAGCCATCTGGAGCAGGTTGGGATAAGTCTCGATCCCGGTCGCGATCACCATCTGCTGCTGGCTGCCGCGCCGGATCACCATCGTGGTTGGTGTCACCTCAACCCCGAAACGCTGGCCAAGGCCGGGGCGCTGCTCGAGATCCATTCGACTGACCTGCCAGCCCATCTCCTCCTGAAACCGCTGGAGGATCGGCCATTGCACCCGGCAATAGCCGCAGGAGGCTCGGTCGAACATCACCAGAGCGAACTCATTGCCGTGGGCGCGCAAATACTGGCGGCGGATATCATCCTTATGCGCGCCCAGCGCATCACGTGCCTCGCCCACCAGCGGGTTAGCGGCTTTGGCGTTGAGTTCGGGATGGGCCAGCAAGGCCAGTTGGGTAACGCCGGCAAAGGCGCGGGCCTTGCGCCGGGCAAAATCCTCCAGACGCCAGAAATCGGCGACCGCATCCACCGTCAGCACGGTTGCCGCATAATCGCGTTGCTGCTCGATCAGCCTGGCGATCCTTGGAGGCGACCATTTGACCAGTTCGGCCATGGGCGGAATGGCGGGTTTGGCAACTGCGTCCATCTCCGCTTTGTCGGGCGAGACCGGCTTTGGGGCTTCATACCACCAATAGCCGCGCGCGACGCCCGGGCCATCTGCCGCCGTTGCGGTCTGGCCCCATGCCGGCGCGGTTGAAAGCAGCATGCCGATGGAGAAGATTGTGCGCAGCCTCACAGCAGTTTCTCCATGCGGGTCAGCCTGCCGATCTCGACCGGCCCATAATATCGGCTGTCGAAACCATCGGGGGATGAGGAGCCGACAAATATCGTGCCCGCCGGGATGATCTTTGTCGCGGGATGCCAATGGGTGAGGGGGCGGCCGTCCCGGGTTCGGGGCTTGCTGATACCAAGCAGGCGGGCATTGCAGAAATACCAGCCGTCGTAGGTTTCGCCCATGGCTGATGGCTTCTCGATCATGTCGATCCGCTCTCCGGGCAGACAGAGCGCGTATTTGGTGACGCTGACCGGTTTGGGGCCGGCAATCGGATCGAACAGTGTGAAGGAGACGAGGTTGCCGGTTCGGATCTGGTCGGGCGCTTTGTAGATCACAAAGGCATCGATGGAGGGCGTCGCCACTAATGCGAATTGCGGCATCGCCCACCAGACGAGCAGCCCGATCGGCAGCACGATCCCGTAAGCCTTGAAGAGCTGTACCGGCCGGGCAGGTTCGCCAAATCCGCTTGCGCCCAGAGCAACTGCTGCGCGAAGCGGCAGGTGCCTGAGTCTCAAGGCCGCGCGTTTACTGGCGCGCCAGATGAGCGAGAGCATCGCGTATCTCCTCTTTACCGCCGAGGCGGCCATATTCCTCGAGTAGCCCGGAGAGGGCGGCATCGCCGTAGATGACATGGGCGGCACCCGGGCTGTTCTCGTCGCGATCGCAATAGGGCTGGGTGGGATCGCCGGTGATCATCGCCAGTGCGGGGACTTTCGTCACGCCATGCTGGCGGAAAATGAGCGGATCGACGATGATCTGCACGTCGCGCATCGCGCAGGCGGGGCCTTCGCAGCCCGGATCGAGCCGCAACACCTGGGCTGACAATTTCGCCATCAGCTCCACTCTGGTCATGCCGCCTGGCATGCCGCGAAAGGCCATCACCCCGCCGACGCGAGCAAGACTGGCCGCATAGGTGCGCAGCACTTCGACCGGCATAGCGGAAGACACGAAGAGAACAGCAACCCAGCTCTTTTTGAGGCTGGCGGGAGCGGCATTGGCCAGCGCATTGGCTTCGGGTTGTTCAAGACCCAGCGCCTGCGCTATTCGCTGACTTGCCCTCTCCCGCTCGGCGGCCAGCGCTTGCCGGGCCGCCGCGATATCCATCTCGGCGCGTTTCACGAGGGCCGGATCGCCCTTTGGGCGCGACAGTCCCTCAAAGGCGCGCCGCTGCAATTGGGGAGCGGCTTCGGATTGTGCCGGTATCACCGGGGCGGGGCCCTCGCTTTGCTTCGCCGCTCCAACCGCGCGTTTCAAGCGTTCCATGGCGGCATTCCCTTCGGCTTCCACCTGCGAGCGCGCCGTGTGGTTGGGCGCGGGACTGTCTGCCCAGGCCGGTATTGACGCCAGCATCAAGCCGACAAGGAGCCAGGCGAAGCTATTGGCTGATCGTTTGCTGATAGGCATCGATCTTGTCCTTCATGTCGATCTGGATTTGGGACTGGGCGCGCGCTTCGACCTCCGCATAATATTCGGTGAGGTCCATTTTCGAGAAATCGAGCGCCTGAAACTCTTCCGGAGTGAGGCCGCGGCAATAGGGCTGTTTGGGCGTTCCCCAACCCACGGCGTTGAACGATTGAAGCTGCGGTCGGCCCTGTTCCTGAATGATCCTGCCAAGTTTGGTGTTGAAGCAGCAATGGCCGACCGATTTTTGCAGGCAGATGCCCAGGATCTTCGAGCTGCAGTAGCTGCCGACTTCATGGCACATGCCCGAACCCTTGAGCATGCCGACTTCCATGTCCTGGCTGTCGCAGCCCTGCAGCAGCACCTCGATCATGAAATTGATGGCAAGGCTGATGGCGATGGAGGTCGGATCGAGCCCGATGATAATCGCATTGGCGCCTGCGCCGGCGGCCTGGCTTGCTGTCGCGCCCACCTGAAACGCGGCATAGGCTGCCTTCATGCCGGTAAACACGCCCTTGGCGATGGCGATTTTGGTCGAGATCGATGAGATCGAGCCGCCCATGCCATCCTTGATGATCTTGCCGCGATCCTTGCAGCAGTTCTGGAAGGTGGTGAGCAGGCCCGCCGGACGGCAGCGCGCGGCGCGGCCCGCGAAGATCTCGATGGACCCGAGGCAATGGCCATCGGCATCGACCGAGCCATCGGCTTCAACGCCGGGATCATCGACGACCGGGTCGGTCTGGATGGGGTTGGCGCTGGTATCGATGCAGGCGTTGGGCGTGCAGGAAGCGGGGCCGCCCGCGGCGGGCGTGACGCAGGCATATTGCGATCCAAGCGGGCATTGCTGCGCGCCGTCTGGACTGGTGACGCAAGGCGTTTCTCCGATCGGGCACATCCAGCCTCCACTTGCCGTCAGCTTGCAGCCAGCGGTTTCCCCTTCGTCGGCAGCATCGCCATTGCCGTTGAGATCGGCGGCGCACATCTGCTGGGCGCTGGCAATGCCGGGCATTCCAGCCGCGCCGCTGCAAAGCAGGGCCGCAAGGGTAAGGGAAAGCCGGCGACCGGTCATCGCACCGTCCCGGTGCAGATGAGGTCGGATCCGCCCAGACGCATCGACTGCATCATCACCACGGCCTCAGGGAAATCGTCGATGCAGCCGCAGCCCTGGACCAATTCCTCGCCATCGCCGACCGGACAGACGTTGTTGTCCTGGCACGCATGGTAGAGATAATCCCAGCCGACCGGCGAATTCTGCTTGCTGCCGGTCACACCGTCGAGCGCAGCGGCGGTGTTTCCTTGCGCCTTTCTGGTCTTGCAGACAGGTTCGCAGGCATTGACGGTGCCGCGTTCCGGCAGGGCGAAATTACGGGTAGTGAGTGAGTAGCTGCCGTCATTGCCGGCTATACGATCAGCCAGCAATGTCTCGGTGGAATGATCGATGATATAGGCGCTGCGGCTGATGTCGGGATCAGCCATACCCTTGTCTATCGTGCAGCTGTAGCGCCGATCCTTTTCGAAGAAGTCGCGCGTCAGTCCTACCGAACAGGTGCTGGCGGTAACGACACGGGTCTGTGCGATCGGTTTAAGGCCGGTGTGAATGCCGTTCAAAACCGTTGTGACGCCATCGACTGTTTCGCCGCTCAGGCTGCAGGCGGCATTGGCAGCATAGCCGACGCAACCATCGACGAGATTTTCCGAGACGCGGCAGCTTGTGTCGAGGGTTGCGTCGATCTGGGCGAAGACTTCGCCATTGCCGCCCACCGCCACCCGCAGTTCGATATCGTGGTCGCCTTTGGTCAGCCATGGTTTGAGATCGAGATTGGCCCAGCCCGACCAGTTGGTCTTGCGATCGCAGCTGGTGGAAGGAACGCCGCTTCCGGTCCAATTAGCAGGATCGGCAAAGACAAACTGCCCGTCGATCCATAGCTGGATCGAGTCGTCGAAACGATATTGGGTGAGCCGCACATCACTGAGGCGCTCGGGATCGCTGATGCGCAGCGTCATGTGATAACCGAACAGGCTGCAGCCAGCGCCATTAAGGCTGTTGTCGGCGGGCGACCCCATCATGAAGCTGATCTGATCGCTGTTGTAAGTTACCTCGCCATAGCCCCCCGCGATCCGGGAAATGATGTCGCGCTGATCAGGACTGGAGAGCGTGATCTGGCGCTCGATTTTGCAGTTACGGGTCTCGATGACCCGCGAGGTCGCGGCGGGCGAGGCCGAGAGCATCTGAAAAATCGAACTCGACGCTGCCGCAGAGCTCGCGTCACCGGCGATGGCGGTCGGGTTGGCACGGTAGGCGGTCTGCCCCAGGCTTGCGGAGGAAGCGCAGCTTGTGCTTTGCGCGCCGACATAGGAGATGACGGGCCCTTCGATCCTGGCCTGCGTGACGCCGTAGCGCGGATCGCTGGTGGTGAGCGCTGCCACCACACCGCCGCCAAGATCCTTGAGGACCGTCGGCAGATTGGCGAGCGCCAGCCCGTTGCCGCAACTGTTGTTGATGCAATAGCAACCCGCCAGATCACTCATGGCAACGGCTTCCAGTTTCGGCGCCTGCGCGGCATCGACCGCCCACCTGTAGAAATGACAATTGTTCCAAGTGCCCGTGTCGCAAGAAATGACGCCATTGGCGCAGATCCCTGAAACCGGCGCCGGCAGGGTGGCGCCGGCATCGAAGGTGCCATCAAGATTGGTGTCCCGGCTGATGCGAACCGCGGTGAGATCGCCGCTGGCCGAAGGCTGGGCCAGCACCTCAAGCAAGGTTGCGGTCTTCTGGCAGGCGATATCGGGGGTAAATTGGCGGTTGGAATCCACCGTCGAAACCGGCTGCCCGCTCAGGCCCGGCGTCAGGTAGTTGCGGAGCAGCGCATCGCTTTCGCCAGACTTGGCGCGCGAGGCCTGCGCGGCGGCGCGGGCGCGATCTTGCGCGCTCTGCGCCGCGAGCGGCAGCGGCAGGGTGAGCGCCGCGATCAGCAGGATAGCCCGGTTCCTCATGGCAGGATCTCCTGCGGGACCACCCGGCGCGAGCCGTCCGCCAGGCGGAACAGCAGGATCCGATTGTCTGGCGGTGGCAGAATCGCGTGGAACACGGCCTGTCCGTCGAAAACGGTCAGCGTGGCCACAATCGGGCGCCGAGGGGAGAGGAACCCGGCCCTGATGACTGCGGCCACGCCGACCGCCGAAGCGCTCCCATCGGGGGCAATGGGCGCTGCTCCTGCCGCAGGGAAATTGCCGGGGCCAACAGACTGACGGGTAGGCCATCGGTAAACCGGCTGCATTCCCATGCGGTATGGGGGAAACGACCGGCTCATGGCACCGCGATCCCGGCGCAGCAGATCGTTTTTTCGAAAAGCATGAACTGGGCATTGTCCTTGCCCGGCGCGTGTTTGGCGCTGGTCCACAGGGAGCCTGGCCGCCCGACATTGACGCACTGGCCGCCCTTGACGGGTTCCATGAGCTGGAGCTTGTAGCGGCTCTTGCTCCAGATCGGTTGCGGAATGAAGGAACAGCCATCCGCAGAGCTGATGGTGAGCGAGCCCAGCCGCCCCATCATAAAGATGCCGCGCGCGGCAAGGCCGGCCCAGGCCTCGACGCTGTCGTCGAAATGGATGTCGCCGGCAATCGGATAGGTCGAGCCCCAGGAACCCATGCACCAGAACAGAGGATCGACGACCTTGCCTGCTGCAGCGGCTGCGCTGTCGCTCATACAGGCAAGGCCCGCCGCAGGGTTACCGAAAAGAATGGCTTCGGGCTGGATGATCGCGCTCAGCGTTGCCGATTGCCAGGTCGAGAGCACCTCGGTGATCAGTGCGACATCGAAACCATCGTCCTCAAAACAGGGAAGGTCGGTGAACATGTCGAGCATCTTCCAGACCGGCGAGATGTAATAATGCATCTGGGCAAACATCTTGCGCGTGTTGGTGCCGTCGGCGATGGAGGACTGGCTGCCCTGCAGCCTGCCATGCGTGGAGAGAATATCGGCGCCGAGCGCCATCATGCAGCCCGGCTCTGTCACCACATCGACCATCCGGTTGGGCGACCAGAAGCTGACCTTGACGCCAAACCAGAACGTTACGCCCTTGCGGCAGGCGCACAAAGGTTTCGAGACCGATTGCGCATCGAGAGCCTTGCCCAGCGGATCATGCGGGCCGATCCTGACCCCGCCGATGGTGATAGGGAAGATGCAGGACCAGCGCACTTTGGTGATCGGATTGAAGATCGTGCCTGCCTCGCATTTGGAGGCGTGGGCGGGCGAGGCAACGGCAAGCGTCAGGCAGGTCGCGGCGAGGGCGAGCGCTTTGGGCAGGGAAAGGCCTTTCATCGGGAAGCCCTCCGTGTGGTTTTTGATGCATCCACTTCGGTCAGCACCAGGTGCTGTCCCGATTGCGCGACGATCACCGGGGCGACGGTCAACCCAAGCCGGGTCTTGATGCGTTCCTCGAGCAGGAAAATCGGGCGTTTCAGCCGCTCGCTGGCCGTAATCGGATCGGTATCGCCGGGGGCACCAGCCGCGATCAGGATGAAGTCGGACGGGCCAGCGTTGCGCATCGCCCAATCGAGTTCAGTGGGATGAACGATCACCAGCCGCTGCGGCAGCGATACATAGGCGAGCGGGTTGAAAGTGGTGCCTTTGGCGTAAAGCAGTCGCCCATCAGGCAGCTGAATGTCGGAATCGAGCGTGTAAAAGGGAACCACACTGCGCTCACGGTCGATCCGAGCCTTTCCCAGAGACGCAGGTTTTATGGCCGACCAGCCCGAGCGGGGGCCAAAGGCGGCTTTCATGTCGGGCATATGGGCGCTCCGGCCTTCGATCTCGGTCAGCGCATCCGGCTCAGCGATCGGCCATGTGCGTCCGATGGTGGATGTATCGGCGCGGACGGCCGTCGGCGCCATCAGGGCGGCGAGGAGCATCGCCAGCGCCGAAACCTCACTGCGACGATCAGGGAAGGATGGGGGGCTAGCGCGCATGACGGCGCCTCCACCAGCGCTCACCCGTTTGCGGCTTCTCACCGGCAATAGCGGCGACCAAAGCGGCAAGCGCAAGCAGGCCGGTCACCGCGACCAGCATCCGGAACAGGCTGGGGACAGCAGGCAGATGCCAGGCCATCAGCGATTGCATCAGCAGCAAGCCCTGGCTGCCCACGATCAGCCGGATCGGTCTTGGCGCCGGCGTTGAAGAAAAGATGCCGTTCATGGCTTTCCTCCCTCCGCAGGTCGCGGGGCCGGCCATGGCATGCCAACATAGAAGTTCACGGCCATCTGGCTGAAGACCGGCACCATATAGACCAGGCCGACCCAGACCGCGCAGGCGATAAAGAAGCCGCCAAACCAGATGGCCGGAAAGATCAATGGCGCGACGCCGCAGCAGGTCTGTACAATCGTGCCGACAAGCGGGACGTGTTCGGCGTCACGGAGCATCTTTGCGATGAGGCCATCGGCCACTTCAAGATCACGGTTCAACCGATCGTTCTCGTCTCGCAGGAACCCGACGAGCCGAACAAGATAGTCCTGCGTGCCTTCGCCGGGGTGACGGCAGCATCTGCCGATGAGGGCAAGATCATCGATCAGTGCGGGCGTTATGGTTTTGGTGGTGCCGGTCATTTCGACCTCCACTGACGAAAGCGGGACGCCGCGATGCCGCAGGCCGCCGAAACCCCGATCAGCAAAAGGCCGCTGGCAAAACAGGCCGCTGCAACGATGGTCCCGGCGCGCAGAACCTCGAGCCCGGGGCGGCCAAGCACCAGGCCTCCGGCGATGACCAAGCCGCCCATGATGAACGTCTCGATGATCATCAGGCGAAGGCGCCATTGGAAGGCTTGGCTCTGCGCGCGCTCGGCCACCCTCTGTTCGATCATTGCCTCGATATCCGGGTTCCTGATCCAGTCGAGCTTCAACGGATCGGTATGGTCAACGTGATGGCGTGTCATACGGACCTCCCATGGGATGAGAGGGGCCAAACACGTCCTGCGGATCGACGCCTGCCAGTTCGCACACCGCTTCAAGCGGGCTGCGTCCGGCGCGGACCAAAGCCTCGAAGGCAGCCACCTCATTGGGGGCCGAGGTGTTGATCCAGTAACTGAAAGGATCGACGACCAGTCGTGCGATGCCCAGACCCAGCGGGCTGTCGATGAACACCTCGGAATAATGAGGCTTGGCGTTGCGGACCGATTTCAGGAGATCGAGGACGAAGCCCGAATAATCGAGGATCTTGTTGTCGACCGCCTTGTCATAGGTTGAGCCCTGAAGCAGGAATTTAGTCGCGGCATTTTCGAGGATCACCTGTCCGGTGCCGCCAAAAAGCGTCAGGTCATTCATGCTCTGGAGCACGATGCCGAAGCTGCCCTGATATTTGCGGGCGCGGCGATAGCCTTGCCCGAAGGCTTCAGCGAGCCGTGAAAGATCCTGCCCGTCGCTGCGGGTCATGAATTGCGCGGCCTCGTCGCATAGGACGAAGCGGGGCTTGTCGCGGGCCGAAAGGTACAGCTCCTGAGTGACCGCGTTCACCACCACCATCACGATCACGTTGAAAAGATCGGGCAGGGCTTTGAGGCGCTCGAGTTCGAGCACGACGAATTCATCGCGGGAAATGTCGAAGGTCGAAGGCCCGTTGAAGAAATGGCCATACGCCCCGTCCGACCCGAAATCGCGGAGATTGAAGGCCAGTTCGCGCGCCACCGGCACGAGATGATCGACGCGGTCGAGATCGGAACTGGTGTTCTCGGGATAGCGTCCAAGCCATGCCCGCACCGCGTCGATGCCATCCTCGCCGCGCCCGCTATCGACAGTCCATTGCACCGCCGATTTGAGCAGATTCCATTCCGAGGTGGTGACGGGCTTGCGGGTCGAGGCATTGGCCATTTCCGCAACGATGGCGACGGCCATCGCAATGGCGGACTGCTTGTCCTCGCCATCCAGCGCCAGTCCCATGTCGAAGGGATTGAGGACCAGCCTTTCCTCGCCGATGTCGATATAGCGGCCCGAGCAAAGCGTGCAGAGTTTGCGATAGGACCCGCCGATATCAATGATGCGAATGAGCGCGCCTTGGGCGTAATATTGCTGGCACAGGTTGTTGAGCAGGAAGCTTTTGCCCGCGCCGGATTCGGCTGAAACGATGAAATTGTAATTGTTGATGCGCGGATCGAAGAGGTCGAGCGTGACGAGCTGGCCTTTGCGCCCGACATAGAGCAGGGCAGGGCGCCCGCCCCCGCGAAAATCGGTCTGGACCGGGGCCATCAGCGACGCGGCTTTGACCGGCATGCGAAAATCGCGTTCCAGCAGCTTGAGCGTGCGCTTTTCCGGGTAAAGGCCGAAGGGCAGACTGGCGGCGAGCAGGACGGGGAGGAGATAGCTTTCTTCCTGCACCATGAAGGGCAGGGGTTCTGATTCCCACAGTCGCTTGGCGCGGGCGGCCATCTCGCGGGCCTGCGCGCTGTCGCGACCGAACACCCACATGGTCGGGATCACCGAGACAAAACGGCTGTTTGAAGCCTCGTCGAGGATCCAGCCGATTTCCTCGATCTGCTTGCCGACCTCGACCGCAAAGCTGCCGGCGGCCTTTTGCGCGGAGAGAATTTGCGCGCGCTTATGAATTTCGAACTGGGAATGATCGAACATGACGGTCAGGCAATAGAGGAAGGGGCCGCCGATCTGATCGCTGTCCTCGGCGCTTCCGCGCATCCCGCCCATGAGACGGTTGGCGCGCTCGGCAGTGATCCTTCGTGCGGGCGCCTTGGGGGTGAGGCAGCGCGCCACCTGATTGCCGAGAAAGACTTCGGGTCCCTCGAAACAAAGATCGGGCCCTGCCTCAATGATCTGGCGCGCAATGGGCGGGGCAGGCATGCCGCCGACGCTCTCTCCCAGAAACACGCCCGGAGCGGGAGTAAAGACGCCGTTAAAGATGCGCCGGTAAAAACTCACCATCTCTTCGGGCGCCAGACGCCGGATCCCCATCTTGGCGAGTTGCTCTTCAACCTGACGGCGCAGATCCGCGCCGAGCTTCACCCTCGTCTTGATCGCGAGGAACAGACGGAAATCGCGGACGGGAATGCCATGGAGGGCATCGAGCCCGTTGGTGCCGGCGCGCAGATAATCGGCCATCCGCCGCGCGGAGGCCTGGACCAGCGGGTCGGGCCGGAATTTGAGATCAAGATAGGCATCAAGCGCCGGGTCGATCAGCGGGTCGGCGAAGGTGATGAGCTGGAGGACGGTGCCTTCGGGGAAATAGACGTTGAGCAGGCCCTGCAGCGCCTGACTGACATGGGCGAACATATAGGCGGAAGGAACCAGTTCCCATGCCTGCCCCCAGCCATCATCGATGCAAAGGAAGGCTTCCTCCTCCTCGACCCAGGCGACCATCGGCAGGAAATCGGAATAAGCATCGCGCTCGACAGCGGCGCGCAGACGGCGGACTGTCAGGCCCGGGCGACCCGCCGCGCTCACTGGCGGGGCTCCGTCAGAAGGGCAGAAGCCTCTTTAGCATCCTGCCGCGCCTCTTCTGGCAAGGCATCCTTGTCCCGCATCGAGCGGAGGACGTGAGGGGTTGGCGCGTGTCCGCCAGGCTCGACCAGATAATCGCCGACCACCCAGGCGGGCCGATCGATGATCGAATAGATATAGCGCGCCATATAGAGCCGGTCGGGCCGCTGCCGATCAGCATAGGGCAGAATGAGCGTGCGCAGCGTGCGTGAGGGTTTCAGCATCGGGGTGGAATTTCCGACCGCCAGTCCGCTTGTGTCAGCGGACCCGGGCTTTGCCGGCACAGTGGTTACGCCCTGTTCGGGCCTCTTGGGCTTGCCAGACAGGTTCATTGACTTGTCCGGCATCTGCTCCTTGACCGTGGCGGAGACGGCCATTGCAGTCTGGTCAGGCACCAGAAGCTTCCGGTCGTTGGTGACTGCCGGATCGGATTTCGAGGGGCGACCGGCTACCGCATCGGCCCAGGCCTTTTCGGGATGAATGCATTGGCCGTGGTCACTGTTCTTGCAGGAGAACTTCTCGCTGTAAGGTGACATCATCGAGCCTAAGGCAGCGCAGCCCGAGAGCGCGAAGAGCGGCAGACTCCGCAGGATCTGGCGGCAGGGCTGCATGAGGGGATGAGGCTGGATCATCATGCTGTCTCCGGTTGAGGCGCGCATCAGAACTTCACTCCCGCGCCGGGTTTGATTTCGAGGGTGACGCCTTCCTGGATCACGACGACCACGTCCTTGGCGGCCCCGACTTCGACGATGGGGCTGGCCTGACGCGCGAGGTCGAGATAGAAATCGGTCAGTTTTTCGGAGGATTTGGACAGGCCTCCGGCGATCCCGGTCTTGGCTGTGTCTCCGGCATCAAGTGTTCGCACGCTGCCGAGGGCCGAGGTCGAGGTGCTGCCAAAAGTGCCTTCGACCGATTGCGAGATGCCGCTGACGGTGCCGGCGATGAAGGCGCGCGCAAGCGTTGCGCCGGCCCGTGTCACCACCTTGCCCGAGAGACCCTTCTTGCCGTCGGCATCGACGAAGAAGCCTTTGACCGGTTGATCGACGATGGAATGTTCATCGAAGTCGACGCAGGAAATCGAGACCAGTTGGATCTCGACCCGCTCTTTGGCCAGACTTCCGGTGGCGTTGCCGATGACAAAGCAGCCGGCAAGATTGGCTTTGACTTCATTGGGGAGCACGGCGGGCGCCTGAACCCGGGCGATGATCGGTTCGGGGTTGCTGGTCGCGTCCCGACTGGCCAGCGCGTCGATCCCCGTCAGCAGCCGCGCCTTCATGAAACCAGGCGGCAAATAGATCGTCCGATTCTTTTTTTTGGCGACGGACGCGGCATCGCTCGCGCCCTGCGGAACGAGCTGGCTGGTTGCCGAACCGATCGCGCCCACGGTCTTTTCGACCGGCGGAGCGGGCGGGGCGGGCGGTGCCATCGCCCCGGTGGGCGGCGCAGGCAGCTTGTCGGCAGCGGCGCCGATATCGCCAGTCAGCGGCGGCGAGGGAAGATGCGGCGCGCTGCCGGGCAGGGCAGCGGGCAGGTCGCCATCGCGGGCCGAGCTTGCTCCGCCTGCGGATCTGGCGCCCGGTGTGACCTTGCCCTCTTCTATCGCGCTGATGCGATCACCGAGCAATTGCTGGCCGTCGAGCACCTTCTTGAGGTCGCCTCGCAGCTTCTCCTCAAGACTGTCGCCGCGCAGGCCCGCACCCATGTTGAGCGAGGTCGATTTAGCGACAGGCCTGGCCTCTTCCTTGTGGCCGGTCGCGGTATAGAGCCCGAGGCCCAGCACACCGACGCCGACAGCGACAGCCAGTTGTCGGGCGCGCAGCTTTTGGCGTGCGGAAAGGCTTTCCCAACGGGCCTTCCAGTCCCGCGACGAACGGGGAGCGGCATCGCTCCCGGCCATATCCTGGTCTGCTTGCCGCGCGAGATGCGCCTGATAGGTCGAGGGGCGCTCGCTTTTCTGGCCCGTGTCCGGATCGACCTCGGTGCTCATTGCGCGGCTTCCCCGCGAATGACGATCAGCCGGGCGCTTTCACTCGCGCCAAGGCGGCTGCGGTCAAAAGTGATCGCGAAAATGTGCTGACCCAAAGTTGGATCGATAAAGGCGCGCTCTTCAAGCGTGACAGGGGCTGCGGCCCGGACCCAATATTCCGATGCGGACAGGCCGGAGCCTTCGATGGCGAGGCGGCGGTGTTCCGCGATCGTCACAGCCGGAACGCTGGAGAGCCGAATGACGGCATCGGATGGGGCGACCTCGGAAAAGGAGGCCGGGATGCGGTTGCCGAGCATCGCCATGGTGATCGAGACTGCGCGATCTTCGTTGGCCAGCGGGCCAAGCAGGTCGCTGTTGGCTTTGGCGCGCTGGCGCGCTCCCGGGGCCAGCACCACGGTCTGGGCCGGAATATCAGCAGGTTCGGCATAGAGCGGATAGGTCGCCCCGTTGCAGGTGATGAAAAATTCCGAAGGCTGCGTCACATAGCTGCGCGTCACCTGTCCGGCGTCATCGATCTGCTTGACCAGAAATTTGATCCAGGCATCTGAGCCGCCCTTTTCGACAGCGAGGCCCTTCTCCTGCGAGAATTTGACATCCTCGATATCGCCGCTCTCGCAGACGATATGGTTGATGTCGTGGTTCGAGAGGCGGATGCGGCTGGTCTGCTCGGGAAGCGCGCGGATGGTCTGGGCGCCCGCCGGCATGGCTACCAGCAAGGCTATCGCTGCCAGCAGCGCGCGCGGCGGCGTACCGGGCTTAATGGGTTTCGGCATCGAACTGCTCCTCGGAAAGGCGCGTCAGCCAGAAGCGACCGTTCTCGATCGCGTAGCCAATGTGCAGATTGCCCCGGAATTTGCGGATCACGCCGCCGATCACGCGCACCTTTTCAACCGGCACGGTGATCATGCTGGAGGTCCAGATGACGGGCTGGTCGTTGCGAATATAGGTGGCGATCGAGAGCGTCGGATTGTCGGCCAGATCGTCGAGCACGCTGTTCAGGCTGTCGCGCATCGCATTGTAAGCGGATGGGTGCGCCAGTCCGAGGAGTTCCTGAAACTGCCGGTCGGCTGAATAGGCCGAATAGGTGCCCGCCAGCCCGACGATGTTGCGCGTCATGGCGACCAGATAGGCCTGCGAAGGCTTGTTGCCCGAGACATAGAGATCGCCGGTCGCGCCAAAGGGCACCACCACGGTCCGCGCATTCTGGTTGGTGGTATAGATCACCATGCCGAGCACCGCGTTCACGCCGAACATCCCCGCGATGGCCGCTTTGAGCAGACGGTTCTCCTCAAACAGATTGGCGGAACCTTGCAGGTAGCGGTGGATCCCGAAGCTGGCCGGTTTGCCAAGCAGCGGGTCGGTGCCGGCCTCTTTGCGTTGGAACAGTGCCATGGCGTCTACTCGAAGAAGCGGGTCTGGGTCGGACCCGGATAGTGAGGGAAGGAGACAAGGCCCCAGCGCCACGCCAGATGGGCTAAAAAACCGCGCGGCTTGCTGCGCTTCCAGGGAATAAAAAGGAGAAGAGCCAGGATGAGCATCCATCCGAGCATTCCGCCCACGATCGCCGCCACGAACACGCTCGAGGTGGCCAGCATGAACTCGTCCGATCCGAACCACAGGATCTGAACCGGTCGATGGAGATATTGCGGAAGGCGCTCGTCCATGGCCCTTCTCCTCCTGCTTCATGACACCTGCGAAGGTGTCGGTTTCCAGGAACCGACCATCGGTCCCCAGCTCGTTGGCGGCAGCGCTGCGCTGATCGGGTCACCCCGGACGCAGGCGCGCCGCATGGGTCAGACGACCATCCCGAAGGTCTGGAGAATGCTGTCGGCCTTGATCAGGCAGACGGCGGCAACAATGGTCGGGATGCCGATCATGATGTTCGAGAACAGGCGGCTGACCCCGAACAGGAAGGCGGCGACGCCGCCCACAAAGCCAAGCGGCCCCTTCACGCCCTTGTTCACGACGATGTCGTAAATGTCGTAGCCGAGATCGCCCTGAGCCGGTGCCTGGAAGGCATGGGCGGGGCCGGCGATCAGGGCCATCACGGCAAAAGGGAGGCCGAAATTGGCCAGTGCAAGCGCGCGCGAACCAAATTTGCGCATAATGGTACTACTCCTTGGAAATGGAGCCGCCCGCGATATGCCTGCCGGCATCGATGACAGATCGGTGTCGGCCGGGGCGTCGGTGGACGGCTCCGGGAGCCCGTCGCCGCCGGCATCCTGGTTCATCCGCCCGTGCCTCGCGGCACTGGGCAGGACGCCCGCCAGAAAGAGCGTGTGCGCCCGCCCGCAATCCTGACGCTGCACGCGATCAGCGCACGGCTTCGGAAGCGGCCTTGAGCGCAGGTTTGGCATACCGGTCGAGAAAGGCTTCCAGTTCGGCCTGCTGAAATCCCGAGATGAGCTTGCCATCGACGATCAGGGTCGGCGTACCGGAAATACCGACACGGGCGACCAGCTCGGCATCCTGCGCCACTCTGGTGTGCCCGGCCTCGCATTGCCGCAGGATCGGCGGTGTCTGCCCCGAATAGGCAGCGCGGAAAGCGGCCTCCTTATCCGGCGAGCAAAGGATATGCTCGGCTTTGGCAGCCGCGGTGGGATGGATGCCGCTCACGAAGAAGACGAGGCGGCGCACCGGTTTGCCTTCGGCAGCTTTGGTGTTCCAGAAGCGCTCGAGCGCCTGACAATAGGGGCAGTCCGGATCGGTGAACTCGATCACCGTCGGCGCGCCTTCAGGACCGATCGCCAGAGCTTTGGCGGGGTCAATAGCTTTGAGGCGGCGGCTAGCGCCCTGTTCCTGCGCCAGCGCCGTCAGATTGACCCCGTTCTTGTCATAAACAGCGGCGAAGAGCAGATGCTCGCTTTGCGGCGCGTAATAGATGATCCTGCCACCGGCATTGGCCTGATAGATGGGGCCATTGACCGCCGATGGCCCGAAATCCTCGAACTTGAGGTTCGTGAAGGTCTGATGGAGCTGCTGCTGGGCAGCTTGCGCTGCCAAAGCCAGCGCCTTTTCGTTGTCGACCTTGCCGGCATGCGTGTCTTGCGCCCGGGCCTCAAACAAAGGCATAGTGCCGATTGCGAAAGCGACGAGCAGGCTCACGCGACGGACGCGCGTTTTTGACATGAGCGAAACCTCCATTGTGATCCCTGAAGGGACTGCCGGGGTCGAAGCGGGTTGAGCTGGATCTGCCGATCGTTTGGGCTGACCGCTCAGGTCTGTCGTTTCGACATGGATCTGAGTGCCGACATCGGCCCCCGCCCCGCAAGAGAGGGGGCAATGGAGTTCCGGTTTGAGGAAATCCATTGCCGGTTATCGGCAATCCATTTCCGAAAACCGGAAATACACTTCCGGTTTCGTCCTTTGTTCTTTTGCAGGATTTTGCGTGGCGGCACAGAATCGCCCTGTGCCGACGAGCGCTGTCTTCGAAAGGCAGGGGCGCGTCGTCAGTTGGAGAGTGGAAATTGGCAAACCCGCGATCGCGAGCCTACAAGCTGCAGCTCTCTGAGCAGGGCATCCAGCTGTTCCTGCGCTGTCATGGCCGGCTATGCGGCCTTGTCGGGGATTTCCTGCCCTATGGCAGCACGCTGTTTGTGGCCGCTTCCTTGCTGCGCCTATGCCCGGCGCAGGATCTGCCGGGGGAATTGCTCGCCCCGGACATCAAAGGTTATGGGGGGCGCCTCGTGCGTTACGTCGGGACATCGCCGACCCTGTCCGGCGTGGTCCAGGAGATCGCGTCGCGCATTGAGGAAAGCGGCCTTGTTCATCCCTCGCCCCAGACCTGGAAAATCTTCCTGGCCGCCCTCAACCATATGGAAACCGCTTCCGATCGAGAGCTGCTGGGCATCTTTTGCGCGGTTGCCCGCGAGATAGGTCGCCCACCCGGGCGCTCCGGCAATCCCTAGTCATGCGCGAGACCATTTTGTCGAAGCGTCTGAAATTGCTCTCGTTGACAGGAGCTTATCCTGATTGACGGGCGGATTTTAATGCAACACTCTTCACCTATAGGGCAATGCGCTTTGGCCTTTGAGACGCTGTCAGGGGGACCTGCAGATGACGCTTCAAAGTCCGCAAGCGACTGACGGTGAAATTCTAGCCTTGATCAAAGAGCTTTCCGGCAAGCTCATCGAACGACGCCGCCGCCGCGAGCACGTCTCGCAGCAGTTTCTGGCAAAAATTGTCGGGCGCAGCGAAAGGTGGCTGCGCGAAATCGAAGGCGGTGTCGCCACATCGAAGTTCGAAGACCATGTCCGCTGCGCTCATGCGCTGCGGATGACGACGCCGCATCTGTTCATTCCTCTCATGGCAATGGAGCACAAGATGGCCGTTCCGCGCGAACTCCTGATGCAGGACGATCTGTGGGATCTTGAGCGCGAGATGCTCGGGGCGGTCGAGCGCCATCAGGCCTCGGCGCTTGCGCGTCTGGCCGGCAAGCCTGCCCAGCCGGGTTCGCGTGAGCGATAAGAGGCGGGACAGGCCATGATGTCACCCAGACCTGTTGCAGCGGAGCGAGCCTACGGCCTTTTGAAGGGCGATGTTCTTTCCGGTCGGTTCGCTCCCGGATCGACGGTGATCGAGCGCATCATGGCCGAAGAATATGGCGTATCGGTCTCGCCGTTTCGCGATGCGGCGCAGCGTCTGGTCGGCGAGGAGTTTCTCGAGATCGGCACGGGCGGCGGCTACCGGGTTCCTGCGATCAGCGCCGATAGTCTGCTCGACCTCTATCACTGGCACAGCCATCTGGTTCGCCTCATCCTCAAGGTGCAAAAGCCGGTTCAGGCCATGCCCGCTTCCTCCGCCGGCATCAGCCCGGTCGATCTTGCTCAAGTCCCGTTAGCGATGACGAATTGCTTCCGCACGCTGGCGAAGGCGGCACCGAATCGCGAATATGCCCGGGCGCTCAGACTGGCGACCGACAGGCTTTATGTCGCCCGGCTCCATGAGGGCGGGGTCCTGACGAATCTTGGGTCTGAGCTGCAGATGGTTGAGGCCGCGACCGCTTCGGGTGCGGGTCTCGACCGCTATGAGATCCTGTGGGCCTATCATCGGCGGCGGATCCGGCGGGTTGGCCGGATCGCCGATCTGATCAATTCAGCAAAAAACCGATAGATTTCAGAAGCTATCTTTGGGCCGGCTGACAGCCTTGGGCCTGCCGGTTCGAGATAGGCGCTTACGCGGGATCTAATAAACTCGGCGGCGCCGAGCCTTCCACCGTACCCTGATCCGGCTGCAATGGTGCAGCGTTGAATGAAGGAGATGGCAATGGAACGCGAACATCTGAGTGATGAAATCATCGTTCTCGGTGCAGTCACCGAGGAAACGAAGGGCATTTCCAATGTGCCCCAGCTCGACAACCAGGGCAATTTCGGCGGCGGGGGTCTCTCCGACGACTGATCCTTCCGGCGGCGCGTTGTTTTTCGGCGCGTCGCCACCTGCCATGGGCGGCAATTCCTTTGGCGCCAGATCACAATCCTGATGGGAGAGGATGGATGGGCTTGTCCCTTGGCGAGAAATGGTCGTTCTGCGTGCCCGAAGAACAGGTCATTCTCATGGATATCGCGAGCAACGCCTATGTGATGTTGCCGCCCTCGCTGGCCGCTTCCTTTGACCGATTGTGCAGGCAGGAACCCCTCGATGACCGCGATACGCAGGGCATGGCGATGCTGCTCCAGGCGGGCATCTTCGTCCAGCAGGAGGAGCAAGGCGCGATCCTCCCTTGCTCGCTTCCGGTCGAACCAACCTGCGGATTTGACGAGCGAGACCTTCCCGGCTGGTCGGCCCGCGATCTGCTTCAGGCGATCCTTGCACTGGGCAGGGCCCGTTATGCGCTGCGCCAGCATGATCTTGCGGGAATACTGGTCCGGATCCGGGATCAGAAGGAAAGTTTCAGTGGCGCGGCGAGGCCAAGCACGGATCGCCGCGCGCGCGCCATTGCTGCGGCCTTTTACCGGCTCAATGCCCTGGTCACCCGCTACGACCAGTGCCTGCTGCGATCCCTTGCCATGATGCATTGTCTGCTTGCCAATAGGGTGCCGGCCAATCTGGTCTTCGGGGTGGCGACAAGGCCCTTTCGCGCCCATTGCTGGTTGCAGCATGGCGGCCTTGTGCTCAATGACACACTTGAGGGAATTGGAAATTACACACCAATTCTGGTGGTCTGATGCGCGCCGACTATCTTGTTGCATGGAGCTTTGCTGCCGGCCGCGGCCATGATGACCTCCACCGGCTTGCTGAAGACCTCGGGCTGGGTCTTGTTCATCAGGGGCGCCAATTATCCCTCTTCGCCTGTCCCGGGCAAGTGCTTCAACTTGATCCCGACAGCGGCCTTCTGGTCATCGGGCGATTGTTCAAGGGAACCAATCCTGTCCAAATCATCGATCGCTTCAGTGCCGGGGAGTGGCAACGCCTATCGTCCACTCGGGGCGAAGCCCTGATCGAGGATTTCTGGGGAGCCTATGTCGGGTTCGTTCCGGACGGCGAGGGGGGCAGCCTGCAGGCGATCCGCGATCCATCCGGGCAATGCCCATGCTTCTATCGGCTTGAGCAGGACCGCATTCTTTTCAGTTCACGCGCTGATATTCTTGAGGCCGCCTCGGGGCATAAGGCAGACATAGATTGGGAAGCCCTTGCCGCTCATATCGTCTGGCCGATGGTCCGCGCGCAGGAAACACCTGTTCGCCATATCCATGAAGTCCTGCCCGGGATGCGGGTCACTGCCCATCGCGGAAACGTATCGAGCAGCCTCGCCTGGTCGCCGTGGAAATTCACGCGTCGGGCACGCTCGCTGCCTCGCCGGGAAGAGGCGGTGGCCACGCTCCGCCGTCGCGTCATTGCCTGTACCGATGTCTGGGCGTCGGAGGCCCGGCATACACTTCTCGCTGTTTCGGGTGGTCTCGACAGTTCGATCATTGCGGCAGCGCTCGCGGCTTCGGGCAGGAACTTTACCTGCCTCACGCTTTATACCGGGCAGGCGGCGGGCGATGAACGTCCCTATGCCCGGCAGCTGGCCCGGCATCTGGGAGCCGAACTAAAAGAGGAACCCGAACGCGTTGACTTTGTCGATCTTGCGCGCAGCGAAGCCAGGCATCTGCCGCGTCCGATATCCCGCGCTTTTGCCCAATCGGGCGACCGCGCGCATCAGGAGCTAGCGACAAGGCTCGGCGCTGACCAGTTCATGACGGGCGGGGGCGGCGATAATGTGTTCTGTTTCCTCCATTCGGTAGCTCCGCTCGTTGATCGCCTGATCGTGCCCGGCTCGCGCCTTGGCAGTCTGCAAACGCTGATGGATGTCGCGCGATTGAACGAGGTCAGCGTCCTTTCCGCGCTATCGGGCGCGCGTTCTAAGATCCGGCAGTTCGGCCAACCGCACCGCTGGCCCATGCGCACAGGCTTCCTGTCCCGCGATCTCGTGCGGAGCCTCGCCGGGCCGCCGTCCCACCCTTGGCTGTCGCCGCCCGGGGATGAAGTGCCCGGAAAGATCATGCATGCGGCCTGGCTGGCCGGGATCCAAAATCATCTCGAAGGTTTTGGCCGCGAGTGGCTGCATCCCTTGCGCGCGCCGCTGATGGCGCAGCCGGTGGTCGAACACTGCCTTACTATTCCATCCTGGATCTGGTGCAGCGGCGGTCAGGATCGCGTCCTTGCGCGGGAAGCCTTTGCGGACCTTCTGCCGCCCGCGATCGTAACGCGGCGATCCAAAGGCACCCCGACCGGCTTTGCGATGCAGCTTTTCGAGGTCAACCTGCCGGCGATCGGGGCATTGCTGCTCGAGGGCATGCTGGCAGGACAGGGCATTGTTGATCGCTACGCCCTCGAGGCCTTTCTTGCTCGGCCTGATCCGCGCGATGTCGTGGCTTACATGGAAATCATGGCGCTGGTGGACGTCGAGGCATGGCTCAGAGCCTGGGCCGTGCCATCGCCGCATATCGCGCGCCGTGCTCATGTGCCGTGAGGCTTGGGTGCGGGTAGCTCGCGCTTCAGCTTCTTCCAATGCGCGATATCGGCGGCGTTTGCTGCATTGTCCGACGTGTGATCGAGCAGCCAGAAGTCGAACCAGTCGATCGAGCGCCGCATCCGCGACAATTGATGGACGGGCTCGCGGGTTATCAGGTGGCCCTCATTGGGGTAAATATATAGGTCCGAAGCGCCGCCGGCATGCTGGATCGCCGAGAACAGTTGCAGGGCCGAGAGATATTCGTTTTCCGGGGTCTGGATCAGGAGCGAGCCTTTGATCTTTTCGGCGTTGAGGGCCGGAGAGATCGCCTTCCACCTTCCATCCTTGTCATCAAGCGGATGGGGCACGTTCAGAACGTCGAGCAGCCCGGTGTTCCAGCCATGGCGAGCCGGATCGATGAACATCATCGTGGCCGGGTCGATGGTGATGCCGGTGCCGATCACGACCGTCTTGAACAGGTCGGTGTGGCTGAGCGCATAAGCGCCGACCATGCTGGTAAAGCTGTGTCCGGCGAGCCCGACCCGCGTGGGATCGATGAGCTTCTCAGCGGCAAGCTGGTCGATGATGGCCTTGTATCCGGCAATAGCGGCGAGATGCGGGGCAAGGGTCTGCAGCTTGCCGTCTGGCGTTGCGGTCATTCCGACGGAATTGTTGTGATTGACGCACAGAGCAGCCATTCCTCGCTGCGCCAGCATTTGCTCGGGAGCCAGCGAGGTAAACCCTCCGCGAAGCAGGCCGCGGCAGCGATAGCTGGTGATCACCAGCGGTACCGGCCCATTTTGATGGCGCGGCGTTACAAGAAAGCCGGTAAAATTGTCCCCGCCGGCGCTGCGCCAGGTGACAAAGCGTGCGGGATTGAACTGGCGCCGCCGCAGGACAGGATTGGGATCGAACAGGGTGACGGTCTCGCCTGTCGTCGTATCGATACGAACAAGGCGGGGCGGGGACGTGGGGCCTGCATGGATGCAAAGCAGATAGGCGCCTTGTGCCGAGCAGGGCCTGTTGCTGTAGGTCGATCCGCCATCGAGCGAGCCGTCGGCAGCGCGAATGACCCGCGTGGTCCCGCTCTCAGGCTTCCAGCCGTACAGCGCCGTCCAGGTGGAGTAATCGGCCTCATGCGCGATGACGAGCTCGCGTTCGCGTGGGTTCCAGCTGACGCTGCGCAGGGCTGCCGAATGGGTGAAACAGAAGGTTTCGCTGCATGCGCGCTCGCTGCCGTCGGGCAATTGGGCAACGACCTGATAGGTCGGCTCCAGCAGGAATTTTCCGGGCGGAGCGGTCTGGACCAGTCGGGCCGTCAGCTTACCCGAAGCGATCGAGATTGTGCGGTCAGCATCGCCTTTACCCGCCCCCGACAGGACAGGATTGAATTGCGTGCCGGTTGGAGACGCTGTCATTGGCGCGCGCTTGAAAATCCCCCGCAACGGCACCAGTTTCTGCCGCAATTCCCCGGAAAAGGCCTCCCGCGCGCTATTGCCCTGGCCGACATAACGCATGGTCGACCACCGATGGCCGATGAGGAAGTTGCCCGTGAGGCGGCTTCCTTCCAGCGATACGGACCGGTCGATGTGCAGGCCGTCGCGGCGCTCTTGTGCCGCGGCCTGATCGATAGCTATTCTTGATGCGCGCACGCCGATTTCGGCCTGACGCTCGCCGGGCAAGATCCTGAATGTCTCAATGTCGGCGCTGTCCGATAGTGCTACCTCGTCCCCTCCTTTGGGCGCGATCCGGTTGATCGTGACACTATTGCCCCGCAGCGTCTGGACATAGAGGGATTTGCCATCTGGAGCCCACTGGGCTTGACCATCGAGGATCGTGTCAAACATCGGTTGCCGCAGGGGCAGGCTCGGACGTCCAAGCGGGACCGCTGCCATGTGGCTTCCACGCAGTTCGACCCAGAACCACTGGACGGTGACGCTGTTGTTTTTGAGGGACGGGGTAATCACCCGGAAGGCCGCCAATCGACTATCAGGCGAGATGGTCACGCTGTCGAGGGTGCGCGTCCCCACCAGATCCTGCAAGGTGACTGGCGCGGCAGTGGCCGCGTCAGTTTTTCCGACAGCCGGCATGGAGCCCATTGCCCACAAAAGGGCGATGGGCATAAAAGCGATTTTGTGCATTTTAAGAATCCAGATGGCGAGCATAGGCGGCTGCCGCACAGCGGTACGGCAGCGCGATGGGTGGGGAGCTAAAGTCGCGGGAGGCGGTTACCAGTTCTTGCGAATGCCAAGGCTGATGAGCCTGCCGACCGGCGAGTAATTCGTCGTGTCATAAGGCGCATCATAGGCTGCGCGGGTACGGGTGATGTCCGGGCTGGCATTCGTGATGTTCTGGACCGAAAGCGCGATTTCATCGCCATCGAGCGCGCCGCCTGCCAAACGCAGCCGCCCGCTCAGATCCAGCGTTGCCATCCCGCTGACAGGCGTTGCCGGTGTGTAGCGGGTGTCGCTGACCCCGCCGATGTAGTTCACGAAGCCGGCGAGAGAGGCTCTGGGCGAGTCCCAGGCCATACCGACACGGCTGCGAAAATGGGGCGGGTTATAATAGGTTCCTGCCAGCGCGATTGTACCCGCGCCGGGAAGCAGTTTCTGCTCGCTGTCGAGATAGCTGGCGGTAGCCGACAATGTGATGCGATCGCCGTTGCCCATCGCATGCTGATATTCGGCAGAAAGGTCGATGCCGCGCAGCTTTTGCGTTGCGATGTTGAGATTGCGATCATCGACGATCGCCACCACATTGGCAGGATTGAGGGCCGCGCCCGAGTAATTGTAGACGACCTTGTCGGCGAGCGTGCTGGTGACCGCCGATGCTGCGGGATTATAGGTCACGACGCTGGCATAGGCCGGATTGGAAAGCGACTGCTGCGGCAGCGAAATGGGCATGATGACCCGATTACGATACCTGATATCGAAATAGCCCAGCTCGATTTTGAGGCCGCGCACCCGCGCCGGATGGAAGGCGAGGCTGGTGGTCCAGGTGTCGGCGCGTTCGGGCGAAAGGTCGGGCCGCCCGCCGAGCAGAAAGATCGCGGTCGATCCGGTAGGATATCCGCTCCCGCCCAAGGTTCCGACGGCATAGACGCTGGCGCTTTGCGCGGTATATCGCTGATACAGAGTGGGAACCTTGAAGGATTGACCCCATGATCCGCGCAGGTCAAAATCCCCGCTGGGCGCGTAAGTGAAGCCAAATTTGGGCGTGACGACCTCATCCACACCGGGATAATTGTCATATCGGGCTGCTGCGCTCAGCGCGAGCGAGCGGATGAAGGGAATATTTTGCGAGGCTCCGACCAGCGGAATGTGCAATTCGGCAAAACCATAGCGCTCTGCCTGACTGGCTTGAAAATTACTGGCGGCATACATGCTGTCCTGACGGAACCGATCCCGGCGATAGCCACCGCCCACCGCCAGTTTCGCCATGCCGCCGGGTATTTCGAGGAGCGGGCCGTCGGCCTTCAGTTCAACCGATACGGCGGTGTTGCAGGTGCAGGTCAGCTGCGTTGTCGAGGTGGTTCCGCTGCTCGTCAGTTGCTGAACCAGCCGGGCCCGATCTTCTCCGTACATGCCTGAGAGAGAAACCAGCCAGCTGCCCGAGGCTGCCCATTGCAGGGAAGGGGCTACAAAAAAGGACGATGAACGCACGCGCGAGTCATAGGCCGGGGCATTGGCTGCGGTGCTCAGCGAATAGCCTCGCTGATCGGTGCGCCAGTTATAGCCGCCATCCAAGCTGAATGTGAGGCTTTTTGCGATATCCTGATGCAGGTTGATGATCGCGCTCTGGTGCTGGATGAAAGGGTAGAGAGTTAGGCCGGGATTAGTCACGGCGGCATAGGAGCGCTGCGAGGCGAGGATGGCAGTGTCCTTGCCATATTCATAAGCGACCACCGCGCCGCCATTGCGCCAGCTTTTTCCGGCAAGGATATTATACTGCTGCTGCCGGTCACCACCTTCTGTCGCAAGGCCGAAGCGGGCGCTGGTTGAGAGGCCCTGATAGTTGCGCTTGAGGATGACGTTGGCCACGCCCGCCACCGCGTCGGAGCCGTAAAGCGCGGAGGCTCCATCGGTGACAATTTCGATCCTTTCGATGGCATCGATGGGGATCGCGGAAATATCGACACTCTGACGATTGCCGCCATTGGCCACGCGATGCCCGTTGATCAGCGTCAGCGTGGCATCCTGCCCGAGGCCGCGAAGATTGATCGAAGTTCCTGAACCAAAATTCTCGCCATTGGCGACCGGAATGCCAATGCCGATGCCCGGATTTTGGCCTCCGGTGAAATTCTGGGGTATCGATCGCACCACATCACCCAGATTGGCATAGCCCGATGTTGCGATCTGCTGGCTGGAGATCGTGATCAACGGCCCGGTGGCGGCTGTGCCGCGGATCTGGGACCCGGTGACGACAATGGCGGAACTGCCCGCATTCAGCTCCTCGGATGTCGGGAGAAATCGCTCCCCGATGAGGATACTTCCATCGCGACTGGTGGCCGTCAGGCCGGAATTGCGCAGCAGGATGTCGACAGCTTCGCCTGGCGTATAGGTGCCGTCGAGGGCAGGGGCGCGTTTGCCTTTGACTGATCGCCTCTCAAACATGATTTCCTGATGCGATGCGCGACCGATGGTCCTGAGCGCGGACCCGAGTTCCTGCTCGGGAAGATGGTATTCTTGTCTGTCGTCTGGCCCGGCCATCGTCGGCGAGAGCACCGCGATGGCTGAAAGGGCGATTGTGGAACTCAGAATGTACTTTCGAACATTTGCCATACTAACCCCCATGGCGCCGATTGCCTTGAAATTCGGCGTTCAGGGGGAGCGACAATCAGCTGGGCATGTTTATGAGGGGGGCTGACAAATATTTTGCCGGCCTGCCGGACATGAGCGGGCGAGGGACAAGCTATTGGGAGAGGCAACCAGCGACAGTCCCAGAAGTCCTGCAAGATTTTGCGCAAGATGCTTAGTATCCGTCACCCTAAATGTACCCGAGACCCGGATTTCGTTCACCTCGCTCGAGCCGGCAACAAGAGGCTGGCTGGCGTAGCGATTAGCATCAGCGATCAGATCACCCAGCCGGACATTCTCATAATCGCGCAAGCCATCCGGCCATTGCGCATCGCCATTGTTCGCGTCCGAAGCCTGCGCCAATTGCAGCACGCCGCCTTCCTCAAGCGATATTTGCTGACCGGGCTTAAGACGAAGCGGAGGGCCGCCCGATTGCCCACTGGCATCAGCCATGGCGACATCGACGGCTCCGCGTAGGAGGTGCACCTTGATCCGGCGATCATCGGCCACGGCCACATCGAAAATGGTGCCGCGCGCCGTCACGGTGCCGCCGCCTGCGGACACCACGAAGGAGCGGGCCTCGTGAGCCACTTCAAAACGGGCATGGCCGCGAACCAGGCGCAGGTCGCGCTCAGCCTTGCTCAGCGAGACCAGCAGCAGGCTTCCTGTATCGAGCGTGACGGTTGAGCCATCGGCAAGTTTGAAGGAGCGAATTTCGCCAATGGCGGTCGCGAGTTTTTGGGGCTGGGCGCCTGACGGAAGCGATACCGCAATCGGTGGCGATGAAACGAGGTTGCCGGCAGGAAAGTCGCCGTACCAGTGAAAGGCCCCGATTGCGGTCAGCCCTACAAGAGCGGTGCCGACAAACGCCAGGTGCATCCCGCGACGGTTTTCTCTTTGGGGTTTCGGCAGATCCGGCTTCTCGGTTTCGCGGGTTTCATTCAGAAATTTGCCCAGGCTGAAAGTCTCGGCAATCCGGTTATACGCCATTCGATGCACCGCGCCCCGCGCCAGCCAGGCTTCGAATTCCTGACGGCGGGTTTCGGCTTCCGGTCCGCGCATGATGGTGAACCAGTCGGCCGCCTCATCGCGCAATTGCCCGTGAGAAGGCGGTGTTTGAGCTTCTTCCATCATTCCTGTTCCAGGGCAGCGTCAATATGCGCGAGCGCGCGTGCAACGTGATATTGCACGGTCGGGATGGAAAGGCCCAGCCTTTCTCCGATTTCCCTATAGGGGAGCTCTTCGACCCGGTGAAGGAGGAAGATTTCTCTGGTCTTGTCAGGAAGTTCGCTCAAGGCCCGCCGATAGATCCGCATCACGTCTGCCACCTCGAGACGGTCACTCTGGTCCGGCGGCATCGCGTGCTCGTAGCCATCGTCAAAGGACACGTGGAAGCGTCCAAGCCTGTTTTCCAGCCGCCGTGTCCGATTGAAAAGCAGATTGCGCGCGATGCGCTGCAAATAGGCCGCCGGTCGCTGCGGAATATCCTTCGCCATCGCGCCGACCAGTCTGGCAAAGGCTTCCTGCACGAGATCGCTGGCGTCATCTCCGCTGCGCAGGCGCGCGCGAAAATAGCGCCGAAGTCTCGGGGCCTCCACAGCATAGATATGACCAAGATCGGTGGTGCCTGCGTCTTGCCCATCATGGTGCGCACGCTCATTCACCTGCTGCGCCCGGTCGGGGCGTTCGGTATAGAAAGACATGAAACCACGGATCCTCACGGCACGGCAGAGATTTCCCCGGAAGCTACCGGAGATCATCTTGGGTGAGGTGGGCCGTGTCGTCGCCTGATCGGACGACCAGCGCCCGACGATAAGGTCGAGCTTCGATATACCTGACAGGACAATCCTGCGGGTGGCTGCCAGCGTTCCAGCCCGCGTGCGTCAATATGTGACCAATCGGGGACTCAATCAAGTCTTTGGTATTGAAGGGCGCTTAATACGTACAAGGTCACGCGCGCCAGTGCCCGATGCTGTAATGCCAACTTTGAATTCTGCGGAAACTTGTGTTGCTGACGATGAGAAGTGGGATGAAACGTCCAAACAAGGGCGGAACTCGATACTGCCTGAATGAAAGCGACTATTCCGCTTCCGCTTCGAGACCAGAGGGCGCGGTCAAGGTGCCTGCATAAAGTGACGACCACTGCAAACCTCATCGGCTGAGCCGGGGAGGGCCTCGCCCGATTGGCCAGAAAGCAGGTCGAATTAAGTTCCTTGATCCTGCGCGCCTCTTGCTGAAGGCAGGGTACCGATGGCCACCGACATGCCGATAATGCGGGGAACATCTTCTGGCTTCAAAATCACGGGCCGACCGACACCCGATCGGAAGAACTGGAGAGGGGGAAGCGGTTGTGGGGGCGATAATTGGCTTCGCCCGGACCAGGAGATATCCATGAGCTTACCCGCTTCTATTCAGCCAAGGGTCGGCCCTTCGCTGATCACCCGCGTGACCCGGCTCTACAACGGCACTATCGCGGATTGCCTGCATGAACTTTTGCAGAATGCCAGGCGAGCCGGGGCCAGCGCGATTGGAATCGATGTCGAAGACATTGATGGCGTGCCCACTCTCTCGATATGCGACGATGGTTGTGGGATCGATGATCCCCACAATCTGCTGACGCTGGGCCAGTCGGGCTGGGATCCGGCCATGGCTGCGCGCGAAGATCCCGCGGGCATGGGCGTGTTTAGCCTCGCCGGGAGGACGGTAACGGTAAGGTCATGGTCGCGTTCGGCGCAGGCAGGCTGGCAGGTGACGATCCCGGACAATGGCTGGGAAGGACAGATGCCGCTCGCCATCGAACCTGCCAATATAACAGGCGGTACGCAGATCTTTGTCGCATTGCCTGCCCTCTGGGCCGAGGGGATCGATGTCGCGGTGAAACAGGCAGCCCTCCATTTTCCGTTGCCGGTCCATTTTCGCGAAGAAGAAATGAAGCGCGAGGACTTTCTGGCCGAGGCCCCTCACGTTGAAACCCATCAAGGCGTTCGGATCGACGTGTTCCGCACGAATGGTCGTCCCTATTGGAAGTCACCGCGCATCAATTTTCATGGGGTTACGGTGTCATGCAGCCATGAGGCTGTCAGTGAGGTAGACAGCTTTTCCTTCTGGCACGCCAAAGTGGACATCATCGATGCGCCGGCCTTGCAACTGGTCTTGCCCGCCCGCAAAGAAATGGTCGAGAACGAAGCGCTCAGTCAGCTTCGGATCGCGATGGAAGCAGCCATCTATCGCGCTATTGCAAGGCAGTCCGCGCATCGTCTGCCCTTTAGATCATGGCAGCGTGCGGCCGAGCTGGGGGTTGACCTGCCTGAGGCAACGGCGTGGCTTGATCGCTGGATGCCAAAGGTCGCGGACAGTACATCTACACCGGCTGGTCCCAAGGTCGCTTCCAAAGAGATGATGATCGTTTCTCACTCCCAAGCCGACCTTGAGCAGGCAGCAGCCCCGATTATCGGAAATGCCACGTTGATGGGCACGCAAACCGTGGACCCCGAACCGGCATTTGAAGGTTACAGCTGGTACGACCGCCTGCCGCGGGCCTCCGCGATTGATTTCACCTTCGACCATGACGGCAAGTCATGGATCTATGGCGACAGCTCCGCTGAATATCTGCCTCCGGATATGCCCGCCAGCCGGGTCGCCAACCTCACGCTCGACCTCTCGATTGCCGGCGATGGCAGCGAGCATGCCTCCACATGCGTCAGGAGTTTCGATATTCCGATGCTGGTGGCAGGCAACGACACCAATTCGATCGATGAGGCAGCCATCCTCATCCGCGAAGGCGCTGATGTGAAGCCAGATGATCTGGTCACGTTAATGGAAGCGAGCCTGTTTTGCGCCAGCGAGGATGCCGATAGCGATAGTTGGGAAACGCAGAGGGATCGCTTTTGTGCCGAAGCGCGAAATCTGGCCAATACGCTGTTGCTGGGCGAGGAAGAGGCGCTGATCGCCCAATTGCGCGAGGCGATGTTTGACCATGTCGTCTGGCTAATCCCGCATGGGCGCCAGATGGTGGTGACCGCTGCGAAGGGGGCGCTTGAGCTGACCCTCTCTCCGCAGGTCTGAGCCATTTCGCCAACCTTCCTCAATTCGACCAACCATGGAGGGCTTTATGCGCCTTGCCAAATATTGCGTCTGTTCGACGGCTCATCTGCCAGCCGAGGAGCGTCGGGCTTTTGATAGTCTTATCGCGCAAGCGCCTCGGCGGGCGGGACGGCTGATCGTGGATCATGACGTCCTTTCCATCGAAGCGCATCAATATGGTTTTGCCGTTCATCTGGGATTTTTCGATGATAATCCTGACCGGCCCGAGCAAGTGTCGGTCACGCTCTGGGCCTTGCTGACCCGCGCCAAAAGCTGTGGTGCCGACTGGCTATCGTTCGACCGCGATGAGCCGCCGATGGCAGACTTGCCGGTTTACCCTGAGGATGAGGAAGGCGAGGGCATTACGCCGCCGAAGATCGTGCTGTGCGGGCAATGCCGCAGTGAGGATCTGATCTGCGATGCTGCGGCGCGTTGGGATAAGGGCGCGCAGGGCTGGGTGGTCGAAGCGGTCTTTGAGGAGGCCTGGTGCGACACCTGTGGGGACACGCACCGGCTCGAAGTATCCGGCACAGGCGTTCCGGACGGGCAGGAGGCGGGCCATGCGTGAAGCCAACCATTTCACCTTTTCGCTCTTCCACCTGCCCACCGAGGAGCGCGAAGCCATCGAGCAGATGATCCGGACTTCCTCCCGCAACGAAGAGGGACGCCTTGAGGTCCGCTACCCGGACCTTGTGATCGAGCCGCACCTCGATGGCTTTTTCGTGCATGCCAGCGTGGCCGGATGGGCGTCGGCTGAGCGACCGGAAGCGATTTCACCTGCGTTCTGGGCCATTCTTGCCTTTGCCGCTGAAGCGGGGGCGTCATGGGTATCCTTCGATCGCGAGGTGCCTGCGAGCGAGGACTGGCCCAGCTTTCCGTAACCTATGCAATGCGGTCTCTATGCTTTGGGCCGCGAGGCCGTTCACGTCAGCCCGCGTCTGCTTTAAGAACAGGGCTCCAATGGACCAAGCGTGCCTTGGTGTACTTTGCCCGGATATCGAAATTGGCGCGAAAAGCGGGCAGGGCATTCCGACCGACTGCGTTTTTCGCGGACCAGGCAGCCTATCCATGTATCGTTGCAGGCAGCGCGGAGCTTTCGCCAGCTGTCAAAAAGGGCCAGTTCGGTCTCATCCTGCCGTTTAGGGTGTGCTGAGAAATGGAGGAACTGGCCTCGCATACGCCTTTGGGTTATAACCCGCAGAAATCTGCGAAAGCCTTGCCTTTCCGGCGGTCACACTTAGCCCTCCGGGCGCTTGAAGTCCACCCCGTTGGAAGCCTTGGGCTACCCGGCAGCCACTTTGAGAGGGCAAATTGCGCTGTCGATTTGGAGCAAGAAACCTGCGCTAAGCGGCTGGGAAATGGCGGCTTCGGAAGGGGGCTCGCATCGCCGTCGAACCTAACTTCCGGCTCATCGAATCTCCCCCGAATTGCACCTCCCTTTGCTAGGTTTTGCCCGCTAGGAATCGGGCGATCAGATGCAGAAAACTTATAACCTTATGGGAAGGCCACCTGATGCGATGCGGGTAACGATGATGTCCATCATTCGATGCTGCCGTGCGCTGTGAAGGTGTATCGGGAGTGCTGGAATTCGGCGTTCCGATGCGCAAAAATTGGTCCTGGCCAACGGGCCATTTGCTGCCGTTTACCTCTTCCCTTTCACGCGGCCTTCTACCCTTTGGAGGGGGCAAAGGATGCCTCTCTCAAGCGGCCAATTTTGCGCGATGCCGATCGATGGCGGTGACGACTTCGCCTGAAAAAGTCAGGTGCCGTTTCTCCTGCGCCCATGCCGCGTCGAAGCGTTCAACCGTCTCCCTGACCGTGTCCATAATCAACCTTGCGGGCAACCGTGCCCTGTCGGCCATCACCGTCAGTTCCTCATGGGTGAAGGAGTCCCACGCCCGAGACCGATGGAACTTCAACGCCGCATCATCCTCGGGAATATAGCCCACCGTAGAGAGCAGATCGTAGGCAGGCGCGAGGCTCGGTCGCCGTCCGTCGGGATAGATCAGTGACCAGTTTTTCAGATGCATGTCGCCATTGCCGATCAGCACGCAATAGGTCAGGCGGCGGATGAATTCGACCACGCTCGCCTCGTCCGTTTCGATGGCCAGCACCGAGAGGATGTGCCGGTAGCTGGCATTCTCATATTTGTCGGCGGGGAAGACATTGAAGACCTGCGCGAAGTCTTCAATGTGGACTGCACCTGCCTCATTGCGGTCGAATCGCCGGATCGCATAGGCCGAGGTGCCATAGCGCCCAATGCCAGCGGGAAGGCCCGCAATGGCATCGAGCGGCAGCAAGTCGATATCGGGCACATTGATGCCCACCATGCGCGCCAGATTCATCGCGGCAAATTCGTTCTCCGGCCCATCGGGATGTCGAACCGAGGGCAGCTTAATGATCCAGTCGCCCCCCATGCCATTGGCCGGAATGGTCAGCCCGCCTTTCTTGCCCCGGTTCTGGATGGCGGAGAATTTGAGCTGAACGCCGGCTAGGGAAAAGCGCAGTGTTTCTTCGACCTGCGCGGATGATGGCGCGGTGGAGGGCAGGGACGCTGCCTCGATCGGCAGGGCTTTGACAGCACCGGGCAGATCCTGCCCCACCAGCGCCAGCAGCGGATATTCGCGGATCAATTTCACACCCGCCAGATAACCGCGCAACATACCTTCGGGTGAACATTCCCAATAAATTCTATGAGGTGAAAATGGCGGCGTGAGGGAGAGAGGCGTTTGTAAGCGACGCATGAAGAGGGGTAAACGCTCCATCATGCGCCACTTGATTGCAGGCTAGCGGATGGAGAAGCCGCTCACCCATGGTCCCACGTCGATCCCTGCTGCTCGTGCTGACATGACCTTGCGACCTCCAATCCGCAAATTCTCGATCCGCAGACCCTTGACCATGGTGCCTGCACCTAAGCCGCTTATGATCGAGCGATTAGGCATCCCATCGCCAGCAAAGGCGATATTGCGCAACGTCACGTCTTCGATCCCGCGACCGGGCACTTTGTTGGCTTGTGCGCTGGCGATGGTCAGCTTTGTCTGACCGGCGACGATGTTGATCAGCCGTCCTTCCTCGATGCGATGGACATTGATATCGCTGAAGGTGACATTTTTGATCAAGGTGCCATTACCCGAATAGATGGCCATGACGCCATCCCACATTGGGTCGTCCTCGTCGAAATTGACAATGTCAATTTTCTCGAACGTCACATTGCTAACCGTGCGCGGGGCATCGGCATCGCCGAAATGGCCGACAAACAGCGAGTGGGCCACATCGTTCCAGATTGTCAGATTACGCGCCTTGATATCGAACGTGTCCGCTGGCTGAGCGGCACCGGGTGGGCCGCCCGCCGGGATCGGACGATTGCCGCAAATTGGGCAGTCAGTGACGGCGTAGACCACCACGCCGTCATCCGACACGCGCAGATAGCCTCCGTCGATACGCACATGTTGGGAAGTCGAGATATTGATGCCATCGGACCATTTGCCCGCAGTGAACCCGCTGATTTCGCGGACTGACACGTTTTCTGAATTGCGGATGTTGATCACACGCGCGGCATTGGTGTGTTCGTCGTTGACGACGATCAACTCGCGGATGTCGATGTTGCTGGCCCCGTCGAGATCGATAGGGCTGCCGGGATTGTAAAGCAGGCCGCGTCCCGAAATCCGGACATCTCGAACATGATCCAGTGCAAAACTTCCGCGCAGCACAGCGCCGGGCGCCAGATAGATCCTGTCGCCGGATTTGACCGGAAACCGGTTGCCGCCATCAGGCGGGACGTGGAGGCCGGGGCCAAAATAGATGACATCATCCCCTTTCGGACGACCCTCCGGTATCGCGCCGGCCAAAATATGAAGATTATGCAGCCGATCACCATCGAACTGGATTGAAAATCGCTCGGGCCTGTCAAGTGTCAGACGGATCAACGATCCGCCGCGTAAAAGGCGCATTCTCGGTCGCAAAGGCAGGATCTGCGCGGTGTTAAAGTTGCCATTGTTCTTTTCGATCTCGATTTCGACCTTGCCGGCGAAATCGAAATAGACCAGCGATGCATTCTGTAAGGTATCGGCGTCTACTCGGATGCGATATTCATACAGGCTCTGCCACGGACCTCCCGGTTTTCGCACCCGCACCGTGTAATCGTCATTATGTGCCGCATAAAGTAGTTCTCGCGGTACTTCGTAAACGCGCAGGTCGTTCGCGGCCTGCGCGTTTGCCGGTTGTACGGCCGTGCTGGCGCAACCCAGCATCATCAGGACGGCAAGAGTAAGGAAACGCAGCATATTTGTTTCTCGCAAAAGCCATTGGATGAGGAAGGAAAAGGTCTCTGATCGGGCTGAAGACCGCGGTGTTTCCAAGTGTGGTGCGATGGACTCTGCAATATCATCGGCGGGCATTGTAAAGCTGAATGACCGTTTCATAGAGACTGTATGACGAGTGCTGCGTCATCATCCCCAAGGCCAAGCTGATCCGCGTGCGAAACCATTGCGCAAGTGCCCGGAACCAACTTGTCCTTACCCGCCCAAATCCCACCTTTCAGTGGCACCACAAGAACCGGCCCATTGCCATACCGCCGGAGTAGATCGTCGTTCAGGGAGTCCACAACATGATCCATGCGAAAGTATGGGCCATCCACCAGAGCGATTGTGCCACCATTGAGGTCCACATGCCTGTGCCAACGGGACAGGTCATATGTTTCCCCTAAGGCTACCGCGATCCCGTCGTCCAAGTGCAATTCGCGCGGGCGGCCGTAATCGTACAGTCGGTAGGTGATATCGCTGTTCTGTTGAACCTCCAGCAAGGTTACTCCAGCGCCGATCGCATGCACGGTATTGGCCGGGATGTAGAAGAAATCTCCGGCAACCACCTCGTGCCAGACCATCTGATCCTTGATGCTGCCATCCATTGCGGCAGCGCGCATTCTGTCCTCATCTATCTGTCCGTGAAATCCGATGCCGAGTTTGGCGCCGGGCTCGGCGGACAGCACCAGCCAGCATTCCTCCTTGCCCTGTTTGCCAAGGCCTTTAGCCAGCGTCTGGGCATCATTCGGATGCACCTGAACCGAAAGATTCTCGCTGGTAAAGATATATTTGACCAGCAATTCGGGGCATTGCGCAGGCGGTTCGAACCAGATTTCGCCAATGCGGCGGTCACCCAAAGCTTCAAATTGTGGGGGCAGATGGGTCCTTCCCCAGGGTTTCTCCACCAGCTTTTGCGCAAGCACATGCGGATCTGGTATCGTGATCAAGGGTGATATCCTTTGCATGCCGGACTCAAGGCTGGTGACTGGCCAGTGTCTTTTTCGGCGGAGTGATTGTGACGATGACACGTCGATAACTGGTAAGCGCCGGCTCTCCGCGATCACGCAATTCGAGGATGAAGTGCAATTCGCTCGCTTCGTTGACCCGTGGCAGAACGACCTCGGTCTGCCCTGCGCCGGGCGAACGGATAGTCGCTTTCGGTTGGGCGGGAATGCCTCCGACGTCCTTATATTGCCAACAATGGCTGGTGAGAGCGTCGCCATCGGGATCGCTAGAAGCAGTCGCGTCGAGGGTGATGGTCTGGCCGCTATCGGCCTGAATGTGCAGGGCGGCTTTGCCGCTTACGCCATTTATGATGGCAAGTGGCGCATGATTGACCTTGGCGCGATCCGGGGTCAGGGTCCATGCCATGCGCGCCGCAAAATCATTCTGAAACGCGCCGCGCCAGCGGTAGACCGTTGCCTGATTGCCCGCCCAGACCAAACCGTCGCGCTCGAAAATATCCCTTGTGTCGGCAAACAGGCCTCGGTTCGGCGCGGATTGGACATAGCGCCCGCCCCATGACCCCCAATCGGGATGCTCGGCATCACCCAGACCATTGGGGATCAGGTAGAGGAAGGAAGGCGTGTCCCCCTCTATGATGAATTTGGGCAGGGGATAGAGCGCGCCCAGCGGCCCGCGCCGGATATGTTCTTCAAGCCAGGGATCGAGAACCTTGTCTCGGTCGGGCCAGTTTTCGGCGGTGCGGCGGTCGGCGGAAATCCCGCTCCACGCCGCCGCGCCATATTGATTCCAGCCGTGGATGCTGGCGATCCAGAACAGGCGCGGAAAGGTCTGGCGCAGCCATGGTCCGGCATCGTCCTGATCGGAAATGGAATAGATGCGCAGGCGGGCCGTAAAGCGCTCTAACCCCGCCTGTGAGCGCGTCGCGCGGACATGCCACAGGGCTTGTGCCAGATCGGTCGCGCCGCCCCATGCCAGCACCCAGAGCGGCTGCCTGTCAGGTCGGTCAACCGCCGCGATAATGGCGCGCGAGGCTGCCGTATCATGACCTTTGCCGACCCCGGCCATGCCATAAAGCGGCGCGCCCGCGAGAACCCGTTTCCGCAGCCAATCGGCGGTGGGATAGCCAGCAGCATGTTGCGTGAGATTGGGCCAGACCTTGGCATAGGCGTCAATGCGTTGTGTAATCAGGTCCGGCTGTACCTTGTCGCGCTGCCATACCGAGGTGGTTGCGATGAGATTTTCGACATCGAACTCGTTGGTATAGAGCAGAAATCGTACGAGACTTTCGGAATCGTCCGGCTCATTGCCAATGTCGGTCAGCACCAGAACGCGCGGCTTTGCCTCCGGCTCGGCCAAGGTGGGGTCAGGCATGCAGAGCAATCCGCAAACCGATAGCATCAGGCCCTTGAGGAGTCTTGTCATCATGGGCGCGCCTGCGCCGAAAATGCGGTGATACGGAAGAAGTCGAAATCGGCGCTGCCATTGACTGTGGCGGTGGCCGATGGCGTGCCAAAGGGGGCACTGGCAAAGAGGCCCAGCCTGGCGCCGACCCAGAGGCCGGGCTGCGTCATGAAAGGATGGCCCAGCGGCGTGTAATGCTGACCGTCCAGACTGTAGGACAGCGAGATCTGTGCGTGCTCTTCGCGCAGCATGGATGGCCAATAGGGGCTAAAACCAGGAGGTCCGACATTCACAGTGATCGGTGTCGCGCAGAGCTTCAGCCAGACCGATTGAGCCGTCAGCAGCGGACCTGCGCTGCGTTGTACAGGTTGCCCCGATCCGGCGGCGCCTTTGGCATAGGAGACGATCTGTAATCCCTCCGCGGTTTTTTCGACGCCGATCCATGCGAAGGTCTTGCCGTGGATAGCAAGACCGGCCTTTTCACCCAGAACGCGGGCAGAAAGCTTCATGCGCGTCGTGGCGGTAAAAGCGGGTGCGGGAAGGCGTTGCGACAGGACCGCGCCATTTTCGAAAAGATCCGCTGGACCGGGTACGGCGAGCAGATGCAGGGCGCCCTCTGAGACTCTCGCCCAATCGGGAGCCGGATTGCTGTTGAAGCTCCAGACAGGGGAGAGGGCTGCGTCAAATTCATCATTGCCGGTCGGCACCGCGATGGGCTGCACGGGTAATCCCGGCTTGGTGTGACGGTCGACAGGCTCGCCCCTGCCGCTGGACCTGACAGGTTTGCCGATCACCGGCCAGTCATCCACCCAGCGCATCGGTTCCAGATGGACCACCCGCCCATAGGTATCGCGATCCTGAAAATGCAGGAACCAGTTCTCACCGGAAGGCGTTGTGATCCATGCACCCTGATGCGGGCCGTTGATGGGGGTGCTGCCCTGATCGAGGACATCGCGGCCTTCGTAGGGACCTTGGATCGAGCGGCTGCGGAACACGCCTTGCCACCCGCCTTTGACGCTGCCGCTGGGGGCAAAGACATAATACCAGCCGTTGCGTTTGTAGAGTTTTGGCCCTTCGGTGGTCTGCCATGGGCGCGGGCCAAGGCTGGTCATCACCGCCGGCAATGTGTCGCCGTCGATGATGGTCTTGCCCTCGCCAAGTGTATGCGTGCCATCACCATTCAGGGGTTTGAGCGTGATACGATTGGCAAAGCCCGCCCGGCTCCTGGCATAGGCATGGACCAGCCAGCCTTTGCCATCCTCATCCCAGAAGGGCGCCGGATCGATGGCCCCGCGCGTATCATCGACCAGCACCGGGGCGGACCATGGGCCTTCGGGTTGCAAGGCGGTCACGAGGAAAATCCCCCGGTCGGGATCGGGGAAATAGATCATGAAGCGCCCGTTGTGATAACGGATCGTGGGCGCCCAGACCCCGCCTCCACGCCGGGGCGTCTGGTAATGCGTATCGGGCAGCAGTCGGGGTAGGGCATGACCGATCAACGTCCAGTTCACCAGATCGCGCGATTCCAGAACCGGCAGGCCCGGACTTTCGGTGAAGGAGGAAGCCACCAGAAAGAAGCGGTCGCCCACCCTTTCCACATCGGGATCGGCCCAGTCGCCGATCAGCACCGGGTTGCGATAGGTGCCATTGCCCTGATCCGCTATCCAGTGGCCGTCCGTTTCAGGGGCAGGAGAGGCGCTGGCCAGCAGGATGGCGGAGAGCAGGGCGATGGAGGCCATATCAGAAACGGGCGCTGGCGGTGAAGAAGAAGGATCGCGGCGCGTTTACCTGAACCGTCGAGAGCGCATTGGGGTATTGGGCGATGAAATCCGCCTCAGTCATGTTCGAGGGGATTGTGCCGACGGTCCCGACCTTGGTGGGCGAGGCATCGTTGAACAGGTTGTTGACGTTGAACTGAAGCGTCAGCCGGTCATTGACGTTATAGGTCACGCCCATGTCCGAGAGTTTCTGCGGAGCAAGGCGGAATGTGTTGCGGATCGTGACCGGGCGCGACCCGATATAGCGGAAGCGGTAATAGGCCCCGAACCGGCCAAAGCGCAGATTGGCGGTGCCATTATAGACCAGATCGGCCGCCAGCGGCTGAGGCCCGGACGAATAGGTTGCGGTATCATCGTCCTGGGGCTGGATGCCGCCGGGGCAGGTTGTGGCCGTGGGCACGCCGTTGCAGGTGCCAAGGCTGATCGAGGGGAAGGAAAGCGAAAGCGAGCGCTGAACCGTCAGGACATTGCGGAAATTGAGCCATTTGGCGACCCGCACCGTATTGTCCAACTCGATCCCGTAGGACTGGTAATGCGCCATGAAGGGCGGCGTGGTGTAGCGCGTGACGCCATCAGCCAGAAAACCGTCATTGCGCCGCACGGGCACATTGTTGAGATCCGTGAAATAGAACACCGGGTTGAACTGAAGCCAGCGATTGCGCCATTGGAACGAAAGCTCGGCGCTCTTGAGCGTAGGCAGAGGCGCGAGGGAGAACTGATCGACCAGGTTCTGGGCGACGTTGAAACCGTCCCAGAAGGCGTCATTGTTCTTCTTGCCCAGCGTGAAGCGCGCAAACATCGAGAAGCGCGGGCTGAACAGATAGCTCGCAGCGCCGGTGAACTGGGCATAGGTGATGCTCTTGTCGAAGGGAAAATGCCCGGCGGCTGTATCGACGGCATAGACATTGTCATAGATCGTCGTGGCGGTGCCATCGACACCGCCAAAGCTGCGCGTGGCGGCATTTGGATTGGTGACGAAGCGGTTGTTTTCGCCCCAGCCGCGATACATCGTCAAACGCGCGCCCGCATCGAGCAGCAGGTGGGAGTTGGCCTCCCATGTGATGCCCAGCAGCGGGGAGATTTCGCGCACATGCGCCCGGTCGCGCAACGTGAGGCCGACCGAGCTGCCCAGCGCGCCATAGCCTGTGGGATCGGTGATCTGATAGGTCGTGCCTGCCGCCCCGCCTGCCGTGCTGGTCGTGGTGGTGGTAAAGGCGACGCCCAGCGTGGTCGGCTGGTTCTGCAAAGGCAGGATTGCCCGCCCGCCATAGGCGAAATCGCGCGAAAAGCTGGTCTGGTTGAAATAGACGCCTGCCGTGATCGTGACCTTGCCAAAATCCTTGGTCAGGGTGAACAGGTCGGTGATGTCACGGCTGTTGATGATCCCGCTGGAATTGGATGTGCCGGTCATCAGGATCAGGTTGCTGCTGTCAATCGGCGCCTGATTGACCAGCGTCTGATTGGGCAGCAGGTTGGGTGTGTTCCTGTCCATGCAATAGCCATTGGTGACGGCGGTGACGCAAACGCCGTTCTGGCTGGCAGAAGTTATGCGATAGACGCGCGCCAGCACTTGCCCGGTCGAACGGTTGGTCAGTGTGAAATAGCCCGGCGTGTTGCTCAGCCCCGCCGCGGCCGTACCCATCGTTGTCCATGTCGCGGAATTGAGCAGGCTTTGATAGGCAAAGTCCGTGGCATAGGTGTGTTCGACCGAATTGTTCTGGATCCGCAGATTGTTCGAAAGTTTCAGGCCGTTGTTGAATGTATGATCCCATTTGATCGTCCCGGCAAAGGACTTTTCATGACTGAAATTGCTGGGATCCCAGTTGCGCGAACCATCGCTGCCAAACGGCACCGTATGGGCCAGATCGCCCGTCGGCAGATAATTCACATCGCGGCCAAAGCCCGGAAGAAATTGCGGATCGTTGAAACCGATGGTGATCGGGCGGAACGTGTCATTGGTGCCGGTGTGATCGTCAAGATATTTGAACGAGACGAGCAGGCCGCCCGAACCCCAATCGCTGTTGTAGCTGTAATTCATATTGGCCTTGATCTGGCCGCCATAATTCATCGGATAGGCAATGGAACGATAGCCGTAACCGTGGCGGTAATCGCCGCCGACTGACCAGGCCAGTGTCTTGTCATCGTTGTGCCAGCCATAATAGGCATCGTATTTCTGATAGAGATTGCCATCCCCTTCATTGCCCAGACGCACGATCACCTGTCCGCCGGGATCGGTCATGCCGTTTTTCGAGATGTAGTTGAACAGGCCCGCGGGTGCATTGGGGCCGGTGATTGCCGCTGAACCGCCACGCACGGCCTGCACACGCTTGATGGTGACATCGGCGCGCAGGAACATGTCGGGCTGAAAATTGGAATAGGGCGCGGGGGTGAGGGGGAGCCCGTCCTCCATCATCGTCGTCCAGTAATAGCCATAGGTCGAGGCATCGGTGCCGTTCGACAGGCCACGGGCAAAGACGGTCGCCTTGGCCTCGCCCGCGTCGGAATTGACGACCACGCCGGGAATTTCTGTCAGCAGATCCGCCGCGCTCAGCGGTACAGTGGTCTGGATCTTTTCCTCGCCCACGGTGGTTGAGGAAATGGGCGCCTTGCTGGCCATCGTATCGCGCAGCACGCCCGTGACGATGATTTCCTCATTGGTCGCGCGCTCATTATTGCGGGTCTGTGCCATGGCGGGCGCGGTGACCGCTGCGGCGCTGGCGTAGAGTGCTGCCAGAAGAATGTGACGTTCCATTTTGCCCCTCCGTTTATGCGCCGTCGCTATGGTTGCGACTGGCGGGTCGATCCGTTCAGGCATGGGCCTTTGCGAACCTGTTATCGATATCTGATACCGATAACAGGTTCGCAAAGCAAGAGGCTAAAAGCTTGTAGGACTAAATAAGGTCGAGATGGCCAGCGCGCATCAGAAAAGCACTTAATTCCAGAGGGAAAGCGACTTTCCTGAACCAGCTCTTCGCGCGCCATGCTTTGTGGGATAGAGCGAAACGGTCAGATCGAGATCGCCCGTGGCCTGCGGTTGGGCGCGAATGGCGAGAATCGAGACATCCTTATTGTCCGCTTCGCCAGGATGATCGGGCGCGGCGGACAGCACTTCAAAAACATGGCCGGGCGTGTCGATCACCGCCTGCATCGCCTTGCCTTCCTGTGTCAGCGTGGCCCGGTTGCCGTGCAGAGTGATCGTGGCGCGGGTGAACATCGCCCAGCGCCAGATCTGATCGGGCCGTCCGGCGCGGATCTCGTCACGGATTACGATATGTTGTCCGTCCGCAAGGAAATCGACGCCGCGCTGAAGGCTTTGTGCTGCCCCCGGATAGGCTTTGGTCAGGTCAAGAACGGCCATGCCGCCATCCTCACGCTCTCTGAACCGTGAGATCGGGGCGAGCCCTTCGGGCGATTGTTTTCCGCCTTCGGGCATGATCGTCCCATGACCCTTGGCCGAGATGCGATAGATGTTGAAGCGCTTGCCTTCCGGCCCGCTGTCGAAGTAGCCGGGAACCTGATAACTGTCCGAACCCAGATCAATGGCCCAGCGCACGCCCTGACTGTCCAGCACGAAGGAGCCGAGGTCGTGGTGTGCATGGTTGGCCGCATTATTGCCGCCCTTGAAGCCGAGATAGACGTCCCCCGGCGCCCACCCGCTACGAAAAATTGCCAGATCGGCTTCGCCGCGAAAATGGCGGGCCTTTTGGGTGTCGGGTTTTGCCGCCACGGCTTGCGGATACCACAAGGTATAGAGCGGCAGGAAACGATCGAATTCGCCATCCAGTTTTGCAGAGCGGATCAGTTCGAGCAGGTCTTGCCTTGCCCTTTCCACACTGGCGGGATGGCCGAAACGCTGGCCCAGATAGGCAAGGGCGGGGCTGGGCGCGAGTTTTTCGTGGCAATCGGCATAGTTGAAGGCCTTCCCGGTCGGCCCCTGCGCCCAGAGTCGGAAAGTATCGGTCACCTGAAACCCTGCGGATTTCGCCAGACCCCGATCATTACCAAAACCCACCTCGAGCATGGCCAGAATGATCACATGATAGGTCGTGCCATAGGTCCAGTACACCGGCCCTTCGGCGCTGATCCCGTCCGGTTCATAGGAGGTCAGCGCCAGCGGAACCGATCGCACCGCCCCGGCGATGACATCGGCGCAGAGCAGCGCCTCGCTCTCTGCCACGGCCATTGCCGCGGCCAGCGCGCCGCCGTTGCAGACCTGATTCCAGTTCCATGTATAGGCCGGGAAGCCCAGCCACGGATCTTTCGACCCGCGATAGGCACGATCGGCCCAGAGAAGGCATTTTTCCACCAGCGCCGTGCGGACCAGATCGCGCGTGTCTTCGTCCATAAAGCCGTGGAGCCAGTCATAGCCGACGGCCACGCCAAAAGCGGTTTCGGCCACATCGAGAAAATGGGTATGGTTCCATTCGGGAAACCGCGCGGCGGATGTCATTTCCGCCACGGCCCTTTCGGCAAAGGCGCGCTCTCCGGTCCAGCGCCAGGCAAAGGCGCAGGTCATGATGTAATGGATGATCTGGCGCGATCCGCCCAGCATCGATGGGCGCTCGGCCCCGGTCAGGCGAAAGGGCACATGGGGGCGGGTAAGGATTGCGCGGGCATCGGTCAGGATATGCTCGATCAGTTGCGCGAAGAGCGGGTCGCCCTTTGCGGCGGCGCGCATGGTGTTGAGCGCGCCATCGGTGATCAGCAGGCGCGGATGATCCTGTTTGAGATCAGGCAGGACTTCGCCAAACTTGCTCGAGGGAAAACCGCTGCGGGCAAAAGCGGGCAGGGCCCTTCCGGCCAGCAGCAGCGCGCTGCTTCCCATCAGGGCGCGGCGGGTCAGCCGTTTTGTTTGAACCATTTGTTCTTCTCCCGAAATTGTTCTTTGTGCTGTTCGATCAGCGCCTGACATCGCCGGAATTGCCGGTGAAATTGTCCACTTCCGAGCGCGGGAGGCGGAGCCAGTCGCCGTGGAGGGAGTGCTTGAGCGCATTCATGGCGAGGCCCAGTTCCGCCATCTTGCGTGCATCCCCGCCTTCGAGCCAGCCCGTCAGCACGCCAGCGGCAAAGGCATCACCCGATCCCACCCGGTCGACGATATCGGTGATCTCGATCTCCGTCGTCTGATGCCGATCCTCGCGCAGGTCCACGCGGGCCGAGAGGCGGTGGTGGGTTTGGGTGATCGGATGACGCGCGGTGCTGGCCATGACCTGAAGGTTGGGGAAGGTCGTAAAGGCAGCCTCGACCGCCTCGCGCCGCCGTTCCGCGCCATCGCCCGAGAAGGGCTTTTGCAGCAGCAGCGTCATGTCGCGGTGGTTGCCGAACATGATCGTCGCGTCGGCCAAGAGTTCCAGCAGGATCTCACGCGGATTGCTGTCCCATGCGCCCCAAAGCTTCTCGCGGAAATTGCAGTCGAAGCTGACCGGTACGCCTGCCGCGCGGGCGGCCTTGATCGCGGCGCGGGCAAGCTCAACGCCCCCCGGCCCCAATGCGGCGGTGATGCCCGAGATGTGGAACAGCGAGGCACCGTCGAGCGCGGCGGCAAAGTCGAACTCCTCCGGCTTTGCCGTGGCAAAGGCCGAACCGGCGCGGTCATAGGTGATCGCCGAGGGGCGGAGCGACCCGCCAACCTCGAGGAAATACAGCCCCATGCGGCCCCCAGATTCACCGGCACCGCGCACGAAATGCTGCACCTCAACGCCCGCTCCCGCCAGTGCCGCCCGCGCCTTGTCGCCCAGCGCATTGGCGGGGACTTTCGACACAAACCGCGCCTGATGCCCCATCGCCACCAGCGCCACGCCGACATTGGCCTCCGCCCCGCCGATCGTCAGGTCGAGCGATTGCGCATCGGCAATCACCCTCCCCGCTGGCGTGGCAAAGCGCAGCATCACCTCGCCAAAGCAGACGACGGGGCCAGAACGCACCGAAGTCATCGTGCCAGCCAACCGCCATCGACGGCCAGCACATGGCCCTGAACGTAATCCGCCGCGCCGCTGGCCAGAAATACTGCCGCGCCGCCCATATCCGCCGGGCTGCCCCAGCGGCCTTCGGGGATGCGCTCCATGATCTGGCGGTTGCGCGCCTCGTCCGATTGCAGCGCCGCTGTGTTGTTGGTGGCGATATAGCCCGGCGCGATGGCGTTGACGTTCACGCCCTTGGCCGCCCATTCGCAGGCCAGCAGCTTGGTCAGCCCCGCCACGCCGGATTTCGAGGCAGTGTAGCTGGGCACGCGGATGCCGCCCTGAAAGCTGAGCATCGAGGCGATGTTGATGATCTTGCCGCGCTGGCCCGTGGCCGCATGGTTGGCGATCATGTGGCGACCGGCGGCCTGGCTCAGGAAGAACACCGACTTCAGGTTGGTGTCCACCACCGCGTCCCAGTCTTCCTCGGTGAAATCGACGCTGTCATTGCGGCGGATGATCCCGGCATTGTTGACCAGAATATGCAATCCGCCCAGCTTCTCCACCGCCTGCGCCACGACATCGCCCACCGGGGCAATCGAGGACAGATCCGCGCCGATGATCTCGGCCCGGCGCCCGGTGTCGCGCACCAGAGCCGCAGTTTCCTCCGCCGGTGTGCGGCCTACCAGCGCCACATCGGCCCCGGCGGTGGCCAGAGCCAGCGCAATCCCCTGACCGATGCCCGTATTGGCACCGGTCACCACGGCCACGCGGCCGGTAAGGTCAAAGCTCATTCTTCCTCTCCCTTGGGGCCGCTTACTTGAGCTGGCAGATGTCGAGGACCTTCATGTCGGTATAGTCGAGGTTTTCCCCGCCCATTGCCCAGATGAAGGCATATTTCTTGGTGCCGCTGCCCATGTGGACCGACCACGGGGGGCTGATCACGGCTTCTTCATTGCCGATCACGATGTGGCGCAGGTCTTCGGGCTGGCCCATGTAATGGAACACGCGGTCGGCCTCGGTGGGCATGTCGAAATAGAGATAGATCTCGCTGCGGCGGTCATGCAGGTGCGGCGGCATCGTGTTCCACACGCTGCCTTCCTCCAGCACGGTCAGGCCGAGCAGGAGCTGGGCGCTCTCGCAGATGCCGGGGATGACCAGCTGATAGATCGTGCGCTGGTTCGAATTGGCCAGATCGCCACGGGCCAGCGGGTTGGCCTGATCGAGCGTGATATGCTTGATCGGGAAGGCCTTGTGGGCCGGAACGCTGGCGATGTAGAAACGCGCGCCTTCGCCTTCAAAGATCACCTCGCCGGTGCCCATGGGCAGATAGAGGCATTCCTTGTTGCCCATTTCATAGCGCGTGCCATCGACGGTGATCGCGCCGGGGCCGCCAATATTGACGATACCCGCCTCGCGACGCTCCAGAAACGGATGGCCGGCAGCACTGGCAGGCTCGGTCTGCGCGGGGAGTTTGAGCGGTTCCTTACCCGGCACCGCGCCGCCGATCACGAAGCGTTCGTTATGCGAATAATTGAGGCTCACTTGCCCCTCGACAAACATGCCCGATACCAGATAACGGTCACGCAGTTCATCATTAGAAACACATTCCATCATGTCAGGATGTGTGGCATGGTAGGTCTTGCAGAACATGGCTTTATCCTTTGACGGATGGGAGCGGGACGCCCGATGCGATGATGCCGCTGGCGGCAAGTTCGGCCCAGAAAGCGGCGGGTATGGTGATGGTGGCGAGAGCATGGGTTTCGGCCACACGCGCCGCGCCGGCGACGCCCGGCAGAACCGAGGCCACCGCCCGGTGCCCGAGCCCGAATTGCAGCGCTGCCGCCACCAGAGGCACACCATGGGCGCCGCAAAGCACTTCCAGTAGGTTCAGGCGGTCCAGCACCTCGGCCGTGGGGGCGCCATAATCATAGCGCATCGCGCCGCTGCGCCGGCTGCCGCCAGCCAGAAGGCCCGTGTTATAGGGGCCTGCGGCAATCACGCTGACACCCTGTTCGTAGCATCGATCCAGCAGCGGCAAAGCCCCCGCATGATCGAGTAGCGTATAGCGGCCCGCCAGCAGGAAACCGTCCACCGGCGCTTCATCGAGCATCCGATGACAGACCGCCGCCTCGTTGACGCCCAATCCGAAGGCCTTGATCGCGCCGCTGCTCTTGAGTTCGTTCAGCGCCCGCAGCCCCCCGCCGATGAATTCCCGCCAGCGTTCCGGATCCTCCTCGCCATGGGCATAGGCGCCGATGTCATGGACGAAGAGAATATCGATACGGGCCAGTCCAAGGCGATGCAGGCTGTTTTCCCATGACCGCATCACACCGTCATAGGAGTAATCGAAACCGGCGCGGAACGGCATGGGCGAGTGAAAACCATGGCGCGGCTTGCCGATATCTGCGTCATGATCGGGAATCAGCGGTCGTCCGACCTTGCTGGAGATCACAAAGTCATCGCGCGGCGTTTCTCGCAGCGCATCGCCAAGGCGGCGCTCGGCAAGACCCAGTCCGTAATAGGGCGCGACATCGAACCAGTTGAGTCCGGCCTCCAGCGCGGCATGGCCAGTTTCGGCGGCTTCCTGAGGCGGGCGGGGGCGGTTGCGATTGCCCATATCGCTGCAACCGATGCCGATGGTGGGCAGGGTGAGGCCGCTTTGGCCGAAGGGGCGGCGGGGGATGGTGTTCATGTTCCCCTCACGCCCAATAGGGTTGCCAAGCATGGCGCAGGCGCATCAGCGCTTCGAGATAGAAGTAATCCCCCCAGATGCAGCTTTCATCGACCCCGACCCCGTTGGGCCAGTGATAGACGGCATGGGCCAGCAACCCGTCGCTGCCCTCCACCGGCGCGAGGTAATCGCGGTCAAGGCTCTCGGCCATGCGCAAGGCCTGGCTTTGATAATGCATACGGCGATGGTCGGTGACGGGCAGCGCGGCGGCCAGTTCGAGCAAGCCGCAGATGGTGATCGCGGCGGCCGAACTGTCGCGCGGTTCGTCGGCGGTGAAGATCAGATCCCAGCAGCAGATGCCATCTTCGGGCAGGCGCGCCAGATAATAGTCGGCCAGATCCGCCGCCAGCGTCAGATATTCGCCGCGCCCGGTGTGACGGAAGGCCAGCGCGAAGCCATAGATGCCCCATGCCTGCCCGCGCGCCCAGCAGCTGTCGTCGGAATAACCCTGATGCGTCGAGCCATGGCGCGGCAGGCCGGTGCGCGTATCGACATAAAAGGTGTGATAGGTCGAATGATCGGGGCGGACCAGCAGCCGGGCTGCCTGTTCGACATGGGCATCGGCGGCCTGCGCGAACCTCTTGTCGCCCGTCTCGCGCGCGGCCCACCACAGCAGCGGCAGGTTGAGATTGCAGTCGATAATCATCCGCCCGCTCTGTTCCGGATCGGACAGGTCGCCCCATGCCTGAATGACATGGGCCACACTGTTATAGCGCGAGAGCAGCAATTGCGCCGCCATCAGGCCGGACAGACGCGCTTCCTCATTACCGGTCAACCGCCATGCCGCGCAGGTGGAGAGCGTATAGAGAAAGCCCAGATCGTGATGATCGGTCAGATGCCGCCGCGCCACGCGATCGGCAAAACCTGGCATCAGCGCTTCGGCAGCGGCGCGGTAACGATCCTCTCCGGACAATTCCCAAGCCAGCCAGAGCATGCCGGGCCAGAAGCCATTGGTCCATTCCTCGTTATCCATGACGGGATAGCGGCCATCGATGCTGGAGGGTGCGGGAAACCGCCCGCCATAGGCGGTGATCGAACGGTCGATCCTTTCCAATGCGCGCGCGATCATGATATCGGCCATGGCGGGGCTCAGCGAAGGGGCATTCTTGCCCATATCAGTCCTTTCCTTGGAGGCGCGGTTCGGGGTCCGGCGCCAGCGCGAAGAGCGAGGCGATCCAGAAACACAGGGCGAAAGCCGCGATGGTGAAATAGGTGCTGCGAAAACCGATGGCGTCATAAAGACGGCCTGCGACGGGCGAGAGAATGGCCAGTCCCAGCGAGTGGCCGAAGCTGACCCCGACCATATAGAGCGTGCCGGACAGGCGGGTTTCGAAATGCGCGGCAATATAGCGGAAGATCGACACCAGCAGGATCGGCAATTCGAGCGAATGCAGCATCTTGCAGGCCGAGATCGACCAAGGCCCCGCCGCTACCCCGGTGGCCGCGATGCGCGTGATCATGATCGTGGTGGCCAGCAGAAGGCCGCGCTTCATGCCGATGCGGTTGACGATGATGGGGGCGATGAACATCATCCCGGCTTCGACGAAGATCTGCGCCGAATTGAGATAGCCGAACATCGCATTGCCCGCTTCGCGCGTGGGGAAAAGTGAGGCGAAATAGGCGGGGAACTGCTGATCATAGACAAGATAGAGGTTGGTGACGCCCAGGATCAGCACCATGAAGCGCCAGAATTTGGCAAGCCGCAGCACGCCCAGCGAATCGGCCAGCGTCACGGGGCGGGGGGCATCAACATGGATCGGCGCGATGACATTGCCGCGCAGCGCCAGAATGAGCGGGATCAGCACCAGTCCCGCCGCCGAGGCGAGAAAGAAATTGATGCGCGGATCGAGGTTGAACAAGCGCCCGGAAAACAGCGCGGCCAGCGAAAATCCCAGCGATCCCCACAGTCGCGCCCGGCTATATTCGAAACCGTCGCGGCGGCTGACGCGATCGACAAAGCTTTCGATGGCATAGCTGCCCGCCACGAAAGTCGCCCCGATATAGGCTCCGCCAAGGATCGCCCCAAACAGCAGATGATCGCGCAGCAAAGGCGCATAGACAAAGCTGAAGAACGGCCCCGCCAGAACAACCATGATCGCGATGGAAAGCGGCACCGTGCGCCGATAGCCCATACGATCAGACAGCCAGCCATAGAGCGGCTGACACACCATGGCGGCGATGAAATTGGCCGAAAATACCGTGCCGACCTGCGCGCCCGACAGCCCCAGTCGCTGGCTGAGCCAGATCGACAGCAGCGAGATAGCGGCCGCCTGCGCGAAGAAGAAAGCGGCGACATAGCCGCTGACAAGCAGGTAGTTGCGGCGTGCCTGACCTTGCAACATCCTTGTGAAACTCCCGTGAGCGGGCGGAGAAAGGCCTTGCGTGGGCCTGCTTCACCGCCTATCTGTTGCCATCTGTTATCGATATCAGATGCGGCTAGATAGCGGCAATCCGGGATGAAGCGCAAGAGGCTGCTTCAAATTTGCCGAAATTGCCCGTAGGAGCGACAGAGGAGACCTGATGGCCAAGGAAGATAAATCAAGCGCTGACGCGCCTTTGGCAGGGGCCCGCAAGGGAGCCGTGACCATTCATGACGTGGCGCGCGTGGCGGGGGTTTCCTCGATGACCGTGTCGCGGGTGATGAATGATCATCCCCATGTCAGCAAGGCCACTCGCGCCAAGGTCATGGCCACGGTCGAGGCGATGAATTTCTCGCCCAATGCGGCGGCCAGTTCGTTGAGAAGCGCGCTGAAAATCGGCCTGCTCTACTCCAATCCCAGCTCGTCCAATCTGGGTGAATTCCTGATGGGCGCCTTTCGTCAGGCGGGCGAATCGGGGTGTCAGTTGATGATCGAGCCCAGTTCGGCGCATCCCGACGGGCTATCGGCGGTCAACAAGCTGCTGGGCATGGGGGTGGACGGCATCATCCTGCCGCCCCCGCTCTGCGATTCGCCCGATGTGCTGGAGCGGTTGATGCAGACCGGTGTTCCCGCATTGGGTTTTGCCACGGCTGAGCCGCGCCCTGATACGCCCGCCGTGATGGTGGACGATTTTGCGGGCGCGCGTTTGATGACCGAGCATCTGATTGCTTTGGGCCACCGCGATATCGCTTTCCTGCGCGGCGATCCGATGCACTCGACCGCCCGGCGGCGCGAGGCCGGTTTTCGCGCGGCGATGCGTGAGGCGGGCCTTGCCGTCCGGCCAGAATGGGTGGCGCAGGGCTATTTCACCTATCGTTCGGGCATGGACGCGGCGCAGCAATTGCTGGGGCAGGAAAGCCGGCCAACGGCGGTTTTTGCCAGCAATGACGATATGGCGGCGGGCGTTTCGGCGGTGGCGCACGGGCTGGGGCTGAACATTCCGGGCGATATCAGCATTGCGGGGTTTGACGATACCTCGGTGGCCACCACGATCTGGCCGGAACTCACCACCATTCATCAGCCGATTGCGGAAATGTCCTCTTCGGCTGTGGCGGCGATCACCGAGCTGGTGCGGCGGCGGCGGGCGGGCGAAAGCGTGCCGATCCGTCACGATGTGATCGCCATCCGCCTGGTCGAGCGAGCCTCGACCAGCGCGCCCGTCAAGGGCTGAACCTTTTCCCGAAATCACGACGGCGCGGGTCAGTTGCTGGCCACGCCGTGCCTATGATGGAGCAGAGCCATGTCGGCCATCCACACATCTTCCCTGTTCGGCGCGATCGAGGCCGGCGGAACCAAGATCCTTTGCGGCATTGGCGACGAGCATGGATCGCGCGAAACGCTGCGTATCGCCACCACCGATCCCGAAAGCTGCCTGGCGCAGATCCTGTCCTTCTTCCGGGCGGCACAGGATCGCCACGGGGCGATGCAGGCGGTGGGGCTAGCCAGTTTCGGCCCGGTCGATCTCGATCGTGCCTCGTCCACATGGGGGCATATCACCACCACGCCCAAGCCGGGCTGGCGCGATGCGGATCTGCGCGGCGCGGTGGCGACGGGGCTTGGGCTGCCGGTTGCGGTGGATACCGATGTGAACGCCGCTGCGCTGGCCGAGGCGGCGATGGGGGCGGCGGTCGGCTGCCAATCGGTGGCTTATATCACGGTGGGAACCGGCATCGGGGTCGGCCTGACCTCGGGCGGGCGGACGGTCAGCGGGCGCGGGCATCCCGAGGTTGGCCATATCCTGCCCCGCCGTCACGCCGCGCATGAAGGCTTTGCCGGGATCTGTCCCTATCACGGCGATTGCTATGAAGGGTTGGCCAGCGGTCCGGCAATCATTGCGGCCTGGGGCGGCTCTCTGGCCGAATTGCCGCAGGACCATCCGGCCTGGGCAGCACAGGCCGACTATCTGGGCCAGCTTTGCGCCTCGCTTATCCTGACGGTTGCGCCCGAGCATATCGTGATCGGAGGCGGGGTCATGGCCTATGATCATCTTCTGGCCGATGTTCGCCGGGAGACGGCGCGCAGACTCGCCGGTTATGCCTCGCTCTGGGCGTCTCCGCAGGTTCTGGAGGCAAGGATTACCGCGCCGGGGTGTCAGGAAGCCGCGGGATTGGTTGGGGCCTATCTGCTGGCGCGGGGCGAGTGCTGATCCGGCGGGTTTGGGATAAAATGAGCCTGTTTCAGACAATTGAACAGGCATGACGCAAATGAAGGCGTGATCGGACCGGGCGCGCCTTCATTCTTTTCGATCGCGACAAGCAAATCGATGCGGGAAGCGCTTGACAGGGCCCATCGGTTATCGATATCTGATATCGATAACAGCAAGGCGATGCGATTCATTCCCCGATGAATGAACCTCCGGCTGTTTGTGGGAGGATTTCTGATGAAGACCAAATCTCGAACCCTTTTCGTAACCTGCTCGGTTGCGGCTCTGAGCCTTGCGCCGATGGGAGCGGCGGCCCTTGCGCAGACCGTGCCCGATGCCGGGGAAATCGTTGTTACTGCGCAGAAGCGCTCGGAAAATGTGCAGAAAGTGCCGGTGGCCGTCTCCGTGCTTAACCCCGCCGCCATTGGGGCATCGGGCGCGCAGAACCTGCAGGATCTGGCCAAGGCCAGTTCCTCGCTTACCATCACCCCGGAATCGCAACCGGCCAATACGTCGATCATCCTGCGCGGGGTGGGCACATTTGCCTTTTCGATCGCGGTTGAGCCCGCCGTCGCGGTAATCGTTGACGATGTGCCGCAGGCCTATCAGGCGCAAGCCCTGACCAGCGATCTGGGCGATGTCGAGCGGGTTGAAGTGCTGCGCGGGCCGCAAAGCACGCTGTTCGGCAAAAGTGCCTCGGCGGGTGTGATCAACGTCGTTTCCAAGGGGCCGAGCGACACGTTCACCCTGAGCGGGCAGGCCACCGCCACCACCGATCAGGAATATCGTGTCGGGCTGACGGCGGCGGGGCCGATTACCAAAAATCTGTCCTATCGGGTCACCGGGGCGACTTCGACGTGGGCTGGGCCTTCGGTCAATCTGACCACCGGCGACCGGATCAACGGGCTGACCAATTCGACGCTCAAGGGCGTTTTGCGCTGGAATGCGTCGGACGCGCTGACCCTGACCGGCGGCATCGTTTATAATCGGGTGAAGTCCAATTGCTGTTCGGCCAGCTATATTCAGGTCGATCCCAATGCCAAGCTGCTAGGTACCTCCTTTACCGGGGCGCAGGTGACGGCGGGAGAGACGGTCAACCGCTCGAACAATACGGTGCGCCTCGACAGCCCTTTGTTCGCTAACAGCCAGTTCATCGAGGAATTCGGCAAGATCGGCTATACGCTGGATTCAGGCCTGTCGCTCTTGTCGGTGACTTCGCATCAATTGTTCAAACTTTACAGCGGCGTCGATAACGATTTCTCCGACCTGCCGGTGGCCACGGCCAACAATGGCGGGGTGAGCGCGCCCAATTACATCCAGACCGTCAACAATCGCGTCGAAACTTGGACGCAGGAATTGCGGCTGACCTCGCCCGATACCGGGCCGCTCAAATATGTCGCGGGCCTCTATTTCCAGAGCTATGATGGGGGCGGCCATTTCCGCCGCGGGCCGACCTACAATATCGGCAGCTATGATGCCTATGCCACGTCGAAGAACTATGCGATCTTTGGACAGGCGACATGGGATTTCGCGCCGGGCAGCCGGGTGATTGCGGGCCTTCGCGCCAATAGCGAGGATATCGGCTACCGCTTTTTCAAGAACACCACCTCGCAATATTTCAGCGGCAAGAACAAAGACAATGTGATCACCGGCAAGTTCGGGCTTCAGCATGATCTGGCGCGCGATGTGATGGTGTTTGCCACCTATGTGCGCGGCTACAAGGGGCAGGCCTATGACCTGACCAGCGCGCTCAATCCTGTGATCGCGGCCAATTTCCCGATCAAGGCCGAACATTCCAACGACTATGAAATCGGCCTGCGCAGCCAGTTCCTCAACCGGCGGATTACGCTGAACCTGACCGGCTTCTGGACCGACTATAACAATTTCCAGGCGCAGGGTCTGTTGCCCGATATTGCCGCAACGCCTGTTCTGGCCAATGTGGGGCAGGTGCGCACGCGCGGGATTGAACTGGAGAGCAGCGCCCGTATCAGCGATGCGCTACGCCTGAACGCCGGGATCACCTTCACCGATGCCAAGATCGTGCGCTACCCCAATGGCGCCTGCTATCCGGGGCAGACGGCGGCCACAGGCTGCGTCGGCAACCAGCAGAACGAGGCGGGCAATGTGCTGCCCAATGCGCCGCGCTGGAAGATGGATCTGGGCGGCGAATATCGATTGCCCATCAGCGAGGATCTGAAGGCCGCCGTCACCGCGCATTACACTTGGCAGAGCAAGGTCAATTACGCGCTGACCGGCGATCCTTCGACGGTGCAGGGGGCCTATGGCATTTTCAACCTCGGCATCAGCCTTTCGCCCAAGGATGATCGTTTCAAGATCACCGCTTTCGTCAACAACCTGTTCGATCAGCAATATTATACGCGCATCGACAATCGTGCCAGCCTGTGGGGCGGGGCCACGACGTTGGCTGGCTATCTGCCGCGCGATTTCCAACGCTATGCGGGCGTGACGCTGGGCTTCAAATATTGATCCGGGATCGGGCGTGGGGGCGACACGGCTTTCACGCCCGGCGTTTTTGCACAAAAGGAAGTTTCATGGATCTCGAAGCATCCCGCCGGGGTGTCATGCTTGGTCTTGCCGCTCTACCCGCTGCCGCTCATGCCGCAAAAGCGAGCCTGCGCCATCGCGCCACCTCGCCTGATGGTCGGGTGGAGGTGGAACTGCATACCGGCCCGCTCGGCTGGTCGGTTCGCTATAACGGCAGGCCTATCCTGACGCGCTCTCCCTTAGCTTTGCGTCTGGCGGAGGCCGCAGTTCTGGGGCCACAGGCGATCTCCACGGCCAGCAGCACCCGGCAGATCAAGGGCAACTGGTCCCCGCCTTTCGGCATCCGCGCCGTCAGCACCGAGGCTTGCGGCGAAATCACCGTGACCTTGCAGGACCGGGCCAGCGCGATCACCTTTGCGGCGGTGGCGCGGGCCTATGACGCCGGTGTTGCGATCCGCTTTCATCTGATCAAAGCGCCCGGCCCATCGGTCGTGGTTACCGGCGAAGCCATCGAATTTCGCCTTCCCGCCGATGCTGTGGTCCATGCCAGCAGGGACGAGGGCGAATATCAGACCACGCATCAGACCGCCGTATCCCCCATTCCCGAACCGGCGCTGACGGCCAGTTGTGATCCGCCAGGGCTGGCCGATGTTCCGCTGACCGCGCAACTGGGCGATGGCACCACTGTTGTCATCACCGAGAGCGATCGGCTCCATTACCCTCGCATGATGCTCAAAAGCACGGAGCACGGCCTGACCACGAGGCTGATGCAGTATCCCGGCCGCGCGACCGGCTATTCCGGCCCGGGCGATACCGAGGCCGAAGACCATTTCACCCTTGCTGAAGGCGCGCAGACGCCGTGGCGGGTCATCGTGCTTTCGCCCGATCCGGCAGGCCTGCTGGAGCGGCAGGATCTGATCCCCACACTGGCCAGCCCAAACCGATTGGGCGATGTGTCATGGGTAAAGCCGGGGCGGGCGATCCGCATCCGGGGCTTTACCACGCAGGCGGGGCTGGACACGGTCGATTTTGCCGCTGCCCGCCGCCTCGATTATGTCGAATGGGACGCGCATTGGTATGGTGATGGCACCGACCCCAGCGATGCCACCTATGCCATTCCCGCTATCGATATTCGCAAGGTGGTGGATTATGCGCGCTCCAAGGGGCTGGGCATGATCCTGTATGTCGATCGCGTTCCGGCGATGCGACAACTGGACGCGATCCTGAAGACCTATCGTTCCTGGGGCGTGGCGGGGATCAAGTTCGGCTTTGTCTGGGAAGGACGGCAGAGCGATGTCGATTTCATCACCAATCTGGTGCGTGCTTGCGGCGAGCATGGGCTGCTGGTCAATCTGCATGACAATCTGCGCCCGGCGGGGCTGGAGCGGACCTATCCCAATTACATCGCGCTGGAAGGCGTGCGTGGCAACGAGCATTTCCCCACTGCCGCGCATAATTGCACGCTGCCCTTCACGCGGGCGATTGCCGGGCCGATCGACTATACGATCTGCTATGCCAATCCGCGAAACCGGACGACCAATGCCCATCAACTCGCCATGGCGGCGGTCTATTATAATCCGCTGACCTTTCTTTACTGGTATGATGGGCCGGAGAAATATGCGGGTCGCAACTGGCCCGAACTGGCGTTTTTCGATGAATGTCCCACCAGTTGGGATCGCACAGTTGCCTTGTCCGGGGCTATTGGCCAGCATGTCGTGGTGGCGCGCCGCAACAAAGGCCGCTGGTATCTGGGTGCGCTGACCAATGAGCAGGGCAGGGATCTGACGGTGCCGCTGCATTTCCTTGAAAAAGGGCGCTGGCGTGCGCGCCGCTTTGCTGATGGCCTGCCCGGCGCGCAGGCCATGGCCACCCCGGTGATCCTGTCCGAGGACATCGTCACGCCGCACCAAAGCCTGACGCTTCGCCTTGCTCCATCGGGCGGGCAGGCGATCATTTTCGAGCCTGCTTAGGCAAGAGGCGGAGCTTCCATGAAGATTTTGCACCCGTTGGCGTTTCAGGTCGGTCTGGGCCTGCTCTGCGCGCCCCTGACCGCCCATGCCGGGGATGGTGCGTTCCGCCATCCCGGCGCGTTCAGTTCGGCCCGTGATTTTGCCGCTATCGCCGAGGCGGTGAAACAGCATCGCGATCCCTGGGCGGCGGATTTCGCAAAGATGCGCGCCAATGCGCATGATGATCCCGCCTATCAGCCGCGTGATGTGGCGACGGTCGTGCGCGGCGCTCAGCCGGGCGGCCCTTCGGAAAATTATGCCAATCTCTTCAATGATGCGGCTGCCGCCTACGCGCTGGCTCTCGACTGGCGGATCAGCGGCGACGAGAGGCGAGGCAATGCGGCGGTGCGCATTCTCAAGGCATGGGCGCATTCGCTACGCATGGTCACGGGAACCTCCGACCGCTATCTGGCCGCCGGGATCTATGGCTATCAACTGGCCATAGCGGGAGAAACCCTGCGCGATTTTCCCGGTTGGAAGGCGGCTGATCAGGCGGACTTTCGCACTATGATGCTCAACGTCTTCGCACCCATGAACCGCGACTTTCTGGCCCGTCATAATGGCGCGAAGATCGATCACTACTGGGCTAATTGGGATCTTTGCAATCTGGCTTCGCTGATGGCGATCGGGATACTGACCGACCGGCGCGATCTTTATGAACAGGCCCGCGACTATTATCTGAACGGCACCGGCAACGGTGCGATCCGCAACGCGGCATGGCATGTATTTCCGGGCGGGTTGGCGCAATGGCAGGAAAGCGGCCGCGATCAGGGGCATAGCCTGATGGGCGTGGGGCTGGCCGGTACGATCTGCGAAATGGCATGGCAGCAGGGAGATGATCTCTACGGCGCCTATGACAATCGCCTATTGGCAGCGGCACGCTATGTCGCGCTCTATAACCTTGGGGAAAATGTGCCCTATGCGCCCTATGCCAACAGCGATGTCACGCAGGATGCCATTGCGCCCAAAATGCGCGGGCAGGTGCGGCCGGTGTGGACCTTGCTTTACAATCATTATGTCGGGCGCAAAGGGCTGGACGCGCCTGAACTTGCGCTGATGATCGCGAAGAACGGCATGGATGGCGGTGGGGGCGATTATGGTCCCAACAGCGGCGGATTCGATGAACTTGGCTATGGCACGCTGACTGCCATCCCCTCTAGCGTAGTATTAGGTCCGTAATTGGTAGCTATCCAGATGAGTATAGCGGGGGTAAAGCAGTCGTATTTTCATGCTTCCGGCCAAGCCTCCTCCACCCAATCCCGCGCGGTATGGATCACCCGCAAGATCGAGACCGCCCTATCCCTGTCGGTCAATGCATAGGCGATAATATAGGGTAGGCCGCGCACCGATTTCTCGTAAGTCCCCGCCACGCGCCCCGGATGGCCTGTTGCGAAATCTCCCAAGGCGGCGCCAGTCTGGCCAATGGCATCAACCACCCGGCGCGCCGCCTGTGGATCCTGTGCGGCAATATACTCAATCTGCGCGCGGATATCGGCCAAGGCGGCTTCCGCCCATTCAACCCGCCTCACTGACTGGAGGACTGGCCGCGTTCGGCAGCATCAATGATGGCGTGCAGGTCGGCCATTGCCTTGTCATGGGGAATGACCTTACCAGCGGTCACATCGGCCAGGCCCTGCTGGATGCCTTCGATGATGGAAAGCTCTCGATCCACATAGGCGGTCAGCGCTTCAGCCGCGAGATAGGAGCGGCTGCGCTTGGTTCCCTGCGCTAGCCGGGCCAGTTTGTCATGAAGGGTGACCGGCACGCGGATCGTCATGGTGGTGCTGTTCATCAAGGGCGCCTTGTGGTTGGATGTATACATCTTAACACAAGGCGCCCTTGATGCCATCGAAACTTCAGCTTTGGGTCACTCCGGTGCCAATACCATCCGCAGCGCAGCGCCAATAGCCTCGCAGGTCTCCATCACGGACGCATCATCGAGATGGGCATAGCGCGCCGTCATCTTAATGTCGGCACGCCCCAGCAACTTGGCGATCATCGGCAGCGTTTCGGACATTGATGCTGCATGGCTGGCAAAATTGTGCCGCAGATCATGCAGTCGGACATGATCGAGATCAGCGGCACTCCGCACGCGATAGTAGCAGCTATCCAGTTGGTTGATTTTGAGGCGCCCACTTTCCGTCCAGAAGACCTCATCGTGCATCGGATCACGCTCAATCCCGTCAAGGATCATCTGAGCTACTTTGCCCAGTCAGACCGTGCGCGGCCCCGTCTTGGCATCATGCAGCAACAGTCGCCGCCCACGAACCTCATCCCATGTCAGATTACAGATCTCGCCTTTGCGGCAACCGGTGAGGATGATGAGCCGCAACGCGGCCACTTCTTTGGGACAGGTTTCGGCTTCCAGATCCAATGCCTGCCCAAGCCGTGCCAATTCCTCCGCCGAGAGCAGGCATTCATGCTTGCGCAGCCTGTTGCGCTTGATCCCATGGCAAGGGTTAGAGCCTGACGGCAATTCGCCCCATTCCTCGGCCTTGCGGAAGAGCGAAAGCACCAGTTCAAAAGTCCGATTGGCCGCTGCTGGCCCTGCGGTACGGGTTACCTTGGCAAACCAACGGCGGACATCGCCGGGTGTGATCGCATCCAGATGTCGGCGTGGAAAGGCCGTCACGAGATGCTTGCGGTAGTAGCGATTGCGGTCCAGCGTTGAGGCCTTCCAGCCTGCCGATGCGCTCGCCCAATAGCGTTTAAGGAAAGCCGAGAAGACCGGCATGGCCTTGCTTCTGGCCTTGGCATCGGCCGGGTTCTCGCCGGTCTGCACGCGCAGCAGCACGCGGCGGGCGATGCCGCGTGCATGGGCCTCGGTGATCACCCTGCTATCGGCAATCGTAACGGTTCGTGTCCGCCCTGCCATAGCGGCCTGAACGACATAGGTCTTGCGCCCATTGGCATAGCAGCGGGTGCCAAAGCCCCGAAGTCTGGCACACCATTGGGTGACGCGGGCAGGGCGATCCAGTTTCCCGTCAAATGTGGCACCAATCGCGCCAAGTTCTTCGGTGACCAGTTCGGTCAAGGTGAGGGCGTTCATGCCGCCACCCCCAATCCCTGCGCAAGGACGCTGCACACGCGATCGGCGGCTTCCGAGATCGAGTCATCGGCCAAATGCGCGTAGCGCTCGGTCGTTTCGGGCAGAGCATGACCGAGCAGGCGGCTGATGATGGTCAGTGAGATGCCCTGGCGGATCGCCAGCGAGGCAAAACTGTGACGCAGATCATGGAGGCGCAGATCCCCAAGTCCGGCACGCTGGCGGATCTCCTGCCAATCCGACCAGATTTTGATTGGTTTGTTGGGATTATGGGGGTGAGGGAAATACAAGTCCCTGACGACTATCCGCGCCCATCCTTTCCAGCACGTTGCGGGCGGGGGTGTTGAGATAGATCACCTTGGCCCCGGTCTTGCTATCGGGCAGGAAGATACGCGCCTCCTTCACCCACTCCCCGCGCAGACCAGTGATCTCGCCCACGCGCGCCCCGGTCGCGATCAGCAGCCGGAGCAAGGCGACAGTTTGCGGCATTTTCTCCCCCGCCTCCCGCAGCACATGCCCCAGCCCGCGATATTCGGCCATGCTGAGGAAGCGCTCCATCTTGCGCCGCTTATATCGCGCTTTGCCGCGACAAGGGTTGGAGGCGTGCTGGCGATAGCCAAAAGCCTCAGCCTCCTGCATCAGGATCGAGAGCACCGGCACCGCGCGGTTGAATGTGCTTCCCCTCGTGACGAGGCTGTCGCGCCAGCGGGCAACATCGCTGCGCTGGATGATTGCCATCGGCATGTCGCCAAAGAAGGGGATCAGCGTGCGCCGCAGATAGGACGAGTTGGTCTTCACGGTGGAAGGTTTCCACTGCCGGGCGAGAGAAGGAAGCAGTTCGGCTGTCGCCTTGGCAAAAGTGAGCCCTTCGTCCGAAGCCCGTCCCACCGCGCAAGGCAGCCCCACCGTCTGGGCCGCAGCGACCAGCCTTCTTGCCTCGGCGCGGGCCTTGCGCACATCCATGGCCGGTGGCTGGCCCAGCGTCACGAAACGTCTTTGAGCACGATCACTGAATTTGACGATCCAGCTTTTGGCACCGCTGGTGCGCATTCTTATACCAAAACCAGGAATTTCACTGTCCCATAGGATCGTATCGCGGCGTGGGGCCTTGCGACGGGCATGATGGCCCGTGAATTTCTCGTTGTTTGATGGGATCTGATTCTGCGAAAAGGCAGCATCAATTGCGGCTACCTGACAGCCATTTTCTTGTTTCGGATTGGAGGACATAAATGGGTGACCTTCTGAGCAAGAACAATAACTTACTCATCACTTCCACGGCGATCCGTGTAGGGTGTGCCTTAAACTGTGGCAGTCAAGATCCGATGCTTGCAAATCAACGATGCTGGAAATATCATGCGCGAGCCCCATCACTGGCACGCAGCCCGCCGCCGCGAAGTCGTTGACGACAGTGAATTCGCAGATTGATCCTTTCCGGGTTTTCCATTGGTCCCGGAGGTGTTTGGCGGGCAACACTTCCATAGGCCAGGAGAACGTCCGTGGATATATCGCCAATTGTTCCGATCAGCATTGCAGGCATCAAGCGACTCGCGAAAGTCTATGCCAAACGGCTTGCCATCCCTCATCATCAGGCGCTTGATCGGGCAGCCTGGGACGCTGGTTTTTCGTCTTATGCCGTGGCTCTTCGTAACATCCTTCGGCCTGCCAACAATAATGAGGTGGAGGCACCCAAAAGGCATTCTGCCCGAAAAACGCTTCGCTCGCCATGGCGAGCGAAGCGTTTGAGGCCGGCGACCATCCGACAGCCAACGCTCTGGCTCGCCGCGTTCAGAAGAACAATTCCCTGGAGCTTTCCGCATATGCGATCATTGCCCGTACCGAAACGGACGATTTTGAACGTCGCTGGGTGCTTCTCAAAGGCGAACGGGCCGCGCAAAAATTGATAACTTCGGTTCCGATTTCTCAGCCCGGATTTATGGCTCCCGAGCATTTCAGCCATTTTGCTACGAACCGGACACTGCTCGCCCGTGATTATTGGCGGGCTGGTCCAAGGCAGAACAGGCATCTGGCGCTGGATCTATGCAAGGAGGTCCTGTGGCGCGACCTTGAAGATCCCAACGGCCTGCGCTTTGACTATTATGAATGGTGCATGGAGCTTCATGCGCATACGGCAGTGGCAGGCATGCTCGAACTGCGTGGGGCCCAAGACCTTCCTTTGGCCGAACTGCGGAAGTTGATCATTCTCATGCAAACCCGTGGAGATCATTCGACGGCGGGGCGTTTACGGGCGCTGGCGGCTGAGGCGTGATCGCCCCCGAAATGCAATCCGACAGGTTCTTGTTCTGGTGGTCGACCTGTTCATTGATGCTGAAGTGACGGACTGGTTCAGGGCTGGCCAACATCACAGTTCTACAGGTCTTGGATCGGCTGACTTGAATCGAGCCGGGCATTCACCGCAACGGGTCTGGTGGCCCGCCTACCATTGGGCGCCAGATTGAAAGAGGCGCAGGGACATCTTGAATTGCGTCTTCGATAGGATTAAATCCCATTCAACACCTCAAGGATGGTTCCATGCGCACGACTCAGCAATTCAGCATTACACTGCCGATGGAAATGGCTGCGCAGGTCCGCGCCAAGGTCGCTGCGGGCGAGTATGCCAGTGAAAGCGAAGTGATCCGTGACGGCCTGCGGGCCCTGCAAGCCCGAGACAAAGCCCTTGAAACCTGGCTGCGCAATGAGATCGCGCCTGTCTATGATGCGATTAAATCTGACCCTGCTCGTGTAAGGTCAATCAGTGACGTGAAGGCCGCGCTGGCCGCCGAGCATCATAACGACCCCAAACCGCGCTGATCAATGTCGCACCGGGTCGTATTCGCGCCGGAGGCGGAAGCCCAACTGGTCGCCTTGTATCGCTATATTATGCAAGAGGCGTCAGGAGAAATCGCCGGGCGCTTTACGAATGCGATCATCGAGCACTGTGAAGGGCTTGCCGCTTTCCCGCATCGCGGGACACCACGCGATGACATTCGCCCAGGCCTGCGCACCATCCCGTTTCGTCGCCGAGTGACCATCGCCTACGCGGTGGATGCCCGTAAGCGCGCAAAGCCCTGCACCTGTTCACTGATATCGTCATGATTGATTGTGTCCACGAGGAGATCGTGGACACAATGGCATTGGATGACGG
>NZ_JABGCB010000025.1 GCF_013149295.1 Novosphingobium sp. SG751A
ACGCCCTTCTCCTTCAGCCGAACCGCCTCTTCCACCGCGATCTCGTCAAACGGGTTCATGCTCATCTTCACATTCGACAAGTCAACACCCGTGCCATCCGCCTTCACACGTGGCTTCACGTTGTAATCCAACACTCGCTTGATCGGGACTAAACACTTCATGGCTGCATCACCCTTAGCTTCCAGCACCCGATTCCACAGGCGCTTGCATGGCCGTTGAACAAGGCCTATACCAAACATCTGTTACAGTCAAACGAGGAAGCGCATTTTGCCCCTGCCCACCCCCTCCTGCCATGCCATCATCAAGCAATCCGGCAAGGCCGCGCCGAGGCAGGCAGCTTGGGTATGACCAAGGCAAAAGCAGCACCGCGCGCGCGTCGCCAGCCCACCGAACAGGGCAGCAATCGCCGCGCGCAAATTCTTGAAATCGCCGCCCATCTTTTCGCGGCCAAGGGCTATGCCGGAACTTCGATGCGCGACATCGGCGAGGAAGCGGGCGTGCTCGGCGGCTCGCTTTATCACCATGTCAAATCGAAGGACGCGCTCTTTGCCGAGCTGCATAACAACGCGCTCGACCAGGCCGGCGCGCGAATCGAGGAGGCCATTGCGAGCCTCGACGAGCCTTGGAAAAAGCTCGAAACTGCCTGCATTACGATGCTGGAAATCCAGCTGGACCCGCAATCGCTGACCACGCCGCTGATGAATGATTTTCGCATGGCGCCCGAACCGCTTCGCCGCCTGCTGATCGAGCGGCGCGATGCTTTTGAGACGATCTTTGCGCGGATCATCGCCGAGCTTGGCCTGCCGCCGCATATCGACCTGTCGATCTATCGCAACACGCTGCTGACCATGCTGAACCACACGACCGACTGGTATCGCCCCGGACGCCTGAGCCCTGCCGATATCGGACGGCAGGTCGCTGCCATCATGCGCGGCGGCAAAGCGTGAAACATGGGGCCGGAGAAACATTCACCCCCGATGCGCGGGGGACGCAACACGCTCGTCAAGACTTTTCAGAATTTCAACCGCGAATGACATAGTCTTTAGGAATAAAACTCGGACTATCCCTCAAGGCTCCTATGGACATGGGCGGCATCATAGATCTTTTTGATCTCGCGGCATTCCCATTTCAGAATGCGCTCTGCCTTCCAGATACCAACCTGTATCCATATTGCTTTTCGCAAGTTATTTTATAATCTCCTTTAAGATATTTACGGATTTGATAAATGATAACTTGAATATGCTTGATGCTCATTTCATCAACACCATTCCCTATCATGTTGTTTATTTCATGATAGGAAACATAGTGGTTCTTTTTGCGTATAAGGCCTGATAAGATCTGCTTGTGCCTTCGCGGAAGCCGCGAAACATCCGCAATCTCGACAAGCTGATCATCCCGGCGCCGATCCCTGAAATGCTGCTCCATCGATTGAGCATAGCGGCGCCACATGGCCCGCGACCGCCAGACCGCTTCGGCCGGGGATGTCCGCTCGATATCGATGGCATCATCAAAACCCGCCGCCACGGTACGCGCACGCTTGGCCGGGGTGGCGTTGGGCTGGGCTGCGCCGTCGTCTTGTCGAAAAGCGCGTGGCCTTCATCTCTCCAGGCAGGCAATTCTATGTGCCCGAGGCGCTTCTCGATCTGCGCGAAATCTATTCCAGCCGGCCTGCAGCGCCATCCGAGCAATTGTCGCCGACAGCCCAGGTTCTGGTGCTCGCGGCCTTGCTGGGCCACGAGGTCAACGATGCGAACATGACCCAGCTTGCCGATCACTATCGGGTAGCGATCATGAGCATCAGCCGCGCCGTCGATGAACTGGAAGCATTGAAACTGGCGCAGCCGCATCATGTCGGTCGTCAGCGCCGCTTGCGCCTGCGCATGAGCGGTGCGCAGCTATGGCGCGCCATCGAAGATCGGCTGCAATCCCCGGTACGAAAATCTCGCTCCGTCATAGGCGAACTGCCGGACGATCTCGCGGTCCTGGCCGATGAAAGCGCGCTTGCACGCTATACCATGCTAGCAGAGCCGAAGATCATATGCCGAGCCTTACCGGCATCAGCCTGGAAGCGGATAGCTAAAGATTACAGGCTTGAGAGCAGCTGGGATCGTGACGAGCGCAGACAGGAAGTCCAGACCTGGGCCTATGATCCGCAGCCTCTAAGCGAGGACGGAACGGCCGACCGGATTTCGCTGTACCTGAGCACACGGCATGACCCTGACGAACGTATTGCCCAGGCAGCCGAGCAACTTCTCGAGCCCTTTGAATGGTAACTGGCGTCGATCGCTTCCGCGCCCATTTTGTGGATCATGAGCATCAGTATGTCCTGATCGGAGGCGCGGCATGCGAACTGATCATGGACGACGCCGGTCTCAATTTTCGCGCGACCAAGGATCTGGATATCGTGCTGATCATCGAGGCGCTCGATCCTGCATTTTCAGAGGCCTTCATGGCCTTTGTCAAAGCGGGAGGCTACGAAATCCAGCAGCGCAGTGAAGGAGCGCGGGCCTTGTATCGCTTCGCAAAGCCAGAGCATTGTGGGCCATCAGCGCCAGAGGCGATACGGCCATTAAAATGATGGTCCTCATGAGTTCTCTCCCGCATTATTGCGCCGACTCATAGAGCGACTTTTAAATAGGGTAATATGATTATTGATGCATTTTAATTTAGGGAATCAGGCACAACCATCCCACGTCCAAAAGCGTTGCTGGATAGAATTGACCGTGGATTACATATGATACATTATCGTACGATAAATTTGTCATACGGAGAGTGTCATGTCATCCCGCCAATCCCAACGCATATTGCTGACCGGCGCTTTTGGCGGCGTCGGCGAGTGGCTCGTCCAAGACCTGCTGGCTTTAGGGCATCATGTCACCTGCCTCGATCTGCCCTCTCCACGGTCAACCAAAGTGGCGAAAAAACTGGCCGTAACGTCGCGCTTTGATGTCGAATGGTGCGACCTGACCGATTCTTCGGCGGTGTCCGAAGTGGTTGCCAGGGTTCAGCCCGACATGATCGTCCATGCCGCCGCGATCATCCCCCCGCTGTCGGTCAAGAAGCCCAAACTGGCCCGCGCGGTCAATGTTGGCGGAACGGAGCATTTGCTCACTGCAGCATCGGCCCTCCCCACGTTCAGGCGCCTTGTTTTTGTGTCGAGCTATTCGGTCGGCGGCCCGATTAATCCCCATCGCACCCCAGCGCCATGGGATGGCAATACCCAACCCGCGCCTCAAGACGATTATGGCCTCCAAAAGGCGGAGGCCGAAGGGTTGGTGCGAACCGCTGGCCTGCCGTGGACGATCATTCGTTTGTGCGCGGTCTTCCCGTTGACGGATACGGCGCCCGATCCCGACACGCTGACCTTCTCTTTCGCCCTGCCCTATGACCGGCGCGAACATGCCATCGACGTACGCGATGCCGCCTATGCCATTGCGCAGGCCACCGTAGCGGAGGGAGCGCTCAATCGGCTCTTCGTACTGGGCGGCGGCGAGGGGTGGCAGGGGATCGGAGGCGAATTGACGGGGGCCATGATGACATCATCGGGCCTGCCGCCACTGCCCGCAACCTGCTATCGTCAGGCCGATCCGGCGCGGGACGAAACGTGGTTTTATGAAAACTGGGTCGATACGCGCGAAAGTCAGGCCGTCCTGAACTATCAGCAGCACAGTTTCAGCGAATTTCTGGCAGAAAGACGCAAGAGAATGGGCATGGCCTATTATCTGGTTAGGCTGCTCTCGCCCATCATCTTCCGAGTGCTCAAAGGCAAGTCGCCTTATCTGAAGAACCGCGATCTGCACAAGGATCTGCCCTTCAGCGAAGCGGCGGCACGATTGCTCCGCAAAGACTGAGTGCAAAAGCCCGGCGCCCCATCGGTAGCGCCGGGCTTTTATGGCTCAGGACACCACCTCCGCCTTGCGATTGCCACCATTGGTCAAACGGGCCAGCTTTGGCCGCAACCAGCTTTCAAAACTGTCCACCAGTTCATAAACCACCGGCACCAGAATCAGCGACAGCGCCGTCGAACTGACCAGACCGCCAATCACCGCCACTGCCATGGGTTGGCGGAATGCCGCCCCCTCGCCCATCCCAAGCGCGGTAGGCAACATGCCCGCCGCCATGGCAAAGGTGGTCATCACGATCGGGCGCGCGCGCTCGCGACAGGCGTTGAGGATCGCCTCGCGCTGGGGTTGCCCGGCGCGCTCATCCTCGATAGCGAATTCGACAATCAGGATCGAATTCTTCGCCGCCAGCCCGAGCAGCATTAGCAGCCCGATCAACACCGGCAAGGTAATGGGCAGACCGACCAGCTTGATCGCTGCAAAGGCCCCCAGCATGGTCAACGGCAGCGCCGAAAGGATCGTCAAGGGCTTGAAGAAGCTGCGGAACAGCAGGACCAGCACGAAATAGATCATCATGATCCCCGCCGTCATGGCGAGCACCATATTGCCCATCAGATCGGCAAAGGCCTCCATGTCGCCGGTACGCACTTCATGCACGCCGGGCGGCAAATGACGCATGATCGGTAAGCTCGCCACCGCCTTGGTCGCCTGCCCAAGCGTGGTGCCGTTCAGGTCGGCCTGAACCGACACGCGCCGCTCGCGATCATAGCGCACGATCTGGCTGGGGCCGGTTTCCACAGACAGGCGCGCTACCGAAAACAGCGGGGTGAATTTGTTGTCCAGCGTCGGCACCTGTAAATTGCCGATGCTTTGCAGATCCTTGCGACTGGCACTGTCCAGCCGCACACGGATAGGCAGGCGCTGGCGCCCGGCGGAAAATTTGGCGACATTGGCGTCGATGTCGCCGATGGTCGCCGTCCGCACCACGCTGGAAATGGCCTGAGACGACACGTTGAGGCGCGCCGCAGCCTCGGGATCGGGACGCACAATCAGTTCGGGCGCGGAAGGCGGCGGGGCGGCACGAGGCTCGGCAATTTCACCAACGCCGCGCATCTGACGCAAAAGTTCAAGTTGCGCCTTTTCCAGTTGCTTCGCATCATCGCCTGCCAGAACCACTTCATATCCGGCGGTGCCATAGGCGCCCTGATTGGCGATCCGCACATCGGGCACATCGCGCAGCAAGGTCACCAGTGAGCGCTGAAACGCATCGGTGGTCATCGAACGATCATGGCGCAACAGGACGGTGATCGTGCCCGAATTGATCTGGGCATTGGTACTGCCCTGCAAACCGGCGCTGACCGATCCGATCTGGGCAAAGACGGTGTCCACGTCATCCTTGGCCAAAAGATCATGGCTGACCCTGCGGATGGCACGATCCATCGATTCCGGCGTGGAGCCAGCGGTGCCCTGAACCGAAAGATAGAAATAACCGGGATCTGCCGTCGGCTGAAAACCGACCGGAATGCTGGCAGCCAACACGATGGAAAGGCCGAACAGCCCGACCCCACCAGCCACAGACTTCCATGGATGCAACAGGCACCAGTCCAGCAGGCGCGCATAGAGGCTGTTGGCGGCGGGCTCAGACTGACGATGGGCCACAGGTTGCAGAAAATAGGCTGCCAGCAACGGCGTGACGAAACGCGCGATGATCAGCGAGAAGAGCACAGCGGCCGCCACCGTCAGGCCGAATTCGCGGAAAAACGGCCCAATTTGGCCACCAAGGAACGAGACCGGCGTGAACACCACGATGATCGCCGCCGTAGTGGCAATCACCGCCAGCCCGATTGCATCGGCACCAATCAGCGAGGCCTGATAAGGCGTCTCGCCCGCCTCGATCCGTTTTTCGATATTCTCGATTTCCACGATGGCGTCATCGACCAGAATGCCGATCACCAGCGTCAGGCCCAGCAAGGTGATCGTGTTCAGGCTGAAGCCGAACAGCAGCATCGCGCTGAATGTGGGGACCAGTGACAAGGGCATGGCGAGTGCCGCGATCACCGTCGCGCGCCAGTTGCGCAGAAAGAACATGACCACAACCGCAGCAAGGAACATGCCCTCGATCAGCACATGGGTGGTGGCGGTATAGCTGTTGCGCGTGTCATCCACTGTCGAGACGATCTTGCGGATCTCCACGCCGCGTCCGGAATGATTCAATTCCTCGATCAGGCGGCTGACCTCGCGCTCGACGCTGACGTCGCTGGCATTGGTGGTCTTGCTGACCTGAAATGCCACGGCAGGCGCGCCGTTCAATCGGGCAAAGCCGCGCTGTTCGGCGCGACCATCGGCCACGGTGGCAATATCGGCAAGCCGCACGTAGCGCTGGGCCGAAACCGGCACATTTACCTGCGCCAGGGCCGCAACAGTGGCAGCCGAGCCCAGCACGCGGATCGTCTGCTCCCGCTCTCCAAGGCCTGCACGCCCGCCGCTGTCGTCGCGGTTAAATTGTGCCAGCGCGGTGTTTACCGCCGAGGCGGTTACCCCCGTCGAGCGCATCTTTTCCGGGTCAAGCAGGACATTGATCTCGCGGTCGACGCCCCCAATGCGACGCACCTGCGCCACGCCCTTGGCCGACTGCAATTTGCGCGTCACCGCGTCATCGACAAACCACGACAATTCCACCGCGCTCATCTTGGGCGAACTGACCGCAAAGGTCATGATAGGCGCACTGGAAATATCCACCCGGCGCACGGTGGGCGGGTCGATGCCAGTGGGCAGAATGGCGCGGGTCTGCTCCACCGATGTGCGCACATCATCGACCGCTTTTTGCATGTCGCTGCCGATTTCGAACTCGGCGGTGGTGGTCGTCACGCCCAACGAAACGTTGGAGGAAATATGGCGCAGCCCCGAAATGCCCGACAGGCCATTCTCGATGGGGCGGGTGATCTGCTCCTCCATCTCGGTGGGCGAGGCGCCATTTTGCGTCACCGTCACCGAGACGATGGGAAATTCGACATTGGGCAATTGCTTGATAGTCAGACGGGCATAGGACACAAAGCCAGCCAGCGTCAGCGCAATGACCATGACGACAACGGGAATGGGATTGCGGATGGCCCAGGCGGATAGACGCATCTTACTGCCCCCACTTGGCATCGGCGACGGGTTTGACCGTATCGCCGGAAAGAACGAAATCCTGCGACCCGGTCAGCACACGCTCGCCCGGTTTTGGTCCCGACATCAATTCGATCAGCCCGCGCCCGCGCCGCCCCAAAGTGACGCCCATGCGATGCACGACATTGCGCCCATCCACCACGATCACCGCCGACCCTTCCGCGCTGACCGTGACGGCCGCTTCCGGCACAGCGCGCACGGAACGGCTGATGGTACGAAATTCCGCTTTGGCAAAGCCACCGGGGCGCAGATCCGCGCGCACCGGAAGGGTAACGCGCGCGCGCCCCAGCCGGGTAGAGGCATCAACCTGCGCGGAAACAAGGCGCACTTTGCCCGTCACGGTCTCGCCGGTCGCCAGAATGACCTTCGCCTCATCGCCGAGCTTGATGAAATTCATATTTTGCTCGGGAATCTCGGCGTCGAGTTCGACAACGCGATCCGTGGCCAAAGTGAACATGATGCTGGACGGGGCCGCCACATCGCCCGGGCGCACCGAGCGCGACAGCACGATGCCACCGACCGGCGCACGCACCACCATCAGCTTTTGCCGGATCAGTTGCGCCGAAAGCTGGGCGCGGGCCTGCGCCAGTTGCGCATTGGCCGATTTGGCCGCCAATCGCCGCTCGGCGATCACTTCACCGGACAGGACCCCGCTGTTATCCAGCGTGGAAACACGCTCGGCCTCCTGCTGGGCGCGCTGGGCGGCGACTTCGGCCTGCATCACGCTGGCGCGCTGCTGGGCGATATCGGCCTTGAGCAAGGTGTCGTCGAGCATGGCCAGAGGCTGACCCGCACGCACCACCGCGCCCTGATCCACCAGCACCCTCGACACCGGATAGTTCGAGAGCTGGCTGGTCACGGCGGCCTCCTCACGCGAAACAAGCCGGCCCGAAACGACCAGGCCGTCGCCCAGATCGAGTTGCCGCACCGGCGCCACGAAAACGGCTCTTGGCGAATTGGTGGGGCGCTTCTGGTCATGGCCAGAGCTGCAGGCCGTCAGCAGAGCCAAAAACCCCACCGGCAAAACGTGACGCATCAGGAATCCTTCTCGTTTTTGGCTGTATTGGTGCCGGCTTGCTGGCTGGCGGGCCATCCGCCGCCCAGCGCGCGGAACAGGTTCACACTATCGGTCAGGGTTCCGGCCCTCAGATCCGACAGGCTGGCCAGATTGGCGCGCCATGTGCGCTCAGCCTGAAGCAGGGCGGACAGATCGACCACGCCCCGGCGATAGCCTTCGGCCTGCGCCGAAAAGGCAAAGCGGGCGCGTTCCTCGGCCTGCGCCAGATCCTTGAGGCGCGCCTGATCCCCGGCATAGGTGGTCAGCGCATTCTGCGCCTCGGCAAAGCCGGACTGGACCGCATTTTCATAGGCGATCACGGCCTGTTCGGTACGCGCGCGTTGCCCCCTCACCTGCGCCAGCAGGCGCGGACGGTTGAGCACCGGCAAGGCCAGCCCCTCGCCCAGCGACCAGAGCGCGGTGGCATAACCGGCCGGGCCGATAAGTTTGGTGAAAGAGCCCGACGCCGACAAGCTGACCGTGGGCAACAGTTCGCGCGCATTAAGGGTCAGCGTGCCCGCCGCCGAGCGCAATCGGGCCTCGGCTTGACGGATGTCGGGGCGCCGCACGAGCAGGGAAGCGGGCGTTGCGGCAGGGATCGCCGGGGCAGAGGTCAATTCCGCCGCGATGGGGATCACCTCGATCGGCTCGGTGCCGCGCCCCAGAAGAACCAGCAGCGTGCGTCGGGCAATTTCCAGCCGGACCGCAATGGCGCGCACATTGGCGCGAGCGGTGGCGACATCCGCAGTCAGGCTGGCCGCATCGGCGGGCGAGGCAAGGCCAAGTGCAGCGCGACGATCCCCCACGCGCGCCAGTTCCTGCGCCACCCTCAGCGTTTCGCGCGCCTGCTGCAGGCGGATAGCGTTCGCGCGCGCCTCGATCAGATCGCCAGCAACCGAACTGGCCAGACTTTGGCGACTGGCCTCATATTGGAACCGCGCCGCATCCAGATCGGCATTGGCCGCGCGGCGCATTGCATCCTCACGCCCGAACAGGCCTAATTCCCATGATGGCGAGAACGCGCCCGTATAGGTCGTTTGATGATAGCCGGGAACGCCCTGCGTATTGTTCTGCTGATCCTGCCTGCTGCCCGTGGCGGCACCCTGCAGCGAAAAGCGGTTCATCGCGGTCGCCCGCGTGGCCTGCGCCTGTTGCAGAACCGCAATCGCCGTGCGCGCATCGGGCGCATTGCCCAGAGCCTGATTGACCAGAGCGGTCAATTGCTCGTCGTTAAACAGCAGCCACCAGGCGTCCAGCGCTTCTTCGCCAGCGGTGGCGGCCATCTTGTGATCGGAAAAGCCGGTGGGCACCGCGACAGAGGGTTGGCGGTGCGCATCCGAAACGCAGGCTGCCATACTGGCACACAGTGCGAGTACGGCGATTCGGGGAATGAAGCGGGAATGTGACATGGAAATTTAATAGCACGGTATCGTACTATTGCAAGCAAGGTTGCTGGCCTTGCCGCTTTTTGCCTGCGCCATACTGGCCCACAAAAAAGCGCCATCGCGCAACCTCCGACCAACAATCGGAAGATCGCGCGATGGCGCTCCATTTCCTCGTCAGGGGCGCCGCAATTCCAGCCCGGCCAGCAAGGCCGACCCGCCCTGTTTCACAAATTCAACCTTGGTAACCCCGCCCTTCACCGTGATCGGAATCACCTTGGTCACGGCCTTCAGGATACCTCCCGCCGCCTTGGCAGGGTTGAATTGGTCCAGCACTGTCATGCCATCGACCTTCACCGCAAAACTGCGAGAATCGGCCATAGCCTGACTGGTTTCAAACATATGGAGCACCAGATTCCAGCGGCCGTCCGGCACGGGCAAGGTGTAAACGAAGGCCCCCGACCGATAGGTGTCGAACAAGACAGGATCGCTCGTCCCGCTGACCACTTTGCCACCCTTTGGCATGCGCGGCATTTGCGGGGTCAGGGAGGAGGTCGAACCGCCCTCGACATAATTGTCCGAACCATAGCGCCGCCCGTCAGCCGTGACATGGCCGACCAGCGTTCCGACATCAATCGACAAGCCGGCCTCAGGATCGGGCGCCATCCATGTCACGCTGTCCTGCAACGCGACGCCATCCCTTTGCGCCGAAACCGACAGGGCATTGCTCCCACCGTTCAGGTGGACCGCTGGCCACAGACAGATGCCGTCCTTGCAATCCGCCTCGCCCACGCGCTTGCCATTGACGGTCAGGCTGGCCTTGGCGGCATTGCTATAGGCCTTAACATCGGCCACCGGATAGGCTCGGGCAGTGTAACGCTTGCCGGTCAAATAGAGCATCGGTTTGGCCGACCAGTTGGCCTGATAGAAGTAGAAGGCTTCCTTCTTTTCCTTGCGGTCAAACGTCACCAATCCCTTGTCATTGATGTCGATGGCATCACCCTCCTCGCGCAGGTCGGAGGCGAAGTCGAACATGTTCCAGACCCATGTGGCAAAGAGATAGGGCCGTGATTTCAGCCCCTTCCATGCCTCCTCGTGATACCAGCTCTGATATTCCTCGGGATGGGGGCGGCCAAAGGCGGCAATCGACCCGCCATGCGGATTGTCGGAATGCTGGGTCAGCGCGCCGCCTGCGCCATATTCGCTGATCGACATCGGCAAGGCGGGGTGCTTGGCGTGCAATTTGTCCAGTTCAGCGGCATAGTCCCCGGGCTTGCCATAATACCAGCCGTAATAGCGGTTATAGCCGGTCAGGTTGGTAAAGCCCGACAATGCCTCTTGATCCGGGCGGGAGAAGGGCGAATCCTCGCAGCAATCAGCAAAGGTCGTGGGGCGTGAAGGGTCTTCCTCGCGAGCCAGCGCCGACAGATCCTTGAGCAGCGCCTGCCCCCGCGCCGGACGATCCGTTTTCAGATAGAGCATACTGGCGTCCACCTCATTTCCGGTGGACCACATGAAGATCGAGGGGTGATTAAATTGCTGGCGGATCAACTCCTTCAGCTGCTGACGCGCATTGACGAAAGTGGCAGGCGTACCATCGGTCCCATCATAGGATGAAGCCGAGATATAGGGCACCTCCGCCCACATCACCATCCCGCGCCGATCCGCCAGATCATACCACAAATCGTCATGGGGATAATGCGCGCCGCGAATGGTGTTCGCACCGATCTCCTCGATCATGGCCATATCGGCCTCGTGATCCTGCGGGCTCAACGCAGCGCCCTTGGCCATGATGTCCTGATGGCGCGACACGCCATGGAGCGCCAAAGACTTTCCATTGAGGAAAAAGCCCTTGTCGGGATCGAAGCGAAAGGCTCGCAGGCCCAGCGGCTGCACCACCTTGTCGATCACCTGCGCGCCCTTTTTCAGCGTGACGGCGACTGTATAGCGATAGGGATCGACCTGCCCCTGCCACAGATGCGGGTGATCGATATGCAGGGTCTGACGCAATTCCCCCGTTTTGTTCGACAACAAAGCAAGGGCTTGAATCTTCTCGGTAACAACCTTGCCCTGTGCATCTAGAATGACAGTCTGCGCGGTCAGTTTTGCCGGATCCTTCCAGTTGTTTCGCAAGCGGGAGAGCACTTCAACCTCGGCGGCATTTTGATCGACCGATGTCGCTTTGGCATAGACGCCCGGTCCACCGAAATCGAGCAGGTCGAAACCAGCTCCCTGCGTGGTGATCAGTTGGACCCCGCGATAGAGCCCGCCATAGATAAAGAAGTCCCCCGCCAGCGGCAGGATCTCGCTGGTGCTGCTGCCTGGCTCGGGTTTGGAATTGTCGGCGCGGACCACGATCGTGTTGGCGGCGCCCGCTTTCCACACGTCCGTCACATCAAAACGGAAACGGGTGTAGGCCCCGCGATGTTCCCCCACCGCCACGCCATTGACCCACACCTGAGCAATATTGCCCACACCTGCAAAATCGAGATACTGGCGCTGCCCGGCCTGCGCGGCGGGCGCCTGCAGGCTTAGGCGATACCAGCCCACGCCCTGACGGTTGCCCTCACCCTTCGAGCGTTGGGTGGCATAAGCGCCAATGCGATTCCAGCTATGTGGAAGATCGACGCTTTCCCATTGGCTGTCGTCGAAAACCGGCTTTATCGCGGCCTCTGGCGTGTCGGCGCCATAGTGAAAACGCCAGCCTCTGGTCAGATCCTGAACGGATCGCCCCGCGGCCTCAGCGGCCTGTTGCGATGCGGCCGAAGCCATGGGCGCAAATGGCATCATCATGGCGGTCAACAGCAGCGCCCTGCAGGCAAACCTCTTCATCGCATCCCCCAACATATCATCGTGCTTGTGGATAGTAGTCTGCCCCCGGGAGACAGATCCGGCCGCCGCGCAATGCGCCGGCGGCCGGTCGCGGGTCACTTCTTGGCGATCTTGGCGAGTTCGCCGTCGATCTTGGCCAAAACATCATCATTGAGCGCGTCGCCCGAATAGGACTGGATCGCCTTGAGCGTCATGCCATTGGCCAACGAGATCTGGCCATTGTTGACGACATCGGGAATGTATTTGACCAGCACGGCCTTGGTCTGGGGATTTGCCATAAGCGTGCCGATGGTGGTGCCTGCGGTACTGTAAGCGGGCGCTGCGGCGGCAATCGCCGATCCGGCCACAGGGGCAGTCAACGCAATGGCAAGGGCATAGGCAAGGTGACGCATAACCAATCCTTCTCTCCAAATCATTTGTCACATCGTACGATTAGGTTTAATCGAACGATATCGTTCTATAATGACTGAAGGGAAGAATCCAGCAAAATCCTCACGCCCTCTTTATCACCAGGCTGCGCGCCCCCCCACCATGATCGCAACCTGCCGGGCGACAAACTGGGCGACGACCTGACTGGTCATTTCCTGTTGCATGCTGGCTGTCCGATACCAGCCCAAAAGCGAGGAAATGAAACCCACCGCCACGCTGCGAGCGTCGCTGATCGGCCAGCCTGCCTCAGATGACAGGCGTTCAATGTCGCAAATGACCCGCTCGGTGAACGGCACAGAGCCTTGATCGTGAAATTCCCGAAACAGTTCGGGAAAACGCGGGGCTTCGCTGAATATGAGATGATCGAAGGCGGCCACCTCGGGGTCGCTGAAAGCGCCCAACAATTTGATACCCGTATTGAACAGCAATTCCGATACATCGCCGGCGACCGGCTCGGCCTGCCCCGCTGCCGACGGGGTCCATGCGTTCAGTCGCTCGGCAACGATGGCCCGGAACAGGTCGCTCTTGTTGGGGTAACGTGAATAGAGAGTCCCCTTGGAGACGCCCAGTGAACTGGCCACAGCTTCCATCGACGTATTGGCATAACCATTTTCGAGAAACAGTTGTTTGGCCTTGTCGATGATCGCACTGTCTATGGCGGCCACTTGTGATGCGCTTGGGCGGCCTCGCTTGGTGGTGAACGCTTCGGCTGGTGTTTTCTTGGCTGCGGTGACTTTGGCCTTTGGCGACGGTTTGGGAGCCCGTTTGGCGCCCGTGGCCGTCTTTTCAACACCTTCAATGTTTTGTTTCACGCCATGTCCTCACGCATGAGCTGATGCCAGCCCCCATCGGACCACCATAGGCCCAACATAGAAATGTCCCCGATCGGTTTGTGATCGGGGACAACAATTTATGGTCAGCGGGCGCCGAATGCAAACCGCACGCTTACCCCCACCTCACGGGGGCGGGTATAGGATGCATAACGATAGCCGCTGGTTCCGAACACCGCATCGGTGCCCGCGGGCGGGGTCAGATAGGAGGATTCCTGCGTCAACTGAACACCTGTGCCGGTGACATTGCGCGCAAAAACGCCGATGTCCCATCGCCCATCAGGTGCGCGCACACCCGCAAACAGGTTCAGCAAGCCATAGCTTGGCGCAACAAATCCGGCATTGGCCCGGCTGTTGCTGGGATAATAGTTAAGCAGCCCGCGCAAATAGCCTTCCGACTGACCTACGGGCATATGATATTCCGACTGCAAAGTTGCATTCCACACGGGATCGCGCGAAACGGCCTGCTTGCTCACACAGCGCGCCACGCTGGTCTTGGCCGCCTGAAACCCGGCCAGCGTTGCGGTGCCGGTATCGGCCACGCCGTCGAAATTGGAATCGTTGCAAGGGATCGACTGATTATTGACCTTACCATCGGCATAGCTGAGCGCAAGGGCAATGGACCAGCGCGGCGTGGCCTGAAAGGCGGCATCAACGTCAAAGCCTTTCACGATAGCATCGGCGCCAACGTTGAGAGGACCATAGCTGACAAAGGTCGAAGCGCCGTTGTTCTGGACAATCGGAATACCATTCAGCTGGAACAACAGGCCTTTAAACTTATGATAGAAACCAGCGACATTGACCCGCAGGCGGCGATCAAGCCAGGTCGTCTTGAGGCCCGCTTCATAAGAAGTCGAGGTTTCATTTGGCAGGAACGTATAAGCCCCCAAGGTCGGGTCATTCGCAGCATTCTGGATGGTGATATTCACCGCCCCGCGCCGCCATGACGTGCCCACATTGGCATAGGCCAGCACATCGCGCGAGAAGCGATAGCGCACCGAAGCATTATAAATCCAAGGCTTGTCTTTCTGGTTGCGCGAGGCATTCTGGACCGGCGTAGTCGAAGCCGCGATGGGAATGTCGCAATAGCCCGGATAGGTGCTGCCAAAACCCGCCAGCGAACATGGGAACGGCAATTGCCTTGCAATCATGCCTGCCCCAAGCATAACCAACTGGGTATCGTCAGTGCTGGATACGATGCGGCGCAGGCCTCCGGCCACCTCCAGCCGATCTCCCAGATGCAGGCTGGCATTCGCAAAGACCGAGGCTTCGAGTTGACGGCTGCGCACCGTGATAAACGCAGGCAGGACATATTTGGGATTGAACACGTAGGGACTGGGTTGCGCCGGATTGCCAAAGGCGCCTGCCAGCGACGTCGCGGGCTGCTGGCCGCCGGTCGAACTGACACTTAGATAATTGAAGTAACCGATGGTGTAGTCGATCAGTTTATTGCCGACCGAGGACAGGCGCACTTCCTGCGAAACGTTGCGCGAATTTGTCGCGATATCCTGATAATAGGTGTTGCCGACCAAAGCGTTGCCATAGTCGAGCGCACTATGGGTCGTGGTCCCGCCCCAATTCCAGCCGCCGATATAGCTCAACCGATGGCCAAGCACCTGCCAGTTGGCCGAGGCGATCACCTGATTGGAGCGCAGCGTACCATCGCGCGGCGCATCGTCCACGCCCATACGGTCGCGGGCCTGCAAAGCCGGACCATTATAGTTGGCAGGCGCCAGCGCCGTCACGCCACCGGGCGCACCCGGCCCGACAACCTGGGTAAACACCCGCGAGCTATTGTCCATACGTTGGTACATGACATTGGCGTCGAAACTATCGGTTGGCGTGAAGCTTAGGTTGACACGACCACTGGTCGTGTTGCGATAAGGGTGCAGGCCCGAATTGATGCTGTGGATGTTGTCGGCATCATTCTGGTCCACCAGACCGGCCACGCGCACCGCCAAAACATCCTTGATGATCGGCGCGTTCAGGGCTCCCTGTGCGTTAATTGCGCTCAAACTGCTGCCAAGGCCGCTGACATAGCCGCCCCATTCATGCGTATTGGCCTTGCGCGTCGAAATCAGGATGGCGCCCGATGGCGCGGTGCGCCCACGCAAGGTACCCTGCGGTCCGCGCAGCACCTCCAGCCCGTTGACATCATACATTGCCTGAAACGCTTCGCTTGCGCCAAACGGCACTTCGTTCAGATAGATATCAACGGTGGGCGATGCCTGCGTGCTGCCATCATAGGTCACGCCGCGGATCGAGGGAGCCGGTGCGCGCCCGCCCGAAACGCTGCCATTGTTCAACGACAGACCGGGGACCACCGAAGCAACATCCTGAAACTGGGTGATGTTGAGCTTTTTGATGGCATCGCCTGTCACCGCGCTGACCGTTTGCGGTACATTCTGCAGGCTTTCCGAACGGCGCCGTGCCGTAACCACGATATCGACCGCTGAGTCGGGGGCCTGAACGATGCCCTTTGCGGGCTCCGAATTGCCGCCGCTCGATGATTGCGCCATGGCCTGCGAGCCCGCCATGCAGGCCAAAGTGCTGACAGCACACAGCAATATTTGGGTCTTGCGCCCCATAATCCCCTCCTGTTTTGCAGATTCTGATGTCATCTGTCTTCTCTTGGGTGAACCACATACGGCGGGATGTCAATATATCGTACGCAAGCGAACTATAATGGTCCACAAAGCCCCTTTGCGTTGTGCATTCGCAACATTCTCTCCGCGCTCACACAGGATCTTGACAGCGACAGGGCTTTTATGGAACGATACCGTTCGTTATAAGACGAGAGGATGAAGGAATGGCAAAATCAACGCCCGCGCTGCTGGGCGCCGTGGCATGGGGCGCCTTGTGCGTGACCCATCCAGCCCACGCCCAGCCTGCGTCATCCTCGTCCGTAGCATCACTGCAAGCCGGTTTCACCGCCCCGCCACAGGACGCCAAACCGCAGGTCTGGTGGCACCTGATGAATGGCAATATCGACAAGGAAGGGATGATCCTCGACCTAGACTGGCTGGCCAATGTCGGCATCGGGGGAGTTCACGCCTTTTCGGGCGCCTTGTTCGAACCCACCGTGGTGCAGCGCCCGCTGACATTCATGTCCGATGGCTGGCGCGAAGCGTTTCACGCAGCCGTTGATCACGCAAAAATGCGCGGACTGGAAGTCACCATTGCCGGTTCCCCCGGCTGGAGCCAGACCGGCGGTCCATGGGTAAAACCACAGAATGGCATGAAAAAACTGGTCTGGCGCGAGACGACCGTCAAGGGCGGGCGCTTGCTTCGCCTCACCCTGCCAGCCCTGCCCAATGCCACCGGCCCGATACAGGCCCTGCCCCCCAAAAAGCCTTCCAAGATGGCTTCCGTGCCCATCGCATCGGGCATTGGGCCAGTTGTCGCCTATCGCCGCACCGACATCGCGCCCAAAGCCTACAGGCTCGGCGGCAAGCTTCAGCCCGATCTGGCCTCCGCTACAGATGATCTTGCCACCCGCGTGCCAATCACACTGGATGGGGCTGACGGTGTGGCGATCGACGCGCATTATGCGCAGGCCGCCTCGTTCCACGGTGTAAAGGTGGCCATGGACGCGCCTGTTCCCTTTGACATCTGGGCAAGCGTGGATGGGCAGACTTTCAACCATATCGGCACCTATGATGTGCCCGAAGGCGAGGCACCTTCGCCGCAGCAATCGGTCGCCTTTGCCCCAGTCCGCGCGACGGTGATGCGCATCATCCTACACCGCCCGCCCCCGGCAAAGCCCCTGCCCGGCGTGCCCTCGCTGGGGCCCAAAGGGCCGATGAATACCGCTCTGCGCCTCCTGCGTTTCAGCACCGCGCCCATAGTCGATCGCGTGGAAAGCAAGGCCGGTTTCGAACCGACACCCGCCCCGGCCTCCACCTTGCCCGAGACGCAAGGGATCGCCACCGATCAGGTTGTGGACCTGACCCACAAGGTTGCGGCCGATGGCACACTGTCATGGGTTGCTCCGCCCGGCGATTGGACCATCTTGCGCATGGGCTGGTCTTTGACGGGCCAGACCAATGCCCCGGCAGAACCGGAAGCCACCGGGCTGGAAGTGGACAAATTCGATGCAGACGCAGTGCGCGACTACATCGAAACCTATCTGGCCAGCTATGAAAAAGGCACGCAAAGCCCGTTGGGGCCCAAAGGGATCAGCGGACTGTTGACCGATAGCTGGGAGGCAGGCGTGCAGAACTGGACGCCGGGACTGCCCGAAGCCTTCCGGCGTCTGCGCGGCTATGACCCCACGCCATGGTGGCCGGTGCTGACCGGCGTGGTCGTGCAAAGCCGCGAGGCCAGCGACAATTTCCTCTCCGATTTCCGCCAGACGCTCAAAGATCTGGTGGTATCCAGCCACTATCAGGTACTGGCCCGCGCCGCCCACGATCACGGCATGACCTATTACACCGAGGTTCAGGGCGACCTGCCCCGTGCGATCAGCGACGGGCTGACCGCCAAGGGGCAGGCCGATATACCTTCAGCCGAATTCTGGTTCCGCCCCTTTACGGCAGACGCTGGCCAACCGCCATTGGTGGTCGATTTGAAGGAAGCTGCCTCGGCCGCGCATCTTTATGGGCGTAAGATGGCGGCGGCGGAATCGCTGACCATGGCCGCGCTGGGCGATCCTTGGAGTACCGCGCCCAATCGCTTGAAGCCGGTAATCGACCGGATCTTTGCCACCGGCATCAACCGCATCCTGATCCATGATTCCCACCACCAGCCCTTTGTCGACAAAAAGCCGGGATTACAGCTCGGCATTTTTGGCCAGTGGTTCAATCGCAATGAGAGCTGGGCAGGCATGGCGGGGCCATGGGTCAGCTATCTCGCGCGCTCTTCGTTCATGCTGCAACAGGGCCAATATAGCGCCGACATCGCCTATCTCTATGGCGAGGAAGAGACGCTGACCGCGCTGTTCAACCATCGCTTCAACGAGGCAGTGCCGGACGGATTCGCCTATGACTACATGGACGCCGCCACGCTGAAATCGGGTTTGGCGATCCGGGGCGCGCAAGTGGGCACGCCTTCGGGCATGCAATATCGTCTGCTCTATCTGGGGCAGGAAGCCCGCAGGCTCGGCATCGATTATCTGACAGGCCTGCGCGATCTGGTGCGGGCGGGCGCGGTGCTGGTGGGTCTGCCGCCTACGGGCCGTCTGGGCATGAAAGGGCGTGAGGAAGATTTTGCCGCCATCACCCGTGAATTGTGGCCCGAACAGGCGCCAATGGATCATGCCGTGGGCAAGGGCCGGGTGATCGCCACGCAGGATCTGACTAAGGCCACCGCTATTATGGGCCTCGCCCCCGATGTCGACCTTCCCGCTGGCTCGTCGCTGATGTGGCTGCATCGCCGGATGGAAGGGGCCAATGCCTATTACATCACCAACCAGTCCGACACCGCCCACCAAGGCCCGTTAAGCCTGCGCAGCACCATGCGTTACGCGCAATGGTGGTCGCCCGAAACGGGGAAGATTACGCCGCTCCCGGTTTCCTCAGACGGCATGCGCGCGACCGTGACACTGGACCTCTTGCCCCAGCAGGCGGGTTTTGTGGTGCTCACCGATACGCCTGCAAACCCGGTTGCGACGGATCGGGCGGCGCAGCCCCTCCCGCTTGCGCTGGACGGACCATGGGATGTCCGTTTCGAGGCCAATCGCGGCGCCCCGAATCATGTAACCCTCGACCATCTTCAGGATCTGGCCACGGTGGCAGATCCTGCCATCCGTTATTTTTCCGGCGAGGCGACCTATAGCCGGAACGTCAATGTGCCTGCCGCAATGCTCAAGGCGGGGCGTCTGGCGCTGGATCTGGGCAAGGTGCATGAGGTGGCGCGCGTCACCATCAATGATCGGCCTGTCGGCATCGCATGGCACGCGCCCTATCTGGTCGACATCGGCTCCTATCTGAAACCGGGCGCAAACCGCATTCAGATCACCGTCGCCAATCTTTGGGTCAACCGCCTGATCGGCGACCGCCAGCCCGGAGCCAAGCCCATCGCCTATGCCCCGCAATCGACCTATCGGGCGGGCTCGCCGCTCGCGCCGTCGGGTCTGATCGGGCCGGTGGTGCTGCGTCCGATCGTGCCGAGCGCCTTTGCATTTTAACGATGACCGGGCCGCTCACACCGGCCCCTATGGGAGAGATACATGACCTATAACCGGCGAGAAATGCTTCAGTTCTCCGCGCTGGGCGCCGCCGCGATGACGGGGTTTCCTGCTCTTGCTGCGACTCCCACGGTTGCAGTCACGGTCAACCCGCGCAAACAGATCGGCGCCTTGCCGCATATCTGGTCCGAATGCGCAGGGTCCGACCGGGCGGCGATCACCTTACGCGAATCATGGCGCAAGGATCTGGGGCGCTGGGCCTCGGAAACCGGGCTGAAGAGGGTGCGGTTTCATGGCATTTTCAACGATGAACTGGGCGTGTTTGCCCCCTCGATTCTCAATCGCGGCAAGCTGGACGCGCCCAATTTTCAGGCCATTGACGAGGTCTATGACGGATTGCTCGAACGCGGTGTGGCCCCGTTCATCGAACTGAGCTTCATGCCCGCCAAGCTGGCCTCGGGGAAACCCAGTTTCGGTTTCTATAATGGCAACATCACCCCGCCCAAGACCATGGATAGCTGGGGCGATTTTATTCGCCAGTTTATCACCCATCTGATCGACCGCTATGGCGCGCAAACGGTGCGGACATGGCCGATGGAAGTGTGGAACGAACCCAACCTGCCCTTCTTCTGGACCAGCGATCAGGCCACCTATTTCGACATGTACAAGGCCACCGTGACCGCGATCAAAAGCGTCGATCCGGCGATCAAGGTGGGTGGCCCGTCGACGGCGCAGGGCGCATGGCTGAGCGACTTTGCCGCCTATTGCGCGGCCAACAACCTGCCGGTCGATTTCTTTTCAACCCATTGTTACGCTGGCGATAATCAGGATAAGCTGTTCGGGCAGAACCTCAATCTGCCGCAATCTCAGGTCATTCCCGAGGTCATCAAACGTTGCCGCCAGCAGATCGACGCCTCGCCCTATGCGGGCAGGCCCTTGTGGCTGAGCGAATGGTCCGCCGACAGTCCGGCGCTGATCGCCCATATCATCACCAACTGTCTGCCTCATTGTCAGGCCATGTCGCAATGGACCATGAGCAGCACCTATGAGGAATTGGGCGTAGCCGACTATGTCCTTAAAGAGGGCGACATGGGCTATGGCACGATGATCCATCAGATCCCCAAGGTTCCTTTCAACACCTATAAGCTGATGCATCAACTCGGTGAGGTTCGCCTTGCAGCCGAAGGGCCTGCGCTGGCCAGCAAGCGCGCTGATGGCAGCCTTGCGACGCTCATCTGGAACTTGGCCGAGGTGCAGCAACCTTCGGGCATTCCCGGACAGGCCCGCACGCGCAATGTGACCGGCGAGGACAAAAGCTTTCAGGTGAAATTTGAGGGGGCCGCCGGAAAAACCGTCTCGGTCCAGTATGTCGATCAGCAGCGCGGCTCTCCACTGCCAGCCTGGCGCGCGATGGGATCGCCGCAATATCCGCGCGCCGATCAACTGGCCACGCTGCGCAAGGCAGCCGAGATCGCCGCGCCCGTCAGCATGAAACTGGATGCGCAGGGTTCCCTGACCCTGACATTGCCGGCAGAGGGCGTCGCCCTCATCACGCTGGTGTAACTGGAAGGCCGGGGGTGCCATGATGGCGCCTCCGGCCCCTTTTCATTCATGTTGGCTCAGCGCCAGTTACCTAAGCACGCCCCTTAGGGTCGGAGTTTATACCATGGATCTTTCTCGCCGATCGATGATCGCACTGGCCGCAATCAGCCCTGTCGCACGGGCCATCGCCGCCACAACCAACACCAGTTTCCCCGACCATTTCCTGTGGGGTGCGGCCACGGCGGGCCATCAGGTCGAGGGCAACAATGTGAATGCCGACACCTGGCTACTCGAAAATGTTACGCCAACGCTCTATGCCGAGCGTTCCGGCGACGCTCTCAACAGCTTCGAGCTGTGGCAGGATGACCTCGATCTGGTCAAATCCATTGGACTCAATTCATACCGCTTTTCTTTGGAATGGGCGCGCATCGAGCCGGACAAAGGCCATTTTTCCACCGCCATGCTCGACCATTACAAGCGGATTGTCATAAGCTGCCGGGCGATGGGGATTACCCCGGTTGTCACCTTCAACCATTATACCACCCCCATCTGGTTTGCCCGGCAAGGCGGCTGGACCAATTCTGAATCCGTCGAGCTTTTTGCCCGGTTCTGTCAAACTGCTGCCCGCCATCTGGCCAGCCAGATCGGCTATGCCACCACCCTCAACGAGCCCAACGTGCTGCGCCTGATGCAAATGACCGTCATGCCGGCACGGGAAGAGCAGCGTCGTAAAATGCTGGTCGCCGCCGCCAAAGCGGCAGGAGTGGAGAAATTCGTTGCAGGCAATGCCGCCAATGCCGAAGACTTCGACATCATCACCCGCCATCAAATCGCCGGCCATAAGCAAGGCCGCGCGGCGATCAAGGCGGAGCGCTCCGACTTGCCCGTCGGCGTCAGTCTGGCCATCATTGACGAACAAGCCGTACCGAGCGGCGAGAAAAGGCGCGATGAGGTTCGCGCACAAATCTATGGCGCATGGCTGGAAGCCGCTAGGGACGACGATTTTATCGGCGTCCAGAACTATGAACGCAATGTCTGGAGCGCAACCGACCGCATCCCGCCCGAGCGCGGGACGCCGCGCAACGGTTTTGGCGGCGAGGTCTATCCCGCCTCACTGGCCGGTGCGGTGCGCTATGCCCATCAGATGACCAACAGGCCCGTGCTTATAACAGAACATGGTATCACCACCAGAGATGACGCGGTTCGCGCTCGTTTCATTCCCGCAGCGCTCAAGGAACTGCACAAGGTCATGGAAGAAGGCGTGTCAGTTTTGGGCTATATCCACTGGTCATTGGTCGACAACTTTGAATGGTCGCTGGGTTACTGGCCCACATTCGGACTGTCCTCGGTCGACCGGGCGACTTTCAAGCGTACCCTCAAACCCAGCGCTTCCATCCTTGGTCAAATAGCACAAGCGAACAGGTTGTAGAGCGCCGTCTGTTGAGTAGCGCCGAGGGCTGATTGCCCCGAGAGGCGGGCGGTTCCGGTGACAGAACGATAGCCTGCGTGGATTTGGGCGCCCCAGTCTGACCGGAAGCCGTTGGTGACCTTTCGGAACACGACCGAGGGGCGGATCTCCCGCTCGGATATGTTGTTGGTGGCCGGTTGGTGAGGAATACGAAAAACTTGCCCCGCTAGGCCTTGATCTGCTTGAGCAGCACCTTTCCTGCCGGATGGGCAATGGGCATGCGCATCAAGCGGGTGAGCACATTGTTGGCCTTGGCCGCGTAACTCGCCAGGATTGTATCCTTCAGGCTTCCTCGTCGCTTGCCGATGCGGATGGCCCAGCGCAGGTGATCGCGGACCTTGGAGGCAAAAGCCCTGTCGCCGCAGTCGATGGCGTATTGAACAGCGCGCAGCACATGGACGTTACCTTCACCGGGACTTGATGGAGTGGGCAGAGGAAAACGCACGACTTAACACTTCGCACCCCATCCCCGCGAATTGCTCCCAGCGGAGGACCCATTAGGCCCGCACACCCCGCCTCTCCTCCAGCGCCTGCCATCTGCATTCGATGGCTAGAATACGGGGCAAGGAGGGGCGGCAAAGCTAGGAGCCGAAGCTAGGTCCGTTGCTGCCCAGATGCTGCCCAGAAATGGCAGGGGGCGGAGAACGATGGGAGGTAAGGCATGGCCCTAGCCCGAAAACCCTTGGATTCTAAAGGGTTCTGTGGCATAGAGGTGGAGGCCGAGCCGGAATCGAATTCATAAAATAAATATTTGATTTAAATTAATAATAATTCCAGTTGAGAAATTTTACCATCACCAAGTCCATCAGACCTGATTCTAATCTGGGTTCGATGCCAAATGCCGGAATCGAAGCCATTCTCTCCCGATTCGCAGCTTGATTCGGAAGTTGAAATGCTTGGCTTCCTCAAAGCAGCCAAAGCGCCCATTTCACACTTTGATGGTAGCAATTTTGATGGAGTCAGAGCTGATTTTCGCCTGCTAACCTGCCCCGCCCCAGTCCATCAATCATAACGAGACATGGGGTGGTTGTGACCAGCAAACACGCGGATGAGGCCGGAAATCCGCCGTGGTCCGTATTAGAGGTGCTTAAAGCCGTTTCACCTCCACGCCATATTTGCGCAAAGCGTAGCCGATCTGGCGCGGCGTCAGGTGCAGCATGCGCGCCGCCTTGGCCTGTACCCATCCCGTTGCTTCCAAGGCGGCTACCAACTCGTTGCGGGTGATCTTCACATTATCCTGCCCGCCATCCTCTGCGTCAAAAGGCGCGCCGGCAAAATCGCTAGGAGCGGTTGGAATCGGCGGACTGGCAATGCCGATCGGGGCCTTGGGTCGTGGCTGGATGATGGAAAAGGGCTGAGAAACTGCTGTTTTCCACAAGGTGGCGGACAGGCACTCGTCATGACGGCAGGCAAAGTCATCTTCGCAAATCCGATCTCCCGGCGCCAGTGTGGCGGTGCGGCGAATGCAATTCTCCAGCTCGCGCACATTGCCGGGGAAATAGCAATTATCGAGCACCCGGATCGCTGAGGGGCTAAGCTCATGCCGCGTGCGATGCTCATCATCGAAACGCCGCAGAAATTCGAGCGCCAGCAGCGGAATATCCTCGCGCCGGTCACGCAGCGCAGGCAGACGGACCGAAACCACATTGATCCGGTAATAGAGATCGGCGCGAAACTCACCGCGCGCCACCATTTCCTCAAGATTGCGGTTGGTGGCGCACACCAGCCGGACATCGACCTTGATCGTGTTCATCCCGCCCACGCGCTCAAACTCGCCTTCCTGCAGCACGCGCAGCAATTTGACCTGAAACGACAGGCTGGTATCACCGATTTCATCCAGAAACAGCGTTCCGCCATCGGCCAGTTCGAACCTGCCCTTGCGCTGGGTAACGGCCCCGGTGAAGGCGCCCTTTTCATGGCCGAACAGTTCGGATTCCAGCACGCTTTCGGGCAGAGCAGCGCAATTGAGCTTGATGAAAGGCTTTTTCGCACGCGGCGAAAAGTCATGGGTGGCGCGAGCGAACAATTCCTTGCCCGTCCCGCTTTCGCCGCGCAGCAGAACCGCCGAATGGCTGCGCGCCACCACGCGGATCTGATTGAGCGCATGGCCCAGCGCCGGGCTGGATCCGACAATGCCGCGCGCCTCGCCGCGCTTTTCGCCGCCTTCCTGACGCGACAGTTCCTTTTCCAGCAAGCGCTGCTGATCCATCAGTCTCTCGCGATCGCGCCCGATCAGATCCATCAGGCGCACCGTCTGGCCGATCAGATTGGCCACCATGGTCAGAAAGCGCACATCCTCATCGGCGGCATGATAGGTCGTGTCATCGTCCCACACCTGCTCAATGGTCAGCGTGCCGATCACCTTGTCACCATCCTTGATCGGCACGCCGATGAAGGAAACGCGGGCGTCGCGCGCCACTTTTTCGCTCCGCTCCCAACCGGCGAACAGGGCGCTCTTGTCGATATTGTGGATCACCACCGGCATCTGCGTGGTCACCACCTGCCCCACCGCGCGCTCGGGCAGACGCTCGAAATAGCGATGCGCCTGCTGCTCGCTCCAACCGATGCCCACGACGCTGCGCGGATCGCCCTTTTCATCGATCAGCGCAACAATCCCGTGGCGCATGTCCATGAAGCTGGAGAGCAGAGTCATCACATTGGCCAGCGTGGTTTCCAGCCTTGCGGGCGTGGCGAGTATCTTGGATATCTCGTAAATGCCGCGCAGCGCGATGTCGGCGCGCGTGTGGCTCTGGCTGCGTTTCGGCATGTTGTGTTTCGGCATGGGCAGAGTCAGTGCCGGTGCGAAAGCGACATTGGCGTCATCGGAACGGACAGTATCGGAACCAGCAGACATGGGCATGACAAGCACCTCCCTGCCCTCAGGCTCATCGCTTCTCCCTCGTCCGGCCATTGGTCCTTTCGGGGCGCCGAATCATATTCGCATTGCAACATAAGGTCTCAAAATCCTTGTGGGGGAGCAAGGGAATATGACAGAAAAGCGAGGTTCTCCTGGCCACAAAACACCGGAAGCGCTCTATTGCACCCGCAACATCAACCAAATTTGTAAAGCACGCCAAAGCCACCGCGCGGATAGTTCCATTCCAGCTCGCCGGTGCCCTGCGTAACGATGCGGCAGGTGCCGCATTCCACGCAGCCATCGGCCGAAACCTCCACCTGCCCGCTTTCATTCTGGGCATAGCAACCGGCCGGACAGAGCCTTGTCATCGCTAGCAAGCCGCGCGACGGCGTCTGATGGGGTTTCACCCTGATATGAGGCCGCCCCGCATCCACCAGATAGCGGTTGGAAAAGAGCTTTTCCTCGACCTTGATCGCTGCAACTTCGCTCATCTGCCTGCTCCCTTATCGCCAAGCCCGGACCAGCCGGAACGCATCGCCCATCATGCCCCGCCACCCGCGCGCCTCGCGGAATGAGCGCAAGATGGCACCCTCCTTGCTCTTCTTGTCCACGCCATCCACGCGGAACCATGTCTGCATCGCCTGGCTGATCAGACGCGGATAGGTGCCGAAGAACTGCGCCTTGCCGCCATGCAGCAGGCCGGGGATACCCTTGTATTTCTTCAGATCCTTCATCACGAATGTCTCTTCCAGCCGCTTGGCGAAAATGGCCAGATTGGCGCGGCTCATCGCTTCGCGCTTGCGGGTCAGCATCACCACGGTTTCCGCCGCAATGCGTCCGGTGGTCATGGCCAGATTGGACCCTTCGCGATGCACCGCATTCACGAATTGCCCCGCATCGCCCACCACCAGCCAGCCATCGCCATAAAGCTGGGGAATGGCCCGGTATCCGCCTTCCGGGATCAGATGGGCGGCATATTCCTTGATCTCGCTGCCCGCCAGCAAGGGTTTGATGGAGGGATGGTTCTTGAAACTTTCGAGCAAACCATAAGGCGTTTCACCGCCCTCCACGAAATCATCAACGATGCAGCCGATGCCCACCGAGATCGATTCCTCATTGGTATAGAGGAAGCCCGTGCCGGTCATGCCCTTGGTGATCGTGCCCATCGCCTCGATCACCACGCCTTCATTGCCCGAGAGGTTGAAGCGCGCCTCGATCACTTCGCGCGGCAGGAAATGCATTTCCTTCAACGCCAGCGCCACCGTGCCGGGCTTCACCTCCTCGCGCAATCCGCTGCGCTGGCCTACCAGCCCGTTGACCCCTTCGGCCAGCACCACCACCGGCGCCATGATCGGATTGCCGCCCCGGTCTGTGCGCACGCCGATCACCTTGCCCGACAGATCGCGCACCAGTTCGGTGACGGTGGTTTCAAACAGCACGGTCGCGCCTGCCGCCCGCACCCGCGCGTTGAACCATTTGTCGAATTGGGCGCGCAGGATCGTATAGCGGTTGGGCTTCTCCTCGTTGAAATCATCGCTGCGGTAATGCACCCCGGTGTGGCTGCGATCATCCATCGTCCACATGCGCTGTTCGATCACATGGCGTTCGAGCGGCGCATCCTCGCGGAAATCGGGAATGATCTTTTCCAGCGCATCGGCATAGAGGATCGCCCCCTGCACATTCTTGCTGCCCGAATATTCGCCACGCTCGATCTGAAGGACATTCAGCCCCTCGCTGGCCATCACATAGGCCGCCGCATTGCCCGAAGGGCCAGCGCCCACCACGATGGCATCGAATTGCGGCTCCTGCGCCTGCATCTCGCTCATGCTTCCCTCCTCAACTGGCCAGACGGTTGATGCGCAGCCGGTTTGCGAAAGCTTCCGTCAGCGCGGGCAACAGCGTGACGGCGTCGGCCACGATGCCCAGATGGGCAAATTCGAAAATCGGCGCTTTGGGGTCGGTGTTGATGGCCAGGATAAGGTCGGCCCCCTCCACGCCCACGCGATGCTGGATCGCGCCCGAAATGCCCGCCGCAATATAGAGCTTGGGGCGGATGGTCTTGCCGGTCTGGCCGATCTGGCGGTCTGCGGTGATCCAGCCCTTTTGCACCAGCGGGCGCGAGCCGCCATATTCGGCGCCCAACACCTCGGCCAGATTTTTGACCAACTGGAAATTCTCCGCCGAACGCAGCCCCAGGCCGCCCGCCACCACAATATCGGCATAGGGCAGGCTGGCCTTGTCACTGTCGCGGTCGGCGATGAAATCGAGCACCTTGGTGATGATGTCGGCCTCGTTGATCGCCGGGCTATATTCGATGATACGACCGCTGCGTCCTTCCTGCCGTGCGGGCATGGGCATTACGCGGGGGCGCACGGTGGCCATCTGGGGCCGGAAATTCAGGGTGAAGATCGTGCAAAGCAGGGAGCCGCCAAAGGTGGGCCGCGTGGCGGCCAGCGAGCCTTCCTCGTCGATTTCAAGCTCCGTGCAATCCGCTGTCAGCCCGGTGGCCAGCGTGGTGGCCACCGAGCCTGCCAGATCGCGCCCGAGATTGGTCGCGCCCAGCAGCAGGATTTCCGGCTTATAGGTGTTGACCAGATGGGTGAGAACCTGACACGCGGTTTCATTGCGATAATGGGCCAGCGCCGGATCCTGCGCGAGATAGACCAGATCGGCGCTATATTCGAAACATTGCGCCGCCGCCGCGTCAAGCTCCGCGCGACTTTCGCCCATCACCACCGCGGCCAGTTCCACGCCGCGCTTGTCGGCCAGTTTGCGCCCCTCGCCCAGCAGTTCAAAACTCACCGAATGGACCGCGCCATGCTCCATTTCCACGGCCACCCACACATGTTTGTAGGCCTTGAAATGTTCGGGCAGTTCCTTCTTGGTCCCGGCCCTGCTGTTGCCGCCGCCGGCCTGTGGTTGCTGTGCCATAGTTCCGTCCCCCTCAATAGGCCGCTTGGGCGGCGGTTTCGAAAAGCTGCGCCTCGATGGCAGGCATGCGCCCGAAAATTGCATCGATCACAGCATGGGCGCTGGCCTCGGGGGTGGCCTCGGCGCCGATCATGGCGGCCTTTTCGCTGCGCGCGCCGGGCGCAAAGACCTTTTTGACAATGGTGGGCGAGCCGCGCAGCCCGCATCGGGTCAGATCCTCGATGCCCACGGCGGCCGCGTTCCAGATCGTCACCTGCGCTCTGGCGGCGGCCAGCGCGGTCTCGATGCTGCCGCGCCGCATCTCATTGCTGCCCTCCAGCATGGTGATCAGCACCGGCAGCTTGGTCTGCAACACCTGCGTGCCGCCCTCGGCCCGGCGTTCCACCACCAGCGCGCCGCCATCGGGATCAAGATCGCGGATTTTGGAAATATAGGTGAGCTGATTATAGCCCAGCCTCTTGGCGATGCCGGGGCCGACCTGGGCGGTGTCGCCATCGATGGTCTGCTTGCCGGTAAAGATGATGTCGGGCGCGCCAAATTCACGCGCAATCTGCAAAAGCGCCATGGACAGCGCATAGGAGGTCGCCAGCGTATCCGAACCCGCAAAATAGCGATCCGAGAGCAGCACCGCCCGGTCCGCCCCGAAGGTCAAGGCCTTGCGCAGCGAATCCTCCGCCGTCATCGGCCCCATGCACAGCACTGTCACCTTGCCGCCAAACCTGTCGCGCAGGCGCAGCGCTTCTTCCAGCGCGAACAGGTCATAGGGGTTGATGATCGTGGGCACACCCTGCCGCATGATCGTGTTCGTCACCGGATGAACGCGGATCTGGGCGCTGTCGGGCACCTGCTTGATGCAGACGACGCTGTGTAAGGGCTGATTCATTTCACTCTCCCGTCAGGGCAGACAGCGGCACAAAGGGCCGGTTGGGTTCGGGCTTGGGGGCGATGGCATCCTGATGTACCTTGAAGATGCGCTGGGCGATCGGGCTTGAGGCGACGAAATCCTCATAGGCCTGCATCAGATGGTCGCGGCAGGTCTGGTAAATCGCGGCGGGATCGGCCTCGTCCAGTTCCCCGTTCACCGCGCTGCCTTTGAGATATTGCCCCATGCGGCGCAGGATATGGAGCCGCGCCACACGCAGGATCGCCTCGTCATAGGGCACATTAAGCGTGACGAAGAAATCTTCGGCACTCGACAGGGATTGCAGACGGTCAAGCAGATTCATGACTATCCTCCTGCATGAGCTGGCGGGCTTCGCGTTGATTGCAAGCCGTCTCACGGTGGTTTTGGGCCGCTTCGCGGTGCGCCAGGCGCGCTTCGAGAAAATCGATCCGGTCGAGCAGATCGGCAATCGCCTCGCCCACCGGATCGGGCATCAAATGATGGTCCAGATCGATGCGGCCCTTGATGCGCCGCCGCTCGGCCCGATCGCGCACCACCCGGCCCGGAATGCCCACAACGGTCATGCCCGGCGGAACATCCTCGATCACCACACTGTTGGCGCCCACCCGCGCTCCCGCGCCCAGCGTGATCGGCCCCAGAATCTTGGCCCCGCATCCCACCACCACGCCATCGCCCAGCGTGGGGTGGCGCTTGCCCCCCTGCCAACTGGTGCCGCCCAGCGTGACGCCGTGATAAAGCGTGACATCATCGCCGATTTCGGCCGTTTCACCGATCACGACGCAAGCGCCGTGATCGATGAAAAAGCGCCGGCCGATCCGCGCGCCGGGGTGAATATCGACATTGGTGAGCACCCGCGAAAACCACGAGAGAAAGCGCGCCGCAAAGCGATGCCCGCGCCGCCACAGGCGATGCGCCAGACGATGCCAGATGACCGCATGCACCCCCGGATAGGTGAGCAGTACCTCCAGCATGCCATTGGCCGCCGGATCGCGCGCAGCCACGCAGGCCACATCCGCCCGCCATTCGCCCCGGATCGAGGGGCGATCCGCGTCCTGAACGCCGCCGGTGGCGAGAGGCATCGCGTGCGTCGCCATCACAGCACCGGCGTCATGGTTTGCACATAAAGCTCGGCCAGATCGGGCAGATCGACCACCCGCTTGGTGCGCACCGCGCGCGAACGCACTGCGTCGAGCAATTGTTCGAGCCTTTCATGTTCCGCATCCAGCCCGATCGAACGCAGCATCGAGCGCACCGCGCTGCGCCCGGAATGTTTGCCCAGCACAATCTTGCGCTTGCGCCCGAACAGTGCGGGATCAAGCGCCTCATAGGTGCCCGCATCGCGCAGCAGACCCGAAACATGGATGCCCGATTCATGGGCAAAGACGCTGCCCCCCACAATCGGCTTGTTTTCCGGGATCGGGCGACAGGCCGCATTGGCAACCTTGTCTGCAAGAGTGCCAAGCTGGGCCAAATCGACACCGGTGCGTCGCCCCAGCGTCTCGCGCAGAGCGGTTACCACTTCCTCAAGCGGCGCATTGCCCGCCCGCTCGCCCAGCCCCAGCACGCAGACGCTGGCATGGGTCGCCCCGCCGCGCACAGCGGCCAGCGTATTGGCCGTGGCCAGCCCGAGATCGTCATGGCCATGGAATTCCAGCTCTATGTCGGTTTCGCGGGCCAGACGGGCAAAGATGTCGCGCGTGCCAAAGGGATCAAGCACGCCCAGCGTATCGGCATAGCGGAAGCGATGCCCGCCCGCCTCTTCGATGGCCACCACCACGCGGGCGAGGAAATCGGGATCGGCGCGGCTGGCATCCTCTCCCCCCACCGACACGCGCAGCCCCTGATCCAGCGCATAGGGCACCGCATCGGCAATGCGCGCCAGCACATCCTGACGCCCCGTGCCGAATTTGGCGCGGATCTGGCGGTCGGAAACCGGAACGGACAGATGGATGCGCCCGGAGCCGACCATCGCCCCCAGATCAATGTCGCCCCGCGTCATCCGGCACCAGGGGATGACGGCGGCCCGCCTGTTCATCCCGGCAATGGTGCGGATCGCATCAAGCTCTTCGGGCCCCATCGCGGGCGTGCCGGCCTCGATCTCGTCCACCCCGGCGGCATCGAGCATGGCCGCAATGGCCAGTTTTTCATCCAGCGTGAAGGCGATACCGGGGGCCTGTTCGCCGTCGCGCAAAGTGCTGTCATTGATGATAACCGGAGGGGCAGGACTGGCCATGGAACTCTCCTTTCTGACGGGTCAGAGGCTGATATCAGGCATAGGTCGGGTTGAAGGCGGCGGTATGCACATCGCGCTCGCGCCAGAAGGGGCTCATGTCGCGCAATTTTTCGATGATCGGCGGCATGGCTTCCAGCACGCGGTCCACATCGCCCTCGCTGTTCTCCCGCGAGAAGCTGAAGCGGATCGCGCCATGGGCGGCGGTATAGGGAATGTTCATCGCGCGCAGCACATGGCTCGGCTCCAGGCTGCCCGAGGTGCAGGCCGATCCCGATGAAGCGGCAATCCCCTCGCGGTTCATCAGCAGCAGGATCGCCTCGCCCTCGATATATTCAAAGGCAATGTTGCAGGTGTTGGGCAGGCGGTTTTCCACATCGCCGGTGACGAAACTGTTGCCGATGCGCTGCAACAATCCCGCTTCCAGCCGGTCGCGCAGGGCTTTGACGGTGGTCTGCTCCTGCGCCATATGGGCCGCGGCCAGCTCTACCGCCTTGCCGAGGCCGATGATGGCCGGGGCATTCTCGGTGCCCGCGCGCCGTCCACGCTCCTGATGGCCGCCCCGGATCAGCGGACGCAGCCGCACGCCCTTGCGCACATAGAGAGCGCCGATGCCCTTTGGCCCATGCAGCTTGTGGCCCGAGAGCGAAAGCATGTCGATGGCGCTGTTTTTCAGATCCATCGGGATCTTGCCCACGACCTGCACCGCATCGGTGTGAAACAGCGCGCCCACGCCATGGGCCATCCTGGCCAGTTGCTCGACCGGAAAGATCGTGCCGGTTTCATTGTTGGCCCACATGATCGAGACGATGGCGGTCTTGTCCGAGAGCGCCCGGGCATAGGCTTCGATGTCGAGTCGCCCGCGCGCATCCACCGGGATGACATGCACCTTGGCCCGCCCGGTCTTTTCCAGATGCGCCACCAGCGTCAGCACGGCGGGATGTTCGACCGCGCTGGTGATGATCTCCGTGCGTCCGGTCTGCGTTTCCAGCGCCGAAAGGATCGCTGTGCTGTCCGCCTCGGTGCCGCCGCCGGTATAGACGATCTCATGGTCGAACTCGGCGCCCAGCAGATCGGCCAGCGCGCGGCGGGCCTTGGCAATCGCCCCGCCCACCTCGCTGCCAAAGGCATGCATGGAGGAAGCATTGCCGAATTGCTCAGTAAAGAAAGGCAGCATCGCGGCCACGACTTCGGGATCGCAGCGGGTGGTGGCGTTATTGTCGAGATAGACGGGGGAAACGGTCATGACAAAGCTCCCGATCAATGAACATTGGTGACGGGGATGACGAGCAGCGGCATGCCCAGCGCCTCGACAAGGCGGGCCTGCACGCCCTCGATCGTGGCCGAGGAAAGATGGCAGCCGACACAGGCGCCGGTGAGCTTGACCATCACCCGGTTGCCTTCCACATCGACCAGTTCGCAATCGCCACCGTCGCGCTGAAGGCTGGGGCGGATGCTTTCGAGCGTTTCCTCGATCAGGCGGATCTTTTGCAGATTGGTCAGCGGTTTGCTCGTATTGGCTCCCGCATTGACTGACACCACCTTCTTTTCCTTCACCGGCAGCGGCGCCGCGCCCGCCACGAAGGCCCGGTCCGCCGCCAGAGCGCCCTCGGCCACCATCTCGGCATTGACCCGCGCCAGCACTTCCTCGATCCCCTCGGCGCAGGTGGAGCAGCCACCGCCCGCCTTGGTGTAATTGGTGATTTCCTCGATGCTGGTCAGGCCGTTGGTGCGCACGGTGCGCTCGATCATACCTTCATCAATGCCAAAGCATTTGCAGATCAGAGCGCCTTCCTCATGGTCATCCACCCAGACCTCGCCGCGATAATTGGCAATGGCCGCATGCAGCGCCTCCTGCCCCATCACCGAGCAATGCATCTTTTCCGGCGGCAATCCGCCCAGGAATTCGGCAATATCCTGATTGGTGAGGCCCATCGCCTCCTCGATCGTCTTGCCGATGATCAGCTCGGTCAGCGCCGAGGAGGAGGCAATCGCGCTGCCGCAGCCGAAGGTCTGGAATTTGGCATCGATGATGGTCTGCGTGGGCTGGTCCACCTTGATCATCAGGCGCAGCGCATCGCCGCAACTGATCGCGCCCACATCGCCCACGCCATCGGCATCTTCCAGAATACCGCTGTTCTTGGGGTTGAAGAAGTAATCCTTCACCTTCTCGCTATATTCCCACATGAACTTGTCTCCTTCAGCCGAAAGATTTGCCGCAAGAACAGCTGTTGGCGGCGTTGGGGTTTTCAAACGTGAAGCCCGAACCTTCGAGGGCGACCACGAAATCCACCGTGGTTCCGGCCAGGAGGGGCTGGCTCGCCGGATCGATGAACACGGCCACATCGCCGCTGCGCACCAACGCATCATCAGGATGCGGCTGAGACACCAGACCCATCATATATTTGTATCCGGCGCATCCCCCGGCCTCGACCTGAATGCGCAGGCCGGCGGGATTTTGCTCCCCCTGCGCTTTGCTCATGGCGGTGCGGACCGCTTCGACCGCACTGTCGGTCAGGATAATCATCGAACTGGCTCCCCGACGAATGGTTGACGAAGGGAGGTATCGCAAACACCGTGCCAGAGCGCGAAATCGCCCGATTTCCGCCAATGGCCATGGCGGCACGCGGGCTGAGACAGGCCGTTTGGCGGGTTTGCGACAAAGGGCCATGTTGCAATGCACACACTGGGCGCACCTCCATCAGCACTTTTGCGCCAAAGATGCGCAAACACAGGGCGAAAGCGAAAACGGCCCGTTTCCTGCATAGGGCGAAGGGTGGGCATGGCGCGAGGCGCGTCGGCCCCGCCGGGGGGGCGTTCCCCCGCGACCCGCCACCATCTCACCTTCCGTTCAAGGAGACCTGTCCATGACCACAATCGACGCCGTAGCGCTGGGCGATACCGCCTTTGGCAAGCTGGATAGCGCGCGCCGCCTGCTCAATGCCGTGCTGAAGGAACCTCTGCCGCGCACGGGCACTTTCGGCTTTCGCGGCGATATCGCGCTGGCCTTTCAGGATCAGGTGGCCGACGAAGCTCGCCCCCCGGCCTACTCGCTCGAACAGGTGCTGGCCGTGGCCGATGTGGCCACGGGCAAGATCCCGGTGCTGGTGGGCTATCTGCACAATTTCGCCTGGCTCAAGGATGCGGGCGAAGTGCTGGGGGATTTCATCGATCCCAAAGGAACCTATGTGCTCTTTGCCAATAACATTGATTTTCTGAAGAAATACCGTGTGTCCTTTGCGAGCGCCACCGCCTATGTCCTGCCGCTCGATGAATCAACCGTGTGGAAGGAAACGCTCGAACTGGTCGATATCGACAAGAATGATGTGAAGAAGCTGAATGGCGCGCAAAAACTCGAATATGTGCTGGACAAGGTGGCCGCTTTCAGCGCCCTCTATCCCGAACTCAGCTATGAGGATGGCGTGGCGGCCATGGAGCCGGTGCGCAACCGCAACGAGAACCGTCCGGTTTGACGGCCGATGGCAATCTCCAAAAGATCCGGTGGTGTATGCCACCGGATCTTGAAAGAGACTGGATCAGAAATTGGAAAGATGGCCCTCGCGGCGCGCGACCTCGCGCCCGGCGGCCATGATCGCGCGTGAGGTGCCCGGCGCGGCGGGGCGCGACACAAGGCGATGCGCCCGCTCGCTGCCGCAGGCGGGGCAGATCACCGGATCGCTCGCCTTCACCAGCACCTCGCTGACGGCCATGCAAGCCTCGCATTCTATGTCATAAAGCGGCATTCTCGAACTCCTTCAGGCCCAACGCCTTCAATCCACGCCCTGCCCGCTGTCGAAATCCTCATCCTCGATCAGCGAGATCCCCGACAGGCAGATCTCGTCCTCGTCTATCATCACGTCGATGGCGGTCAGCCTTTCGCCCCGGCAAGGGCCATCAACGCATTCGCCCGAGCCGAGATCAAACAACGCCCCATGCTTGCCGCACTGGATACGCACACCTTCGCTGTCGAGAAATTCGCCCCGCTCCCAATCGAGATGCACGCCCTGATGCGGGCAACGGTTTTCATAAGCGCGCACATGGCGGCCCCAGCGCAGGATCAGGATCGGCCAGGGCCGGGGCGCGCCGTCCGCATCAGGCCGGGCCAGCACGAAAGCCCGTGCGCGGCGGTTGGGAATATCCTCCAGCGCGCAGACCGCATAAATCGCCGGGCGCGGCGCGGGCCGCGGCTGGGGATTCATGGCCTAGCCTCACCGGCAGACACCTTCACTTCCGGCAAAGGCAGCATGCCCATCTTGAAGCTTTTGGTCATATGCGCGGCGCGCTTCATCGCCAGTTCGGCCATATCCGGGCTCAGACATTCGTGCGTGGCCGTGGCAAAGGCCGCCATCCAGCGATCAAAATGCTGCTCGACCACGGAAAGACGGGTGTGATGCGAATAGGGCGTGCCGCGCTGATAGCGATGGGTGCCCAGCAGCGCATGGCTCCAGAAATCCTCGACGATCACCATATGCGGAGCAAGATCAGGAATGGCGGCGCGAAACATCGGCCCCAGCAGGTCATCGGCAAGGCACAATTCATAGAAGCGCGCGACCATCGCGCTGATCCGGGCTTCCTCCGCCGGGTCGCCCCGGTCGGGATCGGGTTGCGGGCCGTCGGGGGGTGATGCGCAGATCGGGTCCGTCATGCCATGCCTCCTTGCAGGGGTTGCGAGGATGAAAGCCATTTGCCATTGGCCATCCGTGCCAGCAGCGCTTCGCCATCCTCGGCGCCGAAACAATCCTCGAAATCGTCGCATTCGGTGCAGACCGGCGCGGCGCAAAGGGTAAAACCCTCCGCGCTGCACATCATGCGATAGAAGAATTTCTTCCACTTCATGTCCTGCGCATTGCGTCGGGCCAAACCGGGAAAATGGCGGCGCATCAGTTCGGAGAGTTCGCCGCGATGCGAAAGGCCCAGATCCTGCCACAGATGGTTGGGCCGCAGGGCGCGGCGCGCGATCATGGCTGACAGCAGCATCTCAGACCGGCAGGCCGAGGCCGCATGCATCATCAGGATCGCGCGTAGATCCATCTCCGGGGCGCCCGGTGCGCCCTTGCGCCCGGCCCCATCAGGCAGGCCCGTTCCGCCAAACACCAGATGCGCCACTTCATCCAGTTCATGGCCGGCCAGCCCGCACAGCTCTCCTGCATCGCCGCCCTCTTCCGCACTTTCCGCATAGGCCAGCGCGAGAATGCAGGCCATCACATGGGCCATGAGCAGCGGCGTTCCCGCCATTGTGGCCCCGGCGATCAGGCGCTCATACATCCCGCGCGTCACATCCATGCTCAGGCGGCTCCATGGGTCTGGCAATTGGTCGGGCAAACGCGGGCACAGGCGCCGCAGCCGATGCAGGCATCGGCATCCTCCATTGCCATCACGCGCTTGACGATCTCATCATCATCCTCGTCATCCTCAACCAATACGCCGTCCTCGTTAAGCCCGCGCAAACCCATGACATTGCGTCCGCAAACCTTGAAACAGCGGCCGCAACCGATGCACAGTTCCGGGTTGATCGAGAGCAGATAGGCCGGGGTCCAGTCCCGCCCGCCGCGCGTCCGGGGCGTGCTCATGCTTTTGCCTCCCCGGCGGCCATCTGCGCCTTTTTGGCCGCCAGCGCGCCATAGGCATCCACCACCCGCTGCGCCACGGCCAGCACCTTTTCCACCCCCAGCGGCAGTTCCTCCGACAGATCGTGGAGATCCATCTTCGCCTGCATCGCCTGCGCGGAGAGTTTCCTGACCTCGGCCTTCATCGCCTCCGGATCGCTCATGCCCGCCCCCTCTCAATAATCCGCCACGGCGGGGAACTGCTCAATCATCTCGATCGCCTGCCCGATCAGCTTTTCAGCCTCGGCATTCAGCTTTTCGAGACTGTCGAAACCAAAGCGATGCACATCGCGCAGGCTCTTGTTGATGACGATCAGCCGCCCGCAGGTCAGCACCATCCGCCCGAACCCTTCATGGGACAGCTTCATCAGCGGGCTGACCATCTTGCCGCAGCGCTTCTCGATGGCAAGGCACAGGGCGCCATAGAAAAGTTCGAGCCGCCAGATCGTGTCGGGATCGGGATCGCCGATGATCGGGATGGCGCGGCGCTTCTCCTTGTCGAGGATGAAATCCTCGATCAGTTGAAAGTCGCTCTTGCGGTCCCACGAACCATGGGTGTCCTGCGCGCGGATCTGGCGCACAAGATCGGCGGCAAAGCCCTCGATCACGGGCATTGTTGCATTCTCGGCCATGCTCAGGCTTCCTCTTCCTCGAAATCAAGGCTGCGGGCCTTTTCGCCCTTGGCCATCACCTTGCGCAGCCATGGCGGAGGCGTGCCTTTCAGCACCTCCTGCAACTTGGCCAGCATGCCCTCGATGGGTTCGGGTTCGGCCACTTTCATCGGGTGGATATTCTGCGCGACAACGCGGGCCGCGCCCGATCCGCCGATGGCCGCCACCACCAGAATGGAAACCCCGGCCAGCGCCTCCAGCTTGGGGGCCAGCTTGTCCTCATTGCCATCCTCGTTGAGCTCGCCGGAAAATTCGACGACCCGGTCCAGCGACCAACCATCGGCATCCAGATCATAGATGGCCAGATTGCGCGCCCAGCCGAAATGGGCGTCGATCCGCAGCAAATCCTGCGTGGCAAAGGCTACTTTCATTCCGCTGCCTCCTTGATGGTGTGGTCGTTCCAGGCGTCCCGCCAATCCTGCGGACTGGCCTCGTGATGGCTGTGCATCAGCATGTTGCCGATAGCGAAAATCAGATCACGGGTGCCCTTGTAGCCCACGCTGACCAGATGGCCCGCGCCCAGCGTGTCGAACATGGGCAGGCCGATGCGGAAATGGGAAACCCCGAGCCTCTCCGCAGCCTGACGGCCATGGCTGTGGGTCAGGATGATCTGCGCATCGCCCTCGCGCGACTGCGCCTCCATATCCTCCAGATCACCGATGGTTACCACGCCGACGGGCACGCGCGCATTGAGCGGGCTGGCGGTGGTTGTCACCGCACTGACAATATCACCGCCCATCTCGCGCAGGAAAGAGGCCAGCGCAAAGAGCAGGTCCGGCTCAGCCGCAATGGCGATGCGGCGACCGCCGATGTGGAAATGGCCATCCAGCATGGCATCAATCAATTGCCCGCGCTGACGGCGATATTTGCGCGGCACCGGCATCCCGGAAATGGTCGAAAGATGCTGAATCAACTCGTCGCAGGCGGTCAATCCCGTCACCCGCTCAAACAGGCGATAAGGCACGCCGGTTTTGGCACCAAGCATCTCGGCAGCCTTGCGCATCTGTTCGCCAATGGCCACCGTATGCGCGGCCAGGCCCATCTTGCGCAGATCGCCCACCCCGGCCCCGCCCAGCGTGGTGGGGGTGAAATCCTGGGGAATATGCCCGTCGAGCGAGCCCGAGAGATCCGGCACGAACAGGGGCTGCAGGCCGAAAGCCTCGAACAGATCGCGCAATTCATCAATATCGCCCGGCGTCAGATGGCAACCGGGCAGGATATTGACCCGGCGGGGATCGCGCATCGGCGTGGCATCCGATGCCACCGGATCGACCAGTTGCTCAACCATCGCCTCGACCGCACGCGCCCAGCCATCCTGAAAGGCTCCGGCAAAGTCCGGCGTCGAGCATTGCACCAGCGCGATATGATCCAGTTCAGGATGCCGCTGGCGGATCTGCTTGACAAAACCGGCCAGATCATCGCCCTTTATCTCGGTCACCCCGGTCGAGCAAATGCCGATCACCGCGGGCTTGGTGCGGTTGGCAATGTTAACCACGGCCTGCTCGACATTGTCAAAACCGCCCAGCACAGTGGCCACCTCGCTCATCGCGGTGGTTTGCAGCGGAATGGCCTCGCGGAAATGGCGGACAAACAGCACCAGCCCAAATGAAGTGCAGCCCTGCGAGCCATGCAGCAGCGGCATAGCCCCGGCCAGCCCCATGAAAGCCAGCGCCCCGCCGATGGGCTGGCTCATTTTCAGCGGATTGACCGTGCAGGCTTTGGCGGATTTCTCGACCCGCGCCATCATGCCGCCTCCGTGGCCACGGGCCGCTCCTGTGCGGCGGCAATGGTGCGCGCCACGAAGGGGGCGCAGCCGCCGCACCCGGTGCTCGCGCGGGTCATGCGGGACACAGCTTCGGTGCTGTGATGGCCCAGCGCCACCGCATCCTCGATCATTCCCACGCTGACCGCCTTGCACTGACATATGGCGCGGGCGCGGCGCCTTTCCTCGCTGTCGGCGGGAGGGGATGCCTGCGCCCCCCCTGCCCCCGCCGCGCCTTCGCCCTCATCCTGCAGAGCGCGGCTTTGCCATGTCGCCGCGCCTGCCTCTTCCCATGGAGCAGGCGCGCGTACCTGTTGCCACATGGGGTTGGAAAGTGTACGGTCGATCTCGCGCACCATCGAGACCATGCCGTGATAACCGGCAAAGGCTTCGTGTCGCTCCTGATTGATGTCCATCCATGGCATCGTAGCCTTGAGCGCAACAAATTGCGTCCGCCCGCCCGAGAGCATGATGTCAGCCTCGCTGGCTTTCAGCATTCGATACATTTCGCGCGGGGGCAGATCGTCGATCATATGGGCATCGGCCCCCATGATCTCCTTGATCTTCTCCTTGTCCTCGTCGGTGGACTTCTTGACCGAAGTGCCCACCACCTCCATCCCGGCCTCCTGCAGCGCGCTGACCACCGACCAGCTTTTCACACCCCCGGTGATCAGCAGCACACGTTTGCCCGTCAGGCGCTGGCGGTAAGGCTCGATGGCCGCCCAAGCGTGGGCCTCCTCCCGCGCTATCACCGCCTCGGTACGCTCCATCAGCTCAGGATCGGCGCCGCGCTGGATCAGCAGGCTGGCGATCTGGCGCAGACTTTCCGACATATCGCCAATGCCGTAGAAACTGCCTTCAAAGAAGGGGATGCCATAGCGCTCCTCCATCTTGCGCGCGACATTGATCATCGCCTTGGAGCATACCATCATCGCGGCGCGGGCGCGGTGGCTCCACGCCACCTCCTTGTAGCGCGCATCGCCCGAAATGCAGGACAGGATGCGAATGCCCAATTCGTCGAGCAGCGGCTTTACCTGCCAGAGTTCGCCCGCCAGATTATATTCGCCGATAATGTTGATGTCATAGGGCGTGGTGACATCCGGCTCCACCGTGCCGATCACATGCTTGAGCAAGGCCTCGCCCGCCAGCTTGTTGCCAAGGTTTTTCGGGCCGACAAAGCCGGGCGACATGACCGGGATGCAGGGCAGGCCAAACTTGGCGCTGGCCGCCTTGCACACGGCCTCGATATCATCGCCGATCATGGCCGGAACGCAAGTCTGATAGACGAAGACCGCCGGGGGATCATATTTGTCCCGGATCTCGCGAATCGCCTTATACAGCCGTTTTTCACCGCCGAACACGATGTCATTCTCGGTCATGTCGGTGGTAAAGCCGGTGCGGTAAAGCATGGGGCCGGAGGATTTGGCGCCGCGATTGTCCCAGCTTGACCCCTCGCAGGCGATGGGGCCATGCACCAGATGCGCCACATCGGTGATCGGTTGCAGCGCGATCTTGGCCCCGTCAAAGGCGCAGCCGCCCGCCGCGCCTCCGGGCTGCAACTGTTTGGTGCAGCCCTTCTTGCGTTCCTTTTCCGATTTCGCCTGATTTTTATCGCAACCGGGCTCGTTGAAAACATCCTGGATGGTCTGACTGAGACTGTTCATCTGGGTTCCTCCGTTGGCCCGGTTGCCCTGTTCTTCCTGCGAAACCGGCCCGCCTCAGCGGATGATGTCGAAGCTGTAGTCGGTGGTGGCGATGCCGTCGGTGGTGGCGTCCATATGATCGAAGATGCGATCAAGGATGGTCACCAGCACATTCATCGCGCCCTGATAGCCCCACACCGGATAGCGGTGCTTGTGGTGGCGATCGAAGATCGGGAAACCGAGGCGGATCAGAGGAACGCCCGTGTCGCGTTCGAGATATTTGCCATAGGTGTTGCCGATCAGGAAATCGGGCTTTTCGGTGAAGAGCAGGCTGCGCATGTGCCACAGATCCTTGCCGGGATAGGCCTTGCAGCCCGCACCGAAAGGCGAGCTGTCAAACAGCTCCTGCATCTTCTTCGCCCAGCCCTTACCGCCATTGGTGGAAAGCACCACCACCGGCTCGCCGCCCAGCTCCATGATGAATTGCGCCAGGCCATAGCAAAGGTCGGGATCGCCATAGATGGCAAATTTCTTGCCATGGATATGGGCATTGCTGTCGGCAATCGCATCGACCAGACGGCCGCGTTCCTTGGCCAGTTCATCGGGAATGGTCACGCCCGCCAGCCGGGCCACTTCCATGATGAACCGGTCAGTGGCCTCGACCCCGACGGGGTGGTTGAAGGCCACGGTTTCATGGCCATGGGCCGCGATCATCGGCAGGGTCTTTTCGGTACAGAATTCCTGCATCGAAATGGTGGCCTTGGCATGCACGGCGTTTTCGGCATCCTCCAGCGTGGTGCCGCCGTCATACATGCGGAACTCGCCATCGGTGGGCGTGTCCCAGACATCCGAATTGTCGCCAAGGATCGTGTATTCGACCTTCATCGTGTCGAAAATGCGCTTCACTTCGCGCATATTGCCCACCGTATAGCCGTCGAAACCGCCGATGAAGTTGATCTTGCCATTGGGCACGCGGGCAACCTTGTCGATTGTTCCCGCCCGGCCATCCCAGAAATATTCCAGAACGCCCTTCATCGCATTGTCATAGCCGGTGATATGGCTGCCCACGAAAGCGGGCGTATGCGCAAAGGGCACCGGATATTCAGCGGGAATCGAGCCCTTTTCGCGCGCTGTCTTGATGAAAGCATTCAGGTCATCGCCGATCACTTCGGCCATGCAGGTGGTGCTCACCGCGATCATCTTGGGCTTGTACATCGAATAGGTGTTGGCCAGCCCGTCGATCATATTGTTGAGGCCGCCGAACACCGCCGCATCCTCGGTCATCGAGGAGGAAACGCAGGACGTCGGCTCCTTGAAATGGCGCGAGAAATGCGAGCGGTAATAGGCAACGCAGCCCTGCGAGCCGTGCACGAAGGGGATCGTGCCTTCAAAGCCCACGGCGGCAAACACCGCGCCCAAAGGCTGGCAGGCCTTGGCGGGGTTGACCACCAGCGCCTCGCGCTTGAAATTGAGCTCCTTATATTCCTCGGTCTTGGCCCATTCGACCACTTCCTGCACCTTTTCAGGAGCATGGCGGTTTTCGAAATTGGCGCGCTTGTTGGCGATCAGTTCCTTGTATTCCGGCTCGCGGAACAGGGAAAAGTGGTCTTTAACCTGATTGGCGTCCTGGGGCATGGTGGCCTCCTTATGCAATGGGATGGCGGGACGGCGCGTGGCGGCCGCCCGGATCAGCTTTTATTCTGCCGCGATGGCGACATAGTCCGGATCCTGCTTCCAGGGCGCGGCGGGCAGCTTCCAGACCGGCGAATTGATCGCCATGTCCATGTCACGGGCAAAGATCGCGAACCCGTCATAGCCGTGATAGGGGCCGGAATAGTCCCAGCTGTGCATCTGGCGGAACGGCACGCCCATCTTCTGGAAGACGTACTTCTCCTTGATGCCCGAACCGACGAGATCGGGCTTCACCGTCTCGACGAATTTCTCGAACTCATAGCCCGTCACGTCGTCATAGATCAGCGTGCCGTCCTTGACGTAATGCTGGGCGGTGCGCTGATAGTCGTCATTGTGGCCGAATTCATAGCCGGTGCCGACCACTTCCATGCCCAGATCCTCATAGGCACCGATGACGTGGCGGGGGCGCAGGCCGCCGACATAGAGCATCACCTTCTTGCCGGCGAGGCGGGGCTTGTATTTGTCGATCACAGCCTGCATCAGCGGCTTGTACTTGGCGATCACGGCCTCGGCGCCCGCCTGGATCTTCTCGTCGAAATAGCTGGCGATCTTGCGCAGGCTTTCCTCGATCTTCGAAGGTCCGAAGAAATTATATTCCACCCAGGGAATGCCGTATTTTTCTTCCATGTGCCGGCTGATGTAATTCATCGAGCGGTAGCAGTGCAGCACGTTGAGCTTGGCCTTGGGCGTGGCTTCGAGTTCGGCAATCGTGCCGTCGCCGGACCATTGCGCCACCACGCGCAGGCCCATTTCCTCCAGCAGAATGCGGCTGGACCAGGCATCGCCGCCGATGTTGTAATCGCCAATGATCGCCACATCATAGGGGCCGGGTTCGAAGTTCGGGGCCTTGCCCTCGCTCTTGTCGAACACCCAGTCGCGGATCGCGTCATTGGCGATATGGTGCCCCAGCGATTGCGAGACGCCGCGGAAGCCCTCGCAGCGCACCGGCACGATGGTCTTGCCGCCATGCTCCTTGCTCTTGGCCTTGGAAACGGCCTCGATATCATCGCCGATCAGGCCGATCGGGCATTCGCTCTGCACCGAAATGCCCTTGTTGAGCGGGAAAAGTTCCTCGATCTCATCGATGATCTTGGCCAGCTTCTTGTCGCCGCCGAACACGATGTCCTTTTCCTGAAAGTCGGAAGTGAACTGCATCGTGCCGAAAGTGTCGATGCCGGTCGTGCCCACGTAATAGTTGCGGCGCGAGGCCCAGCTATACTGGCCGCAGCCGACCGGCCCGTGGCTGATGTGGATCATGTCCTTGATCGGCCCCCACACCACGCCCTTCGATCCGGCATAGGCACAGCCACGGATCGTCATCACGCCGGGGATCGATTTGATGTTCGATTTGACGCCGCAGTCGCTCTTGCCTTCTTCATGCACATTCAGGTGCTTGGCGCGCCGCTTGGCGGTCTTTTCGGGGTAGACCGACAGGACTTCCTGGATCAACGCCCGGTTGCGTTCCTTGACTTCTGCAATGTTGGTGGGGGTCGAGACGCTCATCTCATGGTCCTCCTGCGTGCTATATTCGGCCATGCCGCCCCGTCCGCGCGCTGGTGCGGCGCGAACGGAGACGGACAGGCGCGGATCAGGCCAGTTGCGCGGCGGTCAGGCCGACCTGGCTCTCGTCGATGCTCTTCATGATGCCGTGTTCCATCAGCAGGTCTTCCAGTTCGTCCATGGTGATGGGGGTGGGAATGATGCCCTTGCCGGCATTGTTGTGGATCTTCTGCGCAAGCTGGCGATATTCCTCAGCCTGGTTTGATTCCGGCGCATATTCGATCACGGTCATGCGGCGCAGTTCGGCATGCTGCACAATATTGTCGCGCGGAACGAAGTGGATGAGCTGGGTGCCCAGTTTCTTGGCCAGCGATTCAGCCAGTTCCAGTTCCTTGTCGGTCTGGCGCTCGTTGCAGACCAGCCCACCAAGACGCACCCCGCCCGAATTGGCATATTTGAGAATGCCCTTCGAGATGTTGTTGGCCGCATACATGGCCATCATCTCGCCCGACATGACGATGTAGATTTCCTGGGCCTTGTTTTCGCGGATCGGCATGGCAAAGCCGCCGCAGACCACGTCGCCCAGCACGTCATACGAGACATAGTCGATGTCGTCGTAGGCGCCGTTCTCTTCGAGGAAGTTGATCGAGGTGATCACCCCGCGACCGGCACAGCCCACGCCCGGTTCGGGACCGCCCGATTCCACGCAGCGGATATCCTTGTACCCGATCTTCATCACGTCCTCGAGTTCGAGGTCCTCCACCGAACCGGCTTCGGCGGCAAGGCTGAGGATCGTGTCCTGCGCCTTGGCATGCAGCATCAGGCGGGTGGAATCGGCCTTGGGGTCGCAGCCGACGATCAGGATGCGCTGGCCAAGGTCGGCCAGAGCGGCGAGAGTGTTCTGCGACGTCGTGGACTTGCCGATGCCGCCCTTGCCGTAAAAGGCAATCTGACGAAGTGACATGGGTATCTCCTGTCTGGTTTCACGCGAACGTTTTTCGGCAGGTCCGCCGGGTCATCCGCCCGGCGCGGCCTGCCTTCTGCTCCCCCGTCGCGTCCGTTCTTGCTGCGGCGGGTCAGTCGCTTGGAAGGACCCGGGGGTCGTCCAACCGCTGCACCACAGGAACAGCAAGGGGCGTGCCAGAATTGGAAGAACTCGATCATCCTACTGATATAGTGTTATTTTATGGATTTTCCTTCATGCCCTCCGCGATGTGACAAACGCAACAATTCCTCCCCGCCCTGTCGCAAATCCCACGCTTGCGGTTTGTCGGTGTCGCAAAATGCCGCCAGACCCACCGGGGCGGAGCGCCATAATCCTGCGCGCAAACCGGCAAGGTGCGAATTTTCCCGCTTTTATGCGCCTATTGCGGGAGCTGAGCGGATATGGAACGGATCCTGCATCCCCATCGCCATGCCGCGCCCCATTCCGGCGCGTTCTGAAACGGGGAGAAACCCATGCAAATCGGAGTTGAGACCAGCAAAGCCGTCGATCAGCGCCGCGTCTTCGTCGTCGACGATTGCGACATCACCCGCGCCGCGCTCCAGTTCATGCTGCATGACGAGATCGAGACCCACGAACTGCCCGATATGGCCAGCGCCTATGCCAAGGGGCAGGACTGGCTGACACCCGATCTGCTGATGCTGGGCATGGGCATTCTTAAAACCGAAGGTCTGGGCCTGCTGGACGATATCGCGATGCGCTACCCCTCTGCCCGCATCCTGCTGGTGACGGGCAAGGAGGATGAGGCGATGGCGCTGGAAGCGCTGCGCCGGGGCGCCCATGGCGCGCTGCTCAAGCCGCTGCGGATCGAGGCGGTGCGGCAAAAGGTCGATACGATGCTGGGCCGCGCAGGCGCCATGCCGCTGATCCAGCTGGGCGGCCTGTAGCGCTCATTTCCCCTTCTCACTTCACAATGCCCGCTTCACAACAAAGGAGACGACCATCATGAAAATCAGCGCCCGCAATCAGATCCCCGGCACGATCACGGCCCTGACTCCCGGCGCCGTCAACGGCCAGATCAAGGTTGATATTGGCGGCACCACGATCACCTCCTCGATCACCGAGGAAGCGATTGCCGAACTGGCGCTTGCCGTGGGTGACAAGGTGACGGTCCTTATCAAGGCCAGCGATGTGCTGATCGGCAAATGAGGGCAAACGGGGCGGCGGCAGACCCTCGCCTGTCGCCACCCCGCCCTACCTAGCCAGATAGGCTCAATCCTCCACCGCAAGGATCACATGCGATGCCTTGAACGCGGCCAGAGTCGTGCGTCCGGGATAGAGATTCATTTCCCGCAGGGAATGGGTGGTGACCATCGCGGCAATTTCCGCCGCGCCGCCAATATCGAGCAGGATCTCGCTTTCCACCGGTCCCTGCGCCACGGCCACCACCGTGCCGCCGATCAGATTGCGCGCGGAAAGCCGCAGACCCGGCACATCCTCCACCAGGGTGACCAGACTGGATTTGATGAGCGCCACCGCCCGCCCACCCGGACGCAGGCCCAGCGCCTCGACGCTGGCATTGCTGATCAGCGCATCAATCACGATATGGTCATTGACCAGCAGCCCGATCTCTGCATTGATCGGGCCGTGCACGATGGCTGTCACCATGCCGTAAAGCATGTTGCGCGCACTGGTGCGTAACCTTGCGCCATGCGCGCGGGGTTGCGGATGATAGGCTGCCAGACTCATGCCGCACTTCCTTTCAGCGTTGCAGAATGACCACCTGATCCTCGGCCAGGACATCATCCAGAAGATGCCGGTCGATGATCGCTTCGATATCCCCAAGCGTTTGCGGGCGATACCAGACACCTTCGGGATAGATGACCATCAGCGGCCCGGCCGAACAAAAGCCAAGACAGCCCGACAGGGTAAACCCCACCTGACCATTCAGCCCCAACGCCTCAATTCTTTTGCCCAAATGTTCCCACAGCGGCCCGGCGCCATTGTTGCCGCAACTGCCGCGCGGGTGCATCGGCGGGCGCTGGGTGGCGCAGGCAAAGATATGGCGTTTGTAAAGCTGCGGCAGCTCTTCGGGCAGGTCCATCAGGCCGCGCCCTGATCGGCCAGCAGCGCCGACAATTCGCCGCTGGCATACATTTCGCGCACAATATCCGCGCCGCCGATGAATTCGCCGCGCACATAGACCTGCGGGAAGGTCGGCCAATCCGAATATTCTTTCAGCCCTTCACGCAGGAACGGGTCCTCCAGCACATCCACGCCGAGATAGGGCCGCCCCAACGCATCGAACACTTTGACCACCCCGGCGGAAAAGCCGCATTTGGGCGCCGCGGGCATGCCTTTCATGAAAACCACGATCTCATTGTCGGTCACCAGCTTGCGAATACGATCAGACGTGGCCATGGCCGGTCTCCTTGGAGGATGTTGCAGGGATAAAGGTTTGCAAGGCCAGCGCATGGAGCGCGCCGCCCATATCGGCGCCGATGGCCGCATAAACCAGCTTGTGCTGGGCGATCCGGCTCTTACCGATGAAGGCAGCGCTGGTCACGCGGGCGGCCCAGTGGTCGCCATCGCCCGCCAGATCGATCATCATCACATTGGCATCGGGCAGGGCCGCCTCGATGCGGGCCTTGATGGCATCGGCATCCATCGGCATCACACGAAACTCAGCACTTCAACGGTGACATCCTCGGTGCCCAGCACCTTGCATTGGCAGGCCAGCCGCGATTTGGAGCCGACCCCCACCATCATGTCGAGCTTGGCATTCTCATCAGGCGAAAGGCGCGAAACGCCCTTGCGCCCTTCGAGCAGGAAAATGTGGCATTCGCCGCAAGTGGCCTTGCCGTCGCATTTATGCGCCACTTTCTCGCCATGGGCCAGCATGAGGGCAAGGATATTGTCACCTTCGGCAATGGTGATCGTGTTGCCGGAAGGTTTGAAGGTCAGGGTAGGCATCGAACAAGCTCCATGGGGTCAATAGATCGCGGCGCCCGCGCCGCTGTTGATGGAGGCATCCTTGATCCGGGCGACCATGAAGGCCACCTGTTCGGGCACCAGATGCGCATGGAAAGGAAGGGCCACCGCCCGGTCAGCCACTTTTTCGGTCACGAAGAGGTCGCCCTTCTTCCAGCCCAGATCGCGATAGGCGCGCTGAAGATGCAGCGGGCTGGAATAGGCGTGGGCCTCCACCGCCTCGGTGCGCAGATCCTCGAGGATCGCATCGCGCGAGGATTTGGAAAAGCGCGTGCCCAGATGGACGACATAGAGGAACCAGTGCACCTCCTCGATGTCCGGGGCGACATAGGGCGGCTTGATTCCTTCAAAGCTCTGCATGAACCCGTCATACATCGCCTGCACCCCGCGCCGTCTTTCGAGCAGCACATCAAGGCGCGAAAGCTGCGAGAAGGCCAGTGCAGCGGCCATCTCGCTCATGCCCACGCCCAGCGGCGGGGCCATCGTGGCCGAAACCGAGGCGCGTTCGCCAAGGCCGCGCCGGGCCAGACGCCGGATCGCCATCACCAGATCGGCGTCATCGCTCACCAGCATCGCCCCCTCGCCGCAGCAGATCACGCCGGGTTGGGCAAAGTCGAACAAGGCAATGTCGCCAAACGTGCCGACCTCGCCCGCCTTGTGGCGCGATCCGATCGCCTCGCAACTGTCCTCGATCAGGAACAGCCCATGGGCATCGGCCAGGCTGCGCAGCGCGGGCCAGTCCGCCGGGTGGCCCGCGCTGTTGCCGGCCATGATGGCGCGGGTGCGCAGGGTGATCCGATCAGCCGCCTTGAGGGGCGACAGCGTGCCCGACCAATAATCAATATCGGCAAAGATCGGCGTGGCCCCCGCCGCCAGCACGCCATGGCCAATCTCGCGGAAACCATGGGCGGAGAGGATCACCTCATCCCCCGGCCCGATCCCGCGCGCGCGCAGCGCCAGCATCAGCCCAAGCGCCCCGCTGGACAGAGCCAGCCCGTGCGAGCGCCCCAGACGCCCGGCAAAAGCCCTCTCCAGCGCGGGCACCCATGGGCCTTCCCCCAGCCTGTCGCCGCGCAAAACCGCCTCAACCGCCGCCAGATCATCGCCGGTCAGATCAGGGTCGCACAGCGGGATCTGCAAAGGCTCGCCCGTGGCGATGGAGACGACATTGGCGTCCGGGCGTTGCAGTGTGGCGGGGCTCACCGCGCCATCTCCGCCTGTGCCGTCTCCGAAGCCTTGCGCGCAATCAACAGCGCGCCCGCCTCGCCCGGATCGCCGGTCACGCGGAGGCAATGGCCGCTGGTATCCAGCAGATGGAGATCAAAACCCGCATGGCTGCGAAAGGGTTCCTCCAGCACATCGCCCGCATCGCAATGCCGCCGCGCCACATCGGGCACCAGCCGCGCCAGGGCGGCATCCAGCGCGGAAATATCCACCCCCGCATCCAAAGCCGCCAGCAAGGCGTCGATCCGGGCCACATCATAAACGGCCAGCGCCATGGTCACATCTCCTGCCATATCATTGCCAGAACCGGCGGTCGGGATCGGCATTGAGCCGGGCGAGCGCATCGGTAAGCCGGACAAAGCTGCTGTCCTCCACCCAGAGATCCTCCTCATGGGCCTTGCGATAGAGCAGCCAGCAGGCGGGCGCGTCCGCCCAAACGAGCCGGGCAATATCCACCACCCCGCCTTCCGGATCGGGGCGCCGCGAACAGCATGGGCTGCGCACCAGATAGCCCGATGAAACGGGCACGACCTCGGGCTGGACATAGCGATAGCGTTGACGCTCCGCCAAGGCGCGGGCGATGCGCAAGAGGTCGATCTCGTTGGGATGGCGGGCCACGCTGACGATCCGGGAAGGGGCGAGACCTACGGACAAGGCGGCTCTCCCGCCGATGCTTCGAGCTCCTCCTCAAGACAACCCACCAGCATCCGCTCGCCAAACTGGACCAGATAGACCGGCGTGTTGCTCTCGGCATGGAAACCGGTGTTGACCACCTCGCCCGCCGTTCCCGCGCGTACCAGCAGCGCGTTTTCCTCATGTTCGGGATGGCTGCCGTCATTGACCAGATCGACGCAGGCGCGCACGCTCTGGCCCCATTGATAGCGCGGCTCGCGCAGGGTCAGGCCGGGGATCATGATCGCGCCTCCCATCCGGCCCGCCGGTTGGGCGGCAAGGTGCAGGGCAGGTTTTCCTCCTCGTCGCCCAAAGCATCGGCCAGCGCGATAAGCTCGCGCCTTTTCATGCCGACCCGGTGGCCCGTCAGCGGAAAATCCACACCATAGATATAGAATTGCTGGAGAAAGGTGCCGATCGAACTGACGATCCCCTCTTCCCCCTTCTTGACCAGCAGTTCGCCGATTTCCTTGCCCGGATAGGTGCCGTCATTGCGGATGACCCGCAGGGAGCGCACCTTCTCGCCATAGCGGAAAGCGGGTGGACCATTGAGTTCAACCACTTCGCTGTCGCGGACAATATTACTCATCGCCCGCCTCCATCCGATCCAGCACATCGACCAGAACGCGCGCGCCGATCCGGTCCGCCCGGTCGAGGTGAAGCAGCTTTTCCGCCGCCATCCGCCCTTCGCCAAACCGGCCCAACCGCATGTTGAGATAGGCATAGGCCTTGAGCGTGAAGAGGAAGAAGCGCGGACGCAGAGCCCCCCAATCGGAGAAATCGGCATCATCGGGCTGCACCGCCAGCCAGTCATCGCCCAGCACATTTTCCGCCAGCGCCTTGGCCAGGCATTCACGCGCGACGTCCAGCGCATCCACCAACCGCCCCTTGTAGAAATAGAAGCGGTAGAAAGCGATCAGCACCGCCGCATGGCCCGGCGCAATACGCGAAGCATCGAGCAGATGGGTCTCGGCCACATCGGACTGGTGGTAACAGATAGCCGCCTTGTCGAGATGGGCCTGCGCCTCTGCCGGCAAGCCGCCGCCCAGCAGCGGATCGTCGAGCAGGCCCATCCCTTCGGCCCAGTCCTGCCGGGCCCCGCTCATGCCGAACCTCCCGAATAGCGCGGCAGGCTGGTATCAAGCACGCAGGTCTTGTCCACCGGACAGATCGCCACGCATTGCGGCACATCGAAATGACCGATGCATTCGGTGCATTTGGCCGGGTCGATCACGAAGGTCGTGCCCTTTTCCGAGATCGCCTCGTTGGGACACTCCGCCTCGCAGGCCGAGCAATTGGTGCATTGACTGGCTACGATCTTGTAAGGCATCGGAGGCTCTCCTCAGCTGGCCAGAAGCGCGCCCTGCCGGATGGCCGCATCGCCCCTTTCGGTGTGGATCACCTCACCCGCGGCAACCTTGGCCAGATAGTCCTTGAACCAGACGATGGCCGATGCCTCGATATATTCATGGGCATAATGATCGACCGGCTCGATGCCCGCCGCCTGGAGATCCGCCTTGGGGCAGCCGCCGATCTTGGCGACAAACACCGCGTGGCAATCATTGATCGCGGCGATGACCGTGGAGAGCGCATCCTCTTCGCCAAAGCCGCCCTGGCAATAAAGATCAACGCGGCGGTGGCCGACGAATTTGGCGCCGCTGCCGCTCAGCTCATAGACCTGAAACTCCTTGGCATGGCCAAAGTGTTCGTTGATGATGCCATGGCCCTTGGTGGCCACGGCAACCAGCACCTTTATGTCGCCCGCTCCTTCTAGGCCCTCAAGCTCGCCAGCCTTGGCCGCCACCTTGGCCTGCCGCTCGGCCTCAACGGCCTGCTGATAGGCCTTGCGGCCTTCGGCGTCATATTCCACCTCCATCGCCATGATCTTGTCGGTGGTGAATTCGGCGCTGCGATCCTCGCCCAATAGGCCCACCGCATCGGCGCGGCACTGGCGGCAATGGCGCATCATGTTCATGTCGCCCTCGCACTCGTCCTGAAGCGCCTTCAGTTCCTGCGCCGAGGGACCGCGCTGGCCGTTGAGGCCAAACACCGTGCCATGCTCGGGCGCTGAGATCAGCGGCATGATATTGTGCAGGAAAGCCCCGCGCGATTTGACCGCCTTGTTGACCTCGACCAGATGCTTGTCATTGATGCCGGGGATCATCACCGAATTGATCTTGGCCAGAATGCCCCGCTCGGTCAGCATTTCGAGACCCAGAAGCTGGCGTTCCGAGAGAATGCGCGCTGCCTCGATGCCCTCCACCCGTTTGTGGTTCCAGAAGATCCACGGATAGATATGCTGGCCCACTTCAGGATCGACCATATTGATGGTGATCGTGACGTGATCGACCTTGTATTTGGCGATTTCATCGACCCAGTCGGGCAGCGCCAAACCATTGGTCGACAGGCACAGTTTGATATCGGGCGCGACTTCGGAAATCAGCCGGAAGGTCTCGAAAGTCTTCTTCGGATTGGCCAGCGGATCGCCCGGCCCGGCAATGCCCAACACGGTCATCTGCGGAATGGTGGAGGCCACGGCCAGCACCTTCTTCGAGGCCTGTTCGGGCGTCAGACGCTCGGAAACCACGCCGGGGCGGCTTTCATTGGCGCAGTCATATTTGCGGTTGCAATAGTTGCACTGAATGTTGCAGGCGGGCGCCACGGCCACGTGCATGCGCGCATAGTGGTGATGGGCTTCCTCGCTGTAGCAGGGGTGGTTCTTCACCTTTTCCCAGATCTCGGGCGCCATGTCGGCCGGGCCTGCGGAAGAACCGCAAGAGGCCTTGCCATCATCGCTGCTCGTGCCGCAGCCCTTATGCTCGGCGATCTTCTGCATCACATCGGCAATATCGACGACCGGCTGATTGCCGGAGCTATCCAAAGCGGAACTGGCCACAAGTTGCTCCCTGATCCGGGCCTTCCCTTTGCGGGGGTGCGGGAAAGGCCATGCGAGACCAGAGAAAGCAAAGCCCGTGCCAAACCAAAAATGGCCGAAATCAGAGGGTTTTCATGTCCTGCCCTTGTGGGTTTTGCGCCATTGTCGGGAAAGAGACAGAAGCGGAAACAAGGCGGAAAGCACAAAGTCGCAACAAAAAAGCGGCGTCGGCGGCCCATGGCCCGGGCCGCCGACGCCGCAGGGTTGTTGCCGCCGGCCGGGTCAGGCTGTCAGGGCGGCAAAAGCTTCATCGACAGGCAAATCGATGACGGCAAAATCATGCTCATCCAGAAAGCGCTGCTCGTTGCGGGTCAGGCCTGCCAGATCAACGATGGCGAAATGGCGGTCCGAGGAGCGCTTGATGATCTGGCGCGCATAGGAGCGCAGCATCTGGTCATGAAAGCGACAGCCGATGAAGAGAAAGCTCTGCCCCGTCCGCCGGCGGCGGACTTCCTCGGGGATCGGGGTCTGGATGTCGATCTCGGTCAGCACCTCGACATAGTCTGCATCGGAAATCAGGAAATTGACCGCAGGTCGCGCGCTGCCATGGGGGGCATAGAGCAAGGTCTGCGCGATGGCGCCCTGCTCGGGCCTGATCGGCGCCCCGGCGGCATCGAAGAAGCGGAACCATTTGTCCTCACCGATGAGCGCCCGGCTGATGCCCTGCACCTCGGCCCAGTTTCCGCCCGCCTCGATCAGCGCCTCGCGCATTTCGCCCGCATACCAGCTGTCCACAATCAGCGGCAGCCCCTGCGCGGCCAGCCAACGATGCCATGGTGCGGGCGCAACGCGCGGGGCAAAAGCCTCGCGCATCCAGGCGGTGAGCGTATCGCGGAAACGATGGCTCTCGATATATTGCGCCGCGGCCCAGGCATTGCCCACCGCCCGGCGCGGCAAAGTTGTCTTGGCGGCGAAAAAGGTGGCCAGATCCTCCGGGGTCATGGGCACCGGCGCGTACGCTGAAAGGCCGGGGCCAAGATAGGGCACAATCCTCCGCCCCGCCAGCAATTCGCCCAGTTCCGCCAGAACCTCATCGCGATTTTCGGTCAGTATCGTGGTCATGACGCTCACTCCTCCCCGGCCCGCTTGCGTGCCTCGACAGTGATGGGCAGGTGTGTGTCCTCGGCCATCGCGGGCAGTTCCAGCACCCAGCCATTGGCAAGGCGCACCCAGCCGCCCCACAGACTGTCATGCTCGACCTCGACGATCGGCTCTTCCAGATCCTTTTTGGGCACATAAGCGGAAAGGGCGCCCTCGGCGCGCCGGATCATCACTTTCATCGGGCATTCTCCGTTGAGGACGGGCTGGAATCGGGTTCGGGCGCCACAAGGCGCAGATGGGACACCGGATACGAAACCGGTGATGCAAGCCGGGAGGCCAGTTGCGGCACGGCGGCAATGCGCTGGCGGGCCAGATCGCGGATCGCCTCCTCGGGATCATCGAGCAGGGCAAAAAGCTCATCCTCCACGATCCGTTCCGCCACGCAAAAGCGCACGCGAAAATCACTGTCGGCCACCATCAGCACCAGTTGATCGGGCATCAGCCTTTCCGCCACGGCCCGGCGCACCAGCGGGTCGGGATCGAAGGCCATGTCGGGCAAGGCGCGCAGATCAATCCGCCGCGCCACCCATTGCCGCACCTCCGGGTCCGGATCATGGCGCACCAGCGGCAGCAATTCGGGCGGCATGCGCCGCACCGCCGTCAGCCGCACCATATAGGCGCTGTCATGGATGGCGGGCATCAGCGCCCGGCCCGAAAGGCGCGAGGCGGCGGCAATCCGCACATCGGTATCAGTATCATGAATCATATCGCGGATGCGCTCCTCGGGCAGGCGCAAGGTGGCCATGGCCCGCACCTCCGGTTCGGGATCGTCAAGCATGGGGGGCAAGCGAAACAGGTTGCAATGGCGCGCCGCGCCCGCCCTCACCTCGAAATAGGGATGGTCAAGATATTGGTCGGCCAGATCGCGATTGCCGCGCAGAAAACGCTCCACCCGGCGCGCCCGGCGGTCACGGATGCAGGCCTTGCCCTTTGCGCAAAGCCCCATCTGGTTGATCGCGATATGCGCGCATTCCCGGCAACGCACCGGCTTGCCCTGCCAGTCCAGCGGCGGCCCCAGTCCATCATCGGGGTCAAGAAGCGGAGACATGGACAGACCCGGCCTGCGCGGCCGCCCCGGTCAGGCCGGAACGCAGGTGTTAGGCACCGGGCAGACCACCGCGCATTGCGCCGTATCGAAATGGCCTTCGCATTCGGTGCATTTGGCCGGATCGATAATGAAGGTCTCGCCCTTCATCTTGATCGCGGCATTGGGGCATTCAAACTCGCAGGCGCTACACCCGGTGCATTGCGAGGCGATAATCTTGTAAGCCATGGCTGGATCTCCTTAAAACGGCGCAACAGCTTGCACCGTTGCCTTGCCTGATACGTTGCAGAAACCATGCCAGAGCGGGCAAACGGCTGTTTTTGGATGTTTGGGACTTCAGGCGCAGGCTTTGCCCTGTTCACCTTGCGACATGTCTGTCGCAAATGCGACGCCGTGGGCTGCGCCAAGATGCACGATCTGTCCGGCCAGACGTGTCACTTCATTCCGGTCATGGCTGACATAAAGGATCGGCAGTCCGAGGTCGTCGCGGATGCGCTCGATCAATACCATGATCTCGGCTCGGCGCAGTGCATCAAGCGAGGAGAGGGGTTCGTCCATCAGCAGAAAGCGCGCACCCGACAGCAGTGCCCGCCCGATCGCCACCCGCTGTTTCTCGCCGCCCGAAAGCGCCCCCGGCATTCGACGCAGCAGATGTCCGATGCCCAGCAATTCGCACACCTCGGAAAGGCTGATCCAGCGATCACGGGGCGCAGCCAATTGCCAGCCATAAAGCAGATTGGCCTCGACGTGGCGGTGCGGGAACAGGCGGTAATCCTGAAAAACATAGCCGCAGTGCCGCTTGTGAGGCGGCAAATCCACTCCCGCCGCGCTGTCAAACAGCACTTTTCCGTCCACCGCAATCCGGCCCGCGTCGGGCCGCACCAGCCCAGCAACCATATCCAGCAGACTGGTCTTGCCCGAGCCGGACGGGCCCGACAGAGCCGTCAGGGCGGCCCCGCTCGAAAAACGGGCGACGATTTGCCCCCCGCCCCGTTGCAGGAAAACATCGATATCAAAGCCCATGAACGTTTGCCCCCATCCGCCGCGAGAGCGCTTCGGAGGTCACCAGCGCGGCGAGCGAAAGCCCCACCGCGATCAGTGCCAGACGCGAGGCCGCCTGTTCGCCGTCCGGCGTCTGCAAGGCAGCATAGATAGCCAGCGGCAAAGTCTGGGTCTCACCCGGAATGTTGGAGACAAAGGTGATCGTGGCGCCAAATTCGCCCAGCGACCGCGCAAAACCCAACACCAGACCCGCCAGCACCCCCGGCATGGCCAAAGGCAGGGTGATCGTGGCGAACACTCTGGCGCGCGATGCCCCCAGGGTGCGCGCGGCCGCCTCCAGTTTGTGGTCCACCGCCTCGATCGAAAGGCGCATGGCGCGCACCATCAGAGGAAAGGCCATAACCGCGCTGGCCAGCGCCGCCCCTGTCCAGCGGAACATCAGCGTCACGCCCCAGTCAGCGAGCAGGCGCCCCGCCGGCCCCTGCGCTCCAAAGCCCAGCAGGAGCAGCCACCCGACCACCACCGGCGGCAGAACCAGCGGCAGATGCACCAGCGCATCAAGCACCACGAGTCCGGCAAAACGCCCCCTTGCCAGCAGCCATGCCACGCCAAAGCCCAGCGGCGCGGCGCCCAGAACCGATACCGCGCTGACCCGAAGCGAGAGGGAAACAATCCCCCATTCCTCGGCGGTTATCGGCCCGGTTGAAAGCGCCGCTGTCATGTATGAATCCGCAAGGTTGCACCCACCATCCGCGGATCGCCCGGTGTCCCCACGATCAGCCCGCTGTTGCCTGCCTGAACGGTCACGTTCTGAAGATAGTTGGCGTTGAACAGATTGCGGGAAAAAATTGCCACTTCCCAGCCCTTGGCAGTCCTATAACCTATGCTGGCATTGACCAGCGTGTAGCCATTGATGCGGGTATAGGCACTGTCGGTGGCATCACCGTAAATCGCGGTTCTCGCATTCAGATCGCCGCGCGCAAAGATCTCGCCCCTGCCAATGGGCTGCGTCCCCTCCACGCCCAGCAATCCGCTCCATTTGGGTAATCCGGGCAATCCCTTGCCCGACAGATCGCATCGAGAGGTTGATGATCCCGTCAGCTCGATCGGGCAAGGCCCGCTGGCATAGGAGACATAGCGTCCATCGGCATAGGCACCGCTCGCGCGCAACACAATGTGGCTGCCGACCCGTGCGGTGGCATCCATTTCGACGCCATTGACCCGTACCTGCGGTATGTTGGCCAGATAGGAACGCAGCGCCACCACCGCAGCATTATCAACCACATTGGCCTGAAAATCGCGGACATGGGTCGAATAAGCCACCAGATTGGCCACCACTGCACCCTTGAGCCAACGGGTTTTAACCCCCGCTTCGATGGTGATATCATGCTCCGGGCGTACAGTGACCGTGGAAAGGACCGGATCGCCATTGGCATGCCCCGCCACACCTGCGGGATAAACCGGCAGGCCCGACATATTGATCCCGCCCGATTTCTGAGCTTGGGCATAACCGACAAAAAGCATCACGGGATCGTACGGGCTCCACGCCAGATTGACCCTTCCCGATGCGCTGCCGTCCCTCACCCGCCCGCCATAGGTCTGGGCACGCAGGATCGAGTTCTTGTCGCCGACAAGGCCGGCGGTCAGGCCCGTCGTCAGCCCGCCTGATGTCGACACATCGTAAAAACCATCTTTCCATTCATAGGTATAGCGGATTCCGCCCGTCAACGCGAGGCGCGGGGTAAGATGGCCCGTCACCTCGCCAAAGACGCCCAGGCTGTCGGTGTTGAAATCGGTGGTGCCATTTGACTGATAGCCATCGAGCAGGTTCGAGGGCCGTCCCGAAGGCAACAGCCAATAGGTGGCCAGCGGACCATAGATGCTGATCGGATGGCCCACGATTTTCTGATGGAAATAGTAGAGCCCGCCCACGTAGTCGAGCTTCTTGCCCCATCTGCCGCCAGCACGAAGCTCCTGGCTGAACTGGTCCTGCCGCGAAGGGATATGCTGGACGGTCTGGATGACAAGACCGGTATAATCGCGGTCATTCGCCGCGTCCCAGTTCCAGAAACGCCAGGCCGAAACCGAGGTCAGCGTAAGGCCGCCCAGCTTCCAGTCGGCAATCGCGGAAACCCCACCCTCATTGGTATTCACCCCCAAAGCAGCATCGATATCGGTCAGACGCGCATAGGGATTGGTGCTGGGCGGTGTATAGCCAAGGCCTGCAGCCAGGGCAGCATATTGCTGCGCGGCGGGTTTGAGCGTGGGGGCAACCCGCACATAGACCTGCGTGCAGCAGGTGTTCTGAAAATTGCTCCAGTCCGCGATCAGGCGCAGCGAGAGATCCGAGGAGGGCGCGAAAAGCAACTGGCCTCGCAGCGCGTCATTGTGGACATCGTTGACCCATTGCCCGCTCTTGACGTTATAAATGACCCCGCCCCGCCGTGTTGCCATTCCTGAAAGGCGAAAGGCCAGCACATCGCCGAGCAACGGCCCGGTGAGCGCGCCCTTGAGCTGCCAATAGTCCTGATTGCCGATTGATGCCTCACCCTCCGCGCCGAATTGGAACGATGGCCTTTTGGTGGTGATGTTGATCGCGCCCGCTGTGGTGTTCTTGCCAAACAGCGTCCCCTGGGGACCGCGCAGCACCTCAACCTGTTCCAGATCGCTCATATCGAAGGCCGCCGTGGCCGGGCGGGCATGATAGACCTGATCAACATAGAAGCCCACGCCCGGCTCCAGCCCGTCGTTAGCCTGGCTGATCGCCACCACGCTGCTGCCAAGGCCGCGGATTGTAAAGGCGGTGTTGCGCGGATTAGGCGAGGAATAGTTCAGCGTGGGAACCAGCTGGGTCATCTGGTTGACATTCACGCTGTAGGTCCGGGTCAGAAGATCATCGCCCAGCACGGTCATGGCGGCGGGAACTTGCTGCGCATCCTCGATACGGCGCCGGGCGGTGACCATAATGGCCTCTCCCTTGCTCGGACCGAGAGCCTGCGAAGCCGGCTCTTCTGCCTGCGCCGGCGAACCGCAAAGACCGCTCGTCAAGATCGCCGCAATGGTCCATTTCCCGATCCGTCCCATTCTTCCTCCTTTATGCCCTTAACGGACAGCACGCCTTTTTCGCATGCCGGAGAGACCGGAAACGAGGCACCTCACCGTAACTTGGATCCGCTCTGACGGCGGCCCGGGAAGTCGGTCATGTGACGAAACGACCGTTTCACAAGTGGAATACGCAGAAACCATGCCAAGTTCAGAAACCGCGACTTTCCGCCAGAAGGCACGGCAAATATTGTCGGACTTCCGACAAAACCTGTTCTGCGGGGGAGGAAATCAGACAGACGGGTAAAAAAACGGCCCTGCTCCGGAATTGAGCGCCTTCGACGTTTCACTGTGGGCTTTGACTGATGTTTTTATCCGCTCGAATCCGGCATGAATGAAGACGAGGGCTATCCCCCCTTCGACATTGTCAAAGAGGGTGTCGATGTCGGATCCATCGCGGCCTGATTGATCGCGCGCCTGACCCTTCCCTTGCGTTTGCCGCGTTGGCGCGCCAGCCAGAACCACAGACCGGTAACAGCAAAGAACGGGAGGCTCAGGCTGGTGATGAAGAGGATGATCCGCCCGCCCATGCCAAAGAACGCGCCGCGATGGATTTCGAACATGCCTGCCATCACGCGGGCGCCTGCGGGGCGATGCGCGTAAAAGTCAGTGCTCAAAACCTTGCCGGTTGCACCATCCACCACCACCGCATCATCGGCGCGATTGTGCGTTGCGCCCTGCGGCAGGGCGCGAAACCGCAAGGCTGCCCCCTTCTCCGGCACAATCAGGGTGATCCTGGCATAAGCATGGCCTGAGGTGGCCTTTTGAAATCCTTGCCAGCCCAGCGCGAAATCGGGCTGTCCCTTGGCCGTCATCTTCTCTGCCCGCTCGCCGCCCAGCAGCGATTGAACGCCATGGCGATACCATTCGAATGACCACCACAGGCCGGTCAGCGCGCTCAGCAGATAGACCACCATCATCACACCGCCCAGCAGCAGGTGCAGTTCACGCCACCACCAACGACCGGACCGCCCGCGCGGAATGGTAAGCCATGCCCGCCAGTCGCGCGGCTTTGACGGCCAGCGCAGATAGAGTCCGCCAAGACCCAGGAAGATCAAAGCAATGGCCGCGCTGCCGGTGATGATCCGCCCCGGCCCCTTGCCGTTGCCCGGCATGGCCAGCCAGCGGTGCAGCCGCTCCACTGTGTCAAACAGGGCAGCCGCCGGAAGCGGGCCGAGCAGGCGTCCATCGCGTTGATCGAAGAGATAGGTCTCACGCCCTTTTGCCTGCCCACCCCCTTTTGCCTGCCCACCCTTGTCAAGGAAACTGATACGGGCGGGGACGGCGGGGTCACTGTCGATCTGGGCGCGGGCGATGCTCCTGCCGGGCTGCGCCCTGGCCGCGCGCTCCAGCAGGAGCACGGGCGCCAGTGCGGGCTGTCCGGTAGGGATCGCACCCGGTTTGATCAGCATCGCCTGTATCTCGTCCTGAAACGACATGGCCGCCCCTGTCAGGCCTATCAGCGCCAAAACGAGGCCGAGCGTGAGCCCCAGCCAACTGTGAAGCGTGAACATCCATTTGCGGAAGAGGATGCGAAAAGGCGGGCGAATCGTTGTGCTCATGGAAATCAGTTATTGCAATACACTCGCAATAGCAATAACTGCCGCCGCGAATTGCCGTTCCGGGGAATTCGCCAAGGGGAATTTACCATGCTGCTTCTCATCGCCGCCGCCAACGTCATCGCCATGGCCGAAGCGCCGCAGGCCGAGCGCCAGCTTGACGATGACATTGTGGTGACCGGGCGCCGCGAAATCCCCTATCGCGCCGAGGTCGTGCAGGTAGGCGCCTTTCGCAACCAGTCGCTGCTCGATACACCCGCCAATGTTGCCGTCATCACCCGCGCCCTGCTCGACGATCAGGGCGCCAAGGGGCTGGACGATGCGCTGCGCAACACGCCCGGCATCACCCAGCAATCCACCAGCCCCACCACCAGCAACAATTTCGCCTCGCGCGGGGTGCTGCTCAATGCGCGCACCAATTATCGCCTCAACGGCGCGCTTCAGATCATCAACCTCGGCCCGATCCCGGTGGAAAACAAGCAGCGGGTCGAATTGCTCAAGGGTGTTTCGGCGCTCTATTACGGGCTGAGCACGCCTTCGGGCATCGTCAATGTCGTCACCAAACGGGCGACGGACAGACCGGTGACCAGTTTCTATGTCGATGGCGATGCGGAAGGCAGCATCGGCGGCGGGGTGGATTTTGGGCGGAAGCTGGGCGCGGATCAGAGCATCGGCCTGCGCCTCAACGCCTATGGCTCGCATGTGGAGGTACCGATCAACGGGGTGAATGGCTATCGCTATCTCGCCAGCGGCGCCTTTGACTGGAAGGCCAGCGAAAAACTCTCCTTCAAGCTGGACGCCGAACATTACCGCCGCGCCACCGATGAGCCGGGCGGAATCACCCTGCCCGCGGCGGTCAACGGCACCATCACCCTGCCCGCGATCCCCGATCCGCATAACCGCTATGCGCCGGTCAATGCGCCCTATCGCACATGGGTAACCAATCTGCTGGGCCGGGTCGATTATCTGCTGGGCGGCACATGGTCGCTGCGCGCGGAAGGCGGCTATGCCGGCACCCGCCGCCAGCGGATGATCGCCAATATCGCGCGCTATAACGCCAGCACCGGCGCGGGCACGATCACCGCGACCTACACGCCCGATCAGGACTATTCCAATCTCTATTGGCGCGCCGAACTGGCCGGGGAAGCCAACACCTGGGGCATCCGCCACGAACTGCTCTTCGGCTATGCCCGCAACCGGCAGGTGCAGGCCGATCAGAACCAGCAATCCTATGCCGCCGTGGTACAGAATCTTTATGCGCCACAGCCCCTTTCGCTGACTTCGCTCATCCCCACCACACGGCGGCTGACAGCGGGCAGCGTGAATATCGACACCGGCCTTTATGCGATGGATCAGGCGCATATTGGTGAGAAAGTGCTGGTGATGGCGGGGCTGCGCCATGTCGATTATCGCACCAGATCGGCCAGCACCGATTTTGCCCTGCGCACATGGACGCCGACAGGAGCGCTGGTATTGCGCCCAACGGCCGCCACCAGCCTCTATCTCAGCTATATCGAAGGGCTGGAAAGCGCAGGCACCGCGCCCGACGGCACGATCAACGCAGGCGCGGTGATGCCTGCGGTGCGCAGTCGGCAATGGGAAGTGGGCGCACGCGCACAAGCGGGCGGGCTGATGCTCTCGCTCGGCTGGTTCCGCATCAATCGGGGGCTGGCCTACACCGATCTGGCCAGTAATACCTATGTCGTCAACGGACGCGCACTGCATCAGGGCGTGGAAGCCTCGGTGCAGGGCAATCTTTTACGCCAGCTCTCCGTCGCCCTTTCCGGGCAATATCTGGTGGCGCGCCAGCAGCAGACCGGCTCGAGCGCGCAGGACGGCAGGCTGGTGGACAATGCGCCGCGCTGGTCCGGCTCGGCCTTTGTCAACTGGCGCCCGGCGCCGCTGCCCGCTTTGGGACTGAATGCCGGTGTCTATTACACGGGCAAGCGCTTTACCGATGTGCTCAATCAAGGCGTGTTGCCCGCCTATGCCACGCTCAGCCTTGGCGCCAGCTACAGGCTGGCCCTGCCGAAGGGACGGGCCATGACGCTGCGCGCCAATGCCGACAATGTGACCGACAAGCGCTATTGGGCGACCGGCGGCAGCACGCTCTATGTCGGGGCGGCCCGGACGCTGCGCCTCTCGGCCAATGTCAGCTTCTGAGGATGGAGCCGACGGGTGCAGTTGCGATCCGCTTGCCGTAACGCCTCGGATTGAAGCTGGTCATAGTCTGGATGCCCATCCGCTCGACCATTTCGAGCTGGGCTTTCAGGATGATCGACATGCTCTTCCTCGTTTTCGAACCCGGCCGAAGCAAATTCATCTAATAGAGCAACTGATTTACCCTCACCAGGTCCTCAGCCTTGCTTCCAATCTGGGTTCGATGCCGAATGCAGCCATTGCCAACGGCCTGCAAAACGAATCACCTCAAGCGCCGATTTCACGGTCTGCTTACGCCGTCACATTTAACGAAATCGCCCGTTTTGACCCTCTACCTAAATGAGCAAACAGCCATCTGATCATAGAGCCTAATGCAGCGAATGGGCAGAGAAGTAGCAGCATTTTGCACCTTCGAACGCTCGCTTGCGCATGCGGACCCGAACACGATTCGCGGGATCTATAACCGGGGCCGCTACTGGGATGAGCGCGTGGAAATGCACCAATGGTGGAGCGATCATCTCGACGGATTGCGGGCTTCGAAAAGCAGCAAGCCTTCTCTGACGGAGAAGGCTTGCTCGTGATTGAGGTCGTCGATCCGGGACTGCTTCCGCATGACCGGCGGGTTCCGCTAAAACCGTTCATGCGGAAAGTCTTCCGGCGGATAATGACTACCTCAAGGTTCGATTGTCCGGGCACTGGCCGACTGCCAGCCTGCCGGGTCATGGATCCATTGGTTGATGGTCGACTCATGCCAGCCGGTGCCGCGCGTGCTGATGGGCACCTGCCGAGGAAAGGTGCCGTCCGCGATCTTGCGATAGAGCGTCGAGCGCGACAGCCCGGTGCGGGCCAGAACGGTTTTCAGACGAATGATGCGTTCGTTGCCAGTCATTGGACAGATCCTTTTTGCAAGGCCTGCCCGCCGCAGATCGGGAACAGTTTGGGGAAGGCGCAGAAGCAAGGCACGGCGCCCGCAGCCCGCATTAAAGCGGCATGCAGCGGTCTGTCAGGAAGGAAATTCATTCTGGACATAGGGAAGGCCTTCTCATTGGAAAACCTTCGCCGGGGTCATGAAGCGCGGGTGATGATACAGGTGGCCGGGCCCCATTTCAAGCTCAGCATCCTGGCGCATGGCGCAGTCTCAGGTCCGAAAGCACTCCAGAGTGAAGGAGTATTTGGGGGGAGGCCATTCCCCTGCCCTTTCGAAGCGCAACAAAGGTAGGTGGTACATGTACAACCAGAAAAAACATTTCCCTTTCGGTTGGTTGACGCCGCGTCTTTCGATGCTCGTGTGCACCGTACAACACGACACCGGAATCGTGTCATACACGGACGACAGCTACAAGAAGCTGATTTTCATGCGGAAATCATTCGCAGCACCCGTGCGTAGGGTCCATTACACCTTACGCCCTTCGGGGCGTGCGTCCGACCTCCCGCATGGGCCTGTCCCATGCGCCCGCAAAGGACTTTCAGGGGTGGGCAAACCACTGGCTTTATGGGATGATTCGTCGATGCCATGGGCGTCACCTTCGGGTGACATTGGCAACAGCGAAGCCGGTGCAAAAGGCCCTCGGGGTAAATCCCCGCGTGTCCTGGGGATCGTAAGGCCATGCAGGAGCGCGCGCGCCTTTTCGCCTTCGCCCAATTCAGTTGCGCGGGCCATGCAAGATGTTGTTAGGATGAGGTGATGAAGACCGATCTCGATCATCTGCCGGCCACCAAGCAGCGCGAACTCGAGCGTGTGGTGCAACTCCTGTTCGAGGAATTTGACGGCGCGCACATGGATGCGACCGGCAGGCGCAAAACGGGGAAGATCGTCAAGATTCTTCTGTACGGTAGTCATGCGCGTGGCGGCTGGGTGGACGAACCTCACACCGCCAAAGGCTACCGTTCGGACTTCGACCTGCTGATTATCGTCAGCCAGAAGGAACTGGCTGACCGTGCAGCCTACTGGACCCGGGCGGATGAACGGCTGATCGAGGAGATGATCGCCGGGCGGTTGCGGACGCCGGTCAATTTTATCGTCCATTCGCTTCAGCAGGTGAACGACGGTCTTGCCCATGGGCGGTTCTTCTTCATGGACATTGCCCGCGAAGGGATCGCGATCTACGAGTCCGATGATCGTGAGCTAAGCAGGCCAATACCACGGACGCCGCAGGCCAATCTCGATATGGCGCGGGAGTATTTTGAGGAGTGGATGCCCGGCGCGCTACAGTTTCTCGAAACGGCGAAATTCACCGCTGAGAAGGGATGGAACAAGAAGGCCGCCTTCCTTCTCCATCAAGCCACAGAGAGCCTCTTCCACGCGGTCCTTCTCGTGAGCACCCTGTATTCGCCACATAACCACAACCTCGTCTTCCTGCGGACTCAGGCTGAACGACTGGACCTCCGGCTTGTGGAGGCCTGGCCACGCGAATTGCGCAAGGACCGCGCCCTGTTCGAGAAGCTCAAGGACGCTTACGTCAAGGCAAGGTACTCGAAACACTACCGGATCACCGCCGAGGAACTGGCATGGCTGGGGGAACGGGTCGAGGTACTTGGCCGCATCGTTCACACCATCTGCACGGAACGTCTGGCCGCGTTGGAAGCTGCTGCAAAGGGGTGATGGCCTTTGGCCATCACCCCTTCGTTTACCCCGCCTTCGCACCTACGCCCGACCCTTGGGGCAACACACAGCCTCCCCACACCCTTTCCGCGCCTTGTCCTGCTTCGATGCCGGTCGTCTTTCTGTCAGGGCTCATCCAGACCCTCGGTGAGCTTGCTCAAAGCCCCCGCCAGAGCGGTTTCCACCTCCCCAATGCTTACCCCCAACCGGAAGGCGATGGCACCATGGCTGAGGCCATCAGCGGCGGAAAGGACATAGGCTGCCCTCTCCACCACCGGCAAAGTGTCGAGCAGGGCAATCAGGCGCTGGCGTTGCCCTACGGCCTGATCCTGAGGCCTGCCCCGGTGCGGTTGATCGCGCTCCATGGCCTATGCCCTGCCGCTGAGATCGGACATGCTACCGTTCCGGTCCAGGGACATTTCCGCCCAGGTCAGTGATCCCAGCCGCCTTGCGGTCTGGGTCCACAGAGACAGCGGGTGGCGGCTGGAGAAGTGCTGGTCACGCTCGATCCGCAAACCTAAGGGCAGACGCACCGAGGCCAGCTCGTTCAGCGAGAAATAGCCCAGCTCCGGACAGCCAAAGCCGAGATCGGCCACCCCGAATAAGGTATCGCCGTCTTCGTCCAGTTCGGTGGCCAGCCATGTTGCCGCACCGCAGGGATTGAACAGTTTGAGCACAGGCACCGGATCGGGCACGGGCGGATTGTCGCGCTGCGCCACCCTGTGGAGGGCACCATTGACCAGCAGCGCCACACGGATCTTTTCGGGAAGGAGGATCATGCTGCTGCCCTCCTTTCGGTGATGGAACCTTGCTCCGATTCAGCAGGCTCAGGCTCGGGCGCATCCCCGCTTTCCTTGCCGTCCTTGCTCAGCCTGTATTCGGCGTGCCTTGCCAGCAGCCATTCTGCCGCCTTGCTCGCCTGACTGGCGGCGCGGAAGATCGCCCGATTGTCCTCGCGCAGTACTTCCAGCCATGAACCGAGGTAATCGGCATGGCGCACGGTCGGCACAATGCCCAGCGCCGCACAGAGGAAAGCCGAACCCATTTCCGCCACCAGTTCCTCGCGGGCATAGTCCTTGCTGCCAAAGGGATTGGTGAGCTTGCGATCCAGCCGCGAACTATGGCCGGTCGCATGGCAAAGCTCGTGCAGGGCTGTGCGGTAATAATTGACCTGTTCAAAGAAAGCCGGTTGCGGGGGAACCTGCACATAGTCGGCGGAGGGGACATAGAAAGCCTTGCCCCCGCCGATATGGAAAGGCACTCCGGATGCGGCGATCACTTCCTCGGCAATCGGCACGATCTCGCGCTCAGGCAAGGGCGCAGGATCACCAAACAGGTCTTTGCCCTGCCCTTCGTCCAGCCCTTTGCCCAGCCCCTCACATTGCGCGAGTAGGGTAGGCCGGCAAGGTCTCAGAGAGAACATTGCTCGCCCCCCCTCCGAACCGGACGTGCACCTTTCAGCGCATCCGGCTCTCCACGACTG
>NZ_JABGCB010000026.1 GCF_013149295.1 Novosphingobium sp. SG751A
AACCCAAAATACCCCACGGGATCACATCCCGACCAGCAAAGCCTATTCCCTTCAGCTACATAGACAGGTGGGTGTAATGAAGCAGGATTGTAGTATCTGCGCTACTCCTCCAACTTTTCGCGGGCATCTGCAAGTGTCAGGAACCAGTGGGTGTTCAGACACTCAGCCCGGAAGCGCCCATTGAACGCCTCGATGTAGGCATTGTCCGTTGGTTTGCCAGGCCGGGAGAAGTCCAGCGTCACCCCGTTGGCGTAGGCCCATAGGTCGAGATCACGGCTGATGAATTCGGAGCCTTGATCGACCCGGATCGTCTTTGGATAACCAACCACGGCGCAGGTCGCCTGAAGTGTCTGGACGACATCCTCCCCGCGATAGCTGAACCGAGGATCGAGCACTGGCGAGAACCGGGAGAACGTGTCGACCACGGTCAGGACTCGGATCTTCCGACCCGTGGCCAACTGGTCATGGACGAAGTCCATGGCCCAAACATCATTCACGCGGGAGGCCGCGCAGCGGTCTTCCCTCAACTTCGCCTTCACCCTGCGTTTGGGCGTCTTGTTGTGAAGCTGCAGGCCCAACTCGTTGTAAATCCTGTGCGTTCGCTTCATGTTGATCTCCCAGCCTTCACGGCGAAGAAGAACGTGGACGCGGCGATAGCCATAGCGGACGCGCGTCTCGCAGATCTCACGAATGCGGGCTTCGATGCCGGCCTGCTCGCGGCGACGGGATTTGTAGTGGTACGTCGAGGTGTCCATCTCCAGAACCCGGCAAGCCCGGCGGATCGACACGCCCCAGTCACTGCGAAATCCGTTCACCAGCTCGCGTTTGCGAGCAGGCCTCACAGCTTTCGGCGGATGACGTCCTGCAGCATCTCCTTGTCCAGGGAGAGGTCCGCCACCAGCTTGCGCAGCTTCGAATTCTCGTCCTCGAGCTGCTTAAGTCGCCGCATGTCCGGCGGCAGCATGCCGTCGTACTTCTTCTTCCAGTTGAAGTAGGTCGCCTGGCTGATCCCTGCCTTGCGGCAGATATCCGCCACCGGAACACCGTCCGCTCCCTGCTTCAGAATGAACGCCTTCTGGGCGTCTGAGAATCTGGATGCCTTCATGGTTCTTCGCTCCTCCCAGCCAAGGGAGATTACGACGAAAAACTCTAACTCCAAGCGATCCAGTTTTCTGGGATCAGATCACTGCGCCACCTGCCCCCCGATGTCGGCCCCGACGATCACCTGACGGACATGCTGCGCCAGAGACTGCCCTCGGCCAGCGTCGCTATCGGGCTGCACGGCAAGGTGGCCGACTGCATTGGCGATTATCATGCGGTGCAGGCGTCCGGCGCGCGGGGCTTCTTCAAGGACCTGCCCGATTGCTGGCTGGTGGTGATGCGCGCACCCAGCGGGCGGCCTTTCATCTTTGGCCTTCCCGTGCTGTCGGCGCGGCATGGCGGCGGTCTGGCCTTCGCGCCTTCCGCGCTGGCTATCACCACTTTGGCCAGTCTCATCATCGCCAGTTTTGCCGCCCGGATGATGCTGAATTTCATGCGGCGCCTGAAGGACGCCACGCGCCGCTTTGCCGAGGACATCAATGCCGCGCCCATTTCTGCCGATGCACCGCGCGATGTCAGCGACACTTACGATGCCTTCAACGCCATGCAGCAGCGCATCCGCACGATGATGCTGGAACGCAATGACATGCTGGCGGCCATCAGCCACGATCTTCAGCCCCCCCTTACCCGCCTGCGCCTGCGGGCCGAAGCGATGCCTGCATCGATCGAGCAGTCCAAGATCATCGCCGATGTGGCCGCGATGGAGCGTATGGTCGGCGATGGGCTGGCCCTCGCCCAATCGCGTGAATCCGCCGATGACTGGGCCTGGCTCGACCTCGACTCGCTGCTGGCCAGCATCGTCGAGGATGCGCAGGAGGAAGGAAAAGCAGCAAGCCTTGGCCGGGTCGACAAAGTTTGCGTCAGGGTCAAACCCAGCGCACTGGCCCGCTGTCTGCAAAATCTCACCGACAATGCCTTGCGCTATGACGGGTCGGCCTTGCTCGAATGCATTCACGAAGAGCGAATGGTCAAAATCGTGATCCGAGACAAGGGAACAGGCATCCCGCCCGATGATCTGGAACGCATGTTCCTGCCCTTTGTGCGCGGCGAAGCCAGCCGATCACGGCAGACCGGCGGCACCGGCATCGGCCTCACCATCGCGCGCGCGCAGGCCTCGACTTTCGGGGGCAGCGTTGCGCTGGCGAACACGCGCGAGGGACTGGCCGCCACCGTCACGCTGAGCGGAGCCGTTGCGCCGCCCAATGGATTGCAAAATACCTGAATGTCGCCCTAAGCTGCGCGCGCCACATTTGAGGTCAAACATGCTGAATGCTGACTTGGTCTGGCCCTTGAGGGCCGCAACGCCTGCGGTGACGTTTGAGGATCCGGCCTGCGCGCCCGAGATCGCGGTCGTAACCGGGGTTGAGCAGCCTGTGCTGCTTGGCTTTCGCCCCGCCCGGCCGAACGGGCGCGCGATGCTGGTGCTGGGCGGCGGCGGCTATGTCGCGCTCATGGTCGGGCGCGAAGGTATTCAGGTAGCACACTGGCTGACGGGTCTTGGCTTTCATGCCTTCGTCCTGCTGCATCGCTTTCCCAACGCCGCACATGGGGTTGCGGCGCCGCTGGACGATGCGATGGAGGCCATGCGCCTGATCCGGGCCAGTGGCCTTGCCCCTGATGGCTTCGGTGTCGTCGGCCTGTCATCGGGCGGGCATCTCGCGGCCTGCCTGTTTGCAGCCTATCCTGAGGAATGGCCGCAGCCGTCCCCGCCGACACGCCCTGATTTGGCAATCATTGGCTATGCGCCGATTTCGACCAATGCCAGGGGCCGCACGATCATTCCTAACAAACCGCCGCTGCCGCCCATCGAAAAGCAGGCTTTCTACGATAGGCTTCAGCCCGACGCACAGCTTTTGCCCTCGCCACCGCCAGCCTTCATTGTCTATTCGGACAGCGACCCGGTTGTGCCGATAGACAATGCGTTCAGACTCCGCGCGGCATGGCAAGCCGCCGGAGGTTCCACAGAGCTGCATATATTCACCGATGCGCCGCACGGCTTCGCGCTTGATACGAAAAACCAGCCGGTGTCCCTCTGGCCTGTTTTGTGCGAGGCATGGCTGCGGCAGGTCGGTTTTCTGGGAGCATGATAGGCCGGGGCACGGCGGCGGGATACGGCGTGGCGTCATGCACCAACACCTGTTCGGCGATCCAGCCGGCGGTTGGGGCCTGATGCGGGCAACAGACGCGGATGGCAGATGGCGACCACGCAGTTTCGTCAAGCCCTGCTTCGAGCAGATCAAGACCCTTGGCGATATCCTCAAGAGCCTCACGCGCCTCGTCCACCGGCGTCAGGCGCTCCGCCCCCGAGCGTGAGCGGCGGAACAGCCGATAGCCCACCCAATCCTCCAGCGAGCGCACCAACTGACCCACGGCGGGGGGGGGGGGATGTGTCCAATCTCGATGACCTGCACCGGATGCGTGACGCTGCGGGCGCGGCATTTGGCCACCTCGGTATTCTGTTTGCCAATGCGGCCTGGCCATCGCAAACCCCTTTGGAAAAATGCAACGAAGCCACCTGCGACCGCATCATACACATTAACGTGAAGGGCACCTTCTTCACGGCGCAGACCGCGCTGCCCCTCATGCGCGAAGTCGGCTCGATCATCCTCAACACCTCATGGCTCAATCAGGTTAGCGCACCGGAGCGAGCTGTGCTCAGCGCCTCCAAGGCGGCGGCGCGCAGCTTTGCACACACCATGTCGGCCGAATTGCTCCCTCGCCGGATTCGGCCGACATGGTGATGTGTGGCGGTCGGGCGGAGCTTTGACTCATAAGGATGAAACAATGACGCAAGCAGACGTGGTGATTATCGGCGCTGGCGTATCGGGTGGATCACCTTTACCCCTGATTTAAGCCGCGTCACCGCGCGCAGCATTGAACCCTTGCTGGCGCCGCCTCCTGTGTGGTCGGCGGTGATGACATATGGCTCCATTATTCACTCGAAGACTGCATCTTGCGGCGTGCGCGGATCAGACGCTAAGACCGCTGACGTCATCCAAGCGGCAAAGAATGCAGATGGAGGACAGTCCACGGGCTTTGCATCAATCCGCCGCAATACCGCCGGCGATCAAGGGCCAGCCGGGAAAGCCCGCGATCTGCGCCTAGGCGGAAGCCTCACCGATCAGGTCGTGGGCAGCGTCCAGATCACGCAGATCGCGCCCGCGCGTTTCCCGCCCGAACCATGCTACCAGAAAAAGCGACAGCAACGTAGGTAGCATCACCAGCAGCGATGATACGCGCATCGGAAGCATGATGCCGCTGATGGTCAATCCCTGCGCCAGCAATCCGCCGCCCTTGGTCCAAGCCGCCACCCAGCCCGTGGCGCGCGCCCGCACCCGCAGAGGAAAACTTTCGGCCGTATAGGGCAAGACAATGGCAATGATGCCGTTCGTGCCGACAATCAGCAGGGCCACAGGCAGGACCGGGCTGCCGCTGCCCATCAGTTCCAGCCGCAGGACCAGCCCCAGTCCGAGCAGAGTCAAGACGATCATCGATGTCAGTGACCACTTGGTGCTCCACCGGCTGTAAAGCAGCGCGGCGATGAATACTGTCGGAAAGGCGATCAAGGCGCTCTCGGCCAGAAGGCGGCTGGACAGGCCCACCGAATAGCCTTTCGCCACAAGATCTGCGGGAAGCCAGAGCAAGAGGCCAAAATTGATCAGTCCCCAAGACAGCGCGCACAGGCTGAGCGCGGTGAGTTTGCCGTAAAGCTGAAAACCTACGAGCGCATGGGCCCCGCCCGGTCCGTTTTCCGCCACGGCATTCGCCCGCTGCGCCTTGGCCCCAAACCGGCGCATCACCGCTTCGGCCTCCTCCACACGATCACGCGCCAGCAGGAATTTCGCCGACTCCGGAATGAAGGCGCCCAGCAAGACCAGAGTGAGCCCCGTCGGCAGATTGGCCAGCCAAAGGATCCGCCAGCCAAAGACCGGCTGAAGCAAAGCCGACAGGCCGCTGGCCGCGAAATAGCCGCCCACCGCGCCCAATCCGCCCACCAGCACCAGACTCCAGCCGCGATGCCGGTTGGGCATCATTTCGGCCAGCAGCGCATAGGTCACCGGCAACATGCCCCCCGCCGCAGCCCCCATCATGAAACACATGGCGATATTCCAGGCCAGGCTGGGCATGGCCCCGCAAATCGAAGTGCCGACAAACATCACCGCCGAGAGCAGGATCGATGCCTTGCGTCCATAGAGATCGGCAATCCACCCCCAAAGCACCGATCCCACCACCGTGCCCGCCAGCGCGAAAAACGGCACCAGAGAGACGGTCTTCTTAGGCACGCCATATTCGCTGATCATGCCCGGCACCGTAAAGCCAAGCGAGGCCGGTTTCATCACATCGATGATCAGGGCCAGCGTAAGCACGCCCATCAGGCCCCAATGCGCAGGGCCCAGATGGGCATCCTCGGGCGCGGCCACGACAATGTCGGCTGCCTTTTCACGCTGCGCCGCCACATCACGCGGCAACAGCCCATAGGCGGCCACTCCTGTCCCCAGAACGATCAGCGCCATGCCGAAAAGCATGGCGTTGTCCATCGGCATGCCCGCCAGTTGATAATTCATTGCCCGTGCCATCGAAAACATCGGCCAATGAGCGCAAACGCCTAATGTTACTGCGATGCAACCCGCAATAAAGGCCCATACCGCCTGTCGATCCGATAGCGTGCTTTTCATCTGTCCCATTGGCCTTACCTCCCCCGTTTGGACGGTGATAATCACATCGCGGGTCAAGGAAAAGCCGCAAGGGTCTCCATATGGGCATGTGGTCAGCTATAGAACTGACCTTGAAAATTGGAACTGGGCCGGGTGACGACAGATCGACGGCGCCTTGACAGCCAATTTCGGCTCATTTCGAATGAGGCCACTTTACTCTCCGGCAAAGCAGGCACAGCTTGCTTTACTTGTCATTCGATATAAAAGACCATTGTCGTTAAAATAATGCATTCAACCCTTAATGAATACTTTGCTTTGCGATGGTAAAATACCAATAAGCGGAGGTATCATGAAATTTTCTCGCCCTCTATTGACCGCCTTCATGTTCTCGTTGCTCGCCGCCTGCGGACATCAACGCCCAGCGCTCAATGGGAATATCGCTATTTCGGCCAAGCGCATTCCCGCCAACCTTAACGAACAAATAACTGGAAGCGGCACGGCAAGACCTGTTGGTATTCCGGGGCCCCCTGCGCCACAGGCTGCTCAAGGCGCCCGCCTGTCCGCCTTCGCGCAAACCGTGATCACCGCTCGCGATCGCGACATGAGCACGCATGCCGGAATTTGCGCAGATCTGTTGCAAAAGGACATTTCCGGCGATGCCGGACAGCCGCTGGCCAAGGGTTATGCCATAGTGCTGTCGGGCGGCGGTCCGCATGGTACATTTGGCGCGGGCCTGTTCCTCGGCTTGCAGGACAAGGGGCAATTGCCGCCTGAACCCGAAGTGGTGACCGGGGTGAGTACAGGCTCTCTGCAATCAACTTTTGTATTTCTGGCGCGCCAGCCTGTGGCAAAGGACCGGGATTATAGCTGGATCAACCCCAAAGCGCTGCCTTTGCACAGTTTGCCGGGCGCGGGCAACCAGCCGCCCCTGGCCAAAGGCCGCAGCAATCTTGAAGATCTTGCTCTGGCTTATAGTATTGGACGAGAAGGTGAAATCCTCAAACCCGGCTCCTTGGGCGACCTTTCGCTGATAACCGACGGCGCCCGCGCCCAGCTTACTCCTTTGCGCAAACGCCTGTTCAGGATGATTAGCCCCAATACCATCACTCAGCTTGCAACCGAAGCCTGTCGTGGCCGTGTGCTTTTGGTCGGAGTCACCGATGTGGACGACGGAAATGGCTACGCGCTCGACCTGACCGGACTGGCGCTCAAGGCCTTCGAAGGAGAAGCCAGCCAAACGCGCATGACTTTGGTGCGCAACACCTATGTCTCCGCGCTGATGGCCTCGTCATCCGTGCCGGTGGGGGCTATGCCGGTGACGCTACGCTATCGCGAGTTTGATGACGAGGATAAGCCGTCCGATATTGCCTCGCGCCAACATATGTTCATCGACGGCGGCGCGCGTTTCGGGGTGTTTCTTCCCAAGGGAAGCGATGGGTCTGATCTGACCCTGATCGTCAACACTTTTCTGGATACGCCGCCGTGGACGCCGGGCGATCCCGCGATCCCAACCACGAAATGGAAATTGATCGGACTGGGTCTGCGCACCGTCAACGATCTGCTGGAAACCCAGATTTATAATCTGTCGGTTGGACAAGTGGAGGCCGCGGCGGGCAAACTGTCGATGGCCTATCTTTCAAACCAGAACATCGTGGGCCCCGATGGCCGACCCGGTGAAAGCCCGGTGGCGCATGTCTATCTTGGGCGGAACTGCGGGCAATGGCAAAGCGAGGTCGACGCTCTGCATCACCCACTGCAATTTTCTCCCGATTATATGGCCTGCCTGATCGATTACGGCCGCAGCCGTGGCAATCTGGCGCAATGGAATCTGACCAAGCCTGAATTAAAGCATCAGTGATGATGCATTGAGGCGAAATTTCAGGAATACCGGCGAGAGCGCGGCATAGTCATGAACCGGTTGCGCTCTCATCGCGGTCTTTCTTTGCGGAAACACGGGTCAGGCCGTATCCAACCTGGGATCATCCGACGCTCTAATGCGTGGTGCATCGGGAAGAGGGGGAGATGCAATGAGCAGCAAACGAATTTTCGCAAGCTTGGCCGTCACGACATGCGTCAATGTCTTTGCCGTGACGGCCTGCCATGCCGCTGCGCCATCCATCCTCACCGCCTCCGACGCCTGCGCGGGGCTGGCCGGCATGTCGATCCCCGCTTCGAAAATCGGATTGCCAAGCTCTGGCGCGGCAGTCAGCACCGCGAGGCTTGTTCTGCCGGACTCATCGAACACCAATGGCGAATTCTGCGAGGTGAAGGGCTTCATTCTGCCCGCGTCCCCGGATGCGCCGAAGATGGAGTTTGAGGTCAACCTTCCAACTGTCTGGAACCGCAAAGCGGTCCAGCTCGGCGGCGGCGGTTTTGACGGTGTGCTGGTCACGGGTTTGGGCCGTGCGGCGCTGCAGCCGGATTCGGTGCGCAATCCCTTGGCGCAGGGTTATGTCACTCTGGGCAGCGACGGCGGGCACAAGGGAACAGCCGGCTTTGACGGCAGTTTCGCCCTTAACGACGAGGCATTGCTGAATTTCGGCCAACAGTCCGTGAAAAAGACCCATGATGCGGCCATGGCCATCATCAAGGCGCGATACGGCAGCGCCCCAAAGCGCTTCTATTTCATCGGCGCGTCGCAGGGCGGCCACGAAGCGCTCGATGCCGCGGCGCGTTATCCCGCCGATTATGACGGCGTGGTGGCCAATTATCCGGCGTATAACGTGACCATGCTGCATCTGGGATCATGGAATGTCGGCAAGGCCCTCTACGAAAACGGCGGTGCAGGGTGGCTGAACCCTGCCAAGACCAAACTGCTGACCGACGCGGTCTATGCCGCTTGCGACAGCCTTGACGGAGCCAACGACGGGATCATCAGCAATGTGAAGGGCTGCAACAGCCGGTTCAACATGGCGACCGTTCGGGCCGAACTGCGCTGCGCCGATGGCAAAGACACTGGGGACGCATGTCTTTCCGATGCGCAGATTGCGACAGTGGAGAAAATCACTTCTCCGTTCCGCCCCGGCTTCCCGATTGCCGGTTCCGAGGTGTTTCCGCGCTGGGCGCTGCTGGAAGGTTCCTTGTTCCACGGCCCCTCGACGCTGGGCTCACGGCCCGTTCCCGCCAATCCGCCGACTTCGGCCGATCCGCTGCTCTACAATGCCGGTTCGGGCACCATAAAATATGTCATTACCCGTCAGCCGGAATTCGATCCGCTCGCCTTCAGGCCCGATGAGTGGAAAGCGCGTGTGCAACAGTCAGGACAGATCATGGACGTGACAAACGTCGACCTGACGCCATTCCGTCGCAAGGGCGGCAAGATCATTTTGACGCATGGCACTATTGATGACTTCATCACCCCGCACAACAGCGAGGCTTATTACGAGCGACAGCTCGCCCGCCAAGGCAAGATCAATCTCCAATCTTTCATGCGCTTCTATGTGATACCCGGCTTCGGCCATGGATTTGGCCTGTTCAACGCCCGGTTTGACAGTCTTGATAAGATCGACCGCTGGGTGGAAACGGGCCGCGCCCCCGATCGGCCCATTGCGGTTGATGCCAACAAGGGGCCCCACCGCACGCGGCCCATGTGCGAATTTGGTTTCTGGCCGCGCTATCGCGGAACCGGTTCGGTGGACAGCGCCGCCAGCTTCACTTGCATGAAAAGCTAGCGGAACCCGAAACGCGCTCTGAAAAACCGCCCTCAGAAATATCTGAGCCAGGCTAGGTCGCGGCGGCGGCGCTTCAGGCGGGCATACCAGGCGGTCGGGATATAGAGCGGAACGATCAGGGCCACATACCAGACCAACACCCAACCATAGTTGTCAAACATATAGGCCTTGCCATTGTTCGGCCCCCAGATCGCCAAAGCGCTGTGATAGAAAATGCGCAGGACCGTAAGGTGAAGCAGGTAGAAGAACATCGGGGCGCCGCCAAACACGGCAAGCGCACCGACCAGCCGCGAAGCGTTGATCCGCTCGAACAGGGCCAGCAAAAGCGCGCCGGTGCCAAGCGTAGGCAGCAGGAACAGCAAAGACGGCGGATATTTGGTCATCGAGATGAAGCTGATGGTGGTGCGGACCGCATCGCCATCGACAACATGCCATGGCCTGTCGCCATAGATGTTGAGCAGGCGCAGGGCAATAAAGCCGCCAATCATGCCAAAGCCGAGCAGCAGCAGTCGCCGCTGTCGCAGATCAGGCGCGACATCCGGGCGAAACCAGTTGCCGATGCCAAAACCCAGCGAAATGACGCCGAGCCAAGGCAGGATAGGATAGGTCGTCTTGGCCACAAAGCCGAAGGGCAGCCCAATCGTATCTCTTTGGTGCAGCACCGCCCATAGCGGAAACAGCGCATCGCCCTGCGTCAGCCGGATCGGATCAAGCAGGTTGTGGAAACAGACCACGATCAGGCCAAAAGCGATCAGCGCGGGGCGCGGGAGACGCATCAACGCAGAGAGCGCGATCATGCACAGCCCGATGCACCAGATCACCTGCAGCCAGAAGGTGGGCTGGGGCACAATCCCCCAATAGAGCGGCGAGAGATAGGCCAACTCAATGGCGATCAGCAGAAAGCCCCGCTTCAAAAGATAGACGGTGGTTTCCTCGACGGTATGGTTGATGCTGAAGAGATGGACCCCAAGCCCCGTCAGCGCCACAAAGATCGGAGCGCAGAAGCTCACCACAAAGCGGGCAATACCTATGATAGGCAGGATCGTATTGGCGTCGATCGGATCGGTCACGACATAATTGACGAACCATGTTTCGCGCAAATGGTCCAGCAGCATGAGGACCATCACGAAACCTCGCAGCGCATCAATATTGGCGAGCCGGAGACCGGCGACCGGCACCGCTTTTTCGGGCGCATCCATGCTGACAGAGCGCGAAAGGGCGGAAATGCTGCTCGCCATATGCTTCACCTCTACTTTTGGGCGGAATATTTACGTCGTGCCAAAGATGACCATCGGTTCAAACCGCCAGTGCCTCGTCCAGCACGTCGACGAACAGATCGACATTTTCCCGGCTGAAGATCAGCGGAGGGCGGATTTTCAGGATATTGTGATCCGTGCCGCATGCGCTGATCAGAACGCCATTGTCGCGCATCGCATTAACGATGCGGGTAGTGCGCGCCCGGTCGTTGGCCTGCGTTTCACGGTCGGAAACGATATCCGCCGCCACGAACAGACCCGCCCCGCGAACATGGCCCAGACAATCGTGGCGCGAACGCAGCGCAGATACCCGTTCGAGCAGATAGGCGCCGACCTCACGGGCATTGTCCATGATCCGGTCGCGCCGGATGACCTTCAGCACGGCGGCAGCGGCCGCGCATGACACGGCATTGCCCGCAAAGGTGTTGAAATAGCGGGAGTTAGTGCCGAATTTTTCAACGACATCGTGGCGCGTCAGCAGCCCCGCAATAGGCTGTCCGTTGCCCATCGGCTTGCCCAGCGTGACAATGTCGGGATCAACACCATGCCGCTGAAAACCCCACATATGGCTGCCGGTGCGGCCAAAGCCGGGTTGAACCTCGTCGGCAACAAAAATGCCGCCCGCCTTGCGGATCGCCTCGACGGCGCTCTTCAGGAAGCCGGGCTCTTCGGACAGGATACCGTCGCTGGTGAAGATCGAATCCACGATCAGCATCGCAGGCTGGATGCCATGGCGCTTAAGATCGGCAATGGCGGCTTCCACGTCGCGGGTGAAGCGCTCGGCCACATCGGGGCCGCTGCGATAGGCGGCGGGCGCCGCCACGGTGCGGACATGGGCGCCCAGAGGAACCGCTGTGCCCAGGGTCGGGGAGAATTGCGAAACGGCATCGGTAATGCCGTGATAGGCCGTCTCGGTGATGATCACCCCCGTGCCGCCCGTGCGCACCTTGGCGATGCGATAGGCCAGATCATTCGCTTCGCTGCCTGAGCAGGTCAGCATCATGTGCGACAGATCAGAATGCACTGTCGACAACAGACCTTCGGCAAGTTCGAGAATGGTTTCATGCAGATAGCGCGTGTTCGTGCAAAGCGTGGCGACCTGCCTGGTGATCGCCTCCACCACATCGGGATGGCAATGCCCCAACGAGACGACATTGTTATAGGTGTCGAGATAGCGGCGGCCATCGGCATCATAAAGCCACACGCCCTCGCCCCGCACAAAATGGAGCGGCTTTTGATACATCAGCCGATAGGCCGGGCCCAGCAGGCGCGCGCGTTGCTCGACCATGTGCGCTTCATGAGGGTCCAGTTCGATCTGGCCGGGGATGAAGGCGTTGACGGAGGACAGGTCTACAACACTCATTATTCGTCTCCTGACAGGCAGAATTGCAGCAATTGTCGGCTTGCCTCATCGCGGGAAAAGCCCGCGAGATGGTTCAACCCGGCCCAGGCAAGGCCATTGTTGCGCATGATATATTCGCGATTTTCCGGATAACGGGCGGCGCGCCATTCGGTGATCAAAACGGTAATCATGAAACGCGCGGTGATAAGGTCGAGCAGGACCGCCTGCTCTGCCTTGCGCAGCGCCAGCACCTCGTGAAAGCCTCCGATAATCTCGGCGGCGCTGAGCAGGGGATCGGCTCCGTCGGCCATTTGATATGCGGCCGCCGTCGCGATTTCCCCCACCAGCGGGGCATGGACGACATCGCCAAAGTCGATGATCGCGGCAATCTGGTCGGTTTGGGCCGGGTTCACCAGCACATTCCCAAGATTATAGTCATTGTGAATGACTTGCGCCCGCAGAGAATGGAGTTGCGGCAGCGTTTCGGTTTGATACTGCGCCATAAAGCGCTGCATCAGCTTGCGTCCCGATGGATCAGCGACACTGTCGATCATACCGGTCAAACGGTGGGCCGCCGCGACATTCCACAGTATATCATGCTGCGCGGCAGGGTGCACAAAGCCTTCAAGCGCCTGGTCCAGCCTGGCGAGGGTTTGGCCAAGGGCCCGGCGCTGCGCCGTTGTCCGTCTGGATTGCCCCAGTTGCAATCCGGGCAGGAACGTCAGCATGCGCAAGATGGAGACCCGCCCGTCATCGAGCGTGATCGGCATCTCGTAGGATCCGTCAAGCGCGGCCACGGGGCGCGGCACCGACAAGCCCGTGGCATTACCCGCCAGATGATTGAGAACGCAGGTTTGAAGATTGACAATATCGCGAGCTTCGGCGGGGTTCGAAACTTTCAGAAGATACTGGCTGCCCTCCTGTCCCACCATTTTAAAATTGCGGTCGCGCTCTCCGGAAAGCTCCGAGGCCTTCAGATCACGGCCATAGAAACGCCGGGCCAAGACTTGCGCGTCCTGCGTGGTAAGCTGCGGCGGCTGGGTGGTGAGCGTGGGGTCGAGTAGCATCTTCTGCCTATGTTTTATGGAAATGGGCTGCGACGCGGCGGGTGCGCCTCGCAACCGTTTCTCTTGTCAAAGACCAAGCAGGGCGGGGAGTTCGCTGAAATCCCTGATGCGGGTAACGCCATAGTGATCGGTCGGCGCTTCGTGCCCGCGATCCACGAAGACCTTCGCTCCAAAGCCCAGATCATAGGCGGTCATCAGGTCATAGCGCGGGCTTGAGGAAACATGCATCATATCTTCGGGCGCGCAGCCCAATTGATCGAGCATATATTCAAACGGCCGCATCAGCGGCTTGTAGGCCCCAGCTTCCTCGGCCGTCAGCACGGCGTGAAAAGGCACGCCGATATTGCGCGCGCTGTGCGGGATCAGATCCACCATGCTGTTGGAAAGGATGACCAGCGGATAGTTCTCCGCAATCCGGCTTAACGGTCCCGGCACGTCAGCATGAGGCTGCCAGGTTGGCACGGCGTCATAGAGCGCCTGAACATCGCGCGCCTCATATTGGACGCCATGCTTGACGCAGGCCCGCTCGACCGCGTTGGCAATGACATCATAGAACGGTTTCCACGCGCCCAATACTTCGTCCAGACGATAGGCGCGGAAGGAATCGATGAAGTCATCCATCCTGGCCGGGTCGATCCGGTCTGAAAAAATCGTGCGCGCGGTAGGCCCCATGATAAAGTTGATCATGGTGCCATAGCAGTCGAAACTGATGTATTTGGGCCTGAACATGAAAGATCGCACCTTGCTTTTCCTTACAAGGCCAAGATTAGACCCGGGGCAGCATGGCGTTCTGCCGTTGTCGCGGCGGCCGAAAGGATTTTATCCTGCCGCGCAGCCTTCCTACGAAACGGGTCCGGAGCATTGCGAACTCAAGAGCTGCATGCAGCCTGATGCGGATTCGTCCGCGCGATTCGATCCGTTATACCAAGCGGCATAAAGTTGGCATTTTTGAATCGGGTGCTGTGATTATCTGACGTTTCCGCCGCATTTCCCGGTGGAAACTGCGGCCACGACAAGCATAAATTTGACTGCGTTTGCCGCTGCCGATTTTCTGGCGCAATAGCGTCGGCGGTCCGTTAGGGAATGAAATGGAAAAGCTCGATCAGATCGATTTCAAGATATTATCCTATCTTCAGGAACACGGCCGCGTGACCAATGTCGCGCTGGCCGATGCGGTCGGCCTTTCCACCAGCCCCTGCCTGTCGCGGGTGAAAAAACTGGAAACCCTCGGCTACATCAAGTCTTACGGGGCCCGTATCGCGCTCGAAATGCTGGGCGAATATGTAACGGTGTTCACCGAAATCAAACTGACAGGCCACCGCGTTGCCAATTTCGAACGCTTCCTTCAGCGCGCCCGCAATATCCGTGAAATCGTCGAATGCCATCATGTTACCGGTGGCTATGATTATCTGGTAAAAATCGTCGCTCGCAATGTCAGTCACTATCACGGTATCATGGAATCACTCCTGTTAAGCGACGCAGGAATAGGGAAGTTTTCCAGCTATATTGTGCTGGGCACACCGATCATTCGGGAAGGCTATCCGATAGAGGAGCTTTTTTGAACGGTTTTTCAACCGGCATGTCTGTACTCGGCTTTCCATCGGCAAATAATCAGGCGCGGATCTGCCGATCACGTGAAATGGCGCGGGTTTCGGCCTGCATTTCCGAAACCCGCGCCATTGATCAGGGCGCGATCACAGCCGCCAGTGTCAGCGGCTTCAGAACTATGTCAAGATTGCGCATATGGGATGACATGCTTACCGGCGGGGCGGAACGGGCAGGACGGCTGAGCGGTCCCTGATCGATCCAGGCATATTGGTCAGGCCCGAAGAGGCTGACATTCACGCGACCGGTGATCGGACGCGCCTCCCCTTTCGCGTTCCGAGCCATGATATGCAGGTCGATCGTGCGATCCGGACTGCGGTTAATAGCCAGCAGGCCAAGCTGTCCGTCAGGGCGACGAACGGCAAAGATGCGAACCGCCGGATCGGCGCCCCCCGTGATCTCGACCGGCAAAAATTGATGCATGCCTTTGGGCATCAGCCAATCGCCGGTCAGCAGGCGGGCAGTGTGATAGCTGGGTAAAGGCGTAGCAGCTTGTCCGTCGCGGTCCGCCATGTGCAAGGCCATGTTTCCATAACCGGCACAGGGCATATTCTGGTTGACCGGCACGTTCGGGCCATAGCCGAACAGATAGGCTGTGCTGCCCCCTTCGCTCAGGAACTGGCCAAGGATGTTGGCCATCAGCAGGGCGCTGGGCATTTCCGCCATGGCGCGTCCGGAATAGGCGGAAAAGCCGTATTCAGTGATGATCCGGGGAATCTCCGGCCCCACCCCCTCGGCCGTCAATCGCGCCATCAGCCGATCCATCAGGCGATCTTCCTCGATAAGCTTGGCGGGAATATCGTGGCAGATGTCATCGAAGGGATAGAATTCGAAAGAGTAGAATTGCAGGTCAGACAGGCGGCCACGCTCCTGCAAAGCCCGGATGAAGTGGTGGTTCCATGAGCGGTCGGGGTCGGAATTGAGCCAGGTTTCACTCAACGCGCTTTGGGAACTGGGGCCGCCGAAGCGGATGGCCGGGGCGATGGGGCGCAGCCGGTCCACCCATGCAAGGTAGAGCGCGGCATAATCGTCCGGGTTGCCAAACTGCCCGTCTGGCTCTTCCCCAAGTTCGACCTGAGTGACCGGATAGCGCCGCCGACGCACATAGCGCAGCGCCGCCGCAGCATTCTCCGGCGTGTCATAAAGCACGCCAACCGGCAACATGATCGGTCGACCGTTGCCAAGGCCGCTGTGAAACACCCGATCCAGTCCGGGCTGTTCAAGGCGCGGATCGCGATCGATGGCCCGGTGCCACGGATCGGTGGAGGAAACATGGGCAAAAGTCTGCCCTGTCTTGTCGGCGGCATGGCGGACCAGATCGACCAGCATGCCATCCGGCCCGATCCGCCCGGCGCTGATCTCACGCACGGCAAAACCGGCCCGGTCGCGCCAGTCCTTGGCTCCCGGCGGCGCGGTGTGCGATCCTTGCTCGAGCAGAACCCGAAGATATTTCACGCTGGCCGGGCGCTCGGCCAGTTTCAGCACGACATCACCCCCCGATCCGCCGGTCAGGGCGCCATGGTCGAAAGTGATCCAGTGCGCGCCCGGCCCATAGTCATTGTCGCTCGACCAGTACTGGACCTTGTAGGCAGTGGCATAAGGCGTGCCCCAGGCGATCCGGACAGCGTCAATATCGGCGGGGTTGTCAAAGCGAAGCAGCAACCATTGCTGATGCGGTCGGCCATCCTTGAGGAAAGCGGCATCGAGATAGGGATTGGATTTCCAGAAGCTGGTTTCGTCGCCGTCGGTCAGGCGGGAGTAATCGCTGTCGTTGGCATTATCGATCGTGTCGCCTCGACGCGGGAGTTTGTAGCCCCATGAGACACGGATCGGCTTCTTTGCGCGGTCGCTTGATGTCCAGTAGCCCTGCTGGTGGGCGGGATCGCTCCATTGCCCCTCGGGGTTCCAGTGCCAGTTCTCGATGCCCAACTCGGTGCGCAACCGATAGGTCAGCCGGGTCAGCCGGGCACTACGCATTGCGGCGACATTGTGCCGGGTCAAAAGACGGTCTGCCGCGCCACCGATCCCGCCATCGATCCCGGCTCCCAGAGCTTCTGTCGGATCGAAGCGACGGCCCGACGTATCCTCTGTATGGACTACGAGGGAAACCGGCAGGACGTCCTTGCCGAGCAGCGGCGCCTGATCAAGACAGGCAAGACCAAACAGGACGGACAGAAGGCGACGACGGCAGATTCGGAACGGAAAGCGCATGCGCTAATAAGCGTCCGAAAGCAGTAATCAACAGGCGTAACAGCATGAGCCGGGCTGGGCCGCAACAGGTCCGCGTTTTGGAGCTTCGATCAATGGATCACAGGCAGCCCGCGCGCGGCCCGCTTGATTTCCGCGCCCGACATGGCGCGGGCGCGGCATGCTCTTTGTTCATACACCGCGCGCGGAGCGCAGAGCCCGTCACCGGCATTCAGACATGCTTGGGCGGCGGCCTGCGCGATCCGCCGATGCAGCGCGGCCTGCCCAGCGGTCGAGCCCAGATTCAGATAAGCATAAGCCACGGCAACCGGCGTAGGCTGCACGGCAGGATCGGCCGGATTTAGGCTACCGTGAGCCAAGGGCAATCCATAAACACCTGGTCGATCACGGCCATCAGCGCCGTTCTCTGGCACCGGCGCGTAATAATAGCCCGAACGGCTGATTGAGAGCAGCCTGCATTGCGCCGTGATCGACAGGTACTGGTTATCCGGTTCGACCATCTTCCGCCTCCGGCTCATACTCATCGACCGGAGGCTCGTGCCCAAAAATCGCGCTCCACAAACAGTTGGCCGATTTTGGCGTGCAATTTCTCAATCTCGGCCTCGCTGGCAGCCTTGCCCGCCTGATCGCCACCGTCAAACAGGCTGGCCATGCCATCCGTCGCCTGCCGCTTCCAAGCGCCGATCATCGTGTGATGCACGCCATGCTTGGCCGCCAATTCCGCCAGCGTCAGATCGCCACGGATCGCCTCCATCGCTACCTTGGCCTTGAACTCCGCGCTGTAGCGCTTCCTCGTCGTCTTCATTCCAGTCCATTCCTCAGGTCAGGCTGAGCTTATCACCCTGTCCAGAAAATCAGCACCACTGAACCGCCCCACGTTTGCCGGATGCTCCAACTCTTGAGTAGAAGGAGTCATCATGAGCAAGAAACGAACAAATTTGCTCCCGAGGTGCGGGAGCGAGCGATCCGGATGGTACTGGATCACGAGCGGGACTACCCCTCGCGCTGGGCCACGGTGGTTTCGATTGCCGAGAAGATCGGTTGCGCCCCGCCCACGCTGTATGAATGGGTGAAGAAGGCGGAAGTCGACGGCGGTAAGCGCGCTGGCATGGCGACGGAGATGGCAGATCGCCTGAAGGCTTTGGAGCGTGAGAACCGTGAGCTTAGGCAGGCCAACGAGATCCTGCGTAAGGCATCGGCATATTTCGCCCAGGCGGAGCGAGCCCAAGAACCTTGGCGCCCGTTTCGCAAATGATCGCCTTCATCGATGAGTACCGCGATGAGTATGGGCCATTCTGTCAGATATTTGGCCGATCTGCCGAGTTTTGCCGATCGCCCCATCCACGTACTGGGAACGCATAGCGCAACGTCGTGATCCTGCGCGGCAGTCGGCCCGCAGGAAGCGCGATCATGCGCTCAAGCCTGAAGTTTTGCGGGTATTTTCGGAGAACTTTGGCGTTTACGGGATCCGCAAGGTGTGGCGGCAAATGCAGCGCGAGGGCTTTGTCATTGCTCGGTCGACTGTGGCCAGGCTGATGCGCGAACTGGGCATCCAAGGGGTGGTCCGGGGCAAACCGGTTCGTACCACGATGAGCGACAAGTCTGTCCCGTGTCCGCTCGATCATGTGAACCGGCAGTTTTACGCTCCTGCACCCAACATGCTGTGGGTTTCAGATTATACCTACGTGGCCACATGGGCGGGCTTTGTCTACGTGGCCTTCGTAATCGACACCTACGCCCGCCGGATCGTGGGCTGGCGGGCAAGCCGGACGCAAGCTCGAGCGTTCGCCGAGTACGATTTCGCGAATCCCGGTTCCTCGGGCGAGTTCGATTGCGATCTCCTCCCGCTCGTGAAAGGTTAGAAATCTACCGGTAAGTGCAGGCGCCAAGGGCGCTAGATGTGTTGGCGGCATACCTCCCGAACTCCGAAACCAGCGTGGACCCAGCGGCGTCGAAATACCGGCATCGGCAGCGGCTTGCTCACTTGATCGGCCTTGGGCAATCGCCTGCCAAAAGCGGCGTTGATGCTCACGCTGCCAAGCGGGCGGGCGTCTAGGTGAACGCAATTTTTCTCGTGTGCTTCGCTCTGATGCGCGTCGACCCGCCATGACCACAACTTCCAATTTCCGGGGTGTTGCGATGACCGGTTGAATCCGCCCCTGCTGGGCAAGGTGGCGGAGGCAACACGCGAAAGGGTGATGCAGGCGATCGAGGCGCTGGGCTATAGCCCGATCCCATGGCGCTGCGCCCCAAAGAGGCGGCGATTGCGCGCATCGGCCTCATCCATTTCGATGTGGAGAGCATGTTCATCAGCGGCGCCATTGCCGTCATTGCCGTGACGGCGGCCGAGCGGGGGCTGCAACTGCTGATCCGGTGATCAAAGGCCGTTTCGCGCGAGGAAGCGCTGGTTCTGGCCGGGGAGCTGGTGCGGGCCGGGGCATTGCGCGCCCGCCGACATCTTGCCTGAAAACCTCCATGCTGCTGAATGGAAAACAGGGACTGACAAGGGGAACCCATTCCGGCATCATCGGCATGTTATCGTTACGGATTGGCGGCCTGCCTCTCGATAAGTCCCATATTGCCGGTCGATGTAGGGAGATCCAGTTTGAGCGCTTATCGCATTGATCTGGCCGGAACGCGCTATAGCTTTGACAACCTGGCCGAAGTCATGGCCTGCGCGTCACCGGCGCGCTCTGGCGACGCACTGGCCGGCATCGCGGCGGCCAGTGCGCAACAGCGGGTGGCCGCGCGCTGGCTGCTGGCCGACCTGCCGCTGGGGCTCTTTCTCGAAGATCAACTGGTGCCATACGAACAGGATGAGGTGACAAGGCTGATTATCGACAGCCATGACCGCGACGCTTTCGCCGCGATTGCCCATCTGACGGTGGGGGCTTGTCGCGAATGGCTGCTCGACGATGCGACCGACGGGGCGGCCCTCGCCTCGGCCGCAGGCGGGATCACGCCGGAAATGGCGGCAGCGGTGTCGAAGCTGATGCGCAATCAGGATCTGGTCATCGCCGCGCGCAAGATCGAGAACATCACCCGCTTTCGCAACACGATCGGCCTGCGCGGGCGGCTTTCCACACGATTGCAGCCCAATCATCCCACCGACGATCCCCAAGGCGTGGCGGCCTCCATTCTCGATGGCCTGCTGATGGGATCGGGCGATGCGGTGATCGGCATCAATCCGGCCACCGACGATCTGCCCACCATCGCCCGCCTGCTCACACTGCTCGACGATCTGCGGATGGGGATGGACATGCCGACCCAGACCTGCGTGCTGACGCATGTGACCAATACGCTGGCGCTGATCGGGGCGGGTGCGCCGGTCGATCTATGCTTTCAGTCGATTGCCGGGACGCAGGCGGCCAATCGCGGCTTTGGCATTTCGCTGGCGCTGCTGGACGAAGCCCATGCCGCAACACAGGCGCTGGCGCGCGGCACAGTGGGCCAGAATGTGATGTATTTCGAAACCGGACAGGGATCGTGCCTGTCATCGAACGCGCATCACGGCGTGGATCAACAGACGCTGGAATGCCGGGCCTATGCGGTGGCGCGGCGCTATTCGCCCTTGCTGGTAAATTCGGTGGTGGGCTTTATCGGGCCGGAATATCTCTATGACGGCAAACAGATCCTGCGCGCCGCATTGGAGGATCATTTCTGCGGCAAATTGCTGGGCCTGCCGATGGGGCTGGACATTTGCTACACCAACCATGCCGAGGCTGATCAGGATGATATGGACACGATTGCCACCATGCTGGGCGTGGCCGGGGTCAGCTTCATCATGGGCGTGCCCGGCGCCGACGATGTGATGCTGGGCTATCAATCGACCAGTTTCCACGATGCGCTCTATCTGCGCTCGGTGCTGGGTCTGGCGCCTGCGCCTGAATTTGCCGCATGGCTGGAAAGGATGGGCCTGACCGATCCTGGCGGGAAACTGCTGCGCGGCGATCCGTTTATGGCCTCGGTCCGGGGCGTTCCGGCGCTGGGAGGACTTTGTGGCTGATCTCCCAGATATTACGCCTCTGCGCCAGCGGCTAAGCGCTTTCACCAATGCGCGCGTTGCCATCGGACGGGTGGGATCTTCGGTGCCGACCGGTGCGATGCTGGAATTTCAATTGGCGCATGCGCGGGCCCGCGATGCGGTGCATGATGCGCTGGCCCCCGGCGCGGTGGAGCAAGGGCTGGCGGGCTGGCCCTCCATCAGCGTGCATAGCGCGGCGCCCGACCGCGCGACCTATCTGCTGCGCCCGGATCTGGGGCGGCAATTGCAGCCCGAGGATGCCGCAAGTTTGCAAATGGATCAGGCGCAACTGGCCATCGTGATCGCCGATGGATTGTCGGCCACGGCCACTATGGCCCATGGCGCGGCGCTGGCTATGGCGATGGTCGAGCGACTGAGGCACGACTGGCGGATCGGCCCGATGGTAATTGCCCATCAGGCCCGCGTGGCGCTGGGCGATGAGATCGGCGAGGCGATGGACGCGCAGATGGTCGTGGTGCTGATCGGCGAAAGGCCCGGCCTGTCCGCCGCCGACAGTCTGAGCGCCTATCTCACCTGGGCACCCCGGCGCGGCAGGCTGGACAGCGAGCGCAATTGCATTTCCAATATTCGCCCGCCCCACGGCCGGTCGATTGCCGAGGCAGCCGACGAAATAGCCCGCATCCTGTCACGCGCGCGCGCGGCGCAATGCACGGGGGTGGCGCTGGCGGGCGGAGAGGCTTTGGCGGCGGAAGAAGGCCCCGACTGAAGCACAGATTAAAGGCCTGCATAACATCGATCAGACGGAAGGCCCAATACGGTCGCCCGGGCGCAGGCTCACGGCGATCAGCCACAGAACGAGACAGAGCAGCGCCATCAGCCACCAGACCGGGGCAAGATCGGCCAGATTCTGGCGCAAAAACCCAGCCAGCAGCGGCAGCAAGGCGGCCAGAACATATCCCCCGCCCTGCACGAAAGCGGCGATGGCGGCAGCCTCGTCCGACCCTTCGCCATGGTCCATCGCCACGATCAGCGAGAGCGGGAACAGCGCGCCGATGCCCAATCCGGCCAGCACCGCCGCCGGCCATGCCAGCCCCAGCGGCGCCAGAGCCAGACACAGCATCCCCAGCAAGAGCGCGGCAATCGCACAGAAAAGCGCCGGGCGCCGATCATGCGCGCAGTCGATCCAAAAGGACACCGCCAGCCCCGCCATCACTTCGGCAAAGGTTACCGCCCCCAACAGCCCGCCCGCCCCTTGCGCGGACCAGCCCAATCGCGTGTAAAACGACGGCAACCACGCCAGCACCAGCGTGTAGGCGCCCGTCCCCAATCCAAAGAACGCCAGCAGCAGCCAGGCACGCAGCGAACGGGAAAGGTGCAGCCTCGATGGCGCGCGCGAGATTGCCGCCGCCCTCGGTTCCGCCACGCCGCGCCATGCCAGCAATCCGGCCAGAGCAGGCCCCGCCCATAGGCCCAGCGCCACCGGCCATCCCCATGCCTGCGCCAGCCACGGTCCGACCATGCCGGACATGAGCGCCCCGCCCATGATCGCTGTCGAATAAAGCCCCATCAGACCCGCTGTGCGCCGCCCGCCACGATGACGGATGACCGCAGGCATCAGCGCCTGAACCAAGGCGATGCCGATGCCGCCGGACAGGGCGGTGGCCAGCAGGACATGCGCGCCGGGCCACAGGCCGCGCCCCGCATCACTGATCAGAATGAGGGCCAACCCCAAAGCGATCCCACCCCTCTCGCCCAATAGAACACGCATCCGCCCCGCGCCCAGCAGGATCGCCCCAATCAAGGCGACAGGCAGTGTCGTGAGCAGGCCGGCCCCGGCGTCCGACAGGCCGGTGTCCTGTTGCAGCCTGTCGAGCAGCGGGCCGATAACCGCCATGGAGGGACGCAGATTGATCCCGACAAGCAGGATCGCGGCCGGAAATATCCAGCCGGGGCGGGAACGGGTCATGAAGGGCTCCTTTGCGCGGGCCTTGCCGGGCGCGCATGGGTTCGATATATCTCGATGTAGAGATATTTATCTCGACGTCAAGATAGGTGATCGCCATGGACCGTGCCAGCAAAGCCGCCGACCAATGGGCCCGCGAAAGGCCCGATCTCGATACGAACGCCATGGTGCTGCTGGGCCGGCTGGGAGAGGCCGCGCTGGTCATCGCTCGCGACCGGCTCAATCCGGTCTTTGCCGGTTTTGGCCTGCAACCGGGCGAGTTCGACGTGCTGGCCACCCTGCGCCGCAGCGGCGCGCCCCATGCCCTGACCCCGACCGACCTCTATGAGGCCGCCATGATTTCATCGGGCAGCATGACCAACCGGATCGACCGGCTGGAAAAGGCAGGACTTGTGACCCGCCGACCCAATCCGGCCGACAAGCGCGGCACCCTGGTCGCGCTGACCGCCGAGGGGCTGGCGCTGATAGATCGGGCGGTGGGCGCCCATGTCGCCAACCAGCAGGCGGCGCTGGCCGTCTTGGATGACGGGGAAAGGGAGCAGCTCTCGCGCTTGCTGGAAAAGCTGCTGACGGGGCAGCAGGGATGATTGCGGGGGGCACGGCGGAAGCAATTGAAGTAAATACAAAACCTGCAAATGACAGACATCAACCGCGCCCCACCATCCGCGCATATGTACGCCAAATGGCGTAATTCTTATGCTGCACCGCAATAGATGCTTGCGGAATCGCCCAATACAGAATTAATTTTCACTCGCATTTCGGGAATGGCCCAAGGACGGGTCTTTCCAAAAACGGAATAGCAGCAGTTTTGTGGCAATGGCGCCGCCCGATCTATTTCCAAAGTGGAAATCAGATCGAGGCGGTTTTTTGCGTTTTTAGCTCTTTCGACGCTGAGATCCTGCGCAAGCAGCGATTTCCGCGACGATAAATTGCGCCCGCAATGCCCTGCCTCGTCAAAACTGGCTGAATAAACACTGGATCGTGCAAACAAGGGGAACGGGACAATGGCAAAAGACGACGACTTCACCACTATCAGCCGCCGCCGCCTGCTCAAGACCGGGGCCGGTCTTGCCGCGGCCGCTGCCGGCGAAACGCTTTTTGCCGCTAAGGCCATGGCCGCAGCAGGCCCGCCTGAAGTCAAAGGCGCCAAGCTGGGCTTTATCGCGCTGACCGACGCAGCGCCGCTGATCGTGGCCAAGGAACTGGGCCTGTTCGCCAAATATGGCATGCCCGATGTGACGCTGGCCAAGCAGGCAAGCTGGGGCGCGACGCGTGACAATCTGGTGCTGGGCGGCGGGGGCGGCGGCATTGACGGCGCGCATCTGCTCACCCCGATGGCCTATTTCCTGACGCTGGGGGTTCAGGCCAAGGCCACGCCGATGAGCATCCTTGCCCGCCTGAACGTCAATGGTCAGGCAATCAGCGTGGACAAGGCCTATATGGCCGCCAAGGCCGACCTTAACGCAGCCAAGATGAAGGGCGTGATCGCCCAGAAGAAGGCGGGCGGCAAGAAGATCACCATGGCCATGACTTTCCCCGGCGGCACGCATGACCTATGGATCCGTTACTGGCTGGCCGCGGGCGGGATCGACCCGGATAAGGACATCGACCTCATCACCGTGCCGCCGCCCCAGATGGTGGCCAACATGAAGGCCGACACGATGGACGCCTTTTGCGTGGGCGAACCGTGGAACGCGCAATTGGTGGATCAGAAGCTGGGCTATACCGCCGTTTCGACCGGCCAAATGTGGATGAACCACCCGGAAAAGAGCTTTTCGATGCGCAGCGACTGGGTGGCAGCCCATCCCAACGCCGCCATCGCCATCACCGCCGCGATCATCGAAGCCCAGAAATGGGCCGATAATCCCGCCAATATCAGCCGTCTGGCCATGATGATCTCGGGCCGCGACTACCTCAAGGTTCCGGTGGGCGATATTGCAAGCCGCCTTCAGGGCAATTTCGATTTCGGCGATGGCCGCACGCAGGGCAACGCGCCATACAAGATGAAGTTCTTCGCCAACAACGCCTCCTTCCCCTTCAAGAGCCATGACATGTGGTTCCTGACCGAGGAGCAGCGCTGGGGCAAATTGCCGATGAACCTGAACAAGGGCGCGGCCATCGCAAAGGTCAACAGGGCCGACATCTGGCGCGCGGCGGCCGCCAAGGTGGGCGGGGTTCCCGTGCCGCCTTCGGACAGCCGGGGCGTGGAAAAGTTCTTCGACGGCAAGACTTTCGATCCCGGCCACCCGGAAGCCTATCTCAAGAGCCTCGCCATCAAGCGCGTTTAAGGGAGACAGTCCATGGCCAGCAAGCCCGACATAACCAGCCCCCCACCCGTTTCGACAACGGGCGAAGCGGTAATCCTGCCTTATCCCGAAACGGCCATTGCCCGCAGGTTTTTCCCACCCATGCCCAAGCCCACCCATCCTGCCGCGGTCGCTGCGCAAAAATTTGCTTCGGCGGTGCTGCCCACGGCCTTCATGCTGGCGTTCCTGCTGGCTTTCTGGACGCTGGCCTGCGGCCCGGATTCCGCGCTGCCCAGCCCGTCCAAGGTCTGGGAGGAATCGCATGAAGTGATCATGCATCCGCTCAAGGGCGTCGAATTCCACGGCATCATGCCCGAAATTCAGGATGGCGGCGATGTGGGCATCGGCGCCCATATTATGAAATCTCTGGGCCGCGTGCTGAAAGGCTATACGCTGGCGGCGATTGTCGGGGTTGCTCTTGGCATGCTGGTGGGCACCAACAAATATGCCTTCCGCGCGCTCGATCCGCTGTTTCAGGTGCTGCGCACCGTGCCGCCGCTGGCATGGCTGCCCATCAGTCTTGCGATTTTCCAGCAGGCCCAACCTTCCGCGATCTTCCTGATCTTCATCACGGCGATCTGGCCGATCATCATGAACACCGCTGTGGGCGTTCAGAACATCCCCCAGCAATATCGCAATGTGGCCAAGGTGCTGGCGCTCAACCCGATGGAATATTTCGTGCGCATCGTCCTGCCCGCCTGCGTGCCGCATATGTTCACCGGGCTGCGCATCGGCGTGGGCATGAGCTGGCTGGCCATTGTGGCGGCCGAGATGGTTCAGGGCGGCACCGGCATCGGCTTCTTCATCTGGGACAGCTATAACAGCTCGCTCCTTTCGGACACGATCGTCGCGCTGGTCTGGATCGGCATGGTCGGTTTCGCGCTTGATCGCATCGTTGGCGCCATTGGCCGCCTGATCGCCCGCAACGGATAAGGATCACTATCATGAAGCAACGTTCTTATCTCGCTCTCGAAGGCGTGACCGTCGAATTCCCCACCAAGAACGGCCTGTTCTGCGCGCTCGACCGCATCGACCTGAACATCGAAAAGGGCCAGTTCGTCGCGCTGATCGGTCATTCGGGTTGCGGCAAATCCACTCTGCTCAATGCCGTGGCCGGGCTGAACAGGCCGACGCGGGGGGTGATCTTCCTTGATGGCGATGTCATCGACCGCCCCGGCCCGGATCGCGCGGTGGTGTTTCAGGACCACTCGCTGCTGCCTTGGCTGACGGTGGAGGAGAATGTCGCCTTGGCCGTGTCCAAGACCGCCAACGGCAAAAGCAAGGCCGAGCAGAAGGATTGGGTCCAGCATAATCTGGAACTGGTGCAGATGGGCCATGCGGCCAAAAAGCGCCCCGGCGAGATCAGCGGCGGCATGAAGCAGCGCGTCGGCATTGCCCGCGCCATTGCCATGCAACCGCGCGTGTTGCTGATGGACGAGCCGTTTGGCGCGCTCGACGCGCTGACCCGTGCCGCCTTGCAGGATGTGGTGATGGAACTTCAGGCGCGGCTCAACAACACCGTGCTGATGATCACCCATGATGTGGACGAGGCGGTGCTCTTGTCCGACCGCGTGGTGATGATGACCAACGGCCCGGCCGCCCGCATCGGCCAGGATCTTGCCGTTGACCTGCCCCGCCCGCGTGATCGCCTATCGGTCATCGACCTGCCCAATTACGCCCATGCGCGCAGCGAAATCATCCATTTCCTGCACGAACGCTATCGCAACCCCGCGCAGGCGGCATGAAACCGCCTCCTCGCAGCCTGATGGCGTCTTGCGCGCCATCAGGCTGCCTGCGAAGATCCCACGGAAATCCGGGCATGGCGGTGGCGGAACCAGACCGAGCCGGAAACCCCCACGCCCATGATTGCCACAAAGATCGCGAAGATGACCGGGTTGAAGATGATCATCGAGGTCGTCGCAATCAACGCCAATATCAAGGCGATGGCGGGCAGAAACGGGTATAAAGGCGCGCGATAGGGGCGCTCCATGGCGGGATGGCTACGGCGCAGGCGAAACAGGCTGGCCAGGCTCATGATATAGATCGTCAGCGCCCCGAATGCTGCCACAGTCACGATGCTGGCGGTGAGCGATGCCCCGGCGATAGTGATCAGATTGTCGCTGAAGATGGCGGCAATGCCCACAAATCCGCCCGCCAGAACCGCAATATGCGGCGTGCGGAAACGCGGATGAAGCCGCGCGAAATAGCGGGGCAGATAGCCTGCCCGCCCCAAGGCGAAGATTTGGCGCGAATAGCCCATGATGATGCCGTGAAACGAGGCGATGAGCCCGAACAGACCCAGCCACACCAGCATATGCAGCCACGAACTCGATTGCCCGACAACCCGGATCATCGCCTGCGGCAAAGGATCATTCAGATTGGACAGGCTGCGCCAATCGCCCGATCCGCCAGCAAAGAGCATGACGCCAAAGGCCAGCAGCGTGAGCGTGACGATGCCGGTGATATAGGCAATCGGAATGGTCCGATGCGGATCGCGCGCTTCTTCCGCCGCCATGGCCACGCCTTCGATCGCCAGAAAAAACCAGATAGCAAACGGCGCCGCGGCCACAATGCCAAACAGCGAAGTGATGGCAAAGCTGCCATGCCCGCCCCATCCTGCGGCGGCAAAATTGCGCCATTCGAAGGCCGGCGCGACCACGCCCATGAACACCAGCAATTCCCCCACGGCCAGCAAGGTAATGATCAGCTCAAAGGTTGCCGCGATCCGCACGCCGACAATATTGAGCGCCATGAAGAGAATATAGGCCCCCAGCGCGGCCAGTTTGGGGGGAAGCGCGGGGAATTGTACATTGAGATAGGCGCCGATCGCCAGCGCAATGGCGGGCGGCGCAAAGACGAATTCGATCAGCGTGGCCATGCCTGCAACCGTCCCGGCCAAGGGACCGAACGCCTCACGGCTATAGGCAAAGGGACCGCCCGAATGCGGAATGGCCGTGGTCAGTTCGGTGAAGCTGAAAATGAAGGCCGCATACATGGCCGCGATGAAGATCGTCGTAACCAGAAACCCAAGCGTTCCAGCTGTTGCCCAGCCATAGCTCCAGCCGAAATATTCACCCGAGATCACCAGTCCAACGGCAATGCCCCACAATTGAAAGCCGCCCAAACTCTTCGCAAGCGTCACATCCCCTTGTTGATTCATGATCAGACCCCATGCTCAGCGGAATTGACGACCGCCTCCGTGCAAGGTTGCATCACGCACGTATTGAATGAGGTCCGCAATGGGCAGAATCCCCCCATTGCCCATTCCAGAGGCAATCTGACGGCGCGAGGGCGCGCCTGACCATGGTCCATGCAAAGGCCGCAAGCCTTTCCGATAAAGGCGGGGGCGAAAAGCCATCGCACCCGCAATGGATTCAAAAGCGATAGGTGCAATGTACGCCCAGAGTGCGGGGCGCCTGAAACTGCCATGTCTGGGCGGTGATCAGGCTGGTGCGGTTGATGCGCGCATAAACCAGAGCATCAGTGAAATTCTTGGCAAAGGCCTGAACCCGCCATGGCCCCTGTTCATAACCGATGGTGAAATTGCCGACCGCAACCGCGGGTGCGCGCGTGTCGGCCCGGTTGACGAAATCGAAATAGACCTGCGACGAATAGCGCCCATCGAGCCGCAGCGTCACCTTGCCATGGCCCAAAGGAATGTCCTGATCGATACCCCCGGCAAGAACCACATCGGGCGCATTGGGCAGGCGGTTGTTGCTGATGTCGATACGGGTGGAGGAGGTCAGCGCCGCGCGGGCGAAGATTTCGGCGCCATAAGTGTTGGTCTTGCCCGCATTGATCGTTCCGGCCCCCAGACTGCGCGGCAATGTGGCCTGAAATCCGTCGAGCACCTGATAGAACACATCGGCATTGAAGGTCAGCCGCCCATCGAAGAACCGGTTTTTCGATCCGAATTCAAACGACTGTACCGTTTCCGGGCCAAACTGGTTGTTCGGATTGGTGGGATCGGTGCTGAAGCCGCCCGGCTTATAGCCGGTATCGAATTTGGCATAGAGCATGTTCTGCGGCGTGACGTCCCAGTCCAGCCCCAGACGATAGGTGAACTTGGAGGCCGTTTGCCGACCATTGGCGGGCGTATTCTGCACCGGCGGCGTACCGGCACAGCCCAATGCGCCATAGAGAAACGAGGGTATCACGGCGATATCGCAGCGCAGATCGTTCGATCCGGTGCGAGTCACCGAATCCCACGAATAGCGTCCCCCGACGGTGGCCTTAATCTTGGGCGTGACGGCATAGGAAGCCTGTCCGAACACAGCCTTGGACAGGGAAACCACATTATAGTGGAATTTGAAAGCCAGAAAATTAAAAATAATGCATATTATTCAATATTTTATATTCGATCTTGGAAGTTTGTCTCATATTCATCAAATAAGACGCCCACGCATGACGACGACCATTCACGAACGATAGCCATTTCCTTGTACCCATAGCGACCTCAAATCCGCCGACGCAGCCCCTCCTCAACCTCGCATTGCTCCCGATAGGCGAGGAATGAATTCAGAGGCGCCGAAGTTGCCCCAGCCGCGGCCCAAGGACTCAAAAGCCAGCGGACCAGCGTCGAGCCGGTTCTGATATCGGCGGCAGGCCCCTATTTAACCGACCGCAGCGTCGATCCATGCGCGCGTTTGCGCAAGCACTTCGTCCGACAGTTGTGGGTCATCGACCGCCCGCGCCAGAATGACCGCCCCGACCATCGCTGCCCAGCTTCCGATTGCAGCGCTGCGCTTGTCGGCAACGGGCAAAGCCGGAAGCGCCTGTTCGATGCGCTCGATTTGCGTGCGCAACCCTTCTGTCATAGCGGCTTTCGCAGCAGGCGTCTGGTGGCGAATGGCAGCAGCGAGGCCGGCCGTCGGGCAACCGCCGCCCGGATTATCCCGGTGTCGGGGGGCCAGATAGGCCCGGACAAAGTCGCTGAACGCGCCGTCCTCGAAACTGTCCGCTGCGAGCGCGTGCCCAAGCGCCTGCGCAACCAGATCGTCCTTCGATCGGAAATGCCCGTAAAAGCCACCATGGGTTAGGCCTGCCGCCTTCATCACCTCTGCGACGCTGACCGCCTCAAAACCCTTTTCCTTAAACAAGGCGCTGGCGACATCCAGAATCCGGCGTCGGTTTTCCGCCATCTGCTCTCGGCTGACCTTCATGTTCAAATTTCTCCGCGCGCACCGTTGACATTTAGATGATCATCATCATATTTAAGCAATCATGACGATGATCATGAATATAAGACCCCCCGACAGAAAGAGCAATCCGATGACGCAAATTCCTGCAGCTCTTATCACTGGCGCCTCCACCGGCATTGGCGCCACCTATGCCGAACGGTTTGCCCGCCGCGGGCATGACCTCGTGCTGGTGGCGCGCGACGCGGCGCGGATGGAGGCCCTTGCCTCACGCCTGCGCCAGGAAACCGGGGTCATGATCGGCAACATCGTCAACGCCCTGCCCGCCAAGCGCTATCGCACGCACGCCTGAGCACCACGTCATTCCCAAGCCTTTGTCGCAAAAACGACCACATCACAGGTGCTTCATGACCAGCAATATGCTTTTCGAACCCTACACTCTCGGCGCCATCCAGCTTTCGAACCGGATCGTGATGGCGCCGCTCACCCGCAACCGTGCCGGTCCTGGTCTGGTGCCCGGTGACCTGACCGCCGAATATTACGCCCAGCGCGCTTCGGCCGGACTGGTCATCGCCGAGGCAACCCAGGTATCGCAGCAAGCGCAAGGCTATCAGGACACGCCCGGCATCTACACCCGCGATCAGATCGAAGGCTGGCGCAAGGTGACCGCTGCGGTGCACGCAAAGGGTGGCCGCATGGTCCTCCAGCTCTGGCATGTCGGCCGGGTCAGCCATGTCGACCTCCAGCCCGATGGCGGCCAGCCCGTCGCACCTTCAGCCATCCGTGCCGATACCAAAACCTTCGTAAACAATGCCTTTGTCGATGTTTCCCAGCCACGCGCGCTGGAGATCGATGAACTGGCTGGCATCGTCGACGACTTCCGTCAGGCCGCTTCCAACGCGATCGCGGCGGGTTTCGACGGGGTCGAGGTTCACGGCGCCAATGGCTATCTGCTCGAACAGTTCGCCAAGGACGGCGCCAATATCCGCACCGATGCCTATGGTGGCTCGGTGGAAAACCGCGCACGGCTGATGCTGGAAGTCACGGCTGCGGTGGCACAGGAAATCGGGCCTGATCGCACTGGCATCCGGATTTCACCGGTGTCGCCCGCCAATGGCATCGCCTGCAGCGATCCCCAAGCGCAGTATGATTATATCGTCGATCAGCTTGAAGCGCTCGGCATCGCCTATATCCATGTCGTCGAAGGCGCAACGGGTGGGCCGCGCGACATCGCTCCCTTTGATTACGGGTCGCTGCGCCGCCGCTTCTCCAAGACTTACATTGCCAACAATGGCTATGATCTGGGCCTTGCGACCGCACACCTGTCTGAGGGCAAGGCCGACCTGATCGCTTTTGGACGTCCGTTCATCGCCAACCCGGATTTCGTGGAACGGCTGCGCAGCAGCGCGCCGCTAGCCGAGATCGATCCCACGACGCTCTATGGCGGTGGCGCCGCAGGTTACACGGATTATCCCCGCCTCACCCAAGCGCCCGGCACCTGAGCCAGCGGGGGCCGTGCTGCGGCACGGTCCCCGATCCGCCCCCCCACCGTCAACCACCGTGCGGCCGATGCCGCACGCCAGATCGAGAACATGCCCATGGCGACCTCCGCATCCAAAGCATCGAAAACAGCATTCGTGACCGGCGCCTCCAGCGGCATCGGCAAAGCGGCGGCATTGGCGCTCAGCCATGCAGGCTACCGGGTGATCGGCACCAGTCGCAAGGCGGCGCCGGGCGAGATTCGTAATGGCATTCGAATGATCGCGTGCGACGTGACATCGGACGCTTCGGTTGCCGCCGCCGTCGAGTTGGCACAGACCGAACTGGGCCGCATCGACCTTCTGGTCAACAACGCAGGTTATGCAATTTCCGGCGCGGCAGAGGAGAGTTCGATCGAGCAGGTGCGCGCCTTGTTCGACACCAATTATCTGGGCGTTGTCCGAGTGACAAACGCGGTCCTTCCGATCATGCGCCGCCAAGGCAGTGGGCGGATTCTGAATATCGGCTCGGTCGTGGGGCTGATTCCCGGCCCCTTCGGCGCTCATTACACGGCCAGCAAGCACGCGATCGAAGGCTACTCGGAATCGCTCGACCATGAAGTGCGACCTTTCGGCGTTCGCGTCGCCGTGATCGAACCATGGGCAACGAAGACGTCCATCGAAGACAATTCGCCGCGCGGCGACCGGCCCGTCGCGGACTACGCCGAGACCTTTGCCCGCTATCAGGCCGCGTTCAACGCGGCCATGGCGAGCGGCGACACAGCGGAGGCAGTAGCGGGAACCATTGTCGCCGCGGCACAGGCGCGCAAGCCGCAATTGCGCTATCCTTCGGGCAAGGAGGCAAGACAGACAGCCTTTGCCCGGCGCTTTTTGCCGCGCGCACTTTTCGATCGCACCCTGCGCAAGCAGTTCAATATCGCCTGAGAGACCCGTTCTTTCCACCGGCCCGCGCGCGGGCAAAGCAGGCCCATCATGACCAACGCACCCAACGCCAACATATCGTCAAGCTCCTATCGCGACGCGCCCACCCGCTTCGTGACGGTGGGCAAGATCCGGTTCGCCTACCGCGAACTAGGCCCGCGCGGGGAGACGCCGCTGGTGCTGCTCAATCACTGGGGGGCCGTGCTGGACAATTTCGACCCCCGGATTGTCGATGGACTTGCCGCCTCGCGCCACGTGATCGCGCTCGACTATCGCGGGATTGGTCTTTCAGGCGGGTCGGCCCCGGTGACGGTCGGTGAAATGGCGCGCGACGTTCAGGCCGTCATCGCCGCGCTTGGCTTTGCCAAGGTCGATCTGCTTGGCTTTTCGCTGGGGGGCTTCGTGGCCCAGGATGTCGTGCTGAACGCGCCCACTCTGGTACGCAAGCTGATCCTCACCGGCACCGGCCCTGCCGGTGGCGCGGGCATTGACCGTGTCGGCGCTATCTCCTGGCCGCTGATCATTAAGGGTGTGCTGAGCGCGCGCGATCCAAAGACCTATTTGTTCTTCACGGGCACCGCCCATGGCCGCCGCGCGGCCAAGGACTTCCTCGCCCGATTGCAAGAACGCAAGGCAGATAGAGACAAAGGTCCGAGCCCGCGCGCTTTCTTGCGCCAACTTGCCGCGATCAAGGCCTGGGGACGGCAGGTCCCGCAAGATCTCTCGCGCATCACTATTCCGGTCCTCGTCGCCAACGGAGACAACGACATCATGGTGCCCACCGCGAACAGCCTCGACCTGGCCCAGCGCATTCCCAATGCCGAACTGGTGATCTACCCTGATGCCGGCCATGGCGGCATCTTCCAATACCATGGCAAGTTCGTCTCGAAAGCCTTGGCTTTTCTCGCCGATTGACTGACACATTCAAACGCCGGAGACCGCACGTGAAAGCCTTTGTCGTCGACAAGTACAAGAAGAATGGCCCGGTGCGTCTGTGCGGCATGCCTGATCCCGATATCGGCGCCGACGATGTTCTTGTTCGCATCCATGCCGCCGCGATCAACCTTCTCGATTCCAAGATCCGCAATGGCGAATTCAAGCTCTTCCTACCCTATCGCCCGCCCTTCATTCTGGGGCATGATCTGGCCGGAACGGTGATCCGCACGGGTTCCAATGTGCGGCAGTTCAAGGCAGGCGACGAGGTCTATGCGCGCCCGCGCGACGGCAGAGCCGGCACCTTTGCCGAAATGATCGCGGTGGACGCCGCGGACCTTGCGCTGAAGCCAGCAAGCCTGTCGATGGAAGAGGCTGCGTCGATCCCGCTTGTGGGCCTGACCGCCTGGCAGGCTCTGGTCGAGGTAGGCAATGTTAAGCCCGGCCAGAAGGTGTTTATCCAGGCCGGTTCGGGCGGTGTCGGCACCTTTGCCATCCAGCTTGCCAAGCATCTCGGCGCGACCGTCGCCACCACCACCAGCGCGGTCAATTCCGAACTGGTCAAGAGCCTCGGCGCGGATGTGGTGATCGATTACAAGACGCAGGATTTTGAACAATTGCTGTCCGGCTACGACCTGGTGCTCAACAGCCAGGATGCGGCGACACTGGCCAAATCATTGAAAATACTGGGACAGGGCGGCAAGCTGATCTCCATCTCCGGTCCGCCGGACGTTCCCTTTGCCAAGTCCCTTGGGCTGAACCCGTTTCTGCGTTTCGTGATGCGGATGTTGAGCCGGAGCATCGTGAAAGCGGCAAAGCGCCGTGACGTCGATTATGCGTTCCTGTTCATGCGCGCGGAAGGGTCGCAACTGGCGCAAATCACCAAGTTGATCGATGACGGTGTGATACGCACTGTCGTCGACAAGGTCTTCCCCTTCGCGCAGACGGAGGAAGCCCTTGCCTATGTCGAAACCGTGCGGGCCAAAGGAAAAGTTGTTGTCAAGGTTTTGTAACGGAGCCCAGCGTCAGCGGATAAACGCCTCCCTGTGACTCATGCTATGGCTTCGCGGCGCAATGCCTGTGGTGTCGTTCCCGTCCAAATCCGGAATGCGCGCAGGAACGAATTAGCGTCTTCGAAGCCAAGCAGCAACGCGATTTCCGCGCTCGTCATCGCTGTCCTGCGCAGATAGTGGTCCGCCAGCGCCGCGCGCACGGCATCCAGGGTGAGTTGGAATGAGGTCCCCTCCTCTTGCAACCTGCGTTGCAGGGTGCGCGTGCCAACGCCGAGCCGCTTTGCGACCGAATGCATCGCCACGCCTCCGGCCGGTAGCGCCTCGATTAATGCACTGCGGAACCGTTCCACCATGTTTGCCGTGCGGTCGAGGTCGGATAGGCGCTGGCGCAGCGACGGCTCGAAGAACGCCCAGATCTTGTGGTTCTCGGTGAGGAAAGGTCGATCCATATCTTCTGTCGAGAACACAGGTTGTGCCTGTGCCCCGCGGCCCACAGGCACGCCGAAGAACTGTTTATAGAGAGCAGCGTCAGCATCAGGGATATCGGCCGATTCAGGAAAATTGACGTTGAGCGGTATCATCGGCGTGCGCGTTGCAAGCCGACCAAGCTGCACGAAAAAGACCAGCTTGAAGGCGAGGAACACGGCGGGGGGAACCATGGTCTGATCGAGGAAATTGATTGTCACGACTGTGCGTGCACCCACGCGATCCAATTGGATCCTCATCGGCGCGATGAGGCGTACGTATTTGCCCAGTCGCTCGAGAGCCGCGCCCAGATTGGCACTGCACAGTGTAACGAACAACTCGGGATCGAACCAGTCGCTGGTCATCACCTGGGCGATCCGCAACGGTGCAGGCAAATCCGCGTCCAGAGATCGGGCTTCCGCCTCGATCGCCATCCACAAGTCGAAGAATGCCTGTGGGCTGATCTTTAGATGATCGCGAGCGAACAGGTCTCCCGGCAGGTCGGCGCGTCGCAATACCGGGGCCGTTTCCAGTCCGGCATCGTGCATCAACAGACGCCAGCCCGGCCAGATCGCATAGTCGAGCATCGAATTGGACCTGCGGACGACGGATTTCTGAGAAGCAGCCATGCAATGGGTTTATTTGGCACAAGACGCCACTTCAATAACGAATCGCGCCAAATTTCATTGATGTCGCAATGGCGCGTTCAGCATGAAGATTGACGTGATCCGCCAATGTTTCCTTGCGGCACGAGTTGCATATCCGAAGGCTCAACCTTCAGGAGATTGCTATGAGAATGCCTATCCGTGCAGCCCTGCTGCTTTCCACTGTGCTGTTATACGGCGGCACGCCGGCGCAGGCGTCCGCCCCGGCCCTACAGGCGACTTCTGCTGCTACGCCGGCCGCAAAGACCATCATCACGGTGAAGACCATCTCGCCGGAGGTTCGCGAGATATCCTATGCCAACCCGCCGTTGAACTTCATCGTTCCTGAAACTTTGGTGGCGCTGAACCAGGCAGTGCTGGATCTCTCGAAAGACGACCGCGTGAAAGTGGTGCTGTTCACCAGCGCGGTCGACGGCTTCTTCTACAACCATTTCGACATGGGCCAGTTTCCCGGCTTCATCAGGCAGGTGAGCGCGACGGGCAAGCCGCTTTGGGTGGAGTTGATCTCCAACATCGAAAAGGCACCGTTTCTGACCGTCGCATCGATCCGGGGCCGAGCCCAGGGCGGCGGTGACGAACTCATGCTCGCATTCGATCTGCGCTACGCCAGCAAGGAAAAAGCGATATTCAACCAGCCCGAAGTAGGGATCGGCCTGTTCCCCGGCGGCGGCGGCCCCGATCATCTCGTGCGGCTTGCGGGGCGTGATCGCGCTCTGGAGGCGTTCCTCAGCGCGGACGATTATGACGCGAGCACCGCGGAACGCTTCGGTTGGGTCACCCGCACGCTTCCCGATGCCGAACTGGACGAGTTCGTGGCAAAGCAGGCAATGCGGTTGGCGACGTTCGACAAGACGGCCCTGATCGAGACAAAGAAGCACATCAACGCCATCGCGCTTCCTACCGAGGCAGAGCGGCTGGAAGCCTATCACCAGTTCACGAAGTCGGTGACCTGGCCCGGACTCCAACAGCGCATGGGTGTGTTCGGCAAGGTCATTCAGGATGCCGGCCCGATGAACGTCGAAACCCGCATGGGATATTATGTCGGCGAGGGGAATCGACAAATTCAGGAGAGCGGCCGGAAGTAACGGAAACCGGGCGGTTTCCGCGCGAACGCAAGCCGCCCCGGACCGCAGCAAACGCCACAGGAAAGATTGGCGCCTTCAGCATTCACGTTGACGTGATCGGCTAGTGCGAAGGCCGGGGGACGCGTGCAAATAGGGGACATCCCATCGATCGGCGCGTTTAGCGCCAGGAGCCAATGCAATGAAGAAGACCATCCTGATTACCGGCGCGTCCTCGGGCTTTGGCCTGATGCTCGCAAACACGCTGCACCACCAAGGCCACACTGTGATCGGCACCAGCCGCGAGCCGGAGCGTTATGCTGGCCGTTTTCCGTTCAAGCTGTTGCGTCTGGACATCGGTGACGACGCTTCCATCGACGCGTTCGCGAAGGAGCTGTTCGCCACCGTAAACAAGCTGGACGTGCTGGTGAACAATGCCGGGTATATGCTGACCGGCTTGGCTGAGGAAACCCCGATCGAAGCCGCCCGTCAGCAGTTCGAGACCAATTTCTGGGGCACCGTAAAGGCCACCAACGCCGTGCTGCCCTATCTGCGCCGCCAGCGCTCGGGCCAGATCATCACGGTCAGTTCGATCGTGGCGTTGATCGGGCCGCCCAACCTCTCCTTCTACACCGCGTCAAAGCACGCCGTGGAAGGCTATTTCAAGTCGCTGCGCTTCGAACTGCACAACTTTAACATCAAAGTCAGCATGGTCGAGCCGGTGTGGTTCAAGACCAACCTCGGCGCCAACGCGGTGAAGGCCGTCGCCGGCGACATCGCCGATTACGACGAATATCGTCGCAAGGCGAACGTCGCGACCCAGAAGGGCATTGATGCCGCTGAGCAGCCGGATGCCGTGATCAAGGCGATCGGCAAGCTGATCGACACGAAGGATCCGAAGTTCAGCAATCCTGTTGGTAAGATGACCGGTATGTTCCTCTTCCTTCAGAGCTACGCGCCGAAGATGTTTGAAAGCTCGATCCTCAAGAGCGTCGCCACCGCGGCCTGACCCCTCTTTAAGGAGTGTCCCAATGAAAGCTTATCTGACCAAGTGGATCCCGCCGCGCGCGGACTTCCTCCCCACCATCACCGAGGCGGAACAGGCGCTGTTCCAGCAGCATGGCGACTGGCAGACCGCGCTGCGCAAGACCGGCCATATCGTCGCCCACGGCCCCGTCGCCGATCCCGCAGGCCCCTATGGCGTCGCGATTTGGGAAATCGAAGACGATGCCGACATCGCGGCGCTAACCGCCGAGGATCCGATCGTAAAGGCCGGAGTCGGTCACTACGAACATTTCCCGATGATGCAAATGCGCTCGCGCGGCTGACGGTTCGACCGGCTCCGAAAGGATCCTCCCGTACTTCATCTTAACCTTCCCGGAAGCGGTGCGCCTCTTCCGGGATAGCGGGCCTGCACCCGGCCGATCCCTATCCTGCCTACAACAAGGTACTCTATCATGACAATTGCTCTTATCACCGGCGCTTCCAGCGGCATCGGTACCATCTATGCCCGCCGCCTTGCTGCGCGCGGCCATGGCCTGGTCCTCGTTGCACGCGCGGCCGACCGCCTCAATGCACTCGCCGACGAACTGCGAACGGCGCATGACGTGCCAGTCGAAGTCCTTGTCGCCGACCTCACCGATGCGGCGCAGCTGGAGCGCGTGGCCGACCGCCTGCGCGCCGATCCGCCGATCGACATCCTCGTCAACAATGCCGGCGCCGGCCTGGCCGGCGGTATGGCGCATGCCGATCCGGCTGCGCTCGAATCGCTGCTACGGCTCAACGCGCTGGCACCGACGCTCCTCACCGCCGCGGTGCTCGGCGGCATGCTGGCGCGCGGCAGCGGATCGATCGTCAACATCGCCTCGGCGCTGGCGCTCCTCCCCGAATATTCGCACGGCATCTACGCCGCGACCAAATCCTATGTGATGACGATGTCCCAGAGCCTCAACGCCGAGGTCGGCGACAAGGGCATCTATGTCCAGGCGGTGCTGCCGGCCGCCACGCGCACCGAGATCTACGACCGGATGGGCGGCGATATCAGCAAGGTGCCCGACGTGATGGATGTCGAGGATCTCGTCGACGCCGCGCTGATCGGCTTCGATCGCCGCGAGCTCGTCACCATCCCGCCGGTGCCCGATGCCGAAAGCTGGACGGCGTTCGAGCATGCCCGGATGAACCTGGCGCAAGGCTTCAGCAACGCCGAGCCCGCCGAGCGCTACCGTCGCTGAACCGGCGCGGCTTCCCCCCCTCGCGTTCCCCAGTCGAAAGGTAAGCACATGGCGTATCGTACCCTCAATCCGTTCACCGAGCAGACAATACGGACCTTCGCCGAACATTCGGACGCCGACGTCGAAACAGCCCTGGCAACGGCGCACGCCCTGTTCCAGTCTCCGTGGAGCCGAGAAGAGCGCGGGCGACGCCTCGCAGTGCTGGGGCGTCTCGCCGATGTCCTCTCGGCCAATCGCGACCTGCTCGCACGGACCATGGCCGAGGAAATGGGCAAGCCGCTTGCCCAGGGGCAGATGGAAGCCGATCTGTGTGCCGGCATTGCGCGCTATTATGCCGACCATGCCGAGACGATCCTCGCGCCCGAACCCGTCGCCAGCGACGTCGGCGAAGGCTGGGTGGAGTTTCATCCGGTCGGCGTGCTGGTCGCGGTCGAGCCGTGGAATTTTCCCATCTACCAGCTGGTGCGCGTCGTCGCCCCGGCGATCGCGGTGGGCAATCCGGTGCTTTACAAGCACGCCAGCATCGTGCCCCAGTGCGCTGCGCTGTTTGAGGATCTGGTCCGTCAGGCGGGTGCGCCGGAAGGCGCCGTGACCAACCTCTACATCTCCGCGGCGAAGGTCGCCGAACTCATCGGCGACGACCGTGTCCAGGGCGTTGCTCTCACCGGTTCGGAAGGCGCCGGCAGCAAGGTCGCGGCACGTGCCGGTGAAATGCTGAAGAAGGCGACGATGGAACTCGGCGGCAGCGACGTGTTCGTCGTGCTCGACGATGCCGATCTGGCAGCGGCGGTACAGGGCGGGATCTTCGGACGCCTCGGCAATGCCGGGCAGATTTGCACCGGGGCCAAGCGCTTCATCGTCCAGCGCGGGATTGCCGAGGCCTTTACGGAAGCGTTTGTTGGCGCAATGGCCGGTGCGCCGATGGGCGATCCGCTGGATCCGCAAACGCTGCTCGGGCCGCTTGCCTCCCGGGAAGGTCTGGAAGGTCTTGCCGCGCAGGTCGAGGAAGCAGTGCGCCACGGCGCCAAGGTGCTGACCGGCGGGAAACGCCCCGATCGTCCGGGCTTTTTCTACGAGCCGACCGTGCTGACGGATGTCTCGCCGAGCAATCCTGCCTTCTATCAAGAATTCTTCGGTCCGGTCGCCCAGTTGTTCGTGGTGGAGGACGACGACGAGGTCGTGGCGCTGGCGAACAATTCCATTCGGCCTCGGCGGCACAATCTATGCGCAGAACATCGCCCGCGCCCGCGCGCGCGCCTCGCGGATCGAGACCGGGATGGTGTTCATCAACACACCGACAACTTCGCGCCCCGAATTGCCCTTCGGCGGCATCAAGCGCTCCGGCTTCGGGCGAGAACTCGGCACGGCCGGGATCATGGAGTTCGTGAACCGCAAGCTGGTCGTAGTGGCCAACGGCTGAAACGGAGGGCCGGAGCTCGTCTACCCGCCCTCAACCTTGATCCAAAAACGAGGATTTCCGACATGACCAACAAGATTTCGCCTCCTGCTGCGGCAACTGATGCAACCACCGAACAAGCTGTCCAAGAGTGGCACCGTATCGTAACCCAGCGCGACTGGGATGCGCTGCCTGCGCTGGTCGTGGACGATGTGACCTATCACAATCCGGCCCAGTTCGCCCCTTATCGCGGCAAGGAAGCGCTGGTGGGCGTACTCCGGTTGGTGTTCAGCATCTTCGAGGATTTCCAGTACCTCCGTCGGTTCGATGGCCCGGAGGGCACCGCCCTGGAGTTCACCGCCCGCGTTGGCGCGGACACGCTGTTCGGCATCGATCTGGTGCGTTTCGATTCGGCGGGGAAGATGGTGGACCTGATCGTGATGCTGCGTCCGGTGGATGTCGTAGCCAAGCTGGGCGCAGAAGCCGCGCGCCGGATAGCGGAAGCCTCGGATGCCGGGACGGCGTAAGCATATGTCGGCCGACCCAGCCCCGGTGTCGCATGCGATGCCCAAAGACGAGCTTACCATCTGAGCGACCGGGACGGCCTCTATCTGCTGATCGAATCAAGCGGTTTGCGTTTCTGTCGCCCCGGCCGGCAAAGCCACATTTGGATATTACAGCAGCAAAGCGGTCCTCACCTCTGATATTCAAGAGTATCGACACGATCAGTCGGTTTTTAAGGCTGGATAATCCGAAGTGGGAGGAAGTGAGATGCCACCCACACATCCCTGACGCGCGGCTGTTCAAGAAGGCGCGCGGCCAGGCAGCGAAACTTGTCCTCATCGAAAACCGCAATGGCCCAGTGGTGGATACAGAATTCACCCATGCCATCGGCAACTGCGCAGCGCGGCGCCGACCATGCTGGAACTCATAGAGGGGCACCACCGGATCACGCTGGGGGCGAACAAGAACTATGACACCGCCGCCTTCGTCGCGGAGCTGCGCGAGATGGATGTCACCCCTCACGTCGCCCAGAACACCACCAACCAGCGTTCGGCCATCGCCATGCGCACGACGCGCCATCACGGGCAGCAGCGCGTCGGATATGGTCCTCCACGCTGACTGACGGGGCCTAGCTCTGGGGCCTAGGCTTGCGCCTCACAGCGCCCGAGTCAGCCAAACACGACCCGCCTTAGCAAGGCCACCAGAGAGAATGACTGGCGGCATAGGCTGGAAACGGCAAATGCGGGACCAATGACGAGCTCTGCCACGCCATTTTTTTGCAGCCTGCTAAAAACCCTCGCCCAGACAAGGCGCGCGCTCCGTTACCGCACCTCCAACTTTGCGCCAAATGTTTCAATGACGGACAAGCAAAGACATTGTCGACGTCGGCACTTTTAATTGACGCGCACGACAGCTTGGCATTAGACAGATAGCGTGGTTGCAGATCGGCAGCGACGCCCCAGCCACGAATCCAGGGACCCGGTGATGGTCAACCGTCCATCTAACAAAACCTTTGACCAGTACGGTCTCGAAGCAGATGTGACTTTTTTGGAACACAAACATGCAAAAAAGCAGCTCAGCACATCCTTACATTCAGGCTATCAGATCTCATTGGGCTGCGCTTGGATACTGTAGAAGGATAGCCAATCGTGAGCAGCCACGATTACCAGCCTAGCCGAACCTCTGCGCCACAGGCCATAACTGCTATGCGCCATTATCCCCGATCGATATATGATCCCATTTCGATGCCTTTCGACGAAGGCTATTTCTCAACCGAAGTCGACGTGACCGACCGACCGACCCGTCATGCCGGAAGAGGCGTTTTTCATGCGTCACAAAGGATGTCAAAGAATTAGCATATGGAACCGCCAAGCATACGCTTTGTCCCTGAGTTGCGGATCGGCGATAATTTATCATGCTGACCCGGCTGAACGATCTCACCCTCGCTCTAGAGGGCTCGTTTAGCATGGTAAGCCAAGCCGCTGTCAAAAGGCCTGCCTGATGCGGCTGGCTCGAGCCATGGCAAGCTGCCTGTTACTGCTTGCTGCCTCTTGCAACGCGAAGCCGGCGAACCAGCAAATCTTGCTGCACCTTTGGCGCCATCAGACAGGCCCGGAGGAAACCGCAGCCAACCAACAGATGATCGCACGCTTCAACAACTCTCGAAGCGGCGTCAAAGCCGATGTTCAAACGGTACCGCAAGGCTCCTATCCGCAATCCGTCCTCGCAGCGGCTATGGCCGGGCGCCTTCCCTGCGCTTTGACGGTCGACAGCCCGATGGTGCCATCCTTCGTCTGGGCAGGCCATATCCGGCCACTTGACTGTCCCCCGTCAGCACCCATGGCACAGATTTGATGTTGTGATTTAAGGAGGATTGGGGCTTCGTCGTAATGACGAAGGAATGCAGATGAAGCCC
>NZ_JABGCB010000027.1 GCF_013149295.1 Novosphingobium sp. SG751A
GCCGCGCGCAGCCGCGACCTTGTAGCGGGCACGATCATCGGTTCGGGCACGGTGTCGAACGCCGAATATGCCACGCGCGGCTCGGCCTGCATTTCGGAACGCCGCGCCATCGAAATGATCGCCGACGGCAAGCCAACCACCAGCTTCATGCATTTCGGCGACACCATCCGCATGGAGGCCGTCACCACCACCGGCGCAAAACCCTTCGGCGCCATCGATCAGAAGGTCATTTCGGCCTAAGCGATAATCAGCCGCACCCCCGCGCCGCGCACCATATCGGCCTGCGCGGGGGTGATGCCCGCATCGGTAATCAGCACGTCCACCTCATCCAGCCCGCAGACAATCACGCCCGAGGATGAGGCAAACTTGCTGGAATCGACCAGCAAGATCACCTGTTCGGCCCGATCCACCAGGCGGCGCTCAGCAGCGACCAGAATGATGTCATGCTGCATCACACCCTGCTGGCCTACGGCGGCGGCCCCCATGAACAATTTGGGCGCATGGAAGCGCGGCATCGAATCCTCACCGGCAGGCGCAAGGATGATGTTCTGCTCGCGAAACACGCTGCCCGAAGGGACGAGAATGCGCGTGCCCTTTTGCGGCAGCAAGCCATTGACGATATGGAGCGAATTGGTAAGCACCTGAAGGTCCAGCCCGTCAAGATGCGGGCACATCTGGACCGTGGTGCTGCCACCGTCGATCATGATGCCCTCGCCCGGTTCGCACAGGGCCGCCGCCGCCCTGCCGATCGCCTGTTTGGAGGCAAGATTGATCGTGATCGACTGATCAAAGGGCGTGCCCAGCAAAGCCGCGCCCGAAGGCTCGCCCTCTTCGGCCTCGCTAAGCTTCGCCCCGCCATGGACGCGCTGCAACAACCCTTCCGCCTCCATCCGCGTCAGATCGCGGCGGATCGTGGCCGGCGAGGCGTCGAGGCGGCTTTCCAGATCGCGATAGGACACGAAGCCGGATGGGGCCAGCGCTTCGAGGATCAGCCTTTCGCGTTCGGTTGCATGCATGAATTGTGTCGCCCCATCCCCGGTCGCGGTTTCAGCCCGTCGCTTTTGCGCGAAGCAACAGTCTATGCCGTCAAATTCGCGCAAAAGCCATCATACTATCATCCGGCGGCCAACATATTACCGCCGCCGATCACCACCGTCGCCCCGATCAGCAGGCCGATGCCGCCCCAGACCAGCGAACGCGTGCGTTTGGACGTGCCCAGCCATTCCTTGAGCGCAAAGCCCCAGAGCGTGGAAAACAGGATGATGCTGGCCATATGCAGTGTCCAGCTGGAAAAGCCATATTTGCCCATCTGGCTTTCACCCATGGTGTAGAAGAAGAACTGGCCATACCACAACGTGCCGCCCAGCGCGGCCAGCAGCCAGTTACGCAGCAAAGGCGCGCGCGGCTGGGCCACATCATTGGACGCGCCGAAGAATTGCCCAAGGCTCCGGTTCTTCACGATCAGATAAGCACACCACAGCGCATTGGTGGTCAGCCCGCCCAGCAGCACGACGCAAAGCACCGGCAGGCCTTGCGAGAGCGGATCGGTCCCCGCCGCCAGCGTCAGGTCGCGGATCGGCTGTCCCGCGTCCAGCCCCCAAGCGAAACAGCCCGACATCACGCCCGAGAAGGTCGCAATCGCCAGACCCTTTTTCAGATCGAATTCGGCCACCGCCTCGCCACTGGCCACTTCGCGCGATTTGGCCGCGCCGCCGCGCGCCACCACGACAATGCCCACCAGCGTGATGACAATGCCCAGCAGGGTCAGTTGCCCGCTGGTCTTGGATGCGATTTCTCCAAACGTGCCGTGAAAGATCGGCGGCCCCAGCGTGCCGATCACCGTGGTCAGCCCCAGCGCCACCGCCATGCCCAGCGACAGGCCCAGATAGCGCATGGTCAGGCCAAAGGTCAGCCCGCCAAAGCCCCACATCACGCCCCAGAACCAGCACCAGGCCAGCGTCTCACGCGGGGCGGCGGAGAGCACGCCCAACAGATCATTAGTGCGCAGCGAGGCAAACAGCCATGGCGCGATCAGCCAGCTGAACAGCCCGCCCGCCAGCCAGAACACTTCCCAGTTCCACGAACGGATGCGCCGATAGGGCACATAGAAACTGGCCGAGGAAAACCCTCCGATCCAGTGAAACACCACGCCCAGCGCCGGATTGGGCACCATGAGCCTCTCCCCTATTGTCGTTTACGCGAGAATGTCGCGGTTGATTTGTGAAATGTCGGTGCAGCCCGTGAGCGCCATGGCGACGCGCATTTCGGCGGTGATGATGTCGAGCATTTTCGACACGCCCGCCTCGCCCTTTGCCGCCAGCGCATAGGACCACGCCCGGCCCAGCAGCACGCCCTTGGCGCCCAACGCCAGCATCCGCACCACGTCCAGCCCCGAACGCACCCCGCCATCGGCCAGCACGGTCAGATCATCGCCCACCGCGTCGGCAATCGGCGGCAAGGCGCGGGCGCTGGACAGCACGCCGTCAAGCTGTCGCCCGCCATGGTTGGACACGACGATGCCATCGGCGCCCATCTTGGCCGCTTCCTTGGCGTCTTCGGGGTCAAGGATGCCCTTGATAATCAGGGGCCCTTTCCACTCGCTGCGGATGAAATCGAGATCGCGCCAGTTGATGCCGGGGTCGAAATTGTTGCGCATCCAGGCAAAGAAATCTTCGATTCCCGTGTTGCCTTTCAGCACCGGGGCGACATTGCCCAGATGATGCGGGCGGCCCATCACGCCCACGTCCCACGCCCATTCGGGCCGCACCATGGCCTGCGCCACGCGCCATGCCGCGCCCTTCATGCCGCCGCTGCCCGCCAATCCGGTGTGGTAATCGCGGTAGCGGCTGCCCGGCACGGGCATGTCCACGGTGAAGACCAGCGCGCTGCATTGCGCCTCGACGGCTTGGGCCAGCAGGTCTTTCATGAAGGCGCGGTCGCGGATCATGTAGAGCTGGAACCAGAAAGGTTTTGCCGATGCCGCCGCCACCTCCGGCAAGGCGCAGGCCGAGACGGTGGAAAGCGTGAAGGGAATGTCCGCCTTGTTGGCGGCGCGCACAGCCTGACATTCGCCGCGTCGCGCATTCAGGCCCGCAAGGCCCACCGGCGCCAGCGCCACCGGCAAAGCCTGCTTCACCCCGAACAGCGTGGTCGACATGTCGATCTTCGACACATCGCGCAAAACCCGCTGGCGCAGCGCCAGATGGGCCAGATCCTCGGCGTTCTTGCGCAGCGTCACCTCGCCATAGCTGCCCCCGTCCATATATTCGAACAGGAAGCGCGGCAGGCGGCGGCGGGCGGCTTCGCGGAAATCAGCGACAGAAGCGATAATCATGCGTTGCTTTCCTTGGGCATCTCCAGCCGGGCCAGCCAGCGGTTGCGATAGGTGTCGAGATCGGCGTCCAGCGGCTCGATCCTGCGCAATTCGCCCTCAGGCGCCAGCGCGGGATCGATCAGCCGGATCGCGCCGAAACTGACATCATTATGCGCGCTGCCAACAAAAACCTGTGTCTTGGGGCGCAGCGCGGCCAGCGCGCGGACGAAAACCTCGGCCTCGGCAAAGCGGCCCTCGACCAGCAGGCGTTCGTCCGAACCAATCAGATCGAGCGCCTGATCGGCCACCAGCGCGGCATAGAGGCAGGCCCCGGCGCGGCGTTCGTACCAGTCCTCGGGCTGATTGACCCAGCCGCCATGCGCATCAGGATAAGGCCCGCAACCGGGGGCCAGCGTGGGCATATGCATCGCGCCTGCCGCCAGCACCGCAGGCACAGCGGCCAGCAGCAAAGGCTGATCGGGCTTGATGTCCACCCGGCGCGTGTCGATCTCGATCAGCGCCTCGATCTCACGCCCGCCCATGAAACGCGCCGAAGGGACGGGCCGCCCATAGGCATCGACATTGACGAGGCAATCGCGCGCCTCGGGCAGATCGGCGGTGGCAATCGGCGTGGCGGGCAGGCGCATGGCGATGAACCATGTGCCGGTGGACAGCACGGTGGCCTCATTGCGGGCGATTTCCGTGAAACCACGCGCCGCCATCAGCGCAGCATTGGAATCATGCAGGCCCGCCAAGATGCGCACCGTTTCCGGCAACCCTGTGGCCGCGGCCAGCGCCGGGCTGATCGGCCCCAGCACATCACCTGCCTTGACCACCGGGGCGAAACGCCGGTCCCAGCCCTGTCCCTTGGCCAGTTCGGACCAGTCGCCCGCATCCGGATTCCACAGGTCGGAATGACAGCCCAGCGATGTCACCTCGCTGGTCGCCACGCCCGAGAGCCACCATGCCCAATATTGCGCCCAAGGAACCAGCGTGGCGCGCGCCATCGCATCAGGATAAAGCCGGTCCGCCCACCAGACATGGGCGCCAAAATTCAGCCCCTGCGGCAGGGCGGGCGATCCGGTTTGCGCAAAAGGCGAGCGGGCGGCGCGATAGGCGTCCATCGTGGAGGGCGGCGGCGCGGCTTCGTAATCGATGGGGGCAAAGGCCAGCGCGCCATCAACAATCGCGGCAAAGCCCGCGCCCTCATTGGGGATGAGCGCAGCGAAGCCCGCGCCGTGCCCGACCGGCACGATATATTCCACGCCGCTGTCCGCGTGGCCCGTCAGAACGCCGGTGGCCCAATCGGCAATACCCTGCGCGTCCAGCCGCGCAATGCCGCCTTCCTCGCATTTCGCATTGGGGCGCACCTGCCGGTCCAGCAATTGCCCCTCACGCGACCACAGGGTGATCTTCGACATCGTCTTGCCGATGTCAATCACGATAGCCCAACCGCCCTTATGCTCAGAAACCTGTGTCAGAACGCTCTCCCTGTCGCGCCCGATAGCGCCTTATTCCGGTTCGCGCCGCAAGCGCGAAATCATGCTGCATGTGCGAAATTGATCGTTTGGTTGATCGTTTATGATTGTTGAATATCGAATCTGATTGCCAAAGGGAAGCAGATTCGTTAGGAGGCCGATCAAACAGACCCCATGGGAGCAAATTTCCGTGACCAACTCCGCGATTCCTTTTGCCGTCCCCACCAGCCGCTGGGACGATGCCCACGCCGCCACCCTCTCTCCTGAAGAACTGCTGCTCTATCGCTCCAACCTGCTGGGCAGCGATCTGACCGTCACCAATTTCGGCGGCGGCAACACTTCGGCCAAATTGGTCGGCACCGATCCTCTCACCGGTGAAAATGTCGAAGTGCTGTGGGTCAAGGGCTCGGGCGGCGACATCGGCTCGATGAAGCTCGACGGCTTTTCGACGCTCTATCAGGAAAAGCTGCTGGGTCTGGAAGCGCATTACAATGGCCCGGAAGATGACGACAAGATGGTCGGTTATCTGCCCCATTGCACGTTCAACCTGAACGGGCGCGCGGCCAGCATCGACACGCCGCTGCATTCGCTGCTGCCTTTTGCCCATGTCGACCATGTTCACCCCGACGCGATCATCGCTCTGGCGGCCAGCAGCGGCGGTGAAGCAGCAACCAAGGAAATCTGGGGCGGCAAGATCGGCTGGCTGCCGTGGAAGCGTCCCGGCTATACGCTGGGCACGATGCTGCGCGATTATCAGCGCGCCAACCCCGGCGTGCAGGGCGTGATGATGGCCAGCCACGGCATCATCTGCTGGGCCGACAGCGCCAAGGAATGCTATGAGCATACCGTCAGCCTGATTGCGGACGCCGCCAAGTATCTGAACGCCAAGATGGAAGGCAAACCTGCCTTTGGTGGCCAGGTGGTAGCCCCCAACCCCGACCGCGCCGCGATTGCCGCCGACCTGATGCCCCGCCTGCGCGGCTTTATGACGGGCGCGCGCCGCAAGCTGGGCCATTACTCGGACGATGCTGAAGCGCTCGAATTCGTCGGTTCGGCCAAGTTTGAAGAGCTGGCCGCGCTGGGCACCTCCTGCCCCGACCACTTCCTGCGCACCAAGATCGCGCCGCTGACGCTTGATCCCGCCCGCCTGCAGGATGATGCCTATCTGGCCGAAAAGATCGCCGACTACCGCGAATTTTACGCCGCCTATTACGAGCGCTGCAAGCGCGCCAACAGCCCCGCCATGCGCGACCCCAACCCGGTGGTGGTGCTGGTGCCCGGCGTTGGCCGCATCACCTTTGCCACCGACAAGACCACCGCGCGTCTGGCCGGGGAATTCTACGGCAATGCCATCAACGTGATGCGCGGCGCCGAGGCGATTGGCGACTATATTGCTCTGGATGAGCAGGAAGCCTTCGACATCGAATACTGGCTGCTCGAAGAAGCCAAGCTTCAGCGCATGCCCGCCCCCAAGCCGCAGGTGGGCCGCGTGGCCTTTGTCACCGGCGGGGCCGGCGGCATCGGTGCGGCAACGGCTGCGCGCTTCCTCAAGGAAGGCGCCTGCGTGGTGCTGGCCGACCGTGACGCCGCCGCCGTCGAAGAAGTCCGCGCCGGTTTCGCCAAGCAGTATGGCAAGGACGTTGTCCGCGCCGTCACCTGCGATGTGACCGACGAAGCGCAGGTCAAGGCCGGTTTCGACACCGCCGCGCGCGAATTTGGCGGGCTGGACGTGGTGGTCGCCAATGCGGGCATCGCCTCCTCGGCGCCGATCGAGCAGACCACGGTGGAACTGTGGGATCGCAACTTTGACGTGCTGGCGCAGGGCTATTTCCTCACCGCCAAGCACGCCTGGGGCCTGCTCAAGCGGATGAAGGATCAGGGCGGCGCCTCGATGGTGTTCATCGGTTCGAAGAATGCCGTGGCAGCTGCGGCCGGTGCTTCGGCCTATGCCTCGGCCAAGGCTGCGGCCAACCATCTGGGCCGCTGTCTGGCGCTGGAAGGCGCGCCCGATGGCATCCGCGTCAACATCGTCAACCCCGATGCCGTCATCAAGGGCAGCAAGATCTGGGACGGCGACTGGCGCAAGGAACGCGCCGCCTCGAACAAGATCGACGCGGGCGAGGAACTGGAAGCGCATTACCGCAACCGCTCGATGCTCAAGCGCGACGTGCTGCCCGAAGATATTGCCGAAGCTGCCTATTTCCTTGGGAGCGAAGCCTCGGCAAAGTCGACCGGCAACATGATCAACGTGGACGCGGGCAACGTGCAGGCCTTCACGCGCTGATGCGATATGGATGGGGGTCGGGCCAACCGGCCCCCTTTCGGGGGAGAGAGAAGATGCAAAAGACACAAAAGTGCGCATCTGTTTTGACGTTTCTGGGCCTGATGGCGGCGATGCCCGCCATGGCGCAAATGCCCGCGATGATCCCCGCGCCCGCGCCGGTGGATGCCCATGCCATCGCGCTTTACGGGCGCGACAATCCCGGCGCGCTGTCCTCCGAAATATGGAGCAAGGCGGGCGGCGTTGATTACACCGTCCGCAATGTCACATTCCCCACGTTGACCCCGGTTCTGCCCGCCAAGGGCAAGGGCAATGGCGCGGCGGTGGTGGTGGCGCCGGGCGGGGCCTTCATGCTGCTGGCCATGGACCATGAAGGGTGGAAAGTAGCGCGCGCGCTGGCGGCCAAGGGCATCACCGCCTTTGTGCTGAAATACCGCCTGACGCCCACCCCCAAGGACGAGAAGGAAGCCGCCACCTTCATGGGCGCAAAACTGGCCCAGGAAATCGGCCATCCGATGAGCGGCGAATTGCTGGGCAAGAGCGAGGCGCCCAAGGATGGCGCGGCGGCGATTGCCTATGTCCGCCAACACGCCGCGCAATATGGCGTCGATCCCAAGCGCATCGGCATGATCGGCTTTTCCGCAGGGGCGATGACCGCGCGGCGCGTGGCGATTGATGCGCCCGCCGCCGCCCGGCCCGATTTCCTCGGCTATATCTATGGCCCGCAGGACGCCGAAACCGTGCCCGCCGATGCGCCGCCCATGTTCAATGCGATTGCGCTCGACGATGCGCTGTTCCCTTCCAAAGGGTTTCCCATCGCCGCCGCATGGATGGCGGCGAAACGCCCCGTTGAAATCCACGCCTATCAAAAGGGCAATCACGGCTTTGGCCTTGGCATGCCCGGCACTACGACCACTCTGGTTCTCGATCAATTCACCGCATGGCTCGATATGAACGGCTTCTTGAAGCCGAGCCATTTTGCGCGAAAGGACAGCCAATGACTCTTCCCATTTCCGCCGATCTGATCGCGGAACATAATGCCGCGGGGCTTGAGGCCCTGCGCGAGGATTATGACGCGCTGGGCCGCAAGCTGGCCCGCACCGGCATCGACATTGACGCGATCAAAAAGCGCGTTGCCGGTTTCTCGGTGGCCGTTCCTTCGTGGGGCGCGGGGCGCGGCGGCACGCGCTTTGCCAAGTTCCCGATTGCGGGCGAGCCCACCAACATCCATGAAAAGCTGGAGGACTGCTCGGTCATCAACCAGCTTTCCACCGTGACGCCGCGCGTGTCGCCGCATTTCCCGTGGGACAAGGTTTCCGATTTCAAGGCCCTGCGCGAGGAAGCCTCGGAGCTGGGTCTTGGCTGGGACGCGGTGAACAGCAACACGTTTCAGGATCAGGTGGGTCAGGCACACACCTATGCCAATGGCTCGCTCTCGTCCCAGGATGCAGGCGCGCGCCAGCAGGCGGTGGACCACAACATCGAATGCATCGAAATCGGTCAGCAGTTGGGCAGCACCGACCTGACCGTCTGGGTCGGCGACGGCACCAACTTTCCGGGCCAACAGGATTTTGCCCGCAGCCTCGACCGCTATCTGGATTCCGCATCGCAGATCTATGCAGCCCTGCCTGGTGACTGGCGGATGCTGCTTGAACACAAGATGTTTGAGCCGGCCTTCTACTCGACCGTGATTTCGGACTGGGGCAGCTCGATCCTTGCCGCCCAGACGATCGGCGAGCGCTGCAAGTGCCTCGTTGACCTTGGCCACCATGCGCCCAACGTCAACATCGAGCAGATCGTCGCCCGCCTCCACCGCTTTGGCAAGCTGGGCGGTTTCCACTTCAACGACAGCAAGTATGGCGACGATGATCTGGACAGCGGCTCGATCAACCCGCACCAGCTTTTCCTCGTCTTCAACGAACTGGCCGAGGCCGAAGCCAATCCGCGCGATGGTTTCAACCCGTCCTATATGATCGACCAGTCGCATAATGTGACCGATCCGATTGAATCCATGCTCTCGTCCGCCGAAGCGATTGCCGCCTGCTTTGCCAAGGCTTCGCTGGTGGACCGCGCCGCGCTGCATGGCGCGCAGGAAGCCAATGACACGATGATGGCGTTTCAGGCCCTGCGCCGCGCCTATAATGTCGATGTGGCCCCGATCCTGGCCATGGCCCGCGTGGAAGCGGGCGGCGCGATTGACGTTCTGGCCGCCTATCGCGCCAGCGGATACCGCGCACGCAAGGCGCAGGAGCGCAAACCCGTCGGCCTTGGTGCAGGCATCGTGTGATGCTCACCTTTCTGCAATAATCTGATGGCAACGCCCGCGGACTGTCTCCCATAGAGAGATGGCCGCGGGCGTTTTGCCTTATACTCCAAAACCTTGCCTCATTATCAAACCACTCCTCGGGGGAGATGTAAAATCATGGCCACCAAGCCTTCTGTCCGCGCACTGCGCTTGGCGCTGATTGCCGCCTGCGCGCCGATTGCCCTGCCCGCACATGCGCAAAACGCCGACCTTGAAATCCAGTTCCGCGATCCGCCCTCCGAAGCGCGCCCGCGCGTGTGGTGGCACTGGATGAACGGCAACATCACCAAGGACGGCATCGCCAAGGACATCGCGTGGATGAAGGCGGTGGGCATCGGCGGCCTCCAGAATTTCGACGTCAATCTCAACACGCCGCAGGTGGTGGACAAGCGCCTCGTCTATATGACGCCTGAGTGGAAGGACGCCTTCCGCTTTGCCGCGCAAGAGGCCGAGCGCAACGGGCTGGAACTGGCCATCGCCGCATCTCCGGGCTGGAGCGAGACGGGCGGGCCCTGGGTCAAGCCTGAGGATGGGCTGAAGAAGCTGGTGTGGAGCGAGACCGCCGCCGCGCCGGGCAAGCTGTTCAAGGGCAAGATCGCCAGCCCGCCTTCGGTGACCGGCCCCTATCAGGGCATGGCCAAGGGGCTGGGCTTTGACGACATCGCCAGCGGCCACAAGCCCGAGGCCGCGCCTGCCTATTACAGCGATGTGGCCGTGGTGGCCATGCCGGTGGCCATCGCCGCCGCCCCCGCGCCCAAGGCCAGCGTCGAGGGCAAGCCGGTCGATGCCGCCGCCCTCTATGACAGCAACCCCAACGCCGGGGTTGCCGTGCCGCGCGGCAAGGCTGACGCGCCCGGCTCGGTCGTCTATGCCTATGAGGCGCCCCAGACGATGCGCAGCGCCACGGTCTTTGTGCCCGGCGCCAAGGTCATGTTCCGCGGCCCCACGGTCGACCCCGTGCTGGAGGCGAGCGATGATGGCCAGACCTGGCGCGAGGTGACCCATTTCACCGTCAATGACGTGCCCACCACGATCAGCTTTAACCCCGTCACGGCCAAATTCTTCCGCCTTGTGCTCAATCCGCTGACCTCTTCCTCGTCCAATATGGGCGCGCCCGCCGAGGGCGTGGAAATCCCCGGCCTCTTTGCCTCGCTGGGCGGCGAGGACAAGCCGTGGGAACTGGGCCAGTTCAGCCTGTCGGGCGAGGCCAAGGTCAATCTGGCGGAAACCAAGTCGGGCTTTGCGCTGGCGCATGATTATTATGCGCTGACCAATCCGGCCGATGGCGCAAGCGGCGCTCCGGCGGCGCAGGTGGTCAATCTGACCAGCCTGATGCAGGCCGACGGCTCGCTGGAATGGAAGGCCCCCGCCCTGCCCAAGGGTCAGCAATGGCGGATCATCCGCCTCGGCTCCTCCCTGCTGGGCACTACCAACCACCCCGCCCCGCCCGAGGCCACGGGCCTTGAGGTGGACAAGTTCGATGGTGACGCGGTGGGCCGCTATATGGACCATTACCTTGGCATGTATCGCGATGCCGCCGGGGCCGACATGATGGGCGCGCATGGCGTGCGCGCGATCCTGACCGATTCCATTGAGGTGGGCGCGGCCAACTGGACGCCCAAGATGCTGGCCCAGTTCAAGGCTTTGCGCGGCTATGACGCCACGCCATGGCTGCCTGGGCTGACAGGCAGCCTGGTCGGCAGCCGCGAGGAGAGCGACAAGTTCCTCTATGACTGGCGGCGCACGCTGGGCGATCTGATGGCCTCCGAGCATTACGGCACCGTGGCGGCCAAGGCCCATGGCGCGGGCCTGAAGGTTTACGGCGAAGCGCTGGAGGATCATCGCCCCAGCCTTGGCGATGATATGTCGATGCGCACGCATGCCGATATCCCGATGGCCGCGCTCTGGACCTTTACGCAAAAGGATGGGCCGAACCCCTCCTATCTGGCCGACATGAAGGGCGCGGCCAGCGTCGCGCATATCTATGGCCAAAATCTGGTGGCGGCCGAGAGCATGACCTCGGCGCTCAATTATTGGGCCGATTCCCCACGCACCTTGAAGCATGTGATCGACACCGAATTTGTGACGGGCGTCAACCGTCCGGTGGTCCACACCAGCGTCCACCAGCCGGTCGATGACAAGGTGCCGGGCCTCTCGCTGATGATCTTTGGCCAGTTCTTCAACCGGCACGAGGCATGGGCGCCGCTGGCGAAAACATGGGTCGATTATCTGTCGCGCAATTCATTGATGCTGCAAAACGGGCGCAACGTGGCCGATGTCGGCTATTTCTATGGCGAGGAAGCGCCGCTGACGGGCCTGTATGGCGACAAGCGTGTGGGTGATGCGCCCAGCACCCATGCCTATGACTTTGTCAATTTCGACGCTCTGGTGGGCGCGTTGGCCAATGATGGGGGCGAGATCGTCTCCAAGGGCGGCGCGCGTTACCGGGCGCTCTATCTTGGCGGATCGTCGCGCCGTATGACGCTGGCCGCGCTGCACCGGATCGCCGCTCTGGCCGAAGGGGGGGCGACGATCATCGGTCTGGCGCCCGAGGGCACGCCCAGCCTGAGCGACAAGGATACCGCCGATTACAAGGCGCTGGTGATGAAGCTCTGGCCCGGATCGGGCGAGGCAACGGTGGGCGCATCAGTGGGCAAGGGCCGCGTGATTGCCTCGGCCGATGTCGAGGCCGCGCTGGCCAAGGCGGGCGTGGGCTCCGATTTCCGCATGGCGGGCGGGGCGGCGGATGCCGAGGTGCCCTTCCTGCACCGCAAGTGGGAAGGTGGCGACAGCTATTTCCTTGTGAACCGCAAGGAACGCGCCGAGACGTTCGAGGCCCATTTCCGCGTGACGGGCAAGGCGCCCGAATTGTGGCACGCCGAAACGGGCAGCTTCGAGCCTGTCAGCTATCGCATCGTCAATGGCGAGACGGTGATCGCCATGTCGCTGGCGGGCGAGGAGTCGGTGCATGTTGTGTTCCGCAAGCCCGCGCCTGCCGATGGTCTGATGATCAAGAAGCTGGTGCCTGCACCGCTGCTCACGCTGGATGGCGCATGGAATGTCGCGTTCCAGCCGGGTCGCGGTGCGCCTGCCGGCGCGATGCTGCCTACGCTCAAGCCTCTGAATGAAAACGCCGATGCCGGGATTGCCCATTTCTCGGGCGTGGCCACCTATGCCAAGGATTTCACCGCGCCCAAGGGGTGGAAGCCGGGGCAACCGCTCTGGCTCAACCTGGGCGATCTGCGTGAAGTTGCGCAGGTCAGCGTCAATGGCAAGGATGTGGGCATGGTCTGGCATGCGCCCTATCGGGTGGACTTGTCGGGCGCGGTGAAGGCTGGCAAGAACCACATCGAGGTCCGCGTGGCCAATCTGTGGATCAACCGTCTGATCGGTGACAAGCAGCCGGGAGCAAAGCCTGTGACCTTTACCACCATGCCGACCTATCGCGCCGACGCGCCGCTGCGCGCCTCGGGCCTGATCGGGCCTGTGGTGATCGAAGGTCAGGTTAAGTGAACCCAGCGGCCTATATCCGCCGTGAAACCGGCGTGAGCGTGGCGATCAACGCCATGCTCACGCTGGGCTTCTTCCTCGTGGCCTTTGGCCGGAGCGGGGCGCCGGTGCCGGTCTGGGGCCTTGGCGCCTATGTGTTCGATTTTGTGCCGCAGGGTTTCATGATCGGGCTGATGGCTTCGCTGGTGCCCGGCGCGCTGGCGGGCAAGGCGCTGCGCAGCGGGCGGGTGGCGGCGGTATCGGCGGCATCGCCTCTGCCTGCGGGCTTGCTGGTCCGCTCGCTGCTGATGGCGGTGTGCGGCGCGGCGGCCGGGGTGGCGATCTCGGGCGGCTTGCTCTTTGCGCTGGGGCTGGGACAATTGCCTTGGGGCGGCGCGCTGGCGGCCAAGCTGGTCTGGGCGGTCGCCCTTGCCGCCATTGTCACACCCGCCGGTTTGCGCGCGGCATTGGCGCGGGGCTGATCCTGCGCTAGGATTGCCTCTATGATCGACCCGCGCGCCCTTCGCACCTTTCACGAAGTATGCCGCGCGGGCTCGATCACGGGCGCGGCGCGCGCGCTCAACATTTCCCAACCCTCGGTGTCCAGCGCCATTGCCTTGCTCGAAGCGCGGCTTGGCGCGGTGCTGTTTGAACGCACCCGCGCGGGGATCGTGCTGACGGCGGCGGGCCATGCGTTGCAGGCGCGCGCGCAAATGCTCGAACATCTGCTGCGCGACGCTCAGGCCGAGGTGAAAGCTGCCAGCGAAGGCCTGTCCGGTCCCTTGCGCATCGGCGGTACGCCGGGCGCCTTGGTCAGCCTGCTGCCTCTGGCCATGGCGCGTTTCGAGGACAGCCTTTCGCAAATCACACTGAGCGTGCTGGAGCGCGCCGATCGCGAATTGACCACGATGCTGCGCGAGGGTGATATCGAGGTGGCCTTTGTCACCACCGCGATGGAGGAGCCGGACGAGGATATTGCCGAACGCACGCTGGCGCGCGATCCCTTTGCGCTGATCGTGGGGCCCGAGGCGGGCGATTGGCCCAGTCCCTTCTCGCTGAAACAGGCCGACCGCCTGCGCTGGGTTCTGCCCGAGGCGCAGGGCGCGTTCCGGCGGCAGGTCGATGCGCTGTTTGCCGCCGCCGGGGTGCCGGTGCCGCGCGATGCGATCCGCTGCGATTCCCTGCTGACCACCAAGGCGCTGGTGCGCGATTGCCGCCGCGTAACGATCCTGCCGATGCGGGTTGCGGCCAGCGAGCTCTCGATGGGCGTGCTGCGCGCCTTGCCCATTGCCGAGGCGGCGTTTGAACGCAGCGTTGGCGTGCGATGGTTGAAGCAGCGCGGCATGTCGCCTCTGGCGGGCGCGCTGATCCGGGAACTTGAGGGCGAAACCATAGCCTGAAACTATGGCAATGCCAAAATTGCATATTTTACCTGATGTAACTGCTTTGGCAAAAGAGACCCCAAGCACCAAACAGTCGCAAGGGAGAGTCGGGCGTGACCACGCTCTTTACCAACATCCGCATTTTCGACGGCAGCCCCAACGCATCGCGCGAAGGACAGGTTCTGGTCGATGGTGAGCGGATCGCCAAGGTCGCCTATGCGCCTGAAACCATTGACGCGCCCGAGGCCACGATCATCGACGGCCATGGCGGCACGCTGATGCCCGGCATGATCGAGGCCCACGCGCATCTCACCTGGGCCTCCTCGGTTGAAAAGATCTATCACGCCTTCATCCTGCCGCCTGAAGAACTGGAAGTGGCCGCCACGCGCAATGCGCGCGTGCTGCTCGACCATGGCTTTACCAGCGCCTATTCCGCAGGCGCGCTGGGCGATGGGATCGAGGTTCGCCTTGCCGCCGCGATCAACGCCGGTGAGACGCCCGGCCCCCGCCTGATCCCCTCCACGCTGGAACGCAGCCCCGAGGGCGCCGAGGGCGTGGATACGGGCGACGTATTCAACGGCCGCGGGCCCGAGGCCATGCGCGCCTTCATGAAATATTGCGCCGATCAGGGCATCGGCTCAGTCAAGCTGGTGATTTCGGGCGAGGACGCCCTGAAGCCCGGCAGCCATTCCGACCTGCTCTATACGACGGACGAAATGGACGCCGCGCGCGAGGCCGCGAAGGAATATGGCCTCTGGATCGCCACTCATGCCTATACGGACGAGGCGGTCGATCTGGCCCTGCGCGCGGGCGCCCGGATCATCTATCACGCCAGCTATATTGGCGAGCGCACCGCTGAAAAGCTGGCCGCGCATAAGGATGAGGTCTTTTACGGCCCCGGCTGCGGCGTCTCGGTGGCCGCGCTGGAGGCAAGCCCCCCGCCCCATATCGACATGAGCCACATGAAGCACAGCGCCGCCGAGCGCATGGAGCTGGAAAGCAAGCTGGTGCCTGCCCTCAAGGCCATGGGCGTGCGCACGCTGATCGGCGGGGACTATGGGTTCCCCTTCAACCCCAATGGCCGCAACGCGCGCGACCTCCAGCATTTCGTCGATTATTTCGGCTATTCGCCGGTCGAGGCGCTGGCTGCCGCCACCTCGCTGGGCGGTGAGCTGATGGGGATCGACGTGGGCCGGATCGAGGAAGGCTATCTGGCCGACCTGCTGCTGGTGGACGGCGACCCGACGCAGAACGTCGCGATCCTTCAGGGCAAGGACAATTTCAAGGCAATCATGAAGGGCGGCGCCTTTCACAAGGCCCCTCTGGAAACAGTAACGGCGTAAAAAACCATGTTCGATGTTGCGATTATTGGCTGCGGCCCTGTGGGCGCGCTGGCTGCGAACCTGCTCGGCCGCGAGGGGCTCAATGTGGTGGTTCTGGAAAAGGAACTCACCCACTATCCCCTGCCGCGCGCGGTGCATCTCGACCACGAGATGATGCGCCTGTTCCAATCGGCGGGCGTGCTCGAACGCGTGCTGCCCGATATGGTGGATACCGATGGGCATCTCCATGTCGGCGCCTCGGCTCAGGCGATCCGTTATATGGGCACGGTGGGCATGGCCCGTCCGTTCGGCTGGTCGAATGACTGGTTCTTCTATCAGCCCGAGCTGGAAGAGCATCTGCGCGCCGGTTTTGCCGAATTGGCGAATGTGGATTTCCGGATCGGCGCGGAATTCTCCTCGCTCGATCAATCCGACGGCCCGGTGCGCATCACCTACCTTCAGGACGGCGCCGAGCATCAGGTTGCCGCCCGCTGGGCGATCGCCTGCGACGGTTCGCGCAGCCCGGTGCGCAAAGCGCTGGGCATCAAGCTCGACGATCTGGACTTCGAGGAACCATGGCTGGTGGTCGATGCCGAAGTCGATGGTCCTGTGCGTTTCCCCGACATTGCGGGCGTGCCGGAACAGGCCGATCTGCAACGCCTTTCGGTGATGATGTGCGATCCCAAGCGTCCCGCCACCATCGTTCCGGGGCGCGGCAACCATCGCCGCTGGGAATTGATGCTGTTGCCCGATGAAGACGATGCCGCGATGATGGCGCCCGCAAAGGTGGCCGAACTGCTGGCCCCCTATATCGGCCATGTGCCGCACAAGATCGTGCGCTCGGCCACCTATCGCTTCCACGGCCTCGTCGCGGAAAGCTGGCAGGAAGGGAATGTTTTCCTTGCCGGTGATGCCGCGCATCAGACCCCGCCCTTCTTTGGTCAGGGCATGTGCCATGGTTGCCGCGATGTGGCCAATCTGGCGTGGAAAATGGCGGCGATCATCAAGGATCACGCCTCGCCCGAAATTCTCTGCACCTATCAGCCCGAGCGCGATCCCCATGTGCGCGGCGTGATCGGCGCGGCGGTGAATGTGGGCCGCTATATCTGCGAACTTGATCCCGTAAAGGCCGCCGCGCGCGATGCCGAAATGATTGCCCGAGCCGAAGCGCAGAAGGGCAGCCGCGAAACCGCCCATGACCTGATCCCGGCGATTTCGACCGGCATCATCCATCGCGGCAGCGCGGGGGCAGGCGAACGCTTCATCCAGCCGGTACTGACGGACGGGCGCAAGCTCGATGATCTGACTGGCGGTGGCTGGCGCCTGTTCACTCTGGCTGATGCGGCGGCTCTGCCCGATGGCGGCGCGGTGTCGGCATGGCTGGCGGCGCGGGGCGCAGAAGCGGTGATGATCCGCCCCGACCACTACGTATTTGGTACGGGTAGCGCCGAAGAATTGCGCAAAGCCTATGCGGCGCAAATGGGCCTCTCGCTGGAGACTGCTGCATGATCACGCTGGCTCAGGCCCAAACCATCCTCAGCGCCGGGTTTGCCCATGCGCGCGCCCAATCGGCCAAGCCTCTGGCGATGGTCGTGCTGGACGCGGGCGGCCACCCGGTTGCCATGGCGCGCGAGGATGGGGCCACCTTTTTCCGCGCCGATATTGCCCGCGCCAAGGCTTATGGCGCGCTGGGCATGGGCGCGGACACCAGCGTGCTGGCCGAACGCGCCAAGGGGAACCCGACCTTCTTTGGCGGCGTCGTCACCACGGTGGGCGGCGATCTGGTGTTTTCGCCGGGCGGCGTGCTGGTGCGCGTTGACGGCGTAGTGGTCGGCGCGGTGGGCGTGTCGGGCGACACGGGCGAGATGGATGCTGAATGCGCCAGCGCAGGCATCACGGCCGCCGGTTTTTGAAAGGATCAAGGACGATGATGAAACTTCGCAGCATCGAACTGGCCCTGCCCAAGGCGGCGGACGCGCATAGCTGGATGATCGACATCTGGGGCTGCGCGGATGGCGGGCGTATCGGTGATACGTTCTATCTGCGCGGGTCGGGCACCTATCCCTATCTGATGGCGATTGCCGAGAGCGCGGATAATTTCGTGCGCTCGACCACCTTCGTCTGCTCGCCCGAGCGTCTGGCGCAGGTGGCTTTGGCGGCCACCAAGCGCGGCCTCAACGCCGCGCCCTGCGTGTCGAGCGATCCGGGCGGCGGCCATGGCATCGTGGTCGAACTGGCCGAGGGCGAATTGCTGCGCTTTCTGGTGGACGCCGCCGAAGTCGCGCCCATCGAAGGGCACGCGAAGGCCACCCGCCGCGTGATGCCGGTCAAGCTCACCCATGTCGTGTTCAACGCGGCGGATGCCGAGGCCAGCGGCGATATCGTCGAGGAAGTCCTCGGTTTTCGCGTGTCCGACCGTACCAAGGGCATGGTCTTTGTCCGCTGCAACGAGGCGCATCATTCGACCGCCTTTGCCCGCGCTGGGTTCTCCAGCCTCAACCATGTGGCGTTTGAAATGGAAGACCTTGATGCCGTCATGCGCGGCATCGGCAGCATGCGCGATCATGGCTTTGCCCCGGCATGGGGTCCGGGCCGTCATGGGCCGGGCGACAATGTCTATGCCTATTACATCGCGCCCTTTGGCCCGGTGATCGAATATTCCACCGCCGTCGAAAAGGTGGGCGAGGATTATCAGGCGGGCGAGCCCGACGACTGGACCTGGCCCGAAAAGCGGATCGACCAGTGGGGCGTGTCGGACAAGGATTTTGCCGGTCTGCGCGTGGCCGAGGAAGCGTTCCGTTTCCGCCGGGAATGGCAGCCTGCCCCCATCAACGAACTTACTGGAGCGTAAACCCCCATGCGTTATGTGTCTTTCACCCGCCCCGACGGCAAGGCCAGCTTTGGCCGCCTTGAGGGCGAAACCGTGTTCGATCTGGGCGGCACCTATGCCGGCCTGAAGGCAGCGATTGCCGCCGACGCCCTCGCCTCGCTTGCCGATGGCGAGGCTTTCGCGCTGGACGCCGTCAAGCTGCTGCCCGTCATTCCTGACCCGGAAAAGATCCTCTGCGTTGGCCTGAATTATGCCAGCCATGTGGCCGAAACGGGCCGGGAGCAGAAAGAGCATCCCGCGATCTTCACTCGCTATGCCGACAGCCTGATTGCGCAGGGCGAGCCCATGGTCCGCCCGCCCGAAAGCGTGCGTTTCGATTATGAAGGCGAACTGGCTATCGTCATCGGCAAGAAGGGCCGCCGCATCGCGCCCGAAAACGCATGGGATCACATCGCGGGCTATGCGCCTTTCAACGATGGCTCGATCCGCGATTGGCAGCGCCACAATATCCAGTTCACCCCCGGCAAGACCTGGCCCGGCACCGGCGGCTTTGGCCCCGCGATGGTCACGCCGGACGAGATCACCGACCTTGGCGCCCAGCGCGTCCAGACCCGCCTCAACGGTGAACTGGTGCAGGATCAGCCGATCAGCGACATGATCTGGGATATTCCCACGATCATCGCCTATTGCTCGACCTTTACCGACCTGAACCCCGGCGATGTCATCGCCACCGGCACGCCGGGCGGGGTGGGCGATAAGCGCCAGCCCGCGCTCTATATGAAGGCGGGCGATGTGGTCGAAATCTCGGTCGGCGTCATCGGCACGCTGACCAACCCGGTCATCGACGAAATCTGAAACACACACATTCCGGCACCGGCGGGACAAGAATCCCGCCGGGCCACATTAGGGAGACTATGATGAGCAAGATCCATCACCTGCTGGCCGGCGCCGCCTTGATCGGCACGATCGCGGCCAGCCCCGCCATGGCCGAAGAGGCCGCCGCCCCCGCAGCCCAATCTCTCGCCCCCGGCGAAATCGTCGTGACAGCCCAGCGCCGCGCCGAACGCCTTCAGGACGTGCCGCTGGCCGTTTCGGCCATCAGCGCCCAGCAGATGACCTCGGGCGGCTTCCAGAAGCTGTCCGACCTTCAGTATCAGGTCTCGGGCCTGCAATTCGGCTCCTCGCCCAACGACAGCGGCTATCGCCTGCGCGGCGTGGGCACGGCGGGCGGGTTCTCCTCGGCCTCGGAACAGAATGTCGGCACGGTGGTCGACAATGTCATCATCCCCTTCGGCAACCCGGTCAACAGCCTGGGCGATCTGGAGCGCGTCGAAGTGCTGAAGGGTCCGCAGGGCACCCAGTTCGGCAAGAACGCCTCCTCGGGCGTGGTCAACATCACCACCGCCAAGCCCAAGTTCGACCGCGTTTCGGGCAAGGTTTTCGCCTCCTACGGCTCGCTCAACGAAATCAACACCAATGCCCAGTTGAACCTGCCCACCAGCGAAAACTCTGCCGTGGGCCTCTACGGCTTCTATCGCAAGAATGACGGCTTTCTCTATAACGCCACGCTGAAAAAGTATTGGGGCGATGAAGCCAGCTATGGTGGCCGCGCCAAGTTCTTCTATCAGCCCTCGGACGATTTCAGCGTCTATGTGATCGGCGATTACAGCCGCACCAGCACGCGCAGCCCCGGCCAGCTCTGGACGATCAGCTCCCTGCCCAGCTTTGCCAACCCGCTGATGGCGGCCCGCTTCGGCAATCTGACGTCGCTTGGCATCACGCCGGGCTTCAACAACACGCAAAGTGCGGAAAACACCGACGGCTGGACGAGCGAGCGCAATTACGGCGCCAGCGTCGAGATCAACAAGAAGTTGGGCGCGATGAACCTGACTTCGATCACCGCCTATCGCGGCTTCATTCAGGGCGCCGCGCAATTCGGCATCGACGGCTCCAGCGTCACCGTGTTTCAGGCCCAGCCCACCGCACAGCACCAGTCGTTCCTGAGCCAGGAAATCCGCCTGACCAGCGCGTCGGGCAGCAAGCTGGAATATACCACCGGCGTCTATGGTTCGCGACGCAAGACCGGCAATCCGGGCGATTACAACCGCGCCCAATTGCTGCCCGCCAACCCGTTCAGCGCGTTTATCGTCAACATCTCGGCGGGCCAGGCCAACACCCAGACCCGTTCGGACTCGCTGGCGGCCTTTATCGACGGCAAGTATCATGTGACCGAGCATGTCTCGCTGCTGGGCGGTTTCCGCTATCAGTATGACTGGGTGAACGCCTCGTTCCAATCGATCATCGATCCGGCCTATGCGCCCGGAACAGTTGTCAATGGCATATTCGTCACCCCCTATACCCCGGTTGCGCTGAAAACCGGCGCCAACGCCAAGGGCGGCTGGTCGGGCAAGGCGGGCGCTGAATATAAGGTCGACCGCGACCTGATGTTCTTTGGCACCATCGCGCGTGGTTATCTCGGGCCGACGGTGGCCTTCTCGGGCCTGTCGGGCACGGCCTCCAGCGTCAAGCCCCAGACGGTGCGCGACATCACCATCGGTTTCAAATCGCAATTGTTCAACCGCGCCGTCACCTTCAACGCCAGCGCGTTCTTTGACAAGTACAACAACCTGCAGACCAGCGTGTTCAACGGGGTGGAATTCCTGACCGAAAGCGCCGGTGGCTTTGAAGCCAAGGGTTTCGAGTTTGACGCCCGCTGGCGCGTCAGCCCCGAATTCAGCCTGAATGGCGGCCTGACCTATTCGGACACAAAGTTCACCGATTATGTCACCGCCTGCCCTGCTGTGCTCAAGGCGGGCCTCACCTGCTATACTCAGAACGGCACTGCGCTGTTGCAGGCCGCCGGTGAACCGCTCTCGGGCGCTCCCAAGGTGTCCTTCACCTTTGGCGCGGACATCAAGCTGCCGATCAACGAACGTCTGGCCTTCGACTGGTCCAGCAACGTCTATTATCGCAGCAAGGTGCAGTATGACGTGGGCAACGCTCTGTCCTATCAGCCGGGCTATTACACCATCGGTCTGAACACCGGCATCGGCGCGCCCGATGGCGGATGGCGCGTGGGCCTGTTCGTGCGCAACCTGCTCGATCAGCGCTTCCACGCCTCGGTCATCGGCCTGCCCTTTGCGGATGCGGGCGGCGAGGTGAACTGGCTGACCCGCGAAGGACGCCGCACCATCGGCGTCAGCGCAACGGCCAAGTTCTGATAGAACGCGCATGGGCGGCGGGGCATCACGCCTTGCCGCCCATTTTGCATGAGGTATTGCCATGAACACCATCCGCCAATCCATTGCCGCCATGGGTCAGGGCCTGGGCCCCGATGTGCTGGAGGCCTGCCGCCAATTGTTCGGGGCCGAGCAGCAAGCGCTGGCCGATGCCGTGCCGGCGGCCGCGCGCGATCTGGCCTATGGGCCTCATGAAAGGCACCGGCTGGATCTTTACGGCGCGGCGGAAGACGTTTTGAAGCCGGTTCTGCTGTTCGTCCATGGCGGCGGCTTCGTGCTGGGCGACAAGGGCGATACAAGTTGGCCCAATGCCGCCGTTGGGCGCATGGCGGCGCGGCGCGGCTGGATCGGCGCGGTGATGAACTATCGCCTCGCCCCCGACCATCTCTGGCCTGCGGGCAGCGAGGATGTGGCCGCCGCCGTTGATTATCTGCGTGGGGCTGTGGCCGAACATGGCGGCGATCCCGAACGGATCGTGGTCATGGGCACCTCGGCGGGCGCGGTCCATGTCAGCGGCTTTCTGCGTCTGCGCCCCGATCATGGCGATCTGGTGCGCGGGGCGGTGCTGCTTTCGGGCCTCTATGGCTGCACCCCGCTCGATCCCAAGGACACGCGCTATTACGGCACGGGCGATTATGCCGCGATGGCGCCGTGGGATGCGGTGGTGGAAACCCAATTGCCGCTGCTGGTGGCCTGCGCCCAGCATGATCCGGCGCGGTTTCAGGCCGAATTCCTTGGCCTGATGCAGGCTCGCCTGGCCGGCCATGGCACGATGCCGCGCGCGGTCCTGTTGCCGGGCCACAATCATTACACGATGGCGATGCACCTTGGCACCAGCGACACGCGTCTTGAGGAAGAAATCGCTGCATTTCTGGAGGATATTCTGTGATTGATCGCCGTTCTCTGCTGGCGGGCGCCGCCGTTCTGGCCGCCAGCCCGGCCTTTGCCGCCGAGCCCAAGCCGCTTGATCCGGCCTTTCCCAAAGGCTTCCTGTGGGGCGCTGCCACCGCCGGGCATCAGGTCGAGGGCAACAACACCAATTCGGACCAGTGGTTGCTGGAAAATGTCACGCCCACGATCACCGGCGCACCTTCGGGCGATGCGGTCAACAGTTTCGAAATGTGGCGCGAGGATCTCGATCTGGCGCAATCCATTGGCCTGAACGCCTATCGCTTCAGCCTGGAATGGGCGCGGATCGAGCCGGAGCCGGGCATGTTCTCGCAGGCGATGCTCAACCATTACAAGGCGATCATTGACGGTTGCCGCGCGCGCGGTCTGGCTCCGGTGGTGACGTTCAACCATTACACCACCCCGCGCTGGTTCGCCGCGCAAGGCGGGTGGACTCATGCGCAGGCGCCCGAACTCTTTGCCAAATTCTGCGACCGGGCGATGCGTCATATGGGCGCCGGGATCGCGGTGGCGCTGACGCTCAACGAGCCCAATCTGGCCCGCCTGCTGCCTTTGGTGATGCCGCCGCAATTCCTTGACGGGCTGCGGGCCAATCTGGCCGCTGCCGCGCGCGCCGCCAATGTCCCGCGCTTCATGGTGGCCAACACCGTCCCGCCCGAGGATGTGCCCGCCGTCACCGCCGGGATGATCCGGGGCCACCGTCTGGCCCGCGCCGCGATCAAGGCGATCCGCCCCGATCTGCCGGTCGGCTTCAGCTTTGCCATGGCCGACGATCAGGCCGCGACCAGGGATTCGATGCGCGACGCCATGCGCCAGAAGCTCTACGGCGACTGGCTGGAAGTGGCGCGCGAGGATGATTTCGTGGCGATCCAGAATTACGAACGCATCCTGTGGGGCCCCAAGGGCCGCCTGCCCGCGCCCGAAGGCGCCTTGCGCAATTTCCGGGGCGCGGAGGTCTATCCGCCCTCGCTGGCGGGGGCGGTGCGTTATGCGCATGAGGCGACCGGCAAGCCGGTGATCATCACCGAACATGGCGTGGGCACCGAGGACGACGCCCTGCGCGCCCGCCTGATCCGGGAGGCCCTGCCGCCGCTGCGTCAGGTGATGGCCGATGGCGTGCCGGTCCTGGGCTATATCCACTGGACGCTGATGGACAATTACGAATGGGGCGCGGGGGTTGGCCATGGCGCCTTTGGCCTCGCCTCGGTCGATCCCGTCACTTTTGCGCGCAAGGCCAAGCCGAGCGCGGGCGTGCTGGGCGCAATTGCAAAGGCAAACTCGCTGTAACCCATCGGGGGATGGTTGCAGACGGGAGGCGCGGGGGTCGGGGGGCCCCCGCGTCTTTTTTATGGGAGGCGCCTTTTCTGCATCAATTGCCCACGGGTTTATTTGGAATTAGAATTCTACTAAAGCGATCTTTGTTGACGAAAGTGACACAAACCGGAAAAGAACCGTGTCATGACCAAGGATGTTGCCCTCTCCACCGCCCTGCGCGCGCCCGTTCAGGGCCGATCCAAGGCCTCGTATGAACGCATGTTGGCCGCAGCCGAGGCGCTGATGGCGGCGGCGGGCTCGGATGAATTTACCCTGCAGGAGGTGAGCAAGAAGGGCAAAGTTTCGATTGGGTCGATTTACAATCGATTTGAAAGCAAGGACGCCCTGCTCCACGCCGTGCAGTTGCGCGTGCTGGAACGAGTCGACAAACAGATGGGCGCGATGCTGGACGAGGCGCGCAATGGCGCCAGCACGCTCGACCAACTGGTGGTGGCGCTGACCCGCGCGGTGGGCGAAACGCTCAAGGAAAACGCCGATATCATGCGCCCGTTGATGCTGCGCGCGACCAATGATCCGCTGGTGGCAGCCACGGGCAAGGCGTCCTTTGTTACCACGGCCAATGCGGTCAAGGGGGCGCTGCTGCTGCATTCGGCGGAGATGAAACAGCCCGATCCGCTGCGCGCGGTCGATTCGGCCTTTCGCATCCTTTACGCCACGATTGCCCGCTATCTCGGCTTTGGCTCGGCCACGACGGCGGCGTGGGAAGGCGATTGGGATGTGCTGATGCAGGACCTGTCGCGCATGATCGCGGCCTTTCTGGTCACGCCTCCCGGTTTTTGACGGGCAGCTTGACAGCCATCCCCATCCGGCGATATTTCAGAACCATCATTCTGATTTAGATCGGGAGGCGGCCCCTTGCGCCCTCCCGACCCGCTGGGAGAGGCATCTTGCAACAATTGCGGCACAAGCAGCCGACGGCGACTCGGCGCGAATTTCTGGCCGGGGCGGCGATCTTTGCACTGGCCACCGGCCTGCCGGTTCCGGCCATGGCCGCAGCGCCCTCGCCCCGCATCGCACTCCTGCTCAAAACCGTGGCGCAGATCGTGATCCCGCGCAGCGATACGCCCGGCGCAGGCGATGTCGGCGTCGGGGCCTTCCTCTCGCTGGCCTTCGCGCATGGGATGGAAGGGGCGCAGGGCTATGACCTGTGGCTGGATCAGGAATTGAACCGCCGCGCGGGCCGCGATTTCCTCGCCCTGCCCCCGGCGCAGCGGGTGAAAATCCTGGGCCAGCTCGACGCCGAAGCCTTTCCCGCCGGGCCTCCTCCGGCCGTGCCCAGCCCATGGGTGGCGATCAAGGCGCTGATCCTGACCGGCTATTACACCAGCGAGGCAGGAGCATCGAAGGAATTGCAATATAACCTTATTCCGGGCCGGTGGGATGCCGACATCCCCCTGAAGCCCGGCGCGCGCGCCTATTCCAGCGATTGGACGGCGGTGGAGTTCGGATGATGGAATACGAATTTGATGCGATCGTGGTGGGCTCCGGCATCACCGGCGGCTGGGCGGCCAAGGAATTGACCGAGGCGGGCTTGAAAGTGCTGATGATCGAGCGCGGGCGCGAGATCGTCCATGGCGATTACCCGCGCGAAATGAAGGCCCCGTGGGAACTGCCCTTTCGCGGGCGGGGCGATACGCAGCGCTATAAGCGCGATCATGCGGTCCAGATGCTCAACCGCCATTTCACCGAATGGACTGAGGATCACTTCGTCAATGACCGCGAAAACCCTTATGAATTGGGGGCGGACAGCGCCTTCACATGGTTCCGCTCGTATCAGCTTGGCGGCAAATCGCTGACCTGGGGGCGGCAGTGCTATCGCTGGTCGGACTATGATTTCGGGGCCAATGCGCGCGATGGGATGGGGACGGACTGGCCTATCCGCTATGCCGACATCGCGCCGTGGTATGACAAGGTGGAGCGTTTCATCGGGGTTTCGGGCGCGGCTGAAGGTCTTGCCGCCCTGCCCGATGGCCAGTTTCAGCCGCCCTTTGCGCTGAACGCCGTGGAAAAATCAGTGCGCGAGAAAGTCTCCGCACAGTGGCCCGACCGCCGTCTGACGATCGGGCGCACCGCCAATCTGACGCAAGCCAAGGAGGAGGAAGGCCGCGCGCCTTGCCAATCGCGCGACATCTGCAACCGGGGCTGTTCGTTCGGCGCCTATTTCTCGACGCAATCCTCCACCCTGCCCGCCGCAACCAAGACGGGGCGGTTGACGGTGATCACCGATGCGCAGGTGGAGAAGGTGGATTATGATCCGGCAACGCGGCGCGTGACCGGCGTGCGCTGGGTCAACACCAAGACGCGCGAGCGCAAGAGCGCCACCGCGCGGATCGTATTCCTCAATGCGGGCGCGTTCAATTCGGTCCATCTGATGATCAATTCGGCCAATGAGGCAATGCCCGGCGGGCTGGCCAACAGCAGCGGCGTCTTGGGCACGCATATCATGGATCATGCCAATACTTTGTCGGCCGTGGCACTGATGCCGGGGTTTGAGGGGCGCACCAGTTTCGGCAACCGGCCCACGGGCGTGGTCATCCCGCGCTTTCGCAATCTGGACAAGGCCGATGGCGATGGCTTCACGCGCGGCTATTCGTTTCAGGGCGGCGCGCTGCAATCGGGCTGGGGGCGCGGCAAGAAGCAGGCGGGGATCGGCGCGGATTTCAAACGCGATCTGCGCGGGCCCGGTGCGTGGCGGATGGTGCTGGTCGCCTTTGCCGAGAGCCTGCCGCGCGCATCCAACCGGCTGACACTGTCAAAGCAGGTCGATCCGCTGGGGGTGCCTCAGCTTGAAATCCATTTCGCCCATGGCGCGGGGGAACTGGCCGCTCTGGCCGATGCCAAGCGTGAGGCCGGGGCGATGCTGACGGCGGCCGGCGGACAGGTGCTGTTTGGCATGGACCGGCCCGGTCCCGGCGGCACGGCGATCCACGAAATGGGCGGCGCGCGCATGGGCCATGACCCGAAAACCAGCGTGCTGAACAAATGGAGTCAGGCCCATGATGTGGCCAATCTGTTTGTCACCGATGGCGCGCAAATGGCCTCATCGGCCTGCCAGAACCCCTCGCTGACCTATATGGCGCTGACCGCGCGGGCGGTCGATCATGCGGTGGGGCTGATCAAGGCGGGCGCCATTTAAAGCGCCCGCCCCGCCATCAGAACGGTTCGTTGAGCCGCGAAAGCGCGCCTTCGAGGATCTTGGCATGTTCGCGCGGGTCGCCATGCGCCAGTTGCAGGCGACCCACCGAGACGGAACTGTCGATCACGTCCTTGCAGCGCGGATAGCGGCGTTCCTGATAGGCCAGCAGCCCGTCCGCAACGCTGCCTGCCCGCGCCAGTTCCTCGGCCAGCACGATGCCGCTTTCCACCGCCATGCCCGCGCCCGAGGCCAGATGGGGCGTTGTGGCATGGACAGCATCGCCCAGCAGCACGATGCGCCCATTGTGCCACGGCTTGGGCTGAAGCACGGCGGCCAGGGGGCGATAGTTGATCCAGTCGGACCGCGTCATATTGTCGCGGATCCACCCCGCATTGCCGCCGAAATCTGCCAGCAGGCGCTTCAATTCATTGAACAGTTCCTCCTCATCCATGAAGCTTTCGCGCTCCACATGAGGGGTCAGCATCCACATATAGACCTGATCCGGCGCGCAGGCCGTGATGCCGCAGGGATTGGCGTGGCCAAGGTAGAACTCGCCATATTCAAGGCCGGGCGGCTTGCGGATCGAGATGCGCCAGCAGCCCTGCCCGGTGGGCTGCGCCGGGCCCATGTGCGGGAAGGACAGCTCGCGCACGCCCGAAAACACGCTGTCCGACCCCACGACCAGATCGTAATGGCCGGTTGAACCATCCGAAAAAGTCACATCCACGCCGCCATCGACATTGACCAGCGAGGATACCGTCAGCCCCAGACGCACCGGGATCTCCAACTCGCGCACCCGCCCCTGCATAATCCGATGCAGCACCGGGCGCATGATGCCCCCGGTGGCGGGCAGGCCTTCCTCGATGACCGGCTCTTCCAGATCGTGCAGATGCGTGCCGTCATATTTGAAAAGGCGCGTTTTTGTGGTGATGGCCCCCTGGGCTTTGATCTGCTCCAGCAGGCCAAGCCGACGATAGGCGCGCAAGGTTGGCCCGGTGATCGTGATCCCCGCCCCATAGACGCGCCATTCCGGGTCCAGATCGATCAGATCAACCTTAACGCCCCGCTCCGACAGCGCGATAGCGGCAGCCATGCCGCCAATCCCGCCGCCCACGATCAGCGCCTCATGGACGCTGCTGATGTTCTCCCGTTCCATGGTGCTGAAATTAGAGCGCGCGCGCCAACAGGCAAATTCGAACCATGGATGGATGCCTATTGATACAATCGGTGTGAGCTTGGAGCGCCCACGCGCTAGTCAAGAATGCAAGACGTGTGCAGCGCGTCAGGGATGAGAATAAAGGGGAGGATTATGAGGACTTTTGTCAACCATGCCGCGTGCCTGTCGGCCACGGTTTCGGCTTCGGTGCTGGCCATGGCGACCGCGATGCCGGCAATGGCGCAGCAGGCGCCCGCCCGCAGCGGCGGCAATGACACCGCCGAAATCATCGTGACCGCGCAGAAGCGCCCGGAAAAGCTTCAGGAAATCCCTGTCGCCGCCGCCGTGCTGTCGCAGGCCGCGGTTGCCGCCGCGCATGTGGTGGACCTGTCCGACATCAACCGCGTGGTGCCTTCGGTGGAATTGAAGGGCACGTTCAACGGCCGCGTTCCCTATGGTATTCGCGGCATTTCGACCAATGCCAACGAAGGCGCGATCGGCCTGACCTCGGGCGTGTCGATCCAGGTCGACGGCGTGCCCGTTCCCGCCGACAGCTTTGCCGTCAACACGATCACCGACGTGGCGCAGCTTGAAGTGCTGAAAGGTCCGCAGGCAACGCTGGGCGGGCGCACGGCCTCGGCGGGTGTCATCAACTTCGTGACCGTTGCGCCCAGCACCACGCCGCAATATGCGGTCAACGCGCTGACCACCAATGATGGCGAATGGCATATTGACGGGCGCGCTTCTGGCCCGATCAGCGAAAAGGTCAGCTATAGCCTGACCGGCTATTATCAGCGCACGCCCTATCCGATCACCAACGTAACCACGGGCGTGAAAAGCCGCGCGGAAAGCTATGGCACGCGCGCCAAGCTGAAATTCGAGCTGAGCGACAATCTCGACCTGCAGGTGATGGGCCACTATGCGCTGTCCAAGTCGAAGGGCGCCAATTTCACTGTGCAATACTGGACACCAGGCTCGTTCTTCTTTGCCCCGCCGGTGGGTCTGGACGCGGCCACGATGTATCCGGGCTATACGATCGGCTATGGCAACACCAAGCTGTCCACCCATACCACGATGGTCTCGCGCTATGAGGACAAGGACACTTCGGCGGTCATCAACTGGCGCCTTGGCGATCTGACGCTGACCTCGACCACCGCCTACAGCCACGAGGGCCAGTATCAGACGCAGGACGTGTTCCTGGGCAATGATCCCGACTGGGCGCTGAAATTCGCCACCTTCCTCAACGGGATCGGCGCGCTGCCCTCGGCGCTGGTGCTGCCTTTCAACAATATTCAGTCGGCGCAGGGCTATGTCAGCCAGACCACGCAGGAGTTCAAGCTGGCCACCGATGCGAAAAAGCCGGTGTCCGCGCTGGTCGGCCTGTTCTATTCGGACATGACCGTCAACCAGTATGGTCTGCGCAGCTGGTCGCTCAACCCGATTGCCAAGACCAATATCTCGACCACCAAGAACTACTCGATCTATGGCCGCGCCACCGCCCATGTGAACGACAAGCTGACCTTCGTGGGCGGCCTGCGCTATAACTGGGACAAGATCGGCTGGAACGTCACGCAATATTTCAACCCGGCGGCGGGCCAGTATGGCAGCGGCGGCTTTGGCCAGGGCGGCTATACGTGGAACTTCTCGGACAGCTCGGGTGCGCTGGTGGGCGATGCGGCGATTCAGTTCAAGCCGACCCGCGACATCATGACCTATGCCTCCTATACGCGCGGCTATAAGCCCAAGGCGTTCAACACGGTCCATGACTGGTCGATCGCGCCGGGCAACACCACCACGGCCGGCCTTGCCGAAATCGCCACCTTTGGCAAAGCGGTGGCGCAGGAGCATATCGACAGCTTTGAAGTGGGCCTGAAATCGACGCTGCTCGACCGTCACCTGACCTTCAATCTGGCCGCCTTCTACACCAATTACAGCGGCTATCAGGCGCAGATCTTCGACACGTCGAAGCTGGTCGGCGTGCTGATCCTGGCCAATGCCGGAGCGCGGACGCAGGGCATCGAAGCCGACCTGAACTATGTGAAGGGCAACACGCGGGCCAGCCTGTCGGCGGCGCTGATCGATGCCAAGTTCACCAATTTCAAGGGCGCGGTTTGCTGGCCCACCCAGACCACCGCGCAAGGGTGCGATGCCAGCGGCGCGCAGGATCTGTCGGGCAAGCCGATGCCCGCCAGCCCCAAACTGAAAATCAACGCCCAGATCGCCCAGACGATCCCGTTTGAAAAGTTCAACCTGATCGCGGGCACCAACCTGTCCTATCGGTCGGGCACCTATCTTCAGGCCAACCAGAACCCGCAGACCTTCCAGAAGGCTTTCGGCCTGATGGACCTGAGCCTTGGGTTCCAGACCAAGGACGAGAAGGCCACGCTGACCTTCTTCGTCAACAATGTGACCGACAAGTTCTATCTGACCAATGCCGAGGACTTCTTTGCCGGGGCCACCACCGGCAACCACGTGATCGGCCAGCCCGCGCGTGATTCCAGCCGCTACTTTGGCGCGCGCGTGGGGATCAATTTCTGATCCCCCGGATCGCATGATGGCATGAACGGGCCGCAGCGGCGCAGACCGGCGCCGCTGCGGTTTCGGTCGTTTGGGAGAATGGGCGATGGATTACACATTGCATCAGGATGATCAGGGCACGCATATCGACTGGGCCCTGCCCGGCGTCAGCGCGCATCAGATCGACTGGTTCTGGTCGAACATGGAAAAGGGCTTCATCCTGTGGCACCCGGAACAGCATGAGCCGCTGAGCTGGCCCATTCCCCCGCGCCATGGCAACCCTTTGGGTGCGGTGCATAATGCGCCCCAGACATGGGATGACGGGCGGCGGCAAAATCTGTTCATCCGTTTCGAGCGGATCGAGGATGTGCCCGAAGCCCTGCGTGAACGCATCCGCCTTGATCACGTCATTATCGTGGCCGGTCTGGGCTTTGACGAGGCCGATATCCACACCGATCAGGTGCTGGGCTATCGGTTGCACCAATGGCAGGATGACGGCGCGGGCGGAGTGATCGGATCATCCACCGCCATCGGCCTGCGCAAGCCCGAAACCCATGCCGACGGACGCATCTGGGCCGCCCATGCGGCCACGGAAATCGGCAATTGGGCGGTGTTCCTGCCCGATCTTTACCGGCTGTACCAGGTCGTCACCGATACGCGCCGCAATCCCTTTACCAGCCTTAGCGTGACGGGGCGCGGCCTCGATGCATGCTATCAACATATCGTGGAGCCAGTCTGATGCCAGTTATCGTCACCGGAGCCGGGGGTTTTGTCGGCCGCCAGATCGTGTCGCGCCTGTTGGCGCAGGGCCGCGAGGTGGTGGCCATGGATACGGTCGCGGGGGGGATTCCCGATGGCGCGCGCATCGTTGCGGGCGATCTGGGCGATGCGGATGTGCGGGCCCAGGCGCTGTCGGGCGGGGTTTCCTCGGTGATCCATCTGGCCACGGTGCCGGGCGGCGCGGCCGAGGCCGATCCGACCGCCTCGCGCCGGATCAACATTGACGCCATGTATGACCTGTTGCTGGAGGCCAGCGCGGCGGGCAACAAACCCCGCTTCGTCTATGCCAGCTCGATTGCGGTCTATGGCGATCCGCTGCCCGCTTTTGTCGACGATGCAACGCCCCTCAGCCCCAAGATGATCTATGGCGCGCATAAGGCGATGATGGAACATGCCGTGGCGATGTTCGCCAATCGCGGCATGATCGAGGGCGTAACGGTGCGCCTGCCCGGCATTCTGGCGCGGCCCAAGGGGCCGAGCGGCATGAAGAGCGCCTTTATGTCGAACCTGTTCCATGCTCTGAAAGCGGGCGAGGAGTTTACCTGCCCCGTCTCGGCGGGCGGCACGATCTGGGCGCAGTCGGTGGCGCGCTGCGCGGATAATTTCATCCATGCGCTCTTGCTCGACACCGCGCTCCTGCCCCCCACCTATGTCGTCACCCTGCCCGCTCAGCGGATCACGATGGGCGATCTGGCCGGGGAAATCGCGGCTCAATGCGGCGTCTCGGCCGATCTGGTCCGCTATGAACCCGATGCGGCGCTCGAAGTGGCTTTTGCGGCACAACCGCCCTTGTCTACGCCGGCCGCACAGAAGGCAGGCTTTGCGCATGACGGCGATCTTGCTACTCTGGTTTCCAGCGCGCTCAAGACGCTGGATTAAGGAGAGAGAGATGCGGTTCCAGCGACTGGACCTCAACCTGCTGGTGGCATTGGACGTGCTGCTGGCGGAAAAGAGCGTGAGCCTTGCGGCCGACCGGCTGTGCCTGTCGCAATCGGCCACGTCTTCGGCGCTGGGCCGTCTGCGCGATTATTTCGGCGACGAACTGCTGGTGGTCAAAGGCCGCTCAATGGTGCTGACCGCGCGGGCCGAGGAATTGATCGAGCCGGTGCGCGCGGTGCTGGACCAGATCCGCTCCACCATCGCCATCGCGCCCGAATTCGATCCGGCCACCTGCGACCGCCAGATCCGCTTTATGGCCTCGGATTATTCGACGCAGGTGCTGCTGGCGGGAGCGCTGGCGATGATCGAGGCCGAGGCGCCCAATATGCGCTTTGAAATCCAGCCGATGGGCGACAGCCCGATCGACACGCTGGAGCGCGGCCAGATCGACCTGCTCCTCACCATCGACTATGCGATCAGCTCGGACCACCCCAGCCAGGTGTTGTTCGAAGACGATTATGTCGTGGTGGGCGATGTCGCCAATCCGGCGATGGAGGGCGAGATGACGCGCGAGAAATATTTCGCGCTGGGCCATGTCACCGCGCGTTTCGGCAAAAGCCGGACGCCGGCCTTCGACGACTGGTTCGTGCGCCGCCAGAAAACCCAGCGCCGGATCGAGGTGGTCGCCCCCACGTTCCTGTCGCAAACCTCGCTGGTGGTGGGGACCAAACGGATCGCCACGATGCACCGCCGCCTTGCCTCGCAAATGGTCAAGGTCCTGCCGCTGACGCTGCGCGAGGTGCCGTTTGATATTCCGCCGATCCGCGAGGCGATCCAATGGCATATCACCAACAACAATGACCGCGCGCTGCGCTGGGTGGTCGAGCGTTTGGCGGCCATGGCGCAGGAGGACAAGGGCGACATTACCAATGTCGTGCCGATTGCCGAGGCCAAGCGCGACGAGATCGCCGTACAGTTTCAGCATAACCACCCCAATATGCGGGGCGAAAAGGGCTAAGAGTCTTCGCGCGCGTCAAAACCGGCGCGCGCGATACGGATCGCTTCGGACTGGGCATTGACCCAGTCGATCAAATGCCGCGCCTGAACCGACAATTCGCGCCCCAGCGGGGTCAGCGTATAGGACACGCGCGGCGGCACATGATCGGTGGCGGTGCGCAGCACAAAGCCGTCCCGTTCCAGACTGCGCAGTTTGAGCGTCAGCACACGCTGTGAAATCGCCTGTTCGGACGAGAGCCGCACCAGCGCGCGTTTCAAATCGGCATGGCGCCATTCCCCCATCGCCAGCACGATCAGCACCAGCATCGACCAACGATCCCCAAGCCGCGCCATGACCTCGCGCACGGGGGCCTCGCGGTCATGGCCATAGCGCGCCATTTCCTCCGCCAATGTCGCCATGCCGCGTTCCAGATCATCGGGTAATGCCAAAATCCCCACCCTGTGCTGGGCACAAAAAAGTGCCTTCTTCCGCTTTGTCGCCCGCTGAGTAACACCAGTTTGCAGCAAGACAAACAAGAGGGAGAAGTAGCCCATGGCCCATGATGCCATCAGGCTGGACGGCAAGGTCGCCATCATCACCGGCGGCGCGGGTGGGATCGGCGCGGCAACGGCGCAATTGATGACCCTGCGCGGGGCCAAGGTCGCCATTGCCGACATCGCCTTTGAACGCGCGCAAGCCCTGGCCGCCGACATTCCCGACGCTTTGCCCATCCATCTCGATCTGGAGGATGAGGCCAGCATCGAGGCGATGGTGGCCCAGACGCTCGCGCATTTCGGGCGGCTGGATATTCTGCACAACAATGCGGCCCTGCTGGGGCCGGATATTGCGCAACAGGATGGCGATATCGAACATATGGCCACCGCCCTTTGGGATCGGACCTATCGCGTCAATGTGCGCGGCACGATGATCGCCTGCCGCGCCGCTTTGCCGCATCTGCGCGAAACAAAAGGCAATATCGTCAACACGGTCAGTTCTCTGGCCTTGCAAGGCCATATCATTCAGGCGGCCTATAGTTCGTCCAAGGCCGCGATCATCCAGATGACCCGCGCCATCGCCGCCAGCCATGGCCGCGCCGGTGTGCGGTGCAACGCCGTGGCGCCGGGCATGACCATGACGCCCGCACTGAAAGAGGCCTTCCCCCCCGCCCTGCGTCAGGTGGTCGAGGATGAAACCCTGCGCGACCAACTGGGCGATCCGCAGGATATTGCCGAGGCGGTAGCGTTCCTCGCCAGCGACGCGGCGCGCAACATCACCGGGCATACGGTGGAATGCGATGGCGGCGGCACGTCACACGTCCCCGGCCTTGGCGGCTTTCGCAGCTTTTTTGAAGGACACGCATCATGAGCCAATATGACATCGTCGTGATGGGCGGCGGCCATAATGGCCTGACCGCGGCGGCCTATATGGCCAAGGCGGGCAAGAAGGTGCTGGTGTTGGAGCGCAAGCCCCATTTCGGTGGCGGCGTTTCCACGCGCGAGCTGATCCAGCCGGGATACTGGCATGATGAGCATTCCAACGTGCATATCATGATCCAGGGCAACCCGATGCTGCGTGAGGACGAGCTGGGGCTGCTGTCGAAATTCGGGCTGGAATATATCTATCCCGACCTGCCCCATGCCTCGATCTGGGAAGATGGCACGATTGTGCGGTCGTGGAAGGATCTGGACCGCACCTGCGAGGAAATCGCGCAATTCAGCCCGCGCGATGCCGAGGCCTATCGCAAATTCGCCCGCGCCAGCATGGAGGCGCTGCCGATGTTCATGGGCGGGCTTTATGCGCCGCCCTTCCCCATGGGCGCCTTCGTGGCAATGATGGACCAGTCCGACGAGGGCCGCTTCCTGCTCGATGTGATGAGCCGCAGCGCGCTGGATGTGGTCGAGCAATATTTCGAGAGCGATCTCTTGAAGCTGCATATCGTGCGCATGGTGACCGAAAACCTGCAAATGCCCGATGAACTGGGCACCGGCATGGGCGCGTTCCTGATGCCGGGGATCATCCATACCTATGGCTGCTCGATGCCCAAGGGCGGTTCGGGGCAATTGTCCAAGGCGCTGGTCCGCGCTATCGAGCATTTCGGCGGCGAGGTGCGCTGCGGGGCCGAAGTGTCGCGCGTGATCGTCAGCGGCGGCAAGGCCACCGGGCTTGAACTGACCACGGGCGAGGTGTTCAGCGCCAAGGATGGCGTGATCGGCGCGATCCATCCCCATGTGTTGCGCAAATTCGTGGGCGAAACGCCAGAGCCCGTGTTGCAGCGCGCCGAGCGCGTCACGCAGTCCACCTTCTCGATCAACCTGATGCACTTGACGCTGAAGGAGAGGCTGAAGCTCAAGGTCGGCAATGAAACCAACGCGATGATGACCGAGCTGATGGATTTCTACACCATCCGCGACATGCTGCTCGAATATGACAAGCTGCGCCGGGGCGAAGTCAGCCACCGCCTGATCGCGGGCGGTGACAACACGATCTTTGACCCCAGCCGTGCGCCGGAGGGCGCGGGCGTGTTCTATGGGGTGAACTTTGCGCCCTATAACCTGTACCCCGATGGGCCCGGATCGTGGGACACGCGCAAGGAGGAATTTGCCGACCGCGCGCTGGAGCAATATCGCAAGTTCTATTCAAACCTGAGTGATGACAACATCACCGGCCGCCTGATCCGCTCGCCCATCGACCATGAACGCGACAGCCCGGCCAGCTTTATCAAGGGCGACATCCATGGCTGTGCGCCCTTCATGTATCAATCGGTGGCCCACCGCCCCACGCCCGATCTGGGCAGCTTCCGCGTGCCGGGGATTGATGGCCTCTATCTGGTCGGCCCCTTCATGCATCCGGGCGGCGGGGTGTTCGGCGCCGGGCGCGCCACGGCGATCCAGATGATGGACGACATGGACATTGACTATGACAAGGTGTGCGGGGGGCCTATCTGATGGCTGAGAAAAAAGCGCCTTCGATGAAGGTTTTGGACGCCAGCAACAAGGAACTGATGGCCGTGCGCCGGATCGAGCGCGACGGCAATGATCTGGTCATCCGCGGCAAGATCTTTGGCGCGATGCCGATGGTGGCCAAACTGACGCCGGAGCAGGCGCGCGCGGGTTTAAAGCTGCTGGATGCCAAAACCATCTGGTTTCTGATTACCCTGCTGTTCCGCAAGTAAAACCAGAGACAATTCGATTTCATCAATAGACCAATCCCATTCAATCCATGAAACCGGATTGAGCCAGATCAAGAAACCCACGCCCCTCGCGCATCATCCTTGCCCTCACAACGCAAAGGGAGATGCGCGAGATGGCGATCACAGGCATAAGGCGGCTGGTGTTTCTGGTGGAGGATCTGTCCACCACCAGCCGGTTCTTCACCGATTACGGGCTGCGGCCCATCGAAGCGGACGCCACCAGCGCCCGCTTTGAAACGATGAATGGCGCGCAGGTGCGCCTGCTGCTGCGCGGCCATGGCGATCTGCCCAAGGGCGGCGCGCAGACCGGCATCGGCGTCCACGAATGCATCTGGAGCGTGGACAGCGCCGAGGCCATGGCGCGCCTGACGGCCGACCTGTCGCGCGATCACGAACTGAGCGTCGATGCCGAGGGCATCACCCATTTCATCACCCCCTTTGGCCAGGCCATCGGCCTTCAGGTCTGGCAGCCCCGCGCCGTCCATGGCGCCCCCAGCCCCAGCAACACGCCCGGCCATGTCGGCCGCCTCAATCAACCGCGCAAATGGCTGGCCCGCGCGGTGCCAAAGCGCATTCACCACACCGTCTGGACCTTTCCCGATGTGCAGGAGGCGCTGGACTATTACCGCGACCGTCTGGGCTTTCGCCTGACCGATGTGCAGAAGGGCTTTGGCGTCTATATGCGCGCCGACGGGGCCTATGAGCATCACAACATCTTTCTGGCCAATGCCCATGCGCCCATGCCCGGTTTCGACGGCACGCTCAAATTCCACCACGCCAATTTCGAATGCGAGGACATTGACGAGATCATGGTGGGCAAGAACCACCTCGACCGTCTGGGCTACAGCTTTGAGGGCGGGTGGGGCCTTGGCCGCCACCGGCTGACCAGCGCGGCGTTTCTTTACCTCGCCGTGCCCGAACTGGGCGGCGACATGGAATATGGCGCCGATTGCGATTGCGTGGACGACAGCTGGAAGGTGCGCGTGTGGGACGGCGCCTTTGGCACGCTGATCTATATGCACGACCTGCCCCATTGGTTGCAGGAAGAGCCGGTCTGGGACGTGGCCTATGCGCGCGATGACCAGCTTCGCTATCTGCCCGCCGATCCGAAACCCGTCCTTGCCGAAGCGGCTGAATAAGGGAGAGAGAACATGACGATTTGCATCATCGGCGGCGGGGTTGCCGGATTGGCTCTGGCCATCGGCCTGCATCAGCGCGGCATCGCATGCGAGGTCGTGGAGCGCGACAAGGACTGGAAAGTCTATCACGTCGGCATCATCGTGCAGGCCAATTTCGTGCGCGCCTTGAACGCGCTGGGCGTGGGCGATGCGGCGGTGGCGGCGGGCTATGCCTATCGCGGGGCGCGGTTCGTGGATGTGAATGGCAACACGATTGCCGAATTGCCCGGCGATACGGCGGTTGACGGCCTGCCCTCCGACCTTGGCCTGACGCGGCCCGCGCTGCACAAGGTCTTGACCGACAAGGTGAAGGAACTGGGTATTCCGGTGCGCCTTGGCGTCACCTTCACCACGATGGAGGATTATGGCGACCATGTGGAGCTGGGCTTTTCCGATGGCACCTCCGGTTCGTATGATCTGGTGGTGGGCGCGGATGGCAATTATTCGGCGGTGCGCAAGGCGATCTTTCCCGATGCCGCCCCGAAATTCACCGGCCAAGGCGTGTGGCGCTATAATGTGCCCCGCCCCGAGGGCCTCGAATGGAGCGACATTTACATCGGGAACGGCCACAATGGCTTTAACGGCAAGGCCGGCTATTGCCCGCTGACGCCCGATGAGATGTACATCTTTGCCGTGGTCGAGGAAAAGGGCAACCCGCGCTTTGCCCCCGAAACTTTGGCCGATGAAATGCGCGCACGCCTTGCCGGTTACGGCGGTATTCTGGGCGAGGCAGCCAAGGCGATCACTGATCCGGCGCTGGTGGTCTATCGCCCGCTGGAGGCCTGCATCATGCCCGATCCGTGGCATAAGGGCCGCGTGGTACTGATTGGGGACGCGGCCCATTCGGCCACGCCCCATCTGGGGCAAGGCGCGGCCATGGCGGTCGAAGACGCGGTGGTGCTGGCGCAGGAACTTGGGCGCGGCGATATTCCGGCGGCCCTGCGCGCCTTTATGGAGCGGCGGTTTGAACGGGCCAAGCTGGTGGGCACTTTCTCGATCCAGTTGGGCGAATGGGAAATGCACCCCGAAAGCGCGGGCGATCCGGTGGAGGTGACCGACCGTATCCGCAAGAAGCTGGCCGAGCCTGTCTGATCGAAGGCCGGTTTAACGAAACCGATAGCACCGATCCGATGCAATGCGTTTCTCCCCAAGGTTACGCCCCATCATAAGGGCGCAAACTTTGGGGAGATTTGTATGAGCATCTTGGGCGTTGAATCCGTCCTGTTCGGCGTCGATGATCTGGCGCAGAACGCCAGGTTCTGGACCGATTTCGGCCTGCCGGTGGAGAGCATCACCGAAAACGAGGCCGTGTTCCGCCTTGCCTCGGGCAGCCGGGTGATCCTGTTGCCCCATGGCGATGCGCGCCTGCCCAGCCCCGATACCTTCCCCGGCAATGGGGTCAAGGAAACGGTCTGGGGCGTGGATACGGCGGAAAACCTTGAAAAGATCGCCGCCAGTCTGGCCGGCGAAGTGGCGATAACACGCGACGCGGACGGCACCGTTCATTGCGTCTGCCCCGATGGCCAGCCCATCGCCATCCGCGTCTGGGCCAAGCGGGCGTTCAAATCCGAAGCCAGCCCGGTCAACACGCCTGCCTCCTATCCGCGTTTCAACCAGCACCGAATCTGGCGCCACAAGGCGATCCCCAAGACGATCAACCATGTAGTGTTCTTTTCGCCCGATTATGTCGGCTCGTTTGAATTCTACGAGCGCCATCTGGGCTTTCGCTATATCGACCATTCACGCGGCGTTGGCATCTTTTCGCGCGCGGGCGGCACGTTCGAGCATCACTCGATCTTCTGGGTGAACTGCGACCTGCCCTTTGCGCCGGACAATTTCAAATTCATGCATATCGCCTTTGGCATGGACGATATTGACGAAGTCATGCTGGGCGCGAACCTGATGGTCGAAAAGGGCTGGAAGAACGAGAGCATGAATTCCTCGGGCGGTATCTCGCGCCATCGCATCTCGTCGGCCATCTATTATTACTGCGACATTCCCGGCAAGGGCGGCGAGGCCGAATATCACGCCGACACCGACTATCTGGACGACAATTGGGTGCCGCGCGCGTGGGATTTCCGCTTCGGCTCGCTGCTCTGGGCCAACAATGCGCCGCCGATTTTCCGCGGGCCCGACATTCCCTGGGACATGCAGTTCGACGCGGATCGGAAGAGCTTTGAACCCTATCGCAAGGTTAAACCCGGCAAGCAGGCGGTGGAAGGAGCTTTGGCCGAAATCACCGAAGATGACGAGCATGCGATTTAAGAAGTGAAGGGTTGATGCGAGGGACTCGTCCCTCGCGCTCCCGTTACTGTCTTTGTCGCGCATAGGGTTCGGCGTTTTGTGTCGAACGCGACGTTAGAATTTGCAAAGCCTGTGGCGCCAACGAGATGACCTCAGCGCGCCGCAGGCTTTCCCAAACGAAAAAAGCGCCCCGCTTTCAACGAGACGCTTTCATTAACGGGATTGCAAAGGGCCCCCGCCCTTTGCCCGCCGGAGGCAAACCTTACTTAACCCCCGCCTCCCCGATCACCGTCTCCACATGCACCACCTTGGGCGGCTCAACGAAAAACGGCCCGGCCAGCGCGCGCCACTTGGCAAAATTGTCGGTGCTGCGGAAATCGACATTATGCGCCTCAACCGATGTCCAGCCGACGAGCAGATGATAGACACCCGGTTCCTCGACCACGCGTTGCAGGGCAAAGCCGGTGCAACCCGGATCGGCGCGGAAATGCGGTTCGGCCTGGGCCACGGCGGCTTCGAAATCCTCGGCGCGGGCCGGATCGATGGTGATGCGGGCGATTTCAAAGACCATCAGTTCGGCTCCTCGACAAATTCGATCAGGTTGCCCGCACAGTCGCGGATGAAACAGCCTTTACCAAAGGCTTCACGCACGACAAAGGCAATATCGACCTGCTTTTCCTCCATTTCGTTCAGGAACTCTTCCAGATCGGCCACGCGAAAGGCCACATGTTTGTTGCCATGGGTGCGCAAGTCGGCGGGCGGATGACGGCGATCCTCGGGCAGAGCGGCAGCGCCCTCCACCTCGAAAATCTCGAAACGCAGCGGGCCTTTGCAGAGCATGGCAGTGCGGCTTTTGGCGGCCTCGATATAAAACCGCTTTTCCACTTCAAAGCCCAGCGCGCGACCGTACCAGTCAATCGCCTCCTGCAACGAGGGCACCGAAACGCCCGCGTGGTGGAAGGAGAATTGCGCCATCATCCCATCTCCGCAAAGGTGGCCGCGCACCAGTCGGCGATATAATCGCGCATCCCGGTGCCATTGTCGGCGCCGCAATGCTCGACCTCGAAATCCTCCTTGGTGAACATGCGCAAGGTCCGCTTGGAACTGTTGACCGCCTGATCGTAGGACAGATGGGCGTTGAAGGCCGGGATCTGGCGATCATTCTCGCCATGGGTGATCAGGAAAGGCACCGTGATCTTTTCCACCTGACCGTTGAGCGTGATCTGATCGGCATAATCGAGGAAGGCGTCGCGGTCCTCCATGCCAAACACCCACAGCACATGGTCCCAGTAATGCGGCACGGGGTTTTCGCCCTCGTTGGCCACGCGCTGGCGCTGGCGCTCGCCCCAGACATGGTTGGCGCCCATCACCGCGCACAGGGCATAGCGCGGATCGTTGGCGGCGATGCGCGGCGCGTGATAGCCGCCGAAGGACAGGCCGAAGATGCCGATCTTGTCGTGGATCACATCGCTGCGCGTCAGCAGATAATCGAAAGCAGGCGACCCCCAACGCTCGGCATCATAGACGGCGGGCAGATTGCGCTTGCGGATCGCCTCGCCGGTCCCGGGCTGGTCGAGGAACAGCGTGTTCATGCCGCGCTCGAGGTTGGACAGCCCATGGCCCGCCATATTGACCTGTTCCTTCATGGAATCGAGGCCGTTGACCGAAACCAGCGTGGGGCGCGGCGTGCCCGATCCGTCATGGACGAAGATCGCGGTATAGGCCGAACCCTCATAGGGGATCTCGACCTTGTCCACATGCAGCCCGCGCAATTGCGAACCCTTGTGGTACAGTTCGAGCCCGCGATCATAGGCCGCCCAGCGCGGCGCGTAATCGCGCGCCTGCATACGCTCGGCCGCCAGATAATAGCCCGAGGCACGCAGATATTTGGTGCCCGCCGAGAGCGCATAGCCATTGGCCAGATCATCATCGGCATTCTTCGCCACCTGATCGGCCACCGCGATCCAGCTGTCGAACAAGAGCGCCGAACCGGCATCGGCCCCGGCCTTGGCGGCCTCGCGCACCGGGCGGCAGGCTTCGTCGATCTCGCCATGATTGCCGCCGCAGACCAGCGCCAGATTGGTGGCCAGATTCCACACGTAATTTCCGGGAAAGGGTTCAAACATTGGCTTATCCTTTAATCCGCAGTCCAGCCGCCATCGACGATGAGGGAGGTTCCTGTGATGAGGGCGGAGGCATCGCTGGCGAGGAAGAGGACGGGTCCCATGATATC
>NZ_JABGCB010000028.1 GCF_013149295.1 Novosphingobium sp. SG751A
CATAATGCTGCATCCAGAGGCCGGACAGACGAGAGCACCTGACTACGTGCCAGATCTCATTTAACGCTTGCTTCTTTTGGGGCGTCCACAGACGGACTTTGGTGGATTGGGGACGTCAACTTTCAGGGTTCAGCGGATCATAGGCAACAGGACGAGGATCGATCTCGTAATGCCCTGCGATCAACATATAAAAATCAGGCCGCGCCAGCATCGCCATCCGGTTGCCGACGCCTTCAAACAGCACGACCAAATCGCGCCCGTGGTTGATGTCCTGAACCCCGGAGGCGTCGCTCTGGACCGCAGTCTGGGCGGCTGCGACGGCATGTGCCTGCGGCGAGGATGGCGGTCATGTGGCGCCAGTAATGTCGTGGATTATTCATTCAAACCCCTCTGATTCTGCTTCTGTATGGGCAGATGAGAGGGCAGTAACCTTAGGTGTCGTTGTATAAAAATCATCGTTTATGATGAAATTCATAAAGGGCGATGATGTAGCCGATCAGGCATTTTCATCATGATAAGTCATGAAATTTTTGCGGTAAGGTTCAAGAATTTCTGAAAACTTCTCGCGAAACCACCTCGACGCCGGGTCGTTGTTTTTACATGTGGGCCATTGCATGTGGATCATCGTCACCGGATCGCCGCAAGGAAAGCGTGCAAGCTGGTGGGGCCGTCGCTGATGGTAGAATTCGGCAGGCTGCTTGGCACCCGCGCGACAAGATCGGAGGCTGCGACAACCGAAGGGATCAGGGCCGCGCTCATGCGTGCCTGCGTGTTGGGCGCCGGGGCGCCCAAGCCGATACCGTGGGGCAGCATCGCGCGTACTTGCGGCATGGTGGCAAAAACATCTTCGCTGACACCGGGAACAGCTATGGGGTGATCGCGACGAGCAATATAGACTCAGGGTTCTGCAAAAAGCCTGTCATGGGGATGGTCAGGCAAAAGCTGGAAAAACGGCTGAATGACCAGATCCATTTCGCCATCAAGAAACATCTGCCAAGCCCCCGGACTGGGCGCCATGCATGTGACACGCGACCGGGGGGAGCAGCGCAGGACCTCCCTGATTACATCGGGCAAGAAGATTTCAGCCAGATGATCGGGGGCTATCAGAGTGAAGGTCTGCTCTGCCTCGAAAGGTTCAAAGCGTGGCCGCGCCGAGACAATCGCCAGCGCATCGACCAACAGGGCCCGCAAGGAAGGCTGAAGGCGGCGGGCAAAGGGCGTCAACAACAATCGGCCGCCCTGTCGAACGAGAAGTTCATCGCCGAAATGTTCGCGCAACCGCGCCAGCGAATTGCTGATGGCGGGCTGGGTCAGGGCAAGCCGGTCGGCGGCGCGCGTGATGCTCAGTTCGGCCATCATCATGTCGAGGGCGCGTAAATGGCGAAGGTCGATGGAATCGAAAATTCTCATCGACAGATCATGCGCCTGTCGCCTGCATGCGTCGGACTCTTTGGCTTACTGGCCCGATACATGATCCGGCGAGCTTTCATCCTCGGCTCATCCTTCATAATTCGGCGGCAGCGATGCCTGCCCGCGCCGCCACATCATCATTCTCGCCCGTATCTCCGCTGATCCCTACGGCACCAAGGATCTTGCCATCGACCTTGATCAGCACGCCGCCCGGCGAAAAGGCGATCTGTCCATTCAGCGCGACGCTGACGCTTTGAAAGAAGATCGGATTGCTTCTGGCCCGCTCGGTCAGCACCGAAGTATCCGCATCCATGCCCAAAGCCCCCGATGCTTTGGCTCTTGCAATGGCCAGTCGGGCAAAACTGGCGCCATCCTCGCGAGCAAAGGCAATTGGATGGCCGCCGGTATCCAGCACGATCACCGCCAGCGGTTTCAGTTCTTGGGCGCGGGCATCGGCCAATGCGCCAGCTATAATAGCCTGCGCGGCAGTAAGGGTGAGGGCGCTCATACAAATTTCTCCAAAACTATGGGGTGAAACTTTTTCAAACCGGCCGGGCGTTGCGCTGCGGTCTGGTTTCGCGCAGGAAGAAGCTGGCTAGAATGATGGCCAGCCCCGCCCCTGCCGCCAGCCAGAGCGGCGCGGTCAGATCGAAACGCTCGACCAGATAACCGCCGACAATCGGCCCCAGCGTCGCGCCCAATGCGTCGCCGCCGATTGATACAAAGCCGACGGCAGTGGCGGTCAGTCCAACCGGCGCCAGTTCCATCGGCACCAGCACCATGGCCAGCGCGGCAATGGCTGGGCCCGCCGATGTCAACATACCGGCCGGGATCAGCAGCCCTGCATCGATACCGGGCACCAGAAAGAGCAGCGGAAGAAGCGTTGCTATGGCCGCTGCCGTCAGCAATGCGGGGCGGCGCCCGATCCGGTCCGACAGGGCGGGCCATGTCACACAGTAGAGGAAGCCGCCAAGACCCGATGCGCCCAGTATCCAGCCGATCTGCGTGCCGGAAAAGCCTTTCGTCTGGCTCATGAACAGGGGCGCAAAAGCGTTGAAGGCAAAGATCCATACCGTCAGCATCAGCGCGGCGACAAAGCACAACCACATATCGCGCGAGGCCAGCACAGCCCGCGCTGCGTCAAGGCCGGCGCGCGGGGCATGCGGTTGACGCGCGGGTTCGGGCACATGGCGTGCCACCACCGCTGCCAGGATCAGGCCGGGAACGCCTGCGGCAAAAAAGGCTGCGGGCCAACCGAAATGTGCTGCGATCTGGGTGGCAAATACCGGGCCGACGGCCGACCCGACCAGCGATCCGGCGCAGACCACGATGCCCACATTGCGCCCGCGCCGCTCGGGCGTGGAAAGATCCTCCATGGTGGCCATGATGACCGACCAGCACGGCCCCTCGGCCAGCCCCAGCAAGGCGCGGATCAGCAGCATTTCCTCAAAATTGCGTGCCAGGCCCGATACCCATGACAGAAGCGAGAAGACCACCATCGCGGGCACCAGCACCCGCTTGCGCCCCACCCGGTCCGACACCATGCCGAACACGAAGGTGGAAAGCGCCCAGCACACCGATACCGCGCCCGCCAGCAGGCCGATCTGGCTGGGCGAGAGATGCAGGCTGCGCTCCAGATCGGGGCCGAGGAACAATTGCTCCATGCGGTCGAGCATCACCGTGCCAAAGCAGCCCGCAAGGATCAGTGCGATGGTGGTCTCAGAAGGACGGGAGGTCATGGGGCGGGGTTCCTCAACGCATCGCATAGGACAAGGTGACGCCGAATGTGCGCGGAGCCGCCGGGAAATAGGCATCGCCAAACGTGTCGGGCTGAACGTCGGAATAATAATGCTTGTTGCCGATGTTCTCAGCCCAGACCTTTACGGCGACCCGGGGCAGGACATCGAGGCTGAGCGATCCGTTAAGCAGGCCATAGGCGGGTTGGCGCACCCGGTTTTGCGGATCGAAATAGAAGCCGTCATTATAGCTGTACGATCCGGCCAGCGTGGCGCGCCCGATGGGCGTGGCAAAGGCATATTGGGCCGACAGGCTGAACACCAGTTCGGAGGCCAGCACGGGAACCTTGCCGCTGGCATTGCCGACCGACGCGACCAGCCCCCCGGCGGGCGCAGCGGGCAATGTAAAGAAGAGCGCATTGGTAAAGCCCGAGCCATAGCGGCCGTGCAGCCATGACATGTTTGCCTGTGCCGTCAGGCCCTGCATGGGCGCGGCCTCAAGTTCCACATCGACGCCTTTGAACGAGGCATTGGCGCCATTGTAGAAGATCGGCGTGGTCAGACCGTTGGGGATGCCCCGGATCTGGATGTCCTGCACCTCATTGTCGAACAGGGCGATGTTGGCGCGCAGCTTGTGGTTCAGCAGATCCGATTTCAGCCCGATTTCATAGGCATCGACCGTTTGGGGCCGCACCGAGGGCAGATTGGGGTTGGTGGCGTTGAACAGCCCGCTCTTGAAGCCCCGGCTGTAGGAGGCATAGAGCAGCACGTCGCGCGTCATCTGATGATCCAGCGCCACGCGCCAGCTTGGCTTTTTGTCCTCCAGCGTCTGGCGGGGATAGGTCGTGGCCGGGACTGCGGGATCGCTGATCGCGGTGATGAAATCAATGTGCCGTTTGTCGATGGTATAGCGCAGGCCGCCGGTCAGCCGGGTCCCGTTTGCGATTTCATAGGTGGCCTGTCCGTAGGCGGCGAAGCTCTGCGTATTGGCATAGGAAAACGTATCGGCATAGGCCAGCGGCGCCACGGCCAGACCGGTCACACGCACCGGCACGGTCTTGAGTTCATTTCTGTAATAGAAAGCGCCCAAAGTCCATTTCAGCGGACCATCGCCGCTGGAGGCGAGCTGCAGTTCCTGCGTCCAGGAATAGCTGAGGCTGTTGATGTTGAGGTTGAGCAGCGGAACCGGGGAAAGATCCTTTTCGGTATTCAGCCGGAAATGGACAAAGTCATGGCTGGTAATGCTGGTCAGCGTGGCAAAGCCCAGATCATGTTTGAACGTGGCGGCATAATTCTGCTGGTCGGTGCCGGTGCGCAGGTTGCTGTTGGTGGTCGTGTTGTAAAAGCCGTTGTAGCCCGGCGTACCCACCACGGTCAGCTCACCCGGCAGCAGCGCGCCGCCTTGCAGATTGGGCGCATAGGCATGGGAATACATGGCGGCCAGCGTCAGGCTGGTGCCGCTGTCGATGGTCCAGAGCAATTTGCTGCGCAGCCCGCCATACTCGCCCTTATAGGCGTCAGCCCCGGTGGTCAGGTTCTTGCCCCAGCCGGTGCCCTGATGGTTGTAATTGCCCGAAACATCGATGGCCAGATTGGGCGTGATCCCGGTGGTGGCGTAAAGACCGGCGGTGACGGTGTCGTAATTGCCATAGCCGATCTGAGCCTTCAGATTGGTTTCCTGTGACGGCGCGGGGGTGATGATCTGGATCAGGCCGCCGCTGGCATTGCGGCCGAACAGCGTGCCTTGCGGTCCTTTCAGGATCTCGATACGGGCGATATTGTTGAAGGCAAACAGCGAGGCGGTGGGAGAGGGTTGATAGACCCCGTCGATATAGACGGCATTGGCGGATTCATCCGCACCCGATCCTGTGCCGCCGACGCCGCGAATGGCAATGGATGCCCCGCCCAGACCCGTCGAGACATGCACCGCAGGCGCCAGCGTCGTCAGGTCCGAAGTGGAGGCGACACCGATCTGGCTAAGCCTTTCAGCGCTGGCGGCGGTGACCGCGATAGGTACTTTCTGCATATTCTCGTTACGGCGCTGGGCGGTGACGATGATGTCGGCGACACCGGATTGAGGGGCGCCGGATTGCGCCTGCGCCGTGGTGGCAAGACTGATGGCCAGCAAGGATGCGCAGCCCATGGCAAAGGCCCGGATAATCGTCGTTTGCATAAACATCTCCCTCTTCCGCGGCCTGTTCTATGCTGGCCTTGCGGAGTAAAACGTTGAAAATAATCGGTTACAACCGGTGGGCGGTGCTTGCACCAAAGGTTGGAAACATGGGATGCGGGCTCCAGCCGACCCGCGCATCGATGACCACAGAGGTGTCGGCGGCAAGGGCGCGGGCCATCACCGCATCAAGATCCTCCAACCGTTCGAGGCGCTCGCCATGGCATCCAAAGGCGCGGGCGATGGCCGCGTAATCTGTGCCGTCCAGATCGGTGCCGATCTCAAAGCCGTGTTTGTTTTGTGCGGCACGAATGACGCCCCAACTGGCGTTGTTGTGAATGATCGTGATGACCTTGAGGCCATAGCGCCGGGCGGTGTCGAGTTCCTGCAGGCTGAAACCAAAAGCGCCGTCGCCGGTCAGGCAAAAGACCCGCCGATCAGGATAATGGCCGGCCATAGCCAGAGCGGCTGGCAGGCCAAAGCCCAGATGCGACATGCCGGGTTCGTGAAAACGGGTGCAGGGAAGCAGCGCCGGGGTAAATTCATTGCTCCAGAAACTGGTGTGGCCGCCATCCAGCGTCACCAGATCATTTGGTCCGATGAAACGGGCCACGCCTTGCGCCAGAGCGCCGGGATGAATCAGGCCGTCTATGTTCTTCAGGTCGATGGATGCGCGATAGGCATCGCGCTTGGCCGTCAGGCCGGGCAACCAGTCATGTGCCGGATGCAGTTCGACGCCGGACAGGGCTTGGACAAGGGCCTCGATCGCCAGCCCGGCATCGCTTGTCACGCCAAGGGTGAGAGGCAGGGCGTGGCCCAGCGCGGCCGGGTCGATGTCGATCTGCACCAGCTTGCGATCCGGGCGATCATCCCATCGGGGCGGCCCGTCCACCCAGAGGAAGGAGGAAAAACGGCAACCAAAGGCCAGCACCAGATCGGCCTGCTGCATGGCCTCGACCACCGCGCTGCCGCCGACAAAGCCGCCTTGGCCAAGGCTTTGCGGATGATCCTGTGGGATGACACCAAGCCCCATCTGCGTGGTGATGCCGGGGCAACCGACCCGGTCCAGCAAGCGAACCATACCGGCGCAGGCATCGCCGCCGGACCGCGCAACACCGCCCCCCGCGATGATCAGAGGGCGCCGTGCCTGACGCAGCAAATCCACCACCTCGGCAATATCCTGCGCATGGGGGGCGGGAGGGCGACCTATAAAGCTGGTCACCGGCGCATCCAGTTCGGCTTGGCTGAAACGAAAGGCGCCACTCAGAATTTCGGCCGGAATATCGAGATGCACCGGGCCGGGGCCGCCGCTCAGCGCCTCCCGCAAGGCACGGTGGACCAATTCGGGCAGGCGTTCGCCCACCGTAACGCGGGCGTTCCACTTGGTAAGGTGGCGAAAGAGCGCTTCATTGTCGGTCGAACTGAAAGCGCCCCGATGGGGGTGCATGATCGCCGAAGGATTGCTGGAGGTGATCGCCAGCACCGGCAGATGGTTGGCCCATGCGCCGCCCAGCGCGCTCAGCAGATTGAGGCCACCCGGCCCTGTTTCCCCCAGACACAGGGCCATCCGCCCGGTGGCAGCAGCAATGCCGCTGGCCATGAAGGCGGCGCTGGCCTCGTGGCGGACGCCGATGAAGCGCATGTCGTCACGGACCGACAGCGCCTTGAACAAAGGCGACAATTTGCCGCTGGCGAGGCCAAAGACCGCGCGAATGCCCGCACGATGCAAAACATGAACCACCGCGTCGGCACCCGACATTGAAACATGGGTAGAGGCGTCATGGTCCTGCATGGAATGCTTTCATTGAATGGTGCCCGGATGGGATGGCCCGGCTATGTGCTGAGGTTTGGCGGCTAAAGGGCCATCAGGTCAAATCGTATAACTTGAATACGGCATAGATCTGAGTGATACCTTAGATGTCCCATCCACAGAGGTAATTCATGATCGATCCGCGACATCTGACCCATCTGCTGGCCATTCACGAACAAGGCTCGCTCAGTCTGGCCGGTCAGGTCCTCAACCTGTCCCAGCCTGCGCTGTCGAACAGCATCGCGGTGCTGGAGCAAAGATTGGGCGCGCCTGTGCTGATCCGCACGGCGCGCGGGGCGGTGGTCAATGATCTTGGCCTGGCGCTGGTGCGGCGCGCCCGCGAGATCCGCTCCGTGCTTGATGCCGCAGCGCAGGAGGCCAGTCTGATGCGCAGGGGACGCATGGGGCCATTGACCATTGGAGTGACGCCAAGCCTTGTCGAGCAATTCATTCCGGAAGTCATGGAGACACTGCTGACCGATCTGCCTCATCTGGCGATATCGGTGATCGAGGGGCTGGACGGGCCTTTGAATGCGGCGCTGCTGGCCGGTGAACTCGATGTCGTGGTGGCTTCTGTGGGTCAGCCTAATGCCTCGCCCGATATTGCCGAAGACCTGCTTGTCTCGGACCCTTTTTTGCTGGCGGTTCATGAGGATTCGGCGTTGAGCGGCCGACCGAGGCTGGCACTGGCCGATACGCTTGAGGAATTATGGATCGTACCTCGTCCGGGCGGGTCGGCCTATGCGCATACTCAGGCGATGTTTCTGAATGCGGGCGTGGATTGGCCAAAGCGCACATTTTCCACCAATTCAGTGGCTCTTACTCATCAGCTTGTTGCACGGATCGGGGCTGTCGCGCTGGTCAATCGTATCACGGCCCGCGGTTGGCTGGCACCGGTTCGCACCGTCCCTGTGGCGGAGGCGGGGCATCGCAAGATCGGGTTGCGCCGCCGTCGAACCAGTGAGGATTCGCCTTCGGTGCGGGCCTTTGCCGAAGTCGCCGCGCAAGTGTTTGAAAGACAGTCCAGGGCAGCGCCGCCGTTTCGGCAGAGTGACGACCGCGGCGTATAAACCCGGTGCTCTGATCGATCAGGGAGGCGATGGCGGCTAATGCAAGCCCCCATGACAGAGAACTGGACCAACAGCTCAAGCCGAGACCGGAGCTGCTCGAGGCCCGGGAAGTACACATCACGATCAAGCAGGAGATGGCGGACAGGGTGGGATTCGAACCCACGGTGAGCTTCCACCCACGGCGGTTTTCAAGACCGCTGCCTTAAACCACTCGGCCACCTGTCCTTATGTTGCGGCGCATAGCCCCGATTCCCGGCCAAGCGCAAGGGCTGGCGGGTTTTTTTGCGCGGACGGCTGTGCCATAAGCGTGGGCATGACGATCCGCCTGACGCGCAACCGCTGTATGACCGCCTTGTTTTCTCTGGCTTTGGGGCTGGCCGCAACGATGATGCCGCCATCGCGCCTTTGGGCGCAGGAGGATGCCAGCCCGGCCGGATTTGACGCCTATATGCAACTGCTGGCCGCGCGGGCGCGGGGGGAAGGGGTCAGCGAGGCGACCATTCAGGCGATGACCACCGGACTGACATATAACCCCCGCGTAATCCAGCTCGACCGCAGCCAGCCCGGCGCCAGCACAACCACCACACCGCCCGCCTATGCACCCTATCGGATCAAGCATGTCGATGCCTCGCGCATTGCACGCGGGCGCGCGGTTTACGGCAATGTGGCGGGCGATGCCGGGCGGATCGAGGCGCGCTACGGCGTGCCCTTGCCGATCCTGCTGGCCATTTGGGGCGCGGAAACGGATTATGGCGCGGCCAAGGGCGGGTTCGACCTGGCCGGGTCGCTGGCCACGCTGGCCTATGAAGGGCGGCGGCGCGAATTGTTTGCGGCTGAATTTATCGCGCTGCTAAAAATGGTGGATCGCGGCGTCCCGCGTGACCGGCTGCGTGGCAGTTGGGCAGGGGCCTTTGGCAACCCGCAATTCCTGCCCTCGGTCTATCTGCGGATCGCGCAGGATGGCGATGGCGATGGTTTTGCCGATATCTGGACCAGCCGGGTCGATACGCTTTCCTCGATCGGTGCCTATTTCCGCGATGCCGGGTGGAAGCCGGGGGTGCCATGGGGTGTGCCGGCGTCTGTGCCGGATGGTTTTAACCGGGCCGGTGTCGCCTCGCGACTCGATTCGCCAGTTTGTCCGCGCGTCCATGCCCGCATGAGCCAATGGAAAACCGTGGCCGAATGGCGCGCACTAGGGGTCAATGCTGAGGGAAATATCAGGGATTCTGAGCTGACTACCCTGATCGAGCCGGATGGCGCAGGAAAACCTGCCTTTCTCTTAACCGGTAATTATCGGGTTATCCTCGATTATAACTGCTCGAACTATTACGCCTTGAGTGTGGGATTGCTGGCCAATGAGATTGCCCGTTGAACGTCGAGTAGCGCGCCTGATGCTGGCGGTAGCCGTTTCAGGGGCTGCGCTGGGGGCGGGAATGCCCGCAAATGCCGGGCTCAAGATCCCCTTCGTTTCGGGCGGCGGCAAATTGCCCCCCGCGCCCGCCACGCCCGATATGCCGCGCGCGGTATCGGGTCCGGCGGCGGATTACCCGGTGGTGCTGGGCGAACCTTATAAGGTGGGCGATACGGTGTTTTCGCCTGCCAATGCGATGAATTATGACGCTGTGGGATATGCCTCGGCGGGCGGACCTGCCTCCGGCGTTTCGGCGGCGCATCACACGCTGCCGCTGCCCTCCTATGTCGAGGTGACTTCGCTGACCAATGGCCGCACGATTTTGGTGCGGGTCGAACGGCGCGGTCCGATGGACAGCAACCATACGATCGAATTATCGCCCGCCGCGCTGGCGCAACTGGGCGCGAGCAGCGACGGGCAGGCGCCGGTGCGGGTGCGCCGGGTCAATCCGCTGGAAAATGAGCGCGCCCTACTGCGCGCCGGGATGAATGCGCCCGAACGGATGACCACGCCCAAGCCCTTGCTGGCGGTGCTGCAACGCCGTCTGGCCACCGATCCCAACGCCAATCACGCGGGTGCCTCGCTGGCGACCAGTGTGCTGATAGGCGCGGCGCATGACGAGGACGATGATGCGCCCGCCGCCAAGCCCGCACCCAAACTGGCCGCAGCGACGCCGGCGGCCAAGCCGGTCAAGGCCGCCATCGCGCCTATGCCCGTGGCCCCCACGCCGCGCCAGCCTGTTGCGCCGCCTGTTACCGGTGCGTCCTATACCACGCCGCGTTTCACCGCCCTTGCGCCGGTGAAGACGCCCGCCGAACTGGCCTATGCCCCGCCGGGCCAACCGGCGCAGAGCTTTGTTCCGGCCAAACCTGTGGTCAAACCGGTGGCGGAGCCGAAAGCGCTTGCCGTGGTCAAGCCTGTCGCCAAGGCCCCCATCGCTCTGGAGGCGCGAGTCAGCGCCGCGCCCGCATCGGTTTCGGGCGGCTTCGTAGTGCAATATGGCGCCTTTTCGGAAAAGGCCCGCGCCCAGTCGCTGGCTCATGCCGCAGGGGCGCAGATCGTGGGCGGCGGCACACTATGGCGTGTACGCTCAACCGCTTATCCTTCGCGCCCGGCTGCCGAAGCCGCGCTGGCTAAAGCAAGGGCTGCTGGCTATACCGAAGCGCGAATCCAGCGCGGGGATTAAAGGTCGTTCCCCGCGACTGGCGGTTCTCATCTCAAAGCGGAGAGGGCCGGACAGATTGCGGGAACGAGTTTGAAAATTTCTCGAATGAAAAAGCTGCTGATTGCTGGCGTTACGGTCTCTGTCGCAGGGCTGGCGGCGCTGGCCGCGCATGGCGGGGTGAATTCGGGTCAGGTGGTTGTGCCGCTGGCCCCGCCTTTGCCTGCGCCCACATCGAATACGACCAATGTGGCGTTGGCCGCGCGGGCCGACGATCCGCTGCCCCCGGCCGAGATCGGCGCGGCTCCGGTGGCTTTGCTCTATGATCTGGGCTCCGGGCGCACGCTTTATGCGCATAATGCCGATACGCCCTTCCTGCCCGCTTCGGTCACTAAGACCATGACCGCCTTTGTCGCCTTTGAAATGCTGGCCAAGGGCGAATTGCGCGAGGATCAGACCTTTACTGTCAGCCGCGAAGCATGGCGCGAATGGCATTCCAAGGGCAGCCGCATGTTCCTGTCCGAGGGCAGCAAGCCCACTGTGCATGATCTGTTGATGGGCATCATGAATGTTTCGGCCAATGATGGCGCGGTGGTTCTGGCCGAAGGGGCCGGGGGCAGCGTGGCGGGCTGGGTCGAAAAGATGAACGATGCCGCGCGCCGCCTTGGCATGACGCACAGCCATTTCGGCACACCTAATGGCTGGATGGACAAGGGCAACACCTATGTCTCGGCCAATGATCTGATCAAACTGTCCAGCGCAATGCTGACGCGCTATCCCGATTATTACCGCCGTTTCGTCGGCCAGCCCGGTATGACATGGAACGGCATTACCCAGCCCAACCATGACCCCACGTTGGGCGTGGTGCCCGGCGCGGACGGGATCAAGACCGGCTTTACCGGCGAGGCGCATTACAATTTCCTCGGTTCGGCCCAGCGTAACGGGCGGCGCTTGCTGATGGTGCTGGCCGGTGTGCCCACCCCGCGCGAGCGGACGGCGGCGGCCAAGGCCTTGCTGGAATGGGGCTTTTCCGCATGGGAGGATAAGCCGTTGGTGGCCGCCGGGACAAAGCTGGCATCCGCACAGGTGCAGGGGGGCAAGGTCGGCTCGGTCGATCTGATTGCGCCGCGCGATATGTTTGCCACGATGCCTGCGGGGGCATCTGCCCCTGCAAATTTGCGGGTGATTTATAACGGACCACTGGTTGCGCCCATTGCCAAGGGAACGCCGGTGGCCGAATTGGAAGTACGGCTTGGGGGAGCCGCTCCTGTGCGTTTGCCATTGACGGCGGCGCAGGAGGTCGAAAAAGGCGGGGTCATGGATCGGGTAAAGTTTGGTTTTGCAAGGTTGATTTCCTGATGGGTGCACAGGTCAGGGCACCGGGGCGCTTCATCGCGCTCGAAGGAGGCGAGGGCGTCGGCAAATCGACCCAGAGCAAATTGCTGGCCGAGGCCTTGCGCGCGGGCGGCTATGAGGTCGTGCTGACGCGCGAACCGGGCGGCACGGCGGGGGCCGAGGCGATCCGTTCGCTTTTGCTGGGCACGGAAGGTGAGGGATGGGGGGCGCGAGCCGAAGCGCTGCTGTTTGCTGCGGCGCGGGCCGATCATGTCGAGCGACTGATCCGTCCGGCTCTGGCGCGCGGGGCATGGGTGATCTGTGACCGCTTCATCGATTCCAGCCGCGCCTATCAGGGCGGCGGCAGCGGTCTGTCGGATGAGGACGTGCTGACGCTCCACCGGATCGGCAGCGAGGGACTGTTGCCGGACCTGACCTTGCTGTTCGAGGTGCCGGTGGAGGTGTCCTCAGCAAGGCTGGCGGCGCGTGATGCCGATGGATCGGACCGGATCGGCGGGCGTGCGGCGGAATATCACGCCCGCGTGAGCGCGGCCTTCGAACGCTTTGCCGAGGCTGAGCCGGAACGCTTCGTCCATCTCGACGGGGCAGAGGATGTCTATGTCGTGCATGATGCCGTGATGTCGGCGCTTGGCCCGCTGTTGTGACGCGCCTGCTGGGCCATGACGCGCCGTGGCGCGAATGGCACGCGGCGCTGGGCAGCGCGCGCATGCATCACGCCTGGATTCTGGCCGGGCCGCAGGGCGTGGGCAAGGGCAGCTTTGCCCGGATCGCGGCCGCTGAACTGGTGGCCGAACCGGGTGTGGCCCAGCCTCCGGTCGAGGCGCATCCCGACATTTTGATCCCCGAATATCCTCCCGCCACCAAGGAAGACGAGAAAAAACGCGAGGCGGGCGAGGATTATAATCGCAAGCGTTCGATCCCGATCGACGAGATCCGCCGAATGCAGCACCGTTTGAACACAAGGCCCACGCTGGGCAATCGGCGGGTGGTCATTCTGGACACGGCGGACGATCTGGAAAAGAACGCGGTCAATGCGCTGCTGAAATCACTGGAGGAACCGCCGGCGGGGACTTATTTCCTGCTGGTAGCGCATCGTATCGGGCGTTTGCTGCCCACGATCCGGTCGCGTTGCCGCATCCTGCGCTTTGCGCCGCTGGAGGATGGACAGGTCGATCTGGTGCTCAGCCGCGCCGCGCCCCATACCGATGCGGCGACGCGGGCGGCGGCGATTGCCGCGGCCCAGGGTTCGCCCGGCGTGGCGCTGGAATTTGTCGAGGAGGATCTGGCCCCGGTCCATGCTCTGATGCAGAGGCTGGCGGCCGAGGGCGATCCCGATCTGGCGCTACGCGGCGCTTTGGCCACGGTGATGGGCGCGCGCCCGAGCAGGGCGCGGGTTCAGGCGGCGTTTGAACTGGCGCGCGCGGTGCTGGCCGATAACCTGCGCGCGGCAAGCCCCGAGCGGCAGGCGCGGATGATCGAGGCCCATGCTGCCCTGGTCCGTTTGGGGGCCGAGGCGCCGATCTTCAACTATGAACCGCCCATGCTGGCCATGGAGATGGGGGCGCTGTTGGCATCGGCGTCCGGGCGGTAATTCGGACATGGATAAAAAAGCGGTTTGCAGCGGGCGGATGCTTGCCTAGAGAGGCGCAAATCTCTTTTATTGCAGGTGCCGCAGGCTCATGGCCGATCCATTCTATATCACCACCGCCATCGCCTATCCCAATGGCAAGCCGCATATCGGCCATGCCTATGAGGCGATTGCCGCCGATGTCATCGCCCGGTTTCAGCGAGCCTCGGGCCGCGATGTGCGGTTTCAGACCGGCACGGACGAACATGGGCTGAAAATGGCGCAGAAGGCGCGCGAGTTGGGGATCACGCCCCGCGCGCTCTGCGATGAAATGTCCGCCCATTTTCAGGCGATGTGCGACACGCTGAACATCAGCTATGACAAGTTTCAGCGCACCACCGACGAGGCGCATTATCGCGCCAGTCAGGCGATCTGGCAGGCGATGGAGGCCAAGGGCGACCTGTACCTCGACCGTTACGAAGGCTGGTATTCGGTGCGTGACGAGGCTTTCTATGATGAAAGTGAGCTGGTCGCGGGCGAGGATGGGGTAAAGCTCTCGCCGCAGGGCACGCCGGTGGAATGGACGGTGGAGGAAAGCTGGTTCTTCCGCCTCTCGGCCTATGGCGACAAGCTGCTGGCGCTCTATGCCGAACATCCTGAATTCATTCAGCCCGAGAGCCGCCGCAATGAAGTGATCCGCTTTGTCGAAGGCGGCCTGCGCGATCTCTCGATCAGCCGGACCTCGTTTGACTGGGGCGTGCCGGTGCCCGGTTCTCCGGGCCATGTGATGTATGTGTGGGTCGATGCGCTGACCAACTATCTGACCGGGCTGGGCTATCCAGAAAAGACGTCGGAGATGGACAAGTGGTGGCCCGCCGATATCCATCTGATCGGCAAGGATATTGTCCGCTTCCACACCGTCTATTGGCCCGCCTTTTTGATGAGCGCGGATCTGGCGCTGCCGCGTCAGGTCTATGGCCATGGTTTCCTGCTGCATCGCGGCGAGAAGATGTCGAAATCTTTGGGCAATGTGGTCGATCCGCTGGAGCTGGCGGAGCGGTTTGGCGTTGATTCCTTGCGCTATTTCCTCCTGCGCGAAGTCAGCTTTGGCAATGATGGTTCGTATAGCGCCGAGGCAATTGTCACGCGGTGCAATGCGGAATTGGCCAACAGTTTCGGCAATCTGGCGCAGCGCACCTTGTCCATGATTTTCAAGAATATGGGTGGTGTTCTTAAGGCCGATTGTGCGGTGGCCGAGGCCGATGCAGCGTTGACTGGCGTTGTTGCTCACAAGATTGCCGGGTTGCGCAAATCTTTTGCAGCTTTTGATTTTTCCGAAGGCTTGTCACTTTGGATGGAAGCAGTTTTTGCCTGCAACGCCTATGTCGATGAACAGGCGCCCTGGACGCTGCGAAAGACCGATCCGGCGCGGATGGAGGCGGTGTTGATGACACTGCTGCGCTGTGTGCGTGATCTGGCGCTGGCGGTGCGTCCGGTGGTGCCGACGGCGATTGACCGCCTGCTTGATCAAATGGGCGTTGAAGCGCGCGATTATGATGCGCTCGATACCGACTGGCTGGCCGCGCTGGCGGGGCAATTCACCCTGTCGCAGCCGGTCGGCGTGTTCCCCCGTCTCGAACTGCCCGCGGAGGACTGATGCTGATCGATTCGCATTGTCACCTCAATTACAAGGGGTTGGTCGAGGATCAGGACGAGGTTCTGGCCCGCGCCCGCGCGGCCGGGATCGGCGGTTTCCTCAACATCTCGACCCGGCAAAGCGAATGGGACGCGGTGATCGCCACGGCGGAGCGCAACCCCGATGTCTGGGCCACAGTGGGCATCCATCCGCATGAGGCGGATGAGCACGCCGATCTGGGCGAGGGAGCCTTGCTGGAGGCCACGCGCCATCCCAAGGTGATCGGGATCGGGGAAACCGGCCTCGATTATTATTACGACCATTCCGACCGCGCGGTCCAGCAGGCTCTGTTCCGCACCCACATCCGCGTGGCGCGTGAAACGGGCCTGCCACTGGTCATCCACACCCGCGATGCCGAGGAGGACACCACACGCATCATCGAGGAGGAGATGGGAGAGGGGGCCTTTCCGGCGCTGATCCATTGCTTCACCGCCTCGGCCGGGTTTGGGGCGCGGATGGTGGAATTGGGGCTGACTATCTCGCTTTCGGGTATTGTGACCTTTAAAAATGCCAAAGAATTGCAGGCTTTTGCCGCCGAAATTCCGGCGGAGCGCCTGTTGGTCGAAACGGATTCACCTTTTCTTGCGCCGGTGCCGCATCGGGGCAAGACTTGCGAACCGGCTTATACCGCCGACACCGCGCGTTTTGTGGCCGGCCTGCGGGGCGTGGAAGTTGAGGAGCTGGCCGCGCAGACCACACAGAATTTCCGCAAGCTGTTTGGAAAAGCGGCATGAAGGCGATCATTCTGGGCAGCGGGACCTCGACCGGCGTGCCGCGCATCGGCGGCGAATTCGGGCTGGATTGGGGCGATTGCGACCCCGAAGAGCCCCGCAACCGCCGCACGCGTGCCTCGATCATCATCGAGAACGATTCCGGAACGAGGCTGCTGGTGGACACGTCCACCGATTTGCGCCAGCAATTTATCGCCAATAATATCCATAAGATAGACGCAGTCTTTTGGACACACGACCATGCCGACCATGCCCATGGCATCGATGATCTGCGCCCGCTGCGCTATGGACGCACGGGGCCGATCCCGGGCTATGGCGTGGATGAAACGGTGCGGCGACTGCGCCAGCGTTTTGGCTATGTTTTTGCAGGGCAATTTGGCTATCACACGATTGTTCAGCTCGAAACGCTGAACCAGTTGCGGATGTGCGCCGGGATCGGTATCGGCTGGACCGTGATGCCGCACGGGCCGGCCAAGAGCACCGGGTTTCGCTTTGATTGTGATGGCAAGACAATCAGTTACGCCACAGACTTCAGCGAGATTACCGATGAAATGGTCTCGCTGTTCTATGGCTCGGACGTGCTGATTACCGACTGCCTGCGGCGTGAGGCCCATCCGACCCATGCCAATCTGACGATGTCGCTTGAACTGGCCAATCTGACCAAGGCGAAAAAGGTCGCCTTGATCCATCTGGACAAGAGCATGGATTACGCCACGCTGAGCCGCGAAATTCCGGCCCATGTCGATGTCGGCTTTGACGGGATGGTGATTACGGCATGAACCCGGCCGGGATCAGCATGGACCAGATTGTCGCGCTGATCGCGGTGGCTCTGATGCTGATGCTGGTGTGGCGCAATCTTTCCAGCTATCGGTTGAGCCGGGCACGGAAATTGGGCATGGCGATGTTGTGGGTGGCGGCTTTCGGGCTGATTGCCTTGCTGTCGGCGCAGTTCGGATTGTAGGCAGGCGCATAGTCGCCATGATCAATCTTTACATAATCAGCATTATCGGAACATTTCATAAGCGCAAAAATCTCGCTGCTGCTCCTTTGCGCGACCAATCTCTTTTGCGATCCTGCGACACCGAAATCCCCTAGCCGCGCGGCGTCAGGCACTCTAAGGCGCTGCCATGACGATAAGCCAGGACATTCTGCAATTGGGCAAGCGCGTGGCCGCCAGCCACGGCTGGAGCGCGGCCAAGATTTTCAAGGCCTACGTGATGAGCGATGCCGATCGCGCAGCAATTTCTCGCGCGGCGGTTGATCTTCTGGCGATCTTTCCCTCCATCCCCGACGCCCCTTCAGACCTTGGCGCAATGATGAGCGCCGCTCTCGCGGTCAGTGTGGAGCGCGCGATTTCCGCGCCGATTCATGTGATGCGTGGCCATCTGGCCATTGAGGGCCGCCCGGTTCTTGGGCCTGCCTATGGTTGGCTGATGGTCGGCCCTTATGTGGTGGATATCGCCCTGTTCCGCCTCGCTTATTCGGCAGGCGCCCCTGCGCTGCTCGCCAAACACGTCGATCTGGCGTTTGGCCCGAACAAGGCGCTTTACGTCGATCACTGGTCGATGACGCGCCGGGTCGGGCTGCGCTATTTGCCGGAGCATGTATTGACCGAGGCGGAAGTCACCGCGCTGATGGGCGACGCCTTCCACCGGATTAAACAGGCCCGCGATCAGTAACTGGCGCGGAACGAAAGCTGATAGCTGCGCCCGGCCTCGGGAAAGCCATCGACCAGTTGATAATTGGCATCGAACAGATTGCGCGCCGAAGCGGCAATGCTGATCCCTTTGCGCAATTCCACCTCGGCCTTGATCGCGGCGTTCACATAGGCCCCGGTGCGGTAATAGCGGATAGGCGTCGCGCTGGTCACGGTCCAGCGGCTTGAGGCGATGTCGGCGCTGGGGATCAGGTGAAAGCGCGAGACGGGTGTCCAGTCGGCATAGACGAAGGCCTTGTGGGACGGCACATCGGTGGGCCGGAATACGGCATTGCCGGGATCGACCAGATCGCGATGAACCCATGTGTAATTGCCGCCAAGGGCCAGACCGGGCAACACCTGCGCGCTGGCCGAGAGTTCGACGCCGTAATATTTGCCCCGCGACACGTTGAGCGATTGGGTCATCACCGTCTGAGCGCAATTGCCCGGCGTGGTGCTGGCCGTGCAGGCATAGCCCAGCACGCTTTCCGAAACGATGGCGTTGGATACCAGCGCGTGGAAAGCGGCGACCTCCAGTTTCACCACGCCAAGGCGCGTCGAACCGCCCACCTCGATCTGGCGCGCGCGCTCGGGCTTCAGGCCGGGATTGGGGATCGAGGTGCCGAAGCGCTGGCTAAACCTTTCAAAAATTGTGGGGAAACGCGCGCGTGAGGACAGGCTGACATGCAGGTGCGTGTCGGCATTCACCGCCCAGTCGAGGCGCCCCTGCCCGCTCCACGCGCTGGTGTTGCGCATCGGGTAATTATACAGAATGCTCGCGCCTGAAGTGCCCAGCGGCGCGCCATATTCCTCCGCCCGCTTCAGATCGCGCCAGTCATAGCCCCCGCCCAGCGTCAGGGTCAGGCCCGGGGTGAACTGATAGGCATGTTCGAGCGCGAGGCTATAGGTGTTCTCAAGGCTGGTCTGCACCGGCTCGGTCGCGCCGCTGGGGAAACTGGTCTGGGCTTCGCGGTGGCGGTCGGAGCGCATCTGGAAGGCGATGCTGATCCGCTCCTTGGCCGAGGGGCGCAGCGTCAGTTCGCCCGATCCGCCCAGCGCCTCGTCCCAATAGGGGCTGTTGAAGGCGCGTGCCAGCGTCTGGGTGTTCTCATTGGCATTATCCCATGCGCGCAGCATGTTATAGAAATTGTTGCGATAAAGCCGGGTTTTCACCCTCCCTATCTCGCCCAGAGCGGTGGTCGAGAGGAAGTAGAGGCTCTCGGTGTTCCACGCAGGCCATGTCCAGAAACGCTGTGAGGAAACCGGGTCGGTGATATGCCGCGGGGCCAATTTCTGCCCTTCCTGCCGCGTATAGGCGATCACATATTCGTCGGTGGCGTTGGGGGTGAAACCGGCCTTCACATTCACCCGCCAGTCGCCCGATTGCGACAGATTGCGGCGGCCTGCCGGTTGGTTGGCAGTGCCAGCATAGCCGCCCGCCAGATCCCAGTGATCGGTATAATTGCGGCCAAAGCTGACCTGCGCATACCATTTGTCATGCCGCGTGCCGATCAGCGCATTGGCCGAATAGCCCGCATATTCGCCCTGCCGCCCCAGATTGAGGCTCGCCCCAACCTTGGCTTCCAGTTCCTTGGTCGGCTTGGTGGTAACAAGGTTGATCGCCCCGCCCATCCCGTCAGGCCCGTTGAGCACCGAGACATAGCCCTTGGCGATCTGCACCTCGGCAATGTCATTGGTCAGAAAGCGGCCGAAATCCAGTCGGTTATCGGCGGGCAAATAGACGCGGATGCCATCGACGCTGAGCGGCACCTGAAACCGGTTGAAGCCGCGCACAAAGATCAGCCGTTCATTGCGCGTGCCGCCGCTGTTACCCGCCGAAACGCCCGGCGCCATGGCCACCGCATCGTCCAGCGTTACACGGCCGAATGTCTCGATCGCCTTGGCGCTCAAGCGCTCACCGGAGATTTCCAGGTCCTTGGGCGGCGCGGCCGTCACCACGATCTGGCCCAGGCCAAAGCTGGCGCCTTGGTCCTCGGCGAGAGCGGGCGTGGCAAGCATGGTGGCCGCCAGAAGCGGGAAGATACGGGCCGGTTGCATGGAAAATTCCCTCATGGATGCCACGATTATGGCTTGTGATTCGCGGCATTAGCTATATCCATAAAGATATAGATGCAATGCTGGGGGCGCAATCATGGCGAAAAATGGCGTAATCTTGGCTGGGTTTGGGACGCTGATTCTTGCCTTCTCGGGCGGTCAGGCTTCGGCTCAAATGCCCACCGCGCCCGCTTGCGCCTCGCCGGTCGCGCCAAGCGGCGACTATGCGCCATGGGCCAATCCGGTGGCGGTGAAGGCGGGCAATGATCTGGCCGGAGCACCCATTTTGCCTGTCGGCACGGCGGGACGCGTGGAGCTGAGTCCGACACCTCAGGTGAAATATGACGTAAGGCCTGAAAAGCCGGGTGGTTCTGTAAGTTATGGTGGTATCCTCATTTTAAATATTACCAAGTCTGGAATCTATCGTATCGCGCTGGGATCGGCGGCGTGGCTAGATGTCATCGGCAAGGATGGCGTCCTGCGCTCAACTGCGCATGGTCATGGACCGGATTGCACCGGCGTTCGCAAGGTTGTGGAGTTCTCGCTGGAACCGGGACGCTATACGATGCAGATCGCAGCCAATGGCGCCAGCGATGTGACGGTGATGGCTCTGCCGAATCCATGAGATCAATTATTGCGATTATGGCAATAATGGCCTTGACCGCCGCGCCCCAAGTGCTGGCGCAAAGCGGCCACGATGCTCGGATCGCGCTGGGGCGGCGGTTGTTTTACGATGCCGACCTCTCGCGCGATGGCACGATGTCCTGCGCCACATGCCATGAACAGCGCCACGGCTTTGGCGATGGCAACCGGGCGCATCCCGGCGTGACGGACGAGCCGGGACGGCGCAATGTGCCCGGTCTGGCCAATGTTGGGGGCTTCTCGCGTCTGACATGGGCCGATCCGCGCCAGACCACATTGGAAAAGCAGGCCGCTGTTCCGGTGTTCGGCACGCATCCGGTGGAAATGGGCATGGCCGGAATGCAGGCGGAAATCCCCAAGCGGCTGGGGGCCGATCCATGCTATCGTCAGATGTTTGCCGCCGCTTTTCCCGGGCGCGATCAGACGGTGAATTTCGCCAAGGTTGCGCGCGCGCTGGCCAGTTTCGAGCGCAGCCTTACTTCGCGCGATGCGCCCTTCGACCGTCGCACCCTTTCGCCCGAGGCCAGCGCCGGTTGGGCTGCCTTTCGCCAATCCTGCGCCTCATGCCATAAGGGCGCTGATTTTACCGATATGGCCTATCACCGGCTGGGTCCGCCCACCCAGAACACGCCCGATCAGGGGCTGTATGAAGTGACCGGCAAACAGGCCGACAGAGGGCGCATCCGTACCCCCTCCCTGCGCAATGTGGCGGTAACCGACCCGTATTGGCACGATGGCTCGGCGCCTACGCTCCATGACGCGATCATGCGCCACGGCTTGCCCCTTCCCGCTGGCCGGGAAAGCGCGATCATTGTGTTTTTGAATATGTTGACCGACGATAAGTTTCTGACCAACCCGGCTTTTTCTCTACCTCAGACTGCATGTGACAAGAATTTGTGAAACAGATGTGATTAGTCTCCCTTTCCGGTGATCTTAGCAACAAACCCGGATTGTGCTCTGTCCCACTTTTAACAGGCCGCGATTATTCAGGGACGGTTCCGTTCTCTGCCTCAATCGTGGATTCGCCTATGTCACTGGAACCGCTCGGAGTTGATCTGGTCAGTAAAACTGCCGCTTTGCTTGCCGAGGCAACCTTTATTCTTGTCTTTGATCCGCAAAGCGGGCGCGCGGATGCGGCGAATGATGAGGCGTTAACCGCTTTGGGCGGGCTCGAACTGGGGCATCTGGAATTTTCGACCATCTTTGCCGATGGCGATCAGGCTTGGGCGCGGCATCACCATGGCGCAAGACCGACTGGTGGCCGCCACCGAGGCCGGCCTGCGCGGTGCGCCCAGCCTTTGCGTTACGGCGGGCGATTTCCGCTTTGGCATTCCCGCCCGGATCATAGAGGCCACGATCCCTGCCCGCCCCGTCCTGCCCAGCCCGGTCGAGGACGGATTATGGCTGGCGCGGGTGGAATATGACGGCGCGCGCATTCCGGTGGTCGATACGCTGGCTTTGCTGGGGTTGGGATGTTTTGCTCCGGCGCGTGAGATGGCCTGCGTGCTGTTGCGGATGGGAGACGGGCGACGGGTGGCGCTGCGTATAGACGCGGTGCTGGACATGATCCGTATTGCGCCGGGAGAGGTCGCGCGGATGCAGGGCTTTCAATTCGGTCAGGACGGGTTGATCGGCGCGATGCTCCCCTCGTCCGAACCGGTGCTGCTGCTTGATACAGACGTTCTGGCGGCCCATCCCGAATTACAGCGCCTCGCCGGGCTGGAGGAAAGAGCGCAGGGTTTTGGGCAGAAGGATCACCTTTTGCCCAATGCCGACCGCAAGAGCCATGGCGGAGGTGAGCCTCATCTGATCTTCATGCTGGGCGATGGATATCACGCCGTCCCCCTGCGCCAGGTTACCGAGATCATGAGTCATGAGGCATGTTCTCTAATCGGGCTTGAACGCTGTTTCGGCCCCTATCAGGCGATCCCTGTGCTGGATCTGGCGGCTCACCTGCGACTTGCGCCCTGCACAGTCCCCGCCTTTCTTCTGCTGGTCAGCGATGGTGTACGGACGGTAGGGTTTCCTCTGCAAGGCCTTTGCGCGGTGGAGCGGTTGACGGCAAAACCGGTGGGAAAGACAGGCAGCGCAATGGGCTCTGTCGTGCTGACCAACGAGGGGCGCACCTGCTCCGTCCTTGATCTTGCTGGACTAATTCCTTCCGACATTTAGCCCTGTTGCCCCGTGACATTGTGTGCAAAAGGGATGGCATGAGCGATCCGTCCCCCCCGCCCCGTACCGGCGCGAAGAAGCGCGCACTCGGATCTGCGCCCAAATATGCGCCCAAAACGGCAGGCGCATCGGCCAAGGGCCTGGCCCGGCGTGAGGAAATCCTCAACGGCCTGATGGAGCGATTGAGCGGGCAGGAATTGCGCAACCCCTCGCTGCGCGAGATCGGGCGGGCGCTGGGGATCGAACCTGCCCATATTCTCTATTACTTTTCCAGCCGCGAGGAATTGCTGCAACAGGTCATCATGCGATGGGACGAAGGCGCGCGCTGCGCCGCGCCCGCTGCCGCCAACCCGCTGGATAATTTTGTCCAGCAGGTGCGCCGCAACATCGCCATGCCGGGCATCCTGCATCTCTATTTCACCTTTGCCGCCGAAGCAGTCGATCCGGCCCACCCGGCCCATTCTTTCTTTCAACAGCGCTTTGTTACGGTGTCGGCCTCGCTGGCCAACCATATCCGTGCGCAACAGGCCGCAGGCGTCCTTTCCGCCGCGATGGACCCGGACAGCAAGGCGCGTCAGTTGATTGCCCTGTCCGATGGCCTGCAATTGCAATCGCTGGTCGATCCCACGGTGGACGCCTATAGCGAAATGATGGATGCGATTGCCGCCATGCGGCAGGCGCGGTGAAGAGGATACATGCAGGAAATAATAGAAAATCGCACGCTGGGCCGCGACGATGTTGCCGCTTTGGCGCAGGCGCACAAGGACGGCGTCCATCTGATCGAATGCGATCTGGATGAGGCGGAGCTGGGGGAACTGGATCTGGCCGGGTGGCGGTTCGAGCGTTGCACGCTGCGCCGCGCCGAATTGGCCAAGGCTCGGCTGGAACGCACGCAATGGCAATCCTGCCGCGCGCCCATGGCCAGTTTCTTCAACGCCGATCTGACCGATGCGGTGTTCCGCTCCTGCGATCTGAACAACGCTAATCTGCGCCATGCACGGATGACCAGTCTGCGTTTTATCGGAGGTAAACTGACCGGGGCGGATTTGGGCGATGCGCGGATTATTGACGCGCATTTCGAGGAAACCCTGATGGCTGGGGCCAAACTGGCCGGGCTGGATTTCCGCAAGCAGCGTTTTGCGCGGGTGGATTTTTCGCAGGCCGACCTGCGCAAATGCGATTTCCGCGATGTAAGCTTCGAGGATTGCAGCCTGCGCGATGCCAATCTTGTCGGCGCGCGTTTTTACAAGGCCGATCTGCGCGGGGCCGATCTTGGCGGATTGCGGCTCACCGATGCTGCGCTGTTTCGCGGAGCGACGATTTCGCGGGCTCAGGCGGCGCAATTGCTGGCCGAGCTGGGGCTGAAGCTGGGCTGATGCCCGCCACCTATCGTCTTGATGCGGATGCGGGCCGGATTGCAGCGGCGCTGGGTGCGGATCCGGCAGGCGATGTCTGGATGGGCGGGCCGGTTGCGCCGGGCGGCTATGCCCCGGTGGCGATCCGCGACAAGGAGCGCGGGCGGATACTGGTGCCGCGCCTGTGGGGCGTCCCGCCTCCGCCGCGCGGCGAACATATCGTCACCCATGTCCGCAATCTGGACAGCCCTTTCTGGATCGGCACTCTGCGCCATACCCAGTTTCGCTGTCTTGTGCCGATGACGGCGTTTCACGCAAAGGGTGGCTGGATGGAGGATCGCGCCAGACCGGTTCTGGCGGCTGCCGGCATCTGGCGCGATTCCGAAATTCCCAGCTTTGCGATACTGACGGTGGAGACCATGCCGGTGATCCTGAAACCTCAGGATTTCGGGACTTGGCTTCATGCCGATTTCAAACTGGCCCGAAGGCTGGTCGAGGGTTAGATCCGAACGCCGCTGATCGCCGCGCCCCAGGTCGTGCGCCAGCGCTTCTTCACACTGGTCAGACCCGCCAGAGCCAGCACCGCCAGAGCGGCAAAGATCAGGAAGCCGCTGCTCATCGAACCGGTCCACTGCTTGGCAAGACCGAGCGAAGAGGCGAGGTAGAAACCGCCCACGCCGCCGCCAAATCCGACAAGCCCGGTCATCACGCCGATTTCATGGCGGAAACGCTGCGGCACCAATTGGAACACCGCACCATTGCCCACGCCCAGCGTGGCCATGGTCAGGAAGAACAGCGGGAACATGACGGCAAAGCTGGCCGGAGCCTGCGAGATTACCACCAGCAGCACGGCGGCCAGAGCATAGACGCCCGAGAGCGTCTTGATGCCGCCGATACGGTCAGCCAGAGCGCCGCCCATTGGGCGCACCAGCGAACCGGCAAACACGCAGGCCGCCGTGGCATAGCCTGCCTGAACCGGGGTAAAGCCCAGTTCGCCGGTGTACCAGCTGGGCAGCGAGCCCGACAGGCCGACAAAGCCGCCGAAGGTTACACCATAGAACAGGATGAACCACCATGCATCGCCATCGGCCAGCATCTTGAAGTAGCCCTTCACATAGTCGCCGGTCGACTTGGCAGGGGGCTGATGCGGGCTGTCCTTAACAAAGACCAGATAGGCGACGAACACGATGGCAACAGGAATGGCCGCCAGACCCAGCACATTTTCCCAGCCAAACGCCTTGGCCAGCAGCGGCGCGAAGATCGCGGCGAGCACCGTGCCCGAATTGCCCATGCCGGCAATGCCCATCGCCTTGCCCTGATGCTGGGGCGGATACCAGCGGCTGGCCAGCGGCAGCGCCACGGCAAAGCTGGCCCCGGCAAAGCCAAGGATGATGCCCACCGCGATCAGGCCATTCATCGAGGCGACCCCGAAATGCCACGCCGCGATCAGGCCCAGAATGACGATGATCTGACCGATCGTGCCGGTCACCTTCTGACCGATGCGATCGACCAGAAAGCCGTTGACCAGACGAAGCACCGCGCCCGCCAGCGTGGGCACGGCGACGATAAAGCCCTTTTGCGCAGGGGAAAGCGCCAGCGCCTTGGAAAAGATCGGCGCCAGCGGGCCAAGCAGGTTCCAGACCATGAAGGCCACGTCGAAATAGAGAAAGGCCATTATCAGCGTGGGCCGATGGCCCGATTGCCAGAAGGATTTGTCAGTCATCGCAAAGGGTCTCCACGGTGAAAGGATTTAAGGGCTTGACGGGCGCCTTGGCCAGCCTGCCAATCGCGTGTGTACGTGAGAGGGATGGCGGGACATGCGCGACGAAGGCAGGTTGTGGGTGAGCGCGGGCGTGGCCAGCGAATGCGGACCGCGCGCGGAAAATCAGGACTTTGCCGGTGTTTACCTCGGCACGGAAATCGAGCGCGCGGGGCGCGGGATGGTGGCCGCGCTGGCCGATGGGGTTTCGGGCGGCAAGGGTGGCCGGATTGCGGCGGAACTGGCAGTGGCCAGCCTGCTCGACGGATATTTCACGCAAAGCGACACCATTGGCGTGGCCGCCGCGGTCAACCGGGTGATGGCGCCCTATAACCGTTGGTTGGCCGCAATGGGGCGCAGCGAGACGATGGCGCATTGCGCCACCACCTTCACCACATTGGTTCTGCGTGGCCGCCGCGCTCATGTCTGCCATGTGGGCGACAGCCGGGCATGGCTGCTGCGCGACGGACATCTCAGTCAGATCACCAAGGACCACACCCATTCCCACCCCGACCGGCGCCATATCCTGCTGCGCGCGCTGGGGCTGGAGGAAGAGTTGCGGCTCGACCATCACGAGATCGCGCTGGCCGAGCATGACCGGTTGCTGTTGACCAGCGACGGGGTGCACGGCGTTTTGTCGCCGCGAAAAATCGAGAAAATCCTGAGTCATCGGCAATCCGCCGAGGCTGATGCGCAGGCTCTTGCCACCGCTGCGCTGGATGCGGGCGGACAGGATAATGCCAGCGCGCTGGTGCTCGATGTGGTCAGCCTGCCCGCTGTGGGCCATGATGCGATCGCGGGCGATCTGGCCCGCCTGCCGATCCTGTCGCCGCCCGAGGCGGGCGAGAGCGTTGACGGGTTCAGGCTGGAAAGCATCCTGTCCGATGGGCGCTACACGCGATTGTTCCGCGCGACCGATACGGCTGATGGTGCCGAAGTGGTTATCAAATTCCCCAAGCCGACCCTGCTCTCCGAAAGCGGCGCACGCTCGGCCTTCACCCGCGAATTGCTGATCGGCAGCCGGGTGAGCAGCCCCTTCGTCGGCGGCGCCATTCCCGTCTCGCTCGAACGCCAGACCCGCCTTTACGGGGTCCAACCCTTCTATGACGGACAAACGCTGGAAGAGCGGATGAAGGCCCCCATCGCGCTGGACGAGGCGCTTGGCATTGCCGTCGGCCTGACTCGCGCGGTAGCCGCGCTGCACCGACAGGGCATCATTCACCGTGACATAAAGCCCGAGAATGTCATCCTGCCGCGTGAAGGTGGGTTGAAGCTGGTGGACCTTGGCGTGGCGCGCCTGCCGCGCATCGAGGACTTCACCGGCGACGAGATCCCCGGCACGCCCTCCTACCTTGCCCCTGAAATGTTTTCCGGCGAGGCGGGCAGCGAGGAGAGCGATCAATTCGCGCTTGGCGTCACGCTGTGGCGCCTTTTCGCCCGCTTCTGGCCCTATGGCGAAGCCGAGGCCTTCAGCCGCCCCCGTTTCCGCGAGGCCGCCGCGCCCAGTCGCACGCGACCCGAATTGCCCGGTTGGCTCGACGCTGTCCTGCTGCGCGCGGTGGCCATTGCCCCGCAGGACCGGTTTGGTGATGTGGTCGAATTGCTGCGCGCATTGGAAGGAGGCGCCGCGGTCGAGCGCACACCCCTGCGCAAGCCTGCGTTGATCGAGCGGCATCCGGTCGCCTTTTGGAAAGGCGTATCCGCGCTGCTCTTTGCGGCTCTGATCGTTGCTTTGGTCTGGAAGTAAAAGTCGATTCGACATGGCGCGGCACCTTGCTGAAAAGGAGCGGCGCCATTGCCGACTGTGTTAATGGAAAATGATTTTGCAAATAGCCGATCGCGCCTTTGCGGCGGCTGCGAAATAAAAATGCCGGATTCATCTCGCTTATGCAAGAGCAAATTGGAAATCACGCAAAGCCCCTTGCGTTGCGGCCTATCCGCCGCCATCGAGAATCCATGCGAATAGCGATCATCGATGAGAGCGCGGTACGAGCCAGCGTCATGCAGGAGGGGCTGGCGCAGCTAGGCGATTGCGAGATATTCGTGATCACCGAGAGGCGCGGTCTGGTGCGCCGGATTTCGGAAATTGATGCCGATATCGTATTGATGGATTTAGGAAATCCCAGTCGAGACGTGCTGGAGGAATATTTCGCCGTCAGCCGCGTTCTGGCCCGCCCCATCGCCATGTTCGTCGATGATTCCGACGAGGAATCCATCGGTGCCAGCATCGATGCCGGAGTGTCGGCCTATGTGGTCGATGGCTTTGCCCCGCATCGCATCCGCTCGATCCTCGATCTGGCCATCCGGCGCTTCCATGCCTTTTCGCGCCTGCAAACAGAACTGTCTGTTGCGCAAAGCAAATTGGCCGAACGCGAGTCCGTCGACAAGGCCAAACGCATTTTGATGCAGACGCGCGGATTGGGCGAACCGGAAGCATACGCAGAATTACGTAAGACCGCGATGAACCAGGGCAAGCGCATAGCCGAAATCGCCGATGCAGTGGTCACCGCGCATAATTTGATCGGAGGGGCAGCATGACAACCAAATTCTCCATCGGTTTCCTGCCTCTGGTCGATGCGGCCCTGCCTATTCTGGCCCATGTACATGGCTTTGCCGCCGACGAAGGTCTCCACCTCGAACTGGTCAAGGATGTCAGTTGGGCCACGGTGCTGGACCGGCTGCTTTATGGCCACACGGATGCGGCGCATATGGTGGCGCCGCTGGCGATTGCCACCACGCTGGGGCGCGGGCGCCCTGCCCAGCCTTTGTCGGCGCCCTTTGTGTTGGGGCTGAACGGCAATGCGATCACATTGAAATCGGATCTGGCACAGCGCGTTGCGCCCGAAGGCGCCTTGGGAGATCCGGTGGAGGTGGGCGCGGCGCTGCGAGAAATCGCGATGGAGTGCAAGGCGGCGGGCCATCCTTTGTGCTTTGGCGTGGTGCATCGCTATTCCAGCCATAATTACATGCTGCGTTATTGGCTGGCCGGTTGCGGCATTCGCCCCGATGAGGATGTTGAAATCACCACTGTTCCGCCGCCCTTCTGTGCTGATGCGCTGGAGGCGGGCGATGTCGATGGCATTTGCGTGGGCGAACCGTGGAACAGCGTCGCGGTTGAACGGGGCGCCGGCACGATCGTTCTGGCCACGGCGCAGGTGTGGCGGCGGGGCGTGGAAAAGGTGCTGGCCATGCGCGAATCGGTGATGGAATCGCGCCGCGAGGAGGTGGAGGCGCTGATCCGCGCTCTGCATCGCGCCGCGCGGCAATTCGTCGATCCCGAGGCGCTGCTCACCAATGCGGCGATTTTGGCTCGGCCCGAATATCTCAACGCCGATGTCAATCTGATCCTGCGCGCGCTGGGCGACCGGCTGTTGCTGCATAAGGGCGGCGAGTTGATCCATTTCCCCGATTTCATGTTTCAGTATCGAGAAGCGGCGAATTTTCCTTGGGTTAGTCAGGCGCAATGGCTTTATTCGCAAATGCTGCGCTGGGATCGCACGCCCTATGATCCTGGCGATGAGGCCAAGGTGGCGCGGGTTTTTCGCCCCGATGTTTACCGCAGCGCGCTAACCGGAACGGATGCTCCTTTGCCCGGGGCCTCCTCCAAGGTCGAAGGCAGTCTGCATCAGCCGATGGTGGTTGGGACGCAGCAAGGACTTATCACGCTGGAAAAGAACGCATTTTTCGATGGCCGCATCTTCGATCCGCATGATTTGGCGGGCTATCTGGCGCAAGATTCCTACGCCAAATAGCGTAGGCGGCGGTTTCCGGCGGAATAAGCGCTTGCCGAAATTTCGCGCCTCGCCGTAAAACCAATGTGCGTTTCGAGAGGTTGGGCCCAAAGACGGGTCCCGCCGATGGAACCGAAACGCCAGCATAGTTTCGTGGCAATGGCGCCGCCCGGTCTGTCCCTCATGGTGGGGGAAGCAGATCGAGGCGGCTTTTTGCGTTTTACGCCCTGCCCCACCAAACCCGCGCTGGCCGAGATACAACAGCAATCAGAACATTAACCCGCCAGGGCGGGATCGGGAGAGCTTTGCCTTTTGAACGGGCAGATTTTCCATGAGGGGACGAGCCATGATCCGTTATCTGCTGACCGCCGCGCCGGTCGCGTTAATCGCCACGACTGCCTATGCTGCTGCGCCTGCGCCCAAATTTGGCGATCCGGTGCCCTTTGCCGATGGCACGATGACGTTTGACCCGATTGTCGATGCCCGGCTGCGCTGGGAAGATGTCGATGCCACGACCAAGAGCGCGGACGCCGTCACGCTGCGCGTTCGCGCCGGGGCGGAAATCAAACACAAGGCATCGGGCCTCTCGGCACTGGTTGAGGGCACGGGGACGGTGGCGCTGGAGGACCATTACAACGCCTTTCCCTATGCCAACGCCGCCAGCAGCCAGTATCACAGCGCACAGGCCGTAATCCCCGATCCGCAGAACGCGGCGTTCAACCGGTTTCAGATCGCCTATCAGAAGCAGGGCATCGGCCTGACCGTAGGCCGCCAGCGGATCAATCTGGACGATCAGCGCTTTGTCGGCTCGGTGGGCTGGCGCCAGAACGAGCAGACGTTTGACGCGGTGCGCGGCACCGTCAATGGCGGCCCGATCTCGCTGGACGCCACCTATGCGATCAGCCAACGCACGATTTTCGGCAATGATGGCGGAGCGCGCACGGCCTATAACGGCCACTTCATCTTCCTCAACGGCGGGCTGAAGAACGCATTGGGGTCGATCAAGGGCTTTGCCTATATCCTTGATTACGACAAGGCCACTTTCTCGAATGCCGCCGCGCGCAGCACGCTGGACAGTTCGCAGACCTATGGCGTTCGCGGCAATACCGCGCCGATCAAGCTGGCCAAGAACATCAATTTCGTGCTGACCGGCAGTTATGCCAACCAGCGCAATTATGACCGCAACGCCAAGACCTATAATGCCGACTATTACTTTGGCGAAGCCGCGCTCAATGTCATGAACACCACCTTCACCGGCGGTTACGAAGAGCTGGGCGCGGATCGCGGCGCGACGGGCGGCACATGGTCGTTCCAGACACCGATGGCCACGCTGCACAAGTTCAACGGTACGGCGGATCTCTTCCTGACCACGCCTGCCAATGGCCTTGCCGACACCTATGTGGGTGTTGCAGGCAAGTTTCCCAAGGTCAAGGCCCTGCCCGGGCTGAACTATGGCGTAACCTACCACTGGTTCGGCAGCGCGGTGAACAGCCTGAAATATGGCAACGAGCTGGATGCCCAGATTGGCTTCAAGATCAGCAAGATCACATGGCTGGTCAAATATGCTGATTATCAGGCCAAGGGCTTTGGCGCGGACACAAAGAAGTTCTGGCTTCAGGCAGAATATTCCTTCTAAATCATTTAGATAACATCTATCGCTTCGCAGCCGCACAAAATCTCTTGCAGATAGGCTGCGATGCGGTAAGATGGACCCATACATGCATTGGTTCTTCGTCCAGCGTCGGACGAAATAATAAGAATCCACCGCATTACCATCCAACATATGCGTGGCAACGAAGCCGCTTCGAAGAGGTCAACTCGACCGTTTCGTTGCGGCTTTTTTCTGTTTGGCGCGCAAAACCCAGGAGTGCCCGAGGTGAATGCCCCCAACCTTGTGAAAATCCCCGAAGGCGATTTGCGCGAAAGGCTTGTTGTGGTCGGCAACGGCATGGCCGGTTGCCGCGCGGTGGAGGAAATCCTCGCCCGTGATGCAAACCGCTTTGCCATCACGATCTTTGGCGCCGAACCGCGGGTGAACTATAACCGCATCATGCTCTCGCCGGTTCTGGCCGGTGAAAAGCAGTTTGACGACATCGTGATCAACACGGCCGAGTGGTATGTCGAAAACGACATTACGCTGGTGTCGGGCGATCCGGTGGTGGCGATTGATCGCGCGGCACAAACGGTAACGAGCGCTTCGGGTCGCATCGAGGCTTATGACCGCCTGCTGATCGCCACCGGATCGGAACCATTTATCATCCCGGTGCCGGGCAAGGATTTGTCGGGCGTGGTGTCTTTCCGCGATCTGGACGACGTGGACAAGATGCTGGCGGCAGCCGCCAATGGCGGCCATGCGGTGGTGATCGGCGGGGGCCTTCTGGGGCTGGAGGCGGCCCATGGCCTGTCGCTGCGCGGCATGGACGTGACCGTGCTGCACCTGATGCCCACGCTGATGGAGCGTCAGCTCGACGAGGCCGCCGGCTGGCTGCTGAAGAGCGAGCTGGAACGCCGGGGCCAGACGATCCTGACCGGGGCCGACACCGCCGAAATTCTGGGCAAGGATGGCAAGGTCGTCGGCGTCAAGCTGAAGGATGGCCGCGAGATCCCCGCCAGCATCGTGGTGATGGCCGTAGGTATCCGCCCCTCGACCGCGCTGGCGCGTCAGGCCGGGCTGGATGTCGAACGCGGGATCATGGTCGATGACCATATGGTGACCAGCGATCCGGCCGTGATGGCGGTTGGCGAATGCGTTCAGCATCGCGGGATCTGCTATGGTCTGGTCGCGCCTTTGTGGGAAATGTGCCGCAGCCTTGCCGATGCGGCGGTTTCGGCGCCTTCCGGCTACACCGGCTCGGTCACTTCGACCAAGCTGAAGGTTTCGGGGATCGATCTGTTCTCGGCGGGCGATTTCAGCGGCGGGGCCGATTGCGAAGACATCGTCATGCGCGATGCCGCGCGCGGCGTGTACAAGCGCGTGATCGTCAAGGAGAACAAGCTGATCGGCGCGGTGCTCTATGGCGACACCGCCGATGGCTCGTGGTATTTCGACCTGCTCAAGCGTGAGGAAGATGTTTCCGACATCCGCGAAGCCCTGATCTTCGGTCAGGCCTTTGCCCAAGGCGGAGGCGCCCTCGCGGACCCTAATGCCGCCGTTGCCGCCCTTTCGGATGATGCCGAAGTGTGTGGCTGCAACGGCGTGACCAAGGGAACCGTTGTATCGACCATCAAGGGCGGCGCCTGCAGCCTCGACGCCGTGCGCAGCCAGTGCAAGGCTTCGGCCTCCTGCGGCTCTTGCACCGGTCTGGTGGAAAGCCTGCTCAAGCTGACGCTGGGCGATGATGTGAAGTCGGGTCCGAAGACCTTGTGCAAGTGCACCAGCTTCAGCCACGATGACGTGCGCCGCCTGATCGTGGAAAAAGAGCTGAAGGCCATCCCGCAGGTCATGCAGGAACTGACGTGGAAGACGCCCGATGGCTGCGCTTCCTGTCGTCCTGCCCTCAACTACTATCTGCTCTGCGCATGGCCGGGCGAATATGTGGACGATCAGCAGAGCCGCTTCGTCAACGAGCGCATGCACGCCAATATCCAGAAGGACGGCACCTATTCGGTGGTCCCGCGCATGTGGGGCGGCGTCACCACCCCCAACGAATTGCGCGCCATTGCAGACGCTGCCGACAAGTATCAGGCCCGTCTGGTGAAAGTCACCGGCGGCCAGCGCATCGATCTCTTCGGCATCAAGAAGGAAGATCTGCCCGCAATCTGGGGCGACCTCAACGCCGCCGGGATGGTCTCGGGCCATGCCTATGGCAAGTCGCTGCGTACGGTGAAGACCTGCGTTGGATCGGAATGGTGCCGCTTCGGCACGCAGGATTCGACCGGTCTGGGCATCAAGACCGAGCAGATGACCTGGGGCAGTTGGATGCCCCACAAGTTCAAGATCGCCGTATCGGGCTGCCCGCGCAATTGCGCCGAAGCCACGATCAAGGACTTTGGCGTGATCTGCGTGGACTCGGGCTATGAACTGCATGTCGGCGGCAATGGCGGCATCCATGTCCGCGCCACCGATCTGCTCTCCAAGGTGACGACCGAGCAGGAAGCGCTCGATGTCTGCGCCGCCTTCATCCAGCTTTATCGCGAACAGGCATGGTATCTGGAACGCACAGCGCCCTGGATCGAACGCGTTGGCCTCGATTACGTCAAGGCCCAGCTCTTCGACGATCCCGAAGCCGTGGCCAAGCTGGCAGAGCGTTTCCACTATTCGCAGCAGTTCATGCAGGACGATCCATGGGCCCGCCGCGCCGCCGGCGAGGATGCCGAACTCCACCAGCATCTGGCCGAGTTCCGCCCCTTTCCCACCATGCAATTGAAGGAGGCCGCAGAATGATTGGTGACTGGATCGACATCGGGCCCACGACGCAGATCAGCCCCGGCAATGCCCGCACCCTGCCGGTGCAGGGTGGCGAGGAAATCGCCATCTTCCACACGCTGGACAATCAGTTCTATGCGCTGGTCAACAAGTGCCCGCACAAGCATGGGCCGCTCTCGCAGGGCATCGTGCATGGCAATGTCGTGACCTGCCCGCTGCACAGCTGGAACATCAGCCTCAAGACCGGCGAAGCGCTGGGCGATGACAAGGGCTGCGTGCCCACCATCCCCATCCGCGAAGATGCCGGGCGCCTGTACCTCAAGCGTGACGCGCTGGTTTCGGCCAAGGCACCGGAGGCCATGGCATGAACAAGGCGGCGATCCGCACCACTTGCGCCTATTGCGGCGTGGGCTGTGGCATCGCCGCTCAGGTGGCGGCTCCCACAAAGAACGCCGCCGAGGTGGCGGCCGCCCCCCTGCAGGCAGGAGTGCCGGGGGAGCGCGCCGTCACCATTCAGGGCGACGGTCAGCACCCCGCCAATCACGGCCGCCTCTGCTCCAAGGGTACGCATCTTGGCGAGACGGTGGCGCTGGACGGGCGCCTGCTTTCTCCGATGATCGGCGATCAGACGGTCGGCTGGGACGCCGCGCTTGATGAAGTGGCCGACCGGATGCGCGAGACGATCGAGGCCCATGGCCCCGATGCGGTCGCCTTTTATGTCTCGGGGCAATTGCTGACCGAGGATTATTACGTGGCGAACAAGCTGATGAAAGGCTTCATCGGCAGCGCCAATATCGACACCAATTCGCGCCTCTGCATGGCCAGCGCCGTTGCCGCCCACAATCGCGCCTTTGGCGAAGACATTGTGCCCGGCAGCTATAGCGATCTTGACGAGGCCGATCTGATCCTGCTGGTGGGCAGCAACACTGCATGGTGCCACCCGGTCATCTGGCAGCGTATGGAAGCGGCTCGCGCCGCGCGCGGCACCAAGATCGTCGTGATCGACCCGCGCCGCACCGAAACCGCCGAACAGGCCGACCTGCATGTCGCGCTGGCCCCCGATGGCGATGTGGCCTTGTTCAACGCCTTGCTGGCCGAGATGCATGCGCGCGGGTTGACCGATGATGCGCGGCTGAATGTGCCGCTTGGTTTCTGGGCGGGCCTGCCCTGCGACTCCGGCGTTTCGGCTGAGCAATTCGCCGCTCTGGCCGATCTGGTCGCCGCCCATCCACGCATGGTCACCTTGTTCTCGATGGGGGCCAACCAATCCTCCAGCGGCACCGACAAGGGCAATGCGATCACCAATCTGCATCTTGCCATGGGCCGGATCAACCAGCCCGGCGCCGCGCCTTTCAGCATGACCGGCCAGCCCAATGCGATGGGCGGTCGCGAGGTGGGCGGGCTTGCCAATATGCTGGCCTGCCATCTGGGCTTTTCGGACCCGGAATTGCGCGATGTGGCGGGCTTCTGGAACACGGCCAACATCTGTTCCGGCCCCGGCAAGAAGGCTGTGGACATGTTCCGCGCCATTCATGACGGTTCGATCAAGTTCCTCTGGGTGATGGCCACCAACCCGGCCGCCTCGATGCCCGACGCCGGTTTCGTGCGGGAGGCACTGGAGCGCTGCCCCACCGTAGTGGTGTCCGAGGCGATTGCCGATACCGACACGGGCCGCTTTGCCCATATCCGCCTGCCCGCCCATGCATGGGGCGAAAAGGACGGCACGGTCACCAATTCCGAGCGCCGCATCAGCCGCCAGCGCACCCTTTTCCCTGCCCCCGGCGAGGCCAAGGCCGATTGGTGGATCATGGGCCAAGTGGCCGCGCGCATGGGCTGGGGCGATGCCTTTGCCTATGACCGCCCGGCCCAGATCTGGCGTGAATATGCCGCGATGACGGCGCTGGCGGTGCGCTATGGGCGGCGGCTGGATCTGCGCGATCACGCCGAGATCTCGGATGCTGATTACGATGCGCTGCTGCCCTTTCAATGGGGCGGCGATTATCCGCTGGCCGATGGCTACAGCACGAGCGATGGCCGCGCGCGGCTGGTGGCGGTACGCGCGCCTGCGGGTTTGGCGATTGATCCGGCCTATCCGCTGCGCCTCAACACCGGGCGCTATCGCGACCAGTGGCACACGATGACCCGCACCGGCTATGCCCCCACGTTGGCCCAGCACCGGCGCGAAGCCCTACTCGAAATCCACCCCGATGATGCGATGCTTTATGGGCTGGACGATGGCGGTCTGGCCCGCGTGGCCACGGCCAATGGCACCTCGATTTTCCGCGTGGGGATCAGCGATGGCCAGCGGCGCGGCGACATCTTTGTGCCGATGCACTGGACCGATGTGATGGCGGGCGGCGCGCGCGCCAATCTCCTGCCCGCCCAGCGCGTGGACCCGGTTTCGGGGCAGCCCGCCTTCAAGAACACGCCCGCAAAGGTGGAGCCGGTGGCGCCCGAATGGCGCGGATTTCTTCTGCTCAAGGAACCGGCAGCGCCTGAGGGGCTTTTGTTCTGGAGCCGGTCGCGGGTTAAAGGTGGCTGGCTTTATGAACTGGCCGGGATGGGCGCGGTCGAGGTGGCTGGCCTGTTGCCCGCCGGAGAGCGTCTGGAAGTGGCCGACCATGTGCGCGGGATGCGCCGCATCGCAGTGCGCGGCGATGATGGCGCTCTTGCCGGAGCCTTGTTCGTGACGCGCGATGGCACCTTGCCCGCCCGCGCCTGGATTGCCGAGCAACTGGGGACGGATGGCGAAGCCGTCGAATGGCTGGCTGCGCGGCCCAGCACCCCTGCCCCTGATCGCGGCGCGATTGTTTGCGTCTGTCACGGCGTGGGCGAAAAGGATATTGAGGAAGCCATCTGTGCGGGTGCGTGCAGCGTGGCGGCCATTGGCGAAGAAACACGTGCGGGCACGAATTGCGGCTCTTGCCGCCCTGCCTTGGCGCGTATGTTGGCAAAGATGATGGAGGCGGCGGAATGAGCCATGATTTTCCCGCAGGTATGGTCTGGCTGGTAGGCGCGGGCCCGGGCGATCCGGAATTGCTGACACGCAAGGCCGAAAGGCTGATCCGCGCCGCCGATGTGGTGTTCTATGACGCGCTGGTGGGTGAAGGCGTGCTGGCGCTGGTCCGCCCCGGCACGCGGATGGTCAGCGTGGGCAAGCGTTCGGGTCGCCACAGCAAGGCGCAGGGTTCGATCAACGACCTGTTGCTGGAGGCCGCTCTGGCAGGCCAACGCGTGGTGCGGTTGAAGGGCGGCGACCCTTCGGTCTTTGGCCGCAGCGCCGAGGAGATCGAGCATCTGGCGCAGGGCGGCGTGGTGGCCAAGGTCTGCCCCGGCATCACCACGGCCAGCGCGGCGGCGGCCAGCGCCGGGGCTTCGCTGACGCTGCGCGGATCGGCGCGGGGGATCACCTATGTCACCGCCCATCTGCGCGCGGGCGAAGCGCTGAAGCTGGATTGGGCCACGCTGGCGAGCGAAAGCCAGACCGTGGGCGTCTATATGGGCCGCGCGGCGGCGGGCGAAATCGCGCGAGGGCTGATTGCGGCGGGGCGCGACCCGGAAACCCCGGTGATGGTGGCGGTCAATGTCTCGCGCCCCGATGAGCGCCTGATCCGGGGCAAGCTCTCGGCGCTGGCCTTCCTCGTCGCCACGATCAGCGACGATGACCCGACCCTTCTGCTGATCGGCGAGGCGGTGCGGGCCAAGGATTTCACCCCGGCGACGCTGGAACAATTTCGGGTGATTGCCAATTGAGCTGCTTGGGACGATGGTGGCGCGTCGGGCGATTCCCGATACGCAACGCTTGATGGCGAGGGATGCCATGAAAACCATCGGCCTTTGTCTTGGCCTGTTGATCGCGGCGCCCGCTGTGGCGCAGAATATGGCGGTTGATCGCGCTGATCTTGCCCAGCGCCTGTCGCAGGCCGATGCCGATGGCAATGGTCAGGTGACGCGGGCCGAATTTCAGGCCTATCGCGCCGGGCAATTCGCGCGGTTTGACCGTAATGGCGATGGGTTTGTGTCGGCCGACGATGTGCCGCGTCTGTTGGCCGGCCATTTCGCCCCCCGATTGCAGGCGATGCTCCAGCAATTCGACGCCAGCCACGATGGGCGGATCAGCCGCGATGAATTCGTCAACGGCCCCGCGCGCGGCTTCGATCTGGCCGATGCGAACCATGACAATATCGTCACCACAGCCGAGATGCGGGCCTTGAATGATAAGGGCAAGGCCATAAGCGGCGGATAGGTTGCGGCGGGACAATGATATGCGCTACCAAGGCCCATCATGACCCGTTCCCGCAGCCAGCGTAACGCCCCCACGATTGCCGATGTCGCCTGCCATGCCGGTGTTTCGCCGATGACGGTCTCACGCGTAATCAATGGCGAGGCGGCGGTGCGCCCGGCCACGCGCGAAAAGGTCGAGGCCTCGATTGCGGCGCTGAATTACGCGCCGTCGGCGGCGGCGCGGCAATTGGCGGGGGGTGAAGATACACGGATTGCTCTCGTCTATTCAAACCCTTCCTCGGCATACCTCTCTGAATTTTTGATGGGCAGTCTCGATCGTGCCAGCAGCCTGAATGTGCAATTGATGGTCGAAAAGTTCGGCGAACAAGCCAGCGTCTCCGACATGGTCGCCCATTTGCGGCGCGGGCGGATCAGCGGGATCATCCTGCCCCCGCCTCTATGCGAATCCGAGGCGATGCTGGGGGCTCTGGCTGAAGAGGGCATTCCCGTGGTGGCCGTTGCGCCGGGCGTCCCGCGCAGCGATGTCGCCTCGGTGTGCATCGACGATTTCGCGGCGGCGCGGGCGATGACCGCCCATCTGATTGCGCAGGGTCATCGCCGCATCGGCTTTATCAAAGGCAACCCCGATCAAAGCGCGAGCGAGCGTCGTTATCTGGGCTATCTCACCGCTCTGGCCGAGGCTGGGTTGCTCCCCGATCCCACTATCGTCGCGCAGGGCTATTTCACCTATCGCTCCGGGCTGGAGGCCGCCGAGGCGATTCTTGCAGCAACTCAGCCACCCAGCGCAATCTTTGCCAGCAATGACGATATGGCCGCCGCCACGGTCGCCATGGCCCATGCGCGACGGCTGGATGTGCCGGGCGATCTGTCGATCTGTGGCTTTGACGATACGCCGCTGGCCACGACGATATGGCCCGAATTGACCACCATCCACCAACCGATCAGCGATATGGCGCGATCGGCGGTGGACATCTTGGTGCGCATGGTGCGCAGCAAGGTGGCTCCGGCGCATGAATGGCTGGATTTCACACTGATCCGCCGCCAATCTGACGGCAGGGTGGTTATAGGCTGAGGGCATCCTTGATGGCGGCGATGTCCTGATCGATCGGAGGCCAATCGCTGGTCATCAGACCGTTAACACCAAAGATCGCTTGGATGGCATCCTCGCCCGTTGCCGCTTGTGCGAGTTCCTGTGCGCGTGGGTCATCGACGGGGCCGTTGTCTCCGCGCAGATGTTTGATCCA
>NZ_JABGCB010000029.1 GCF_013149295.1 Novosphingobium sp. SG751A
GCATAATGCTGCATCCAGAGGCCGGACAGACGAGAGCACCTGACTACGTGCCAGATCTCATTTAACGCTTGCTTCTTTTGGGGCGTCCACAGACGCCATGCCTCCACCCGGGCATCCAGCGGCATCGTGGAAAGGATGCCAAAATGCGTGCTGTCGTCCTTGGTGGGATAGATCCGGAATGAGAAGGCGGCAGCATTGTTTATAAACACGTCGACGATGGAATGATCGATATAAACACGGAAATCGCGCGGCTTTCCAAAAGCAATTTCGTCATATGCTCCGCGCAGCAACCGGGGTCCCTCGCCGTCCTTGCTCAAGGAAGAATGCTCCTTGTCGAGCACGAACTCGTGGCTGTCGGCATCGTAATATAGTCTGGTCGTCTCAGCTCCGTCGGACGAGGCTGCCAAAGTCACACCATAATGCCCCGTCGACGGGGTCGACCCGAAATGCGCCTTTATTTCAACCATTCTTCCCAAATCGCCAGCAAGGCGCTCTCCCGATCCGCTCAGCCCGACATCGATAGCACTGGCCGCATCGCGCAGTTTTTCCAGAGCTGGCCATGGCGATTGCCCGAGCGTTTTCCCATCCTGCATCAAGCGCCACACCCGTGGCAGGCCAAAGCTGTGCGCCCAGCCAGCCCGTAATTGGGCTTCCGCAGTCCGGCGTTCATCCACGATCCCGACGCCGACAAGCCGCCCACCCGCATCACGCTCCACCGTTGGGCTGAGATGGCCGGGAAGCACGTCAAGCATCCTTGGCTGGAGGCTGTCGGGCTTGAAGGTCGCTCCATCCCATGTTCCGATCCAGTAAACGCCTCGGGTCGCGGGATTGCCATATTTGCTGACCTTACCGCCGATCGGATTTGCCTCTAGGATATATTTATCCTCGCTGATCCTGACAAAGACCGGCATTTCCCAGATTTCGGAGCCGACATCCATTTGTTCAAAGGGCGCCAATGGCAATTGCCGCTTCCAGCAACTGCGACTCGCGAGATTGGCACAACGATAATGGGCGAGCCCTCCGGACGAGCCAAGCGCGGCGCCAACGATCATATGCGCCTCGCCGCCCTCGAACCAGACATAGGGATCACGAAAATCCTTCACCCCCGTCCGATCAATGAGCGGGCCGGCCTTCCTCCAGTTGAGCAGGCCCGGATCATCGCTGATCGCCAGCGAAACGCCGGGATTATAAAAGCCGGGGCTATGGTTGACGCTGGTGTAGAAAGCGAAAGCAAGTCCACCCGGGCCTGTCACGACATCGCCGGACCAAATACCTTTCATGTCGAAGCCGAAATCATTTGTCTGCAGTTCCGGACGGAGGGCGATGGGTAGATCAGTCCAATTAACAAGATCGTCACTCTTCATGTGCCCCCAAGTCATGAGTGTCTTATAGGGGCCATTGGGGGTGCGTTGATAAAACATGTGCCAGGTCGATCCGCGCCGGATCAGACCATGCGGCTCGTTCGTCCAATTGGCAGGCGGAAGCGCATGGAATTGCGGGCGTTGCAGATCCGCGGCAAACCGCGATTGAGGAACCACGAGCGATCGGGAGGCCGGAGGGGGCGCGGCTGAACTGAAGTCCGCCAAAATGCTTTCGGCCGAAATTGCGCGGTTTAAGACCTGAACATCATCATAGGCCGCGTTCAACCCATTGATATTGAACACCCCCATGGGCGCCGAACGCCAACTATGCGCAATTTCAAAGGCAGTCGTCGATGGTTTGAAGGCGGCAGGACTTCCCTTTCTGGCCGACACCAATTGGCCGTCGAGATAAAGGCGGGCCTCTCCGGACGCAGGATCATAGCTGGCGACCACCTGCGCCCATTTGTTGAGAGGGAAGGTTTCTTTGGCCTGCAACCGAATGCTGCCACCATTGGTCGAAACTCTCACCCCCCAACGGCCGAACGCATCGACAGATATATCAAAACCCGATTCTCTGGTGGCTTGCTGGAGAAGCGATGCGGGAATGATACTGTCCGCCGGAGCTTCATAGGCCGAGGGATAGCTCTCCAGCGCAACCCATGCACGAGCACTGAATCCACGTGCAGGATTAAGCACAAGGGGCGCGGACACCCAGCTTGAAAAGCCATCGCTTCGCCAAGCCATGCCCGAAACACCCGGCACGAAATCCGGCTTCGGAAATTGGGTATGAAATTCCGGCTTGCCCCCATCCCCACCCTCAAACCGCCAGTCGATGGGAGGAGCATCGGCATCGCCACTCGTGGCAGCAGCCACATTGCTCGCTCCGCAAAGCAGGAGAATGAGCACCAGATGGCTCAGATTGCGCTTACGGAAACTGGCGCGCATAAATCTCTCCAATCATATTGAGGTCGCTTGATCACCCGCGTTGCCGGAGATGTGATCGACCCGCAGCGCAGCGTCAACAAAATTGTCGACGTCGACTTTTATAATTGACGACGTCGACAATTCTTCGTTAAGGAGCGATTGCACATTCACAAGCGGGTGTGCCAACCAAAGATTCTCGTGGGGAAACCGCGAAAGGGGGGATGAGTGAAGAGGACATTTAAAGCAGCATTGCATCTGCTTTCTACGACCGCATCGGCAGTGACGTTGTGCGCCCCGGCTACAGGCTATGCGACTGAGGTCAACGCTCCCACCACCGCTGAAATCATTGTCACCGGTGTGACTTCCAAGACCAAGAAAATCGAGTCAACCATCTCAACCAACACCATTACCGAGCAGGATCTCAAAATCCTGGCTGCCAATGGCGCTGCGCAATTGCTGGCCAATATTCCCGGCTTTCTGCCCGAAGGTGGCACCGCAGGCGAAACTCACAACAACGTGCAAGTGCGCGGTCTGCCTCAAGCCGGGGGTTTTCGCTATGTGCCCAATCTCATTGACGGGCTGCCCGCCTATGAAGAATCTGAAGCGCCGTTCATGAATAATGACGTTTTCGTCAAAAATGACATCATGACAACGCGCGTCGAAGCCACCAAAGGCGGCCCCGGAGGCATTCTTTATTCCAACGCTTTGGGCGCCGTCGTAAACTATATCACGCGCACCGGCACGCAGGATTTCGATATGGGCTACAAGCTTGAGCTTGGCAGCAACAACCGAATCCGCAATGATTTGTTCGTTTCGGGCCCCATCAACAAAAATCTGACCTTTGCGATCGGCGGCTTTTACCGTGCCTCCAACGGTCAACGTGATCCGGGGTTTACCGCCAACAAGGGCGGACAAATTCGCGGGAATCTGAAATTCACGAGCGATGATGAAACGCTCTCCGTCCTGCTGATGGCGCAGCATATAGACGACATCACCGCTTTCTATCAGGACGTTCCCTATGCAGTGGCCAAAGGCGCCACGCCCGGAACGACGGCAACCCCTTTCACCGTCGAGCCTGGTAAAGTCCAGAATCTGGGCCTGAACTTTGGCACAGGCACCCCGGTTTCAAACCAGACCAGCTTCTATCAATTATACGACGGCACAGGCAAACAGTTCAATCTGGACATAAAGGATGGCATCCATCCCAAGTTCAACATTTTCACCGCCAAAGTGGACAAGGAATTTGGCGGCGGCTGGAAGTTTGGTGCGAATGTGCGCTCCACCAGTGGGAGCAGCGGCTTCAGCGCCATGTTTCAGGACCCTCCGGTCGATACCGGCTTTCTCATCGGCGGCAATCCGGCCAATGCTGGCGACACGGGCTTTAACGGCTTGATTCGCAGCGCGCCTTATGCGGCTTTCTACTCCCGCGCGGTGGGCGTGAAAGGATATTACACCGATAGCGTTACGGGAACGGATTTGACCAAGGCGCAGGCCGCCCCTTCTGTTCTAGCGAACGATGTACCGGTGTTTGGCCGTGTGAACGCAACCACTTTCGTATCGGATCTCCGCCTGAGCAAGCGCCTCGATCTGGGCGCGACCAAACATGACATCACACTAGGACTGTATAACAGCAGCTACACCTATGATGTGACATCGGTGTTTGCCCGCGCCTATTCCAGCATCGAGCAGCGCAGCCGCAAAGTGGATTTCTACGCGGTGGATGCCGCCGGCCAACAGGTGGGCCCGTCGATCACCAAGGATAGCGTGGTCAACCCCGCTTTGTTTGGCCTTGGGGCCACTTCATCGCAATTGACCCGCGCGATCTATGCACTGGATCACGCCAGCCTTTTAGACGGCCGCCTGAACATCGATGTTGGCGCGCGCTATCAGGATTTGAAGGTCAACCGCGTTACCACCAATTCCTTCAACCCAGGCAATACCTGCGCCAATGTCACGTCCAACAATGCGACGGTTGGCTCCACCAATGACTCGCTGGCCTATAAATGCGTCAGTATCCCCAATGGCGCGCCACAGTATGACGCAACCAGATATCATGGTTTCGGCTTCTCGCTGGGCGCGAATTACCGCCTGTTTGGCGGGCCCGGCGGCGAAAGCGAAACAACCGTTTACGCCACCTTTGCAAAATCCTTCCGCCTGCCCGGTTTTGAGGATTATATCTTTGGCGGCCCCGCGACAAACGCTTCCACCGGCCAGATCGCCCAGGGCAATCTGGTGGAAAAAGTGCTGCAATATGAAGGCGGCATCCGCCATGTCGACCGTCAGTTCAACGTTTCGCTCTCGGGATTCATCATCGATTTCAAGGCGAAAGAGCAACTGGGCTCGACGCTGGTGGATCTTTCGGCCAATGCTGGCGGCGTGTCTTGCTCGGTGGTGCCAACGCCCAATAATTGCCCCGTGGTGCGCGACAGATATCGCACCAAGCTCAACAATAAGGGGCTGGAACTGGAGTTTGGCTATCGCCCCAGCTTTGTCCCGGGCCTGAACCTGCAAGGCAGCCTTGTGCTGCAAGACCCGAAGCTGAGCAATGACGCTCCCTATCGTGATGGCATCATCAACGGGCAATATCACTATGTTCAGCCGTCGACCTATACGCCAGGCCGCCAGCCAAAGATCGTCGCCAACTTCCGTCCGGTCTATGCCATTCCGCACACGCCGCTCACAGTGTTCGCGCAAGCCTATTACTACGGCAAGCGTTTTGCCGGGAACGATGATACGGCAATCTATGCTGCCTATACTCAGTTCAACGCAGGTGCCCTGCTCACGCTGAATAAGCATTTCGACGTACAGTTCAACGTCGATAATCTGAACAACGCCTCCTCTTTCACCGAGGGCGGCTCGATCAACGCAGGCACGGTGCTCAGCGACGGACGTTATGTCAGCGTGGCCCGCCCGCTGATCGGGCGTTCGTGGAAGTTCACTTTATCCTATCGATACTGAGACTTGCAGGGTTGGGCAAACGCACTTTGTCCAACCCGCTCTCATACGAAACGCCTATTCACCAATGCAGAGATGTCTTGCTTATGCAAAAAGTCCGCAATCTTAGGGAACTGGCCAATCTGGCAGGTGTGTCAGCCTCGACTGCGTCCCGTGCGTTGGCAAACTCTCCATTATTATCCGACGCCACCCGCGATAGGATCAAACGCCTGGCCAATGAGCACGCGTTTCATCCGAATGCGACGGCCCGTAATCTGCGCAATCGGCGCACTTCTCGCGTTGCAGTAGCAATTCCGCGCGACATGGAAGACGATCCATTTTTCAGCACCATGCTGGGTATGCTTGGCGATGGCCTGGCAGCCCGCGACCTTGACGTTCTTCTTGTTCGATTCGGCCGAAACCAGAGTGCATGGCTTGAAGCCTTCGCCGCTTCCGGTCGGGTGGATGGCATGATTCTGCTTGGTCAATCGGATAATTTTGATGCAATTGAACGCCTAGCTTCGCGCTACCATGCATTGGTAGTTTGGGGTGCGAATTTGGCTGGGCAGATACATTGTTCGGTCGGTACAGACAATTATCTGGGCGGCGCTTTGGCGGCACGTCATTTGCTTGATGTCGGGTGCCGTCGCATCGCATTTCTTGGTGATCCAACCGCCATCGAGATATTCCAGCGTCTGGCCGGAGCGCAGGAGACGATAGCGAAGTGCGGACTGGGCGAACCGATGCACGTCATCCCCTTTCCGCTTGGCGCGCCCTCGGCGCACCACGACATCGTATCCTATCTGAATAACTCGGCGAGCCGCCCTGACGGCATTTTCGCTGCCTCCGATCTTTTGGCGATGAATGCTCTGAAGGCTCTGTCGGACTGCTCAACGGCGGTTCCAGACGCTGTCAAGGTGGTGGGATTTGACGGGCTCGGCCTGACGGAAATAACCGTACCGACTCTAACCACAGTCTGTCAGGATTTGTCAGCAGGCGCAGAACTTCTGATCGATCAACTGGAGCAGCGCATCGCGGGCAAGCCCACACCTTGCATAATATTGCCGCCCCGCCTGCGGGTCAGGAGCTCGACGTGGTGCAGGACAGAGAAGCACGACACAACTCGCTGCATCAGTGCCCCGCCGGAAGAGCAATCCATAGAACAAGAACCCAAAAGGAGCAGCAAATGAATTCCAGCCTGAAAAGCGGCGTCTTCGTCGGAGGGCTGTCAGGCCTGCTATTTGGTTTTGATACAGCGGTCATCGCGGGCACGACACAGGGTCTGGCGCAGGCATTTCATTTGAGCCCGACTGTATTGGGACTGACGGTTTCGAGCGCGCTTTGGGGCACCCTGTTTGGTGCTTTTGCAGCAGGCATCCCGGGCGACAAATACGGAGCGCGCAATTGCCTGCGGATTATTGCAATCATGTATGTCATTTCAGGACTTGGGTGCCTTTTCGCGCCCAATCTTGCAACACTGATTGCAGCTAGGGTGCTTGCTGGATTGGCCGTTGGCGCATCCTCGGTGCTGGCGCCAACCTATCTGGCTGAAATTGCGCCAGCACGGCAACGCGGGGCAATGGTCGGTGTATTTCAGCTGAACATCGTGGCCGGCATTCTGGTTGCCTATCTCAGCAATTATCTGATCGGTCTGCTCAATCTAGGGGATCAGGAATGGCGCTGGAAATTCGGCGTAACCACTGTGCCCTCACTGCTCCTTGCTGCCATGCTCTGCACGATCCCCAACAGCCCACGCTGGTTGGCAATCAAGGGGCGCGTCAATGAAGCGGGCAAGGTTCTCGCCCGGCTTGGCCATGCCAACATCAGCGAAGAGCTTGAGAATTATGCTCGCCAGACCGCATCGAGCGCAGGTCAAAAGGCCAAGTTGTCTTGGCGATCGCAGGCCCGCCCGATCACTCTGGCGATTCTGCTTGCCATGTTCAACCAGTTGTCGGGGATCAATGCGATACTCTATTATCTCAACGATATCTTTGCCGCAGCCGGCTATGGCAAAGTTTCATCAGATCTTCAGTCGGTGATCATCGGGGCGACCAATCTGGCCTTCACTTTGCTGGCGCTTACCATCATTGACCGCATTGGCCGCAAGACACTTCTGCTGATCGGTTCTGTCGGGCTGACGGCAAGTCTGAGCGGGGTTGCCTATATCGAACTGAGCGACACACATCAGAGCTTGCTTTTGCCGATGCTGGTCCTGTTCATCGCTTCTTTCGCCTTTTCGCAGGGCGCGGTGATCTGGGTCTATATTTCGGAGATATTCCCCACGGAAGTGCGGGCACGCGGACAGGGCCTTGGCTCTTCCACCCATTGGCTAATGGACGCATTGATCGCCACAGCATTTCCCGTGATCGCTGCAACGTCCAAAGGTCTGCCCTTTGTCTTCTTTGCCTTGGCGATGGTCGCGCAATTCATCGTAGTTCTCAAATTCTTTCCTGAAACCAAGGGTATTGCCCTTGAAGACATGGAAAACGCGATCCGCCGCTAAGACCAAACATCACAATCCGATACCCCTGCTCGAGGATAAGACATGTATTTTGGCATCGAACTTGGCGGCACCAAAGTGGTAGTCGCGGCCGGGCTTTCGCCTGAAACTCTCTCGCCGCTTGTCCGCCTGCCCACAACTGATCCGCAAAACACCATTCCAGCGGTCATCGCAGCCTTGCGCGATCTCGAAGCAACTCATGGCCCTGGTCGAGCGCTGGGGATTGCCTCGTTTGGCCCGATACGGCTAGATCCGCGTGCGCGCGATTATGGCACGATCCTTGATACACCCAAGCTTGCATGGCGGGATTTCAACGTGCTGACTCCTTTGCGCGATGCTTTTCCTCATATGCCCATCGCGCTTGATACCGACGTTAACGCTGCGGCACTCGCCGAGGCGCGTTGGGGCGCAGGCAAAGGACAAGATATCTTTGCCTATGTTACCGTAGGCACAGGCGTTGGCGTTGGGCTATATGCCCATGGCCGCCCACTCCATGGCTTCTTACATCCAGAAGCCGGACATATGCTCATTCGACGTACCGCTTCAGAAGATATTTTTGCGGGCATATGCCCCTTTCATCGCGATTGTTTGGAAGGAATGATTTGCGGCCCCAGCGTCGAGCAGCGCCTTGGCGTCAAGGGCGAGGCTGTACCCGACGACCATTCGGTATGGGGCCAGATTGGTGGATACCTTGCCCAACTCTTCCATAATCTCACAGTTTTGACTGCGCCGCAAAAAATCATTGTGGGCGGCGGTGTTGGCCTGAAGCACAGCGTGCTCGACAGCGCCAGGGAAGCCTATATCGATCTTCTGGGCGGCTATTATCGCGACATTCCGGATCGTGCGGCTGCACAAAGACTGATCGTACCTGCAGCCCTTTCTGACCGCGCTGGCGTATTGGGCGCGATCGCGCTGGCTGTATCAAGCGACAGCAAGGACATTGAAGCCGATGCAACCCAGAAAGAGACTGGAACGCAGGCCGTGTTCGAAAGGCAAGATGGATGATCTTCTCTCCCGGCAAAGCAAGCATCCACCTCGCGGCAATTGCCCTGTCATCGGCCAGCAGCCTGCTGGCCGATCAACCTGCGGAAAAGCAGCCTGCTCCGGCGCAATCCGAACAATATCGCCCAGCCTATCATTTCACGCCTCAAGCGCATTGGATGAATGACCCAAATGGACTGATCTACGATAATGGCGTCTATCACCTCTTTTATCAGTACAATCCCGAGGCGTCCGTTTGGGGTCCGATGCACTGGGGTCATGCAACAAGCCAAGACCTCTTGCACTGGAAAGAACGCCCCATCGCTTTGGCCCCCGATGCACTGGGAACGATTTTCAGCGGCAGCGCGGTCTTGGATCGTGACAACACGAGTGGGTTGGGGAAGAACGGTCGCGCACCGATGGTGGCGATATTCACCTATCATCAGGAAGATGCCCTAAAGGCAGACCAGCCACCTCAGAGTCAGGGCCTTGCCTATAGCCTCGATGGGGGAGAAAACTGGATCAAATATGCTGGCAATCCGGTGCTTCGCCCCGACAATGGCCAAAAGGATTTCCGCGATCCAAAAGTGTTCTGGCACGCCCCCAGCCGTCGCTGGGTGATGGCGCTGGCGGTGGGCGATCACAGCGAGTTCTTCGGCTCGGCCGATTTGAAGCAATGGCGCCGGCTCAGCAGTTTTGGCGCTGGCCTTGGCCCGCACGGCGCAGTCTGGGAATGCCCTGACCTGCTGCCCTTACGCGTGGCAGGGACACATAAGACCAAGTGGGTGCTGATCCAGAGCTTCAATCCAGGAGGGCCTAACGGCGGCTCGGCCACTCAATATTTCGTTGGCGATTTTGACGGCAAGACCTTCAAGATGGATCCCGACTTTGCCCGAAAAATGCAAAGTTCGGGGCCGCGCTGGCTAGATTGGGGTCGGGACAATTACGCCGGCGTGACATGGTCTGGCCTCCAACGGCGCGATGGACGAGCGCTCCTCATCGGTTGGATGAACAATTGGGACTATGGCGAAAAAACGCCGACCAAAGCGTGGCGCAGCGCGATGACTTTGCCGCGCGAACTCAGCCTCCACCAAGAATCGGGTGGCGGCTATGCTCTTCATTCCCTGCCCGTGCGCGAGATCAAACGGCTCGAAGGTAAGGCGTTGACCTTCAACCCGCGAAAGCTCTCAAGCGAATACAAGCTGCCGCTGGCCAAGAGCATGATCTCGCAATCACGGCTCGATCTGGCCTTCGCCATCGAAACTGGCCATCCTAAGGTCGGCTTCGAAATGACAAACAGCCTAGGCGACAGCTATCGCTTCGGTTACGACAGTAGCGCCAAAACCTTTGTCAGCGATCGAATGGCGTCCGGGAATGTGGATTTTTCACCCAAATTCGCTTCAATCGACAAAGCGCCACGTTCTGCCCAAGGGAGGATTGTGCGCATGTCGTTCTATATCGACCACTCCAGCATAGAAGCATTTCTCGACCGGGGGGCCACTGTCATGACAACTGCGCTTTTCCCCCGCTTACCATACACGCACATAAATCTGTTCGTCGAGGGTGGACGAGCTCGGCTTGTTTCTGCACGCGTCTGGCCAGTGGGCAAGGTGACGAAACCAGACCTCATTGCCAAGAGGCTTTAAAACATCGATTAAGATTTTCCTGAAATGTGCCATGATGGCGCAGCGGATAATCTTAAAAACTTGCTCAACGAGAGATTTTTCAGAAATTACTTTAAGAATTATTGGAGTTAATTTTTATTTATTCTTTATAACAACGACGCCCCAATCAAAGAAACCTCTCAAAGGGGCAATTTCACAACCGGCTTCAGAGGCGGTGCATGAAAGCCGCTCACAAGGTTGGGAAGTTAGACCGGCGCCGGACTATTATCTCATCCGGAGATAGCGACCAGAAAACCGTCTTATTTCCTTGTCCAATTCCACCAATTCACGGCTCCCACGGTCTTCATCCCTCGTCGGGGCAGGCTGCCCTCCCCCGACGAAAGGGCTTAAAACTCCACGCCCACACGGGCATAATAGGACCCGCCGGTAAAACCGAAAGGCGAGGTTCCCGGATATTTCCCCTGTCCGAGCGTGGCGCTGACGGCCCCGTTCGCATCGGGGTAAATGTTGAAGATATTGTTGGCCCCCACAGCCAGACTTGCCCCGGCCATGAATTTCCAGCTCAACTCCACATCGGTGATCAACTTGGCGCCATAGTGCCGGTCATTGGCATAGACCGGCACACCATTCACCGTCGACGAGGCGTTCTGCAAAAGATCAAACGAACCATAGCGCACCAGACGCGAGCTGAGGGTGAAGTCCTTCCAGCTCGCCGTGTTGTTCAGGAAGGCTTTGGTCTTGGGCAGATTGGTGGTCAGATTGCTGCGCGAGGCACGGTCGAATAATTCGGTCGACAAGGCAGAAAGCTGAGATGGATTCGGGATGATATGGGTAATGGAGGTCTCGTTGTAATTGAAGCCAAAACTCCATTGCATTTTCAGCGTATCGAACAAAGTGTGGCGATAGCTTGCCACAACATCCACGCCCCGCGTCCGCGTATCAATCGCATTGGTGTAATATTGCGCGCTAAGCGCCGGAGAAAGACCGTTGGCGACAAGGATCGGGATAATGGTCGCCCCCGTCAACGTGCTGGTCACAACGATGCGGTCCTTGACTTCGATCTGATAGGCATCGACCGTGATGTTCAGCGCGCGCAATGGAGTGAGGACGAAACCGGCACTCAGATTGGTCGATTTCTCAGGCTTGAGCGGCGTTGCGCCCAGCGCAATGGCAGCCGCCGAATTGACCGGCAAGGTTTTGATCTGCAAGAGAACATTGTTCACGCCCAGCACCGTGCGGAACTGGTTGGTAGTCTGGGTATAGATCTGCTGGGCCACTGCGGGCGCGCGAAAACCGGTGTTGGCCGCCGCGCGAAAGGACAGCCAGGGCGTCGCTGCATAACGGCCATTCAGCTTCCAGATCAGCGTGTCGCCGCTGGCATCGTCATAATGCTCGAAACGCACAGCGCCGCCGATGGTGAGGTTGCGATTGGGATCATAGGCGGCATCGGCATAGACCGACACGTTGCTGCGCGCCATGAACGCGGCATCCTGAGGCTGAAACCCGGCGGAGCTTTGCGCGCCGGGTGTGCGAACGCTGGTGCCAACCGTGGTGAATGCGCCCGCAGCATAGCTGGCCGGATCGCCAGAGGATGTGCGGTAGGTTTCACGGCGGAACTGCGTCCCGGCGGACACCTGCAGCTTGCCCGCGCCCACATCATAGGCGCGCGTCAGATCCAGCGAACTGGTGAACTCGTTCGACTTGAGCGTGCCGATGTAAAAACTGGTCGGGCTGGCCGCCCCCAGCGTTGGGTTGATGGTGCCTTCCGAAGTCTGGCGGGCCCGGTTGCTGCCATAGGTAGCCGACAAATCCCAGTTCCAGCCCGCCAATTTGCCCCGCAGGCCCAAAGCGCCCTCGTAATCTTCTTCATCGACCTTCACATGCGGGCGATAGCCATCGGGATAGATGGCCGCGATATTGTTGATATCATTGGGATAGCGATAGGAATACCACAGGTCAGAATGTCGCTGGCTATAGGTGCCGAAGGAATATACCTCGATATTGCCTAGATCATAGGAGGCATTGTAGGAAGTGTTGATGCTCTTTTGCGGCATGACGCCGTAGCTAATCGTGACCAACCGGTTGGCCGTGGCATCGCGCGGGTCCAGCACGCCACCCACCACAGGATACAAGCAGGTCGTCTGGGTCGTCAGCGTACAGGGCGCAATGGGATCGGCCCGGTTCGACATCAACTGCTTCTTGGCGCTGACCGAGAGGTTGAGGAAGCCGCGCTGGCCCAGCTTGAACCCGGCATTGGCCTCGGCGCGAAAGATTTCACCGTCGCTGCGGTCCATGTTCTGGCCTGCGGTAAAGGCGGCGCTGCCCCCGCTGCTCTTCTTTTTCAGGATGATGTTGATGACACCGGCAATGGCGTCCGAGCCATATTGCGCGGCGGCGCCATCGCGCAAAACCTCGATGTGATCCACCGCCGAGGTCGGGATCATATCCAGATCGGCCGGGACCGAGCCATTATAAAGCGTTGAAACGGCGTTGATCAGCGAGGTCTTATGGCGACGTTTGCCATTGACCAAGATCAGCGTCTGATCGGGATTGAGTCCGCGCAAGCCCCCAGTGGCGATAATAGTCGAGGTGGCGCCCCCTGCCCGCGCGGGCAGGTTGAAGGATGGCACCAGCGTGTTGAGTGCGGCAAAGATCCCCGCCTTGCCCGTCTTTTCCAGCTCTGCGCCGCTGATGACATCAATCGGCGTCGGGCTGTCGACCACCGTGCGCGGTTGCCCCAGCGATCCGGTAACGATGATCGCGGTGCCCGTATCGCCGTCATCAGCCTGCGGTGTGGCCGAACTCGGTTGCTCTATGGCCTGTCCAGCAAAAGAGAGCGCGATGGCGTTGGACGAGGTGTGGTTGATCCTCAGCCCGGTGCCCGCGATGAGTTGGGAAAGCGCCGCTTCAGGCGTCATGCTGCCGCTGACCGATTGGGCGCGCAGCCCGGCGACCTGATCGTAGGGGAACAGGATCTGGAGCCCCGATTGTCTGGCGAACAGCGCCAGCGCGCTCTGCACAGGCTGAGCCGGAATGCGGAACTGGGTGACGGCGGCATCCTTTGCCATGCTCGGCGAAGCCATGGCCAAAGTCGGCATGGACAAGGCAAGCGCGGATGCCGCGCGCAAAAAAGCGTATTGTTTGAAAGTAACCATGACCGTTCTTGACCCCCCGGCGTTTGTACTGGGTACATGGGGCAGAAACGGAGAGAGTTTTGTTTTCTGCCATTCGCCCTGCATATTTTCTGTCATAATTTTATCGCCGATAATTTTGCGGTCTCTTCGCCGACTTGGGCACTGCACCGAAAAAGGCAGATTTTTCGTCCCGATAACAGAAGAGTACACCCCATCCGTTTACCCCTCAGACAAGCACCCGGCGCGGGCCTCTGTAGAGATTGCTTAACATGAGGATTTCCGGGCGTGGTGAGCAACAGCAACAAGGCACAGGATCGCGCAGCGCAGCGAAAGGCGCTCGAAGCAGAGGCGGCGCGGCGCTTTTTGAAAGCGCAGGCGGGCAACGGCGCGCAGGATTGGGACGAGGCGATGGCCTGGGTCGCCCTGCGCCCCGAACACGGGGTTGCCTTTGCCAAGGTTGAGGCGGGCTGGGAGTTCGCTGAAGGACTCCGCTCAAAACCGCCCCCTTGGATCGGCGAGCGCGCCGACCGGCGGATCGCCCTCTCGTTGATCGCCGCCACCATCATCGGCATGATCTGGACCATCACCCTGCAATTGCATGGCTCGGTTGATCGCTATCATACTGCGTTGGGCGAGGATCGTTCGGTCAGGCTGGCGGATGGCTCGCTCATCCATCTCAACACGGCCACGTCCGTCGAGGTGGCGCTGCGCGAGGATGGTCGCCACCTGCATCTCTTACGAGGCGAAGCGCGCTTTGACGTGGCCCATGACGCCCGGCGCCCCTTCCTTGTCACCATCGGCAGCGCCACCGTGCGCGCCGTGGGCACGGCGTTCAACCTCAGGCTGCGTTCCGACAAGACCGAACTGACGGTGATCGAAGGCACCGTTGCGGTCCGGGATAACGGATCGCTGCCGCGCCGCGTGGCCGCGGGCAATGGGGCGGCCATTCGCGGCGGGACGGTTGCCGTCACTGCCCTCAGACCTGCCAGCATTCAACAGCGCATGGCATGGGAGCGCGGCCGGATAGAACTGGAGGGCGAGACGCTGGCGCAGGCGGTGGAAGATATGAACCGCTACCGCGCGCATCCGCTCATTCTGGGGGATACCAAACTGGCAGCCCTGCGGGTCGGAGGGTCCTTTCACATCCGACAGTCCGATGATTTCGTGAGGGCTTTGAGCGCCAGCTTCGGCATTCGCTCCATCAAAGGCCGGGATGCGGCCATTATATTGATGCCTCCCGAAAACGATGAGTAACAGATCGGGCGCGGACATCCGTTTTGACGGCCATGAACCTGCAAACCGATTCCCGCACCTTCCCTGCCCATGCCGGACACCCCACGCAAAAATCGCGCCTGTGGTCGATCTTTGGCGGATCGATGGGTAATCTGGTCGAATGGTACGATTGGTATGTCTATTCGGCCTTCACCTTGTATTTTGCACCCGTCTTCTTCCCCAGCGACGACAGCACGGCGCAATTGCTCAACGCCGCCGCGATCTTTGCGGTGGGATTCCTGATGCGGCCATTGGGTGCATGGCTGATGGGCATGTATGCCGACCGCAAGGGACGCAAAGCCGGGCTTACCCTGTCGGTTGTGCTGATGGGCGGCGGGTCGATGATGGTGGCGATCATTCCCGGCTATGCGACAATCGGTGTGGCCTCGCCATTGCTGCTGCTCTTCGCGCGGCTGTTGCAGGGCCTGAGCGTGGGCGGCGAATATGGCGCCAGCGCCACCTATCTGTCCGAAATGGCGGCCAGCAAGCGGCGCGGATTTTTCTCCAGCTTTCAATATGTCACGCTGATCGCGGGGCAGTTGCTGGCGCTATGTGTGCTGCTGCTGTTGCAAAAAGTGCTGAGCGAAGCGCAGTTGGAGCAATGGGGCTGGCGCATTCCCTTTGCGGTGGGCGGCATCATGGCGGTCAGCGTATTCTACCTACGGCGGGGCCTGCGCGAAACCGAGGCCTTCACCGATGCGCAGGCCGATCACAAGGCGCCCAAATCCACTGGCCTCGCGCTGTTCCGCGATCACCCGCGCGAAGTGTTCACGGTGATGGCGCTGACCGCAGGGGGCACTTTGGCCTTCTATGCCTACAGCACCTATATGCAGAAGTTCCTTGTCAACAGCGCCGGTTTCGGGCGTCAGACGGCCACCGGCATCATGGCCTCGGCCCTGTTCATCTACATGCTGCTTCAGCCTGTCGCGGGGGCCTTGTCGGACCGGATCGGGCGCAAGCCTCTGTTGGTGAGCTTTGGCCTTGGCGGCGTGCTGTTTACCACCGCCATCTTCACCCGGCTGGAAACGGTGACATCCTCGTTTGCCGCATTCCTGCTGGTGTTGGGCGCGCTGATTATCGTCACCGGCTACACCTCGATCAATGCCGTGGTGAAGGCTGAATTGTTCCCCGCCCATATCCGCACGCTGGGCGTCGCCCTGCCCTATGCGCTGGCCAACACGCTGTTTGGCGGCACGGCGGAATATGTCGCCCTCTGGCTCAAACAGGCGGGCATGGAGAACGGCTTCTATTGGTACGTCACCGCGATGATCGGCGTTTCGCTGGTGGTCTATCTGCGCCTGCCCGACACAAGAACCCATAATCAGATGCCCGCCGATGAGGAGAGACTGTCATGAGTTTGAAGAAATACATTCTGCCCTTGCTGCTCGCCTCGTCCGGCAGCGCGGCCATCGCGCAGGCCCCTGCCGCCCTGCCGTTTGAGGAGGTGCAAAAGGAGGTGTTCGGCGTTGAACCGGGCAAGAACAGCATGTCGAACAGCTGGGCCGATTTCGACCATGACGGCCATCTGGACTTCGCCGTCTCATTGAAGAATGGTGAGGTCCGCCTTTACCATTATGAACATGGCAAGTTCGTCAATGTCGGCCCGGCAATGGGCCTGCCGCAAAAGGGCAGCTATGAAATCCGCGGAGTGAGTTGGGGCGATTATGATGGCGACGGCTGGGCCGATCTGCTGCTTGGCCCCACCGATCCCAAGGAACTGACCAAAATCCTGCACAATGATCAGGGCAAAGGCTTTACCGAAGTGTCGGCAAAGCTCGGCCTGACCATTCCGGGCCGCTCCGCGCGCCAGTCGAGTTGGGTCGATTATGACAATGACGGTCGGCTGGACCTGTTTGCATCGGATCGCGTCGGCAAGAACCGCCTGTTTCACAACGATGGCGGCTCTTTCCATCAGGTCTTTGCCGATGGTCCGCTGACCACGTTCAAATCCACCGTTGGCGCGTGCTGGCTGGATTATGACAAGGATGGCGACCTCGACCTGTTCCTTGCCAACCAGTCGGGCCAGACGGACTCGCTGCTGCGCAATGACGGCAAGGCGGGCTTTGTCGATGTGGCGCCTGCACTGGGCATGAACTCGCCGGGGCGGCCCAAGGAAGAAGGCGGCGTGGGATGCGCGGTGGGCGATTATGACAATGACGGCAATCTCGACATTTTCGAGCCGATCTATGGCAAGAACAAGCTGTGGCACAACAATGGCGACGGCACCTTCACCGATGTCGCCGAAAAAATGGGCGTGGCCACCGATCACCACTCGGTCGGCGCATCATGGGGCGATTATGACAATGACGGGATGCTCGATCTCTTCGTGACCACTTATGTGGGCGCGCCGGGTCAACAGGAACCCAAGGACGAATTGTTCCACAACGAAGGCGCCAAGGGCTTTGTCGATGTGCTGCTGAATGGCGGGCCGCTCAATCAGGCGGATCACGGTGTGCAATGGGTCGACTATGACAAGGACGGCGGGCTGGACCTGTCGATCACCGACAATTATGGCCCTACCGGCGGCCACCCGCTGTTCCACAACACCCTGCCCGCCGCGCAAAAGCGCAGCCTGAGCGTGTTGGTGACCGATGCCAAAGGTCATCTGACCAAGGCCGGTTCGGAGGTGCGCCTCTACGACAAGCAGGGCAAGATCCTCGCCACACGGCAGGTATCGACAGGCGATGGCTACAACAGCCAGAACGCCGGTCCAGTCACCTTCGGGCTGACCAGCATGGCACCGGTCAAGGTCGAAGTCACGTTTATGAGCAATCATGGGCGCAAGGTGCAGACGATCACCAAGATCGACCCCACGCTCTATCGCGGAAAATCGCTGGTCGTGGCGGAAAAATAAGTGTCGCGCGCGGTCTGCCCCAACCGGGCAGGCCGCCGTCATCAAATCACTGGCATCAAATCGCCGAATTGCCCGGTTTGTTTACGTCCTCGGGCCGGTCGGCGCCGGGCAACAGGATCACCGCCCCATCATTGCCCTCCATCACCCTAATGCCGAAGGACTGTTTCAACGCATCGACAAAATCGGCCGAATTGTTGGCGGCAAACATGCCGCCCATGCGCAGGCCATATAGGTCGGGATCGCCGATGACCAAGGGCTTGGTACGATAGCGGTTGAACTCATCCACCGCCTGAGCAAGTGTTGCGCCATCAAGCTGGATCTTACCCTCCTGCCATGCGGTGCGCCGCTCCAGATCGACACGGGCCAGCTTGATCATTGACACCGTGGTCGCTCGGATCATCGCCGATGTGCCCGCAGGCACCGTGGCCGCAGGCGCACCATCGCCCATAATCGCCGCCTGCCCCTCGATCACGGTCAATTCGGTAAAATCCTTGCGCAGGCGCAGGTTGAACACCGTGTTGAGAGCCTGCACAGCGCCATCGCGCGCCGTCACCAAAAACGGTCGAGCCGGGTCATGCGCGACATCAAACCGCGCCTCGCCTTTCAGGAAATGAACCGTGCGCCGGTCCGCTTGCATACTGACATCCATCATGGTGTCGGTGTTGAGCCGCACCTGACTGCCATCGGCCAGATGGATCAGCCGCTCTTCGCCCACCTTCGTACTATAGCGCTGCGCCGTGCCCATACGCCACAGCACCACCGATGCGGCAACCGCCAGCCCGGAACCTGCCGCCAAGGCCCCGAAGGCGCGGCGAGACAGACGATGCGCCGGTTTTGTTTCGTCATCGACATCATCAACGGCTGCGCCCGGCCCATCGGCCAGCAAATCTTCCTGCGAAGCGCGCAGCGCCTCGGTCATGTCCCAACTGGCCTCGACCTTGGCAAAGGCTACGCCGTGGGCGGGGGACAATTCGATCCAGCGAGAGACCTGCTCCCACGCTTCTGCAGAGCCGCCATCGCATCCGCTGCCCCGCGCCAGATGGAACAGACGCGCCGCTTCCTCCTCAATCGCGTGCCTTTGCTGGCTGGACGATACCGGGAGCGCGGTCGGGGTTGTCAAACTGTGCATCCTCGAATTGGCCAAGGGCCTGCATGACTTTCAATGTCGCTCTGGCAATGTGCTTGTCGATTGTGAAGACGGATAATCCCATCTCCTCTGCTATTTCTTTCACCGGCCTATCATGAACGCGCCGCAAGATGAAGGCTCGGCGGCATTGCGACGGCAATGTTTCGACAATCGCTTCAACCCGCCGCAATTGGTCGCGGGCCTGCAGCATACGTTCAGCCGACATCGTGTCGGCCACCAGATCCAGATCGGCGATTTCCTCCAAAACGACAATTTTTGCCCGCCGGGCCTCGTCGATCAACAGATTGCGCGCGATCTGGAACAAATAGGAGCGCCCCGCCGTGATCCGCTCGAAACTGGCGGTCGCGTAGGCTCTGGTCAATACCTCGGCAACAACATCGTCGACGTCGTCATGCTGGCGCATCACGCGACGCATTCGTCCGCGCAAGGCTCCTTCGTGGGGAAGGATTACCGCCTTGAACCAGTCAAGCCTTAATCGGACAGGATCCTTGGCCACGCTTTGCTCCCCTTGCGAATCCAGCTTCCGCAGAACGAATTCTGCGATCTTCCATCAAGAAGCGTGGCGGTGCCATACGTCAAACGAACCGGATACCGAGATTTTCTCATAAGTTCACAACTGGCACTGGCAGAGTTTGCGATGCCATCCGTTTCTGCCAGACAGACCATTCCAATTCGGGGAACCCCATGCCGGGAAACGTTGTGATCGCTTCACGATATCACTATGGATTGGGCAAGTTTCAGCCATTTGTATGGCCGCTGTTTCGACAGGCGGGCAATATGTTTCGACAGGCGCCTATGGCTTCACAGGCGGCTATTACCATGTTCGTGCAAGGGTGAATTTCTGATGACGCGAAACCTTATCACCATTGCCCTGCTGGGCACTGCCGCCCTCACCTTGGGCGCGGCCTCCTCTGCCAGAGCGCCTGTCAAACATGTGCCGACCGCAGCATCCGCCACGCCTCAGGCCGGCGCGGAAATTCTCTGGGACAGTTTTGGCGTCCCCCACATTTATGCCAAAACCGAAGCGGGCGGTTTCTATGGCTTTGGTTATGCGCAGGCGCAGGCGCATGGCGATATCCTGCTGCACATGCTGGGCGAGGCGCGCGGCCGCGCGGCAGAATATTGGGGCGACAAATTCGCCAAGCAGGACCGCTGGCTGATCGCCAATGGCGTCCCGGAACGCTCGGCCCAGTGGTTTGCGCAGCAGACGCCACAGATGCGCGCCGATCTGGACGCCTTTGCCGCCGGGATCAACGCCTATGCCAAGGCCAATCCGGGCAAACTTGCCCCCGAGGTGCTTCAGGTGCTGCCCATCAGGGGCGTGGACATCATGGCCCATGCGCATCGCCTGATGAACTATGTCTATATCGCCTCGGATCAACGCGTGCTGGTGGATGCGGCCACCAATAACGCGGGCGGATCGAACGCCTGGGCGGTGGCGCCTTCGCGCTCGGCCAGCGGAAATGCGATGCTGCTGGCCAATCCGCATCTGCCATGGGCGCCCAGCATCCTGACCTATTTCGAGGCGCAGATCACCGCGCCCGGCCTCTCGCTCTATGGCGCCACGCAGGTTGGGCTGCCGGTGCTGCGTTTTGGGTTCAACAACAATCTGGGCTTCACCAACACCGTCAACACCATTCAGGGCTATACCTCGTATAAGCTGACACTGGCCGAGGGCGGCTATGTGTTCGACGGTAAGACCCTGCCCTTCACCACCGCGCAGAAAAGTTTCAAGGTGCGCCAGAGCGACGGCAGCCTGAAGACCGAAACCTTCACCCAGCGCTATGCCGTGCAAGGCCCGGTGTTCGACCTGCCCGGCGGCAAGGATACGGTTGCGCTGAAAGTGGCGGGGCTGGACCGCCCCGGCGTGCTGCAACAATATCTCGACATGGGCAAAGCGCAGGATTGGGCCCATTTCGAAAAGGCGCTCAAGACCCTGCAGGTGCCGATGTTCAACATCGTCTATGCCGACCGAGCCGGGCATATCCTCTATCTGGACAATGGCATCCTGCCTGTTCACAAACAGGGCGGCAGCTATGCCGACTGGGTCAAGCCCGTGGCGGGCGACACGTCCTCGACCCTGTGGAAGGATGTGCACAGCTATGATGACCTGCCCAAGGTTCTCGATCCCGCCAGCGGCTTTGTGCAAAACGCCAATGATCCGCCATGGCTGGCTACCTATCCGCGCGTGCTCGATCCCAAAAAATGGCCCTCCTATGTCTCGACCATAGGACCGATGAGCCAGCGCGCGCAAATGTCGGTCAAGCTTTTGAACGAAACACCCAAGCTCAGCTTCGACGATTTCGTCGCGCGCAAGCTGACGACCCGCGCGCTCATGGCCGACCGCATGTTGCCCGAACTGCTGGCTGCGGGCAAGGACAGCACCGATCCCGACATTCAGGCCGCTGTGGCCGTGCTTTCGGCGTGGGACCATCAGGACAATGCCGATAGCCGCGGCGCCCTGCTGTTTGAAACATGGGCGCTGCTCTTCTCGCCGGGCAATTTCACCAGTCAGGCCAATTATGCAGTGAAATGGACGCTAGACGATCCGCTTGAAACCCCGCGCGGGCTGAAAGATCCCGCCGCCGCCGTGGCCATGCTCAAGCAAGCCGTGGCCAAGACCAAACAGCTCTATGGCGCCATCGACCGGCCCTTCGGCGATGTCTCGCGCTTCCACATCGGCGGCGTAAACCTGCCGGGCAATGGCGGCTTTGGCAACACAGGCGTCTTCCGCACCATCACATGGGGGCCGATGAAGGATGGCGAGCGCACACCTCAGCACGGTGAAACATGGGTTTCGATGATCGAATTTTCCACCCCGATGAAGGCGGTCGGCATGATGAGCTATGGCAATTCCAGCCAGCCCGGATCGCCCCATAATGCCGACCAGCTTAAGTTTTTGAACGCCAAGACCTTCAGAACGCTGTGGATCGAGCGCAAGGATGTCGAGGCGCATCTGGAAGCGACCACCAAATTCTAAGCTCAACTTTGTACGCTTACGCCGCGAAGCATAGCGCCTGCACCATTCGCAAGACGCGAGTTGCCGGAATAAATTGTGGTTTCTGGTTTGGCGGGGAGTGCTGATTGATGTCGCCGAGCCAGATTTTGTGGCGAACGGCGCCGATGGCGCCAGTGAAGGTTAGGATGAAAAAGCCAATCGCAGTGTCGTAGGCAGGTACTAAGACAGAGCCGCTGACCACCTGTACCTGCTGGTAACCGAAGCGGCGATCGCACACCTCAAGCCAACCGACACAGGTAAAGATTTCCGGGGCGCCTACTGGCCACACCGGCGGGAATGGGAATACACTCGGAATCAGACTATTTCCGCCGGCTGTCAGTTCCAGAAAATCTGCCACGATTTCTGACATGATTTTTCTTGGGTTCATTACTGGATGAACGTAAGATCCAGAAATCAAAAGTTTTTTTAGCTCTCGGCCAAGCTGAAACGGAGGCCTCCGGGTGGGTATCAAATAGGGGTACCTCGATGTGGAGGTTTGAATCCTCCCACCCCAGCCAATTCATGAAAACAACACAAAATCAAAATATTAAGTACAAAAGGGCGACCGATGTGTGACTGGTCTGTGTGACTGACTGGGGCCTTTTCCACAGCTAAACTTACACCCCCTCGCCTTCACCGCTGATCGAATCTGAACTGTGGTGTGGTGGCCAAGTCATTAGACTTGCCAGTTGAAAGCGGTCCTTCTTTCACATTGCACTTAAGGCGCCGCATCTCCGGCAAACTTGGGGTGGTTCAGAGTCTGGCGGCTCCTTGATCGGCTTCAGTCTGCGAGGAGTGCCTGATGGTGACGGAGGTGCTGCAGGAAACGCTCGGCAAAGTCACCTGCCACGGCGGCAATGACGCTCTCTCGTGCAGCCAGCGCCGCCCGCCACGCCGTAACGCGAGGGCGGTTCTCGAAGATCGGCTGCGACACCATCGGGTCGAGTATGTCGAAATAGCGTAAGAGAGGCGCGAAAACCGCATCGACCATGCCAAAGTCGGCACCGCTGAAATAAGGTCCATCGGTGAGCACCGCTTCCAATCGCATGAGCTTGTCCCGGAACGCGGCCTGCTTTGCATTTGCGGTGGCGTAATCGGAGGCGTTGAGGAACTGCCAGGCATCGGTGAGGGTCGCTGTGCCGAACTCGATCCAACCCCGTTGCCAGGCGCGGATCAGAGCATCGTCGGAGTACAATCTGGGGCCCCTTTGAGTTTCTTCAAGATACTCGCAGATGACCATGCTTTCAAATAGGACGGTGTCCGTTGCGCGAATGGACAAAGGGGATGGCTAATGAGGGTGAGGCTATTTTCAGGCATGAAGATCTCGTGAGGTAGCGGCAAGGAATAGGCGATGGGGGCCTTGCCAAACCGAAATCGCCGGATAGACGCGATGCCCAACAGATCATTGATATTTTGATATTTTCTTTGCAAAATTGACGTCGAAATAGGCCCCCACGCCCCGATACACTCCCCCCTCCACTTCAAATATGCCCATCAGTTCGCTGCGGCGACCTCGCTGCCATCAGCGCGAACAAAGCGGAGCACTCGCTCGGTGAGCACGCGATTTCCGTCCGCTGCGATAGCCAGTATGTCAAAATGGACGGCTGCGATCTGGCGGGCCGGTCGATGAATGCTATCGCTTCCTCGACGCCAGTGGTGGTCGATACGCCTTCGTTGACCCAGACCGTCTTGGGGATAAACCATCGCCGGATTGCAGCCTTTCCATGATCCTCGGGAAAGGCCGCGCTGAAGGCCGTGACCGTTTCGATGGGTGTTGGCATGTTATCACCTCTTGCCTTGCTGGACAGGTCGCATGTCTGGGACCATGCAGGCGTGGAAAACATGACGGCGGCCATGGCCAGAAGCGCGTATTTCATCTGAGAAATCCCTCGGCAGGGTTGCGATGAAAAGCCCATGCTTGGGCCTACAGCAGTTGCCCGCCCGAAATGTCGAAGGTCGTGCCGGTCGCCCAGCCCATCTCGTCAGACAGGATGGCGACAACGGCCCCGCCGACATCGTCCGGCAGGCCCACGCGACCAAGCGCGATGCCCTGCGCGACATAGGCGTTCACATCGCCATTGTCGCGAACCACGCCGCCGGCAAAATCGGTCGCAATGGCGCCGGGCGCAATCGCATTCACCCGGATCCGGCGCGCGCCAAGTTCAACCGCCATATAGCGGGTCAGGGACAATCAAAACGCGCGCCTGCGCATCGAGGCGCTCTGCGATGCCAGCGGCATGAGCCGTGCCAGCCTGCATCGCCATTTTCTGGCAATGACCGGCCTCAGCCCGCTCCAGTATCAGAAACAGCTCCGGTTGCAGGAGGCGCGACAGTTGCTGCTCGCTGGCGACCATAGCGCTTCGGATGTAGCCTTCGCGGTCGGCTATGAGAGCACCTCACAATTCAGCCGCGAATATCTCCGGCAATTCGGCGCGCCACCAGCGCGCGACATTCGTCAGATTAGGCTCGCGATCGCCAGTTCGGCACTGCGCTGAGCATGCCCGGGCGCGCATATGAGTTTACTCCCCACGAACAGGGATGCTCAATGCTTTCCACCGATAGAGGCGGCGATCACCGACTGCATATCGACAGGCTTCGCGCTCTGCTCACCCGCGATCGGATAGGTGACGTTGCGACCGGCAATTCGGTCCGCGATTTCCATCTGAGGATCGGATGGCCCGCGGGCCTCATCGCGATTTTCCTCGCGGACCGCTTTGGTCAGCGACCTTCCCGTGATCGCGTCAATTGCAACCTGCTGAATATCGGGCGCGGGTTCGCGAAGGGAATTCTTTTGAACGGCGCCTGCCATCAAGGCCAAAAGCATCATCAGCATATTTTCGCTCCTTGGATTATCGGACTGGGTGATTGGGAAGCATCCAGATATGGCCCCGGTGAGTTGCCCACAGACAGATCAGCGCGGCGGCGAACTGGCTGGATGCAACGATGGCCGAAAGCGTGGACAGTCCCGCGCTCCAGCCATTTGCGGCGAGCAATCCAAACCCGGCGGCAATGACAAGGCGGACTGTTCCGGCAAAGGTGGTCCAGCCGGGGCGCCCTGTCCCTTGCGACACAAAACTCAATATGAAAGCAACGGCCATGGCCGGATAAGAAAGACCGGCAAAGCGAAGGTAGGTCGAACCGGCCTGCAACACATCACCATCATGGCTGAAAATTCCCAGCCACAGGCGGGGCCATATAGCAACCACCAGTCCCACGCAGCCGGTAAATGCTGCGCCGATGATGGCGCCCGTGGTCCCGATGCGCCTGACGCGTGCAAAATCGCCCGTCCCTGTGTTGGTGCCCACCATGGTCAGCAAGGCGCTGCCCAGTCCAAATAGGACGGGGATAAACAGGTAATCGAGCCTTGCGCCTATGCCGTAACCACCCAATGCCGCTTTACCAAATCTGTCGACAAGGCCGGTCACGATGATGACGGTAAGATTGATCTGCACCACCGCCACAGAGGAGAACAGCCCGACACCCAGAACGTCGCGAAACAGCGGCCAGCGCAAAGGACGCAGTGTCAGCCTCAGACCAGCCGTCGATTTCAGCAAATATCGGATCAGGACCATGCCCGCAGCGGCATAGTAAAGAGTGACCGCCAACCCTGCCCCCGCGATACCAAGCCCCGGCAACGGCCCCAGCCCAAAGATCAGGAACGGAGAAAGCGGGACAAGAGTGAAAACGCCGAAAAGCGATACAAGTGCCGGCACCTTGACATTGCCCGCCCCGCGCAAAGCCGCCGAGCACAGGTTGACGACCCAGATGGGAACGGCGCTGAGCGAGAGCCAGCGCGAATAGGTGATCGCCTGTATCAGCGCACCTTGCCGAACGCCAAGAGCCTGAAAAAGCATGGGACCGAAAATCCAGATGCATCCCATAAACAGCAAGCCCAGCAAGGCGCCCAGCGCAATCCCATGCAGAACATGATCGTCAGCATCATCAAGGCGGTGCGAACCGATGGCCCGCGCAACGGCCGAAGCGACCCCGCCCCCGATGCCGCCTGCCGACATCATGGTCATCAGCATCCAGACCGGAAATACAACCGATACACCAACCAGCGCATCAGTCCCCAACCGGGAAACGTAATAGGTTTCGGCAACGCCGACGAGGGTCTGGGCAACCAGCACCGCGACAGTTGGCAACGCGAGCCGGAGGATGGTTGCCAGCACCGGCCCATGCAGGATGGCTTGCTGAACCGCCGCCTTGCGATCATCCTGCTCTGAGCGCTCTTCTCTGGCTTGTTGTGGCAAACGGGCCATGCTCATCGGGCAATCCTACCTGCTTTCAACCGCTTGTTATGACTTGAGTCCGAAGGTCGACCTGATGCCCTTGTCCACCGCCCCGGCCGGAGCGAAGCGCCTGAGGAAAGAGAGAAGTCGGGCACTGGGATTGGCAGGGTGCCGCATACGATAGCCGCCCCTGATCGCGGAAATGATCTTGCTTGCAACCCGTGATGGCGCCTCGCCCGCGGCCACCTGCTTCTGCAAGGCTTCAAGCGTCTGCGAGAGAGCCTCTCCATAAGCTGGAATGCTGGCCCGCGTCTGGGGGGCGTTGGCGTCCAGTCTGGTATTGGTGAAATTGGGCTGGACCAGCATAACGCGCACGCCGAAACCGCGCACCTCGTGATCGAGCGATTCCGACAGTCCCTCCAGCGCATGTTTGCTGCTGGCGTAAAGGCCCATGAAGGGCGCGGGAAGGAAGCCGAGCACCGAACTGATGTTGAGGATCAGACCCGATTGCTGTTGGCGCATGGCAGGCAGCACGGCCCGCATCACCCGCAAAACACCAAACAGGTTTGTGTCGAACAAGGCCTGCGCTTCGGCATCGCTGCTCGCCTCAACCGGGCCAATAAGCGATACACCGGCATTGTTGATGACAATGTCGATGCGACCGGCCTGTTCGAGCACGAGATCGACGGCCCGGCGGACCTGTTCATCCTGGCGCACATCCAGTTCGAGCAATTCTACCCCAGCGATAGGAGCAACCGCGAACGGGGTGCGTGCACCCCCAAAGACGCGGTATCCGGCTTGAGCCAGTGCCGCGGCGGTCGCCTCGCCGATGCCCGAAGACACCCCTGTGATCAAAACGGTATTTTGCATGATGATCTCCTATTCCCGGCTGATTGACGGGAATTTTATGCCGGGCGGAGTGCGATTGGGCGCATCTGCGCGACTATGGGTTTGCAGTAGGGAGGCCCATCGCTCTATCGCCGACAGGACCGGGCGGACGCCTTCGCCAAGGGTGGTCAGAGCGTAAACCTGACGATCAGCGGGAGGCGGCAGGCTAGCCCGGCCAATGATTCCCGCCTCTTCAAGAGAGCGAAGCCGCAAGGCGAGAATGTTGGCGGATATGGCAGGGATGGCGGCCTTGATCCCGGAAAAGCGGGTCGGACCTTTCGCCAGGACGCGCAAAACCTGAATGCTCCACTTGGCCGAAAGAATGGCCTGCACGGCAGCGAGGGCTTCATCCGTTGTCATGGCGAACCTCAAGCCTTTGTATTCGCGCCTCCAGACAGACGATCCGACGCTGTTGCTCGGCAATCGGATCAATTTCGGAATAGTCGAGTGCTTTGAGAAAGCGTTCGAATGCGCTCAGTCCTCTACGGAGCAAACCGACAAGTTTCATGTTACGGTCTCCGAACGGTTGGCCGCCGGCGGCAGAATCCGGAACCAGAGCGCATAGAGCGCGGGCAGGAAGAGCAGCGTCAGCACCGTTCCGCCCAGCGTGCCGCCGATCAGCGTGATGGCCATCGAGCCCCAGAACACCGAACTGATGAGCGGCACAAAGGCCAGCACCGCCGCCAGCGCGGTCAGAATCACCGGGCGCGAGCGCTGAACGGTTGCCTCGACCACCGAGTCATAGGGGCTCATGCCCGCGTTCTGATTGTCACGGATCTGGCCGATCAGGATCAGCGTGTTGCGCATCAAAATGCCCGCCAAAGCGATCAGCCCAAGGATCGCGTTGAAACCAAACGGCGTGCCGGTGATGAGCAAGGTCGGCACCACCCCGATCACCCCCAGCGGCGCGGTCAGCAGCACGATCCACATAGCCGACAGGCTGCGCACCTGAAGGATGATGACGATCATCATCAACACGATCATGATCGGGAAGATCGGCGCCAGCGCGGCATTGGCCTTGGCCGCCTCCTCAATCGAACCGGCCATGTCGATGCGATACCCGGCGGGCAGGCTCTTGATGATCGGCTGCAGCTTGGCCAACATGGCGGTGGAAACATCGGGAGGCTGCAGCCCGTCGGCAATGTCGCCGCGCACGGTGATGGTGGGCACGCGGTCGCGCCGTTGCAGGATCGGGTCCTCCATGCGCACTTCCAGCTTGCCGATCTGGCTGACGGACACCCGTTCGCCATGGGCGCCGGTCAGCGTATAGTCACCGATACGGGCCGGATCGAGCCTTTCGCCGCCCGCCGAACGGGCGACGACATCGACCGTGCGGATATCCTCGCGCGCCTGACTGACGGTCACGCCGGTCAGCAGGAATTGCAACTGGTTAGCGACATCGCCAGAAGAGAGGCCAAGCGCCTGCAAGCGGTCCTGATCCAGCACGAAATGCAGCGCGGGGACGCGGTCGCCCCAATCGGCGTTGACCGTGCGCATCATCGGATCGGATTGCATCACGGCCTGCACCTGCGCGGCAATGGCGCGCACCGTGGCAAGGTCCGGCCCGTTGACGCGAAAGGCAACGGGGAAAGGCGAAGGCGGGCCAAAGACCAATTGCGTCGCCCGCACCCGCGCGGCAGGGGCCAGACCATTGGCAGCCGCCTGCCTCAGGCGCAGTTTGAGAGCATCGCGGTCGGCCTCCTTGCCCGTGCGCACGATGATCTTGGCGAAGGAAGGATCGGGCAATTCGGGCGAGAGCGGGACATAGAAACGCGGCGCGCCTTGGCCCACATAGGTGGTGACGATGCGCGATTCCGGTTGCTTGCGCAGCCATGTTTCCACCTGCCGCGCGGCCTCGCTCGTCTGGGCGATGGCGGAGCCCTTGGGCATCTGCACCTCGACCAGCAGTTCGGGCCGGTCAGAGGTGGGGAAGAACTGCTTCTTCACCGGCCCCATGCCCACACCTGCGATCAGGAACGCCCCAAAGGTCGCGCCCGCCACCAGCTTCTTGCGCCGCACCGCCCATGCGATGATGCCGCGCACCTGCTGATAGCGCGGCGTTTGATAGATGGCGGTGTGCCCGCCCTCCACCGGCTTGATCACGGGCAGCAGTTTCACCCCCATATAGGGCGTGAAGATCACCGCCACGAACCATGAGGCGATCAGCGCAAAACCGACCACCCAGAAGATATTGCCCGCATATTCGCCCGCCGTAGATTTGGCAAAACCCACCGGCATCAGGCCGATCACCGTGACCAGCGTGCCCGCCAGCATGGGCGCGGCCGTATGGCTCCACGCATAGGCCGAGGCGCGGATGCGGTCATAGCCTTCCTCCATTTTGACCACCATCATCTCGATGGCAATGATCGCATCATCGACCAGCAGGCCTAGCGCCAGGATCAGCGCGCCCAGCGTGATGCGGTCAAAGGCGCGGTCCGTGGCCCACATGACCATCAGCACCACCGCCAGCGTCAAAGGCACGGCGGCCGCCACCACGATCCCCACGCGCCAGCCAAGGCTGATAAGGCTGACGATCATGACGATGATCAGCGCCTCCATGAAGGTGTGCATGAACTGATCGACGGCATCGCGGATGTTGACCGATTGGTCGGTCACGTTGCTCAACGTCATGCCCAAGGGTAATTGCTGCCGAATCTTGTCGGTCTCGGCCGCCAGCGCCTTTCCCAGATCGAGCCCGTTCCAGCCCTCGCGCATCACAACGCTCAGCATCAGCGCGGGTTCGCCCTCGCTGCGGATCAGGAAAGTGGCGGGGTCCTCATAGCCGCGCTCGACCTTGGCAATGTCGGATAGGCGCAAGGTGCGGTCATTGGCGATGATGGGCAGGTCGCGAATTTTGGAGAGGTCATCAAAGGCGCCATCCAGACGGACGAAGACCTGCTGCGCCTTGCTTTCGATCGAACCGGCAGGCGTCATCAGGTTCTGCTTGGCCAGCGCGTCAAAGATCGCGCGCGGGGAAACGCCCAGCGTGGCAAGCCGCTCCTGCGCGAATTCGACATAGATGCGTTCGGGCCGCTCGCCCAAAATCTTGACCTTGTCGACGCCGGGCACATGCAGCAATTGCTGACGCAGCCTTTCGGCCTCGCGCGCCAGATCGCGCTGCGGCACGCCTTTGGCCTTGAGCGCATAGAGCCCGAAGCTGACATCGCCGAACTCATCGTCAACAAAGGGACCGACCACGCCTTGCGGCAATTTGCGCGTCTCGTCCGAGATCTTCTTGCGCGCCTGATAGAACTGCTCCGGCACATCCTTGGGCGGCGTCTGATCGCGCAAAGTCAGCGTAGTGAAGGCGAGGCCGGGCCGGGTAAAAGTCTCGCTGCGGTCATACCAGCGCAATTCCTGCAGGCGCTTTTCCAGCGGTTCAGCCACCTGATCCTGCATCTCCTGCGCTGTCGCACCCGGCCATGCGGTCACCACCGTCATCACCTTGATCGTAAAGCCCGGATCTTCGGCCCGGCCCAGTTTGAGGAAGGCAAACACCCCGGCCAGAATAATCGCGATCAGAAAGAACAGCGTCACCGATTTTTCGCGCACGGCCAGCGCGGACAGGTTAAACCCGCCCTTGGTTTCCGACCCGCCGCTCATTTCGCTGACACCCGGACCGTCTGGCCCTCATGCAGCATATGCGCGCCCATAGCGACAATGCGCTCGCCCGGCCTCAACCCGGCGTCAATGGTCGCGGTTTCCTCGGCCAGCGCGGCAATATGGACGGGGCGCCAATGGACCGACGGAACCGTACCATCGCCCAGCACCCAGACCCCCGCCCCTTTGCCCACATCGCGGATCGCGCCCAGCGGAACCTGCGCCGCCCCAACGTAGCCCGCCTGCGCCAGAGAGATCGTGACGGTGGCCCCCAACGGCGCCTGTGCAGGCGCACCTTTGAGAACATAGCGCGCCTCAAACGTGCGCGTGGCGGGATTGGCCGCGTCGGAAAGCTGGCGCAGCGTGGCCGAGCCTTGGGCGCCGTCATAGATGCGCGCCTTGGCCTGTGATCCGATCGCGGGGCGCACGGTTTCGGGCAACTGCACCAGCGCCTCACGCGGGCCGGAGCGGGCCAGGCGCAGGACGATCTGGCCCGCGCTCACCACCTGCCCCGGCTCGGCCAGAGTTTCGACCACCGTGCCATCGGCATCGGCCACCAGCAGGCTGTAGCCCGCCGCATTATGCGCGACCCGCGCCTGCGCCTCTGCGGCGGCCAGTTGAGCGCGGGCGGCATCGGCTGCGGCCTTGGCCTGATCATAGGCTGAGGCAGACACTGCCCCCGCAGCGATCAAATCGCGCAGGCGCCGCTCATCCGCCGCGGTTTGCAACGCGCGGGCGCGAGCGCCCTGCACCGTCTCCTGCGAGGCACGGGTGGCCAGCGCCAGATCGGTGGGGTCGATCCGCATCAGGGGCTGGCCCCGCCGCACGGCCTGCCCGGCCTGCACCAGCCGCTCGGTGATCTTGCCCCCGACGCGAAAGCCCAGATCGCTTTGCACGCGAGCCGCGATGATGCCGGTGAATTCATGCGCGGCATCGCCCGCCGCCACCGGCGAGATCACCCGTACCAGCGGCGGCTGGGCGCGCGGATCAGGGTCGGCGCCGTGGCAGGCCGAAAGTGCAAACGCGGGCAGAGCCAGCAAGGCGAGAGCAGATTTGCGATACCGATTCGTCACGCACAATTCCTCCAACGAGAGAGGGATCATGTGCGTTCATGTGACCATAATGTCAAGTAGTCACATTCCGTATCACGGAGCCAGGCTCCGCAGGATCAGGCCGCATACCTCGGTCTGGGCATCAGGCAGCAGGTCCAGATTGCGCTCCAGATGCAGCGGATCGATAAAGGGCATCATCGCGTAGAAAATCGCGCGGCAGGTCTCGTCCAGCGGGGTTTTTCGCTCAAACTCGCCGCTTTCGCGCCCTTCCCTGACGATCTCGATCAGCATCGCTTTGAGCGTTGCCTTATAGGTTTTGGCCGAGTTCCAGTGCTCGGCCGCCGAAAGCGCCGCGATCTCGTAAATCTTGCGGTCATGGAAGAAAAGCTGCAGACTTAGCGTTGTTAAACTCTTAAACATGCGCCTGAATTTTTCCGTCGCACTACCCCCTTCGTCAATCGCGGCGCGGGCCTCAGACACCAGCTGATCCAGCCTGTCGGTGCAGATAGCCTCGCCGATGGCCTGCTTCGATTCAAAGAAGCGATAGATATAAGCCTTGGAAAAGCCGATCTCCTTGGCAAGGTCGGAAACCGTCGTCTTGCCATAGCCATAGCGGGCAAAACATTCATGGGCCGCCGCGATGATCTGGTCGCGCACGGTGTGTTCGGCCGGGCCGCGCGGGGTGGTATCGGTGGGTGCATTGGTCATGGCGCAACCATAGTCCCAGCCCCACGCATTGACAACGTATAACCAAACAATATATTGGTCACACATCATCCTTTAGCGCTGCGAGGAAAATATGCGGCCTTTGACCTTGATCCTGCCTGCCCTTGGCGCCCCTCTGCTGCTGGCGGGTTGCTCCGTCGGCCCCCGCTATGACCGGCCCGTTTCCATGCTTGCCCCTACCTTTCACGGCGAGGCCGCCTTGGCCGCGCGCCATGGTTCGGCCCAGAGCGCCGATCTGGCCGACTGGTGGCGCTCGTTCAACGATCCGTTGCTGACCAGCCTTGTCGAACGCGGGCTGGGGCAAAATCTCGACCTGCAACAGGCAGCTGCCCGCGTGTTTCAGGCCCGCGCCGTGCTCAAGAACGCCAATGCCGCCTTGCTCCCTTCCGCGCAGGTCAGCGGACAGGCGGGGGAAACCTATCAATCGCTGCAAACGCCCATCGGCCGGATCGGCAGCGCCTTTCCGGGGTTCCAACGCTCCAGCGAAACCTATGAGGTTGATCTGGGCGCAAGCTGGGAAATTGACCTGTTCGGTGGCCGTGATGCCGCGCGCGATGCCGCGCGGGCCGATTGGCAGGCCAGCGAAGCGGGCGCGGTGGCGGTGCGCCTGTCGGTCGCGGCGCAGATTGCCGACACTTATGTCACGATCCGGATGCTTCAGGCGCGGCTCGATGTCGCCCGCGCCCAGCTTGATACACAGCAGCGCCTCGTTGATCTAGTCGCCCTGCAATATCGCAAGGGCGTCACGGCTGAATTGCAGTTGCGGCAGGCCGAAGGCGCGCTGGCACAGGTGCGCGCTTCGATCCCCGCGCTTGGCAATCAACTGGATATGGCGATGAATGCGCTTGATGTGCTTATCGGTGTTCAGCCCGGCTCGACCCGCGCCGAATTAACGGCGCAGGCCCCAATCCCTGCCCCACCCGCGGTGGCCACGGCGGGCGGCCCCGCCGCGATGCTGCGCCGCCGCCCCGACATTATCGCGGCGGAAAGAACGCTGGCCGCCTCCAACGCGCGGATCGGGGTCGCGGTGGCCGAATATTACCCGAAATTCTCGCTCAGTGGGCTGGTGGGCAGCGCCACCACCACCACGGGTGGGCTGTTCACCGGCGGCGCGACACAGGCCAATGGTGTGATGGGCCTGCGCTGGCGCCTATTCGACTTTAGCCGGGTGGATGCCGAAATCCGCGCGGCCAAGGGGCGCAACACCGAGGCGCTCGCCGCCTATCGCCTTGCCGTGCTGCGGGCGTCTCAGGATGTCGAGGACGCTTTCTCGACACTGGTGCAGCAGGAGGCGCGCGCAGCCTCGCTCCACGATGGCGAAGCCTCGCTGACGCGCGCGCGCGATGCCTCGATGGCGGCCTACAAGGGCGGGATGGTCAGCCTGATCGAGGTGCTCGATGCCGACCGGCACCTGCTGGAAACCAGCGATGGCGCGCTTCAGGCGCGCGCGGCGGCAACGCGCGGCGCCATCGCCTCGTTCCGCGCGCTGGGCGGCGGATGGAACCCGCCCGCCACACCGGAGACATAACCATGACCACATCACCCAACGGCCTTGAACAGGTGCAGGCCCTGCTGGCGGCGGGAAAGCAGCCGCCGCTGGGCGAGAAACTCGGCATCGCGCTGGTTGAGGCCGATCAAGGCCATTGCGTCTTTGAGGCCACGCCCGACGGCAGCGCCTACAATCCGATGGGCACCGTGCATGGCGGCTTTATCGCGACGATGCTCGACAGCGCCTGCGGCATTGCCGCCCACACGGCGCTGCGGCCCGGCTATGCCTATACCACGCTGGAGCTGAAAGTGTCCTATCTGCGCCCGCTCCATGCCGACAGCGGGACGGTGAGGGCCACAGGCCGCCTGCTCTCGATGGGGCGGCGCGCTGGTTTTGCCGAGGCCACGCTCCACAATGCCGAAGGGCAATTATGCGCAACCGCAACGTCCACGTTGCTGGTTTTCGAGCAGCGGCCGTTGCGTTGATGGATGTTTCCTCAGGCATTACTTATCGATAGTTACGCCAGCTAGGACCATTAAAGGTAAAATCAACTGTATATCTTTTAATTCAGATAAAACGTCGCGCCTGAGCATACCTCCTTGCTGCCCATACGCATGTCGCCGTTCTGGGGTGGCTTGCCGGTCTTGGAGACGAGAACCAGTCCGACCTCTGAAACACCCACCCTCAAGTCCCAAATTGTTGCCCTTTCAGACCCCACACAATCCCGGCCGTTCCGGACTGCGAGCAAAGGCAGCTGGCTGCCTTTGCTCGCGTATAGAAGACGGTCAGAACCGTCCACAACCATGGTCATTACCGGCCCCTCGTCATACCGATGCGAATCGACTACGGCCCGAACACGGCTTTTCCAAATCTACTGCTCAGATGGCCGGCCACCGACCCGACGTAGTTTCGTTGTCGCCATGCGGTCGGGTTATGATAGGCACCCACCGCCTTCCAGTAATCGCCCGTCGATCGCAGGGCCGCCAGAAACACCCAGCGCGCCGCCTCGGCATTGAAGCATGGGCCGAAGCGCAACCAATGGCGAACATGGGCTTCAGGGCGTCCGATCAGCGTGGCGATACGAGCCGCCTACCAGGTGTTGATCTGCAATGAACCAAGGTCATACGAGCCATTGCTGTTGGCAATCTCCGCGCTAATCCAGCCGGCCTCCTGATCGCGCAGTCCCCAGAGGGTCTTTTTGGACTTGTAACGGATTTGTGCCGGTCACCTATCTCACTATGCCACCTTGGCTTCGAATGCGAGGGGGCTGATGCCGCCCAGATATGAGTGGCGCCTACGAGGATTTTAGAAGCCGTTGATGTACTGGAATATGGCGGTTTCTGCCTGGCGCCTGGTCGGCCAAGTTTGGCGCCAGAGCAGTTCGGCCTTCAGGCTTTTGAAAAAGGTTTCAATTGCGGCGTTGTCATAGCAGTTGCCTTTGCCCGACATCGAGGGCCGCAAACCATGGGCCTGCAGCTTTTTCTGGAAGTCGTAGGAGCAGTATTGGCTACCGCGGTCAGAATGGAAAATGCAGCCCTTGGGTGGCTGGCGCAGGTTGATGGCCATTTCCAGCGCCCTGATTGCCAAGTCCTTCTTCATCCGGTCGCTGACAGGCCAACCAACTACGCGCCGGCTGAACAGATCGATCACGACTGCTAGATAGAGCCAGCCTTCCGTCGTCCAGATATAGCTGATGTCACCAGCCCACTTCTGATTAGGGGCAGCGGCCAAAAAGTCCCCGTCCAGCAGGTTGGGAGCAACTCCAAGGTGGTGTTGGCTATCCATGGTGACCTTGTGGCGGCGAGTGCGGATGGGTCGTATCCCATTGATCTTCATCAGCCGCCCCACACGACGCTCGCCTACATCGAGACCTACCTCCTTGAGCTCCATCGTCATCCGGGGGCGGCCGTAGGTGCCGCGGCTCAAGGTATATTGCTCGCGGATGTGCGCCAGTACCTTCAGATCGGTACGGTCGCGCCGGCAGGTGGGGCGCGACGCCCAGGCCCGATAGCCACGCGTAGACACCTGCAAGACGCGGCATAGCCTCTCAACCGGCCAGCGATCGCGATGCTCATGAGCGAGCGCAAATCTCACGATTTTTGGCTCGCGAAGAACTGCGTGGCTTCCTAAGAAACACTCATGTCAGGCTCCTGTGGCATCTCCAGAAGGCTGAAGCCAAAGGCCTTGGCGCGGCGTTGCAGATTGCCGATCACTCGACTGCGATACTGCTCCTCATAGCGTGAGGCGCCCGGGTCATGATAGGCCATGCCGTATCGCAAGCTGTTGTAAAACAACACCGCGATCTTGCGGGCGGTGGCGGTCACAGCCTTGGCTTTGCCCGCTCTGGCCGAAAGCCGCCGATAGAATGCCCCCAATGCGGTGTCGCTGCGGCCAATGGTGGTTGCGGCCAGGCGCAGGAGCGCGGCTGCCCGGCTTGATGACCGCCGCGTCTTCGATGACAGCAGCTTACCGCAGGATATCTTGTTGCCTGGCGCCAGACACAACCATGATGTAAAATGCTTCGAGCTGGGCCATCCCGCGAGATCGGTGCCGCACTCGCCGACCAGTTTGAGTGCCAACGATGGGCCGATGCCGTGGATCTGCGTCAGGTCCACACCCAGCACGCGATAAAGCGCCGTGCGGACCTCGAAGTCAGGTGTGTTAACCTGCTTGGTTTTTGTTCTGACTTTGGGAAGGCAGGAAACGTCATGACCTTTGCCGCCTTCAAGCGCCCTGAGCGCCGTCTCCAATTTTCGATCACATTCGAGGATTTTGGTTTGATAGAAGTCATACAGAGCCAGAGACTGGCATAGCGCAAAGATGTGCTCATCCCGCCAGTTCCCTGACAAGGCCGCACAAATTTTCTCGGCAGATGCATGGCACCGGCTGTCGCGCATTTCCGCCAGCGTACTTGGCGTACGTTCCCCAGCCGCAATGGCTCTGATGATCCGCATGCCCGTGACGCCGGTGATGTCGGAGACGACGTGATGAAGTTGCACGTTCATCTCCATCAACGCCTTTTGCATGTGCTGGATATGGGAGGCGCAATATTCGATTAGCCGCTCACGCTGCCGCAAATAGGCGCGGAGCGTTGCCACCCCCGCTTCGGGGCGGAAGCTGCCGCGCAGAAGGCCATAGCTGTGAAGCCGTTGCAGCCATGACGCATCGTTCACATCGGTTTTGCGCCCCGGCACATTCTTGGCATATCGCGCGTTGACCAAGATCACGTGAAAGCCATGCGCCTCAAGCACTTCATAGGCCGGTATCCAGTAGACGCCGGTAGATTCCATCGCCACGCTTGTAACCCTGCAAGCCTTGAACCAGCGGGCCATGTCGTGCAGGTCCCCGGTGAACGTGCCGAATGCCCTTACCGGATTTTCGTCGGCATCCGGACTTACGGCCGCCATGTGCATGGTCGAGCCAATGTCGATCGCTGCGGCGCCGGGGTTGACCATGGCCAACGCATCCATCTTGGCAGATTTTGTGACAGTCATTCCACTTCCTCCTTCAAAACAGGAGGGTATGGGCTATGCAAACCGTCATCTTCCTAACCGGGGTCGCCGCTTCGCGACGCCACCACTCTCAAGTGCGCAACTGCCCACGGGCCACGTTTTTTAACGGGGTATCACACCACCAATAAGCTATCGGCCGCGACCCTCCGGTTGCCACCATAACACAACCCGTTTCTACCGCGCACAGGCGGGCCAAACCCGCGACCGTTTTTTAGAATGTCCCTCTCCTCCTTGAGGATACGGTTCCCCAGGCGAAGCCGCTCATTCTCTCGGGCCAGATCGGCCTGGGGTTCGATCACCACATCTGATGGCCGGTACTGGGCAATCCACTTATGCAGGGTCGATTTGCCAATCCCCATGTCCGCCGCAACCCGTTCACGCGGTAGGTCACTGGTCAGCGCAATCCGCACAGTCTCGCGCTTAAAATCTCGGTATGCTTCTTCATCTCGCTGGTCTCCTGATCCGAGCATAAAACTCTCAGGTGACCGGCACAAATCCGTTACAAGTCCAACCAGTATGTATCCATTCGCTACACTGAGCGTCTAGCAGAGGCCGGGATCGAACCATCGGTGGGCAGCGTCGGCGACAGTTATGACAATGCCTTGGCCGAGACGATCAACGGTCTCTACAAAGCCGAGGTCATTCACAGGCGGGGGCCTTGGCGCTCATTTGAAGCCGTTCAATTCGCTACGCTTGAGTGGGTGGAATGGTTCAACAACCGCCGCCTGCTGGAACCCATCGGCAATATTCCGCCCGCTGAAGCCGAAGCGCGATATTATGCCATGCTGGACGAGCAGCCTATGACCGCATAACTTAAACCAAATAGCCTCCGGCAAACGTGGGGCGGTTCAGCTGCGCGAGTGCACCTCAAAACAAGCGCCACTCCCGCGCCAGCGGGTCGTCTAATCGCCCCACAGTCAATGCCTTATTCTCCGGGTTCAGTTTCGTGTGCTGGGTACATGGTCGTCTACGCGGTCGATACTTCGATCG
>NZ_JABGCB010000030.1 GCF_013149295.1 Novosphingobium sp. SG751A
TGGAAAGAAGAAGGCCAAGGTTGCCCTGGCGCGTAGGTTGGGGGTCATCATGCACCGCATGCTTTGCGACGGCACCTTCTTCGAGCCGGGACTAGCTGCTGCATAACAGGAGGCGCTCATAGGTTTCGGGCGGGAGGACCATCACGCCCGAAGGCAAAGTCCCGTCGCCGGGACGCAAGGACCTGGTCAGACCGCAGCTTCGCTGGCAACACACCAAGTGATTGCGCAGATTCAGATTGGCCGGCCGGTTCGAAGAGGACATCCATCATGCAGCGCCCACGCAGCGACTGCGGACAGAAGCATGAAGCCGGCGGCAGGGCAAAGCCAAATCGGGATTGACATTCCAACCGTTACAGAAGCGTAGCTAAAACTACTTCCTGCCCGGCGACCTTGAGGCCCAGATCGAGGCCTTCGTCGAGCACTACAATCACCAGCGTTACCACGAAAGCCTGAACAACGTGACGCCCGCCGACGACTACTTCGGCAGGGCGGCAGCCATCATCCAGCGGCGCGAAAGGATCAAGCGACAGACCATCGAACATCGGCGCTTGCAACACCGCAAGCTAGCCGCCTAAAACCAACCCCCAGACGAGGCCCGCACCCCGCTAATCTACGACGCAATTTGTGCCAAATGTTCTGATGACGGACAAATCTCCTTGAGGCAGAAATGACCGCCTCCGCTGACTTCGCCATTCCACTCACTTTCGAGGCAACGGGTACTCTGAAGTCCGCCGACGAACCATTACTCGAGGATAGGCAAATGGCGACCTACATCGGCAATGGCCGGAAAGGCTCAATCAGCGCCCGATGATGATTTTTAACCATATCGCAACGTCTCAAGCGTAACTTTTCGCAGTAGGATTATTCGGTCATGAGGCATGTCCGCCTCCATTTTGCTTCTGGCGAGAAAGAAGGGGCAACGATGCTTTCTGCAGCCCTGACCTCCGTCAAGCGGCATTGGCGTGATTTCATTCCCGCAGCCGCGCTCATGGTTGCCGTGACAGCGGCTATTGCCGTTGCCGCGCTCTGGCCGTCCGGTGATCGGGGACAATATGCTGTCATCGCGCCGCCATCCTATGATCTGGGGCGGACGATCAGGCTGGTGCGGGCCGCCGGCGGCAGCATTGTCGATGTCGGTGGTTTGAAGAATGTCGTCATCCTGCATTCCGCCGACAAGAACGCAGTGACCGCGCTGTATCACGCCGGAGCGTGGCTGGTCATAGACCCCCAACTGCTTCGGGGCTGCGCAGGATTTCACCAAGTTTCAACCTCTCCTGGAGCCTCTGCCTGATGTCCGATCTCGATAAGCTGCGTGTCCGCTTCGGTCGGTTTCTGGTCATCCTGCTCTGGCTGCACATTCCTGTTCTCGCGGCGGTTGCCTTTGTCGTGGGCCGTCCGCCCTTCGCGGCCGGACTGGCGGGCGCACTTCTTGCGGCAGCCTATCACCTGACCTGGTGGCGGCACGGGATTACCCCTGTCACGCGCTATCTCTCCGCCGTCGCGCTGATGGGTGAACCGGCCTTGCTGGTCTATCTGCTGGCCGGTCACTCGTGGCAGATGGACATGCACATGTATTTCTTTGCGCTTCTGGCGCTGACCATCGCCTGGTGTGACTGGCGCGTGGTGGTGGTGGGCGCCGTGGCCATCGCCATACATCACATCATGCTGGACTTCCTTTTGCCTCTTGCCGTTTTCGCCGATGGAGCGGACGTGGGCCGGGTCGGCCTGCATGCCGGGATCGTTGCCCTGCAGACCGGAGTGCTGGTCTGGCTGAGCAGGACGTTGGTCGAAAGTTTTGCGCTCAACAATGAGGCGCTGCGCGAAAGGACGCTGGAGGCCGAGGAGGCCAATCGGGCAAAGAGCCTGTTCCTGGCCAATATGAGCCATGAAATCCGTACGCCGATGAACGCCATTCTGGGATTTTGCCATCTGGCCTTGCGCACGGACATGACGCCAAAGCAGCAGGACTATGTTTCCAAGATCAATGGAGCGGGACTGTCCCTTTTACGGCTCATCAACGATATCCTCGATTTCTCCAAGATCGAGGCGGGCAAGCTGTCGCTGGAGATTGCCCCCTTTGACCTGCGTGCCGCGCTCGAAGGTCAACTGGCCATGGCTTCGGTCGAAGCCGCCAAAAAGCGCGTCGCTGTCGACCTCATCATGGATCCTACCGTGCCTGCCACACTGTTGGGTGATCCCCTGCGCCTCAACCAGATCGTGCTGAATGTGGTCAGCAACGCTGTAAAGTTCACTGAGAATGGCTCGGTCACGGTCACGGTCGACCTTTCCGCACGGCATGGGACCACAATATCCCTCGAAATCTCGGTCAGGGACACGGGCATCGGCATGACGCCAGAGCAGCAGGCCCGGCTGTTCCACTCCTTCACCCAGGCTGACAGTTCGACCACACGCCGGTTTGGCGGTACGGGTCTGGGCCTTGCCATCAGCAAGCAACTGGTCGAGTTGATGGGTGGGCACATTGGGGTCGAAAGCCGTCTCGGGCAGGGGACGACGGTTACGTTTAGTCTGGTGCTTCAGGCCGATGATGCCGCGCCGCCGGTACAGGACATGCCGTCGGCAGAACTCAAACGGTTGCGCGTGCTGATCGCTGATGACAACCCGGCCTCGCGTGAGATTCTGCAGGCCATGTTTGCGACATGGTCGATGAACGTCGATGTCGTCGCTTCGGGCAAGGAGGTCTTGGGTGCCCTTGTGACGGCTGCTGCCGATGCGGTGCCTTACGATCTGGTTCTGATGGATTGGAGGATGCCGGACATGAACGGCATCGAAACCGCCCGTGCCATCCGCCAGGATCTTTATCTGGCGAAAGTGCCCAGCGTGTTCCTGGTCACAGCCCACGGGCACGACGAGGTCAGGGCCGAGGCGGAAACAGCCAACATCGCCGCCGTGCTGATCAAGCCGATCGATCCGGCAACGATGCTTGCGACAATGACCACTGTGTTCGGCGCAGAGCAACCGGACCTTCCGACCGGTGAGGCTCAGGCCGGAACGATTCCGATGGTGGCGCCCCATCTGCGCGGCCTTCGCATTCTTGTCGCCGAGGACAACCAGATCAATCGTGAGATCGCGATTGAGTTGCTGACAGATGCCGGTTTGCAGGTCGAGGTCGCCGAAAATGGCCGCATCGCTTTGGACTGCGTCAAGGACGCAGTCGAGCCCTTCGACGCTATCCTGATGGATGTGCAGATGCCTGAAATGGACGGTATCGAAGCGACTGTGCGCATCCGCCAAATCCACCCGCCCGAGCGCTTGCCGATCATCGCCATGACCGCCCACGCCTATGAGGCCGAACGGCAGCGCTGTTTGGACGCGGGCATGAATGATCATATTGCCAAGCCGGTCGATCCTGCGCTGCTCGTCAGCAAACTGGACCGCTGGCTGAAGCCGCGCCCGTCTCAGAAACGTTTTGCAGAGGCATCAGGCCCGATTGTGATGCCGATCAAGGCCGATATCCTGCCGGACCACCTGCCTCCGTTCGGCATCGCGGCTGCGCTGGTGCGCGTCAACGGCAAGCGGGCGCTGCTGCGAAAGCTCATCGTCGATTTTGGCGATACTTTTGCCACGGTCATTGCGACGCTTCGCGGCCAGATCGCCGCCGGGGACCTGAGCGAGGCGCGACGTCTTGCTCATACATTGAAAGGCATTGCGGGCACGTTGGAGGCCGGCGAGGTTGCCGATGCGGCCAAGCGTGTTGAAACCGCGCTGGCACAATCTGACCTCAGCCGGATCGAAGAGCAGATGGATGGGCTTGAACAGGCCATCCTGCCCGCGCTCGCCGCTTCGGCAACGCTCAAAAGGATGCAGCAGCCGACTTTGACGCAATCAGGCGTGCAGTTCGATTATTCCGAATGGGCTTCGCAGATTGAGGAGATCCGCGCCTTGCTGCGGCGTCGAAGCCTTGGCGCCCGCAAAGCTTTCCAGCAGTTTGAAGAGGCGATCGGCGCCAGACCGGAGGCGGCGGGACTGCATGGGGTCAAGGCCGCGCTTGCCAAACTCAATTTCGAGGAGGCTCTGACGCAATTGGATCTGTTGGTGGGCGAGGGGGGCCTGCAATGCGGGGCGGCGCCTTTGGCGGCGGTGAATTCGTAATGGGCCGGCCCGTGGTTCTTATCGTCGATGACGAGGTCTCGAACATCGAGATCCTGAATGCGGCGCTGGAGGATGATTATGAGATTTGCTTCGCCACATCCGGCGAAGAGGCCATTACGGTTGCGCAGAGCAGCCTGCCCGATCTTATTTTGCTGGACGTGCTCATGCCGGGCACCGACGGGTACGAGGTCTGCCGCCGATGCAAGGCGGATCCGCTGATCGCTGACGTGCCGATCATCTTCACCACTGGGCTTGGCGATGAGGAGTCCGAGGCGAACGGACTTTTGCTGGGCGCGATCGACTATATCGTCAAGCCGATCCACCCGGCCATCGTGCGCGCGCGCGTTCACAATCATATCGAACTCAAGCGCATGCGCGATCAACTGGCCGAACTGGCGGTGACTGACGCGTTGACTGGGCTGAGCAATCGTCGCCGGCTCGAACAGACCCTCGATGTGGAAACCGCCAGACTCTCACGCACGGGTGACTGGCTTTCGGTGATCATGATCGACATCGATTTCTTCAAGCAATTCAACGACGCCTATGGGCATCCCGAAGGTGATAACTGCATCGTGATGATCGCAGCGGCGCTGCAGCGCGCGGTTCGCCGGGCCTCGGACCTGACCGCTCGTTATGGGGGAGAGGAGTTTGCCTGCGTTTTGCCGGCCACTGATCACGAAGCCGCGATGATTGTAGCAAACTCCATCATGGAACAGGTCCGTTCGCTGGGTATACCGCACCGGAATTCGGGCGTTGGTCCTTATGTGACCGTGAGTGTGGGCATCGCGTCAGCCCGGTGCATGCCGGAAATGACACAGGATCTTTGGGTCAAGGTCGCTGACAATCAGCTTTACCTCGCCAAAGTAGCCGGAAGGAACAAGATCGCGGGGACCGTGTTTGGGGGCGAAGACAGGGAGGAGGTCAAATATATATAACTGCGGCCAAGCCTTCGATCAGATGGTGAAGTTTTACTGTTGCCTCCATGCCCGACACAAAACATCGTGCTGCCTTGGAGTGGGGTTCGGTTGCGAAGAGGGAGAAAGCGCGGATCACCTGTCTGCTCTGGAGGATGAGAGCTTTCTTCCAGGCTTCCTTTGGTAAGATCACTTCGTTGATGGTAATGGGAAGCTCTCAGATGAGTGATGCATTCGCTGGGGCAATTTCCCCAATATATGGCGCTCGCGGCGGGATGAAGTTGCGCAGACGAGACTATAGAAGCTTTGGCTGATGCCTGATCGCTCGATAGAGCCGAAAGGCATGCCGGTCGCGGAATGCGTCGCCCTTGCTTGAATTCAATCGCTCCCGAAGTCTTTCCGGGATTGAAAGCCGTGCAGGCCAAACCACCACTGGATCGCGATGATAGTGCCCTTGGCAGGCTGGAGCAGGCCTAACGTCATCGTAATTGCAGCGGGCAGAATGAGCGCCAGCAGCGCGCCAACCGACAGGTCGACCGTTTTGACCAGAAGCACGACCGGTGGCGCCAAAAGATGGCCGGTGAGAAAAATCGAGACATAGGCGGGAAAGTCGTCGGCCTGCTGATGTGTCCAGTCCTGACCGCAGTGCGTGCATTCGGCGATGGGTTTCAGAAACTGGTGAAACAGCTTTGTGCCGCTGCAGGAGGGACAACGGCCGCGCGCACCGCGCCCGATGGCGGTCCAGACCGATCGGGAGGGAGAGGGCGAATTCATTGCGATTGCCCCGATACAGTTTGGCACGCAGCCGACACGGCAAATGATGTGCTGAAATTCAATGTCCGCTCTCCATGGCATGTCGTGCAAGGTCGCCATATCCATATGTATAATCGTGGATCTGACAGGCGCTGAGATTGTTTTTTGATGCTTCATACGTCATGGGAGGCAGATGATTACCTCTCAGCAGATGCGGGCAGCCCGTGCCCTCCTTGGTATTGACCAGCGCCAGCTTGCGAGTCTGGCAGGAGTGTCCTTGCCCACGATCCAACGGATGGAAGCGTCTGAGGGGCAGGTGCGCAGCGTAGTCAAAACACTGGTCAAGGTCATCAGCACGCTTGAGGCGGCAGGGATCGAGATAATTGGTGAAAACGCAAGTTCTCACGGGGTCGGACGCGGTGTGCGCCTCAAGGAGACTACGTCGGGCGGGCAGCCCCGACGCGTCCTTTCGATGCTGTTCGATCAGGCTGAGGCGCCTGGAGATGACCAAGCGTAAAGCCGGCGTTTCTGCAACCGACAGGATGTTGCGCATACCCGTCACGCAGGCGCCATGGACATGGCCCATCTTCTGATATTGCGCCTGTTGGCGTGGCTTAACAGGCGCAGCAGGTTTTTCTCATCGATGGCGATGCCGCCTGTCGACGATTGCGCGACGACAAAGTCGTCGAAACAGCGCGCGTTCTGCTCGAGAAAGCTGATGAGACGATCTTTGATCATGGCGTCTTCTTTCCAAGGTGAACTTCAAGCATGGCGATCAACGCGTCTTCGGCGCGTTCCCGAAGCAGGGTGTCGGATGAGCAAAGGTCCGAACGCAGCCATTGAGGAAGGCGTTTGACCATTTCGGGCAGATTGGCATCGGTAACCACTTGAGATGGGGTTTCCATCGGTTTGTTTTTCTCACTTGATATGTTTTCGGAATGGATCGGGAGCTGGATTGCTTGCCTGGCAGGCTGCAATGGCTCGCTTGAGCGAGTCAGCGTCAACGGCCGGAAACCGGATCCCAGGGGCACTTTTGCCGCCTGGATGTTGCTTGCTCAGGCCGTGGAAGAGGCTCTTGCACCACCACATGTGCGAAACAGCAGCGAGCCTTCGCGCAAAGAAACGTGGATGGCTGGGCGGCGGCGTCACCCGTTGCCAATAGGGCGCGCGAGCAAACAGATCTGACATAGGCTCCGGCTCCTCTGGCGCGCCAAACTCGGGAAAGAGCAGCGGCGCTTGATCTATTAACATATCGCATATATGAGTGTTAAGATTGTAAACTGATGTTTAGTACATCTAATGACCATTGGCTGGATACGGCAAATGAATGCTGGGTCCTTTCCGGGGAGATCAGGCAAACGTTTTTCTGATCATGCTGCTCTGTCTGAGGAAAAAATGATGGTCGACAGCGCGAGATTGACGGCCTTCACGCCCAAGCTCGTCACCGTCATTGGCGAGGGATATTCGACCGGGCATTTTCGCCGCGATGCCCTGGCGGGACTGATCGTTGCCATCGTGGCGCTTCCGCTGGCTATGGCGCTGGCCATTGCGAGCGGCGCTTCGCCCGATAAGGGAATCGTGACTTCGGTTGTTGCCGGATTTCTGATCTCCGCGCTCGGAGGCTCGCGCGTGCAGGTCGGCGGTCCGACTGGCGCCTTCGTCGTAGTGGTTTTCAATGTCATTGCGCAGCATGGCTATGACGGCCTGCTGCTTGCCACAATGATGGCCGGGATCATACTCATAGTGGCCGGCTATTCGGGGCTGGGCAGCCTGGTGCGGTTTATTCCTCAACCGGTGGTGACGGGCTTTACCGCGGGAATTGCGGTCATCATCGCGTCAAGCCAGATCAGGGATTTCCTCGGGCTGTCGATGAAGAGTGTGCCGGCAGACTTTATTCAAAAATGGGAAGCGTATTTTCAAGCGCTCGGCAGCATCCGGATCGACACACTTGCCATTGGTGTCGGGGCGCTGGGAATGATTGTCATGCTTCGTACATGGGCGCCGCGATGGCCTGCTTTCCTGATCACAGTGGTGGCAGCGTCTGCGTCGGCGGCGATGCTTCACCTGCCGATTGAAACGATCGGATCGCGTTTCCCCGATCTTCCGGCGGGTCTGCCTGCACCAGCATTGCCCGACATTTCCTTCTCCAAACTTCAATCGGTGATGCCGTCTGCGTTCACGATTGCCTTCCTTGCCGGGATCGAGGCGCTTCTTTCGGCAGTGGTGGCCGATGGGATGATCGGTTCCCGTCACCGCTCCAACCAGGAACTGGTGGGGCAGGGGGTAGCTAATCTGGCATCGGCTCTGTTCGGCGGCCTGCCAGCCACCGGCGCGATCGCACGCACGGCAACCAATATCAAGGCGGGCGGCATTACGCCGATTTCCGGCATGATGCATGCGGTCTTCCTGCTGATCTTCATCCTGTTCGCTTCCCGTCTGATGGCGTATGTGCCGCTGGCGGCCCTCGCGGCGATCCTGTTCATGGTCGCCTGGGGTATGAGCGAGCATCATCGCTTCATCCAACTGTTGCGGATGCCGGGCGGTGAGCGTGCATTACTGTTGCTGACTTTCGCTCTGACCGTGCTGGTCGATCTCACGGTGGCGATCGGTGTCGGGGTGACGCTGGCATCTTTGCTCTTCATGCTGCGGATGAGCCAGGCCGTTGAGATCACGAATGACGGCGACAGGCTATCATATGCGATCAATGATGGGGACGAAGATATCCATCAGCGTGATGCGCTGCCTGCAGGCGTCGAGGTGTTCCGGATCGATGGCCCTGTCTTCTTCGGCGTAGCCGGAGAATTGCTCGATACGCTGCGCAGCGTCGGCAGCAGGCCAAGGGTCATCATTCTGCGGATGCGGCGTGTGCCCATGCTCGATGCCAGCGGGGTGACGACCATCGGGGACATTGTCCGTTATGCGGCGGCGGGAAATACGCAGATCATCCTTTCGTGCGTCCAGGCGCAGCCGCTCGCGATGCTGGCTCGCGCAGACCTTGGGCCGGACAGTGCCCGGGTGATCCACAGCGCTAATTTTTCCGAAGCCTTGTGCGCCGCCTCCAGGGTGTCCGAAGCCGCTGCAATCGGAACCATCTCAACTGACTGACACAAATGGAAAGCTCAATGACCGGTACCAACGACGATTATGTATATGATGAAGTTTCGGGCGAATGGCTTCCAGCAGCCGAAGCAGCCGTGAGGGCGCAGGCGAAAGATAAGGTCGAGGTCAGGGATTCGGCTGGTAACCTGCTTGCCGATGGTGACAGTGTCATCACGATCAGGGATCTCAAGGTGAAAGGGGCGGGTCAGACGCTTCGCAAGGGAACCGTGATCAAGGCGATCCGACTGACCGGCGATCTGCAGGAGATCGATTGCCGATATGAGGGCATCAAGGGACTGGTGCTCCGTGCCGAATTTGTCCGTAAGCATTGACGTCGGGATGGACCCGGTGATGGATCGATCCGAGATTATGGGATCTGGAGACCGGCGCCGGGCGGGTGAAGCTGATTGTCGCGACGATATCATCCTTCCGTTGGAAGCAGGCAGCGAACTTACCTCAAATCATGGCGGAGCCATTGCCCGGTTCCTCGATGTACCCTTGGGTCCGGAAGGTCCGTGGATCTTGGAATTTGGTGACAGGCGGATCTTGCTGCTTGGGCGGGACACCACGCAAAGCGCGATGATGATCAGCGATCCCGATCACCTGCTTTATGATTATACGAAAGTGATGATGGGCTTCGTACTGCTGTATCGCGCGCCCGGGCGGATCGATATGATTGGCTTGGGCGGCGGATCGCTTCCCAAATATTGCTATCGGCGTCTTCCTTCCGCCCGGATCGTAGTGGCCGAAATTGATCCTGCGGTTATCGCGCTGCGCAAGCGCTTTGCCATTCCCGATGATGACGAGCGTTTCCAGATTGAGTGTGTGGACGGTGCACAGTTCATCGGCGCCGGAGCGGAAGTCGCCGATGTGCTCTGTGTGGATGGGTTTGATCGGGATGGACAGCCTTCGGGTCTCTGTTCGCAGGACTTCTATGATCAATGCTACAGCCGCCTGACGCCGCAAGGAATTCTGGTCGTCAACTTATGTGATGATCCGTCACGTTACGCTCCGATCATCAGGAGGATAAAAAGGAGCTTTTCGAACAACGTTCTGGTCGTACGAGCTGAGGAGCAGGAGAACCGCGTTATCTTTGCCGGAAAAAGCCTGCGCGTGTCGGCACTGCCGAAACTTTTGACGGATCTCGAAACCCTCGACACCTTCAGGGATATCGACATGGAGGCTATCGCCCGGCGGATGTGGCGGGGAGCGCTGGTCAGCAGTGTCTTTAACCCTGAGTGAGTTATCGATCAACGCCATCCGCAGTTGCTTCTTATCAATATGACTGGCCTTCACTGCAACCGGTCGCTCCAACAAATCGGAAAGGCTTGTCGGGCAACCCAGCGTCGTGTATTTGCGAGCCAATCGCAATAATCGGATTCAAAACGATGAGGGGGTAGTTCGGAAAGGATTGCAGATGACTCGTCATTTCGCGCCGCCTGTCGGCTCGACGGGCGTGCCGGCCAGCATGCTGGTTGACGCCATACGCTGTCGGCATGAGGCAAGAATGAAAGGGGAGCCGATCCAGCCCTGCCTTTCCCTTGTGCTTGAAAAGCATGAAGCCGTGATGCTGTCCCCGGTTCTCGACAGCCTCATTCATCTCTATGAGATCGGTCTGGGACGGCCAATTCTGGTGGGCGACGGCCTGCACATTTCCAATGACGAGCATCTGTTGCTTGACCTTATCGCCGGACATTTCTCGCGCGAGGTGTGCCTTGCCTGTGACAGGGATATTATCGCGGCCCTCGACTGTGCCATCTCATCAGCCCGGTTATTGATGGCGCCAACGGCACAGCCCCATTCGCCATAGCTTGTGATCTGACATTCGTGATGAGGCAGCGCGCCTGCCTTGCATGCCGGAGCAGTCTTTGCAGCCAGGCATGGAACCGATCCAATGCGGATTGGTCCGAATTTCGTTGAGTATGCGGCTGCGGAAGGCACCAGCGCCACCACGAAAGCCTGGGCAATATGACGCCCGCAGATGCCTACTTCGGCCGTGATCGACAGCTCCACGCCCTGCGCGCTGCCATCAAGAAGCAGACAATCGGACATCGACGCTTGCAGCACCGCAAACTCGCCGCCTAAAAAGCCAACTCCAGACGAGGTCCACTCTCCGTTGCCGCCACGCCAACTTTGCGCCAAATGTTTTGACGACGGACACTCAGCCGAGTCTGACAACGTTTTTCCGTTATCATTTTCGGGGTAGATCGGCTGCATGCAGTCCTCCGCCTTGATGGTCTTCAAGAAAAATCAGCACTCTTGCTTGACTGACATCTGCCGATGATCATTGGAAAAGACGGATTGGAAATTATGGTCGATGGCTGACCTCGGCCCAGCCGGTCAGCTGATCGATCATCGCTTCTGCCTCATCGGGATTGGCATCGCCGCGCCAGCCAACATGGCGATCCGGTCGACTCAGCACGAGCGTATGAGCATAGCATTCGGGCGCCACGTCTGGGGGAACATCGAGCAGAACCAAGGGCACACCGCGCCTCTTGGCTGCTTGCTGCAGGCGCGAGGCATCGATTGCCGGATTGAAACGCAGCAGAGCAAAACCGTCTCCCAGTGTATCGTAAAGCGAGCGCCTATCGGCGAGCACGAAATTGGGTAGGCTGCATCCCGGCACAGTCGACGGCGTGTAGTCATGCATCGTGTAAGCCGGAGGCATCTGGTCATCATAGAGAATAAAAGGCGAGGCTTCGTAGAAATAGCCGTAGTCCAGCCCTTCACAGGCGAATTGTTGAATGTGCAACCGATAGGCTTCCTCGCCGATCATGTTGCGCAGAGCATCGCCTGCAGGACCTTCCTCGAGAAAATCCGCAGGGATGCTGGTGCGCTCGGCAATGGCTTTTTCGGCGTGGCTCATAGCAAAGCGCGATACTTGTTCGGTAATGGGCTGGCGCTCCTTTTCATAGGCATCAAGCAGCGCTTCGCCGCCCCAACCGTTGATCCGGGCGGCCAGCGGCCATGAAAGGCCCATTGCGTCGGCAATGCCCGTATTCATGCCATAGCCAGCATAGGGCACCCACAGATGGGCGGCATCGCCGCAGATAAACACCCTGCGGTCGCGAAATCTGTCGTCCACGAGCCTTCGCCCGATCCAGCCTTCATCGCTCAGGACTTCATATTCAAAATCGGCATCAACCCCGAGCAACAGTCGCAAACAGCCATCGCGGTCAACCGCCTCGAAACCCGTTTCGCTGCGCAGCAGATAATTGTGCAGGAGCCAGCTTTCCTTGCCGTCAATGGCCGCCAGACTGCCTGCGCGGTTAGGGTGGTAAAGGTAGGTCCACCACGCCTGTTTGCCGGGAATGCGGTCGATCAGGTCGGGCGCAAGGAAATAGGTCGATTGCACACGCTGGATCACCGCATCACCCACCAAATTCGCACCGATGGCGCGCCGGACGACCGATCGCCCTCCGTCGCATCCGATCAGATAATCGGCGCGGATCTCCAGAGCCTTGCCTGTCTCCAGATCGACGCCTTGCGCGGTGACGCCGCTTTCTTCTTGAGTGTAGCTGTCGATGCATGTGCGATTGAGGATCCGGATATTGGGATGGCGGGCCGCGGCACGCGACAGGATGGGCTCAAAAAAGGTCTGGTTGATACGGTGGGGTGGTTCGGGCGTTGCCCATCCGCCATCTGCGCAGTCTGTTGCCGTGTACCGATCGCGGCGGCACGGAATGGAGATGCGCTGAAAGCGCAGGCCGGGTGGCAATAGATATTGGATTATCTCAAAAAATTAAAATTAAAGATGGAAAAAATATTGACATATGTGTTTTATCTAAAGCGATGGAGAGAAAAACCTGCGATGCTTGCGATCTACTGGAGGAATGTTCGAGCTTAATTCAGTACTTCAAACTCTTGGTATCACGCTCCGATCCACCAGTTCCTCGAGGTATCCGACTTAACCGCATTCGGCACGCTGGCGTGGTTGCACGAGCGATGTCTGACAGGAAGTTGACGGCGAGCTTGCCACAGAGAATTGCGATTAGACGGGCATGTCCTTGATCGCGCGAATTTGGGCCACGGCCTTGGCAAGCATGGCATTGACCGGGCCGGGCACGGAACCGTCCGGGCCGGATACCTTGTCATCCGTACCGGGGGCAGGAATGCGATTGCCAAAGCTGAAGGCAATTAGGGCATCGGCATCCGTTGCAGGCATCTTGGGATAGGACCAAAACATGGAGGCTTCGAAAACAAGGGGCCCCAGTTTCCGCGCCACGCTTTCGCTGCCCAATTCGCGGGTCAATTGCCTCACCATCAGTGCTTCGAGTCCCGATTCCGGGGTGAGCGAATTGGCACTTGTCGCCGCGGAGCCCAGAACCGCGGTGATTGCCCCCTTGATGAGGGTACGGCGGGTCGTCATGGTTTCGCCTCGACTGGCGGCAAAGTGGTGCGATCCGGTGTGGGATCGCGGCGCGCGGGCCAGGCGATGGGGGCCGATTGAGCCGCTGCCTGATCGGCCTTGCCGGCCACCTCGACTGGCAGGCTGCGACAACGCGTAGCGGTCCGCATCGGGTTGCACAGGCTGGCCGCATGGTGGGGCAGGCTCACGGTAAAATCGCCGGGAAAGCGCGGATCGGCCCAGAGATAGTCGGTGGAAACGGATTGCGCCCCGGAATGCAGGGCGATGTCGCGATGGGCGGTATTGTTTGCGCGGGCCTGCCATGTGCCTTCATCGGCGCGGGTGCGCACCAGAAAACCGGCCTTCACATCGCGGGCAATGCGCTCTGCATCCTCCACCGGGCGATTGAGGGTCAGATAGGCGGCGGCGGGCGATTGCTCATCGGTGTTGATGAACATCACGCGCCCTTCCAGCGACGCGCGATGCCCGCGATAAAGGGCCACCTTGTCGGGCGTTTCGTCCAGAGCGAAGAGGATGCGCCCGCGCGCCGCTCCCAGCCGGGGCCAGTTGTTGTGCAGCACAGCCTCGCGCAGAGTGGCATAATGACCCTGCACATCGTCGGGCGTCAGCAAGTGTGCCGGGGACAGCACCGAGCGCACCTCGGCATCCAGCGCGTCAAAGGCGGCCTCGTCGAAGGCAAGCAGCGGCGTGCCTCCGGGGATGGTCTTGCCGTCCTTGGCATTGATAAGGATGGTGATGGGGGCGTGGCGCGGATGCGCGCGCGACCAGTCCCGCACGATGCCCAGACAGGCCTTGAAGGTAATGCAACTGGAGCGGAAGTCGACATCGGGCACATGCTGCACCTTGAAGCCGGGCTGCTGCATCGCCCTTTCCCACGCCGGATCGAGCGGCGTCTGCGTCCGCGCGGCGATCAGCGGATGGGCATAGCGGCTGCCCTGCGGATCATAAACCACATCGATCTCAATCTCACGCGCGCCGAAATCAAGCTGGGCGGTGAGGGATTTGTGGGCATAATCCAGTTCCTGCGCCCCTTTGGGATTTGTGGCGGCGATCAGCCGATAATCGGCGGGGGGAATGGCGCGTTTATAGCTGTTATGCGTCCCCACCGTCAGCAGATCGTTGACCCGCAGATGGGCATCCATCCAGCGCTCCACGCAGCCCCGTTCCGCATGAGGGGCGGCATGGGCGATATCCGACGCGTCAAGATGGCAGGCGTCGCGATGCGGCGCTGCCGCGGCCACACCGGCGGTCAGCAAAGCCATGGAGGTGAAAAGCAACAGGTCGGGAACAGGCAGGCGCATGGACAATCCTTGGTAAACGCGATGGCCGGGGTGGTTTCGGGAGGGCCTCGCAAGATGCCCACCCGAAACCTGTCGGCCAACCTATCGGCAGGCCTTGTCCGCATTGACCGGATTGCAGCGCATCGCGCCGCCGCCCGGCAGCGTTACGACATAGCCGGTGCCATAGGCATTGCCCGGTTTGTAGAAGTCGGTTGAAACGATCTGCGCCCCGCTGGCAAAGGTCTGATGCGCTCGGCTGGGATCATTGGTCTTAGCTTCCCATGTTTCGATATCTGCGCGGGCGCGCACCAGATAGCCTTGGCGGACCAGATCGGGGATTTCCCGCGCCCGCATCGTGGCGTTGTCCATCAGCAGGAATGCGCCATAGCTTTGCCCTGGCTGCGATTCCAGAAAGGCTGCGCGCCCTTCCAGATTGGGGTGACCCCCGACATAGCCTGACAGGCCATGGGTGTCCAAAGCGGTCAGCAACAGGAAGACGAACTTGCCCCGCGCATCCTTGAGTTTCGGCCAGTTGCCGGCCTTTGCCCCGGCCTCCAGCGTGGGGTAGGCGCCGCGCACCATGTCGGGCGTGACGATCCGATCGCGGCCGATCACCTTAAAGAGATCGGCGTCCATCTCGTCAAAGGCGGCGGCGGTGAAGGGCAGGGGGGGCTTCGATCCGGGAAAGATCGGCACCGGATTGCTCTTGGCCTCCAGCAGGATGAAGATCGGCTCATGATCGGGATGCGCATCGGACCAGCGGCGCAGTTCCCCCAGACAGACGGTGAACAGGTTGCAGCTTGAGCGCACATCGAAATCGACGATATGCATGACCTTCAGCCCCGGCTGCTCCAGCCCGGTCTTGTCATGGGGCAGTAGCTTGTTTTCCGGGATGCCCTTGGCCCTGGCGGCCTCATAGGCGGCGGGGTGCAGGAAACGCCCGCCTTGCGGATCGCGGTTGAGGTCGAGTTCAAGGCTGCGCATCCCGGCGTCAAGCTGATCGCTCAGCGTGCCATAGCGATAATTCAGCGCCTCGGTCATGCTGACCTCGTTGGGGTGATACTCCTTGTATTGGGCGCGGGCGGCGGGGGGCATTTGGGCCGCCATTTGCGACATGCGCGGGCCGATTATGGCATCTGCCATCGCCATAATCTGCGGATCGACGCCCTGCGAATAGGAATTATGAGTGCCCAGTATCTGGATCTGGTTGATCCTTAGATCGTCATTCGGCTGGGCCACGGCGGCGCTCGCCACCATGGCCAGCATCATCGCCGTGCTGGCCGGTAAGAACTTGATGGTCATCGCCAATGCCCTCTTAGAACTTGACCTGCGCAAAGGCGCCTACGGTGCGATAAGCATCGGGCGAGGTGTAATGCAGCAAGCCCAGCGCGCCGTAGATCTGCCAACCGGTGGAGAAATACTGGTTGAACAGGTTGCGGGCATAGATGCCCACCTCGACCCGGTCATTGGCGCGGGCCAGCGTGATCCGCCCATTCACCAGTCCGTAGCCCGGCACATAGGAATAGCTGGCATTGGGCGTCTTGGTGCCATCGGCATTGATCACGGCGGGCGCGGTGATATTGCCCAGCATCGCGCCCGTCACCGTTTGCAGATCCGAGCGATAGACATATTCCAGATGGGCCTTGAGGTCGATTGTATCGGTGACGGGCGCGTTATAATCGGCGCCGATGGTCGTCATCCAGCGCGGCGCATTGGTCAGGCGCGTGCCGGTGTAATTGGCATTGGCGCTGGCCACATAATCGGTGAATTTGGCGTCGGTGAAGGTCACCGCGCCCGACAGTGACAGGCTGTGCGTGGGCTTGACCGCCACCTGCGCCTCAAACCCGCGGCTGCGCAGGCCCGGCGCATTGCCGATGGCCGAGGCAAGGATGAACCCGCCAACGCCTGTGGATACCGGGGTCAGGATCGTTGCCTGAAAATTGGTGTATTTCGAGGAGAACACGTCAAAGTTGACGCGCAGGCGGTGATTAAAGAACTCGCCCTTCTCGCCGATTTCCCAGCTCTTCACCGATTCCGGATTATAGGGGTCATATTTGTTGCCGACAAAGGCCACGCCGCCCGGCTTGTAGCCGGTGGAATAGGTGGCATAAAGCATCACGTTCTTATTCAACTGAAACGTTGGCGCGATGCGATAGGTAAAGCGCGAGGAGGATTTTACGCCATAGCGGTAATCGGCGGTGGGCGCCGTGCCTGTGGCGGTAAAGGTGATCGTGCGGCCCAGAATGGGCACCGGGTCGAAATTGGGATAGCTGATCGTCTGATCGTTGCGGTCATAATTATACCGCCCGCCCAGCGTCAGGCTGAAGCGCGAGGTAGGGTTGAACTTGACCTGGCCAAAACCGGCCAGCGTTTCATTATGGGCATTGAACTGCACTGCATTGCCCAGCAACTTGCCGGTGACCGGATCGTTGGCGCCGGTATTGGCATAGAGATTGCCGATCACAGATCCATTAACGATCAGCGGGCTGGTGCCCAGCGGCCCCCATTGCACCTGCGTCTGGTTGGCGTGCAGGCGGTTGTAAAAGCCGCCGATCAGATATTCCACGAAACCGCCGGTGGGCGAGGCGAGGTGAATTTCCTCGCTAAACTTGTCGGTCTTCAACCGGCCTGAATTATACGAAATGTACGAATAGACATCGTTGGGTAGCAGGTCGGCAGGCGTATCATTGCCATAGGCGGTTTCGCGATAGGCGGTAATCGAGGTCAGCGTGTGATCGCCCAGTTTATAGGCGACGTGGAGCGATCCGCCCTGATTGGTGGTGCTGATCGAACCGAGGAAGCCATCGGCCGTATCGACATTGCGCGGCCCCGGCGTCACGCCCAGCGCAATCTGCGCGGCGGTGACAGCGGCGGTGGGGGCAAAGCTGGTGCCGGCAGGGCCGCCCACGGCGGTGCGCACGGACGTGTCAAAGTGGTGTGTATATTCGCCCGCCGCGATCACTTCCAGATCGTCAACCGGCTGCCACAGCAATTTGGCGCGCACGCCAAATTCATCGACCCGGCCCAGATTGCGGTTGAGCGTGACATAGCGCCCCTTGCCGTCCTGACCCACGTCAAAGGCGCTGATGCGTAGCGCGGCTTTCTGGCCAAGCGGAATATTGAGCGTGCCGTTGATCGTGCGGTCGTTGCGCTCGCCATAGCTGGCATAGACCTTGCCGGAAAAGTCGTTCAGTTTGGGCTTGACGGTCGTGATGGCGATAACGCCCGAGGTCGAGTTCTTGCCGAACAGCGTGCCCTGCGGCCCCATCAGCACGTCCACGCGCTCGATGTCGACCAAACCGGTGATGCCCAGATCGCGCTGGGCGTCCATCACCACATCGTCAACCACGACATTGACCGATTTGGCGTTGGAAAAGTCAAACGAAGTCGAGCCGACGCCGCGAATCTGGAAAGCGGCGCCCTGCGTCGGGTCATAGGTCAGGCCCGGCGTGGTATATTGCAGGTCGGTCAGCGACTGATAACCGCTGTTCTGCAAGGCATCCCCGCTCAGCGAGATGATCGAGATCGGGACATTCTGCATCCTTTCCTGACGGCGCTCCGCCGTGACGAGGATCTGGTCCAGCGCGGGCTGGGTATTGGCGTCGGCGTGGGCCTCGGCAGGCGCGGCATCTGCGGCGCTTTCCGCGTGGGCGGCCATGGGAATGGCCGTCATGGCCGTGGCAGCAAGCAGTAAGGCGGGCGTGAGAGAAGCCCGGCGGCGGAGACTGGTCATGATTCGATACCCCAAGTTGCGTTGGGGTCCGATTATGCGGTGTAGATGACATTATTGAGACGAATGTTCAGTCCATATAAGCCATTTTATCTTTATAAAAATACGAATGTACAGTTTCGGTGCTGCACCCATGCTCTCCACCCCCAGCGCCCGCCACAACGACACCACACAGCCTATCGCCGATACCAGACACAGGCCCGCTAGCCCGCAGGTCAGCCATGCCAGCCCAAATCCGCCATCCTCCAGGCCGGTCCATGCCACCCCGCGAAACAGCAGCGCCGTGCCCGCCATCGCCCCGATGTTGAAGGGCAGATGAAAACCGGCATAAAAAGCGGCGGCAGGCGCATCGCCATGGCGCCCGCAATCCCGATCCAGCCTTTGCCCCAGCACCACGCGCAGCAGCATGAAATCCACCGCCATGGTGGCTCCGGTGCCCGCCGACCAGAGCAGCAGCGGCGCGACCTGTCCGGGCGGCAGGCAGGGCAGGGCCAGCGCGAGCGCAAGATTGATCGCAAACACCCCCGCCAGCATCGGCAAGGGCGCCACCCGCCGCAGCAAGCCCGGCGCAATGCCCGTGCCCACCATCGCGGCCAGCGCCTGCGCCAGAATGCCCGGCGTTCCCCAATCCGGCAGGCCGAGGCGGTGGTGGGCAATGAACAGAAAGCTGCTGCCGATCACGGCCATATGCGCGCCCACCAAGAAGAATAGGGCCGCCAGTCGGCGATCCGCCGGAGAGGCGACACAGACCTGAAAGGGTTTGAACACACCGGCCCAATCGAGCCGGGGCGTGGCGATGGCGCTGCCCTGTTGCCTGACGCGCCAGATCAGCCAGCCATGCACCAGCGGCGCCTCGGCCAGCGTCAGCAAGAGGATGACATAGAAATCATCGGCAACCCTTGCCCCATGCCTGTTGCACAGCAAGGCCGTGGCAAAGAGGATTGATCCGGCCATCCCGGCCTGAGCGCGGGCGCCAAAGATGCGCCCCCGCGCGACGATACCGCTGGAGCGTTCGAGCGCCCACGCGCCATGCGCCAGATTGGACAGCACCCAACCGCCGGCCAGCGGCAGCAATCCCAGCAGCCAGCCAGCAACCGACCGCCCCTGCGGCGGCGCAAACCACAGGACCGCTCCGCCCGCCCATTGCAGTACGGTTCCGACCACCACCCAGAAGCCACGCCGCCAGCGCGGATCGGGCGCCATATCGCAGACCATGCCGAACAGCACCTCGACCAGAATGCTCCATCCGTTAACGACGGTGAGAATGAGGCCAGTGCGCGCCATGTCCAACCCCGCCGCCCCGGCCAGCAGCACCGGCAGATAGGTCTTACGCGCCAGTTCATAGCCGGAAAAGACGAAGCTGGGCAGCGAGAGCGCCAGTATTTCCATGCGACCGGGCGGGGTTTCGTCCTGCGTCATCGGGCCGGGACGCCCTTAGCGGCAGACCTCGGCCAAGCGGGTAAAGGCGCCCAGCAGCACCTGATGTTCGTCCAGCCCGCGCGCCATGGCCACCATGCGCATCCCGAACAGCGCGACCGAGGCCACTTGCGAGGTGCAGCGATCCGCCGTCCGCCCATGCGGAAGGCCCATGTCCCACAGCACCGATGTGACGATGTTTTCCCCGCGCCGCCGCCGCATGTCGAGCGCGTGATGGGCCAGCCCCGGATGCCGGGCGGCGGCAAGGGCAATGATCGAGGTTGCCCTGACCAGATCGCGGGAAAAATCGTAATGGGCATGAAAGGGGTGCGGCCGACCAAAGTTTTCGGCCAGATTATGCCGGAAATTCGTGACAACCGCGTGAAGCGCGGCCACCATCAGATCATCGCGCGTCCCGAAATGATAGACCACCGTGGAGGCCGGCGTCCCGGCCGCCGCCGCCGCCGAGCGATGGGTCAGCGCCTCCAGCCCCTGCGTGACAATCAGGTGCCCAGCCTGCGCCGCGATCAGCCCGCGCTTGCTGCGGTCGGGCGTGTCGGGATAGGTCTGTTCGGGCTCCAGCGCGGCGATCCATTGTTCCAGATGGCGGCCCGTGCCGATATCCTCGTCGGGTTGGGGGTAGATCCCACCGGTGAAACGATGGAGGCACAGCGCGCGCAGCATACGGTAGGCCGGATCGGCATGGGCGAAGAGCGAAAAGCCCGCTTCATCCAGCATATAGCCCAGCGCCGCATCGGCCTGACGCGGATCGCCAAACAGCACCTCGGCCCAGAACAGCCCCGCCGCATCCAGCCAAGCGCCCAGCGCCGCCGGGCAACCCTCCTGTCGCCCGGCCTCCTGCACCATATCGATCAGCAGGCAGGCGAGGGGGCGATGCCCGACCACCCAGTCGTCGAGGATGGTTTCGGCCAGCACCGCGCGCAGGCCCGGCCCGACCGGCGCCATCGCCCCGAGACGCTTCTGCCAGCCTTCGCGAAACAGCCGGTCCTGCTCCATGGCGTGAGCGATGACCTGCGCCAGCAATTGCTCTTTCGACCCCATCGTCTGGGTCAGCGCGTTGAGGCTCATGCCGACCTTTTCGGCCAGCGGGCGCAGTGTCAGCTCGGTCAGGCCATGAGATGCGATCAGGTCCAGAGCCGCCGCGACGATGGGCTGCGCGGCATGTTTGTCATCGACGGGTATCATCATCGCCCCGGGAACTTTCAGGAGCCACTCCTCTAAGGCGGTCGGTCCGATTTGTCACGCCGGACTGCTAATTCATAACCCCACGCATGTGTCGGCCTGTCATCTCTCTTTTTAATTATTTGCCATCGATGTAGACCGAAGGTGCGGGAGGGATGACGCTGTTGGCGAGATTAGGACCTTGCATCCGCGCTTCTGGCCGGAATTACGTTTGGAGGTGACGGGCATGGGGAGCCGCAGCTTGCCGTCAAGGTTTGGTCCCAGTGCTCGCTAATAGCGACGATGCCCGTTTTCGACCTGATGTCGTCTCTGGGAGCATACCTTTTGCGGGCCGATGGAAAACGAAACAATCTCGCGATAGAAGTGAGCCTGCCTTGGTGAGGAGGCGCAAGGGGGGCAATCATGGCGACAGTTTCGGTGAGCAGCGGAACTCTTAACGTTAACCTGTGGCGTGGGGAGCGTATGTGCCTGATCGGGATGAACATCGATCCCCAGCCGGCCGCCGACTTTGTTGGCTTTGCGATTGCGGTGCAGTCTCCCGGGGCGAACGACTTCACCTTTCTGCGCAACCGGCTTGCCTTCGCCTATCCGGCGCAGGCGGATGTGACCGGCTTTCGGCAATTCCCCACCAGCGAAGCGCCGCTTCAGACCTTCCGCTGGATACATTTTCCGCAGGACCCCAAACCGGGCACCTACCGTTATCAGGTGACCGCTATGTACATGGATGCGGTCGGAACCCTGCATGAAGGCGACAAGGTGGCGGGCGAGATCTCTCTGTTCGACGAGACGGTGCCGGGCGTTGTCGATATCGGCTTCACCCGTAATTTTGCTTCCTCGCAGGCCTTTGTCGAGAAGTTTCCTGATGGGGCTGCCCGCGCCAGAATACTGCCCATCAATGGCGCGGCGGGTTATGATTTCGACAAAAGCGCGGCGCCTGCTGGTGCCTATGCCTGGCTTTCGGGCAAAGCCAACGATCTGATGCAGCAGATGTTGGCTGCGGCGACTGATCCCGCGACCCGGCTCGATGTGATGGCCTATGATCTCAATGAGCCTGATCTCATTGCCGCGCTCGAAGCTGTCGCGCAGCGAGGCAGTTCTGCCAGCCCCACCTTGCGTATCCTGATCGACAATTCCGCCGATCACAAGGACGACACCAGTTCTGAAAGTCGCGCCGCTGCCCGCCTTGCGGCGGCGGGCGCGGTGGTGGTGCGGCACCATTTCGTCCATCTGCAGCATCACAAGGTGTTGATCCTTTACCGCAACGGCAATGCGGAGCAGGCCATCGGCGGCTCGACCAATTTTTCTTTCCGTGGGCTTTATATTCAGGCCAACAACATGCTGTTGTTCACCGCGCCCGAGGTGGTCGACTGGTTCGTGCAGGCCTTCGAACTTGCCCTTCAGGGGCCATCCGCATGGAAGGCGGGCACATTTCCCGACACATGGCACGCCGCCGGGAACCTTCCGACGGGGACCAATGTCCGAGGCTGCTATTCGCCTCATTCCGAGGGTTTCGACATGTCACTCTCGCCTGTTGCGGCGGCCATTGATCAGGCGACGTCCAGCGTATTCTTTGCCGTTGCCTTCCTCAATCAGGACAGCAAGGGGCCGGTGCGTCAGGCGCTGGACCGGCTCGAAGGCAAGCCTCTGTTCAGCTATGGCATTGCCAATCGCAAGACCGGATTGAAACTCACCAAACCCGATGGTTCGACCGGGCTGGTGGATTTCGAATATCTGGCCGATCGCGCGCCCGAACCGTTCAAGTCGGAATGGAGCGGCGGGCAGGGGATCACCATCCACCACAAATTCGTAGTTACCGACTTTAACCTGCCGACCGCCAAGGTCTTTGCCGGATCGTCTAACCTGTCAGTCAGCGGCGAGGAGGGCAATGGCGATCATCTGTTCCAGATCGGCGATGCGCGGGTGGCGACGGCCTATGCGATCGAGGCGCTGCGCATGTTCGACCATCTGAACTTCCGCACCAAGATGCAGGCCGCAGCCGGGGCGGAAAAGTCGATCATATTGCGCAGGCCGCCGGTTGATGGTGGGCAGCCATGGTTTGCGCAATTTTACGCTGAAGGCACCCAGAAACAGCGCGATCGCATGTTGTTTGGAGGGCCAATTTTCCGTCAATCCTGAGCGAAAGATTGTCCAGATCGAAAAGCAGATTCGCGCAAGCCATTTCGCGCCCCTGAAAGCTGCCGTTGCGTCGCAGCACTGCGCGAATTCGAGCCACCAGTTCGTCCGGGGAGAAGGGCTTGGCCATGTAATCATCGGCCCCGGCATCCAGCCCGGCGATGCGAGCCTGCACATCGCCGCGCGCGGTCAGCACGACGGTTGCTGTGCCGTCTCCTTTCTGCCTCAGGCGATGGAGCAGGGTCAGGCCATCGCCATCGGGCAGGCCGCGATCCAGCACCACCGCTGCATAGGTGTTGGTCGAAAGCAGGAGGGCTGCCTCTTCAAGGGTGGAGGCGTGGTCCGTGGCCATGCTGGCATCGGCCAGACATTGCCCAAGCGCGGTGGCTAATGGAAGATCGTCCTCAATCAACAATATGCGCATAACAGCACCGACAGCGATTGAGGGCTTATAGGGCATAATCGGTCCGGCGGCTATCGAGCGCGGCTTGCATGAAAGCCGAAGCGGTTTGTCAGAAGGCAACTGCTATAGCTACCGGGCCGTGCATCCCAACCCGGACATAATCGCCGCCGACCGACGTCAGAAGAACGGCAATCTCATCGAGCTCGGTTGGCACCTTGCGTTCGCACAGGACCTTGCCAGTTTCGTCCACCACGCACACCGATGTCTCCTTCAAAAAGACATCAAGACCTACGAAATGTGTCATCGCTCTCACTCCTTCCCTCGATACGCGAGGTCAGGCTAGACCCCGATCAAGCCATCTTACGTGAAGGGATTGCGCTTCCAGCCAATGAAAATCGCAACCGCCGCGATACTCCATCTCTGTGAGACCCGATACAGCACGACCAAGCTCCGCCTCGGTCAGTGCGGACAGATCCATGAAGCCCTCAAGGGGTCACACCGCCAAGCTCTGCAATTACAGATCGGAGCCAATTTTTGGTGCAATTCAAGAGGTTTGGTCGAAAAAAGCGCAAGCTTATTGACAGACCTATTAGTATGAGCTTATTTATCTTATAAATGAGATTTGAAAACACTTGAAGCTAAGCCTTAAGGGAGGGTATTCGTGATTCGCAAACCATATGGCGCCACCATGGTGAGCGCTCTGGCTTTGGTTGTGGGCGCCGGCCCCGCGTTCGCCGCCGATGAGCCCGCACCCCAGGATATCGTGGTCACGGGCCTGCGCGCCTCGCTGCGTGACGCCATCTCGGCCAAGCGCGCTTCGGCCGTTGTGACCGAGACGATTTCCTCCAAGGATATCGGCGTTTTGCCCGACGTGACCATCGCCGACGCGCTGGCCCGCCTGCCGGGCGTGACGGCCACGCGCGACCGCGGCAATGCCAGCCAGGCTTCTGTGCGCGGCCTTGGGCCTCGTCTGGTGCTGGGCCTTGTCAACGGGCGCGAGGTGGCATCCTCCGAGCCGGACCGCAATGTCCGCTGGGAAATCTATCCTTCCGAAGCGGTGTCGGGCGTGACCGTCTATAAGTCGCAGGGCGCCGATCTGATCGCGGGCGGTGTGGCCGCCACGATCGACATCCGCACGATCCGCCCGCTCGACTATTCCGGCCCGCGCCTGACGCTGCGCGCCGGGGCGCAGATGAATGATCCGGGTTTCCGCATCCCCAATTATGACACCGTGGGCACGCGCGGCAGCCTGCAATATGTGACGCGCCTGAGCGATACGCTGGGACTGTCGCTGGGCGGGACGTATCAGAAGCAGAAGAACGGCTATTCCTCGTTCCAGGGCTGGGGCTATAACAATGCCGACGCGGGCAACAGCCCGCCCACCTATAACGGCAAGTCCATCAATGCCCCATGGGGCGCGCAGGCCGAGGTCAAGGCGCTGATCGAGGAGCGCTGGAGCACCAGCGCGGGCCTGCAATGGAAGCCGAACGATCACTGGGATATCAACGCCGATTTCCTCTATTCCAATGTGAAGATCAACGAGAACCAGTTCCAGCAATGGCATGGCGGCTGGGGCGACTGGGGCGGCACGCTACCTGACGACACCTATGGCGCGGGCCAGTTCACGCTGGCGGGCAATGATATCGTTGGCGCGACCGTGAGCAATTACAAAACCACTGTCACGAATGTGATCGCCAAATATACCGAGGAAAAAAACCTGCTGGCGACGGGCCTGAACGCCCGCTATCGCGCCGATGATGTGACGGTGAAGTTCGACGCATCCTATTCGCAGGCCCGCCGCAACAATGTCTGGGCCGCGCAGGAATGGAATGTCTGGCCCCAGAGCGTGACGTTCAACACTGCCGCCGGTGCTGTGCCCTCGATCTCGACCGCGACGGATGTCACCAACCCTTCGGCCCAGTCCTATGCCGGCACGGGCCTTACCGGTCCGCAAAGGCTGCTCGACACGCTGGGCGCGATGGCGATGGATTTCAATTACAAGCTGCATGGCGGGATCATCACGGCTCTGAACGCGGGCCTGCGCTATTCGAACCGGGTCAAGAGCTTCAACTCGCTGACCGGCGGCACGGTCAATCTGTCGGGCACGCCCAGCTTTTCGTCCTTCAACATTTCGGGCGGCGGCTTCAGCTTCCCCAACATGCTCTATGCCAATTATGATGCGATTTCCTCGCTCAATCTGGCCGGGGCGACGCAGGACAAGACCCAGTACTGGCGCGTGCGTGAGGATGATTTTGAAGCCTATGCCATGGCCGAACTGGGGGGCGAGCTGGGCGCGGTGCCCTATTACGGCAACCTTGGCGTGCGCATGGTCGATGTCAGCACAGGTTCGAGCGCCTATCAGGGCGTAACCTCGTGGAACGGCAGCGCCAATGTCACGACCTATAATCCGGTCTATGCGCCCAACCACTATTTCCGCGTGCTGCCCAGCCTCAACCTGAACTTTGACCTGATGGACAAGCTCAAGCTGCGCGCAGGCGTGGCGCGGGTGCTCAGCCGTCCGCCGCTCGACGAATTGCGCGCCAGCCAGAACCTGTCCTACTATCCGCCCTCCTACCTCTCGGGCAGCGCGGGCAATCCGAACCTCAAACCCTTCATGGCCACGCAGGGCGACCTCAGCCTTGAATATTACTTCCACAAGGATGCGGTGATCGCGCTGGCGGGTTACTATAAGGATGTCGACAGCAATGTCGGCTATACCCAATATCCCACGACCATTGCGGGCACGACCTATACGATCACCGGCCCGGCCAATGGCAAGGGCGGCTATATCACCGGTGCGGAGCTTTCGCTCTCTACGCCGTTCTGGTTTGTGCCGGGCCTGTCCAATTTCGGGGTCTACACCAATGTTGCCTTGGTGGATTCGAATCTGAAGGAAATGACGCCCACCTATAATCCGCTGCCCGCCGTGGGCATGGCCAAATTCACCAGCCAGTTCGACCTGTGGTATTCGGGCCATGGCGTGGACGCGCGCATCGGCATCAAGCATCACAGCCCGCAGACCGTGATCTTTGGCTGGGACGCTTCGAAGCTGACGCGGATGGAGAGCGAGACGATTGTGGGGGCCAGCGTGTCCTATGCGATCACCAAGGCGATCTCCTTGCGCGTTCAGGCCAACAACCTGACCAATCAGGCCGCGCGTTTCTATTACGCCAACGATCCCAACCAGATCGCGCGTTATGAAAAGTACGGTCCCAGCTATCTGGCCGATGTGACGGTCAAGTTTTGATTTCGAAGGGCCGCCGGCGCGCAAACCGGCGGCCCTTCCAACTCTCTCACAGCAAAAGGGCCGCAAGGATTGCTCCTCGCGGCCCTTTTCGGTTTGGCCGGACGGCCTTATTTCCGCGTCATTTCCATAAAGCGCATCACGGGCAATGCCTCATGCCGCTTGATGTCGAACCATGCGGCATTCTCCCAGTCGGACCCCACGCCCCAGCGCGTTTTGCATCCGGTCGAAACCCGGTCGGGCGCCCAATAGACCACGCCATTGCCGCCATTGGCCACCACCAGCTTGGTCAGATCCTCCATATAGCGGGCCTGCCCCTCGCGGGTAACGGGATATTCTGGCAGGGCCGAATCCGAACCCAGCAGGTTGCCGGTCGTGTCGCCATATTCGTTGGTGAACGGATAGGCCGTTTCCACCACCCACACGTCTGCGCCATAGCGCTTGTGGGCTGCGTCGATCACCTTGCCCAGACCGGACAGGTTGTATTTCGACCATTTGGAATAATAGCTGATGCCGATGATGTCATAGTCCATCACCCCGGCCGCCGTCGCATCATCGAACCAGCCGATGACATTTTCCGGCTGGGCAATATGCAGCATCACCTTCATTGGATGGGCATGGGCCTTGGCCGCCTCGCGCACGGCGGCAACGCCTGCGTTGATCAGGCGCGCATTGCGCTCCCAGTTGATCTTGCCATCCTTGGTCCCGCCCAGCATTTCCGGGTTCGTCTCATTGCCCACCTGAACGAAGGCGGGCAACTGGCCCTCCTTGGCCAGAGCGTCGAGGATCTCGCGCGTGTAATCATGCAGCGCTTTGACCTGATCGTCGGTGGACAGTTTCGCCCATGCGGCGGGCGCGATCTGCTTTTCGCCATCGGCCCAATCGTCGGAATAGTGGAAGTCCAGCAGCACCTCCAGCCCCGCCGCATGGGCGCGGCGGATGGTTTTGAGCACATCCTCATAGGTGCTGTATTTGGTCCAGCCCGGCGCGTTCCAGATCCGCACGCGCATGATGTTGCCGCCATGCGCCTTGGTCAGCACAAAGGGATCGACAGGTTTGCCGCCCTCGCGAAAGACCGCGCCGCAATCTTCCATTTCGTTGGTGAAGGACAGATCCGCGCCAAGATAGAGTTTGGGCGCGGACGAAGCCAGCAGCGCGGCAGCAAGAAGTTCAAGGGCCATGGTTGCAAATCTTTCAGAGAGTATGGGCAAACAGGTCAAGCCGGGCCGGGGCCAGCCCGTCGCCCTGCGCGGTAAGAGTGATCTGTCCGGCGCTCCTGTCGGCCTGAACCAGAACCTGCGCCAGCCCGTTGAAGGTGCGGCGATCGAGGCCGTGGTCGGGGGCGGTGTCGGTGGGGTCGCCATTGCCGGTGCCCAAAACGCGCCCCGGCCCGCTCAAGGCGAAACGGATAGGCACGGCGGCTGTCGGCACAGGATTGCCTGCGCGGTCGAAGACTTCGGCCCGGATGATGGCCATATCCGCGCCATCGGCCCTGATGCGCGTGGCATTGGCGGAAAGGCGCAAAGAGGCCGGAGCTCCCGCCGTCACCCGCCGGTCATGCGCAGCGATGCGTCCGGCCTTGTCATAGCCAATCGTCTCCAGCACGCCGGGCGCATAATTCACCTGCCATGCCAGATGCCCGTTGCGCGGCATGTCCTTGCGGCCAAGGCTGCGCCCGTTCAATCGCAATTCCACCTGCGCGCAATTGCCATGGGCCCAGACCTCGATGGGCTGCCCTTCGCGCCCCGCCCAGTTCCAGTGGGGCAACAGATGGACCTGCGGCAACTCGGGCCGCCACCATGCGCGATAGTAATGGTAATTGTCCTTGGGGAACCCGCAAATATCGGCCGCGCCGAAATAGGAGGACACCGAAGGCCATGCCGCATAGGGCGTGGGTTCGCCGCGATAATCAAAGCCGGTCCAGATAAAACCGCCCGCAATGCCCGGATCCTTGGCGGCGATGGTCCACCACGCCTCGGCGGTGCTGGCCCACCACGGCGCCTCGGTGTCATAGGCGCGCACGATATGGCGCGCGGCGTCATTGGCATATTCGCCGCGCGTGGCAACGGTGCTGGCGGTTTCGGTGCCGATCACCGGCGTGTCGGGATATTTGGCCTTGAAGGCGGCGATCTTGTCGGTGCGATAGTTGAAGCCCACCACATCCACCGCGCGCGCCGCGCCATCCTCGTGCCATCCGCTGTCCATGGCCTGCGTGGTTTGGCGCGTGGGGTCCAGTTCCTTGCACCGCGCCGCCAGCTTTGCCGAGATGTTGCGCCCGCGCGGGGTGCCCTGATGCCCTTCCTCATTGCCCACAGACCACAGGATGATCGAGGGATGGTTGCGGCTGGAAAGGATCATCCGCTCCAGTTCGTCCATCGCCTCGGGGCTGGTGTTGTTCAGCCTTGTTTCGGCGATCATCAGCATTCCCATCTCGTCGCACAGGTCGAGCAGGGCCTGCGAGGGCGGATTATGCGCGCTGCGCCAAGCATTGGCGCCCATCTCCTGCATCTGGGCCACGCGCCAGCGGTGCAGCGCATCGGGAATGGCCGTGCCCACGCCCGCATGGTCCTGATGGTTGCACACGCCCAGCAATTTGACCGGCGCGCCATTGAGGAAAAACCCCGTTCGCCCGTCGAAACGCAAGGAGCGCACGCCAAAGCTGGTTTCCACCCGGTCGACAACCTCGCCCGCGACCACCACTTCGCTGATGAGGCGATAGAGCGCGGGGTCTTTGAGCGACCACAGGCGCGCGCGCGGGATGGCAATGGTGTGTTCCACCGCCGCCTTGCCGGCAACGGCGACGGCGGGGCCATCTCCCGCCGCCGCCACGCCGCCATCGGGAGCCACCACCCGATAGCGAAGCTGAACCGAAGCGCCCGGATTGACCAGATCGGTCGACACCGAAAGCGTCGCGCCTTGCCCACGCGGCTCGGCCCGCACGCACACGCCCCATTGCGGGATATGGCAAGGCGCGGCCGAAACCAGCCTGACATGGCGATAGATGCCCGCGCCCTCGTAAAACCAGCCTTCGCCAAGGCTGGCATCGACGCGGATGACCAGCAGATTGGGCTTGTCGTCATAATTCAGGAAATCGGCGATATTGACGCGGAACGGGGCATAGCCGCCCGTATTTTCATGCGCGATATAGCCGTTGACGATCACCACGGCATTGCGGAACACCCCGTCAAATTCCAGCCAGACCGCGCGGCCCTTGTCCTGCGCGCCCACCGGCAGGGTGCGGCGATACCAGCCCACGCTGTTTTGCGGAAAGTCGCGGCCGATGGCACGGAAACCATGGCCCGCGATGAAATCTTCGCGCCCCTTTTCCATGGTGGCGGGCGGGGCATAGGGCAGGGCGCTGGCCCAGTCATGGGGCACGCGCACTTGTTCCCATGCGCTGTCGTCGAAATCGGGCTTGACCGTTTCGGCCACATCAAAGCCCGGCTTGGCATAGGTGCGCCCCCAATTGCCGAAACCGAAATCGCGCGCCGGATCGGCGGCATGGCCAAGGTGAAAGCGCCAGCCATCGTCGAGCACCACTTCGCGGCGGGGCGAGGGTGCGGGCGGGGCCGTCTGAACGGCGGCCTTGGCCAGCGCCTGATCGGCGTAGGCAAAGCCCGAGGCCGCCGCCAGCGAGGCGGCAAGGACACGGCGGCGGTCTAGCGGGGGAAAAGAGCTGGTCATGGTGTCAGAACTCGAAAGGGGGGAGGGAATGGTGGCTGCCCAGCATCATCGCATCGGCCACCAGCGTCAGGGGCCGGGCATCGACATCGCTTTGCCCCGCATCAATCAGGCTGGCAAAACGGGCGTAGAGCCGGGGATATTCGGCATCGGGCGCAATATTCTGCGCCTTGCCGTCAAGGGTCATCCG
>NZ_JABGCB010000031.1 GCF_013149295.1 Novosphingobium sp. SG751A
AGTGGGCATGATCTATAGCCAGCAAGATCATCTACTCATGGTAGAGCTCCTTTATACTTCCGCCGTTACGGCGCACCATTGAAGACGGTAAAGCGCTTGAGGAAGGGAACCGACCTTGCATCCTCGCCGCTTTCCTGCGCGCGTGCCTTCTCGGCCTGCGGGGTGAAGCGGTCGGCATAGACCACCGTCACGCCCTTCTCGCCCTTGCGGACATTCCCGCCTGCTTCCAGCGCCTGCCGAAAGGTCAGCCAGCCTTGGGAGGGATAGCCGCCCTCGATCACGCTGCCCCAGAGCAACAGGACATTGACGCCTGAATAGCTCCTGCCGGTCAGCGCATTATGCGGCAGCGCGGGACACAGGCCGCCCTGCCCCACACCTTCCACCGTCCCCCATGGCTGCACCCATGGAAAGCGGCCCGCCTCAAGCTGAGCAATGATCTTTGCTGTCACTTCATCGTAAAGGGCATTACGGTTCCCGCCGCGCGGTGCTTCACCCTCGCCCGCAACGCGACATTTGCTTGTCTGACGCATGGTATCCTCCTTGCGCCACCCCAAACCACATCGGCTTCCCCTTGGAGCGTGGGTGGGCGGCACCAGCGCCGGACAGGGCGGGACCACAGGTCCGGGCTGCACCTCCGGCCGCAACAGCGTGGAGGAGCCGGGAAGCATGACCGGCTTGCAGCCCGGACGGGACCGCCCAAAAGGGCGCGCCGCCCACCCGCGATCCGAGGGGAAGGCCACACCAACGCCGCCGTGCGGCACGCGCGGCGTCAGCAGAACTTCAGGACTTTGGACAAAGGATCGTCACCCGAAGGGACGGAACGCAGAATTGTGGTCCGGGGGCGCCGGAGGAGCCCTGGAGCCTGGTCATGGACGGCGCGAAAGCGGCGGGCAGGATGGCCCCACAAATTTTCAACGGATCGTCAGAGGCACATGCCCAGTCGGGCCGCAGTTCAGAATGATAGCAACTGACCGGCCACCCCTGGGCAGCATTTCACAATTTGCGGACGACTTGGGCGACCGTCAGGAACCAATATGCCTTCAGTTAGATCAGCGCTTAGCGGCGCGCAAGTTAAAGGCCTTAGCATCCGGATGAGAGTGAACGTCGCCCTGCTGCCAATACTGACCATGATGCCCTCTGGCTTTGAGTCCGCTAACTGCGAGAACGACATGGTTAATTTCGACCGGCGGTGTCACATACCCCCAAGCGACACCTAACAGATTAATCGCTGGACTTAAGAAAGCATAATTAGCACGATGGGCCTAGGGGGTATTCCATGGCCACAACTATGATTCCGCAGTCCGATGTCGAGACGACTTCGGTGTTCCAAAGCGATCTGCCGATCACGGAAAAGTTGGATCGCGCTCGTATGGAGTTGCTCGATCTTTCCGCTCGCAACAGACTGCTCAATCTGCCGCGCGCCTCGAAAAGTGCCCGATCGATAGAAATTGTCGACGAGAAAAGCGCTGAGATATTCAGGCTGCTCGTTCGTGAAGCCAAGGTTTTTACATTTCTGGCCGGAAAAGCAGCACACGATACAGATGTCGGCGAGGCGGCGGCGGACGATTCGGATGAGATTTTGGATCTTGCCCAGCCTGAAGATGACGTTGCTGACGAGCGTGGCGTTTTCGGCCGCCACGCCGACACCCGTCTGCAAACCCGACTGACTCCTAAAGGGCTCCAGAAGCGCCTGCTCGAATTGTATTTTGACGCGCGAACGTTGGAAGAGGAGCAGGGCGTCAACATTCTCTATCTGACACTCGGCATGCTCAAATGGATTGACCCCACCAACGCTGCCAACATTCGCTTCGCGCCGCTACTTTTGATCCCAGTATCTCTGGAGCGCGGCAATGCCGGTGAGAAATTCAAACTTCGCGCGCGGCCAGAAGAGTTCGCCTCCAACCTTTCGCTCGAAGCCTACCTTGACCGGGTGCATGGTATTCGTCTGCCCGCGTTTGAGGCGACCGACAATTTCGAGCCGATCGCCTACATGGACGAGGTTGCCGATGCGGTCGCGGCGAAGGTCGGCTGGGCAGTCCTGCATGACGATATGGCACTCGGCTTTTTCTCTTTCGCCAAATTCCTGATGTATCGGGATCTCGATCCGGCAACCTGGCCGGATCATGCGCGGATTAGCGAAAGGCCGCTGGTGCGTGGTTTGCTCGCCGATGGGTTTGATAGTGCCGACGAGATGATACCTGAAGACGCTAAGATCGATCCCTTCATTCCGCCGGCAGAGATGCTGCATATCCTGGACAGCGACAGCAGTCAGGCTCTGGCTGTGCATGAGGTCCGTCGCGGTCGGGACATGGTGATTCAGGGGCCGCCTGGAACAGGAAAGAGCCAGACAATCGCCAATATTATTGCCTCGGCCGTCGCCGACGGCAAAACGGTGCTTTTTGTCGCAGAGAAGATGGCTGCGCTAGAGGTTGTGAAGCGCAGGCTCGATGCCACGGGCGTTGGCGATGCCTGTCTGGAACTGCATAGCAATAAGGCGAACAAACGTGCAGTGCTGGATGAACTGCGCCGGACATGGGAATTGGGCGCGCCGAAGGGCAGCGATCCGGGCTCGCTCCATGCGCGTCTGACAGAGGCCAGAGACCTGCTGAACGACCATGCCGCGCGTATGCACCGACTCCATGCGACCAGTGCGTTGACCCCTTATCAGGTGATCGGACAGTTGGCCCGCTTGCGGCTAGGCGGCGAACAGCCCAACGACATTGCGCTTGATGCTCCTGAAACATGGTCGGCAGACGGTTTCGCTGAACGGCACGGCATCTTGGCCGAGTTGGTCGAGCGGGTTGAGGTGATCGGCAAACCTGCCGATCATGTCTGGCGCGGCGTTGGGCTGGCTTCTGCTTCCCCCATGGAGGTCGAACGATTTACCAGTCGCTTTGTCGCGCTGGCGGAACGGCTGGATCAATTCGATGCCGATCAGGCCGCGCTCGCCGCGACTCTCGAACGCAATGCGGCGCCCAGTTTGCAGGAAACGGATACGCTGATCGCATTGGCGTGGCGGATTGCCAGTGCACCGCCCTTGTCTGCGCAGGCTCTCGGCTCGCCCGCATGGGATGACCGGGGCCAGGATATTGCCGACCTGCTTGACACCGGCACGCGCTACGCCTCGCTGAGGACCAAGTTGGCGCCAACCTACAGCGACGCCGCATGGGAAACGGATCTTGCGGACGCGCGTCTGCAACTCGGAAAACTCCCTGCCACCTTCTCGCCCGCAGCATTCGCCCGACTGTCTTTGCTGGTAGAAAAGTTGCCACGCCTGAAGGCCGAGGCTGATGCGCTCGCGCGATCCATGGGGCGTGAAGCTCCCGTGACATTCGCCGACATCAAGCGCTTTTTGCGTGTGGGTGAGCGTGTGGTGGCTGCGCCGGAAGTCAGCGCAGATGCCTTTGCTGCCGACTTGTGGGACAATGGTGTTGAACGCGCGGGCGACATAGCCGAGGCCGTGCAGCGGCTCGAAGCGGCTCGTGGTGCAATTGGCAGCGGGCTTGTCGAAGCGGCATGGTCGATGGAGTTGAGAACGGCGCGGGCGACATTGGCATCGCATGGCACCGGCTTCTTCAAAATCTTGAGTGGCAATTGGCGCAATGCCAACCGCCTCGTTCGTACCGTCCTGACCAATCCGGATCAGCCGCTGGATGAAACTCTCAGTCAACTCGATGCGCTGGCCGAAGGGCAGATTGCGCGGCGTGCCATTGAAAGTGATGAGACTTTCGCGCGGAGCGCTTTCGGAAGCGATTGGCGCGGCGATCGCTCAGCTTCAACGGCGCTGTTTGCGTTGGTGGAATGGATGCGGTCGCTGAAGGGGTTGGGCGCGGAGCCTCGAATTGTCGCAGCCAAACGTCCCGACCGTGATGAAATCGGTATGCGTATGGCGCGCACGGAAGCCCTGCTGGCTGAAGTTTTGCCCGTGATCGATATGCTTTGGAACGATTTGCCTTCTCAAGAGCTGATGTTTGGCGACGCCTTGACGGCAGAGCGGGCAGATTTGTCAGCCCTGCATGGCGCGGTTTGCGATTTCAATGCAGCCGATCAGGCAAGCGCGGTGGTCGCGGTTGAGGTTCCAACCGACCTGAACCTTCGCCTTGAGACGCTGGACGATCTTGCAGAAGGGCAGCGCCGCGCTGCAAGCCTCGCTGATAATGAGAGTCTGGGGCAATCGGCGTTTGACGTCAATTGGCAAGGATGTGCATCGGCCTGGGCGGACCTCAGTTCCATGGCCAATTGGATCAACGGCAATGGCGACATTCGGATGCTGGCCAGTCGTGTCGTGGACCGGCAAGCGCTGGAGCCCGTCGCCAATGGGCTCGAACGTGACGGTGAGGGTTTCGTTGCGGATATCAGCGGGCTGATGGGTGATCTGCATTGCGATACCTCCGCTGCTCTCGGGACTTCAGATCTGGCGGCAGTGTCATTCGTTCAGCTCCGTCAGCGGCTTGAAGAATGGGCCACTGGCGGCGAGCAATTGTCGAAATGGGTAGCTTACCGTGATCGTGCTGACCGTGCCCGTGCATTGGGGTGCAGCGATGTTGTGGCGCGGCTTGAGGATGGGCGATTGGTGCCTGAAGCGGTCATACCGGCTTTTGAAATGGCCTATTTTGAGGCGGTCCACGCCGACCAAGTCCGTGAACATCCCGAGCTTGGCCGTTTCGATGGAACGTTGCATGGCCGCCTAGCGCGTGAATTTGCCGATCTTGATCGTCAGCGGATCGCTTCTGCCAGTTTGGAGGTCGCGCGCGCGCATCACCAGCGCCTTCCCGCCCGGGACGGCGGCCTGCCTGTTGGCCCGCTCGGGACGCTCAGGACGGAGATGCAGAAGAAGCGCGGCCACATGCCGATTCGCAAACTCATGGAAAAGGCGGGACCGGCCATACAGGCCCTCAAGCCTGTCTTTATGATGAGCCCGCTTTCCGTTGCTCAGTTCCTTGCCCCCGGCGCGTTTGAATTTGACCTGCTGGTGATGGACGAGGCGAGCCAAATTCAACCGGTGGATGCGCTGGGCGCTGTCGCCCGAGCTAAGCAGGTTGTCGTTGTGGGCGATCCCAAGCAACTTCCGCCCACAGCCTTTTTCTCGAAGATGACCGGCAACGCCAGCAACGACGATGACGATGATGGCGGCCGGGTCGGCGATATTGAAAGCATCCTTGGGCTGTTTTCAGCGCGTGGCCTGCCCATGCGTATGCTGCGCTGGCATTATCGTAGTCGGCATCAATCGCTGATTGCCGTCAGCAATCGGCAGTTTTACGAGAGCAAGCTGTTCATCGTGCCTAGCCCTTACACTGCCGAAGCGGGTATGGGACTGCGCTTCCACCACATCGCAGAAGGGCTGTTCGATGCGGGAAGCACGAGGACGAACCAGCTTGAGGCGAAGATCGTCGCCAAGGCGATTATTGCTCATGCCCGCGACCATCCGGACCTGTCTCTCGGTGTGGCGGCCTTCTCGGTGTCGCAGCGACGGGCGATTCTCGACCAGCTCGAATTGCTGCGCCGTTCAGCGACGCCGGAAGTGGAAGCCTTCTTCCAAGCCCACTACTCCGAGCCCTTTTTCGTCAAGAACCTTGAAAATGTGCAGGGAGATGAGCGGGATGTAATTTTCATCTCGGTCGGTTATGGTCCCACGACACCGGGCGGGCGGGTGCCGATGCGCTTTGGCCCGTTGGGGTCAGAGGGCGGCGAGCGACGCCTGAACGTTCTGATCAGCCGTGCAAAGCAGCGCTGTGAAGTCTTTTCGTCAATGACCGATGAGGACATCGATCCTGATTTTGCCCAGAGCCGCAAGGGCGTGTTTGCTTTTCGCCTGTTCCTGCACTTCGCGCGTACCGGCCGGATGACCATGGCCGAAAGCACCGGGCGCGATCATGACAGCGTGTTTGAGGAGCAGGTTGCCAAGGCGCTTCAGGCGCGCGGCTATCAGGTCCACCGTCAGGTCGGCCTTGCAGGCTTTTTCATCGACCTTGCCGTTGCCGATCCAGAAATGCCCGGCCGCTATCTGTTGGGTATCGAATGCGACGGGGCAGCCTATCACGATGCCCGATCGGCGCGCGACCGCGACCGCCTGCGTCAATCTGTACTGGAAAGCCACGGCTGGAACATTCACCGCGTCTGGAGCACCGATTGGTTCCACCGACCGAATGAACAACTGGACCTCATTATCGCGCGGGTTGAGGCTGCCAAGGCCGAGCATGGTATGGAGGCATCCAATCGTCCCCTCCGCGCCGTGCCTGTCGAGATTTTCAGCGTCGAGCGCGAAGATGTGACCGAGATGGGCTTTGTCCACGCGGATGTGACGGCTGACGATCAGCCTTCGAACCTCTATGAAGAGGCCATATTGTGCCGGCCTGCACACCTGACGGAGGAGTTGCACGAAACACCCACTGGCATTCTGACCGGGCTCGTCGAGGAGGCGGTCAGGATCGAAGGACCGGTACATATTGACGAGGTGATCGAGCGCATTCGGTCAGCTTGGGGGCTGAAACGTGCCGGCGGTCGCATCCAGACGGTCATTGAAGGCGCTGCCGATGTGGCCTTCAAGACCGGGCGCATTGAACGGAACGGGCCGTTCCTCTCGATCCCAGGAGCCCCCGTAACCGTTCGGGATAGAAGTGCTGCTGCCTCATCAACCCTGCGCCGCGCCGATCGCTTGCCGCCTGCTGAACTTGTGCTTGCAATTACAGATGTTGTGCGCACCAACTTTGGTGCGACCAGCGATCAGATTGTGCAGGCCGTGTCGCGGGCGCTAGGGAACAAGGCGACCAGTTCAGTGGTAAGGGAAAGAATCGAGGATGAAATCACTCGCCTGGCAGCGTCAGGAGGTCTTGTGGAACAAGCAGGAGTTTTTGTTGTGGCTTAGCTGTTGACAGCCTGACCGTCGCTACGAAGCAGGATCTATTCATCCTTTTTAGTGGCATGTCAGATCGTCATTGCTGTCGAAATTCACTTCGAACTTGGCCCGTTTGTTTGGGTAGTAGCCAGGAACCGCTGCAATACCTGACGTTTCCTGCCCGAATTGTGCCCGTCATAACTTGCCATACGTCCGGGAGCTCGCCGCTCATCGTGAATGGAAAGAAGTGGGACGAAGCCGCCGGCCGTCATCCCGCTTGGAAACGGCAGATTATGCCAGAACCCGCCATTCTAAGGGTGAAGAATGGACGGACCGCCGCGATTGGGTTGAGCGCGGCTAACGGCATAATCACTGGGTGTGATCACGCCTTCCCAATTTACGATTGCTTGAGCGCGAAAATAACCTGCAGTCGGACAATCTCGTCTCGCACTAGTTCGGGCAGATTCATCTCGTCTGGCTTCAGGCGTTGGAGCGCAACCATCACGGTGGAAGGCTCAGTCTGAAGCTGCCGAATCTGTTCTGGCGCAAGGTGCGAAGAAACGGTCGATGCGATCGCCAACGTCGAGGAACGCGAAAGGCCCAACGCCATCAACGCGAGCTGTACCGGACCACGAACTCCGAATTCAAGGGAAAGGGTAAGATCAGGGATCGCTTCGATCTTGTCCTTCCTGCCCGCGAGTTCGAGGACGTGCCGAGCGAGGTCGCTGTAACAGGCGAGATATCGAGGCGCCTGGAAGCGGGCGATCTGTTCGACATCCTCGAGCGTCCTGCGGATCGTGGTGGCGGTCCTCTGGCTGATCCCTTTTCGTCGATTCCAGTCGATGCGTGCCGCGATGATGCGCTTTATCGGATGTCCAAGCATCCAGTTGGTGGTCAATATGCCGAGCGCCTGACATCGTTTGCCTTGCCCGAATGCCGTCGTCATGTGGTGGCCCATCAATTGGAAGATACGTCCATATTGGTTGGCCGCGTCCTCCTCCTCGGGTTCGAGCGGCAGAAAATCGTCGATCGGCTGCTTAAGGTTTTGCAGTGCGGTAAGCATTCTGTGCATGGCGAATGGACTGATCCCGGCATGCCGGCCGACCCACTCGTTAGGCAGGTCGAAAGGATCAAGCGCACTGCCTAACGCTTCGTCGATCCTAGCTAGCGCCGCTCCCGATATCCGTCCGGCCCAAGGAGCATCCATCAGAGTTCCATGGCGCCTGCGGATCGCCGTCAGGTACGATACCGCCGCTTCTAAGTCCTGACTTTTCTTTGCCTTATCACTAGGCGCACCGGCATCTAGATATTCGATCAGGCGCGTCTCGTCGTTGAGCAGCCGATCCGCGGTCCGCTCGACCCTGTATCGGCTGCGGCGGTTGGGTAGGGTTTCCCCCCAAGCATTGATGTCTTGCGTGTCGATACAAATCACATTGCCCTGGAATTCCTTGCCCCATCGCCCCGCACGGCCGGCAAGATTCCAGAAATCCGCCGGCGGCATGTCTATGCCCCAGCCTTTTTTGGGAGCACGGACGATGATGCTACGACAGGGAAGATTGACGCCCTCGACTAGTGTCGAGGTGCATACCATGTACCGAACATGTCCGTCCCGGAACAAGGACTCGATCTCGGTCCGCAGGAGCAGCGGCATGTTTCCGTAATGGAATGCGACCCCTTTTCGCAAAACCTCGCGAAGCCGATAGTCCTTGTGGATGGTGTCTTTGCATAGTTCATCCAGGGCCCTGACGCGCAGATTTTCGGGGATCTCAGGTAGCAAGTTCGCAATTGCTCCGGCAATACCCTCAGCCTGTGCCGCACCGTCGGCATAGACCAGGATGCCGCCTTCGCCAGTATCGGCCAAGACCGCGAGCCTAGCCAGTTTTGACTCGGGGGTTGTTAGCCGGTGCGGCGTTTCAAAGTAGCCCAGTAACCGGTTGGCTTCACCGCGGCGAAGCGTCATGCGCCAGCAGTTCGGATTTTCCTGGTCGGGCTCCAAAAAAAGTAGGTTCTGGCTTACCGTGGCATCATCGCTGCGCAGCGGCTCCGCGACCGTGCCGTCGGGGGCGTCGGCTAGCATCAACTCGGGATTGTCTACAAGCGGAGCGGTAAAAAGGACGGTCGCTTGCGGGTTCGCCTTTGCGATTTGCTCGATGACGTCTTGCAGTAAGATCCCGCGATGACTATCCCCGATCTTGTGCGCTTCATCGACGATCAGCCCGTCGATGCCTCCTGGCGAGAAAGTTTGCAGGTAATAGTGCAGTCGCTCTTGCGTGAAGACTAGAATCTCACGCTCCGTCTTGCCGGCGACACCCCGAAAAGGGACCGAACTGATCTCGACGTCCAGCAGTTCGGCCTCGGCCAATATACGGCGCAAATCGTTCTCGACCTGCTGAACAAGCGCCCGCGTGGGCGCAAGATAGACCACGCGGCGAACCTTGCCGCTGCGGAGGGCCTCGGCCAACCATTGGGCCAGAATGAAGGACTTGCCGGCCGAAGTAGGCGCCGAAACAGAAAGCCACGATGCCCGCTGCGCGGCCGTCCAAAAACGCCGCTGGAATTTGTTGGCGTGAAGGATCGTTCCGCCAGCCAGTTCCAGCCCATTCTCAAGCGAACGTCGCAGCCAGTCCATGCGCTGGGCGAGGCCTAGCCGCGCCTCTACGCCGCCCGTCACCCTGCCGCGCCGCTGTGCGAGATCAATTGCCATGCGGTTGGACAAAGCGTCGAGCACGACGAGGGCTGCATCGCGCTCGTGCGCTAAGCATCGATCGTCGAGGAGCGCCGATTGCGCGATGCGTAGCGCGGTTTCTTCTGACGCAGGGATATCGCTTGGCGCCAGGATGCTCGCGCAAAAGAGGAGGTATGACCAGTTAGGCGCGAAATCGAACTCGGAGCAAAAGACGTTTAGATGCGGGAACTGGGCGCGCACCGCCTCAACCTCGAGGTTCTTGAACGCAGAGAGAAAGAAGCGGTCCGCTAGCAGCCACGCCTGCAAGGATGCCCGCGACAATTATCGCGCTCCTACTTCTGCCAAGAATTTCTTGCGGAACGCATCTACCGATGGGAACGGCAAAAAGAAAAGATGCATGTCGATTTCACGCAGCTGATGCGTGTCGATGCGCTTGCCTAGCGACGTCTTCCAAGCCACAAGGTTCTTTGTCACCGCTTCGGCGATCGCATCAGCATCCGCTTTTTTCGGGTGCGGCGGGTAGCAGGCATCGTTGAACCCGACGAGACCAATCCCACCGAACTTCAGCTTGCCGTAAAGACGGTTGGAGGTGTCGAGATAGGCTTTGATGGCCTGCTCGAGGAGCTTGTCGTCGAGATCAATCCCGTAACGCAGCAACTGCAAATCCCGGGAACGCTTGGCTGTGGCGGATTGCGGCTCGACCAGGAACGGAACCAAGCTCGCCATGCATTCGCGGATCGCGCCTGTCGCGGTCTTGTGCATCTTCGACTCGCCCCACCAGAGGCAGAGCTGCCCGCTCGCCGGATCGACCGACGCGTGCACGCCATCAGCGCCATTGTAATGCAGCTCCGGCGCTGTTTTGAGATGCATCTTCGCCATGATCTGCGGAAAGCCTAGTAGGGTTTCGGCGAGACAATAAAGCAGCAGTTCGCCTCCCTCTCCCGACTGATTGAGATGTGTGAACAGCGACCGGGCTTCTTTTGCGAGCCGGACCAGCGCGCCTTGGTGGCCTGCCTCCTCGCAAGACTTTACCGCCTCGTTGATCTTGGATCGTGGGATCGCATAGTCAATGACGAAGTCGCAGATGCTCTCAACGAGGAGATCGCTTCGCGGCCAGCCCATGCCGTCGAGCGCAAGCGCATAACAGTGGGTCCGGGCCTGCGTACCTTCCAATTCGCAGTGCCCCTCAAGCTCGACAAGATTAGCCAAGAGATCGGCCCGCTTTCCGCGAGCAAGACGCTCAAATGCTCGCGCGAGTGCGGGAGAATCTGGAAGCGCCGCTTGTATCTTCGAGCTAACCATGTTCATCCACACAGGATAGCGACTAAACCTCAGAGAATTCCAGAGGTCGAGCAGGCGATATCAAGCCAGAACATAGATAAACCTGCAGTTATGCACCGGATATCGCAATAATATGCCTTGCTATGACAAGGCCATGATTGAAAGCTCAATACAGCGAGGCGCGATACGATGCGGTGGGCGCCCCCCCCCCGAAGAGGTGAGTCTGCAGATCGCCCACTTGGATGCCTACACGCGAGGAGAAAGTTCATCGTTGCTGGCAGCCACACTTTCGAACCATGAACAGATGGCTGTTTTGTCGGCGACGCGCGTCGAGTTTCGTGCCCTCACCCAGTATTTCGCTGATGGCTTCCTGATGCGCGCACGACGTGGCGTGATGGCCGCCGGTTCGAAGAAGTGTCTCTTTGCAAGAGGATACCCAAGGTATGATGATCGACATGACCGCCACCGCAAAGATGATCAAGTCGCTCCGCCGCGACAATGGCCTGACGCAGGAAGATCTCGCTGCGCGTACGGGCTGCGGCCTTGCCACGATCCAGCGTGCCGAGGCTGGCAAACCGCTAGCCCATCCCGAATGCGCTTGCGTCAGCGAGCTTGGATCACAATGCCCCCGAAGCGTGCCTCCTCTGCCCAGCAAGCAACGCCATTCACATAGACTTCATTGCTGTCGTAGGTTTCTGAATTGTCCGCATAGGCGGCTGCGTACCCACCGAATGGGCCAGTCTGGAAAAGTTTTAAACGACGACCCTCGGCATCGGTAACGCGTTCTGCACAGCTATCGCAGATATAGCGAGGGTAGCGCGGGCTTTCTTCCACGTGTGCGCGGCAAATTGGGCATTCTTGGCTCATGGATTGCCTACTTTCTTGATGCCTATCAGTGCTTATGCTTGCTTGGCTGTAACGCCTTGGGCCCAGAGGCCTTCGAACAACCGATCGACACTCGCCTGAGATTCAGGTCTACCCATCACACGATACCGGGATAAATGCGGTAGGCCGATCAGGGTTACACCATTAGCTTCACCGCGTGATGCTGAAACGCTTCCCCAGCCGATCGGGAGCTTTTGGATCGCTTTGATTCCTAGAATGGCTGCCATTTCTTTTGTGACTAGGCCCGCCATGGTGATCACGACGCGGGGGCGGGCGGTTGACAGCACGTCTCGCCAAATTTCCCTGCCAAATTCTAACGATTGGACGGGTTGTTTGAGTGACCGCCAATCTCGTGATCGGAAGGGGATGAAATTGCCAGCCAGCACATTTTCAGGGGCGACGCCTAAGCGCGCGAAAATGGCTTGGACCTGCTTTTGCAATGGGCTCTTCCCGCTTTCAGCTCCGGCCCAGCTTTCGCAGCAATAAGCGCTGCCAGCGTCGGTGGAGAAGATGGCTGGTTGTGGTTCTGATCCTCCGGGGTTGAGCCCCACGAAAGCAACATCGGCTCCGTTCAAGACAGAGGCAGGACTGTATAGGAAGCGCCAGCCCAAATCATTGCCACTCGCTTCATAGGCAAGCCTGATGCGCTCTTCGAGGTCGGACGCTGGGGTATTCATGATCGAGCAGTCATCCATTCTTGGGCCATTCTATTATTGATCTTATTGCCCGCCTCTGGCCAAAGTGCAAAAATAATAAATGCCCCATACCTCGATCCCGAAAGCCTTATGGGCAGACAGGACCGGGGTTGGATTATCGGTTAACGTTCGCTCCCCCTAACTTTCCCGCCACAGCGACCGTTACGCGGGAGGTCCGATAGCCGTCCTTGGTTCAGGGGTGGGCGAGGCGCGTGGAATGGCCAGTGTTGGTGTAAGCTGATGGGGTGGACGCCCCCCGACGGCATCGATGTGCCATGGTGGAGGTGTTGAAGCACCACTTGTAGGAGGCGTCCGTGTCACAGGTTATCACAATCGGGTTGGATATCGCCAAGAATGTGTTCCACGCTCACGGTGCCGATGAGCGCGGCGTGGCGGTGTTCAGCCGCAAACTGAGCCGCAGCAAGTTGCTCGATTTCTTCGCTGCCCAGCCTGCATGCCTTGTCGCAATGGAGGCATGTAGCGGGGCGCATCACTGGGCGCGCGAGCTGACCCGGCTCGGACATGAGGTGCGACTGATCCCACCGGCCTACGTCAAACCATTCGTGAAACGGCATAAGAACGATGCAATCGATGCAGAAGCGATCTGCGAGGCGGCGCAGCGGCCGGGCATGCGTTTCGTTGCAATCAAAACGGAGGAGCAGCAGGCTGCCGGCATGGTCTTCCGGACCCGCGATGTTCTGGTTCGTCAGCGCACACAGCTTATCAATGCCCTGCGCGGCCATCTCGCCGAATATGGCTGGGTCGCACCGCGCGGCGTGGCCCAGGTGGCGATGCTGGCGGACCTGATCGAAGAAGAGGAGATGGCCTCCTCGCTGCCCGAGGCGGCGCGCACCATGCTTGCGGTGATGACCGACATGCTCGCCGTGCTCGACCACCGCATTGCCGGCCTGGACAAGGAGATCGCCCGGCGTGCCCGCGAGGATGAGGTCGCGCGCCGGTTGATGACGATCCCCGGTATCGGACCGATCGCGGCCACCGCGATCGTGGCGCTCGCGCCACAGGCCGCAACGTTCGATAAGGGGCGCGATTTTGCCGCCTGGCTGGGTCTTGCCCCGCTCCAGCATCCTACGGGGGGCAAGCAGAAACTCGGGCGCATATCGAAAATGGGCGAGCGAACGATCAGACGACTGCTCATCATCGGGGGAAGCGCGGTGGTGCGACAAGCCACCATGCGTGGCGCACCGGCAGGCTCATGGCTCGAAGGCATGCTGGCGCGAAAACCTCGCATGCTGGTCTCTGTGGCGCTCGCCAACAAGATGGCGCGCATCGCCTGGGCGCTCATGACCAGGCAGGAAGATTACAAAGCTCCGGTCGCTGTCGCGGCGTAGCGCTGCGGCAAAAGACCAGAGGTCGTCGGAGACGTAGGCGGTCGAAGGAGGGTATGGCAAAACAGTCGGTTAGACGGGGTCGGAAAACCAGGGAATGTCGAAGCGCCAACCAAGCGCGCTAAGCCGATGTGGATCCGGTCCGCGAACTCCCATACTGGCCCGCAGCCAAAGGCTGCATCCAGAGGCCGGACAGACGAGAGCACCTGACTACGCGCCAGACCTCATTTTCCGCTTGCTTCTTTAGGGGCCGTCCACAGACGACCTTCCCGGCACCGTATCGGAACGACGATAGTTGGTCGCCACCGGTCGCGGCAACGCTCGAGAACGTTCAGTCAGGCCGTAACTCGATGTTCCCGGCACCATATAGAAACGGCGAAAGTTGGATTGACCGCTTCCAGTTCGCCGTGATGGAAATTACCGCCGCGATTCCAGACGTTCAGCGGCTTGGGTTTGGCCTCGTTCTGATTTTATGCGCTGATCCAGAGCCTTGCGTGAGCGTTCGACATAGGCGCGGCAGGCTCCCGGCTGGTTGCTGTATCGGCCTTTGCCCGCATTGTCTGGGTGGGCGGAAATCAGGATGTCGCAGGGCGTCGCACTCATCACGGCATAGCTGCTGTGAAAACCAGCGACGATCGGGCGGGCGGGCGGCGCGGTATAGCGATAATCGTCGGTCGAAACCGGGTTCAGACTGGAGGCGAACACGATTGTCCGGCATGTCCGCCCTTCGCACGATTGCCAGCGCCAGCTCAGGCTGCCCATCGTATGCCCCGGCGTCGCCAGCGCTGTGACTGTCGTATTGCCTAGCCGCAGCGTCTGGCCGCCACGGATCGCCTGCACTTTCGCAACCGCCGGCCATGAGGAATTATAGCCCCGCTGCGGATCGTCGGCCGCCATGCGACCGGCCATCAGCCCCTGCGCGCCGCGCGGGCTGGCAAGCACTGTCGCGCCGGTATCGCGCGCCAGCGCGGCTATGCCGCCCGCATGGTCGAAATGGGGTTCGGTGCTCAGAATATATTTGATGTCGCGCGGGCGAAAGCCAAGCCGCCTGACATTGTTGAGGATGGCGGGTGCAGCCTGCGGCAAGGCACCGTCGATCAGGATCAGGCCCGCCCCGGTATCGATCAAGGCAACGCTCAGGCCGCCAAAGCCCACAAGATAACTCTTGCCAAAGATCTTCTCAGGCGGCGCTGGGGCCAACCATTCAGCGGTACGGGAACCGATGATCGGCTTGGTCAGCGAGTCCTGCGCGGTTTGCGCCGACAGGCTGAAAGGGGCCAACAAAGCTGCCAATGTACCCGCTGCCATCCATTGTGTTCTCGACATCTGCACGTCTCCTTCGCAAGGAAAACTGCGGCAGGGGAGGCGTCGAAACAAAGCATCATTTCTCGACAGAGCCATGAGTTTGCTTGATGGTTTGGCCATGCACCGCGCCCAGCTTCCCCTCAACGCCCTGCGCGCTTTCGAAGCGGCGGCGCGCCATCTCAACTTCACCCGCGCTGCCATCGAACTGTGCGTCAGCCAGGGGGCCGTCAGCCATCAGGTTGCGCAACTGGAGCGGCGGCTGGGCACGCGTCTGTTCCATCGCCTGCCGCGCGGCCTGGCGCTGACCGATGATGGACAGGCGCTGGTGCCGGTACTGGCCGACATGTTCGACCGGGTGGGCGCGGTTCTCGACCAATATGCGGACGGACGGTTTCGCGCCGTGCTCAACATCGGCGTCGTCGGCACCTTTGCAACCGGCTGGCTGCTCCACAGGCTGGAAGGCTTCGCGCGCGCCTGCCCCCACATTGACCTGCGGGTTTCCACCAATAACAACCGCGTCGACATCGCGGCCGAAGCGCTCGATTTCGCCATCCGGTTCGGAGACGGCGCTTGGCATGGCACCTTTGCCGAACCTCTGTTCGAGGCCAGTCTGACCCCGCTTTGCGCGCAGCCGATCGCCGCCCGCCTGAACAGTCCGCGCGACCTCGCACAGGAGTCCCTGCTGCGTTCGTACAGGCCCGATGAATGGCGTCGGTGGTTCGAGGCGGCGGGCTGCCCGCAACCCGTTTTGCGCGGCCCGGTGTTCGACAGCTCCGCCTTGATGGTGGCGGCGGCAACCAACGGGTTGGGTGTGGCGCTGGCGCCCGCAGCCATGTTCACCCGCGAACTGATCGCCGAGCGTCTGGTCCAGCCCTTCGACATTGCAGTCGATGCCGGACGCTACTGGCTGACGCGGCTGCTATCCCGCAAGGAAAGTGACGCCATGCGGTCCTTCCGCCAATGGCTAATGCGCGAGGCGGCGGCAGAAGCTCGATGGTGCTCTGAATAATGAGCGCCAGCAAAGATGGGGTTCTGCCGGGCGGATCGATTCTTGTTCAGCCCCAATTGCGGTCGTTCGGTCGCTGTGGTCCGCGTCCTGAAAGCAGTCATTCAGTCATGCGAACGTTTACTAAGTTTCCACAAAAAGCTTAGATGCGCCTGAGGGGGAAGCTATGGCAGATGAAACTAAGCTTAAGCGATACACCACGCTTGCGAGCGCTGTGGATATGCTTGTCAACGAGCGCCTGGCACTGCTCGATCCTTCAAAATGGAAGGACACCAACGATACACATTTCCTTGGTGCGTTTCAGGACAGCGTAAAGGCTAAAAGCATCTACGCAGCCTGCTTCACCCAGGCTGCCGAAACCTATCATCACTGGCAGGTATTTGCCGGGGAGAACGAGGGCGTCTGCGTCGAAATCGACAAAGAAGCTCTGCTTGGATCGCTGGTGGAGCAACGGGCATATATGTGGGATGATATGAAATACCGGACGCTTCAGCAGTTGGAGCGCCGGAGACAAATCAATGCCTACGAACTGCCTTTTCTCAAGCGCAAAGGCTTCTCCGACGAGAAGGAGTTTCGGCTCCTTTATCACTCGAGCCGGCCACAGAAGTCCGTCCACGTTGTTCCTATTAAGCGGAGATGGATTAAGCGCATCATCTTGAATCCATGGATCAATGACGCGCTGTTCGAGTCGATGCGAACTGCTCTGAAATCAATTCCCGGCTGCGGCAATGTAAGCGTGATACACACCTCGCTAATCAACAACGCCGAATGGAAGGATGCTTGTGAGAAAGTCACGGAGCTCCAAACAGTAAGGCGGCCCCTATCTCGATCTGTGCGTTAATGCCAATCCGACCAGGCATTGTCTGACCACCAGATATCCCAAACTATGTCGCTTGCAGCGGTCGTAATCGTCTCGCGCCTGCATTCCTGACATTCAGCGCCCATGATCGGAGCTTCCAAACCGGTCGTAGGTTCATTCTGGCATTGAGATGGTGGAATGCTGGGGCGTGGGACGTTCCACTCGTTCCCAAGCAACAGGCCGAATGACGGATCTTGCCAGCCCCCCCAGGCATCGGTACCTACCGACTCATCCCAAGGCCGCCCGCGAACCAGATGTTGACGAGATTGTGGAGCTCAGACCACTTTCCTCAAATGCTATGGACTGATTTTTACGAGACATTTTAGGGTGGTTCGTGCCATGCTGGTGACCGGAGGCTTTCGATTGACCGAATTCACCTTTGTTCATGCCGCGGATCTTCACCTCGATAGTCCCTTACTTGGATTGGCGGGTAAATCTGCGGAATATGCCGTGCGCGTCGAGGCGGCGTCGCGCGAAGCCTTCGATAACCTGGTTTCCCTTGCGATCGAGGAGGGCTGCCGGTTCATGCTGTTGGCCGGTGACATTTTCGATGGCGATCTGCGTAACTTCCAGACGGGTCTTTATTTTATGGAAGGGATGCGCCGGCTGGGCGAAGCCGGCATCGCAGTGTTCATGGTCCTTGGAAACCATGACTCCGCCAATCGTTTTGCCGACAAACTGTCCCTATCGGGCAATGTCCATGTCTTTCCCAAGAATAAAGCAACCACGTATCGTCTCGATGATGTCGGGGTCGCGATCCATGGGCGGAGCTTCCCCCGCCCGGACGTCTTCGAAGATCTGGCGCGCGAATATCCGGCATCAACCGAGGCCATGTTCAATATTGGGGTTCTCCATACGGCCTGTGCGGGCAGCGAAGGTCATCACGCCCGCTATGCGCCCTGCACGCTCGAGCAACTCACCAATCATGGCTATGACTATTGGGCACTGGGCCACGTCCACGCCTATGCCGTGCTCGGGGAGCACCCGCACATCGTCTATCCCGGCAATCTTCAAGGCCGGCACCCTCGTGAGACGGGCCCCAAGGGAGCCGTCCTGGTCAAGGTCAATGACGGCAGAGTCACCAGCCTCGAGCATCGCGCGCTGGATGTGGTGCGCTGGGCATCGATCACAGTTGATGTGTCGGGAACGAGCGAACACCCTGAATTACTGGATCTCATTCGCGGCCAGATCGCCCAAGGCGTTCAGCAAGCCGATGGACGGCCCCTTGCCCTGCGCCTGACGGTGACGGGAACGACATCGCTTCATTCCAAATTGATCCTCGAGCGCGCCGTCTTCCGCGAGGACGTGGAGACATTGCTGGCAACGCTCTCGGATGATGTGTGGCTCGAAAAGCTGAGGTTGGAAACGGTCCATCCTGAGGCCCCAGACGCCGTAGATCCAACGGTGGCTGGAAAGCTTGATCAGGAAGTGACCCGCCTCAGCCGAGACAGCGCGATTGCACAAGTTCTCGAAGCACGGCTTGCCGAGATTCGGACGAAACTGCCCGCTGGAGCCCATGCCGATGCATTCATTGAGCAGATGCGCGCTGAGATACCCGAACGCGCCGCAGCCCTTGCGCGCAGTCTAGTCAGCGAGGCTGGTCATGCGCCTGACTAAACTCAGTCTTGAGAAATATGGCGGCTGCGCAAGTCGCGAGCTCATCATTCCGAAAACGGCTGGCCTCACAGTGGTGTACGGAGCCAATGAGGCGGGCAAGAGCACCTGTCTCGAGGCGATCAGCGACTTTCTGTTCTCGATCCCCAAGAATACCCAGCGCGGGAGCTTGTTCGGATATGATGGCATGCGCATCGGGGCTTCGATGCTCATGGCCGATGGCGGTACGTTGACCCTCAAGCGCCGCAAGGGCAACGGCAAGACACTGGCTGACCTTTCTGGAACAGCATTCGATGACACCGTCCTTGCGCCGGTGCTGGGCGCCATCACACGAGAGCGGTTCGAAACGCTCTTCGGTCTGAACCACGAAACCTTGCGGAACGGCGGGGAGCGATTGCTTCACGCCGATGGCGACATCGGGCGTCTGATCGTCGAAGCCGGCGGCGGCTTGCGCACGCTGGTGTCTCGCCTCGAAAGTATCGGCAGCGAAGCGGACAAGCTTTTCGATACGAGACGGTCGGTGAACCGTGTCTTCTACCAACAACTGACGGCATTCGAGGCAGCCGATAAGACGGCCCGCAGCGCTCAACTTAGCCGGGAAACCTTTGAGCAGACGCGCAAGGCATCGTTCGCCGCGGCGGAAAAGCTCGAGGCCCTGCGCATCGAGAGGCGCAGCCTCGGCGCGTCGACGTCCCGGCTGGAGCGCGTCCTGCGCGTCGCACCTCACTTGCGTCAGCTGGCCGGCCTGACGCAGGATCTGGTCTGCTACCACGATGTCGCGTCCTTCCCGGATGATTTCGCGGCCAAGATGCGGACTGCCCTAGACCAGCGCAACAAGGCTGAAGTGCGGCTCGAGGGCGCGATCGAGCGGCGGGACCGCCTGAAGGCACGGCTTGATGCGCTGGTGGTGAACCCGGATCTTAAAGCCGCCGAACAGCGGGTGCGTGATCTGGCTGAACGCGCCATTCACGTCAGCAAGGCCCGGTCCGATCGTGCCAATCGTCAGCGCGAGATTGATGACGGCGAGGCTCAACTAGCGGCGCTGCGCCGGATGCTTGGCCTGCCCGCCGATGCGGACCTTGCACCACTGATCCCGGACCAGTCTGCCCTCAATCTTGTGCGCTCGACTGCCGACGAAATGGTGGAGCGCCGTCCAGGTCTAGCCTCTGCCAGAAAGCGCCTTGGCGAATTGGTGGCTTCGCTTGCGGTGATTGATGATCGTTTGGAAACGGCACGCCAGGCAGGGCATAATGATCCGCCAGAGGCGTCGTCATCGGCCTTTGCTAGCCTTGCGGCCCAGAAGTCAGCACACCAAGCACGTCAGCAGGCGCTGGATACTGACAACGCAGCATTGAACGGACGGCTCAAGGCTCTGGGCTTCGATACCATTGATGTTCTTGCCACCCTGCCATGCCCTAGCGTTGACGATATTCGCAGCGAGCAGGCCGCGCGCGAGACGTTAACGTCACAGATCGAGGATCAGGCCAAGCTTAAGCGGCAGGCCGAACGCGAAATTTCAACCGGAGAGGCTGAGATTGGCTCGCTTCAAGCGTCCGGGACTATTGCAAGTGACGCGTCACTTGCCGAAGCGCGCACTCTGCGCGCCGATGCTTGGCGGCCGATAAAATCGGCATATGTCGCGGGACATCTGCCCGATGACGCCACCGCTCGCCTTGCCGTTGCCGACGACCTGGAATCGGCAATCGTGTCTGCGGACCAACTTGCCGATCGCCGAGCCGCAGAGGCAGAACGGGCTGCATCACTTGCACTCGCATTGCGGCGCGTGGCAGACGCAAGGACTGACGTCACGGTGGCAGAGGCCGAGATAGCCGCACTTGTCGCGCAGTCAGAAGTGCGCGCCGGGCAATGGGGAAACAGTTTCCCACAAGTACAGGCCAAACATCCGGAACTGGCCTCACTGCTTCAATTTGCCCAGGCTCGGCAGCTGGTGCTGGACGAATCGGAACGGCTACGCACTGCGTCGAATGCGCTCGCATTTGATGTGGCCCAACTTGCGCCGACCGTCGAGCTGCTCGAACGGGTCGAACAGAGCCGCAAGCTCGATTCTACACTGTCGTTCTCAGCTCGAGTCAGCGCGGTGCAAAACGCCATCTCCCTGCACGAACAGGCCCATGCCGGATATGTCAGGGACATGCGAGACCGGGAGGACTTCGAACGGCAACACAAACTGGTTGCGACGGAAGTGCAACAATTGTCGGACGCACAGACTGCCTGGGACGCGGCATGGCCTACGGCAACAGGTGCGCTGGGGCTCAAACCCGACATTTCGCCGACAGATGCCATCAGTGCGGTGACTGAATGGGTTGGTGCACGCGGTGTCCTTTCGGCAATAGGGCAGACCCGCCAACGGCTAAAGCGCATGGACGAAGACGAGACGAACCTTACAAAGGATGTCAGTAGCCTCGCGACCGAACTCGCAATCGAGATCGGCGAAGACTGTGTGGTTGCAGCCCAGATGCTGCTGGCCCGGTTTACCGACAACGCCACTGCGCAAACCCAATATGATGGGATACTCCCAGACTTTGAGGAGGCGAAGGTCGAGGCTGATCAGGCACAAGAGGCACTCGGCACCACTCGGGAGGTGCTGGCTAAACTCGCGGCTTCGGTAAAACTCGATGGCAGCGATGATGGAGTCCTTCTGGACACAGCATCACGGTGTGAAGCACGCATGACTTTGTGCGATGAGATCGCCCTGGTGGAACGCACCGCGACGGACGTGGGAGACAAGCTTGATCTCACTGCTTTGCGGGATGAATGGGATGAACGCGACCTCGATGAGGTTCGCGCGGAACTGACCGAACAGACATCGCGTGCTACCGAGATCGAGAGCGAAATCGAGGCAGCCATTCTCGCCGAGAAGGCTGCGAAGGACGACCTTGCTGCCTATCTGAGCCAGAACGAGGTCAATCACGCCGTTACTGAACGCGAGGCGGCCGCAGCGCAGATGCATCTCGCCCTCGAACGCTATCTCGAGCTGTCGGTTGCGTGCGAATTGGTGACGACTGCCATGGCAACGATCCGCGCAGAACAGCAAGATCCGCTCATTGCGCGGGCAGGCGAACTGTTCACGGCGATGACACTCGGTGAATTTGCCGGCATCGAGACTGATATCGATGACAAAGGCCATCCGGTCGTGGTCGGACGGCGAGCCAGTGGCGGTATTGCTGCAGTCTCTACCATGAGCGACGGCACACGCGATCAGCTTTTCCTCGCGTTCCGGCTGGCGAGTCTTGAGAATTATGCCAGTGCGACGGAGCCACTGCCCTTCATCGCGGACGACATTCTGGTGCATTTCGATGATGAGCGCAGCCGGTCCACGCTCGACCTGCTCGCCGAGTTTGGCAAGACCAACCAGGTTCTGCTGTTCACACATCATCGCAGCGTCCGGATCCTAGCCGAACCGCTGGTGCAACAAGGTCTTGCCAACATCATCGACCTAGATCGTGCGGCGTGAGGTTGTTCCGCCCTTCTAAGTAGCCGTGCCTGCCATCGATTCCGGCAAGCATCACCTACCATTGGCTCATGTTGAGGACGCACCATCGGCATCGAGCAGCGCCTGCTTGAGTTTCCGAAGTTGGTCGTCCGCCATTTATCCGTACCCATCCGGCGGGCCCCGCCTTGCCTTGCCGGTAGTCAAACGCTCTCAAGGGCGCTCTCGAGAGCACTCTCAGGAGCGATGGGATGCGGCAGATCACGGTAATGAACGGGCCTGAGCGGCGCCGGCACTGGAATGATGAGGAGCGGTTGCGGATATTGGCCGAGGCGTTTGCTCCGGGTACCTGCGTGGCCGACGTGGCGCGTAAACATGACATTTCAACGGCGCGGATCTACACTTGGCGCCGCAAGCTCCGGCAGCCGGTCGAGATGGCTGAATTTGCCCAGGCTGTGATCGTGCCCTCTGACAATCCTCCTCCATCCAAGCCCAAGGATCCGGCTGTTATCGTGGAATTACCCGGTACCAGGCGGGTTAGCATTTTTGCTGCCGCTTCCCCGGCTCTGGCGGTTGCCGTCCTGAAGGCGCTGCAGTGATACCATCTGGCGCACGGGTATGGATCGCCATGGGCCATACCGATATGCGCAAAGGCATGCAGGGCTTGGCCTTGCAGGTCCAGCAGGGGCTGGGTCGTAATCCCCATGGCGGCGACCTTTTCGTTTTTCGCGGCCGGGCTGGATCGCTCCTCAAGATCATCTGGCATGATGGCATCGGCATGTCGCTGTACGCAAGAAGGCTTGAGAAAGGCCGCTTCATCTGGCCGTCGGCCAAGGACGGAATGGTGTCGCTGACCAGTTCGCAACTGGCTTGCCTGCTGGAGGGCATCGACTGGCGGAACCCGCAGCATTCCTGGCGGCCAGAGAGCGCCGGTTAGGCGCCATTTCTTTGCCGAGGCCGCGCTTTCCCGCTTCACCTTGGCGGCTTTCTATGATTCCATCCACGCCATGGACACCGCCGTTTCGCCCTTTCCGGACGATGTGGAAGCGCTCAAAGCGCTGCTGGCGGCCACCCTCCAGCGCGCCGATCAAGCCGAAGCGCAACTGGCCAATGCTCAGGCCCAGGCCAGCGCCACCGAGGCGATGATCGCCCACCTCAAGCTCCAGATCGCAAAGCTACGCCGCGAGCAATATGGCGCCAGTGCCGAGCGCAGCCGCCGTCTACTCGACCAGATGGAATTGCAACTGGAGGATCTCGAAGGCGACGCCAGCGAGGATGACCTGGCCGCCGAGGCGGCCGTGGCAAAGACCACCAGTATCCCGGCCTTCGATCGCAAGAAGCCATCCCGCAAGCCGTTCTCCGAGCACCTGCCGCGCGAGCGCGTCGTCATCCCGGCGCCATGCTCGTGCCCGGCCTGTGGCGGCAATCGCCTGTCAAAGCTGAGCGAAGATGTGACCGAGACGCTGGAGGTGATCCCCCGGGCATGGAAGGTCATCCAGACCGTGCGCGAGAAATTCTCCTGCCGGGATTGCGAGACCATCACGCAGCCCCCGGCGCCGTTCCATGTCGTGCCGCGTGGCTGGGCCGGTCCCAGCTTTCTGGCCATGCTGCTGTTCGAGAAATATGGCCAGCACCAGCCCCTCAATCGGCAGGCCGAGCGCTTTGCCCGCGAAGGCGTGCCGATTGCCCACCTCCACGCTGGCCGATCAGATCGGCGCGGCAGCCTTTGCCCTGATGCCGCTCTATCGGCTGATCGAAGCTCATGTTCTGGCTGCGCAGCGGCTCCATGGCGACGATACCACCGTGCCAGTCATGGCCAAGGGGAAGGCTGATACGGCTCGCTTGTGGACCTATGTCCGCGATGACCTGCCCTTTGGCGGCGCCGATCCGCCCGCCGCACTGTTCTACTACTCCCGCGACCGGCGTGGTGAGCATCCGCGCGCCCATCTGACGTCATGGTCAGGCATTCTGCAGGCGGACGCCTATGGCGGCTATTCTGAGCTTTATGCCGTCGGGCGTGAACCCGGCCCGATCCTGGAGGCAGGCTGCTTTGCCCATGCCCGGCGCAAGTTCTTTGAACTGGCTGATGTGGAGGCAACCGCCCGCCGGCGAAGCCGTGGCGAGCGCGCTAGCCACATCTATCCCATCGCGCTTGAGGCGGTGCAGCGGATCGACGCGTTGTTCGACGTTGAGCGCGCCATAAGCGGCAAGGGTTCAAGCGAGCGGCTCGCCGTTAGGCGGGACCTGAGCGCGCCGTTGATGGACGGATTACATATATGGCTGACGGCCCAGATGGCCAAACTGTCGCGCAACCACGATCTGGCCAAGGCGATCAACTACATGCTGCGCCGCTGGGATGCCTTCACGCGCTTTCTCGGTGACGGGCGAATTTGCCTGACTAACAACGCTGCTGAACGGGCTCTGCGCTGCGTGCCTCTCGGCCGGAAGGCATGGTTATTTTGCGGCTCGGATCGTGGCGGGCAACGGGCCGCCGTCTTTTACACGCTGATCCAGTCGGCCCGGCTCAACGATATCGATCCGCAGGCATGGCTTGCAGATGTCCTCACGCGGATCGCGGAGTGTCCGGTTAACCGTCTCGGCGATCTGCTCCCATGGAATTGGCGGCCACGACTGATCTAATGGTAACCTAAAGGGCTTTGAGGGCATAATCAGCCATTGTGGTAAATCACTTCGGCCAGTTAGCATCGCCTGATGCAGCACATCATTTTCTCCTCCTCGGCAGCCGGCACACTGCGCCAGGCGCTTCACGCGCGTGGGCAAAATATCCGAGTCATCGACTTCTCAGCCTGTCTCGACTGGGGGCCCCTTGAGGATGGTAATTTTTATCTGCGGGAAAAATGGTTCGATCAGTATGTGCCTTACGGACCGTCTATGTGGAGCGGATACGCCGATCATATTGAGGACCTTTGCGACGAGGTGACCGCCGATGTCGATCGCCTCGTTTGGGTGGCCCCACGCGCGGCGCATGAATTAGCCGGATTTTACTGGTATTTGCAGAAATTTGGCGATGATCGAACACAGATTATCATCGCGGATTACGTCTTGGGAGTTGGTGCATCGCGCACCGAAGCGCCGTTCGGCCTGGGCGAACTCAATATCGATGCGATGGGGGAACTTCTGGACGAGGCCCCGCGATCTCATTGGGATCGGTCACGCTTCCCGCCGGATAAATGGTCGCAACTGGTTGCCGAAAATGCTCTCTTGCGTGTCGTCGAAAATGGCGAACTCCAAAGCGCGCAAGATGACTATTTTGACCACCTTCTGCTAAACCGCTGTTCCAACGACTGGACGGATAAGTTGCGCCTCATTGGCAATGCCATGTGCGACGCGTTAGATGTTGGCCATCAGGTCAGCGACAACTTGCTACTATGGCGAATGCGCGTACTCGCAAAGAACGGCGTTCTGGTATCCGACGGCGAGCTTCGCTTCGGTGCAAAAGAGCGAGTTAAGGTAAGGCTTACTGGAAAGCCCCTGGTCGGATGTCGGCCATAGCCCGTTCACCAACCTAGCATCCATCCCGCCCCCTGGCCGTTCCAGAGATAGCTGCTTTGCCACAGGGCTGTCGGACTGCGGCCTTCACCGGATGGCTACATTTATCCAAGCCCTACTCTCGATCCACGTCGGTTCGGGCAATGCCCACAAAACCTTTACTTGCCGCGCGCGGTAGTGGGATAAATCACGTCAATGTAAAAATTTCGGAAGGGATCGTGTCGGACGCCAAGCGCTTCCAACTCGTCACGCTTCGCTTTGCCGAGGCCAAGTCGGGCGCCCTGCACGATGATCTCGACGGCGACATCGTTGCCCTGTGGGATATCAGGTGCATACAATGCTACCCGCTCCTCAAGATAGATAGCGCCGTCCTCGGCCAATACTGCTTGCGGCCGATATTCTGCGACCGGTTTGACATCAGCGCGATAGGTCACACTTTCATCGTAGACACGGATAACGACCTCACGGTCTTGCCCGTCGGGCAAAGCCAAGCGCTTCGGCACGCGAAGGCCGACCCAGGGATTATGGCCGTGTCGCGCGCGGATCTCCTGAAAGCCCATATGCTTCCAGAAGGGCAGAGAGGTCGACGGCGCGCATTCTACCTCGATCACCGCCATATCCGCCTCGGCGGCTCGTTCTATGCAATATCGCGCGAGCTTGCGCCCCTCGCCGCTCCGCCTGAAAGCTGGCTTCGTTTCGAAGATGTCGATGACGCCCGGCGCGCCGAGCGCGAAAGCGGCGACTTCATCGCCCTCTTTGAGCACGAGCAGCTCGCCAGCGGCATGGCCATTAGTGATCATGTTTCGGTTCGGATGAAAGGTGGTCTCTCCTCCTTGATCCTCTACTCGTAGCCAGTCCAGGATCTGCCCGAGATCCTCATCCGTCGATATCACGATCGTCACGCTAAAGCGCCCCCTTTCCATTCTAGCCAGCCCAGCCAGCCCAGTCACGTTCAAGCAGGCACCGCCGGATCGGCCGGTAGCGCGATTACGTTTGCCGAACCGAACAGTTGGGTCACCTTAGCCATCGCAGCCGCGGTCAGAACCTGCGTAAAAAGCAATGCCAGCCTTCTTTTGGGGCGGGAGCATGCCACGTAGAACAGGTTGCGATTGCTCTCGAAGGATTCGACCTTGTCGGCTGGCGGACCGGGGTCGAGGCGCTCCAGCATCTGTGCGAAATTATAAATGTTCCAGCCACGACCGACGATGACGAGGACATTCTCGAACTCCGCACCCTTCACGCCGTGCTTCGTGGCAAACGGCGTATGTCCGTCTATGAACGCATCGACCGCCATCAGCTCTGTGTAGGGGACGGCGCGAAGCTTCCGCAGCTGGGTGACGCGGCTGGATTCACCTTCGACCGGTTCCGGGCCGGCGTCGGCCAGACGTTGCTCCCGCTCCAGAACTGCCTCCGGTAGGTGCATGTGCGGCTGGTCCCGCAGGAAATCGATGACATCCCCGATCAAGCCGGTGGTGCGCAGCTCGACCAACTGGTCTAGCGTCTGGGTCCATGCGACCTTGTCCTGATGGCGCCGGATACTCGGCCGCCCTGTTCCCAGGCTTTCGAACATGTCGCCGTACCGCTGGGTCTGAAAGGCGGTCACCGCCGGTTCGAGCTGGTCAGCCAGAAACTTGATGTGGGGATCTTCCTTCTTGAGCCATGCGCCATTGAAACGCCCGTAGATGCCCTGGATGGTCGAGTAACCTTGCTCCTTGGCAAGCACACTGTGGCTCAGCATCAGGATCTTGGTGCGCTCAACCGCGAAATCCCAACCCTCGCTTTCCAGGCGATGCTTGAGATGGTCGGCATAGGCGCGGGCCGCCTCGGGGCTTGTGTCGCCCGCCCAATGCCCGCCGGTGCGGCGCTGGCCTGGCCACGCATTGGTGTGGAAAAGCCGCGCCTCGCCCGGCGCGTCCGGATCGCTGGAGATCTGATCAAGGCCCGGGCGCATGCGATTGAGCATCGCGACGATCGGCTCCGCCGAACGGAAATTGGCGTTCTTGTCGATGACCGTCAGCGCGGCATGTTCCACCGCACCGCAGCCCTCGCCGTAAATCTTCTGCCAGTGATCACCGAACAGGCCGATGATCGGTCCGGTGCCGGTGTCGAGGAAATGGGACTTGAGAGCCTCGACGATCCCGGCGTCGGTGTCCTGATATTCGTCGATCAGAAGGACGGGGTAACGGGCCGCCAACACCCGCTGGAACTTAGGCCGCGCCAGGAGCTCGATCATCAGGAGAAGGACGTCATCATGCTTGAGCGTCACTTCTTCGGGCGTCACGCGGGGGTAGCCGAGCTCATAGCGGATCGTACGGTCGCCGATTGCCTCCACCCCCGCATTGGCCAAGCGCTCTCCCCATTCCGGCAGACCGGGCACGATCGTGCGAAGTTCGGTCTGAAAGTCCTGCAGCACCGACCAGCAGAAGCCATGGATGGTTTCCGCGCGCACCGCCGGATGCGCCTGCACCCGCGCGATGATCTCGTCCTTGGCGACGTTGGTGTAGGTGACGCAGGCGATCTGCTGACGCTTGCGCACAAGCTCGTTGCCCCGAAGATCTATGAGCCGCCGCAGCGCCTTTTCGAGCGAGTAGGTCTTACCCGCGCCCGCCCCTGCCTCGAGACGAAAGCTCCGGCCTTCGTCGAAGCAGGCATAGACGCGCTCGAGTGCGAGACGACCAGCAGCATCAGCTGCACTTTCTTCCTCAGCCATCGTTTTGCGCTCCGTCAGCGGCGTCGATGACCTCGGCGACAAGCTCCTCGGCAAGAACCGCCGGTGCCACGACCGGCGCGGGGTTGCCCTGCGCGAGCCAGCGGAGACCTTCAGCGATATAGCGCGGCGTTTGCCATTCGGTGTTCACGATCGCATGCGCGAGGGCGAAACTGGACTTCTTCTGCTCGGCCGCATGCTCATAGGCCAGGGTTGCGCTATCGCCTTCGCCCAGATCGAAGAGATCGAGGTTCGCCAGGATAAAGGCGTCCTCGAAGCTGCGAGCACAGGGGCCGCCTTCGGCTTCGGGGATCTGATAGGCAAGCCGGCGAGCACCGTCGGTCTTTTCGTCGATTGTCTTGGCAATGAGCTGGGCTGGATTGACGTCGGGCTCGAACCAGCTTTTGATGCACGCGTTGCTCGTGAACGTGCCCTCGGCCACCCGCACGGCGACACGCTTGTTCTTTGCTCCGGGCGCCACACTGTCGATATCCGTGATGATCAGCGTGCGCAGTTCGAGGAAGGCGAGCAGACCGAAAAAGCGATGCGCATAGGCGCCGCCTACTTCCATGATGGTCAGATACTGGCTGCCGAGCTGCGGCTCGCCGACTGCCATTGCGTCGGTCTTCCGGATCATAGCGGGGAGTAGCAGCCGCTCCGCTGTTCCCTCGATCAGGACCGCCTTGTCGGCGAAGAACAGGTCGCAGCGCGACAGCGTGAGATATTGGTGTAGGAAATTGCGATCCTCCTCCGGGGCTCCGCCCATGCCCTGCCGGAGATCCTTCACCACCGACCGGCGCAGGCCGGGGCCGTCCGGGATGGAGAGAAAGTACCGCAAGCTTTCGAACCGCGCCTCGTTCGCCATATGGGGTGAGTGCGTCGTGACGACGAATTGCACAGGCCAGGGACGGCCGGCGTTGAGCTGGGTCACGAACGCATTGGCGATGTGTTCCAGCTGTCGGATGAAAACTTCCTGCATCTGCGGATGCAGATGCGCCTCGGGTTCCTCGATGAAGACCAGATGCACGCCAGCAGCGGTCGGCGTGCCTTGAAATTCACGGAAGAAGCGCAGAAGCTGGAGCAACATGTAGACGAGGTTGCGTGCGCCGAGCCCATTATACGTTTCGGGAAGGGTGACGCCGTTCACGCCGCGATACCGCAGGCGCGTATGATTGCTCAGCAGCTTGTCGACATCGAAGCTGGTTTCAGTGACCAGTCCCGGATCGACGAGCCCCGGGTAACCGAACAGGTCGAAGGTCGGCAGCAGCGACGTCAGCTTCGCGTTGAAGCCGACATGGAGATCGCCTTGGATCTGATCGACGGCATCCTTGAGCTGCTCGGCCGTGGTGCGACGCTCCGGATCCAGCTCGTCGTTCAACGCCGACTGGAACAGCACCTCGACGACCTTGCCGAGCACGTCGCGTTCGCGAAACGTGTCATCGTCGAGCCCACGCTGCGCATTGATGAAGCCGCCACCGATGAGCACCGAGAGCAACTTGGGCTCGAGCGTCTTGCGATTGGTCGCGTCGTTTGGATCGACCGCCTCGAGCGAGCCGGTATAGACCGAGGCGATCCGGACACCGAGCTCACGATAGAAGCTCGCGCGATCGGCGTCAGCATCTTCGAGCGGCTCTGCAAAGTCTGCGAAGAGTGTGGGAAGCGCGCCGGCTTTCGGTGCGAAACGGAACTCGAGCCGCGCCTCTGCGCAATCGGGGTTCAGATCGATGATACATTCGCTGAGCGAACCAAGGTCCGCAGCGTCAACGTCATAGCCAATGTCGAGCACGAGCCGGATCACGGGCAGCTGGTCGAGCGTCTCGGCGGCGTCCGGATGCGCCCGATACGCGACCAGCGCATTCCAAAAACATTCGTGACATCCCAGCGAGAAGTCTTCCAGCCGGAAGCTGATTGCGCGGTCCGAAAGCAGCCGTCGGAAGAGTTCTGCGATCGATGTCTTGCCGCTGTTGTTTCGCCCCACGATAAGCGTGGTCCGCTCCTCGAAGCCAATTTCGACATCGCGAAGCAGTCGGAAATTCTCGATTGTTGCACGGGTGATACGCATTCAGTTCCCCTCTTGGATCAGTCTAGCGCCCGTCCGCGCTGTTGTCGCCCACCTTGATGACTCTCATCATTCTCGCCGTGATCGAGCCCGCTGCGCGAAGGGTCAGAACGACATATTGTGGTCGAGGCTGTGTAAAAACGCCATTCTATGGTAGTGTTTCCCGGTTATTCGGGAGGTTTCGCGATGGGTCGTTTCGTCGAGGAACAGGATCGT
>NZ_JABGCB010000032.1 GCF_013149295.1 Novosphingobium sp. SG751A
GAGGAGGTTCAGCCGCTACAGATTACACCCAAGGCCGCATGAAAATGCAGCCCAATGGCCACACCAGATTTTACACCACATTGACGGACGTGATCAAGCGGCGGGCATTGCCGTTCAGGAGCGCAAAAGCGGCTCAGGTCCAACAAGCCGAAGCAGCGCGAAACCACAAAGGGACAAAGTAGACATCGGTTGTACGCCACGTTGTCGAGTGCGCGGGAACTGCGATGTCATCAGACTGGCTGCACCTCCTTGGCGATGAGCGCCCGATAGCGAGCCATCAGTCGGCTCTGCGCTTTCCAAGCGAGCTCACAGACCTTTAGCGTGGTCTGCTTGAGGTGCTGCCGGTTTGAAGGGCACCGAGATAACTTTCTTTAGGCTACCCCAAAGGCTGACATAGGCCAGCATCGAGACTGCTTTGACAAACAACCGGTCCTTCCGCGAAAGCCGATGCCAGCTCACTGCTGCCGTTCAGCGCCAGTTTGAATCGACATCCCCCAGAGCTCGTTTCAGCGGTCCGAGAAATATCTCGTAATTACGCCAATGCTCGACGGCAAAACGATAGATTGGCTGACGCACCTGTTCGGAGCTGACGGTTCGCACGGCCCGACGGTTCTCGTGAAAGCGCAGGCATTCCGGCGCGAAATCCACTCCGGCAGCATCCAGCAGCGCCGCAATCTGCGCCTCGGGCTCCGCAACGAGGGACTCGTAGACCTGCGTGTAGATTTTGCCGGGCTGGACCTTGGCGAAATGCCGCATCGCGGACAGATAGAACCGGTAGTACAGGCCCAGTTCCGCCAGATCGTAGGAATAATCGTGGCCTTTGGCGAAGAGTTGCTTGAAACACGAAAATCCGGCAGCCATCGGATGGCGCCGCACATCGATGATCCTGGCATCCGGCAAGATCAACCGGATGAGCCCGACGTGGCGGAAGTTATTCGGCATCTTATCAATAAAGTGGGGCCACCCCAATCGGCGGTGAATCGCTGCCTGCGCCAGATATTCCTCACCAAGCGCCCGCACCTCCGGCTCGGTCAGGCGGGAAACGGCATCCGGGCCTGTGGCCGCCAGGCGACTGGCGATGCTTCCCATATAGGGCAGTTCCATGGTTCCTTCGATATCCGGGTGGGTGGCAAGGATCTGCTCCACCAGCGTCGAGCCTGACCGAGGCAATCCGACGACAAAAATCGGCGCGGCGCTGGCGGCTCCCCAGCCCTGTCGGCGGGCAAAAAAGTCCTCTGAAAAGAGCGTGCTGATGTCGGCGCCCTGTTGCGGATAGTCGGGTGAGGCCGTCTGGCGCTGCCGAACGGCAATCGCGGCTCCTGCGGCATAGTGCTCGAAACTCTCGGCAAAGGCCCCGGCATCCTCAAGCAACCGGCCGAGCGCATAGGACAATCGCATGCGCTCTCGCTCGTCAAGGCACGGGCTTTGCAAAATATGGCGCATCTCGCGCTCATCGGCATCGCAAAGCACACCGATCTTGAGGTTGGCCAGACTCCACCATGCCTCGCCATTCGTCGGTTGCAGGGCGGCGGCCCGGCGGTATGCCGCAATCGCACCGTCGCGGTCGCCGCGCGTGCGCAAAGCGTGCCCAAGGTTCACTGCAATGCGCGGGTTGGCAGGGTAGCGGGCCGCCAGCTCACTCTGAATCGCTGCTGCACCGGCCTCGTCGCCCAACAGCGCAAGGCAGGCCGCCCGCAGATTGCGATAGGCCGGGTTGGCCGGATCCGCCCGCTCCAGCGGCGCCAGTTCCAGCAGGGCCGCTTCGGCCCGCTGCGCCGCGAACAAGGCCCGCGCGAGAGCAAAGAGCAGCGGGGCAAGCTCGGGCTGGATCGTCAGGGCATGGCGCAAGAGCGCCTCGGCCTGTTCATGCGCCCCGGCGACAGAGAGACAGTCGGAAAGCAGGCGCAAGGCTTCGACGTGATCGGGATGGCTTGCCAGATAGTCCCGCAAAACACGCTCGGCATCCTCCCAGTGGCCCAGCGCCACCGCCTCGGCCGCCGCAGCAAGGCGGGCGTCGGCAACGGACAGCCGCGCCAGCCTCGCTTGCGCCTGCGCTTCGGTTACATAGCGCCCTAGCGCAAAGGCCGTGTTCGACAGGGCTTCCCACGCCTCCACCAGCCCCGGCTCCATGGAGACCGCCGCCTCCAGATGCGCGATGCCCTCCTCCTCGCGTCCCAAGAGCGAGAGCGATAGACCCAGTTCGTAGCGCGTGCGGGCGGCACGGGGCCACTTCGCCGCCAGCGCCAAGAGCAGCGGCAAGGCTTCACCCGGCTTGCCCATGCGGCGCAAAGCCGAAGCGAGGATCAGCCGGGGGCGCGGATCGGCCGCGTTTTGCATGACCAGTACCTTCGCCAGTTGGCTTGCCCGCGCGGGATTGTCGGCGAGGGCTGCGGCCGCTTGCTCAACAGGATCGGTCATGCCGCTCTCCGGGCGGGGTCAATTCCCCCGCATGTCCATAGTCTGGCAGCGTGAGGGCTGGCCCGCAACATCATGCGGAACAGCCCCGCCCAGCCTCAGAAGGTGTAGGTAACGCGCGCGTAATAGTAACCGCCGTTGATGCCCCAGGGCGTAAAGGCGATTGCCGCATTGTAGATATTGTTGAGCAGCGGCCGCTGCGTGCCGTTCACGGTGACGGTCGGCATCGTCGGCGCCTGCTTGTTGAACAGGTTGTTCGCGCCCGCGTTGAACCGAAGCCTCGGCGTCAACGCATAGCCGATGTCGAGATCGGTGATGAAGGTCGTGCCGATCCGGACCAGTTGTGCGCTGCTGCCCTGGCCTGAGCCATCAGGACTAAGGTGCTGGCTGGTCACGCCATACATCGTCTCGCGCAGGTTCACCTTGAGCGGCCCATGGCTCCACAGGGCGTTGGCGATCGCCTTGACCCGCGGCGAGGCTGTGGTCAGTGCATCGATCGCATATTGCGTCATCAGCTTCGTCTGCCCCTGACTGGCGTTATAAACAGCGGCAGGCAGGTCGATGATGTTGGTCACCTCGGTCTTGTTGTAGTTCACCCCCAGCGACCAGTCGACGTGATTGGCCTCGCCAAAGTCGCTGGCATAGTTGGCGGTCGCCTCGACCCCGCGCGTGCGGGTGTCGGCTCCGTTGGTGAAGATGTCGATACCGGCATAGGACGTGGCATCGGCGACCGAAATCTTACGCGCCGACAGGGCATCAAGCACGGCCTGGGACACCACAGTGGACCCGTTGGAGCCGAAGATGTCGCCCGAGCCGACGATGCGGTGCTTGATGCTGATCTGATAGGCATCGAGCGTGAATTGCAGCGCGGGCGCAGGGTGAGTCACGATCCCGATCGACAGGTTGGTCGACCGTTCGGGCTTGAGCGGGGAGAAGCCCAGCAATTGCGAGGAAGGCGAGTTCGCCGGGAACTGGCCATAGACATAGCCCGGCCCGACATTGACCGACGAATAGTGCTCTTCGGCCAGACTGGGCGCGCGGAACCCATTGGCAACGGTGCCGCGCAGGGCGAAGGCGGGCGAGAAGTCATAGCGGGCAGTCAACTTGCCCGTGGTGACCGATCCGAAATCGGAGAAATGCTCATAGCGCCCCGCAAGGTCAGTATGCAGACCCGCCACCGGATCAGCGGCGAGATCAACATAGAAGGCATAGCCCGTGCGGCTGAACACACCCGCATCGGTGTCGGCAAAGCCTTGATAGCCCTGACCGCCGCCATAGGCATTGGCGGCCCATTCGCCTTCACCGATGGCATAGCTGTCGCGCCGATACTCGGCCCCCAGAGCGATAGTGACCGGCTTGACGAAGCCCACTTCGAGTTCACGGCTGAGATCGAGATTGGCCGCCCATTCGCTGTTCGACAGTTGGCCATCATAGAAATCGCGCTGCAATCCGCTGAGCGGCGTGGCGCTGGTCGACTGGAGAGCCGAGAAGAGGCCACGGTTGGCCGAGTTCAGCGTGTAGAGCTTCACCGTGTCACGGCCATAGGTGCCCGAGAGGTCATAGTTCCAACCGGCAGCCTTGCCCTTGATGCCGGCGGTCAGCGAGAAGTCTTCCTCGCGGACGCCTTCCTGTGGGGTAAAGCCATTGGGCAAAGGATAAACCGTCACCCCCGTGCTCGTCGTGCCGGAAACCCGGTTCCCGACGCGATAGTTCTGGTTCGAGCGGGCGCTGCGGTTGCCATAGCTGCCGAAAGCATAGAGGTCCGCGCTGCCCAGATTATAGCCTGCGCTAAAGCTCACGTTGTAGATCGTGTAGCGCGCATCGCCGTTGATGCGGTTGACGCGGGGAAAGCCGTCCGATGCCTTGAGACCGGCGACGATGACCGGATTGGTCGCCGTGATGTTGCATTGCGGGTCGAAATAGCGGCGGTCGCAGGTTCCGTGCTGGGTGAAGTCGTGAAACTTGTACTCACCTGTCAGGTTGATGAAGCCATTTTCGCCAAGCTTCATGCCCGCGTTGATCGCAGCCGATACGGTCTTGCCCCCATTCTCGTAATTTTGCCCGCCCGAGGCGGTCAGCATCCCGCCATGATCAGCCGTCTTGGTGATGATGTTGACCACACCGGCAATCGCATCCGACCCGTACTGGGCAGCCGCGCCATCCTGCAGCACTTCCACCCGCTGAATTGAAGCGACCGGAACGAAGCTCAGATCAGTCGTCGCGCTGCCGGAATAGGGGCTGCCACCGGCAACGGCGAGGTTCGCCGTGGTATGGCGACGCTTGCCGTTGATCAAGACCAGCGTTTCGTTCGGGCTGATGCCGCGCAGCGCCGCAGAAAGCGTGAGGTTGGCCGTGTCATTGCCAAAGCCCTGAAAATTCAGCGAAGGCAGCGATTGTGACAGCGCCGGCCCTAGATCAGGCGGGCCCACATTTTGCAGGGCCTGCACCCCGACCACCTGAACCGGCGCTGCGCTGTCCTGCGCACGCATCCCGGTTTGGCGCGTCCCCGTCACGATGATGTCTGCGGCGGGCGGCGGGTTTGTCGCATCGGCCGCATAAGCCGGGGCCGCCGCGCACAGGACAAAGGCGGTGCTCGAAAGGAGATGAAGTTTCATGGTTTGGAACCCTCCCGGGAATGATTTTGGTTTTATTTTTTCGCCGGGCACACCGCATCAGCCATGTCGATGCTTCCCCAAGCACCAATAAGGCTATCTATTTCGCTTTGGAATCCACAGCCGGATATCCATGCGCGCCGCGACACCTTCGGCCGTTTTTGCCGCTGCTCCGGCATGAAGCTTTGTGGTGTAGATTGGCCCGCCGCGATGACGGTCATTGAGAGGCCCTTGCCGCGTTATCGGAACCTGCCCCAGGCTTACCGAAGGCTCTGACAACAAGTGACCCGAAAGTTCATGACCGCTTTACCCACCGCTAGCCCTCCGGCGCGGGCGAATTTTCCACCGCCATGCTCGACCATTACAAACGCATGATCGAGGGATGCCATGCACGCGGTCTGGTTTGCCGCCATGCTCAATGAGCCCAATCTGGCCGGTCTGCTGCCGATTGTCCTGCCTGCCACCATAGGCAGGGCGGAGGTCTACCCATGGTGGCAGGCGCGGCGCGACATACCCATGCGGTGTGATTTTCAGAGGCCTATCACCCCTGACCCAACCAATCCCGGTTGGGCGCCAGAATGCGGCCGAAACGGGCGGCCAGAGCCCGCACCTCCTCCAGATGGTGATGTGGGTTTTCGCCGGTCATGGCCGCGTCCAGCGGCGCGGGATGGCGCATGCCATAGAGGATATATTGATAGCTGGCGGGGCCAAATAGCTGAGAGGTATGCGGGAAATCCCCGCTGATCGGCGGGCGGTTTTGCCAGATCCGCAAATTCTCACGCAGGCTTTCCGGGATCGAGCGTTTGTCACGATTGGCCACCCAAAACGGCTCTTTGCGGTCGCTCAGCACGTAATGCAGTTTGAGGAAGTCGATGGCATCGCGCCATATTTGATCGACCTTGCGGTTAAAACGCATCGCCTCAATCGCCATAACCTCGCGGTCAAAACTCAGGTGTTCGGCCAGATGGTTGGCCGACACTTCAATCATCGCAATGCTGGAGGCTTCGAGCGGCTCGACAAAGCCCGATGAGACGCCGATGGCCGCGCAATTGGCCACCCAGAACCGTTCGCGATAGCCCGAATTGATGGCGATGCGGCGCGGTTCGGCAGGCAAGGCCCGGCCCGAAATCGCGCGGACATAGCGATCAAGCCGCTCGCGCGCTTCGTCGTCCGAACAGTATTGGCTGGAATAGACATAGCCCACGCCGCGCCTTGTGGTGAGGCCTATATCCCAGATCCAGCCGGCCTCCTGCGCCGTGGCCAGCGTGACCGAAGCAATCGGGCTGTCAGCCTCGGGATAGGGCACCTGAATAGCCAGAGCGGTATCGACGAACAGCACATCGCGGCAATTGACCAGCGGCACCTTGTAAACCCGGTCAATCAGCACGCCATGCTGGCCGCTGCAATCAATAAAGAAATCGCCCGCCAACTCGCCATGGCGGGCGGTGTGCAGGGCCTCAATCGCCCCATCGTCATCCATCCGGCAGCCCTCCACATCGTCGGAGAGATAGCGTACGCCCAATCGCGCGATGCAGTGTTCCTTGAGGAAACCGGCCACTTTGCCCGCGTCAAAATGATAGGCATAATTGCCGATGCCCTCAAACTCCGGGCTGCTGCGCGTTTTGGGCGCAAGGCCCGCGCGGCACAGGGCGGTCTGGAAGCAGACGGCCTCGTCGAACCGCGTCGATGGCGCGGCCAGCCATGCCGAGGCCAAATCAACCTCGCCAAAGCGGTGGGGCGGGGTGAAGGGGTGGATATAGCTGTGCTCGCCCGCCGCGCCCTTTTTCCGCCATCCGACGAATTGCGAGCCTTGCTTGAAGGTCGCATCGCAGGCGGCGAGAAAGGCGGCCTCGCCAATGCCCATGACCTGAAGGCTCTGGCGGATCGTGGGCCATGTGCCCTCGCCCACGCCCAGAATGGGCACGCCGGGCGATTCCACCACCGTGATGGTCAGATCCTGACGCGAGGGCAGGCCAAGGCGCGCGGCCAGAATGCCCGCAGTCAGCCATCCCGCCGTGCCGCCGCCCACGATGATGATGGAGCGGGGATCAGCGGGCATGGGGCGCCCTCGCCCGGTTCTTGCGGAGGATGAGATTGGCAATCTGGCCGACGGAAGCCGCCTGTTGATAGGCCCAGCCCAGATAGCCCTGCCGGTGCAGATCGGCCAAGGCATCGGCAGGCAGCTCGGCCAGACGCGCCTCGGCAATGGCAAAGAGGCCCGATGGATGATGGCTGACCCCGCCGCCCAGATCGATCCGCACCTCGACCGGCTCGATCAGGCCCAGCGCATCAAGTGCCGCCGCATAGGCGCTGCCTTGCTGCGCGCCCGTCACCAAGGCCTCGAGCGCATCGATGACCGCCTGCAACCTTTCGGACGGGCGGCCATCGGAAAAGAACAGCACATCGCCGCCCGCGCGGGTGAGACGCGGACTGTCGAGGTCGATCATCAAACTGTTGCGGTCGGGGTTGGCAGGGCTTTGCTGCACGGCAAAGGGGTCGCAGCGGCGCACCAGCGGGACATAGGCCGCATCCCAGCCGTCATCGGCCAGAAACAGGTTTTCCTCCGCCGCAAAACCCAGCATCGCGCCCAATTCATACCCGCCCGTCAGCGGCGAAACGCGGAAAAACAGCGGATAGGAATTGGCCAGAGCGGGAATTTCCGTGGGCACCACCCCCACCATGCCCAGCCCGTCGCCCAAAGACGCGCCATAGCCATTGGCGAGGCGCAGCATGCGATGCTCTGCAAAGTTCAGCGGAACGAAATTTGCCATAATTGATTGACCCATTCCCAAAATATAATATCATTCACGGGAATAGCTTGAAAAGATAATCCCGTGAAAAACATGTCGCAATACTTTGATGTAACGCCGCAAATATTCCTTGAAGAAATTAAGCCGATGGCGCAGCCCGCCGTGTTGAAAGGCGTGGTATCGTCATGGCCTTCTGTTCTGCTTGGTCCTGACGCCCTTCTGGATCATCTTTGCGCCATCGGATCCGATCTTCCCATCCCTCACTTTGTCTGCGATCCGGTTCATCGCGGACGATTTTTCTATGAACCCGGCTATACCAGCTTCAATTACCGCAAGGAACTGACCCCCATCGTCGATTTCGCCGCGCGCCTGCGCGCCGAGGCGGCCCTTCCCTCGCCCTGCGCGCTGTTCGCCGGATCGCTGGCGCTTGCGGGCTACTTTCCCGGCTTTGCCCAGAATCACGACATCACGCCCTTCATCCCGGCCAGCCAGTTTCTGCAATCGATCTGGATCGGCAACCGGACGATGACCGCGCCCCATTATGACAATGTCGAAAACATCGCCTGTGTGGTGGCGGGGCGGCGCAAATTCACCCTGTTTCCCATCGAGCAATTGCCCAACCTCTATATGGGCCCGCTCGATCTGACGCCTGCGGGCCAACCGATCAGCCTTGTCGATATACGCGCGCCCGATTTCGAGCGCTTTCCCCGCTATCGCGAGGCGCAGGCGCATGGCTTGACGGCCGTTCTCGAACCGGGCGATGCGATCTATATTCCGACCCTGTGGTGGCATGGCGTGGAATCGCTCGATAGTATCAATGTCATGGTCAACACATGGTGGCGCGATGTGCCCGCCTATTTCGGTTCGCCGATGAGCGCCTTGCTGTCCGGCCTGCTGACCCTGCGCGATTTGCCCGAGGATCAGCGCAGCGCGTGGAAAGTGGTGTTCGACAATCTGGTGTTCGAAACCAACGGCCCGGCCTTCGACCATTTGCCCGAGGCGGCGCGCGGGGCCTTTGGCCAACTTACCCGGAACAGCGCGGCTCATCTGCGCGAAATGCTCCTGCAGACATTGAGGTGAGAGGCCGGGCCGCCCCAATGAGGCGGCCCGGCCTCTCAAGCCTTACAGCTTGACGCGCACACCCACCTGATAGCGCCCATAGCCCTTGGCGGCATAGAGGAACTGGTTGGTGTAGCGCCCATACTGGCTTTGCGATGCGCCCAGGATGTTGACGGCATCAATGAACACCGTGGCATGGCGGTTGATGTCATAGCTCGCGCTGGCATCAAGCTGGCCATAGGCCGCAGTATAGGTCGGCTGGTTGGCATAGAGCGGCTGGGACAGCGCGGCCAGGAACGCATCGCGATGGTTCCATGCGACGCGGGTCTGGAACCCGTTCTTTTCATAAAAGCCGACGATGTTGTACGACTTGCTCAGGCCGGGCAAAGCGAACTGTTCGAGGATATTGCTGTTGTCATAATGCGCGCCGCCCGCAGGCAGCGACACGTTGGCCTGAAGGCCGAAGCCGGTATCGCCAAACACATACTGGCCCGCAAATTCAAAGCCATGAATGTTGACCGTCGGCCCGTTGCTGGGTTTGGTCAACTGCCATGTGATCAACGGATCGTTGGGCTGGCCGACGAAGGCCTGCTTGCCGGTATCGGCCACCATCTGGGCAAAGATGTTCTGCGGGCTGGCCTGTTGCCCTGCGGCCAGCACCTCGGCCGTTGCCTTTTGCGCCAGTGCGCCCGCCGAGGAATCAGTCAGGCCCGGAATGGTGACATTGCTGGTGGTGTTGGTGATGAAATTTGACACTTGCTTGACGAAATAGTTCGCCGAGAAGTAGCTGTTATTTTTGATATAATATTCGAACGACAGGTCAAAGTTCTGCGACGTGTAGGGCAGCAGGGCCGGATTGCCCGACGAGATCGTGCGGTTGCCGACATGCGGGTTGGCATTGACCACCTGGGTCGAAACCAGCGAGGTCAGATCCGAACGGGTGATCGTCGTGCTGTAGGAGGCACGCGCAACCAGACGCTTGGTGATTTGCAGGCTCATGTCGATGGCGGGCAGGAAGTCATTATAGCTGCTGCCCGCGGTATAGACCTGCGCGCCCGGCAGGAACTGGGTCTGGAACTCGGTGGGGTTGTTCCAGGTGACAGACACCGGCGTCTGCTGGAGGCTGGCCGAGCTCACGCTGGTGTGTTCATAGCGCACGCCTGCCTGAGCCTTGAAACGCATACCGTTGAAATCGGCATCAAACTGCATTTGCGCATAGGCCGAGAAGGTGCGCTCACGGATCAGATTGTCCGTGGCCGGGGTGGTGCCATAGCCATAGCCCGAAGGATAGGCGGGCGCCGGACCCGTGCCGTTGTAATTGGGCAGACCGGCGAGCGCCTGCGAGACAGCCATCGGGTTGAAGCTGTAGAAATAGGGCACAAGAATGTCTTTGCCCCCGCCCGACATGCCGCTCAGCAGCGAGGAGGAATTGACCTTGGTGAAAAGCGACGAGGATAAGGCGCCATCAAGCCGAGGGTCATAATAGCCGTTCGAGATGTTGCCGCTGTTGTAAACGGTAAAGCCCGTCTTGGTCTGCTTATAGTTCACGCCCACCTTGATGGCGCGCAGGCCGCTGTCGCCATTGTTGCGCCATTCGGTTTCCAGCTTGGCCTCATCGACAGCGGTGCGCTGGCGGCTCAGATTGTGCTGGCCGAACAGCGGCGTGATCAGCGAGGTATTGAGATTGTTCACATTATACGGCGACTGGAAGGTCCAGGTCGTCGTGGGGATGGCCGTCTTGGTCGAATCAAAGATCTTGTTGATCGAATAATTCTGATCCTGACCCACAATGTAGAACTGGGACTCGTCGGTCGAATTGTTGACCGAATGATGGGCGTCGGCCGTGATGGTCAGATTGTCGAACGCCTGCCACTTCACATTGCCGCCCAGCGAGCCGAGCTGGTTGCGCTGTTGATCGTCGGTGCCCGTATAGGACAGGTCGGAACCGGCATCGACCAGATTGGTCATCGTGCCGTTCTTGTCGATGGTCGCGCTGTTCAAGGCGCCGCCATAGCCGAACCATGCGCCAAAGCTGTTCTTGAGCGCGTGGTCCTTGTACAGCGCATAGGTGTAGTCAATGGTGCCCACGATCGTGTCGGTCGGCTTGAACTGAAGCACGGCCTGACCGTTGACGCGGGTGCGGTGATGGTTTTCCACCGCCCAGTTGGCATCCTGCGGCGCCCAGGTGGGGCCGTTCTTGTTCGTGCGGTTGTCGGTGATCGCGGCCGTGCCCAGATCGACATTGTTGAGCCATCCGCGCGTGTAGGCCGACTGGAGCTGGCTGTCGCGTTCGGAATAGGAACCGTTGAGCAGAATGCCGATGCGGTCATCGGCAAAAGTGTCGCTGATGAGGCCCGAGACTTCGGGCGTCACATGGAAACCCGAGCGCGAGGTGTCATCCGTGCCCTTAACCTGAGCCGAGGCGCGCAGGCCATTGTGATCGAACGGGCGCGCGGTGTGGATGTCGATGGTCGAACCGATGCCGCCCGAGGCCACATCGGCCCGCCCGGTCTTGAACACATCGATGCCCGACACGCCATCGGCCGAGATATTGGAAAAGTCGAAGGAGCGCGTGCCGCCGGTGCCGCTGCCCGGCATCGAGCGGCCGTTGAGCGTTACCAGATTGAACTCCGGCCCAAAGCCGCGGACGGTGACGCGCGAGCCTTCATTGTTGCTGCGGTCGATCGAAACGCCGGGAATGCGCTGGATCGATTCGGCCAGATTGGTATCGGGCATCTTGCCGATATCTTCCGAGGTGATCGCATCGACCACGCCCTGCGTGTTGCGCTTGATGCCCACGGCATCGGCCAGCGACTTGCGCAGGCCGGTCACGACGATGGCGCCGGGTTCCTCGGCGGCCGGTGTTTGGGCGCCCGTCGCGGCCTGTTGGGCCTGCGCGGCGCTGGCCCCGCAGGCAAGAACGATGGCGACCCCGGCAAGCGAGACCACAGTTTTTTGTATCTTCCTCATGACCATCCTCCTGATAGATGTTTTTCTTCAGAGTTTTTCTTCAGAACTTTGCTTCGGTGCAGCTGGTGGCGGCCCCGCCGGGGCGCACCTCGATCGTGGCGATTTTCATGCCAAGCGGCGCAGCCACGTTCAGATCGACCCCGGCGATGGCGCCGCCCGCCTTGCCGGCCAGACAGACCAGCGGAATATGGGCGGTCTGCCAACCGCGCCCCGCCGCCGCGCGCAGCGTGGGCGCCAGGTCAACCTGCGTACCGCCCGCGCCGGTTTCCGTAATGCCGGCGAGAGTGACGGGGCCGCCCGGCGCCTGATCGATGGTGTAGCGCAGCACGACCTCGCCCGAAGCCGTCCCGGCAAAGGGCTTCATATCGGCTACGGGCCAGCTCAGCCGCAGATCGGCGGGGCCTTTCCAGATCAACTCGCGCGCATCTTCCTGCGCGGAATAGTCAAAGCCCATGATCTTCAATTGCTTGCCCGCGCCCACAAAGCCGTGGAGCAGCGTTTCGTCCGCGCCCTCGCGAATGCTGGCATCGACGCCAGCGGCCAGACGCTTGTGAAACACTTCAAACGTGCCGCTGGCGCTGGCATTGAGCGCCGCGCAGGTTTGGCCCAGCACCGGCAGACGCGGCGCGGGTTGGCGATAGCTGCCGCCATAGTTCACGCCGAACAAAGGCTTGCCGCTGTCATCGCAGGCGGTGGGCCAATGAAACGGCAAACGCCCGGAAAAGTCCGTTTTGCCGCCGATCAGCACATCGGCAATCCCGGCGCCCTCGCTGCCCGGCAACCACGCCGCGACAAAGGCATCGGCAAGCGTCAATTCACGATTGACCCACAGGGGGCGCCCGGACAGCAGCACGGCCACAGTCGGAATATGCGCGGCCTTGAACTTGCGCAGCAGCTTCAGCCCTTCCTCGTCATGCAGCGCATGATCGGGCCGGTCGCCCACGAATTCGGCATAGGGCTGCTCGCCAAACACCACGATTGCCACATCGGGCCGGGCCGAATAGCTGCCATCGCTGGACAGCGTGGCCTTGCCTGCGGCTTTCGCGATGCCGTCATAGATCGATGTCGCGCCGGGGAAATCGGCATTCGTCAGATCGCCGCCGCCCTGCCAGGTGATCGTCCAGCCGCCCGCCGCCTGCGCGATATTGTCCGCCGCGTGCCCTGCGACAAGAATGCGAGCCGAGGATTTGATCGGCAAAACGCCATTGTTCTTGAGCAGCACAAGCGACTTGGCCACCGCCTCGCGGGCCACGGCGCGGTGATCGGGCGAACCCAGCAACTCCCACTTCCCCGCCAGCTCACGCTGTGCGGGCGCCGGTTTGTCGAACAGCCCATCGTGCAGCTTGACCCGCAGCACGCGCCCCACCGCCTCATCAAGACGCGCCATGGGGATCGTTCCGTCACGCACCTCGCGCAGCAGATTGTCATAAAGGGCGCGCCAGTCATTGGGCACCATGAACACGTCCAGCCCGGCCAGCAGCGATTTCGGGCAATCGCTGTTGCTGCATCCCGGCACCTGGCCATGCGCATTCCAGTCGCCCACCAGCAGCCCGTCAAAACCCATCTTGCCGCGCAGCAGATCGGTCAGCAGCGCCTTGTTGCCATGCATCTTTTCGCCGTTGATGCTGGAGAACGAGGCCATCACGGTCTGCGCGCCCGCCTTGATCGCGGGGAGATAGGCGCTGGCGTGGGTAGCGATGATCGTGTTCAGATCACCGCGCGTATCGCCCTGATCGACACCGCCCGTGCCGCCATCGGCAAAGAAATGCTTGATGCTGGCCAGCACATGACGCTGATCGAGGAAATTCTTGGTGCCCAGCTGACCCTGCAGACCCTCGACCTCGGCCACGCCCATACGGGCCACCAGCGCGGGATCCTCGGAAAAGCTTTCGTATGAGCGGCCCCAGCGCGTGTCCTTCACCACTGCGAGCGTCGGCGCAAAGGCCCAGTCGATGCCGGTGACCGCGATCTCTTCGGCCGTGGCCGCGCCGATCCTCTGCACCAGAGCCGGATCATGCGCCGCGCCCAGCCCGATATTGTGCGGAAACAGCGTCGCGCCGATGATGTTATTGTGCCCATGCACCGCATCCGTGCCCCAAAAGGGCGGGATGACCGGCTCACCTGACGGCAACGGCTCGGTGCCCGCGCGATACATCGTATCGGCCAGCGCCAGCCATGCCGGAGCCAGAGCCTTGTCATTGCCGCCGGGGCCGGAATTGCCACCGTTCAGGATCGTGCCAAAACGATAGCGGCGCATGTCCTCGGGCGTGATCGAGCCGATGTCGGGCTCGATGAGCTGCGCCACCTTATGCTCGACGCTCATATGGGCGAGCAGATCGGCAATGCGCTGCGCTTGCTGGTTTTGCTGCTGTGTCTGCGCCGCAACGGGCATCCCCATCGCCATAGCAGCCAGACTCAGGCCGCAGATCAGCCCCTTGCGGGCCCATTGCCGGTTCATTGCGCTCTCCCTTGCCGCCGCATTGGCGGCCGACTCATTGTGCGAATGAGCGAATAGCCAAGATTGAGAGCGTTCACAACATATTTTGTGAACGCTCTCAATTGACTTGCGATGACGCCCCTTTGTGGGGATAACCGCCCAAAGGGACAAAGATGCACAAACCTGCCAAAGTGACGATTGAAGATGTTGCCGCCGCCGCCGGTGTCTCGCGCCAAACGGTGTCGCGGGTCATCAACAATGGCCCGAATGTCAAACCCGCCGTGCGCCAGCGGGTCGAGGCGATGGTGGAGCAACTGGGCTATGTGCCCAACCTGTCGGCGCGGCGGATGGGGGGGGCGCGTTCCTATCTGATCCTTTCAATCAACGACCGCGCGCGCACCTTTGAAAACTGGACGTCGGGGCGAGGCAATGACTGGGTCGACCAGATGCTCTATGGCGGCATGAGCGAATGCGAGCGCCACAATTACCATATGGTGCTGGAATTGATCGACACCGATGCGGGCACGACGATCCCCCAGATCGCCCGCGCGGTGGGTTCCCTGCGCCCCGATGGCGTGATCCTGACCCCGCCGCATTGCGACAATCTGGAACTGGTGGCCTGGCTGGAGCGGCAGGGAATTCCCTGCGCCCGCGTGGGCCATTACGAAGGCGGCAATTTCGTCGATGTCTATATGGATGACGAAGGCGCGATGCGCGAAGTCACCCGCCATCTGCTCGATCTGGGCCATCGCTCGATTGGCTTCCTTGCCGGGCCGCTCAATTACGGCCCCTCGCAAAAACGCCGCAAGGCCTTTCGCGAGGCTTTGGCCAAGGCCGGGATACCGCCCGAAGACGGGCCGATCGGGGCGGGCAATTTCTATTTCGACATGGCGGTCAACGTGCTTGAAACCATGCTGGCCGCGCCAAGCCCGCCCACCGCGATCATTGCCGACAATGACAAGATGGCCTTTGCCGCGCTCCATGTCGCGGCCGACCGCGGCCTGAAAGTGCCCGATGACCTTTCCGTCATCAGCTTTGAGGATACGCCCGGCGTGCGCTTCAGCGTACCGCCGCTCACCGCGATCCGCCAGCCCACCGCCGCCATGGTCGGCAAGGCCTGCGCGCAACTGATCGCCCTGTCGAAGGGCGAGGAAGGCATGGGCGCTTTCGAACTGCCCTATGAATTCGTTGTGCGCGCCACCACCAAAGCGCCGCGCGGCTAAACCGATGGTCCGCAAAAGGCCCCTGTCGGCGGGCGAGGCGCTCTATGTTCTGGCCTTTCTGGGCGCCAATATAGCGTTTATGCCCTTTCTGGTGCTGCTTCTGCCGCGCCGGGTGGCCTCAATCGGGGTCGCGGCAGGGGGCGAACATCTGCTTGGCATGCTGGTGCTGGCGGGCGGGATCACCGCCAGTCTGGCCAATATTGTCGCGGGGCAGATCAGCGACCACGCTATGACCCGCCGGGGCAACCGGCGGCGGGCTATCGCGGGCGGTCTGGTCTGCCTGTTGGCCAGCTATGGCGTGCTGGCCTTTTCATACAGCCCGGTGGTGCTGGCCTTGGGTGTCATTGGTTTTCAGATAGCGGTCAATCTGTTGCTCGGGCCGATGGGACCGCTGATCGCGGATTATATTCCCGATGAGCGCAAGGGGCACATTGCCGGGTTCCTGAATTGCGGCGTACCGGTGGCCAATGGTTCGGTGGCCATTATCGCATGGGCCGCGCCGGTCGATGGATCGGCCGGTTTTGCCCTCACCATGGCGCTGATCGTCGCCTGTGTTTTGCCGCTGCTGGTCTTCTGGCCATTTGGAGCGCCTTTAAAGCCGCAGGCCGAAACCATGCCGGTAAGCGGTCCCGGCCCCCTCCCCCTGCGCAATCTCGCACTGGCATGGTCGGCGCGGTTTTTGTTGCAGCTTGGCGCGGCGATGCTGACCAATTATCTCTATCCCTATGTCGCCTTTCTGATGCAGGGGCCGATGGCGGTCAGCCGGTTGACGGCCGATGCGGCGGTGGGCTGGCTCTCGCTTTGGGCCGCGCTGGCCGCCTGTTGCGGCGCGGTGGCCTTTGGCCGCTGGTCCGACAGGCTGGCCGACCGGCGCAGTCTGATGATCGGCAGCGCGCTGCTCGCCGCGCTGGCCCTGACCGGTTTTGCCATGGCGCCGGGATGGTGGATGCTGCCGGCGGCCTATGCGCTGTTCCATCTGGCCCAGGCGGCGTTTTTCTCGGTCGAGGCGGCGTTTGTGGCCGAGATGATCACCGCCTCGCGCCAAAAGGGGCGATGGATGGGCTATATGAACCTTGCCAACACCATGCCCGCGATCCTCATCACCTTGCTGACCATACAGGCCAGTCAACGCAGCTTGCTAGATTTTGCCATGCATCTTGTGCTGCTGGTTTGCGCCTCTGCCTGCGTCATCGCCGCAGGACTGTGTTTTGCCATGCGCGATCATTTGAGTTTTACGTCCAGCCAAGCCGCAAGCCCGGCCAGCCAACCCAATCCGATCAGGCCGATTCCCTGATGGAAAGCGAATAAGGCACGATAAAGTCGCCTTTTTCCCAGGGCGCGCTGATCGGCCGGTCGGTGATAAGCGACACGGCTTTCCGGGCGATGGCATCAAGGGGCTGGCGTACCGTGGTCAAGGACGGGCTGAGGAAATGGGCCAGACCGACATCATCAAAACCGGTGATCGCCAGTTGATCGGGCATGGAAATGCCCTTGGCATGGGCCACGCCGATCGCGCCCGCCGCCATGTCATCGTTGAGCGCCACAATCGCATCGGGCCGGTCGGCCATGTCCAGAAGGTGCTGCGCGGCCAGCCTGCCCGAGGTGAAGGTGTAATCGCCGGTCACCACCCAATCCTCGCGCACCTCAATCCCATAGGCGAGGCAGGCGTCGCGGAAGGCCTGCATGCGCACGGCGCAGTCCAGATGGGCGGGGTGGCCGGTAATCAAGGCGATCCGCCGCCTGCCCCGATCAACCAGCAGCTTGACCAGATCAAAGATCGAGGTTCGGTTGTCGAAGCGCACGGTCGCCATATTTTCAAACGGGGCGATGGTCAGAATGGCGACAGCCGGGATCGACAATCCCTTGAAGTAATCAGATTTGTCCAGATATTCACCAAAGGGCGGCGGCAGGATCAGCGCCTGCGCACCCTCTTTGATCAATTCCTCGGCGGCCCGCTCCGTATGATCGGGCAAGGCGCGGGCCACATCGCGGCTCAACAGATGCAGCCCCTTGTTCGCCATCGCCAGCGCAATGGCCCGCACCGTTGCATTGACATAAAGGCTCTCGATCCGCGCGCTGAACTGGAGAAAGCCGATGTTGTTGATGGCGCGGCCCTGAAGCCGAAGGGAATGTTCGCTGGGCTTGTAGCCCACTTCCTCGATGATACGCTGCACGCGTTCGCGCGTTGCCTCGCTCACCCGGCCGCGGCCATGAAACACGTTGGAGACGGTCATGGGGGACACGCCTGCGCGTTCTGCAACAGCAAGGATGTTAACGCCGGTCGATGGCTTGCGAGGTCTGGACACGAATCTTACTTTGCAGGATGCGCTCTCTTGCGTTTTCCATGCCATGATCGCAAGTTCCGTTTTAAAAATCAGACCTGACGCCTCCCTTCATCAGGCCTGATCCCGCGTCAGTTCGCCTTACTGGCGCGAAACGACTGTATTACCGGCCCGAATTTTACGGGCTGGAAGCCCCTTTGCCGCGAAACAGTTTAGGCGCGAAATCGGCCAGATAATCGCGCCAGTTGAGCCAGGTGTGCCCCCCATCGCTTTCATGATAGGTATGGGCGATATGGAAAGTGTCGAGCACGCGCCGGGTCGGGGCGGCGCTGGCATAGAGGAAATCCTCACGCCCCATCGCGTAATAGACCAGATGCATCGAGCGCGCCGCCTGCGTCAGCGCGGCGGCATGGTCACGCGCATAGGCATCGACCTGCGCCTGATCGACGCCCAGCCCCATGCCGATCCCCAGGCCCATCGAAAACACCCCGATCCAGTGGAACGTGTCGGGCCGGGTCAGCCCTTCGCGCAGAGTATGCGAACCACCCATCGACAATCCCGCCATGGCGCGCGCATCGGCCTTGGCAATCGTGCGATATTCATGGTCGACATAGGGGATGACATCATCCACCAGATCACGTCCGAAATCGTGATTGGCCGCCATCGGCACGCCGGGCCGGTCGGGCGTATGCCCCGCAGGCATGACAACGATCATCGGCTTGGCCCGGCCAGAGGCGATCAGCCGGTCTAGAATGACATGCGCCTGCCCCACGCTGGTCCAGCTGTCGTCGCTGTCGCCCGCGCCATGAACCAGATAGAGGACCGGATAGCGGGCGGCATCGCGCATATAGCCGGGCGGGGTGTAAATATGCATCCGGCGCGGCGCGTTGAGCGATTTCGACCAGTAGTTGACGGTGGTCACCGCGCCATGGGGCGTGGCCGCATCCCATTGCTGGAACGTGGCCGCCGGGCCATCCACCTGCACCACGCTCTCTATGCCGTTGCGCGTTTCCGACCAGCGGTCCGACAGCGGATCGGCCACTTTGATGCCGTCAACGCGAAAACTGTAGCGATAGGTCCCCGCCGCCAGCGGAATCGTCGTCGTGCCGCTCCACAGGCCATTGGCCTCGCGGGTGAGTTGCAGGCCCTTGGGGCCGGTGGGGGCAAAGCTCATCGGAATGGCGGCCCCCGCATCGGAACTGGTGACAATCACCTGCCGCGCATCGGGCGCGCAAAGGCGAAAGGTGATCCGCCCATCGGCCAGCACCTGCGCCGAGGAATAGGGCACCGGCATGCCGACAAACCACGGCGTATGTGCGCAATCCGGCGCGCCGGGCGGCGGAGAAGGGGCGTTGGGCACGGAGGCAATTCCCTGAGCATAAAGGGGAGAAGCGTTGAGCAGGCCAAACAGGGCGGCATACAAAAAGCGGGTTGAGAACACGCAATGGCCTTTCACGGGCGGGAAGGGAATGGCTTGCAACGCGCCGTGGCCACCGCTGCGGCGGCCACGGCGCGCGCCCATCAGAACTTCAGACGCATCTGCACACCCATGGTGCGCAGATCCGGCAGAGCGGCATGCAGCGCCGAATAGGCGGCAAAGTGGAAGGCATTGGGATCAATGGTCCAATTGTCGTAAATGCCGGTGATAGTGCGATTGTTGAACAGGTTGTTGGCAAACAGCTCAAGGGTGACATCACCCTTGGTCATACCGACGCGCGTGTTGAAAATATGCAGATCGCGCGTGCGCGTCACATTGGCCGCCGAGGCCCACACGCCGGATTTGAAATTCCAGTCGGTGCGCCAGAACCAGCGGGCATCCTTGATCGGCGCAAAGGCCCCGCCCAGTGTGACGCCCACATTGGCCGAATATTTCGAGGCCAGCGGCATTTCCTTGCCCCGGAAATCGGTGATGCCTGTCAGCGTGGTCAAAGTCGGGTTGGCATAGCGGTTGATACGGCTGCCATTATAGGCCCCGGCAGCATCAATCGAGACCAGATCATTGACCTTCCACAGCGCCTGCGCCTCGGCGCCGAACAGATCGACCGAGCCGGTATTGGCCACGCCGCCAACAAAGTCATAGGCGTTGGACGCACTGTTATACACCGCCTGATAGATGGTGTTCATCTGATTGCGCCACAGCGAGTAATAGCCCGCAAGCTGATAGCGGATCGCGCCATCGGCCAGCTTGCCCTTCAGGCCGATTTCGTAATTGGTGATCTTTTCCGGATCGACCGCCATCTTCAGCCCGGCCGCGGCCAGACTGGCCTGAATCGAGGGGGTATATTGCAGGAAGGCGCTGTTGAACTGGCCCGGATTGACGCCCAGCGACACTGAACCATAGACCATCATATTGGGATTGATCTGATAGTTCACGATGCCGCGCGGCAGGAAGTTCTTATAGGACTTGCTGAGCAGCACCGAGAAAGGCGCGAAAGTGCCGTTCACGGTCGTGAGCGAGGAATTGTTCTGATAGGCGGTGATGGTGTCGATCTGATACCGCCCTTCCAGATTGAGCGAGAGGCGGTCGGTGGCATCCCAGGTGATGCCGAAAAACGCGCCAAAGTTGCGCGCGCGGCTGCGCCCGCCCTGGCTGAACACCGGATCGCCCGCCGAGGAGAACGAGAAGTAGCCGCCCCCGCCGCGCGATTCCGCGTCCAGCCAGCTTACGCCCACAACGCCGCGCACGGCGCCATATTTATAGGCCACGCGCCCTTCGAGCGAATAGTCCTGCTGGGCCGAGTCGATGTAATAGGGATAGGAATAATAGCTGGGATTGGCCGAGGGGTTGGACCCGAAAGCCTTCGACGGATTGGCAAACTGCGTGAAATCCAGAAGCGGCAGATCGGTGAGCTGGCTCCAGTCCTCATGGTTGTAACCGGCAAGCACCGTGGCGGTCAGATGCGGGTCGATCACATATTCCGCCGTGCCATGCACATGCTGGGTATGGCGCAGCAGGCCAAAGCCCTGCACGCCCACCGAAGGTTGAACCACGCGGTTCGGGCTGGCGGTATTGAGGAAATTGCGAATCCAGGCATTGTTGGTGGTCATCGCCCCCACCGGATTGACCACACCCGGCGCCGCGCCGCAGAAATAGGGATTGCCGTTCATCACGCAATTCGACTGGCTGACATAGGTCACGCCGCTGCCGTTCGTGACATTATACGCCAACAGACGCGTCTGAGCCGAAGGGCCATCATCATCGCTGGCAATCATGCCGAACAGTTTGACGGTCAGGCTGGTCGAGGGCTTGGCCACCAGATAGAGCGTGCCGTTGGTGCTGGACTGATCGCCCAGCATCTGGCCAGTGGCGGCGTTCTGCCACGAGCCGCCCTTTTGAAAACGCCCAACCGTGGCGCGGAAGGTCAGCCAGTCGGTCACCGGCCCTTCGATAGCGCCCTGAACGCGCAGGTTGCGGCACGTGCCATACATGCCGCTCACACTGGCATGCCAATCCTTGCCCGGCTCCTTGTTCACGATGTTGATGGCGCCGGCAAAAGTGTTGCGCCCGAAATAGGCAGCCTGCGGGCCTTTGAGCACTTCAATCTGCGCCGGGTCGGCAATGGTGCTGAGCGCGGTGGGCGAGGATACCGAAACGCCGTCGATGAAGATCGAGGTGGTGACGGCTGTGGCCGAGGTCGGCGTGAAACCGCGCAGGTTAACCTGCTGGAACGAACGGTCGGCATGGCCTCCACCGCTGCTGGCGGTGGCAATGTTGATGCCGGGCGTGGCATTGGCGGCATCGGAAACCGTGGCAACGCCCCGCGCTTCCAGATCGGCCGAGGTCAGGGCGTTGACCGTCACCGGCACTTTGAGGATGTCTTCGCGGCGCTTGCGGGCCGAAACGATGATCTCGCCCTTGGCGGGCGGGGCTTCGGCGCCGGCTTTTTCCGGGCCGCGCGCGCTGGCATCTTCCGCACGAACGGGCTGGGAAAGCAGGGTCATGGCCAAAGCCAGACCTGATGTTGCGATTCCCGCGGCGCACTTCCTGTGATTTTTCATGTTTTCCCCTGTATTTTGCAGCTTTGCCGCCATGTCCTCGTCCGTGATCGATGTTTCCTACCCGCCCTCGGGGCTTCCCTTGGGCGGCGATTGGATGGCCGATCTTACGTGTACGAGATTTGATTTAAGGCTAAATCAGACAGTGTAGGCTCTTCGCCTGCCGGATAGAGGCGGCGGCGAAAGGGGAAAATAAGGGGAAAAAATACGCGGTTTGGCGAGGTTGGCGCGCATGTCTGCCAACGTCGGAAGTTTGTCGGAAGCATGGGCTGAGCACGGCCACCTTCTACAAGTTGAAGGCCAAATACCAGGGCCGTTCGTTTGATGGTGATCGTGCTGTGAACGGCTATCCCCGCGGCTGAAAGTACGAATTTAACATATCGCATATTGCCGCTTTGGAACTGAGGTTGATCGGGTCCCGGCCTGTTGATGCAGTTGCTTCGGACTGCTGGCGCTGATGGGGTCCGAGAAACAGCAATGTTCGAAATTTCCGAACATATCGTTCAAATTTAATCGGCTGTTTTGGGGGGCTGAATTTCGCCATTGACGCCTTGTCACGCAGGATAACCGCACACTCCTGACGTAGAGGAGCATTCTCATGGCTTATCTGGATCTCACGCAGGGTTTTATCTCAACCGGCCCCGCCGAAGCCCGATCTGCGCAGAATTCGCGGTTCGCCCCTGCGCTCACAAAGCTTGAGCGATTGGCCATCCACATCGCCCGGAGCGATGGGATCGACAGTCTGGCACAGGCCGAGCGCGGCAACCGTTTCACGCGTTGGCTGTTCAGGGCGGATCGGCCCAATCCACTGGCCGATCCGCGGCTGGAGGCATTGCGGCGCTATGCTGTCCTGCTACGCTTGCGCGGTGACGCCCTGCCTGCCGATGAAACGCGCCGTTTGCTTGACGCCGGTGTTGACCGAGAAACACTGAACGAGGTCCATCATCTCGTTTATCGTACGGCTTCTCAGTCATGACCTGGTTGCCCGTGATGCTCACCCTCTTGGGTTTTAACCCGATGCAGACCGCACAAATCACCGCCACACTTGATGCCATCCACGCCACGGGCTGGGGCGCCCTGCGTCGGCGCCAGTTGGACGTTGAATAGCTTCTTACTTTGACGCCAAGCCTGAAGGGAGAGTATTAGCGCTTCGCAAAACATATGATGCCACCATGGAGCGCGCGCTGGTTTTGGTAGTGGCGGCAAATTCAGATCATGTCGCTGGCGCGCTTACGGCGGCTATCGCCATTGCCTCGCAAGATCCGATCTTTACATGATGAGCCTATGTCGCGGTACGACGCTTGAACGCAGCGGTTCCAACAAACAAGTGAGGAAAAAACGATGGCAGGCTTCGATTGGCACGGCGGCGTTATCGAAGAAACCACACCGGTGGACCAGAACTACCGTAACACACAGAATGCCAGACGGTTTTTCGTAGCTGTCTGCGGAACCTCTTTCACCTTCGACCGCAAATTCATGGCTTATCTCAAAAACGGGCAAGCAAAGACAATGGGCGACGCGGCGCGAAAATGGATAGACTGTCGAAATTCACCGCAATAAGCGCCCGCGCCAAGCCCTGATACCGGTCTTGCGTTGCCAATTTTACCCGGCTGAACCCATGACCGGTTCCGACTTCCCGATCAAGGAGCCGGGAATGTCCGGAAAGCCGGCGCTTTCGGCCAAGCACGGCAGCTGGTGCTTATCCTTTGGGCGTTACCCAGACTTCCACTGGAGTGATGAACTTGCCCGGTGCTGGCTTGCCGACATGGACACGGTCGGCCGTAACCTGTTCACCCGTTTCGAGATGGAGCGTCACCCAGGGCTTGGGCATGCGCTCGAACTTCATTTTTTGAATGGCCAAGCCCGTCGACGAATTCATGATGGTTGCAATGATACTCATGGTTTGCGCCGCTACCGTCATAGGCACTCTTGGGTCTACACCCAGGCAGAAATTAGCCCCAACTTTTCTGAACCATCGATCGCTATGGGCAAATCTTATCGGGTCGCCAAACGTCAACTTAGGCGGCGCTCCCAGCGATAGAACGCTTTGTTCGGGAGCCGACAAATGCCGATCAACTGCCGCCATGGAGTGATTGAGGTGTGGCCGTCGGCTTTTGTCAAAACTCGTCAATATATTATGAGCGGCATCTGAACTTCTTGCGATTGATTCGCAAAGTGCGTTAAAGTGCTATGGAACGCCGACACATCAGGTCGTCAAGCTTGGACGACGGTGTTCGATGACTGGAGAGGTTTTATGCGCCGCTTTGCTGCTGTTCTTCCGATGCTGATGTCCTGCGCGGCGATGGCGCAAACCGGCGAGGATGCGCGTCCCCGGATTGTCGTCACCAGTGCCGCGACGATTCCCAGCCCTCCCGACCGCGCCGTTGTCAGCTTCTCCGTTCATGGCGAGGGCACAACCAGTGACGAGGCCGTCCGCGCCATGGTGGCGAAACGGGACGCTATCGAGAAGGGACTGGCAGGGATCTCCGCCGGGCCCGACATCCGCGCTGCGCAGATCGGGATCGCCGAGGTGCGCGGGCGTGACTGTAACCGCAACAGTTACGGTAATCCGCGTCTATCAACTGGCGAATGCGCGATTGTGGGCTATACCGCCGACCTCCAGATGGAGGTTCGCACGGCGGCGGTAAACGAGGCCGGCACGATGGTATCGCTAGCCGGCCGTCTCGGCGCGACCAATCCCCGCATCGACCGCTTCTTCCTCGCCGAGGACAAGGAGATCCGGCGGCGCGGGGTCGCTGAGGCGCTGGCTGAAGCCAAGCTTCAGGCGGAAGCCATCGCACACGCCTCCGGCGTCAGGCTGGGCGGCATCCTCAGCGTTTCCAATCTCAGCTTTAATGGCCCCGGCCCGTATGATGAGATCGTTGCTACGGCGCAGCGGGTCGGCGCGCCGCTCCCGCCTCCACCCCCGCCGCCGGTCGTGGTTGGGCTGAAGCCGCGCGCGATCGAAACGCTGGTGAAGATACAGGTGGTCTACGCGATCCAACCCTGACCATCAGACGTCCTCATTGCGGTTGGCAGGCGGCGGCTGTCGGGCAGATTTTGCTGAAAGCCAGCCCTCAACGCACAAGTACGTCATGTTAACGACGCCGCGTTGAGCTCCTGTACGAAGAGTTCGAGCGTGGCGATAAATGCCCGCGCAGCAGCCGAGCGATAGCCGCCTTCTCGCTGCAGCAACACTACCCGGCGTTCATCTATCGCCGGAAGAAGGGGGCGAAATCGCAGGTCGTCTCTTTCAAATGCGACGGCATCAGGAAGAATCGTCACGAGTGAACTGGATCTCACAAGTTCGATGAGTGTCGTCATCGAACTTGTTTCTATGACGACATTCGGCTTGATCCCGTGCCGCTTGAAATGCCTGTCGATGGTTTGGCGGGTGGCGAAAGTCCGGTTCAGTAGGACCATCTCCTCTTTCTCGATGCCCGCAACATCGATGGATTCGTTCGTCATTACCGCGTGATCGTATCGGCCGACTAACGATAATCGCTCCGTGTGCAGAGGTTGTGCGTAAGCGCGCAAAGCCCTGCACCTGTTCACTGATATCGTCATGATTGATTGTGTCCACGAGGAGATCGTGGACACAATGGCATTGGATGACGGG
>NZ_JABGCB010000033.1 GCF_013149295.1 Novosphingobium sp. SG751A
ACCGCGATCTCGTCAAACGGGTTCATGCTCATCTTCACATTCGACAAGTCAACACCCGTGCCATCCGCCTTCACACGTGGCTTCACGTTGTAATCAAGTACTCTTTTGACAGGCACGACAATCTTCATATACGGCATCCTCATTTAATGGTCATACCATTATAACATTGCACACCTCTGTCAAGGCGCTACGGTCTGGCCATTGCTCCTTTTTGCGCAGGCGTTATACCAGAAGGCGTTTCCTTACAGAGTATATCGCCATGCCACTTGCGCCCGCCGCCCGCCCTAATTTCGCCCCCATCAAGACCCAGCGCACCTTTGAAGTGATCTGCGAACAGATCAGGGCACGACTGGCCAATGGATCATTGAAAACGGGTGATAAATTGCCCGCTGAACGTGAGCTGGCGCTGGAGTTTCAGGTGAGCCGCAGCGCACTGCGCGAGGCGTTGCGCAGCCTGGAAATGGCCGGGATCATCCGCAACACCAAGGGCGTGAAGGGCGGCTCCTTCATTCAGGCGGCCGAACCAGACCGCATCATTCAGGCGATGCAGGACTATGTGCATCTGGGCAATGTCTCGCTCGAGGAACTGACCGAGGCGCGTCTTGCCACGCTGGATATCATCGTGCGCCTCGCCTGCGAAAGGGCGACCGAGGCGGATCTGGCCGAATTGGAGGCGATTGCCGAGCGCACCAAGCAGGAAAGCAGCGTTGAGGCGCGCTATGAATGCGCCGCGCAATGGTATGAAGTGCTGGCCCGGGCCACAAAGAACCGGATTTACGGCATTTTCGTCAATTCGCTCTCCTCGATCCTGCATGAATTCGTTCAAGGCCCCGATTATCAAACCTTGCAGGAAACACTGATTGATTCGCGGATGCGCCTGATCCGCCACTTGCGCAAACGCGATGCCGAGGCCGCCGCGCTGGAAATGCGCAAGCATCTCGAACGCATCCATCGCCATGTTCGCAAAAATATGAAGGCGCGCGCGACCGCAGGCTAAGCGCCTTTTCACCCCCATCAATCCATCGCCGCACATGATGCGCGATTGACCCGCCTGCACCCTCATGCAATAGGTAGGACCATTATACTATTTGAGGGAGAGCTCATGTCCAACCCCTATCCCGGCCCCGCCCGCGAAGCGCTTTCGGGCATTCGCGTGCTGGATTTCACCAGCGTCATGGCCGGCCCCTTTGCCTCGCGTATGCTGGCCGATCTGGGCGCGCAGGTGGTCAAGATCGAATCGCTCGAAGGCGATCAGGTCCGCGCCCGGCCCCCCCGGCGCGATGGGCGCAGCGCCTATTTCGGGCATCTCAATGCGGGCAAGCAATCGCTGGCCTGCAATCTCAAGGCCCCCGCCATCCGCGATCTGATCCAGCAGATGGTGCCCGGTTTCGACATCGTGATCGAAAATTTCCGCCCCGGCGTGATGGAGCGCTTCGGGCTGGATTACGCCACGCTGTCGGCCATCCATCCTCGCCTGATCTATTGCTCAATCTCGGGCTATGGCCAACATGGGCCCAAGGCGCATCATCCCGCCTATGCCCCCGTCATCCATGCGGCCAGCGGGTTTGATATGGTGAACCTGAACTATCAGGACGATGCGCAGCGCCCCGCGACAAGCGGCGTTTTCATCGCCGATGTGCTGGGCGGCACCCATGCCTTTGGCGCGATACAGGCCGCGCTCTATCAGCGCGAAAAGACCGGTGTGGGCCAGAATATCGACGTTTCCATGCTGGAGGCCATGGTGGGCATGCTGGTTTATGAGACTCAGGCCGCGCAATTTCCCGGCGATGCGCGCCGCCCGCTCTACACTCCGCTGCGCACGCTGGACGGCTTCATCATGGTCGCGCCCACCAGCCCGCGCAATTTCGAGCAGTTGACGCAGGCCGTCGGCCATCCCGAATGGCAGCAGGACCCGCGCTTCCTCACCAACGCCGACCGCAATGCCAATTGGGCCAAGCTGCTCTCGCTGGTCGAGGAATGGACCCGCCTTCAGACCGGAGCGCAGGCCGAGGCCATTCTGGCGAGCCATGGCGTGCCTTGCGCGCTCTATCGCGGAGTAGAGGAAGTGCTGGACGATCCGCAACTGGCCGCAAGAGGCGCCTTTACCCGGATCGACGATGGGGCAGGTCCCTATCTCGTCACCAATCCGCCGTTCCGCATGAGCGACTCGCGCTGTCATGCCCGCAATCATGTTTCGGCGCTGGGCGCGGATGGGGCGGCGATCCTGACGGCGGAACTGGGCTTGTCGGAAGGTGATCTGGCCGCTTTACGTGCGGCAGGCGATCTGATCTGATCATCGTGGCGGGGCGCACCACGCGCCCCGCCACTTGTCGATTAACGCAGCAATTCGCGCGCAATCGTGTTGCGCTGGATTTCCGAGGAACCTTCATAGATCCGCGTGATGCGGATATCGCGATAGAGCCGTTCGATGGCAAAGCCCTTGCAATAGCCCGAGCCGCCAAAGATCTGGAGCGCGGTGTCCACGGTGCGGCTGCCCGCCTCGGTGGCGAACAATTTGGCCATCGAGGCCAGTTCGCGCTTCTTCTCGCCCTGATCGTAACGCCATGCAGCATCCAGCAGCAGAAGACGCGCCGCGCGCATGTCGGTCGCCATGGTGGCGATATAATGGCGGATGGCCTGAAAATCGGAAATGACGCCGCCAAAAGCGGGGCGAACCTTGGATTCGGCAATGGCCAGTTCCAGCGCATATTCACCCATGCCCACGGCCGTCGCGCCGACATTCATCCGCCCTTCGTTCAATCCTTCAAGCGCATAATGGAACCCGCGCCCTTCCTCACCGATCACCGCATCGGCGGGCAATTGGCAATCGTCAAAAGCCAGTTCATAGACCCCCGGCGAGGCCGTGCCCATCAGCTCGATCGTGCCCGTCACCGCAAAGCCGGGCGTGTCCTTGGGCATCAGAAAGGCGGTGATGCCGCCGCGCGGCCCCTTGGATTTATCGGTATAGGCATAGACGATCACGTAATTGGCGTTTTTGCCGTTCGAGATATAGGTCTTGCTGCCATTGATTACCCAGCCATCGGCATTGCGCACTGCGGTCGTGCGCATCGAACCGGGGTCGGAGCCGGAGTTAGGCTCGGTCAGGGCAAAGGCGATGCCGATCTCGCCGGTGGCCATGCCGGGCAACAGGCGGGCTTTCTGCTCCTCGCTGCCATGCTGGATAATATTCTTGGCGCCCGGCCCCATCAGCGGGCGCAATTCGGTCCAGAACTGGGGAGGCAAACGCGCCAGCTCGATCTGCACCACCGCCTGCGCCAGCGCGCCCAGCCCCAGGCCGCCATGCTTCTCAGGCAGCGCCATGGCGAAATAGCCGTTTTCGACCAGCGTCTTGCGCACGATCGGATCGACCTTGCCGGTTTCGTGAAAGGCGCGTTCATGGACCAGCAGGCCATTGACGATCTGACGCGTAACATCGCGAAATTCAGCGATTTCCTCGGGCAATTCAAAGTCCATCTGCATCCTCCTTGTGGAACGGGTTTGGGCGCTGCGGCACCAATTCACTAATGGTCGTACCATTTAATAAAAGGTCAGTCCATTTGAATTTCACGATTGGCGCGAGGCCGTCCTTCCCCTACAATCGCCCCCATGGCAGCCGATCCTTTCGACCTGAACCTGCGGCATTTGCGCGCTCTGCTTTATATTGCCGAAAAGGGCAGCATCACGGCCGCCGCCGACAGCGTCAGCCTCTCGCAACCCGCGCTCACCCAAGGACTGGCCAAGCTGGAGCGTCAGTTCGGCTATACGATGTTCGAGCGCAGATCAGGCGGCATGGTACCCACGCCCATGGGCGCCATTGTAATCGAGCGCACCCGCGCCGCGCTCGATCATCTTTCCCATGCCACCAAGGGCCTTTCGGCGGTTTTCCAATATCCCGAACGCCTGATGACGATGACCCAGCTGCAGGCCTTTCTCGCGCTGGTCGAGGCGGGCGGTTTTGCCGCTGCGGCGCAAAGCAGCGGCATGTCGCAAACGGCGGTCCACCGCGCCGTGGGCGATCTGGAGCATATGATCGGCGGGCAATTGGTCGAGCGGCGCGGGCGAGCGGTCTGGCTCAATCAATCGGGCAAGCGCCTTGCGCGCGGGGCGCGCCTGGCGGTGGCCGAAATCATCGCGGCGGTGGCCGATCTGGGCTTTGACAGCGGGGGCGAACAGATCGCTTTTGGCGCGCTGCCGCTCTCGCGCCCCTATCTGGTGCCCACGGCCATGGCGCACATGGCCAACAGTCATCCCCATGCTGCCTTCAAGGTGCTGGAGGGAAGCTGGCGCGAACTGGTCGAACCGCTGCGCGATGGCGAGATCGACATGATCGTGGGCGCGCTGCGCCCCTTTGAGATCGCAGACCTCTATCAGATGCCGCTTTATGAAGACCGGCTGGTCATCGCGGCGGGCAGCCGACATCCGCTGGCCGGCGTGGCCGAACCCACGCTGGAGCAACTGGCCTCCTATCGCTGGATCGTGCCGCCCGCCAATTCGCCGCTGCGCGAACAATGGCAGCGCCTGTTCGATGGCGCGCCCCTGCCCCCTACGCCGGTGGAATGCGGATCGGTGATGATTATCGGCCGCCTGCTGACCGAGGGCGATTTTCTCACCCTGCTCTCGCCCGATCAGGTCGCACTGCAAATCCGCAGCGGACTGCTCACGCAGATCGGCGCACCGCTCGAGCACAGCCGCCGCGTCATGGGCATCACCACGCGGCGCAGTTGGCGCCCGACCGCCACCCAGCATCATTTTCTCGAATGCCTTGAACAGGTGGCGACCGTCATGCGCTCAAGCACGGCCCAGCCCGAGCAACGCGGCACGGGCTGGGTATAATCGCGCTTCAGTCCAGATTGATCCACACCGACTTGGTTTCCAGATAATCCTCAATGTGATGCGGCCCGGATTCGCGGCCAAACCCGCTCAGCTTGTAGCCGCCGAAAGGCACGCCCGGATCGAGCATCTGATAGCAATTGACCCAGACCGATCCGGCCTGAATGCCGCGCGCCATGCGATGCGCGGTGGACAGATCGCGCGTCCAAACCCCGCTGCCCAGGCCAAAGGGCGTGGCATTGGCCCGCGCCAGCACTTCCTCAACCGTGTCAAAGGCAAAGGCGCAAAGCACCGGGCCGAACACTTCTTCGCGCGCGATGGTCATATCATCGGTCACGCCGGTAAATATCGTGGGTTCAACGAAAAAGCCCTTGTCCAGCCCGTTGCCGCCCATGCGCGCGCCGCCCACCAGCGTGCGGGCGCCATCCTGCCCGGCCTCGCCGATAAAGCCCAGGATACGCTCCATCTGGGGCGCGGAAACCACCGGGCCGATCTGCGTTTCGGGGTCCAGCGGATCGCCCACGCGAATGGTGCGGGTGTAATCGGCCAGTCGGGCCATGAATTCATCATGGATCGAACGCTGGACAAACAGGCGCGTACCCGCGCTGCAAATCTGGCCCGCATTGGCGAAAACGGCCATGGCGGCGGCGGGCACCGCCTTGTCCAGATCGGCATCGGCAAACACGATGTTGGGCGATTTTCCGCCCAGTTCCACGCTCACCCGCTTCATCGTCGAGGCGGCGGCATGCAGGATCTTTTCACCCACGCCGGTCGATCCGGTAAAGGCGATCTTGTCGATGCCGGGATGCGAGGAAAGAGCCGCCCCCGCATCGCCCAGCCCGGTCAACACATTGATGACGCCTTCGGGCACCCCGGCTTCAAGGCACAATTCGCCAAAGCGCAGCGCCGAGAGCGGAGTCTGTTCGGCAGGTTTCATCACCATGGTGCAGCCGCTGGCCAGCACCGGGGCCGCCTTCCACACCGACATGCCGATGGGGCCGTTCCACGGGTTGATGGCCGCCACCACGCCGATCGGTTCTTTCAGCGTATGCGAGAGCACATCACCCGGCGCCGAATTGGGCAAAGTGTCGCCCGCGATCAGGGTCGCCTGCCCCGCGTAATAACGCAGCAGCGCGCCCGCCCGCCCCTTGCCCAAAATCGTGCGCGACACCGGCGCGCCCAGATCGAGCGTATCGAGCATCGCCAGTTCCTCAAAATGCTCCTCTACCAGATCGGCCAGACGCAGCATGATACGCTGGCGCTCGGCCGGCTTCATCCGCCGCCATGGGCCTTCAAAAGCCGCGCGCGCGGCCGTTACGGCGCGATCAACATCCTCCGCTCCGCCCTGCGCGACACGGGCCAGCAGGTCGCCGGTGGCCGGATTGCGCGTCTCGAAACGCTGGCCCGACAGGGCAGGCACGCGCGCGCCGCCGATCAGCATGTCCTGTTCCATCCGGTCGAGCATGGCGGGGCGGTTGCGCATCAGGGTCATTTCCATGGGGGATCTCTCCAAATCTGTCCGGCGGCCTCAGGCCGCGATGTTCGAACTTGCGGCGTCTTCCAGAATGAAAGCGGCCGCGCGCTGGGCAATCATCATCGTGGGGGCGCTAGTGTTGCCGCTGATAATTTCGGGCATTACTGAGGCATCGACCACGCGCAGCCCCGACACGCCGCGCACGCGCAACCGCCCATCGACCACCGCCATCGGATCACTGTCCGGCCCCATCTTGCAGGTGCCGGTGGGGTGATAGGCGGTGTTGACGATCTGGCGCAGGGCGCTGTCGATCTGGGCATCGCTCTGCACATGGGCGCCCGGCTCGATCTCGGCCCCGGTCATCGGCGCCAGAGCGGGCTGGGCAAAGATGCGGCGCGCCTCGCGGAAACCGGCGATCAGCGTGCGCATGTCATAGGGATCTGCAAAGAAATTAGGGTCAATGACGGCCTTATCCTCCGCCCGATTGCTGGCCAGCCGCACCGATCCCCGGCTTTTGGGGCGCAGCAACTGGATCAGCGCCATATAGCCATGCTCGGAGGGGATGACGCGGGCATTGGCCTTCAGCCCGACCAGAAAGGTGATCTGAATATCGGGCCGCCCGCTGCCGTCGGTGCAGAGGAAACCGCCGCATTCGGCCACATTGCTGGCCAACATGCCGTCGCGCCGCAGCAGGTAGCGGAAAGGACTGAGCAGAGCGCGGCCATAGGTGCGCGGCGAAAGCGCATAGGATTCCGCGCTGGGGTTTTCCATCGACAGGTGGACCGTGGGATGATCCTGCAAATGCGCGCCCACGCCGGGCAGATCGCACAGCACATCAATCCCCCTTTCGTGCAGATGCGCCGCAGGGCCGATCCCGGAAAGCATCAGCAGTTGCGGCGAATTGATCGCCCCGCCGCACAGTACCACCTCGCGCCGGGCGGAAAGCACGCGCCTTTGCCCGGCCTGCTCGATCTCCACCCCGCAGGCGCGGCCTCGGTCAAACAGGATGCGCCGCGCCAGCGTATCGGACAGCACGGTCAGATTGCGCCGGTTCAGCACCGGATGCAGAAAAGCGCGCGCGCTCGACAGGCGCGTGCCGCGCCGCTGGTTGAGGTCATAGGGGCCGAAACCGGCCTGTTTCTCGCCCGCGAAATCCTCGTTGCGGGCGTGGCCTGCCTGCCCCGCCGCCGCGATGATCGCATGGGTAATGGGGTTGAGCGAGGCGGGTCGCTGAACATCGAGTTCGCCGCCCTTGCCATGCCATGGTTGGTCCGCCCCGGCGTAATTCTCCACCGCCATGAACGCGGGCAGGACATCCTTATACGACCAGCCCTGATTGCCCGCACGCTCCCAGCCGTCATAATCCTCGCGCTGGCCCCGGATATAGACGCCGCCATTGATCGCACTGCACCCGCCCAGCAATTTGCCGCGGGGAAAGCCGATGCTGCGCCCGCCAATCGCCTCATTGCCCGACAGGCTGTGCTTCCAGTTATAGCGCTCATGCGGGATCAGGAAGATATTGCCCACCGGCATGATCGTCTTGATATTGACCGGCCATTGACGGTCCGAAGGCCCCGCCTCGATCAACGCGACCCGGTTGGCCGGATCGGCCGAAAGGCGATTGGCCAGCAGACTGCCCGCCGATCCCGAACCGATGACGATATAATCGAATGTGTCGCTCACCCTTGAAGATCCTCGGTTCGGCCCCGGCCCAGCGGGGGAATATGGCCGCGAACGGCCAGAAAACTTGCCATATTGACCACCATCAGCGCGCCCAGCGTGGCGAAAAAGCCCGCCCAGCCCACCACCAGCCACGATCCGGCAAAGGCGCTGGCCAGCGCGCCGATGCGCCCGGCAGCCCCCATCAGCCCCATGCCCCGCGCCCGCAGCGGCAAGGGAAAGGCATGCGCGCCCAGCGCAAACATGGCCGATTGGGCGGCGCTGGCCGTCAGGCCAAGCAGAGCCAGGGCGACCATCACGCCCGCCCCGTGCCCGGTCAGCAACATCGGCAGAGAGGCCAGCAAGGCGCAGACCAAAGCCCCAAGCCCAGCCATAAGCGGCAGCGTCAGCCGCGACCCCACCCGCATGATCGCCAGAGCCGCCAGCATCGCCCCTGCCGTACCGCCCATGTTGAACCATGTCAGACCCAGACTGGTTTCACGCAACGAGAACCCCTGCGCCGAGAGCAGCATGGGGGCCCAGTTGAACATCAGATAGATCAGAAACATGCCTGAGAGCATCGCGGCGGACAGCCCCATCGTGCTGCGCGCCAGATCGCCTTTCAACAGCTCTCCCAAAGGAGGGAGCGCCGCAGCGGCACGGGGCGCAGCGGCAGAGGAGGTTTCCCCCAGCCGCCGCAGCAACCGCGCCAGTTCATCCCGCCGGTTTGCATCGCGCGCCATAAAACCCGGCGATTCCGGCAGACAGCGCAGCAGAAACAGCGCAACCACCATGGTCAATGCACCGCTGGCCCAGAACAGCCAGCGCCAGCCCAGCAAGGGCAGGAGCGTTGCCGCCATGCCGCCGCCCAGAATGCCGCCGATCGACACGCAGACCACGCCAAATGTGACCGCAAGACTGCGCCAGCGGGCCGTGGTGAATTCGGCAATCATCGCCGCCGCCGTGCCGGGCACACCGCCCAGCCCGACCCCGGCCAAAGCCTTGAGCAGCGCCAGATGCCAAACCGCCCCGGCACAGCCGGTCGCCAGCGTCGCCGCGCCGAACAGCGCCACCCCCAGCAACAGCGCCACGCGGCGCCCATACTGATCGCCGATCTGGCCCGCCAGCAGCGTGCCCAGGGCCATGCCCACAAAGCCCAGCGCGAAAATGCCGCCCAGAACGCTGCGTTCCAGCCCCCATTCATGGAGCAAGGCCGGAGCGGCCAGCCCGAGCATCTGATTGTCCAGCCCGTCCAACACGACCGTCAGGGCAATCAGCATCACCACGCCCAGCCGATAAAGCCAGACCCCACGCGCCGGACGGCGGGGCATTTCTGTTGCACAAAAGCCCAAGATCTTCTCCTCGCGCGGTGCGGCGATTGTTTCGCCGCTTATCCGTCAAACCTGCGCGGCCCCGCCTTCAGGCGAAGCAAGGCCGCGACTCTGTCAGATATCCAGCACCAGCCGGGACGATTTCGACCCCGAACAGCAGACCATGATCGAACGGTTGCCAGCCTTGTCGGCATCGGTCAAAAAATGGTCGCGGTGGTCGGGCAGGCCTTCAAGCACCTTGACCTCGCAAGTGCCGCAAACGCCCTCGCCGCAGGCGAAGCCGATGTCGATCCCCGCCGTCAGCAACGCGTCGAGCATCGTTTCGCCTTCTTCCACGGCGATGGTCTTGCCGCTGCGGGCCAGCTCCAGCGTATAACCGCCTTCGGTGGCCACCACGGTTTCGGCGCTGAAATATTCGATGTGAACATGGCCCTGCGGCCGGTCGCCGTTGATCGCCACAAAGGCGTCGAGCATCCCGGAAGGGCCGCAGCAATAAAGATGGGCATCGGCCGGAGCGTTCCGGCTGATCGCCTGCAAATCCAGCCTTTGTCCGCCCGGCACGCCGTCAAAGACGACGGTGACGCCATCATATTCGGCAACATGATCGACATAGGCCGCGCGGCTGGGCGTAGCGGCGACATAATGCAGCTCCCAACTGCGCCCCAGCCGATTGAGCCGCGCGATCATCGGCAACATCGGCGTAATGCCGATGCCCCCGGCGATCAGCACCGTATGAGCGGCATCCTCGACCAGCGGGAAATTGTTCTTAGGCTCGGAAATCTCGACAATATCGCCCGCGCGCCAGCGTTCATGGATATGGCGCGATCCGCCCCGACTTTCCGGCGAGAGATGGACCCCGATTTCGTAATGCGTGCGGTTCGCCGGATCATTGGCCAGCGAATAGCTGCGCGTCAGCCCCGGTGACAGTTGCACATCAATATGCGCCCCCGGATCGAAGGAAGGCATCAGCCCGCCGCCGACCGGCTCCAGAATAAAGGACAAAATGCCTTCGGCCTCCCAACGGATGGCCCGAATACGTGCCTGCATCACACTCTCCCTTTGGCGCGATGCGTATCGTGACAGGTTCGGGCCGTCATGGATCGGCGGCCTTTCCTTGCCAGTATGCGTGTCGTCACCTGATTACCCGTTTTTTGGGCAGGCCGGCGCATGGATCGCGCCGGCCTGCGATTGCTTATTCCGCAGCCTCGGTCCTTTCGGGCCAGCGCACCGCCTTGGTCAATGCGACCTCGTAGGCCTGTTGCAGAGTATCCTGCGGATTGTGCAGGAAAGATCCGGCGCGGGCACGATAAAAGACCGAGGGATCCTCCACGCCCGGCGGCACGGTGCCCTTGGTGGCCAGCGCGCGGGCGGCCAGCAGCACCCGGCGGCGCACGCGAGCGATCATCTGGTCGGTGGGGGCCAGATTTTCAAAGCTGTGGTCGGTGATCGGCCCCATGCTTTCGGTCACGGCCTGATCCTGCATGGTGATGTTGGGGATGCCGGTGAACTGGGTGCCGTTGCGCTGGCTGTCGCGGTCAATGGCCCAGTCGTTGGCCTCGCTGTCGGTCGAGCGCCAGCGGCCGTACCAGTCGGTGGTGTTGGGCGCATAGCTGATTTTGTCGAACAGCGGCGTGCCGTCCTTCAGCGTCGAGGTATAGGCCGGATTGCCCGCATCCACCCCGCAGGTGATGTCAAACAGCATCGAATGCTCATCATCCATCGGCACCCATGCGCGGGCGATGGCGCGGGTGGCAAAACGGTTGTTGGGGGTCTGGGTCCAGAAGGGGAACATGTAATGGGCCACGCGCCATGACATCTGCCCATCGTCATTGGGGCGATAGCCGCCATACATCACGCCCCAGTCGGCCTGCGCCACCTCATATTCGGGCGCGCGGTTCAGCACGGTCGGGCGCATCGGGTGATCTTCGTCCAGATCGTCGGCATTGATCGAGCCGACATGCAGGAAGCCGACATGGCTGGTGTCAATGTCGCCTTCCAGCGCCTGAAGCCAGTTGCAGTCGCGCTGGAGGCACCAGATCTCGGCGTCGGGATGCATCGTCGCCTCGATTTCGGGCAGAGGCGGCGGGCTGGCCTGATTTTCGCCCATATAGACCCAGATCAGCCCGTTCGCCTCATGGGTCTTGTAAGCCTTGGCATGGACCTTTTCCTTGAAATCCATCCGCGCGGGCACCGAGGGCATATCGACGCATTTGCCATCCACGTCGAATTTCCAGCCATGATAGACGCAGCGGATGCCATTTTCCTCATTGCGGCCGATGAACAGCGAGGCGCAGCGGTGCGGACAGCGGTGATCCATGATGCCCACCCGGCCCGAGCTGTCGCGAAACGCAATCAGCTTTTCGCACAGGATCATCAGGCGCACCGGGTCGCCATCGGCCTTAACCTCGGAAGAAAGGCAGGCCGGCATCCAGTATTGGCGCATGAACGCCCCCATGACCGTGCCAGGCCCCACCCGGGTCAGATCGATACTGTCATTGGACTGCATTGTCAGGCTCTTCCTCTGCTTTTGGCGGGTCCGGCCTTGCGCATCCCTGTTGTGGAGCGGCGGCCTGCCCTGCCGTGAACTTGTGCCGCCCTTGTTAGAGGCACAGGCTTTGACGCCCCAATCGGAATAAGGTCTTACCATTCAAAAAACGGGACGATCTACTTGCGACCATTCACGCTTTGCTGCTTTTGTGGGTTGCGAGGCGGTCTTGAAGCCGCCCGATTTATGGGGAGAACCATTCGGATGCTGTACAAATCCGGTTATATATCAGCCATTTTCGCGCTTTCTGCGACATCATTGCCGGCATTGGCCATGGCCCAGCAAGCAACACCCCCGGCCAACGCGCCGGCCAGCGAGGATATCATCGTCACGGCCCAGCGCCGCGAAACCACCGTGCGTGAAGTGCCCTTTTCGATGGCGGCCTTTGGCGGCGAACAATTGCGCACCCAGCAGGTGTTCAGCCCTGCCGCGCTGGTGCAACAGATCCCCGGCATCACCATCAACACGGCGGACAAATCGCTTTCCATCGTGGCGATCCGCGGGAATGTTTCCACCTTCCGCACCGCCACGCTGGACACGCCCGTCGCCTATTTCATGGATGACGTCTATTACGTGTTCAACAATGATCTGAACGCCAATTTCTATGACATCCAGCGCGTCGAAGTGCTGCGCGGGCCGCAGGGCACCTTGTTCGGGCGCAATGTGGTGGGCGGGGCGATCTCGGTCGTCACCAACAATCCGGTGATGAAGGATGACTATTTCGGCGAAGTGACCGGCGGCAATGGCGGCTATCTGCGCACCGAAGGCATGCTCAACACCACGCTGGTCGATGACAAGCTGGCCGCTCGCGTATCGTTCAGCACCGAACATTCCGACGGCCTGATCAACACCCCCAATCAGAGCGGCCATTACGGCCAGACCGATGGCTATGCGATGCGCGGCAAATTGCTGTTCAAGCCCAGCGATCGGCTCAAGATCATTCTGGCGGGCGATTATTCCTATACCAGCGGCAATGGCGGCGCGATTCAATTGGGCATTGGCGGCAATCAGACGATCCCGGCCACATTCGGCAATTTCACCGATGCGCGCTGGACCAACAATGATTACGCCCGCTCGCCCTATAGCCAGCGCCTGCGCGGCGGCTATCTGCGCGGCGATCTCGATCTGCTGGGCGGCACGTTGACCGCGATCACCGGCTATCGCATGAATGACAGTCATGCGATCAACGATGACGTGCCCACCGGCACGGTGACCCCGGTGTTCGACCGCCGTCAGGATGTGCGCAACCGCAGCTTTACCCAGGAATTGCGCTTTGCCTCGGCGCCCAACCGGCTGTCCTATGTGGTGGGTGCCTATTTCCTGTCGGCCGATGTTTCGACCACGAATACGTTCAATTACAGCCCCCTGCCCGGTTCGGCCACGGGCGGCGCGATTCGCCCAAATCCGGGCATCACCAATATCGTGCGCGTCCAGAACGGCGATGTCCGCTCGATTGCGGTGTTTGGCGAGGCGACCTTCAAGGTCACCGAGAAGCTGGCCGTGGTGGCGGGCGGGCGCTTTACCAGCGACCGCAAGAACATCACCTATCACGCCTACAGCAACAGCGACCCCGGCGCGATTGCCGCCTTCGGCTTCCCCGGCGAGGTCAATGCGGCGGGCGGCAAGACATGGGACGCTTTCACCCCGCGCTTTACCGTGAAATATGAGCCGGTGCGCAAGGTGAACCTGTATGCCACCTTTGCCCGCGGCTTCAAATCGGGCGGTTTCGTCGACAATGCCTATCGCAACCCCACCATCCCGCTGGAGCCGGAAAAGGCGCGCAATATCGAAATCGGCGCCAAGACCCGGTTGATCGACAACAAGCTGGATTTCAACGTCTCGATCTTTGATCAGCGGACCAACAACCTCCAGAACTTCTCGGGCGCGGGCGGCATTGCCCATACCTATAACGGCACGTTGCAGATGCGCGGGCTGGAAATGGAAAGCGTGTTTCGCCCCACCCCCGCCCTGCGGCTGAGCGCGAATTACACCCATTTGGCGGGGCGCTATACCTCGCTGCGCGATCCGCTGGTCAATGTCGATTATTCGGGCAATCCGGCCAAGTTCGCCCCGCGCGATTCCTTCACGGTGGGGGCCAGCTATGCCCTTGCCCTGCCCAGCGGCGCCACGCTGACCCCGCAGGCCGATTTCAACTATTCAGCCCGCATTTCCACTGATGACGCCAATACGCTGCGCCTCTATCCCAATCTCTATGACAAGACCGAGGGCAAGACGCTCAACGCCCGCCTGACCTTTGAAGCGCCCAGCAAGCGCTGGCAGATCAACGCATGGGTCAAGAATCTCACCAACAACTTCCAGATCGTCAATGCCGATGACATCACCTCCTTTCTGGCGGTGCCGGGTCGGGGCGCGACCTATTGGAAGATCTTCACCAATCAGCCGCGCACCTTTGGCCTGACGGTCTCGCTGCACCCCTGATCGCCTGAACACCGGGAGGGGCAAGGCTGTCCCTCCCGGCCAGCATGAAAGTTTCCCCCATGTCCGACACATTCACCCTGCCCGCCAATGGCAGCTTTTCTTTTGAGGGGCGCTGTGCCCTGATCACCGGCGGCGGCCGGGGCGTGGGCGAGGCCATCGCCCGCGAGATCCACGCAGGCGGCGGCAAGGTGGCGGTCAGCGATGTCGATCCGGCCGCAGCGCAAGCCGTGGCCGCCTCGCTCGACCCCACCGGGGCCAGCGCCATCGCCATCACGCTGGATGTGCGCGCCAAGCAAGACTTCATCGCCGCGCGCGACCGGATGGTGGCCGCATGGGGCCGGGTGGATATCGTCGTCAACAATGCCGGCTATGCCAAACGCACCCCAACGCAGGACATCTCCCCCGAAGAATTCGACGAAATCGTCCAGATCAACATGCGCAGCGTATTCCTGAGCTGCCAGATCTTTTCCCGGCATATGCGCGAGAGCGGCTATGGCCGGATCGTCAACATCACCTCGCTGGCCGGACAGAACGGCGGAACAGTGGCCTCGCCCCATTATGCCGCGTCCAAGGCGGGGGCCATCATGCTGACCAAATATTTCGCGCGTGAACTGGCCGGGACCGGTGTGACGGTCAATGCCATCGCCCCCGGCCCCATCGACACCGCCAAGGCGCGCCTCAGCCCCGAGCAGATCGCCCGCGTCGAGGGCGAAGTGCCGATTGGCCGCTTTATGAAAGTGGGCGAAATCGCGGCGGCGGCGGCGCTGTTGGCCTCGGACCGGGGCGGTTTTTTCGTGGGCGCCACGCTGGATATGAACGGCGGGCTTTACCTGCGCTGACCTATTCATAAGGCGGGGTGCAATCATCCCGTTTTTATTATGGCTTTATAAGATTGCGATTGGCCTGCCCCCGCCCTCGCCCATAATCTTGCACCCAACACAAAGAGCGCCTTAATCCTTGGCGCCGCCAACATTCGGGAGATCATCATGTTCATTCGCAACACATGGTATGTCGCCGCCTTTGCCGATGAAATCGCGCCGGGCAAGACGCTGGGCCGCCGTTTCCTGAATGAGGCGGTCGTGTTGTTCCGCACCGAAGACGGCCAGATCGCCGCGCTGGAGGATCGGTGCAGCCACCGCGCCATGCCGCTGAGCAGCGGGCATGTTGAAGGCAATATCATCCGCTGTTGCTATCACGGGGTCGAATTTGACGGGCGCGGCACATGCACCCGCATCCCCAATCAACAGCGCATCCCGGCCGCCGCCAATGTGCGCCACTATCCGGTGGTGGAAAAAGATCACCTGATCTGGATCTGGATGGGCGAGGCGGCGCTGGCCGATCCCTCAACGATCATCGATTCCCCCGAACACAATGATCCGCGCTGGAGCTGGCGGCCCTACAATTTCCATGTGAAGGCCAATTGGCAGCTCATCATCGACAATATCATGGACCTGACCCATGTGCCCTATATTCACGCCCGCACCATCGGCGGCAACCCGGAGCAGCATTACGGAGCCGACACCAAGGTGGAGTTCGACGGGCGCAAGGTGACCTTGCTGCGCCAGATGCCCAATTCGGTGCCGCCCAAATCTTATGTCGACGCCGGAGGTTTCAAGGGCCGGGTCGATCGCTGGCAAGAGGTGCGCTTTGAACCGGCGCGCGGGATGAACTGCCGGGTGAATGCCGGGGGCTGCGATGTGGGCACGGGCGCCTATGAAGGTCGCCGCGACAATGGCTTCATGCTGGCCAACAACCATTTCATCACCCCCGAAACCGAAACCACCAGCCATTATCTGTGGACCATCTGCACCACCGCTTCGCGCGAAAGCGGAGTGCCAGAAGTGTTGTTCGACCAGTTCTTCGACACGATCACCGAGGATGAAGTGACGTTGGAGGCCCAGCAATTGCGGATCGACGACCAGCCCGAGCGGCCCTTCGTCGGCATCGCCAGCGATGGCGCGGTGAACCAGACCCGGCGGCTGTTGAGCAGCATGCAGGAAGCGGAGCAGGACCGCCGCATCCCGGCCTGAGGCCGCCCATTCCCGATCACCTGCGGCCTCGCGCGCGCTGCGCGCGGGGCCGTGCCGTTTTAAAAGGCCCCCGCAATGGACCAGCAAAGGCCCGCTCCTCTCTGGCTGCTTGGCCTGATCGCGCTGGGCGCGGTGATGACGGCGCATATTCTCATTCCCGCCCTGCCCTTTGCCGCCGCCTCCCTGGGGGCGAATGCGCGCGAGATGCAGTGGACGGTCAGCGTCTATATCGTCGGCCTTGCCATCGGTCAGTTGATCTTTGGTCCGCTGGCCGACTGGATGGGGCTGCGGCGTATTCTGATCGCGGGCCTGTGCCTCTATATTCTGGCCAGCATCGCGGCGGGCATGGCGATGCAGGCCAGAACGCTGGTGGCGATCCGGCTGGTGCAATCGCTGGGCGGGGGCGTGGGGCTGGTGCTGGCGCGGGCCATCGCCCGGCGCGGCTGCGAGGCGCGCGAGGCCACAAGGCGGCAGGCCATGATGAACCTGCTGATTACGCTGGGGCCTGCGCTTTCGCCGCTGCTGGGGGGCACGGTCGCGGCGCTGTGGGGCTGGCGGATGATCTTTGCCCTGCTGGCGCTGTCCGGATGCATCAATCTGATCGCAACCCTGCGACTGATCCCCGATACGGACAGGTCCGAAGCATCAGGCGGCACGGTCATGCGTCATTACCTCCAATTGATGGTCACCCCCTATTTCGTCGCCTGCTCGATTGCGGGAGGGTGCTTCACAACCTCGATGTATGCGCTGATCGGGGCCGCGCCCTTTATCCTCGTCCGGCAATTTGGCTATACGGCGGGCCGGATAGGGCCGATGCTGGCGCTGGCCACGGCGGGCATCTGGCTGGGCAGCATCGCGGCAAGCCGGATGGCCCCTCGGCTGCGCACCGACCATCTGCTGATGGCAGGTGGGGCCTGCGTCTGTTTCAGCTCTTTTGGCTTTCTGATCCTCGTCCTGAAAGGCGGGCTGACGGTTCCGGCTCTGATCGCCACCATGGGGGTTTTTCTCTTTGGCGTCGGCCTGTCGGGACCGCCCGCGCTGACGCTGGCGATCAGCGTCAACCCGCTGGCCATGGCCTCGGGATCGGGGATCTATGGCGCCACCCAGATGGCGATAGGAGCGCTTTGCTCGATGGCAAGCGCACAATGGGCGGATCCGGCGCGCGGCGCGGCCGTGACTGTCGCGACGGCGTCATGCGCAGGGCTGCTGGCGCTGGCCATGATGCAGTTTATGCGATTGAAAACTTGTCCCAATAAGCCCTTTCTCACAGGATAATCTGGTCTGTACGCAAAAGGGAAGTCCTGCATCAGGCTGTAGGCTGACATATCGCGCGCCCGACTTCGGGGACACGGCCCCGCGCAACAGCGCTCTTCACCGGATCAATTCTCTTTCTTCCACCCCATCGCCGCCAGCATGACATCGAAAAGGCTGGTGTTGACAAGGAAACCATGTCCCCGGCCGGCGCCCTGCCCATTGGCTGCGGGGATGACTTCCTGGCCGGCGCGGGTTAGCATTGTCGATGCACGCGGGCTGCATGGCAAAGGATCGGATACAGTGCAGGGCGAAGGCCATTCAAACCTTGCCGATGCCGCTGTGGCAGCTGCGATGCGCTATCGTGTGGGCGGACCGCTGATCGATGGCTTGATGGCTGATTTGGGTATGACTGGCGGAACGCTAAACGGTATGCTGGCCGGTACGGGTGCAACTCCATCTCGCAACGAGGCGGCTGCGTGTTCAGCGACAGCAAACCAGGCATAGGGGTATCACGGCGGGCCGATATCGGGCCGCCGCTTGATCGAGCGAAGTCGGCAACGAACAGCGAGTTTCAGGGCGTCCGCCGGAACCATAAGCAGGTAAACGCGTGCTTCAGAGGCTTTCGCGTAATCTGGTGATGTCGCGCGATGGCGACAGGCCGAATTGGCGGGCATATTCGCGGCTGAACTGGGTTTGGCTTTGATAGCCCACATCCATCGCGACCGATGTGACATTGCCCTCGCCCGCCATCAGCAGCGAACGCGCGTGCAACAGGCGCACCTGTTTCTGGTATTGCAGCGGGCTCAACATGGTCACAGCCTTGAACTGGCGGTGAAACGCCGAAACACTGAGCGCCGCCATGGCCGCCAGAGCTTCGACCCGCAGCGGCTGCGTAAAATTTTGCCTGATCCATTGGATTGCCGTGCCCACCCGGGCCAATGTCGTCCCCGGCGTGGCAATCGCTCGCAGCATCCAGCCCAATGGCCCCTGCAACACCCGAAACAGGATCTCCCGCTCATAGGGCGGCGCCAGCACGGCGATCTCGTCAGGGCGATCCATCAACCGCAGCAGCCGCACCCAGGCATCCAGCAAATCCTCGGTAATGGGCGCCACGCAAAAAGCAGCCCCGTCCACTGGCCCGCCGGGGGCATTGGGCGCATCGGCCAACAGTGCGGCGATGATCCTGGGCTCCAACGTCAAGCTGACTGCCAGATAGGGCGCACCATCATCCGCAGGATGCACCCTGCCCACCGCAGGTAAATCCACCGAGATCACGAAATAGGTGGCCGGGTCGTAACGCAGTGTGCGCCCGCCTACCGTCATCGTCTTCGCGCCTGTCAGGATCAGGTTGATCATAGGATCATAAACAGCGGCAAGGCGATGCTCGGCAATTTCGCCCTGCACCATGGCCACCCGCGCAATTCCCGACTCTGTCCGGCGGTTTTCGGCCCGCGATGCCAATCTGCGCAGTTCGGACAGCTGGGTTTCCATGTGTCGCGCTGTGTCACACCCGATTGAGCCCGGCAATGGCAAAGCAGGAATAGGCATGAATGCAGGAGGATCATGGGCGCACGCTCCTGCTTGAAGCGTCTAGATTCGCCGCATCATAGCGAAGAGGACGACCATGAGCATTGTCATCATTACCGGCGCCAGTCGCGGCCTTGGCGCCAGCATGGCTCGCCATTGCGCCAGGCGCGGGTTTGGCACCATCATCACTTACCGGACAGGTCGGCAGGAAGCCGAGCAGTTGGTCGCCGCGATTGAGGCTGAGGGCGGCAAAGCAGCGGCCTTGCCGCTTGATGTCAGCGACATCGCCGGCTTCCCCGCCTTTTGTGCGATGGTGTGCGACGCTTTGGCCAGTGTATGGCAGGCCACGAACTTTGGCGCGCTGGTCAACAATGCGGGGCATGGGCAATTCGCGCCCATCGCCAATGTCGCCGAAGATGATTTTGACGCCCTGTTCCGCGTCCACCTCAAAGGGCCGTTTTTCCTGACGCAGACCCTGTTGCCGTTGATGGCGGATGGCGGCCACATCGTGAATGTCACCAGTGCCACCACCCGCATCGCCACGGCGGGCGTCGCGCCCTATGCCGCGTTCAAGGGCGGGCTGGAGGTGTTGACCCGCTATATGGCCAAGGAGTTTGGCAAACGCGGCATTCGCGCCAATGCCATTGCGCCGGGGGCGATCCGCACGGATCTTGGCGGCGGCATCAACGCCGAATTCGAGGCCATGCTGGCCGGACAGACTGCGCTGGGCCGTATTGGCGAACCCGACGATGTGGGCCAGATGGTGGCCGGCCTCCTGTCTGACGACAACCGCTGGATCAATGCGCAGACCATCGAAGTGGCGGGCGGTTACATCATCTGAGCGCCACGCTTTCCACCATCAGGTCAACCAAGGCACGCAGGCGCGGCAGGCGCTTCAGGTCACGGTGATAGCCCAGCCATGTCTCGCGGCTCGGCGGGGCGCAGCCAAGATCCACCTCCACCAGACCCGGCGTGGCGGCGGCCAAGGGCTTGGGCAAGACCGCCAGCCCCGTACCCAGTGCGCAGAGCTGCGCCTGCATCTCGCGGCTGTTGCTGCGGGCCACGATGCGTGCAGCGGGCAGGCTCTGCATCAGCCAGCCGACATCGGGCATCCCGCCAAAGCCGGTGTCCATCACCACCACCGGCACATCATCACCCAGCGCCCCATAGCCCGCCGGGGCATAGAGCGCATAGGGCACCGTCATCAGCCGCCGCGCGATCACTTCGGGCTCGTCAAACGGGGCGATGCGCAGCACCAGATCGGCCTCGCGGCGGGCGAGGCTGTAGATGCGCGGATCAGTCAGCGTTTCGACCACCACGCCGGGATGGCGCTGGTGGAAGGTGGCCAGCATGGGCGCCAGCACGATCCGCCCGAACCAGTCCGAACAGGTCAGCCGCAACACGCCCTCCAAGCGCTGCTCATTGCCCGCCAATTCGCGTGAGAGCGCCTGAGCCTCGGCCTCCATACGCTCGGCATGGCGCAGCATCACCGCGCCTTCATCGGTCAGCACAAAGCCATCGGCGGTGCGCTGAAACAGGGCGGTGCCCGTCGCTTCCTCCAGCGCGCGCAGGCGGCGGCCCATGGTCGGCTGCGACTGACCCAGCCGCCGCGCCGCTGCGCCCAGCGTGCCTTCGCGCGCAATGGCGAGGAAAACCGGCAGATCGCTCCATTCAAGCGGCGTGGAAGACATGGCATATCCAAACAAATATGAATGGATATCATGCATCATCATTGATTTTCATTCAAGGATGATCGGCGCACCATCAGGGCATCAAACAGGAGATACCCCGATGACCCGTAGCCCCACCATGCTCGCCGCCATAGCCGATACCGCCAATGGCCCCTTCACTCTGCGCAACGTCGCCCGCCCCACCACTGGCGCGGGCGAGGTTCTGATCCGCGTCCATGCCAGCGGCACCAACCCGCTCGACACCAAGATCCACGCAGGCGAGGCTGCCCATGCCCGACGCCCGTTGCCCGCCGTGCTGGGCATGGATGTGGCCGGCGTGGTTGAACAGGTTGGCGCGGGCGTCACCGGTTTTGCGCCGGGAGACGAGGTCTATGGCCTGATCGGCGGTGTGGGCGCCCTGCCCGGCACGCAGGCGCAGTATGTCGCCGCCGATGCCCGCCTGCTGGCGCATAAGCCCGCAAACCTGACGATGCGCGAGGCGGCGATCCTGCCGCTGGTGGTGATCACCGCGTGGGAAGGGCTGATCGACCGCGCCGCCATCCGCCCTGGCGACAGCGTGCTGGTGCAGGGCGGAGCAGGGGGCGTCGGCCATGTGGCGGTGCAGATCGCACTGGCCCATGGCGCCCGCGTGTTTGCCACAGCCTTTGCCGCTGATCACGATTACCTGCGCGCGCTGGGCGCCACACCGATCGACGCCACGCTGGATATGGACCTTTACGTGGCCGAACACACCGCAGGGCGCGGCTTTGATGTGGTCTATGACACCGGCGGCGGAGCGCTGCTCGATGCCTCGTTCCGGGCGGTGCGGCGTTTTGGCCATGTGGTCAGCTGCCTTGGCTGGGGAGCGCATGCGCTGGCCCCGCTATCCTTCAAACAGGCCACCTATTCGGGCGTCTTCACGCTGCACACGCTGCTGGCCGACGAAGGGCGGACCCATTACGGCGAGATCCTGAGCGCCGCCGCCGCCATGGCCGAAGGCGGCCACCTGCTGCCCCGGCTCGACCCGCGTCAGTTCACGATGAACCAGATCGGCGATGCCTATGACGCGGTGACCGGCCGCAATGGCGCCCGGCGCGCGCAAGGCAAGATCGCCATCACCATCGCCTGATGCACGCTGAGAGGAAGCACTCCATGAACAATACACAAAGCAAAGTCTGGCTGAGAACCGGCCGCTCATCCGGCTTTGGCCGCATTGATGTGCTGGTCAACAACGCAGGTTCGGGCTGGTGGGCGCGGCGGAGGCGTTGCAGCCTCATGAATACCGCCCGATGTTCGGCACCAGCCTGTTCGGCCTGTTCGAGGTGGCGCGCAGCCCTGCCTCTGATGCGGCGCCATGGCGGCGGGCGGATCGTCAGCTCCGCTTTCTTTATGCACAAACCCAGCCCCGATCAGCTTGGATTTTGCGAGATTTCTCTCATTTCCGCTGGAGGTATTTGCCGCGATAGGGCCAAAACGCTTCAACGTATAAAACTGAACCAACCAGCGGCAACATCACCATAGACCCACGCAAGCGCGCTGATGGTCACCGCGATGCTGAAATAGATCTTTTCTCGCAGCAGGGAGTCGCGCCTGCGGATCAACGCATCACGCAAAGGCTCGATCGCGTGCTTCAAGGCCTCAAGATGCTGAATGCCTTCTTCATTAAGAGCGTAGCCGGCTTGTCCGAGGCGATCATACAGATCGGCCTCTGCGGTCGGCTTCGCCACCAGAAACACCGCAAGCGTGAGCACGAACGCCAAGGCGCCGCCCAATCCGCCCACGGCCCTATCGCCCCAGCATCCGGCGTAAACAATCCCGATCAGGGATAAGGTGAGAGCGACCAGCATCGTTATGAAAATGCGCAATTCGCTGGTCCATTGCGCGCTTCCAGCTTCATCGTTCCTGTTCCGGTCCTGATCGTAATGCCATTTGACGGCGAAGAACATGGCGGTAGCGATGACGCTACCCTTTAAAATCAGGAATATTACTGGAACCCAATCCATCATGGTGTCCTAACAGAAGTCATATTGGGTGAGGTTTCAAATCCTGTCCTCACCCGCCAAATTTGCGACATATCGGCCGAGGATATCAGACCAGATTGATCTTGCGCGGTGCCTGCGGACCAATCAGGGCAGACAGCAGGTTGAGGCCACGCCGCAATTGATCGCGCCCTATCGCTCCGCCAACCGAAACCCGCACGGCGGCGGGCCTGCTTGATGGTTTTTCGGCCGCGAAAGCATCACCGGGGATCGCGGGCAGGCCATGCTGGCGCAGCGCATCGCAAACGTGGCGAGCATCCAGATCCTCCGGCACCTCGACCCACAGGTGATAGCCATAGTCCTGCGCGCGGAAGCTGCCTGGCGAGAGGCTTTCCCGCACGATATCCTGTCGCAGACGAGCCTCGGACCTTACCTCGTGTATCAGCTTGTGGAACAACCCGCCCCTGACCCAGTCCGTGACAACGGCGGCATTGAGCGGCGGCGCCATGATCGCGGTTTCATGCATATCGGCAGCCAGTCGCCACGCGCCCGCAACATTGGGTGCGCGCAGCCACGCCACGCGCAAGCCGGGGGTCAAGACTTTCGAAACGCTCGCGATGTGCCAGCTTTGGTCGGGCACATAGGAGGTGATCGGGGGCAGAGGATGGTCTGGAAGCCAGCCATAGGCATCGTCCTCGATCAGCAGCAGATCGTGCTTTTCGATCACCGCCGCTATTGCCTGCCTGCGGGCATCGGACATGGTGATGGCGGTTGGATTGTCATTCGTTGGTACGAGGTAGATGCCCCTTAGCCCGTCGCTCGCGCAAGCCTGGTCCAAACTGGTGGGATCCATGCCATCGGCATCCGAGGCGATGACATGCAACGTCACGCCAAACCGGCGGGCCAGCGCGAGCAATCCAGGATAAGCATGGGCGCAGACCGCCAGCCTGTCGCCAGACTTGAACTGGGCACTGAAGATGGCATGGAGCGCATTCTGACCGCCCGCCGCCAAAAGCACTGTGTCCTCGGAGCAGGGAATACCACGGGACATGAGCAGTTCGGCTCCAGCCCTGCGCGCCGATGGCGCACCGCCGCTGCGCTGGTACTGGAGGGGCGCCGCAGCCATGTCAGCGCTGAGCAGACCTGCCACACTGTCGCGAAAGGCCTGAGCAAGCGTGCCGCCAAAGCCTTCGGGCGGGGCGTTCATCCCGGTATCGCCGGGATCGTCAGCGGAAATCGAGGGAGCCACTTTGTCCCGGGCCTTCACATAGCTGCCGCGGCGGCCACTACCCTCGATCAGACCAAGCCTTTGAGCCTCGCCATAGGCGCGGGTTACGGTGGTCAGATCCAGACCAAGCATGTCAGCCAGCGCTCTTTGCGGCGGCAGCCGGTCGCCGGGCGTCAGAACTCCCGCCTCGATGGCATCGGCCAGAGATTGGGCAATCGCAAGGTATTTAGGGCCGCTTGCCGCGTCAATGTCAGGCGTCCAATCGGTCATTGTGAGGCTCCAACCCTTTTGCAGGCATTTTGCATGGATCATCAGTCCCGATGATTGAAAACGGGGCGGCCCGCAAGCACGTTCCTCGCCATTTCCCCACTATCATGCAGCGCGAGCATTCCGCCCGGCGTCGTATCATCCCAAAGGCCGGGATCGGCATATTGCCGCAGCGCCGATTCATAGCGGCCAATGCGGGCCGTTTCATGTTCCAGCAGTGCTGCGGCGTCGGCGATTTCCGGAAAATCCTCTGCCTGTCCTGCGCGGATCATGGCGGCAAGATCCGGCCTGTCGATAGCATCATACACTTTCGCAACCAGATGCTCGGCCAAAGTCAGTGTGTTACCGCCTGTCGCAGTAAGATCGACATTCTCTGCGTGCATGTCAATCAGCCTTGTCTTCGGCGCGGGCGTGCAGTTCGGCCCACAGCCTTTCGGTGCCTGCCTCCTGCGCGTGATTGACATAGGCCGAGGCGACCAGCCACCCCTTGATATAGGGCAATGGCAAGATGCAGCCGAGCATCATCAGCGGAAGCGATGTGACCAGATGCACCCAGTAGGGCGGGTCAAACGCGACCTGAAGCCAGACAACAAAAAAGGACAGCGGAAAGGCCACGATGCAGAGCGAAAAGAACGCTGGACCATCGTCCGGCGCCGCAAAGTTATAGTCCAGCCCGCAATTGGGGCAGCGGTCCTGCAGCTTCAGCCAGCGCTTGAACATGGATGCCTTGCCACAATTCGGGCAACAGCCCTTCATGCCGCAGCGAAAAATCCATTTTCCTTTATTTTCAATCAGATTTGTGGGTTTCATCGGCCTTATCCCTTAAAGGGGCACTGATTCTGCAGCCCATTTACAATGCATACATATTACATGCAATAATCCATACATTGTGCAAGCAAAATTTCACGTCACGGATCGTTAGCGTCCGGGCTCGTGGTGTAATTTCCGGTGTAGATTGAGGCGATCGCATGGGGTGGGGCATGCCCCACCCCATGCGATTTCGATCTCGGTG
>NZ_JABGCB010000034.1 GCF_013149295.1 Novosphingobium sp. SG751A
ACCCGCTACGACAAGTGTCCCGAAAACTACCTCGCCGCCGTCAAGCTCATATGCGCTCGCATCTGGTGCGCTGGATAATGAGTCTACGTCCTAGCCTATATTGGAGCGCCGTACTTTCCTAATGGTGTCGGATTTGGCCGACGCTTGATTGCCGAACATAAACATAGGCCAGCTTCGCGTGATGGGCGGTGCTGATCCGATCATCTGAAGGAAGGGTGCTCAACATCGGGATCACCGGCGCGAGCGCTTGTCGTCGCGCGTAATGCCCGCGCGATCTGAACTGCAAGCCTTCGTCGTGTCAGTTCCGGCAGATGAAGCCAGACATTCGGCAGCGTCGGCGGCACGCCTTTCATTCTCGTCATTGCGGCTGTCCTCATCCAGATGCAGCGATAACGCTTCAATCTGCCTAACGACTCGCAGAAGCACCGCTCCTGAGACCAACGGAGTTGATTTTGAGTCGGGCAGAGCCTCAGCCAGATCGGTAGCGGTTCGGCAGATGTTTTTTCTACTGCCGTTCGGTGTTCGAACCGTCACCCAGCGTGAACCTCGATCAGAAACCAACTGGAGCACTTCAAGTTGCAGCCCAAACAGTGGGTCAGTCCGCGACGTCACAGTCACATGAGTGATAAGTCGATCAAGATCAGGGGTATTCCCAATTCCTTGGCTCGCCAAAGACTTCGCCCCATTCGGCGAAGCCGCGGTTGGAAGTTAGGATCATGGCGCCCTTTTCGTAGCGGGCGTTGACGAGCTGGAAGAAGAGATTGGCGCCGCCCGGCGTGATGGGCAGGTAGCCGATTTCATCGACGATGAGCAGCGAGGCGCGGGTGTAGAAGCGGATTTTCTCAGACAGATGCCCCTCACGTTCGGCTCTTGTGAGCGCCTCGATCAGTTCGGCCAGCGAGCAGCGATAGACGCTGCGCCCGGCTCTGACGGCAGCCACGCCGATGGCCGTGGCCAAATGCGATTCTCCGGTGCCGGGCGGCCCGAGAAAATGCAGCACTTCGGCCCGGTTGATGAACTCGAGTTGGGCCAGCGCGGTGATGCGATGCCGGTCGAGCGAGGGCTGGAAGGAGAAGTCAAAACTTTCAATGGTTTTGATCGGCATGAGGCGCGCGGTGCGTAGCGCCACGCCGATGCGCCGCCCTTCGCGCAGGTTCAGTTCCTCGGCCAGCAGGTCGTCGATGGCCTCGATGGCGCTGATCTCGCCCTTTTCCAGCCTGCCCAGCGTGTGATCAAGCGTTTCGAGCGCGCGGGCCATATGCAGGGCCAGCAGGCTTTGCCGGATGCGTTCGGTGACCGACATCATGCGGCACCTTTGGCATTGAGGCTGGCCAGGCGCTCACCCACCGCACCGTAAAAGGCCAGAGGGCGCTGGAGGATCGGCGGCGGCGGTGTCGCGGGTAACATCTCGGCGCGTTTCGACGGCGGGGCCTTGCGATGGCCTGGCTCGATACGCTTGCGGTTTTTGCCTTCCAACACGGGATGCCGGGCGATGAGTTGCCCCTCCTCGAAGATCTGAACCTCGTGGGTATGGTGCTGGACTTCGACGACACGGCGACGGGCGGTGTCAGGGACGCTGTAATAATTGCCGGCCACCGCCACCATGCCTTCACAACTGATCCGCCGCTCGACGGTCAGGACAGCATCGTAGCGCAGAGCTGGCAATGGACGCAGATGAGGCCGCTCCTCCTCAAAATGCTCGCGTACGATCCGTCCCGTGGTAGCATGCTGCCTAGCATTGGCGATCTCGACGCGCCATGTGTCGAACTGGGCGTTGAGATCGTCGAGGTCACGGAAACTGCGGCCGAGGAAGAAGTCCTGGCGGATATAGCGGAAGGGCCGCTCCACCTTGCCCTTGGTTTTTGCCCGATAGGGTTTGCAGGCCTTGGGCGCACCGCCATAATGAGCCAGCAGCGCAACCAGCGAGGCATTATAGGTCACCACACCGGCGGCATCCTCGCCGATAACAGCGGTCTTCATACGGTCGTAGAGAATTTCGGTGCAGCAGCCAGCCATTGCCTCGAAGGCTGCGATGTGACAGCGCATCACCGTTTCTAGCCCTTGGTTCGGGCAGAAACGTCCCCACAGCCAGCGGCTGTGCCCCAGCACCATGCTGAACAACCAGACCTTACGCACGATACCCGGTTCGCTGGTGAAGACCGTTTGGAATTCGGCGAAATCGACCTGAGCCTGAATACCGACGCCCGTCTCGAAGCGTCGCTCATAGGTCTTGGGCATCGGCGGGCGGATCTGGCGCAGGTATTCTGTTAGCGACGAATAGGCCCCCTTATAGCCCATGTCGCGGATCTCACGATGCAGCCTGCGCGAAGACAGGCCAGGATAGGCTGTCATCCGTTCCAGCAGATAGGAGCGATACGTCTCCGCAGCGCTGACCACCGGTTTGCGTGGGGAATAGGCTGGCGCCTCCAGGCCATTGGCCAGATATTTCTTCACCGTCTTGCGGTCGAGCCCGGTCTGGCGCGCAATGGCGCTGATACTGAGCCCTTGTCTCTTGAGTTTCTGGATCAAAACGACCTCCCTCAGTCCTATCACCTGCGCGCCCCTTCTTCGGCATCAGCAGGGATAAATGTGCCGCCTGATGGAAATGGGGGCATGCCCCCATTTCCATCAGGCGCAGTGTTCAACCTGAGGAATTTTCAACCAGCACATTTGGGGAGGATACAACCAGCACTCACAAACTGCTCCGTTCCGAACATGGTGTCGTGTTCGCCCCGAGCACGATCTGGCGTTTTCTCGATCGTCACTCGATGACCGTCAAAAAAACGGCGCACGCCAGCGAGCAGGAGCGGCCCGACGTTCTCGCGCGGCGGCGCGCCTGGTTCACTACTATAACCACCATCGGCCCCATTTCGCGCTCGCCGGTAGAACACCAGCAGAGGCATATGGGCACATCGGCACATCAGATCATGGGGGGCATGCCCCCATGATCTGATGACCAAACTCGCTGCATGACGACACCGGTTTGAGCTTAACTCCGCCGCAAACCTGTCCAGCAAAGCGGGACCACCTCAGTTCACATGCTTTGTAAAGCCTGGACGGCTTCTGTAATCGGTCAAGGTGCCATCCAGTTGGCGCGTCGCGCCGAACTGCGAGGGATACCTATCCGAAAATCACGGTAAAACCCGCACTGCCGGCTGGCCGCTACAGCCTACTATGGAATGCGCTCAGCCCGCCAGCAGCGCTAACCTCGGATACTACCCCGCGTGCGGGGACGTGATCCGCTATTTCGGGGACAATAGAATGGATGGGAGCTTTGGCCAGGAACCCTCGCCTCCGCAGCTCCCATCCGGCTCAAAACTTCATGCCGACCCTGACACCATAGGTGCGCGGCGGGCGCAGATTGGCGGTGTTGAAGAGGCCGAACGGCACAGGAAAAGTGGAATTCATAACGGTCTTATCGAATATATTGTTGACATACCCGCCAATCGAGAAGCGATCGCCGGCAGCATGATAGATGCCTTGGACATCGGCCATCCAATAGGCTTTCTGATATTGCTCCGCCAAGAATTGCAGGCCGGTGAGCGTGTCGGACTGATAACGCGCGGAGCCATCAAAAACCAGACGCGCTCCACTGGCGAAGGGAATGGTTTCCTGCAAACCCAGAACAAGCTTCCATTTGGGCGCGTTGGGCGGCCGCTTGTTCGAGCAGTCAACCACATAGACGGTCGTCGGCGCACCAACCGTGCTACATCCTGTCCCGTTGTTGATGCCGCCGTTCGAATTGGGCGTATTATAAACGAAGCTGTTATACACGGCATCGAGAAACTGCACATCGGCGCTCAGCAGCGTGTTCGCAGTGGGCCGCAGCCGCATCTCGACCTCTGCGCCCCTCATTCTGGCGCGCCCGACGTTCTCTGTCCCGAATATCGAGTGGCCCTGTGAATCATACGTCAGATGCGAAATCTGTTGATCCTTGTAAAGCCAGTCGAACAATTCCAGATTGATTTGCAGCCGGTTCCTGAAAAATCGGTTCTTGGACCCGAACGTCAGGGCACCGATTGATTCAGGGCGGAAAACTCCGGCATCGGTGGTTGTAAAAAAGCCCCCCGATTTGAAGCCTGTCTCGTAACTCACATAGAACAGATTCGATGGCGTCATGTCCCAATCCGCCGACAGACGGTATGTTACTCGGTCAAAGCTGGCGCGCCTGGCGTTCGCGCCGGTCAAATTGATGTCTGTGGGAACGGTGATCGTGCCATCCGGCGCCGGATTAAAATCCACGGCGGGTGGCGTCAGACTATACGGAATAGTCGGCGCCGTCGGGCATCCCGGGACATAAGTGGGGAAATAGCTGGTGGGGTTGAGGCAGATACGCGTTGTGCCGTAAGAAACCGCATTATACTTCTTGTCTTCGGTCGTATAGCGGCCACCGACACCCAGACGAAGATTGTCTCGCACAGCCCATGTCAGTCGACCGAATGCAGCCATACTCGAAATATTCTGCGTGTAGCTTTCGAAAGTGGCATTCGCCTGCTCATTGACGCTGAACAGAGGAATGTCATTCTTCTCGTTATAATAGAATAGGCCCACGATCGCCCGAAGAAGCCCGATATCATTCAGAGCCAGCCGGCCTTCCATGCTGAATTGTCTGTCGTGCTCCACCTGCCGCAGATAGAAGCCGGGGGCGTCCGACAATTGATCGATATTACTGCGTCGGTATGCCGGAACAAGAGTAAACGTGCCGATGGGGGCCTTGTATTCGATGGTGGATGCAATCCCCCAGAAACTGTTGCGCTGAAACCGGTCAGCCGAGATCGGATCGAACGTTCGGCCTAGAATGGGACTCGGCTGCGACGCATAGTAAGCGCGTGCCTCCAGTGATTGGATGCCATAGCGGTTATCGATGCCCAACTGGACCGGGATCGCGCCAACGCCAATGTTATGCTGGCGGAAATAATCACCCGTAATGGTGATGCTCAAGTTGTTCACCGGCTTCAACAACAAAGACGCGCGGCCTCCCAGGTCATTCTGATCGTCGCTGCCGTCCTTCATATAGCCATTATGGCGGACAAATGTGCCGGCAACGCGCAACGCCGCATTCTCTCCCAAGGGCGCATTGATGGCGCCGTTTGCCGAAAGGGCATTATAATTGCCATAGTCTGCGTCAGCGTAGCCCTCGAACGCCCCCAACACGGGCTTTTTCGTTATGACGTTTACGGCACCGCCGGTTGCGTTGCGGCCGTAAAGCGTTCCCTGAGGACCTTTCAGCACTTCCACCCGTTCAAGATCGTAAAAGAAACCGGTCGTCGAAGATGGACGGCCCAAATAGACCCCGTCCACATTGAAAGCGACAGCTCCATCCGCAAGCGCCGTACCCGAGAAATTGCCGACGCCGCGCAGATAGAACAGCGAATAGGGGCCCCCTGCCGATATCACCTCCAAGGCCGGAACGATGTTGCTCAGCTCTGTAGGCTTCGAGATGCCTGCTGCTCTCAGCGATTCTCCTGAAACCGCACTGATGGCCACAGCTGCGCGTTGCAGGTTTTCCGATCGGCGTTGCGCGGTTACGACAATGTCCTGAATGCCCTGATTGGCCGTGCCGGTGGCAGCTGCTTTGGCACCATTTGCATCCTGCGCCCATGCTACGCCGTCGATGAACAAAAATATCGCGCAACCAAGAAGTAATGCTCTCTTTTTCATGATAACTCCCCCATGATTCTTTCAGCGCGATTTTTGAATCTGCGCCCGAGTATGTTATTTTGCTTGTTGCTTGAGATACGCGATAACCTCGGCACGATCTGCGGGGCGGGACAGCGCCACCGGCATCTTTGTGCCTGGAACGAGTTTCGTCGGAGCGGCTAGAAAACGATCGAGCGTCTCCGCGTCCCAGACCAGCTTGGCGTTCCGCATCGCCGAAGAATATGCAAAGCCGGGTACACTGGCGGCCAGCTTGCCAAATACGCCGGCCAATGAAGGACCAAAGCTTGCCTGAGCATTGTCGCCTCCATGACAGGATGCACAGTGGGATTGATAGACAGCGCGACCTTCAGGCGGCGGCGTCTGCGCAAAGGCAGTTGAAGAGAACGGCAGTGCCGCCAAAAACAATTGCAGACGCATCCGCTTTTTCATCTGCCTCTACCCTTCCTCTCGCATTCACTGATTTCAGGCCACCGTCGCTCGACACTCGAAATCGTTACGCGCGATAGGCAGATCACGCAGACGCCGCCCGTTAGCCGCAAAGATCGCGTTGGCCAGCGCGGGAGCGGCAACGGTCGCCGCCGCTTCGGAAATGGTGCTGGGTGGATCATCGCTCGGCATCTGGATGACGGTAAGCGCCGGACAATGCTGCAACGTTAGCAATCGGTAATCAGCAAAGCCGGTCTGCTCCACCCGCCCTTCGGCGATCGAGATCCGGCCCCAAAGCGCGGCGCCCAGTCCGAACAGGAACCCTCCCTGAGTCTGCGCTTCCACAACGTCGGGGTTGATGACGATGCCATTGTCGACGGCCAGCACAACGCGGCGTATCTCAAAGCCGCTCTTGCTTGCCGCAACTTCGACAATGGCCACCGTAACCGCATCTGACATATTGGTTATGGCAATGCCACGACCGATACCCTTGGCCGGTTTCTTGTCCCAACCGATCTCCCGCGCGGCACAATCAAGAGCGGCAAGGAAGCGCGGCTGCCCGCTCAACAACGTTTTGCGGAACGCGAGGGGGTCCTGCCCTGCGGCATACGCCAGTTCATCGACAAAGCACTCGGTTGCAAACAGGTTGTTGGTCTGCCCTACCCCACGGAACCAGCCCGTCGGGATGGGAACATCGATCTTCGCTGACGCCACCTCCACATTGGGAATCGCATAGACGGCGTTGGACGGCGTCCCGTCCACGCTCATCAAGTCGAAAGGCGCGAAATTGAAACCGGATGCGCCGGCAGGGCCGGTCAGCTTGTCCAGTTCTTTCAGATCGATGCCATACTCACGGAAATAGCGCGCGTAATTGTCGAGCAAGGACTGGCTGGCGCAGCGATGGCTCCACGCCACAATCTTGCCATCCTTGACCGCTCCGCGCAGGGCGGAACGCGATGCGGGGCGATAGAAGCCGTGTTGAATGTCTTCGGAACGCGAGCGGATGGCTCTGACCGGACCGCCAATGATGCGCGAGAGGACCATGGCTTCCAGCTCGCCGTCGATCTGCGCCCTGCGGCCAAAGCTGGACCCGATGGGCTGCTGATGCACCCGCACCTTGTCGGCCTCGAAACCGTAAAGCAGCTTGGCGGCGTGATAGATCATCGCTGGCGATTGCGTGCTTGACCAGATGTCGATGCCATCCGGGCGCACATGGGCAATCGCACTGGTGGGCTCCATGCAGGCATGATCGAGGTAAGGGGTGGAATATTCGGCCGAAACCGCGAGGACGCCAGGCTGGGCAAAACCAGCGGCAGGATCACCCACCTTGTGGGCGGGAATCAAGCCGTTCCGTCCCTGCACCTTGCCCGCCACGCCGTCGCGAAGCATGGCATCGATCTTGGCGTCATCGATCACCGCCGCCGGATCCGGGTTTTCCCATTCGATGACCAGCGCATCAGCCCCTTGCAGCGCGCTCCAGCTTGTCGAGGCGATGCAAGCAACCGCATAGTCGAGCGCGATCACCCGCGTCACCCCGGCTACGGCCAGCGCCGCCTTGCTATCCACGGCCTTTACCCGCGCACCAAACTGCGGTGCGTGAACAAGCGCGGCCTGCACCATGCCAGGTACGGTCTTGTCAAAGCCGTAGCGGGCTTTGCCGGTGCATTTGTCGGCCATATCGATCCGGGCCTGCGGTTTGCCCAGAATGGCCCAGTCGGCACGCGGCTTGAGCGGAACATCCTGCGGCACGGGGAGACTGGCGGCGCCCGCCACAAGACTGGAATAGGGCATTGACCGCCCGTCTGGACCATGGACTTCGCCTGCCACCGCCCTGCATGCCTGCGATGGCACTTTCCACTCCTGAGCCGCTGCTTGCACCAGCATTTGCCGCGCCGCCGCGCCCAATTGACGCAATTGCAGATAGCGCCCCTTAAGGCTTAACGATGCCCCGGTCTTGAGCATGCCAAAGGCGGGGTTGGTATAGATCGGGCGGGCGGTCATCGGGACTGTCGTTATCCTGCCCCAGGGGATTTCCAGCTCCTCGGCGACCAGCATCGCCATGGCGGTATTGGTCCCCTGCCCCATCTCCGCCTCGGCGTTGACCAGCGTAACCATGCCTCGCGCGTCGATGCTCAGCCATGCGGAGAAGACCTGTTCGGTCGCAACCGGTTCTGGCACACCGAAAGTCCGGGCGATCCCGCGATCACCGCAGACCAATGTCAGAACGACAGCGCCCGCCCCGCCCAGAAACCGCCGACGATCAACCTGCAGCGCTTCAGTCATGGCTCTTCACCCCATGTCCGGCCGCCGTCAACATCGCAAGGCGAACTCGGGAAAATGTGCTGCAGCGGCAAATGTTCGTCATCTGCTGCAATAGCTCAGCATGCTGCGCGCCCGGGGTTTCGTCCACCAGCGCGGCAGCCGCCATGATGAAGCCGGACTGACAGAAGCCGCATTGGGCGACAGCGTTCTCGATCCATGCCTTCTGAACCGGATGGAGACCGCCGGGCGAAGACAATCCCTCAATGGTGGTGACAGGCCCCGAGACTTCGCCAATCGGCGTCACACAGCTACGCACGGCCTTGCCCGAAACATGGACCGTACAGGCGCCACATAGGCCAATACCGCATGACAATTTGGTTCCGGTCAGCCCCAGCTCTTCGCGCAGCGCCCACACCAACGGCATTTCCGGCGGAACGCGTAGCTCTCTAGGCTCACCATTGACGATCACCGTAATAATGTCTGCCACCTCCGTCGTCCTCCCTGAGGCGGCATCATAAATCGCGGAAAAGATAAGACAAATTTATATATAATATATTACAATATCCATCATGTTTATTTTATGTCCTCAAAGCCGCTCGTCGATCGGCACACACGCATTCTTTGGGAGAGAGATGACGCCGCGGCAGGACGCGCGCCTCTACTCCCGCGCTGGCCCACGCCCCGATGCGGTTGTTTTCTTATTTTGGGCCGTCCGACATGTGCGCTTGCCAATTTTGTACAAAAATTTCTGCGAGCAGATTGCGGAACCATCGATTGCCTGGATCTGCATCGGTACGCCTATGCCAGCACATGAAGAATTCCACAGGCGGGATATAAAAGGGCAAAGGACACGACGTCAGCGAGAAGGACGCCGGGATGACCTTGGCGACATAGGCCGGCAGGGTGGCGACAAGATCGGTGCCATGCAGCATGAAGTAGACGGACGAAAATCGCGGCGTCACCATGGTTACCTGGCGTTTTAAACCCATTGAGGCTAGTGCATTGTCGGCAACCCCCCGGAAATCGCCGCGGAACGAGACCAGCAAATGCCGCGCATTAATATAGTCGTCGAGCGCACCTGATCTGCCGGGCATGATCGACTGATCATAGACCATGACATAATCGGCATCAGCCAGCTTTTGAGTATGCAGCCAGCTCGGGGCTTGGCCAGGCAGCACCGTGAGCATCACGTCAATGTCTTCGCGATCCTTGTAGGGGAGCGGCGAGCCATCGCTGTTGACCAGCCGCAGCCGGGCCAATGGCGCTTCGTGCGAAAGACGTTTGATGATCGCCGGCCCCATAAACGGTTCAAGGTCATCCACCGTGGCAATGGTAAAGGTGCGGGTCGACTGAGCAGGATCGAAGTCGGAAGAGACTTCGATGGCGCTGCGCAGCCTAGGCAGCAGAGGCCGGATACTATCTGAGAGTTCCAATGCGCGCGGCGTTGGCGACATGCCTGCACGACTGCGAATGAAGAGCGGATCGTCGAACAAAGTTCTCAATCGTGTAAGAGAGGCGCTAATTGCCGGTTGGCTGCGCCCAAGCCGCACGGCAACGCGCGATACGCTGCGTTCCTCGAACATCGCTTCAAGCACCAACAGAAGATTTAGATCCATCCGGAGCAGAGGGTCAGCCATCATGAATTCCGTTTATAATTTTCGCGGTGCCGTTTATGAAGACTTATATAAAAATCCATTTCTATTGGCTTTACCGATAAGCGGCTCGGCGTCAAAAGCGTCAGAACCGATGGGACGAAGGCGCGCGCATGGGTTGTTACCTTGGCGTGGCATAGGCTGGCTCAATGCCTGACAAAGACGACGGGCATTGGACACCTCGAACCACCATATTTGACCTTCAGCTCGTAAAAGGTTGCGATAGTCGGCCCGTGCTGCCGGCAAACCTTCACAGTTGGCAGCCCCGCCTCTTGCTCCTTGATCATCATGAGGGATCTTTGAAGGGCAGATCGAGCATCACAATAAACCACAAAAGCCCCCAGAGTGCCTCTCGTGCCCCCCCGATCGATCCATTTTAAGGTGAATAACCGCCGACCAAGGCAACATCGATCATCCCCAAGTGATAATCCTTGGCAAAAGCGGGGAAGGATCGCATCACGACGCCAGTTCTGCGCGGAGCGAAAGAGGCGTTACAATTAACGCCAGACCCGCACCATATATCGCCTTGAGAACGAGTGCAGGCACCGGCGCGATCGAGGGTGCTCCCACCAGCCAGACAAAGACGGCGATCGACGCCGTGCCAATGAATGCGGATCCCACCGCCAGGATCAGCCCCCGCGGCAGCAATTTGGCGGGCAGGAAAGAGCGATGACCAATCCGCGTCAGCGCCCCGGCCTTCAACTTTCGACGGGCGAGCGCGCCGGGAACGAGAACACTCATAAATGTGGTCATGAAGCTTTGCGGCAGAAAATCGGCTATCCATTGCCCGAAACCCCAAAGCTGCACCGGCCCATCCAAACCAAATACGACAAGAAACAGAACCGCAGAGATAACGGCGTTTATCACGACACTGATGCGGGTTTCATTGCGAACATAGGCTTCTATGGCAGGGAGACTGGTCATCGTTTCACACTCCAGTCCGACATGTGCAGCACGGCGCATCGCCAAAGTCGCACCCACGACACGCTTGAAAACCGCCCAACCTATTTCTCGTTGCACGACACACCATCATATTCTCCAAAATATAATTATTTGCGATTAAATTCCATTTATACTAGAAATATTATTATAAAAAATATGTATAAAAATATTAACCATATGAATATCAAATATTTATCGACAACTGCATTTCAAATTTTGTTGATAGCTTTAAATTATCAGAATTTAGTTTGTAAAGTCAGACCATATGTACGCGGCGCCCCATAAGATGCCGCCGAGCTGGTATTACTGGAATTGGAATAGAGCAGAACCGCCTCGTTTCCGATATTTCTGACCCAGCCACGAAGGCTGAACCTTTCGTCCGCAGTGTTGAAGGTGATCGATGCGTTCACCATCTCGAAGGACTTCTGCCTGCGCAGATTATCGACATTTGTAAAATATCCATCGTTATGATTCCAATCGACGGAGAAAACCATATCCCCGGCGCCGACAGGCAAGGTGTAGAGCCCTCCAAGGCTCGTGCTGAAGTCAGCCGTGACCGGGATCCGATTTCCACGCGCATTGAAAAGGGTCTGAATAACACCCCCCGCCGGATTGGGCGTGTTCATCAGTGCATTGGGGAAATCGCCAAAACGGTCATGAATCACCGTCGCGCCAAAGTTCAGTTTCAGGCGCGAACTGATGATGGCCTCACCGTCAATGTCGAGGCCGTAGATTTTCGCCGATGGCCCGTTGACGATGCCGACCGTTCCGGTGGGAAGAGGCTTAGGCACCTGGATATTGGTGTAATCATAATAGAAAATGGCAGGATTGAAGCGCAGGCGTCTGTCCAGCAGATCCATTTTCAGCCCAGCCTCATAGGCATCGAGAACTTCAGGTTCGAACGCAGGCTGCTCAGGCGTGCCTAGATTGAACCCGCCAGCCTTGAACCCGCGATTGTACGAGGCGTAAAGCAGGATATTATTGATCTTGTGATCGACACTCACGCGCCACGTAAGCTTGTTGAACTGCTTGGACTGATTGCCAACGCCAGGGGGCAAGAGGTCGATGAAGGACCCGTCAGGCAGCTGCGCAGAACTCATGCCGTCAATGCTGCGCCGCTCTGACGTATAGCGCAAACCGCCTGTGATGTTTGTCGAAGGTCCGACCGGTACGGTCACCTGACCATATCCCGCGTAGGAATCGGTCTTCACAGTCCCTGTGGTCCGCATCCGAGAAAATGGAAAGAAGGGAGAACCCGGCTGGTCCAATGGAAAGCCAATGACAAGATCGCTGGGAACATAGGCGCTGTACCCGTGGAAATAGAAGGCACCCAAGACCCACTTGATATAGGATGATTTATTCGATTGAAGCTGCAGCTCCTGAGTGAACTGCCGGTCGTTCTGCTTGACAAAAATGCCTAGCGCCGGGACCGGAGTGAGATCGAAATCGAAAGCAAAATTAGTGGTTGAGCTGCGATAAGCCGAGATACTGACGAGTTGGATGCTGCCCAGACCTTGGTCGATCCTCAGCGCCGCGCCGCCGCTGCTGCTATTCTGTTTCGGCTCGACATTGGCGTTGGCGTCCCACGGCGAACCTGTTCTGGCCAGACCAAACAGCGGTTGTTCACCGGGGAAATCCCGAAATGCGGGACTATTCCCACGCGTCTGTGAATAGTCGGCGCTCAATCGAATGGCCGTATTGGGTCCAGGCTCCCAAAACAGCTTGGAGCGCAGGCCAATGTCGCTGTCGGTCTTGTTAACGTCGCGCCCGGTTGCCAGATTCGTTCCAAAGCCCTTGCCCTGATGGCTGCCGACAAACGAAATATCGATGGCAGCATTATCGGAGAGCCCGGTTGTGAGATAGAGGCTTCCTGAAATTGTCTGATAATTTCCATAAGACAAACTGGCCGAGCCGCCAGGCGTCCTGGAAGGATCTTTCGTGAGGATGTTGATGAGACCACCCGTGGCGTTGCGCCCGAACAACGTGCCTTGCGGTCCCTTCAACACTTCAACTCGCTCGATATTGTTGAATGAGAACAGGGAGGCCGAGGAAGCGGCATAATATACGTTGTCGACATAGACCGCGATGGAATTTTCAAGACCCGGCCCAAATGTGGAGGCGCCTATCCCGCGGATTTTGGGCAGGAAATAGCCCGAGGCGTTATTGACTGTCAGCGCCGGAGTGACCGTCGCCAAAGCCTGCGCATTGGTGATACCAGCGCTCGACAACCTCGTTGCGCTTACTGCGGTGACCGAGATAGGCACGTTTTGCAGGTTTTCCGCACGGCGCTGCGCCGTGACCACAATTTCTTCCACAGTCGCTGGCTTGGCGTTGGTATCCGGCCTGGATGAGGCCGCCGTCTGGGCATGTGCCGGAACAGCCAGAGCCGATGCGAGCACGCATGTGGACAGTAAAAGATAAGTTTTCATTCTGGTTCCCTCCCATGGTTATAAACCGCCCGCTCTTTGACCTTGGCCGCGTTGACGGCCACCGACATTGCCGCCGCGGCCCTGATCCCATGGATGCAAGGACAGTCGATCAAAAAGGGGGCGTTTTACAATGGCCGCCTGTTCATCAGGTCGGTCTTCTCTCTTGTTTTCAAAATTGTCATACGGCAGCGGCCACTATGCTGGAAATCGATATTCCGTATGGCCCTATTCATCGAGTTAATGGGAAGGGCTGTAGCTGGTGGCGTGACCGTCCCGGCTCCTCGCTCTTGCACATTTGCAGTTCAAATATTAGCTCCCTGAGCCATTTGTGGCCGGAGTCGTACTGATTGCGGGAATGCCACAAGGCCAGCGCGCCAACGGGCGCCATCGGGATGGGCGGCGGCACAAAACATAAGTCAGGCCAATCCTGAAATGCACTGGCGGTGAGACTATCGAGGATCCCGATGAGATCCGTGCCCAGCACGGCGGCGGGCACTGCAAGGCTATGGGGAACCTGAAGCGCGACTCGTCTCCGAATGCCGATAGCCTGCACCTCATAATCGGTAACGAGACCTGACCGCGCCCCCGCGACCTGAACATGTGGCAGTTCCTTGAAGGCCTCCAGACTCAGCGCCCCGTCCTTCAATCGCGGATTGCGCCGGTCCACCACGCAGGTCATGGGAATGGTGAAAAGCGTACGACTTTGCAGTTCGGCTGGAATTTCAACGAAGGCGTTCAGGGCGAGGTCGATCTTTCCGAGCCGCAATTGTTCTGTTGCCTCAGCCGCTGCGAGGTCAACGACGATCAGGTCCATCTTGGGCGCCAGCCGCCTTAATGCAGGCATCAGCAAAGGGAGCACACCAAAGGCCGCCACATCCGACATACCCAGGATAAAACGGCGATCAGACTCGGTGGGAACGAATTCGATCTTTTGGTTCACTGCGGCGCGCAATAGCGCGAGCCCCTCTATGATATTGGGGGCCAATTCCTGCGCACGCGGGGTCGGCTGCATCCCTGAACCGTCGCGACAGAATAACTCATCATCTAAGAGATGCCGCAACCGTTTGAGCGCATGGCTCATGCTTGGCTGGCTCAAACCGATCGCGGCTCCGGCATGTGTTACACTCCCGTGCTTCAGCAAGGCTTCGAACGCGAGCAGCAGGTTCAGGTCAACGCCCGCTAGATTGACTGGTGCAGACATGATTTATGCGATCTTGAGACGGCTGATCTGTGCGATCCAGCCTTCTTCAGTCAAAACCGTCAGAATGCGGGTCCAGATGCCCAGGCAATTCCATCTCGTCGGAGAGCCATCATTGACTGGACAGTCGGTCCAGCGACCAATACACCTGCGCAAGCGGATAACACCAGATATCACATGTCGGCCATCAAACCGCGGTGCTTCGGGCGGGCGATCAGTCAAACGTGGTCCGATCACGGCGCACGCCCGATCCGACAACCAAAACAGCAAACACAACATCCCAAACAGCCTCCGGCTTCAGCAGAGAATCCCAAATTCAAGGGGCTCGAGAGTTTTCAAAATCAATTTCGAGTTTGAGCCTGAGCCATGCCCATTTCCCACCTCCGGCAAAGCATCGACAATGAAAGCGTCCCAAGCACTCCATGGCCAGTTCGCCCCTTCGCCGCCAGCCCCGCGCCAGAGCGTTCAAGGCGCCGCCTGCTCCTCCTTGACCAACCGTTCGATCGCCCTTCGTGCCATCACAGCGCCACCGTCGCCTGACAGTAACCAAGGGCGAAGTTTCCAAAAGTCCCGGCCCCGCATGTTGTCTTGCACGGCCTTTATCATTGGCCCGTCCTCGGTTGTGAAAGCCGCCATCACGGCACGGGTCGTGATGTCCGTCATCGCCTGATCCTCAAGGGCCCAATTGCGAACGGCCCGGAACAAGTAATGGGTCGAATCGGGGGTTGCCGGAGTCAAGGCGTGGATGGCCTCGATCTTCAGCTCTTTGGTTGTCCGATCAAGCCGCGATGATGTCCCCGATGAAATGACCAAACGCGCCGGGGGCGACCATTCGACCTTGAGCCAGCCATCTGAATGCGCACCGCCCTCTGGCAAGAAAGGGGAGAACAGAGCCATCGCCTGACTATCCTCCCAGGTCCAAAGGCTGGTGATTTTATTGCCTTCGCGTGTGATTTTAGGGGTCTGCCCTGTAACCGCCCCGCCAGTTCCAAGCAGGCCGGGGTGCAGAAAATCGGCGTGGCTCAGATCGAGCAAGTTATCGATCACAAGCTGATAATGGCCTGATGAGTTGAACAAACCTTCCGCAACGGCGCTTGCCGGCAGATCGAGGAAATCCAGTTCAGGAATGTCGTTGGTGGGATAGCCAAGGCCCGTCCACAACCAGACAATGCCGCGATCCGCCTTAACGGGATAGCTTCGCAATGGCGCCGCTTTGGGAATAACCCCTTCACCATGGGGGTTGCGGACGCAATGCCCTTTGCTGTCAAATTCCAGCCCATGATAAGGACACGTGATGATACCCTTATCGATCCGCCCCATACTCAATGGAGCAAACCGGTGCGGGCAAACATCAGACAGCACACTGATGTCATTCTGAGAATTTCGGAACAAGACCAGAGGCTCGTCCATCACCGCGCGCGCGATCATTTTGCCCGGTTCAATCTCGCTCACCAAGGCAACCGGGTACCACGCCTCACGAATATAGTTCGGGTTCATGATGCTCTCTCCCAGTTGGCTGGCGCTCGTTGACGGATGCAAGATCACCGCACCGCAGGACGGCGCCAGCCTTTTTTATAACGACCTAATGCGTAAACTATGGCTTGGGCGAAAAGAATCCCACTGACATCCCCCCATCCATGCCGATCGCCTGGCCGTTGATTGATCGCGCGGCCGGGCTTGCCAGAAACGCATAGGTCGCCGCAATCTCATCGGGTTCCGGGATATGCCCGGTCGGCATTCCGGCGCGCATCGCTTCCACCGGGATACCATAAACCGCCGACGCCTCGTGCAACATAGGCGTGTTAATGGGCCCCGGAGTGACGCAATTGGTGCGGATACCATCGCGCCCATGATCGATTGCCATGCAACGGGTTAGGTGAATCAACGCCGCCTTGCTCACCGCATAAGCAACCGCATTGGGCACGTAGCGGTGTCCCGCGAGCGCCGCGGTAAACAGAATTGCCCCGCCGCCACGCTCCCGCATAATCGGCACCGCTTCGCGTGCCAGTCGAATGCCCGCCATAAGATTGACATCCAGCACGCGCTCGAAATCAACATCTGGCACCGTCTCGACCGAGCCAGATGTCCCGATTGCGGCATTGTGGATCAGAACATCCAGACCACCGAACAGCTTGGATGCCTGCCCAACGATCATCTCTCCGCAACGCGCATCCGCAAGATCGATCATTATGGCCTCGGCCCGGCCTCCGGAGCTGCCAATCTCCTCAAGAACGCCATCGCAGGATACGCGGTCGCACAGGAGCACGCTATATCCCTCGCGTGCAAAGCGCAGCGCGGTCGCCCGCCCTACCCCCGAACCCGCCCCAGTGATAGCCGCGACCCGGCTTGATACCGGGGCCGTCACGACTTGCCACTCCGAAAGAGGAACGTGAGCAAGAAGATGAGGATGCGGGGGCTGAGGAGCTTCAAACCCTTTCGCGCCTCATCCGGCGACAGGCGTGCAGACATTGGCATGGTGCCGAAAACCTTGCCCTTGATCACAAGCTCGCCCGAGGAAATATCGAGCGCCGTCACCTCCATGAGGCTGCTTCGGTCCTGCGAGAGTATCTTCACGAGATCACCTTGTCGAAATCCATGCCCAGATCGTCAAACATGCGGATCGCCGTACCGCGGCCCGCGCCGAACACGCCGCCACCGGGATGGAGGAAGGGACCGACAAGGTACATCCGCTCAACCCCGGGCACCGTATAGTTGCCAAGGTCGGGCGTTGGCCGGTGCGCCGCGAACTGATTGAGATAGGGGGCGCAGCCATGGATGTCGCCGCGCTGGAAACTGGGCGAGCTTCGTTCCAGATCAAGCGGCGAGTCCGAATGCACGGCAATGATGTTGTCAGCATCAAGGTTGTGGCAGAACAGTCCGATTTCATCAATTATATGCTGCTGATGCTGCTCCTTGATGCGATCCCACGCCGCAGCGCCGCCATCGGCAAGCTCATAAGGTGCATAGGAAAAGGCGTAGAAGGTCGCCTTGCCTTCAGGAACGCGCGTCGTATCCGCCACCGATGGCGAGGAGGCCCCAATCAGAGGCTTTTTGGGCAAGTGACCATATTTCATGTCGTCAAACTTGCGCAGGAAATCCTCCATCCCACCCGAGTGCAGTTCGACCACGTAACCATCATCGACATTCTCGTCGCTCTTGAAGCGCAGCGGTTCATTGAGCGCCGCATGGACGGCGAAGGCACTGTAGGCCGCCTGCTGCACACGCTCGGCGCGCTGAACAACGCCTGTGTCGAGCCCATCGATGAACCGACCGAGCAGATGCGGGTGGATCGCGCCGATGACGGCATCGCGCGCCATGATTTCTTCATTATCGGCCGTCCGCACGCCGGTTGCGCGGCCGCCGCTGACGATGAGTTTGGTAACCGGTGTATCGCAGCGGATCTCGCCGCCATGGCTCTTGATGCAATCGGCAAGCGCCCGCGACAATTCGCCGCTTCCGCCCACTGCCGCGCCGCACCCGTAGCGTTCGATGGCCGCGACAAAAAATAGCAGGCCAATCCCGGTGCCACGCTCGAAGGGCGCCGCCAGATTCTCGCTCAGCAATTTGAGGAAATGCATGCGGACTTTTTCATTCTTGAAGCGATCGCTCACCAGATCCCAGGCACTGCGCTGCAGGATGTCCAGCATCACGCGGCCTTCAAGGCTTTGATCCAGCATCGCAAACGTCGCACCAAAAGGTGCCGGCGGGACGAACATGCCAGCCGTAAGCATGGGCAGGAGCTTGGCGCCAAGAGCGGAAACTTCCGCGTAGGCCTGCGCGTCTTCGGCAGAGAAACGGGCGATCTCCGCCACATTGGCGGCCGGGTCCGTGAACATGCTGATTGAGGAACCGTCCTCGAAGATCGACACGAACGGGCGCTTGGGGAAATTGTATTTCAGGCCGAATTTCGACTTTAGCCCCAACTCATCATTCACAATCAGCGGATTGGCCTGAAGCATGATGTGGCTCATGCTGTGCTGGTCATGCTTAAAGCCGGGAACCGTCAACTCCCGTGTGACCACGCCGCCGCCGAAGAAGGGTTTCGCCTCAAGGACGATGACCTGCTTTCCCGCCTTGGCAAGGTAAGCCGCAGCGACCAGGCCATTATGCCCGCCCCCTACAACAACGATATCATATTGCGCCATGGACATTTCTCTCCGTTCACTATCGATTCGTTGACTCACTTTAAATGATGGTTTAAATCGAGGCAACAACTTCGCGATCTCAGATTGCCGGTGAGCAGGTTGGACGATACATCGGTTGCGCCAAGGGGGAGATGACATGACTGCCAATCGGCTGAAGAAAGGCCCAGGAACCACACGCGCCCGTATCGTCGAAGCGGCTACCAAGCTGTTCTTTTCACGAGGCTATAACGACGTGCGAATAGCCGAGATCGCAGCTGCCGCTCACAGCAATATCGCCTCGATCAACTATCACTTCGGAAGCAAGGAAAGCCTGTTCGCCGACATCTTTACCGCTGAATGCGAGAAGGTGGCGACGGCTCGGTCGGATCGGCTGGAAGCGTTGCTCCGGGCGAATACAGCCCCCATGCTCGAAGACGTTGTGCGAGCATGGCTCGATCCGGTTTTCGAAAATCACGCGATCACCGAAAACAGAATCATTTTCACCCATCTCATGGGGCTCGTTCTCTGGTCCGACGTCAACGACAAAATCAGAGAGACGATGTCCAAGTCGCTCGCTGTCGTGGATCAACGCTACATTGAGGTCCTCGCCCAGATCCGTCCCGACCTCTCACGCGATGTAATTGCCTGGCGCATGTTCGGTGCGCTGGGCGCCTACTCACTCACACTGGGCCATCCAGAACTCATCGATCAACTTTTTGCCGGCTCCACCAGCAGCAAGCATGCCACTGATCGATTGGGCGATCATCTCTTGGCCTTCATTACCGGCGGGCTGGCAGCTGCGGCCCCGCCTTCCGACTCAAAGGATGGAAACCAATGACCTTGAGCAAAGATATGCGCGCCGTTCGCTACCACCGGCGCGGAACACCTGATGTCCTCATTCTGGAGGAAGTCCAGCGCCCTGTTGCCGGTCCGGGGCAGGCGCTGATCCGGGTCGAGGCAGCGGGGGTAAATTTTGCGGACGTCGTGCAGCGCGGCCATGGCTATTATCCGGCATCCATCACTTTGCCCGCTATCGCGGGCAGCGAGTTCATAGGCTGGATCGATAGCGTAGGCCCGGGCGTCACGCTTCAAACGGGAACTCGGGTCATCGGTTCCTGCCCGGGGGCCGGTTACGCCGAATATGTCGCGGTGCCCGCCGTGCAACTGGCATCTGTCCCCGAGGATTTGCCCGCGGCGGTTGCGCTCGCACTGTTTATCCAAGGCCTGACGGCGTGGTTCATGCTGACAGAAGCCGCGAAATTGGCCGCCGGGGAAGCGGTGCTGATCCCAAGCGCAGGAGGTGGGGTCGGCTCTTTGGCCGTGCAGATCGCCGCTGATCTTGGCGCAGGCCATATCGTGGCATTGGCAAGTTCCGAGCAGAATCGTCATTACGCACATGCAGCGGGCGCTACTGCCGTGATCGACTCATCTCAATCGGACTGGTCAGACGAAATCACTCGGACGCTTAATGGGCGAGCGCTGGATATCGTCCTCGACCGCGGAGGCGGAAAGTCGATGTTGGCTGGCCTTTCACTGCTTGGGCCGTTTGGTCGATTGGTTGTGTTCGGCTCTTCCGATGGCCAACTACTGGATGTGCCTGTCGGTGGTCTTTTGGAACGCAGCATCAGCGTTACCGGCTTCTTTCTGGCCACCTATTTCGCCCATCGTCCCCAGGTACTGGGTGCTGCGCTGGACGCGCTCGTCCAGCGCTGGCGGGAAGGCCGCGTAAAACCGCTGCTGGGCCCCTCTTTCGCTTTGGGTGAGGCAGCAGCAGCTCACGCCTTGCTGGAAAGCCGGACCGCATCGGGCAAAATAGTTCTGGAAGTGTCATCGCAGTGATCCAAGCCACCGCGAGATGGCGTAGAGGCGCGCCTCGGTTCTTCGCCGGGCGCGTTCTACGATGTGGCCGATACCTTTCTTCGTGACAAAAAGAGGGGCGCAAAGGTTGAACTTTGCGCCCCTTTCCATTTAGCTGCAGCGAGGATTACGCAACGATGCTACGCTCCTCCACGATGAACAAGATCTCCGAACGACGCTCCAAAAGCGGCAAAAGCGCGGATTCGGCTTCCTCGATCGCCAAGCGATAGGCCGCGATGGCCTGATCGTCATCCTCTGCATCAAGCCACAGGCTGTCCACGCCCACATAGGGGCTGAGCGGGGCGTTGGCGATGAAACCGGCGGGAAGTTGGGCCGCAAAGCCGTCGAGGCTGATGCTGCGCGTCATCCTACGCAGCATCGGTTTCAGGGCGGAATGGTCGGCAATCCGCTTTGCCTCGGCTTGCCACTGCGCCTCAAAGCTTTCCGCGTCGGCCCTGCCATTGCTGGCGATAAAACGCATCAACTTCAACCGCGCGGTGCCGGGATGGGCCACCGGTTGTTCCTCCACCCGCGTTGCCAATAGGATAACCCGGCTTTGGCACACGAAGTTCAACTCATCGGGCTGAATGGTATCATGGTAGTAGGGATCGGCAAGCGATTGGGCGAAGGCCGTGCCATCGGCAAAGCTGATCTCGCTAAATGAGTCGAAATCGGCACCAGAAATCCAGCCATCCTCCTTGGTGCCAAACGCGGCATCAAGGATGTGGTTTTGCATATATGTCTCCATGCTGCCCGGATTGTGCGCAACGGTCCCACCGTGGCAATGTTCAGCGTAGTGCGAATACTCGGCATGGGTCATACCAGCCCTGCGGCGACCGCCAATGATGATTTTCAGCATTTGTTGATCCTGATAAATGCTCCCACCGGCCAGATATGATTCCGGCGCGGTTGGGATCGGGTGGGATGGGCTCAAGAAAGCAGGTGTTGGTGAAGAGTCGCCTTCAGGCCACAGCTTGTTCGGCGCGGATCATCGCGGCCAGCTTGCGCCTTGCGCGGATCGCTCCTGTATCAGGCGACAGAACCAACGGCTTAAGGTCCATCAGTTCGGCACTGCCGATAGCGTGCTGTTGTGCCTCGACCATGGGCTTGTCTTCCTCCATGAAGACATGGGTAATCACCTTTGTCACGATGGCGTTGTATTCGGCATCATGCTGCCGAAAGCTGCGGCAATTGGCGTAGAAATAATGGGTGGTGGTGAGCGTTTCAGGCGTCATGATGTGAAATGCCGTGGCTCCCACGGGACTGTCATCTGGCCGCTCGATCTCGATGGTCAGGGCCATGGCGCTGGGGGCGGTCCAGGTCACCTGCGTACGCTGACGGGCAGGCGTTGCCGGGTCGGGCATTTCCCGAGCGAAGGCGGGGGGCACATTGTCGCTGTCCACCTGCCAAGTGATCGTTACTGTGCGATCCTCCTCTTTCACCCCGGCGTTGGACCGTGAGATCGAACCTCCCCCCAGTGTGTCGGCATGCAGATAATCGACATGGCTGAGGTCCATAATGTTGTCACTAAGCAATTGGTAATTGGCCGCGACGTGCAACATACCGCGCATGCGCCCGGTCTCTGGCGCGGCGGCCAGGAGCGTGTAGTCCGGGATCAAAGCCGGATCAGCCAAGGCGGCATCGCCCATCCACACCCAGATCATCAAGCCCGCCTCTTGGGTGGGAAAAGCACGGATGGCGGCGTTAGGTGCGATGCGCCCGTCGCCATGGGGGTTGCGCGTGCATTGCCCGCCAGGGCCAAAGCGCAGCCCGTGATAGGGACATTGCAGTTCATCCCCGTGGCGCTGGCCCATGCTGAGCGGCACAAAACGGTGGCTGCACCGATCAGCCAGTGCAAGCACCGCCCCATCCGTTCCGCGATAAAACACAATGCGCTTTGACAGAATCGTGCGCGACAGCAGCGCATCTGGGCCTACTTCATCTGCCCAGGCCGCCATATACCAGGCATTTTGCAAAAAGCTCATTTTCACTCTCCCCAACTCTATGCTGGGGTGAAGATAGCCACAGTTCTTCGGTGGCTTATATACCCGAAACTTTCTAAAATCGGCTCAATTCGCTCAACCCTGCGCTTTATGCTGTGCCTTCAGATAGTCGCGGGGCGACATGCCATAACACCGGACAAAGGCAGAGCGAAAGGCCCGTTCAGACTGATAACCGGCATTCTCGGCCAATTGCGCGATCGGCAGACGCTGGCTCAGCATCATATCGCGCGCAGCACTCAACCGGACGCCCAGCACGTAATCCATGGGAGGCTGAGACAACAGTTCGGAAAAGCGGCGCGCAAAGGTTGATCGTGCCATGTTGGCCTCGCGTGCCATGGTATCCACGGTCCATTTCGCCATCGGCTGCGCATTCACCAGCGACAGGACGCGCCCGATCTGCGGATCGGAGAGGCCTTTAAGCCAGCCTGTGCCCGCCCCCGAATCGCTGGCGATCCAAGACCGCAAAAAGCTGGTGAACATCAGATCGGCCAGATGCGATGCAGTCGCCGTATAGCCGGGCAGATGCCCCCCCTTCTGCTCAACCAGATAGGCGGAAAGGCTGGATAGCCATGGGAAGATGGCCTCCGCTTCTTGCCGGATAACAAATGAGGGCGGCAAGTCGGAAAGTACAGGGTTACGGTCAGGTTCTCGCAACAGATAGGCTAACGCCAAAATACGCGTGCGCGGCGTTCCGTCCCCCATCGTGAGGTGCAAAGGCGCATCGCGGCGCGTCACGGGGTTAAACGTCGCCGCGCCATTCCGCGAGAGCAGGTCGAGCAGCGCCAGAACCGGCGCATCAGGATCGCTGGCAAAGCTGTGGGGCGTGCCGTTGAGCACAATGGCGGTTTCGCCCGCCCCCAGCCACGTGCCCGGCGAACCCGCGGTGCATAACCAGCAACGACCTTCGAGCACAGTCAGGCTACAGGCGAAATCAGGCATGACCTGCGTCAGACCAAAGCCCCATTGGCCACCGAAATCAAACACCCCAATCGAATTGGAAAGCACCTTGATCGACAGCAGAGCGTTACCAAGCAAATCCATCTTGCGCCGCCAATTTCCTGACCTGGGATGAGAAGCACAATCTTAACCGATCAGCGGCGTGCAGCAAGCATCCCATCCCAACGGTTGAGTGAAAGTTCATTACAAAACGGACTATTCGAGAGGGTCACGTCTAGAGCCTATATCGATAGCAGAGTGGCCATTTTTGATTCGGAGAAGTCTTTGAAACATGGCAGATTTGGCTCTATGCAGCCCATTCCTGTCGGAGCGAAAGCATTGTCACGATAAAGGCGAGGCTAGCGCCATATAGAACCTTGAGAAGCATTGCAGCACAAAATCGAATACCCGCCGATCAGGGCCGGCTGATCGACACTGAACGCCGCAACACAGACCGACAGCAACATAATGGCTTTTGCAATGACGCTGATTCCCGTTTCGGCTTGGGCGTAATCTGCGGCGTTTGATAGACGCGTCATTGCCGACCGCGTGTAAGCGTCCGGCCTTGGTCGTGTTGCCAGGTTGATGCACAATCGCGATGAGCGCGCCTTACGCAGTGTCCATTCGCACTGCGTAAGGAGAGTGC
>NZ_JABGCB010000035.1 GCF_013149295.1 Novosphingobium sp. SG751A
GCGGTTTCTCCAGGTTCGAGCTTCGCAACCCAAACCTATCCGAAAATCACGGTGACCACCTCAACCCCAGCTACACCACGACATGGGACGCGATCCGCCCTTATGCGTTTACGCAGCCGCGCTCGCCCTTTTTGCGCTCGCCCCTGCGCCCATTGAGGGCGGGGCTGAAGCGGCTTCCGGCGAACCTGATGTTTCAACGCGGCGTGTCTTAATAGCGATCTGCTATAGTTGAATGATCCTGCATCATATCAAGAAAAATACCATGTTTTTACCTAAAGTCGTGCGGTAAGATTCGCAGTATTGTGCTGAACAGGACAATTTATGTGGTGGAATATAGTCTCCATAAAGAGGCTGCCGGATCGGTTTGCATGAAATCCGCATTTGAACAATAGTTCGAAGTAATTGGGGGTGTTATGAGGATCATTGCCCGCGCACTACTCATGTTTTGCCTGCTGGTTGTTCAGCCACAGCCTGAACCTCTGATGGCCGCGTCGCTGGTTCTCAAGGCGGGGAGGCTGCTCGATGACGCCGGAGAAGCCGCCAATGCAGCGGCCAATGCCGCCAAGGCGGCCCGTATCGCGCGTATCGCCCGCGCGGATGGCGAGCGTTGCCTCGACAGGCTCGGGGACAGATTGCGCTCGATTGCCCGCTTTCGTTATGCCAGCGGCGCGCTGACTTCGGCTACCTCGCTGGGTCTGCTGGGAATGGTGCTGGGCGATACAAGTTCGCAGGCCAAAATCGCGGCGGCGGGACTCACCTTCGTGGGCTCGTTGATGACTCTGGCGGCGCAATATCGCGAAGAGTATGTCGGCGGCAGTGAAGCCTTGCCTGCTTTGCGCACCGATCTGATCGGCTGCATCGTCGAACTGGCCGAAATCGAGGGGGAATTGCGGCTCATCACCATCACCCGAGCTGATCAGAATTTGCAGGATCTGATCAAGAGGCTCAATCTGGTCGTGACGAAGATCCGCAAAGTGGAGCTTTCCGCGCGGTAGGAAGGCTTTGCCGCCCGTTGCGGGGCGGCTTCATGGCCGCCGCCCTGCGTCATTTCCGACTGCGGGCCATTATTCCGCAGCGGGCAGGGCGCCCATCGGTAACCGTTCCTGCACCCTTTTGGCCAGTTTGCGGCCAAACAGGATCATCGGCCTTTCAATGGTCAGATGAAGCCCCCACGCCAGACCGATCGCGGCGGCATAGGCGGCAAGGAACAGCGGCCATCCGGTGACCGGCAGATGCCATTTGCCAAGAATCATAACCACCGCATGTTTGGCCAGATTGTGGATCAGATAGATCGCATAGGTCAGCCTGCCGAGCCATGCCAGCACACATGTGGCGAAGAATTTCGCCAGCCACTGATGGGGGGCCAGCCAGATGCTGGCGATCATCGGGGTGGCCAGCGCGGCTATGGCGATGTTCCAGATCGTCCAGCGCGCCACCAGCACCGATCCCAGATAGGGCAGGACCATCAGCGCCAGCGCGATAGCTCCCACCGGCCGGCGTTCCAGCCATGCGCCCAGCGCCGGTCGGCGCTCGACCAGCACAGCCATTGCCGTGCCCAGACCAAGGCCGATATAGCCGCGCATCAGAAACTCCATCTGGCCCACGTCAGACGACAGCATCAGCAGCAGCGTGATGCAGGCGATGGCCGCCATGGCCGCGCGTATCGGCCGCGCGCCCAGCATCAGCATGATGGCCGGCCAGATCAGGTAGAATTTTTCCTCAATGCCCAGCGTCCATGCCTGACCGAAGAAGTTGCCGGTGGTGCTGGGGCGATATTCGCTGCTGAATGTCACGATGTAGGGCAAGGCCGGCACCATTTCGGCCAGTTTTACCGGGTCGTGCGTGGCAAGGGTCGACACAATGTAGAGGCCCAGCGTTATATAATAGAGCGGCATGATCCTGAAAATTCGGCGGATATAGAAATTGGACAGAGAAATTGTCCCGCTGTTTCTTTGCTCGACAATCAGGAAGTGGGTGATGAGCCAGCCGCTCAAGGCAAAGAATACGTCAACACCGACCGAACCGTTGATAAATTTAGGCATACCTTCAATGTGATTGGCTATTGTGAATATAATACAGAACGCGCGCACACCATCGAGTTGAGGCCGATATTTTACCTGCTCCATAGTGTCTCCAAAAAATCATGGGGAAGGACATGGGGGTGTCGAAAGCGTGTCGCGCGCTATCGAGGAATTGGTGATCAGCTCAAATATTAACAGAATATTAATTAATGTATAGGCCAATTTCGATCATAATAATGAGAATAGGTCGCACCGTTACAGGTTATGATCGGCACCTGTGATTTTTTCACTTTTATGGACAGAGCCGTGAGGGTTTGTGCGAAAGCCTGCGTATGAGGGGTAAATCCCTTTGCGCAGGAATGACCCGCCGATGCATTTTCCGCCGATGAACCGCCGCCATCTGTTGCAGGGCAGCGCCGCTCTGGCCTTGTCATGCGCCGGATTCGTTCCCGTGGCCCATGCCGCGACCATGCCCGCCGTCCCCGAACTGGCGGGTGAGGAGATCACGCTGCGAATCGGCCAGGCCACGATTCAGATCGACGGTCGCCCGGCGCGCGCGGTGGCCATCAACGGCTCCGTTCCCGGCCCGACGCTGCGCTTGCGTCAGGGACAAAAGCTGCGCATCACGGTCATCAATGAGCTGAACGAGGACACCTCGCTCCACTGGCACGGGCTGGAATTGCCGTTTCAGATGGATGGTGTGCCGGGCGTGTCCTTTCCGGGCATCCCCGCGCTGGGCCGTTTCACCTATGAATTCGCCATCACCCAGCACGGCACCTATTGGTATCACAGCCATTCGGGCCTGCAGGAGATGATGGGCTGCTATGGCTCGATTGTGATCGAGCCTGCAAAAGCCGACCCTGCGCCCCCCGCGCATGATCACGTCATGGTCCTGTCCGACCACAGCTATGTTCATCCTGCCGGCATTCTGCGCAAGCTGAAAGTCGATCCGGGCCATTATGCGCGCTATCCCCAAACGCTTGCCGGACTGATCGCGGGCAAGGATCAGCCGCTGAAAACCCGCCTCGAATTTGCTCAGATGCGGATGGACCCGGCCGATATTTCCGACGTGACCGGCAAGGTGTTCCGCTATCTGATCAACGGGCGCGGCATGGCCGACAATTTCACCGCTCCGATCACGCCCGGCGCACCCACCCGCCTGCGCTTCATCAACGCGGGCAGCATGACGTTTTTCAACGTCCGCATCCCCGATCTGGCGATGAAGGTGATCGCCGCCGATGGGCAACCGATGGTGCCGGTGGAGGTGGATGAATTCCAGATGGGGCCGGGCGAGACCTATGACGTGCTCATCATGCCGCAGGACCGCGCCTATACGGTGGCGGCCGAGGCGATGGACCGCTCGGGCATGGCGCGGGCCACGCTGACCCCGCGCCCGGGCCTCACCGCGCCTGTGCCGCCTTTGCGCGCGCCGGTGCGGCTGACCATGCGCGACATGGGGATGGACATGGATATGTCGCATGGCGGGGGCGGCATGGATATGTCGATGCGCAGTCAGGCCAATGCGCCCGATGTCAAATTGGGGCCGGGGGTGGATATGATCGCGCCCATGCCGGTGGACCGCACCGGTGATCCCGGTCTGGGCCTTGATAAAATCGGCCACCGCGTGCTGACCTATCGCGATCTGGTCGCGCCCGAACAGAACCCCGACCCACGCGCCCCGCAGCGCGAGATCGAGATGCATCTGACCGGATCAATGGACCGCTATCTCTGGTCCTTTGACGGCGTGACGATGAGCGAGGCGCACCACCCCGTCACATGGACGACCGGCGAGCGGCTGCGCATCACATTAATTAACGACACGATGATGGGCCACCCGATCCATCTGCACGGCCATATTTTCGAATTGGTGACCGGCCATGGCGACCGTTCCCCGCGCAAACATACCGTTATTGTCCAGCCCGGAGGAAAGGTGAGTTTCGACGTGACCGCGATCGAAGGCGACTGGCCGATGCATTGCCACCTGTTCCTGCATATGGCGATGGGCATGATGCGGGTGGTCAAGGTGCGGGGGGCATGAGGATGCGGTATTTTCTGACCTTCGCGCTCGCCCTTTCGGCCACCTCGCTGCACGCGCAGGAAACCGGCACCGACCAAAGCCCCGGCAGCGCCCCTGCACCTGCCCCCGCCCATGACCGGCTGGCCGACCGATACTTTGACCCCGCCGCCATGGCCCGCGCTGAAGCGGCGATGATGAACGAGCATGGCAACCTGACCTACAGCCAGATCCGCGCCGATATTGCCGAAGTGCGCGTGACCGGCCCGGACAAGGGCTATCATTTCGAGGGTGAGGCGTGGACGGGCAACGTCAACCGCTTCGTCGTCGCCACGCGGGGCGAGGGGGATTTTGATAGTAGCGGGGACAGGGGCGCCGAAAAGGGCCGCTTCAAGGAGGGCGAGGTGCAGGCGCTCTATGCCCGTGCGCTTGGCCCGTGGTGGAACCTGCGCGGGGGCCTGCGTCAGGACTTCGGCCCCGGACCTCAACGCACCCATGCCATGCTGGCCATCGACGGCCTCTCGCCCTATCGCTTCGACATTCAGGGCGCGCTCTTCGTTTCCCAGCGCGGCGAGGTGACGGGCCGCATCGAGGCCGCCGTCGACGAGCGCATCACCCGCCGCCTCGTCCTCCAGCCGCGCGGCGAAGTGAACTTTTCGGTGCAGGATCAACCCGACCGCGAGCTTGGCAGCGGGCTGACCAGTCTCGAGCTGGGCGCGCGGCTGCGCTATGAATTCACGCGGCAATTCGCGCCCTATGTCGGCGTGCTGTGGACTTCCTCGCTGGGCCGCACCGCCGATTATGTGCGGGCCGAGGGGAAATCGGCATCCTCCGCCGGCGTGGTGCTGGGGGTAAAGGTCTGGTTGTGATTGGATGGGGAGTTTTGCCTCCGGCGGGCAAAGGGCGGGGGCCCTTTGCAATCCCAATACTGTCCGTGTTGCGCCGCAGTTCGACCGAGGCGCAACACCTCACCGCCAGAGGCAATAATTCAAGCCGCTTCGCGGTTAGTCGCTTTGCCACGAAGCGAGGGCCACCCATTAACGGGATTGCAAAGGGCCCCCGCCCTTTGCCCGCCGGAGGCACCTTTCCCTTCATATCGCTGTCACTCCACGACACGCCAAATCCCGCCTTTAGATCCAGCGCAAAGACAGCGCGGCTGATCTGTCGTCCCATCCCGGACTTGCCGGGCGCGTTCCTCGCGCCTAACCTTTTTGGCAAAACATAACCGAGGATGACATATGACAGCGCAGCCCCCGCTTTCGATCACCTTTCACGGCGCGGCCCAGACCGTCACCGGCTCCTGCATGGAACTGGCGCGCGGGGATGGGGGCAAACATATCCTTGTCGATTGCGGGCTGTTTCAGGGCAGCCGCACGCTCGAAACGCTTAACCATGGGCAATTGGGCTTTGACCCGTCCGATATTGCCGCCGTGGTGCTCACCCATGCGCATATCGACCATTGCGGGCTGCTGCCCCGGCTGATGGCGATGGGGTGGCAAGGGCCGATCTGGTGCACGCGGCCCACGGCCGATCTGCTCGAATATATGCTGGCCGACGCCGGGCGTATTCAGGAAGGCGACGCCACCCGCCGCAACCGCCGCCCCGACCGGCGCGGCGCGGCCCATTTCCAGCCGCTCTATACCGAACGCGACGGGCTGGCGGCATGGCGCGCGGCGCGGCCTGTGCCTTTGGACACATGGTTTGAACCGGCCCCCGGTTTCCGCGCGCGCCTGTGGCCTGCGGGGCATATTCTGGGCAGCGCCTCGGCGGAAATCGAGGCGGGGGGCGTGCGTCTGCTCTGTTCGGGCGACATTGGCCCGGAAAACAAGGAATTGCAGCCCGATGCGGAGGGGCCTTGCGATCTTGATTATGTGATCTGCGAAAGCACCTATGGCAATCGCACCCGCGAACATCTGACCATTGCCCAGCGCCGCGACGCGCTGGAGAAGGAAATCAAGGACGCGCTGGTGCGCGGGGGCAATCTGGTGATCCCGGTCTTTGCGCTGGAGCGCACGCAGGAATTGCTGATCGACATCATCCATCTGGCCGAGGCCAACCGCATTCCCGGCGTGCCGATCTTTGTCGACAGCCCGCTGGCCAGCCGGGCCACCCGCGTCTTTGCCGCCCATGCCGATGAGCTGGAGGACCTCGACGGCATCGACATCGCTCGCCACCCCTCGGTGCATTATGTCGAGGATCCGGTCGATTCGATGCATCTCAACACGATTTCGGGCGCGATCATCATGGCCGCCAGCGGCATGTGCGAGGCAGGGCGCATCCGTCACCATCTCAAACATAATCTGTGCCGCCGCGAATCCACGGTGCTGTTTGTCGGCTTTCAGGCGGCGGGATCGCTGGGCCGGGTCATTCTGGAGGGCGCGCCGCGCGTGCGCATTTCGGGCAATGAGGTTTCGGTCCACGCCCGCATCCGCCGCATCGACACCTATTCGGCCCATGCCGATCAAAGCGAGCTGGCCTCATGGATCCGCGCGCGCAAGCCCGTCCGGGGCAGCCTGATCCTGTCGCATGGCGAGCCGGAAGGGATCGAGGCGCTGGCCGCGCTGATGCAGCAGGAGGATGCCGGGCTGTCGATCATCCGCCCGGCGCTGGGCGAAACCTATGGACTGGCGCCCGGTGCCCCCGCCAAACGGCTGACCACCGGGCGCACCGATATTCAGCAGGCGATGGGGCATGACTGGCAGAATGACTATGCCGCCTTTGCCGCCACGCTAAAGGATGAGCTGAGCCATATCAAGGGGCAGGCCGAGCGTCAGCGCGCCATCGAGGCGATGCGGCGCGTTCTGTCCCAAGCGCAAACCTGAACAGCCCAAGGTTAAGCCCCAATCAACATGGCCCCCTAATCAACAAGGATGGGCCGCTTATTGCCATACGCAATAAGCGGCATAGGACGCGGCGCGGAAAATGGCACATTCGCGGCCATGGGCGCTTGGAAACAGGATGAGGCGGCGGGGGCCGCAATGAAGAGCAACGCCGGCAAGGCGTTGGGTGCAGCAAAACGCCGCTGGCTTTTGGCCTTGGCGGCCTGTCTGCCGCCAGGCGTTGCGGGCTTTGCTCCGGCCACGGCGCAGGACACCGCAGGCGGCACCACCAATGTCCAGATCTCGGCTGAGGGCAAACAGGTTTACGAGGAAATCTGTCAGGCCTGCCACATGGCCGACGCCAAGGGCGGGGGCGGCGCGGGCGCTGCGATCCCGGCGCTGGCGGGCAATGCCAAGCTGGCGGACAAGGATTATCCGATCACCCTGCTTTTAAAGGGGCGCGGCGGGATGCCGTGGTTCACCGAGATACTGACCCCTGAACAGATGGCCGCCGTGGTCAATTACGTGCGCGGCCATTTCAACGATTACCACGACATCGTGACCGTTGCCGATGTGAAGCGTGTGGCCACCGGCCCCGCGCCCAAGCGCGACTGTCTCAACGCCTGCGGGCAATAATCCGGCGGCCTAAGCGCCAACCATTTCCGCAATAAAGGACGCATCATGATCAGCGATCTTTCGCCCCAGACCCGCCGTGACCTGCTCACCATGATCGGCCGCGCGGGGGGCGGCCTTGCCATGTATCAGGCGATGACGGCGCTGGGCCATGCGGCCGAGACGCAGTTTTCCGGGCCGCCCGCGCTCTCGGGCGCAAGGGCGGGGGCCAGCGTGCTGGTGCTGGGCGCGGGGCTTGCGGGCATGCTGGCGGCCTATGAGCTGACCAAGGCGGGCTATAAGGTGCAGGTGCTGGAATATCAGGACCGGCCCGGCGGCCGCAATTATTCGGTGCGCGGCGGCGACAAGATCGTCGAAGTGGGCGGCGCGACCCAGAATGTGACCTATCAGCCGGGCAATTACCTCAACCCCGGCCCGTGGCGCATCCCGCATCACCACCGCACCTTGCTGCATTATTGCAAGGCCTTCGGTGTGGAATTGGAACCGTTTATTCAGCTCAACCACAATGCCATGGTCCACCGCAAGGACGCCTTTGGCGGCAAGCCGCAGCGGTATAAGGAACTGGCGGTGGACTTCACCGGCCATGTCTCCGAACTGCTGGGCAAGTCGCTCAATGCGGGTGCGCTCGACACTAGCGTCAGCAAGGAAGACAAGGAAAAGCTGATCGCGGCTTTGCGGGAATGGGGGGCGCTGGACGGCGATCTCAAATTCACCAGCAACCTGAATGTGTCGAGCCGCCGCGGCTATGACCGCGCGCCGGGCGGCGGCGTCAACGGCGCGCCAACGCCCTCCAAGATCAACGGCCTGTCCGATGTCCTGTCCAGCCATGTCTGGACGCAGATGAGCTTCTATTTCAACTATGTGATGCAGACCACCATGTTCCAACCCAAGGGCGGCATGGATATGATCGGCAAGGGGTTTTACAAACAGATCGCCAAGCTGGTGCGCCTGAACACCAAGGTCACCGCGATCAAGCAGGATGACAAGGGCGTGGCCGCCACCTGGACCGACACGGTGACGGGCAAGACGGGTGTGGCCACGGCGGACTATATGGTCTGCACGCTGCCCGCCACGATCCTGGCCCAGCTGGACATTCAGGTTTCGGACGCCAAGAAATCCGCGATCAAGGCCATTCCCTATAGCGGCCAGGTCAAGATCGGTCTGGAAATGAAGAGCCGCTTCTGGGAGGAGAAATACTCCATCTATGGCGGACATAGCTTTACCGATCAGGCGATCGGGCTGATTTCCTATCCCAATTACGATTTCTTCAAGGACAAGCCTGCCGTCTTGCTGGGCGCCTTCGCCAATGGCGCGGGCGGCTATATGCTGGCGGGCATGACGCCGGAAAAGCGCATCGAGGCCGCGTTGGCGCAAGGGTCCGTGTTCCACCCCGAAGAATATCGCCGCGAATTCATGAACGGCGCCTCGGTGGCGTGGAGCCGGATGCCGTGGATACTTGGCTGCTGCGGCATGTGGACCGAGGAGAGCCGCGCGACCCATTACCAGAACCTCGTCTCGATGGACGGGCGGATCGTGTTGGCGGGCGAACATGCCTCCTATTACGGCTGCTGGATGGAGGGGGCTTTGCTCTCCTCGCTCGATGCGATCACGCGCCTGCACCAGCGCGCGCTGGCGGCATAAGGGGGCATGCGGATGAACGAACCCATCATGCCCATGACCAAGCGCGATCTGCTGTCCATGATCGGCACGGCGGCGGGCGCTTCGGCGATGTATATGGCCATGTCCAGCATGGATCAGGCCAAGGCTTCCAATTTCCAAGGCCCGCCCAAGCTGGAAGGTGGCAAGGGCGCCAGCGTGCTGATCCTTGGCGCAGGCGTGGCGGGGATGACCGCCGCGCTCGAACTGTCGCGCGCTGGGTACAAGGTGCAGGTGCTGGAATATAACGACCGCGTGGGCGGGCGTTCATGGACCTTGCAGGGCGGCGACACCTATACCGAACTGGGCGGCGCGACCCAGACCTGCCAGTTCGCGCCGGGCAATTACATCAACCCCGGCCCATGGCGCATTCCATGGCACCACCATGGGTTGATCCATTACTGCCATGAACTGGGCATCGGCCTCGAACCCTTCATGCAGGTCAATTACAACGCCTATGTCCACAACACCAAGGCATTCGGCGGCAAGCCTCAGCGCTATCGCCATATTCAGGCGGATTTTTACGGCCATGTCGGCGAATTGCTGGCCAAATCGGTCAATGCCGGGGCCTTGGCCCAGACGGTCAGCAAGGAGGACGGCGAGATCCTGCTTGAGGCGCTGCGTTCATGGGGCGCGCTCGACCGCAACATGCGCTATGTGAAAGGCGCGGCCAGCAGCGGGCGGCGCGGCTATGACAAGGAGCCGGGCGGGGGCCTCTCAGCCGTTCCCGAACCTTCCGAACCCATCGACGTTCAGACCCTGCTGCGTTCGGGCCTGTGGCGCTCCATCGGCGGCAATCTGCAATGGGATCACCTCTCCACCATCTTCCAGCCGGTTGGCGGCATGGGTCAGGTGGCCAAGGGCTTCGAACGCGCCGTGGGCCATATGGTGCGCAAGAACAGCAAGGTGACCGCGATCCATCAGGACGAGAAGGGCGTCACGGTCAGCTATAAGGACACCAAGAGCGGCGCGGCGATGACGGCTTCTGCCGACTATTGCCTCTGCACGATCCCCCTGCCGGTGCTGGCGCAGATCGAGATGAATGTCAGCCCAGAGCTGGACGCGGCGATCCGCGCTGTGCCCTACAGCACCAGCGTCAAGGTGGGGCTGGAATTCAAGCGCCGCTTCTGGGAACAGGATGACCAGATCTACGGCGGCATCACCTATACCGACCTGCCCAACAGCCAGATCTCCTATCCCTCGTCGCGCTATGGCGACAAGGGGCCGGGCGTGCTGCTGGGCTGCTATGTCGGCGGGGCGGCGGGCTATGAGCTGACCGCCGGCACCCCGGCGCAGCGCGTCGAGAAGGTGCTGGAATGGGGCTCGCAGATCCATCCGCAATATCGGGCTGAGTTTATGAACGGCGTCTCGGTGGCGTGGCACCGTGTGCCCTTCACGCTGGGCTGCTTCGGTTCGTGGACGGAAGCATCGCGCGCCGAGCATTACAAGAACCTGTGCAGGTTCGACGGGCGTATCCTGCTGGCGGGCGAACATGCCTCCTATTACGGCGGCTGGCAGGAGGGGGGCATCACCTCGGCCATCGACGCGATCACGCGGCTGCATCAACGGGTTATCGCGGGGTGAGAGACATGAGAAAACTGATCTTGAGCATGGCCCTGATGGGGGCAGCATCTGTGGCCCATGCGCAGGCGCCGGCATCTGTACCGGTGCGCCCCGCCGCCGCCGCTTCGGCTGGCGATGCGGCCTTTGGCGCGCGCATGTTAGGCGAGGCGAGCGGCGAGCAGATATTCACCCGCGTCTGCGCCGCCTGTCATATGCAGGACGCCAAGGGGGCCGAGGGTGCGGGGCGCTATCCCGCGCTGGCGGGCAATCCGAAGCTGGCAATTGGCGCTTATCCGGCGATGGTGGTGGTCAAAGGGCTGAACGGCATGCCGCCCATCGGCACAATGCTGACCGACAGCCAAGTGGCCGACGTGGTCAACTATGTCCGCACCCATTTCGGCAACAGGTTCAAAGGCGCGGTGAAAGCCGAGGACGTCAAGGCGATGCGTTGAAAGGGCGCGCGGTCTTGACGCCGCGCAGCCTTTGCGCCAAAGCCGCGCCCAAGGCGATGGATTTCCGCCGGGCCTTTGGGCCGAACCGCCCGGCTTCGGGCTGATGATTCCTACCTTTCGCTGTTTTGGCAACAAGGTGGGTCTATGCGCGCTATCCTCTCCCGTCTGATCGTTATGCTGCCGGCTTTGTTGGCGATGGCCTGCGTGGTGGGCACGCTATGCGCCGCCTTCCTGTGGAGCCTTGATGCGGTCACACGGGCGCGCTTCGACCATCCGTGGCTGCTGTTTCTGCTGCCGCTGGGCGGGGCGGGGATCGGTTGGCTCTATCATCGCGTCGGGCAAAGCGTGGAGGGCGGCAACAATCTGATCCTCGACGAGATCCACGAGCCGGGCGGCGGCGTGCCTTTGCGCATGGCGCCGCTGGTGTTCATCGGCACGGTGGCCACGCATCTGTTCGGCGGTTCGGCCGGGCGCGAGGGCACGGCGGTGCAACTGGGCGGCAGCATCGCCAGCGCGGCGGCGCGGATCGCGCGGATCGACGAGGCCGGAGTCCAGATCCTGTTGAAGGCCGGGATTTCGGCGGGCTTTGGCGCGGTGTTCGGCACACCGCTGGCGGGCGCGGTCTTTGCGCTGGAGGTGCTGGCCATCGGGCGGGTGCATCTGCCCGGCCTGCTGGCTTGCGTGATTGCGGGCTATGCGGGCGACTGGGCCTGTCAGGCCTGGGGCATCCACCATACTCCTTACGTGATCCATTATGCCGGAGGCTGGAGCGGGCTGCTCCTGCTCAAGGCCGCCATCGCGGGCGCGCTCTTCGGTTTTGCCAGCCTTGCCTTTGCCGAGGCGAACCATGTCCTTGGCGGGTGGTTCAAGCGACACGTCCGCTATGGCCCGGCGCGGCCCTTCATCGGCGGGCTGGTGCTGATCGCGCTGACCTATGCGCTGGGCACGCGTGCCTATCTGGGCCTTGGCGTGTGGTCGGCCGATCCCCATGCGCCCACGATCCCCGGCTTCTTCACCGGCCCGGTTGATGGCTGGAGCTGGGCGCTCAAAATGCTCTTTACCGTTATCACCCTGTCCACCGGCTTCAAGGGCGGCGAGGTCACGCCCCTGTTCTTCATCGGCGCGGGGCTGGGCAATGCGCTCTCGGGCGTGCTGGGCGGGCCGGTCGATCTCTTCGCAGGCCTCGGCTTCGTCGCGGTCTTTGCCGGCGCCGCCAACACCCCGCTCGCCTGCATCCTCATGGGGCTGGAGTTGTTCGGGCTGGGACCGATCCTGCCTATCGCGGTGGCGTGTTTTGCCGCCTACGCCTGCTCCGGCCACAACGGCATCTACCTCTCCCAGCGGGTTTGGCGGCCCAAGTTCCTCCATCCAAGGGTGGAGGCGGGAGTCTCGCTGCGAGCGCTTCGCGCGGCGCGCAAGGGGCGGTAGGGGGTTTTTGGAAGGTGTAAGGTGCCTCCGGCGGGCAAAGGGCGGGGGCCCTTTGCAATCCCGATAATGGGGGAGCTTACAGTGGGTGGTGTTGTCGAAGAGATTATGGCGCTTCGCGGGAAGGGGTAGTGTAGGTGTATTCTGCATTTGTAAAACTGTTACGAGTTTAATAGGAAATTCGTAAAAGCTTTATCAATTGAAAGGGATGTTACTATTAGAACTGTGGAGAAAATTAGCATTTTTATAGAACGATTCACAATATTTATCGCTGAATTTACGGCTGCTGCCAGCGCGAGGGCAAATGGAGCGACGAAGGATAGGGCTGTCATCTGCGTCAGAAAATCTCGGCTCGAACCGGGTGCATCGAACACAAAGATTGCCAGAAAAACATAAGCTCCGGTTTTAGAGATAATGTAAATGCTGATGATCAGGGCAACGGCGGAAGCGAATGCTGTAGCTATCTGATTTCGCGTCATGGCCGAAGTCTAATCTTCGCTTTAGAAATAACAACTCTTTCAACTGGCATGCAGGTGTAAGTGTTAAATAAAGCGCTCGCTAGACCTTAATCTAGCCGACATCCCCCGCCGCGCAGCGGCCTTCAAAACCGCCCTATCGCGCCGAACACAACGCTGCCGATCTCGCGCAACAAAGACAGTAACGGGATTGCAAAGGGACAAGTCCCTTTGCCCGCCGGAGGCATCAACCAACTCCCGCCGGAGGCATCAAGCCCCCGCAAACAAACCCTTAAAACACCCCCGGCACCAGCCGATAGCGCACCTTGCCCATGAAGGTCTGATAGGCGGGGTCTTGGGAAAGCAACGCTTCTTCGGCTTTCAACCGCAAGATCTGGGCCCACCAGCCGATGGTGTAGAGGGTGAGGTTGAGGAGGCTGGGCATGAGGATCATGATGCCGATGTGGACGGCGAGGTAGCCTGCGTACATCGGGTGGCGGACGAAGCGGTAGAGGCCGTCGCTTTTGACGCCGCGGTTGGCCGGCGCGATGCCGAAGCTGCGGCGCAGTGAGAGCTTGGCCAGCGCCTGTACTACATTGCCCACCAGCACCAGCGCGATGCCCAGCGGGGCGATCATCGGGAACATGTCGAGGCCCGGCTGGATCATCAGCGGGGCGGCGGTGGCCGCGATGGCCAGCAGCCAGTCGCCCAGGCGCAGCGAGATGTTCTGGGTGGGGCGGCGGATGAGGGTGAAGGCCATCACCGCCGTTTCGGAAATCAGCACCAGCGGCGCGTAGCCATTGATCGAATGGGCCACCCGGTTGACCAGCGCCAGCCACAGCACGAGGATCAGCCCCTGTTCGATCCGGTCCAGCACACGCGGATTGGCGCGTGCAAATGCGAGGTCGAGCGGGCCCTGATCGGGGGCGGAAATGGCGGCGTTCGTGGTCAAAGCGGCAGGCCCTATGCGCGGGGCGGGGAACGTCCCGCCCATTGCGTCAAGGATTACGGCCTCGATGGTTAATAACCCCCTAGGAAAGGGGCGCTTGACTCCGGTCCAGCATCTGCTAATGGCGCCCCGGAAGTCAGCGGGCGTGCCCGCAGGCTCATCCGTCCGAGACAGTTGGTGTGGGGAATTGGCCTCACTTAATTTCCAGCCTAGACGGGGAAAAGAGATTATGGGCGCTGTCATCAACGGCGCGCGCCCCTATCGCGGCTTATCGGCCATGCTCCTTTGGGGCGGTCTGTCGCAACTCCTTCCCTTTGTCACGGACCCAACCGCCCCTGCGGATGCGCTTATGCGTGTCCTGCATGGACAAAGTAGCCGGCCCGGAGGCTTTTGCCGATGGGCCATTTGTGAAGGAGTAAGGCATGGATCGTTCGCAGAAAGCCGAATCGGTCGCCCAGCTCAACGCGGTCTTCAACGAGGTCGGCGTGGTGGTTGTCACCCGCAACCTCGGCCTCACCGTGGCACAGTCGACTGTGCTGCGCGGCAAGATCCGTGAAGCCGGCGCCACCTACAAGGTTGCGAAGAACCGTCTTGCCAAGCTTGCTGCCCAGGACACCGATTACGCTGGTATCGGCGACCTCCTGACCGGCCCCACCGCGCTTGCGTGGTCGGTCGATCCGGTTGCCGCTGCCAAGGCTGTGGTGGACTTCGCCAAGACGACCGACAAGATCGAGATCGTCGGCGGGTCGCTGGGTAACGTCGTTCTCGACGCCGATGGTGTTAAGGCTCTGGCCTCGATGCCCTCGCTCGACGAACTGCGCGCCAAGCTTATCGGCCTTGTTCAGGCACCTGCCACCAAGCTGGCTCAGCTCACGACCGCTCCGGCGGCCAAGCTGGCCCGCGTGTTCCAGGCCTATGCCGACAAGGACGCTGCGTAAGATTTGCGTCGGGCCCCGGCCCGTCCATCTCTGTGCAGGTAAGACTTTTGAACCCTATTTATCCGGGTTTGGCGGATCCGCCGCCCGGTAAACAACATTGGAGTAATTATCATGGCTGATATCGCCAAGCTCGTTGAAGACCTGTCGGCTCTGACCGTTCTGGAAGCCGCTGACCTCGCCAAGGCTCTGGAAGAAGCCTGGGGCGTTTCGGCTGCTGCCGCTGTTGCTGTTGCTGCTCCCGCCGCTGGTGGCGAAGCTGCTGCTGCGGTTGAAGAAAAGACCGAATTCGACGTCATCCTGACCGGCGACGGCGGCAAGAAGATCCAGGTGATCAAGGAAGTCCGCGCCATCACCAACCTGGGCCTGACCGAAGCCAAGGCCCTCGTTGAAGGCGCTCCCAAGGCCGTCAAGGAAGGCGTGTCGAAGGCTGAAGCCGAAGACATCAAGAAGAAGATCGAGGAAGCCGGCGGCACCGTCGAAATCAAGTAAGATTTCGCAGTTCGCCGGTCGGATCTTCCGACTGAACAGGAAGGGCGGCTCCTATGGGGCCGCCCTTTTTGCGTTTGCGGGTGTTTTGGTTTTGCCATCGGCGGTCAATGGCGCGGGCATCTGAAATTTCGATAATCGGGGGCAGATGGCAGTTATGCCGCTTCACGGGAAAAAGGAGCCTGTCCGGGCACGGGTGCGTTGCGGCCATAGCCAGTCGCAGCGCAATTTCTACTTGTCCCGAGCCTCTACCTCTTCAGTGGCGAGTCCCCTTTGCCCGCAGGAGGCAAATTTTTAGCCTACCGTCCCGTTCACAATCACCCGATTGCGCCCCTCGCGCTTGGCTTGATAGAGCGCGACGTCGGCGGCCTGAATCAACGCCTCGCCATTGGCGTCCATGCCTGCGGCCCAACTGGCGATGCCGAAGGACATGCTGATCAGGCCCAGCGTGCGGCCTTTCTGGCGGACGTTGATTTCGCCCACGGCGTGGCGCACCTGTTCGACGCGGTCGTGCAGAACCTGCGCGGTGGTGCCGGGCGCGATGATGGTGAATTCCTCGCCGCCGAAACGGCAAATGACATCGCCGCTGCGGAACTGCTTTTTCAATTCCGCCGCCACGGCCTGCAATACGGCGTCGCCCGCATCATGGCCGAATTCGTCGTTGAAGCGCTTGAAGTGGTCGATATCGCACATCACCACGCTTAATGGCACGCCCGAACGGCTGGCACGGGCGATTTCCAGCGTCAGCGTTTCTTCCATATAGCGCCGGTTGAACAGGCCGGTCAGCGGGTCGCGGATCGTTTGTTCGCGCAACGAGCGCTGCAGGCGATGGTTGACCAGCGCCGAGGCGATATTTTCTGCCAGCACCGTCAGGCGAAAGCGCGTTTCATTCTCGACCGTGCCATGCAGATAGAGGACACCGATCACTTCGCCGCCCGCCAGCAGCGGTTCGCAGTGATAGATCTCGTCAGGATCGGCGTGGCTGCACACGATATCGCTGCCCACTTCGCGCAGAAAGTGGCTCTGGCCCCGGCGCAGCGCCCAGCATTGCTCGGGGGCAAAGCCTTCCCTGTCGGCCTCCATCCCACCCCATCCGGCAATCGGGATCAACAGATTGCGCGAATTGTTATGGGCATAGAGCGCGCCCGGAATGCCGGGCAGCACGCGGGGCACGAAAACGCGGATGATCTGGGCCAGTTCATCATCGGTGCGGGCCGCCTGCATCCGGTGGGCCATCCCGCCCAGCATCTCGATCACCCCGCCGCGCTGGCGCAGCGTTTCGCTGTTGCGCTGCAATTCGGCATTGGCCTCCTGCAATTGCGTCTCGCTCGACACCTGATCGGCCACCGCGCGCTCCAACTGGTCGGCCATGGCATTATAACTTTGGGCCAGTTCGGAAAATTCGCGCGATCCCATCGCCTCGCCGATCCGCGCCGAACGCTGGCCATTGCCCAGATCGGTCATCACCCGCAGCACGGCGGCCAGCGGACGGTCGATGCCGCGGATCAGCAGCAGGAAGCCGATCGCCACCAGCAAGGCCACCAGCCCCGCGCCCCCCAACGTCAGCCCCTCGGTCCAGCGCAGGCGCTCGTTCACCGCCTCGGTACGGCTGGATTGAAGGGCGCGCTCATTGTCCAGAAAGTTGCGCGTGCGCACCAGAACGGCATCCATCAATTCGCGGCCCTGCCCATTGGCGATCTTGGCCTGCGCTTTTGGGAAATCGTCGCGGCGGCCCAGATCGACCGATTGCCGCAGCATTTCGCAGCGATCCTTGACGAGTTTGGCCAATTCCTGGGCGCGGCTGTACTGGGCCGGGTTGTCGCGCGTCATCGCCACGACACGACCGATATTCAGATCGGCGTTGCTCACCGCTTCGTCAAACGAGGCGGCAAAGGCGGGCGAGCGGGTCAGGATATAGCCGCGCGTGCCCGATTCAGCCGAGCGCAACTGGTTGAGCGCAATTTGCGTGGTTTCGATAACGGTCGAGGAATGGTTGGCCCATTGCACGGCCTCGCCCGCCTGCCGTGAGGAATCGACCAGAATGGCCGCAAAGGAGGCCAGCGCCAGCAAAACAAGGGCGCCAAGGGCATAGATGCGGGCGGAGAGCGATGCAAACATAGGGCCAACTAACAAGCTTATGTTATAAGATGCTTAAAATCAGGTTGAGTTGGCCCTGAGTAATCCTCCGCTTTTGCATCATGGCGCGGTGTTGAAATAACCCCCCGTGGCCAGCGGGCCGGGCTGATAGGTGATGGTCCTGCGCCCGAACCAGCCATCGGAAACCACCATCACCTGCTGCCCCAGCCGCGCCTTGACCTCGGGCGCATAGGGTAAGTGGGTGCAATCCATCACCGGGTCCTTACACGGCAATTCGCGGTCATTCTTTTGCCGCAGCCAATAGGCAGGCCGGTCCCATGGCCGGTGGCTCGGCCCCAGATGGGCGCGCTCGTTCAGAGCGCCCAGCGTAAAGCGCAAGCCCGGACGCGTGCCGTCGTTCAGCCCCAGTTGCGCGGCCATCCAGTGCAGCGTGACGGCGGCCAGTGCGGCATTGTCGCCGCGCTCCTCATAGCCGCCGCCGACATCGGCATGGGCCCCCGCAAACAGGCATTGCACCACCCCATCGCGAGGGGCCCACAGGGTGGGGGTGAAATCACGCCGCCGCTCGTCGATGGCCACGGCATGCAGGCCGTGGCGGACCTTGTCGCTCAGCTTGTTGTCGACGAATTTGAGATAATCGTGGCGCGCCTTGCTCATCAAAACCGGCTTGGGAATGCCCAGCGCGCCCACCGTGTCCCACACGGCAATCGTGTCGATGGTGACATCGGCCATATAACGCGGGGTCAGTTCGCCGGCATCGCGGGCCTGATCGTCGCCCTCGGCGATCATCGCCTGCAAGGCGCCGAACAGACCGGCGGGCGGCTCTTCGGATTTTCGCAGGACCATGTAATTGTGCCATGCCGCGCTGGCATAGCGGTGGCCCAGCGCATTGTTGGGCGTGTTTTCTAGCCCCAGTCCGGCCCAGTCGAGCAACCCCATCCGCGCGATCAGCCCACCCAGCGCGCGCACCGTATAGGCCCCGCGGCTGAAGCCGATCAGATAGATCCGGTCGCCCGGCTCATACTGGCGGCTGATGAACGTATAGCCGCGCAGCACGCGAAAGATGAGCCCCGCGCCAAAGGCCCCGCCCACCAGATTGCTCCACCAATTGCCGCCATCGCCCACGCCGTGAATATATTTGGCGACATGCGGGGGCGCATCATCGGACCCGGCAAAAGCCTTCTCCTGTTCATCATCGCGCGGGCCGCCCAGCGTGTTCCCGCCCTCCAGCGCCTGAAACAGGGTCAACACATTGGACTTGCTGCCGCCATCGGCGCCCTGCCATGTGCCATCGGCAAAGAACAGAATGGATTTCGCCATAAATGCCCCCTTTATTTGAAGCAGATGGTCTCACTGTTACCAGCATACGTCAAGATGGTTGGGGTTATGGGGAAGTACAGGGTAGGGATTTAGGCTTGCCTAGGACGGACAAGCGCGCTTATCCCTTTGCAATCTCTTCACTGTCTTTGTTGTGCAATATGGGCGTCTTTGTATCAGGGTCAATTTTTACAGCCCGCAGTGTCGATCAGCGCAAATTCGTCGCGCCGCAGACGTTTGAATCATGGTTTTTGACGTCATATTGCCAACCCCACTTCATTAACGGGACTGCAAAGGGCTGCCGCCCTTCGCCCGCCGGAGGCATCGTCTTTATCTTCCCATCCCACCCAAGTTTTTCTTCCTTGCCGCCTCGCCCATGCCTTCGCACATTCGGGGCATGACTGCTTCCTTTCAGGCCGCCCCTTTTTTGGCGGCAATCGCGCAATATCCGATTGATGATCTGGCCGATTGGGCCGCCTATGAGGCCAAACTGCGCCGATGGGTGGGCGAAGCGGCGGGGCAAGGGGCAGCCTTGCTGGTCTTTCCCGAATATGGCGCGATGGAATTGGCCGCGCTTGATCCTGCGCGCAAGTCGGACCTGCACGCCGGTCTTGGCGTGGTGTCGGACCTGCTGCCTCGGGTGGACGCGCTGCATGCCGATCTGGCGCGTGAGCACGGCGTCTATATTCTGGCGGCCAGCGCGCCTTGTCGGGTGGGGGATCATTACGTCAACCGGGCGCGCTTCTTTGCTCCTTCGGGGGCGATGAGCCATCAGGACAAGATCATGATGACCCGTTTCGAGGCCGAACAATGGGGCGTTTCCCCCGCCGGAACCATCGGGGGAGGGCTGCGACTGTTCGACACGGCGCTGGGGCGGATCGGGATCACCATCTGCTATGACAGCGAGTTTCCGCTGCTGGCCCGCGCGCTGGCGCAGGCCGGGGCGGACCTCATCCTCGCGCCCTCCTGCACCGACAGCCTGCACGGCTATTGGCGCGTGCGCATCGGCGCGCAGGCCCGCGCGCTGGAAAACCAATGTTTTGTCCTGCAATCGCCCACGGTGGGGGATGCGCCATGGTCGAGCGCTGTGGATATCAACCGGGGCGCGGCGGGGCTCTATGGCCCGCCCGATGCCAAACCCGCGGCCGGGGCCGACATGCCCGCCGATGGCGTATTGGCGCTGGGCGAGGAAGGTGCGGCGCAATGGGTTTATGCTCGGGTCGATCCGGCCCGCGTGGCGGATTGGCGGGCGGATGGTTCGATCCTGACTCACCGCGATTGGGCCGCGCAGCCGGGGGCGGGGGTTTTGCCGGGGGTGGAGGTGGTGAGGTTGGTGTAAGGGGGTGTGCCTCCGGCGGGCAAAGGGACTGGTCCCTTTGCAATCCCGATACTTTATGCGCCGGACAGGCGGCGGTGTGCTTATGTTTTTAAAGCCTGCGGCGCCGATCAGCGCAAGTCCACCACGCCGCAGGCTTTTGAAACCATCGCCTTTTGCTGCTAGGCCGCAAATCCTGCACCACCCCATTAACGGGATTGCAAAGGGACCAGTCCCTTTGCCCGCCGGAGGCACCTCAACTTGACCCACCCCCGCATCAAGATCTTCTTCGACGGCGGCTGCCGCCCCAACCCCGGCGCCATCGAAGCCGCCGTGGTCATCCGTGGCCATGTCCACTGGTTCTACCTTGGCCATGGCAACAATCAGGATGCCGAATGGCTCGCGCTGATTGAGGCGGTGAAACTGTCGCAGACGCTGGGCTTGGAGCATGTCGAACTGATCGGCGATGCGCTGGAGGTGGTTGACCACGCCAATCGGGCGATGCGCGACGGCGCCCGTGAGCAGGGCCATGCCGCCACTTTTGCCGCGCTTGTCGAAAACCGTCGCCCGGCCCGCATCCGCTGGATCAAGCGCCAGCAAAACCTCGCCGGCATCGCGCTGGCCTCACGTCACCCGCGATAATTCAACCGATCCCGTCCCACATCAGCTTCAGCCCCACCACGATCATCATCGCATAGATGATCCGATAGAAGCGCGCCGCATCCACCCGCCGTACCACCCAGACCCCCGCCCATGTGCTGAGCAGCGCCAGCGGCATCAGCATGGCCGAATGCACCAGATTGGCCCGCGTAAATTGGCCCAGTGCCATATAGGCGGGCACCTTGATCCAGTTCATATAGGCAAAGGCAATCGCCGTCGTACCCACCAGCACATCGCGCTCCAGCCGCTTGGGCAGCACATACATCTGAAACGGCGGCGCGCCCGCATGGGCGATATGGCTGACAAAGCCGGAGAATGTGCCGAACAATAGGCCCACCCACCCCGGCGAATTCGAAGGCAGGGCGCTGCGCCCGCCGCGCTCGTTCCACATGCGCTGCACCCCGAACAACAGCGACACCACGCCCACCGCCAGCAACACCGCCTTTTCGCTGACGCTGCGCGAAAACAGCCAGCCCAACGCCACGCCCAGCGTCATCCCCGGCATCATCACTTTCAGCACCGCCCCCGACCAGTGCCGCCGGAACGACCATACGCTGACTGCATCCTGTACGATCAGGATCGGCAGCATTACCGCCGCGCTCTCCACCGGCGCATTGGCCAGCACCATGATCGGCATCGCCAGCCCGCCAAGCCCGGCAAAACCCCCCTTGGCCATGCCCGACACCACCACGGCCAACACCGCGCAGACAATCGCCATCGGGTTATCCAGCACGATCAACACCTTTCATCCGGGGGAGGAAGACCGCCTCATAAGGCCAACCCGCAGGCATGGCTATCCCGAACCGGGCACCTCGGTGCGCGCGCTCCCTCGATGATCGAACATTCCCATGCGCCCGGAGCTTTGCGTCTTACGCCTCTGGTGATGATGGCAAACGCGGGCTTGAGGCCTCACGCAGAAGTGCTTTGAAGGTTTCCGCGCGACTCTATATGAGCGCCGGATTCGTTGCTTCAGCCGCGTCGCGCTCGGCTTCCGCGCCCAGCAGCTCGTATAAAGGCAGATCATCAGGATTTTGAATCACAATGAATTATCGCCATTCCTTCCATGCAGGCAATAGCGCCGATGTCGTGAAGCACAGCCTGCTGATCGCCCTCGTGCGGGCCTTGCAGCAAAAAGAGGGTGCACTGACCCTGATCGACACCCATGCCGGCTGCGGGCTGTACGACCTTCACGGCGACCAGGCCCAACGCACCGGCGAGTCCACGCAGGGCGTACTGCGGGCCTTTGCTGACCTGAACCCCTTGCTGGACGATTATCGCGCCGCCGTACAGGCGGTGAATGTCGGGGTGGATGTGGGGGATGGGCCGCGCCTCTATCCCGGTTCGCCGCGGTTTCTGGCGCAGCTTCTGCGTCCGCAGGATGTCCTGATCCTCAACGAAAAACATCCCGAGGACGCCTATGCCCTGCGCGGCGTCATGCGCGGCACATCCGCTGCCGTGCATGAACGTGACGCCTACGAGCTTTGGCTGGCGATGGTGCCGCCCCGCACCCCGCGCGGCGTGGTGGTGGTCGACCCGCCGTATGAGCAGACGGACGAACGCGCACGTATCACGGCTACGCTGGCCGCCGCTCACCGCAAATGGGCGCATGGTGTGACGGTGATCTGGTATCCGCTGAAGGAGCGCCCCACGCATGCGCAGTGGAAGCACAAGTTGCGCAGGCTCGGCATCCCGAAATTTCTCAGCGTGGAGCATTGGCTGTACGATAGAGATCAGCCCGGCATCTATAACGGCGCGGGCCTGTTTATCGTCAATCCGCCCTACGCCTTCACACAGGCCCTGCCGCCTCTGCTGGAAGCCCTGCGCGCCGCGCTGGCGCCCGAGGGCCATAGGGGCGAGATCACAGCCGATTGGTTGAGCGAGTAAAACAGACCCGCAGCGCCCGCTTTCCCCAAAGGAAGAACTGCTTACGTGCTGGTCGGGCGCGGGCAAACCGGCGTCATGGGTCTTGGCGTGCCTGTCCATCGGGCGGGGGCAAGGTTTCGCCCCGCGCCTTTGGCCCCATCCGCCCGCTGTCCAGATCGCTCATCCAACGGCGGGCGTCCTCCTCCTCCGGCGTCATCGGGCGGCGCGGCGCGCGCGTCACCGGCCTTGCGGGCGTGCCCGTCATCGGATAGCCCTCACGCAGCAAATCGGGAAAATGGCGGATCCCGGGCGCGCCTTCCTCCTCGACGGGGCCGGGACACACATCCCCATCGGGCACCCCCACCGCGCCGTCATCGCCCGCCCCTCCATCGCCGGCCAGCGCGTCCTGCGCCTCATCCTCCTCACGCGCCGCCTTGGCCGCCAGCCAACGCTCGCGCATCCGCTCCAACTTCATGTTGATGCCGTCAAGGATCTCCTCGGCCTCGCGCTCCTCCTCCATCGCCCGCGCCCGCTCCTCCGCCGCGCTCAGCGGGCGCTCACCCCCGCGCAAACCATAGGCGTCATACCGCCCCCGCCGTCGGTTGCGCAGCAGGAACATCAGCAAAGGCGTGTCATACCGCCGCCACCGCGCCACCACCTCGCCGCCGCGCACCACAAACCGCTCCTCGCCCTCAATCGCTCGCTCCAGCGCGCAATCCTCCAACCGCGCCATGCCGCGATCCACCGCCTCCTCCCACGCGGCGGCAAACCCCTCCGCGCCGGACGCATTGCGGATCTTGTACAAAGCCTCCAGACTGGCCCCAATGCTGCGCGCCGCCTGCGTCACAATCCCGCTGGCCGCCAGCGCCGCAATAAACGCCCGCTGCCGATCCGGCGTGATCGAATTGCGCCGCGGTTGTTTATGCAAATAAGGCGCAAACCCCAGCAACGGATCGCCCTCCACCAGCGCCTCCCCCCGAAACGCCACCCGGCTCGTCCGCCGCCCCGGCCGCACGCTGTCGCAATGCACCACCCCGCGCGCCACACCGCCCCCACACGTACAGCCCATAAAGCCTCCATCGCCCCCCCCCCCGCCCCAGCGCAGGGGGATGTCACGGATAGCAAACCGGGATACGTGTAGGACAGAACATTGTGGGAACTTTTATGCGCGGTGTGTGGGGAGGGGGTTTTCGCTGCGCGATTTTTTTAAAGGGGGAAGGGGGCCTCCGGCGGGCAAAGGGCGGGGGCCCTTTGCAATCCCGTTAATGGGGGGTGTCGACCAAATATCGCCGTTCGGAGGCGGCGCCGGGAAGGACGTCTGTGGACGCCCCAAAAGAAGCAAGCGTTAAATGAGATCTGGCACGTAGTCAGGTGCTCTCGTCTGTCCGGCCTCTGGATGCAGCATTATGC
>NZ_JABGCB010000036.1 GCF_013149295.1 Novosphingobium sp. SG751A
TGATAACCTCCGACACGGACGCCTCCTTCAGTGGTGTTCAACACCTCCACTATGGCACATCGATGCCGTCGGGGGGCGTCCACCCCATCAGCTTTTACCACTGGAACTATCTGTGGGGCTTTCGCGGCGTGAACAGCGGCGTGGCCGATACCGATCAGGATGTGGTGCATACCACCTCGACCAACGCGCTGTTTGGCGAAGTGACCTATCCGGTCACCGACAGGCTGCGCGCGATTGTCGGCCTGCGCCAGAGCTGGGACCGGCGCACCGACAATTTCCAGAACGGCAACACCGTCACCCAGACCTTCGGCATCAGCATGAGTCATGCCGATTATCGCGCGGGCGTGGAATATGACGTGGCGCCCCATTCGATGGTCTATGGCACGGTTTCGACCGGCTATCGCCCCGGCGGACAAAGCGCCTATAATCCTGTTCTGAGCCAGCTCTACACCTTCCAGAGCGAGGTCAACACCGCTTTTGAGGTCGGCTCGAAGAACCGCTTTTTCGACAATCGCCTGCAATTCAACGCGGCCATGTTCTATTACAAGATCAGCAATTATCAGAACCTGGACAAATATAACGGGTTCGATCCCAATGACGGCACCGGCGTGGCATGCGCCAACGGCGATACGCGCGCGGCCTGCACCGTGCCCACCTTTGGCATGAAGGCGCATACTTTCGGCATCGACGCCAGCCTGATCGCCAATATCACGCCCGACGATGTGATCTCGGTGGCGGGCACCTATCTGGACGCCAAATTCGACAAGAAGCAAGGTACCTGCGCCACGGTCGGCCTGAACGCGGCGGCGGCGCTGATGGGCTGCGCGGATGGGTATAATGACCAGAACACCGGCGCGCTCAAATTCTTTGACGCCGCAGGTGCGGTACAGCCGCATTCGCCCAAACTATCGTTCAATTTTGCCTATAATCACACGTTCCGACTGGCCTCGGGCGCGACGTTCAAACTCGGGGGCAATGCCTTCCATTCCTCGGGCTATTGGGTCAACCCGGTTCAGGACGATGCGCAGCTTGGCTATCAGCCCGCCTATTGGATGGGCACGGCGGACGCCAAATATGTCTCGCCCTCGGGCCGCTATTCGATCGGCGCCTTTGTCAAGAATATCGGCAATTATGCGGTCAAGCAATCAGTGCTGCCCGCCACGTCAATTGGCGATCCGCGCACCTATGGCGCCACTTTCGCCGTCAAATTCTGACGCGGCAGCCTGATTTGAAACGAATGGCCTGCGCCGCAGTCTGCCGCACGGGCCATTCGTTTTTTGTCCACAACATTCATTAATTCACCAGCCCCTCTAGCCGAAAGGCGCCCACCACCCCTAGATCGCCGCAGGGACGCATAAGGTCGCCACGGGCAGGAGAGGGTGAAAATGGGCTTGGGGCGCTGCGCCCTCTGGCTGATGGCGGGATCGAGCCTTGCGACCCTTGCGCCGCCTGCCCGCGCGCAAGGGATGCCCGAACGCGCCCTTAATCAGCCATCCCTCAATCAACCATCCATGCCGCTCGATCAGGCACTGGCGCGCGCGGCCGAGGCGCTGGGCATCCAGTTGCTGTTCGACCCCACCGCGCTGGGCCATCTACAGGCGCCCGCCATCAAGGGCCATTTTCGCCCGGAGCAGGCACTGGCGCAATTGCTGGCCGGATCGCATTTTCAGGCCGTGTCCGGCAATGGCCGCATCTTCGTGCTTCGCCCCGCGCCCGCCAAAGCGCCCACCCAGCCTACACCCAGCCACGCTTGGCCCACCGCTGCTTGGCCCCCGATTATCGTGACCGCCGCGCGATACAGCCAGGACGCCCAGAAATCAGCGCTCGGCCTGTCCATATTGCCGGGCCGTGGGCTTGCCATGGCCGCCGCCACCGGCGCGGAGCAAGTCCTGAACGGCATCCCCGGCATCAACAGCAGCCGCCAGCCTGACGGCATTTCGATCAACATCCGCGCCCTTGGCGCCGATATGCCCAGCGGCACCACGCAAGGCTCGGTCGCGCTGGAATTCGATGGCATCTATTCGATCATGGCGCTGGGCACCTCAATCGGTTGGTATGACATTGACCGCGTTGAAATCAGCAAAGGGCCGCAATCCACCCGCTATGGCCCCAATGCCGAAGGCGGCATCGTCAATGTCATCACCGCCCAGCCCCGCCTCAACGACCTATCGGGCAGCGCCACGATCACGCTTGGCTCGGCCGGATTGCGGCGCGCCGAGGCGGGGCAGACGATCCCGCTGGGGTCCCGCGCGGCGCTGCGTCTGTAGGGCATGGCGGCGGTACGCAACAGTTGGTTCACCCCGGCGCTGGCCGATCTGGCCACGCAATCGATGCGGGCCAATCTGTTGTTCGAACCATCCTCCCCGGTCCAATTGCGCCTTGGCGCCGAGGTCAGCCATCTGGGCGGCACGGGCGGCGGGGCCGAGGCCGATGTGCCCTTTGTAGTGGACAAGGTCGCGCCCTATGCCGCCGACAGCATCAATGCCTCGGGCAATCCATGGGCGCTGGGAGACAGGACCGAGACCGGCCGCAATCACGCCGATCTCTGGCAAAGCGCCATCACCGGCCATGCCGGCCTTCGGCTCGGCCAAGGCGCGGTGTTCGACGCCGCGCTGGCCCATCTCTCCATCGCGGGACATCAGGACATCTGCCCTCACGCCGGAGCGCCATGGCTGATCAGCGGGACGAGCAGTTGCTATACCGTTCACGAATTTGCCCCCTTCGGCCAGACCTCGGCCGAATTGCGGCTGCACAGCCCCGATGCCGGCCCATGGCATTGGAACATCGGTCAATATCTGTGGACCTATGGCAAGACGAGTTGGGCGCAGGCCGACCAGACGGTGCCCGGCCCGGCGGGCGCCAGCCATGTCGGCGCCCGCACGCTGGCGCTGTTTGGCGAGGTGACGGTGCCGATCCGTGACGGCTGGCGCGTGGTGGGCGGGCTGAGGCAGAGCTGGGATCATCGCGTGCTGCGCCCGGCCTCGATGAGCACGACCTATGCGGCGGATTTTCATCACATCGATTTTCGGCTGGGCTATGAATATGATGTGGCGCGCGACGTGCTGCATTACACCACGCTGGCCTCGGGCTATCGCCCCGGCGGACTGACCTATGACGGCAATCTGTCGGACGCGCGCCGCTTTGACGCAGAAAGCACGCTGGCGCTGGAAAGCGGCATCAAGGCCGGCCTTGGCCGGGTGCTGCAATTCAACCTTGCCGCCTATGCCTATCGGCAAAGCCATTATCAGGACATCGACAATTACAACGGCTTTTCCGTCACCTTGGCCAATGGACAGTCCTATGTCTGCGCGGCGGGCGGGGCCCAGCCTGCCCAATGCTCGGTGCCGGTTTTCAACATTGCCCGCGCCAGCAGCTATGGGCTGGAATGGAACATCCGGGTGAGACCGGGGGCCAATGACCAGTTCGATCTGGAAGGCGCCCTGATGCATGCGCGTTTCGGCAAGAACCTGCCCACCTGCGCCACGGCCGCAGCGCCGCAGGCGCCGGGCTGCTGGATCGGCTATAATCATCAGCAGACCGGCGCACTGCACTTCGTCCGGCTGGATGGCGCGGTTCAGCCCCATGCCCCGACCCTCACCCTGCGCCTGCGCTATGAGCATAGTTTTCATCTGCGCTCGGGCGGGGTGATCCAGGCGCAGGGCGATGGCTTCCACTCCTCGGGCTATTGGGTGGGGCCGGTGCAGGATGCCGCGCTGTTCGGGTGGCAATCGGCCTATTGGACCGGCGGGCTGAGCGTGAGCTATCGCGCGGCTTCGGCGCGGTTCGAACTCTCGGCCTATGTACGCAATCTGGCCAATTATGCGGTCAAGATGTCGGCCTTGCCCGCCACCACCCTTGGCGATCCGCGCAATATCGGCCTCTCGGCAAGGCTCGACTGGTAGGTCGCAGGTCGATTATAAATTCAAATTTATGCAGACTTCATTGATATATCGACGCAAGGGTTTGAGTTATCTGCCCCGCATCGCCATGAACGCATGCACCAAAGGGTCCGCGGTACAGGCTGGAGAGGGTCATGATGATATTTACGGCGCGCCTCGCCGATGGCGAAGGTTTCCCCGCATGAAGAGGGTGCTTTTTCTGACCGCCGCCCTTGCGCCGGGCGCGGCGCAGGCCGGGTTGACCGCAGGTGCAGGCAGGGCCGCCATCGAGCTGCCCGCCAGCCTCTTGCCCATCGACAGGTTCACCGACCAGCTGGATCCCCTCGAAGTCCGCGTGCTGACGCTGAGCGACGGAACCCGCAAGGCAGCCATCGCGTTGATCGACCAGACCTCGCTGAGCGCGCGCGATGTCTCCGCGATGCAGGCTGTGGTGGGCAAGGCAACCGGCGCGGCGGGTCAGGATGTGCTGGTGGTGGCCTCACACACATTTTCCGCGCCGCATATGTTTGCCGCCAATCCGCCGCCGGGCATGGCCGTGGACGAGGCCGAAACCCTGCGCGCCCGCGCCTATGTCGCCAATGCCATGGCCGCGCTGGAAAAGGCCGCGCATCAGGCCGCCGACACTGCCGCCGCCGCTACGCTGCGCTTTGGCGCCGCGGCCAGTCAGGTGGCCGTCAACCGCAATGTCGAAACCCCCGAAGGCTGGTGGCTGGGCGCCAATGAGGCGGGCTATTCAGACCGGACCGTGACGACAGTGCAGTTGGAAAGCACCGATCATCGCCCAATCGCCTCGCTGGTCAATTATGCCGTGCAATCCTCGGTGATGGACCAGACCGGCGCGCGCGATGGCGGCCCCGATGGCGGCCCCGATGGCGGCAAGGCGGTCAGCGCCGATCTGGCCGGCGCCACCATGCGGCGGGTGGAAGAGCATCTGGGCGGGGTCAGCCTGTTCCTGACCGGGGCGGCGGGCGATCAGGTGCCCGCCTATACCGCGCGCCGCTATGCCTATGGCGCGGATGGCAAGCCCGCGCTGATCAGCCTGGGCGCGGCGGGCTATCCGCTGGTGACGCTTCAGGGCGAAAGGCTGGGCGATGCCGCCCTGCGCGCGGTCCGCGCCGCCGCCCCGATCCGGGCCGAGCGTCTCGCCCTGTTCCAAGGCAAGGTCAGCCTGACCATGCAGGAGCGGCCCAAACAGCTTTCCCAACTCAAACCCTCGCGCGATTATCGCTATCAGATCAACGGGCGGGCCGATGCGCCCTTCACGCTGCTGACGCTGGGCGATGTGGCCATCATCGGGGTTCAGGTGGAATTGAGCGCGGCAACCGGGGCGTGGCTGCGCGCCCATTCGCCCTATCGCCACACGATGGTCGCCACGATGGTCAATGGCGCGGCCAAATATCTGCCCGACGCGCAAAGCTATCGGCGCATCACCTATCAGGCGATGAATTCGTCCTACGGCCCCGGATCGGCCGAGGTCTTGGCGCAGGCCATCGTCGCGCAACTGGGCCGTATGGCCAAAGCCGGAAAGGGCGCCAAATGAAGCATTTTCTCCATCGTCGCGCGCTCATTCAGGGCGGGCTTGCGCTGCTGCTTTCGCACCGGGCGGCGCGGGCGGCGGGCGGGACCTATCCGCGCGCCACAGCCATGACCCGCGTGTTTGGCGAGGGGCCAAAATTCGTCGCCGTCGCGCTGGATTACGGCGTTCCGGTGATGGGCGGCAAGCTGGGCGCGGATGCTTTTGCAGTCGAGGGGCGCAAGGTCGCGCGCGCCTATACCTGCGACAGCCCCACCGGATCGCCAAGGCCGAGCGGGCGTTTCGTCATCCTCGAACTTTCGGAGCAGGACAAGGATGCCGCGCTGCGGGTCAACACTCCCGGTGGCCCGCCGATGAACGGCCCCCCGCGTATGCCCGCCTTCACCGTCCGGCAGCCTCAAGCCAGCATCCGCCAGATCGCGCCGATCAGGCTGGCCAACGGGCGTGTAGTGGCCCCCTCGCCCGCGCCGGTGGGTGTCGGGGTGGTAATCACCCCCATCGTCGATGATTTCCGCCAAATGGAATGGCGCGATCCGGCCAATGGTTTGCTGATCCGCTATAACCTCTTCGTGCCCAAGGGTTATTCGCCCCAAAAGCGCTATCCGCTGGTTCTGTTCATGCATGATGCCAGCGTGACCACCATGCTGACGCGAGCCACGCTGATGCAGGGGCTGGGGGCGCTGTGCTGGGCCAGCCCGCAGGATCAGGCCAAGCGCCCCTGTTTCGTGCTGGCCCCGCAATTCGAACGGCAGGTGGCCAATGACGATTCCGAAACCACCGGCGAGATGGACAGCACGGTCGCGCTGATCGGGATGCTGGGGCGCAAATATTCGATTGATCCACGCCGCATCTATACAACCGGCCAGTCGGGCGGGGCGATGATGTCGATTGCGATGAACATCAAATATCCCGACCTGTTTGCCGCCTCCTTCATCGTGGCTGGGCAATGGGCGGCGGAAAAATGTGCCTCGCTGGCGCGCCAGAATATGTGGATCATGGTGGCGCAGGGCGATCTCAAAGCCTTTCCCGGCCAGAACGCGATCACCGCCGAAATGGAACGCCATGGCGCCAAAATCAGCCGTGCGACGTGGGATGGCCGCTGGGACGCCTCGCAATGGCGCGACCATGTCGCCGCCATCACCGCGCAGGGCAACCGGGTGATCTATACCGTTCTGGGCCAAGGAACCGTGGTTCCCGAAGGGCAAAGCGACAATGGCGGGTCGAACCACGTCAACACATGGCGGATCGCCTATACGATCCCCGAAATCCGCGACTGGATCATGGGGTGGCACAAATGAACGGCAAAGGGAGCATGAGCATGCGCCACTATCTGACGGGTCTGGCCCTCGCCTGCGCTATGGCTGCGCCTGCTGTGACGGCCGAAAATGCCTATACGCCGCCCGCGCTGATCGACTATTCGGCGCTGCATAATGTGCTGATCCGTTCGGACGATGGCACGCTGACGCCCGCCGACGTCCCATATTACCGGTCCAAGCTGATCGCGCCGGGCACATGGCAGATCGAGAGCGACGGTGATTATTCCTATCTGATCGAAGGGGACAAGGAAGCGCTGGCCATCGACACCGGCTATGGTGCGGGCAATATTCGCCAATATCTGCAGACGCTGACCCAAAAGCCGGTGCGCATGGTGGCCAGCACCCATTTCCATTTCGACCATACCGCGCTCAACGGCTATTTCGACCGGGCGTTGATGTCGAAGGAAACGGCAGAAAAGGCCACCATTCCCTATCCCAGCTTTGGCGCGATGAAATTCCCGCGCGATTATCCGGTGCAGATCGTCAAGGATGGCGATGTCATCCCTCTGGGCGGGCGCGACATTCTGGTCATCATGGGCGGCAATCATACGCCAGGCAGCACGATGTATCTGGATACCAAACAGCGCATCCTGTTTGGCGGCGATGAATTCATGCCGCGCGGGGTGCGCGTGGGAATCACGGTGGAGCAATTCGCCGGGATCATGGAGCGCGTTGTCGCCCATCGCGGACAATTCGACCGGATCGCGGGAGGGCCGGGGATATTCGATGGCCATGATGCCGACAAATTGCTGGCCGCGGCGCAGGCCGTTCTGGCGGGCAAGGAAGGCGAGATGCCCAAGGGCGGCCCCGGTGGAATGCCCGGCGCGGCCAATGGCCCGGCGACGCCGGAGGGCGTGACCGTCTATCAACGCCGCGCGGTGCGGGCGCCGGATCGTCCGGCGGGGCTGGGCGGCGCGCCATCGCCCACGGCGCGGGTGATGGCGGTGGACGGCCTGCAAATATCCTATGACGTCAACCGCATCCGATAAAGGGGCGGGTCATCCCCGCCCCATCTGCATCACGGCTTCAGAGCGGTCAAAACCTCGTTCAGAGGACACAGACCGCCCTGCACCGGATGACGGCAAGCCTTGATGGCCATGGGCTGACGCACCGATGCGCCCTTGCCGCCCCGCATCGCCGCCAGCGATTGCGCACGGTAGCTTGCCCGCACCAAACGTTGGCCCGACGGCATCCGCAGCACTTCCAGCACAATGGCACCGCCCGGCGCAGGATCATCGGCAGCGAAACCCGCCACGCGCCAATGCAGACCCAGCACCCCCGCCAGATTGGCGATATTCGTGTCATGCCCAAGGATCAGCGCCAGCCCGACGCGCCCCTCCAACCCCTCGCGCAGCACCGGCGTCAGCCCCGCCAGATTGGGCGCAGCAATCGGCCCAGGGCGCGCGAGCAGCCGAAATTCCTCGGCATGAAAGGTGGAAAGCGCGGCAATATCGCCCGCGCCGGCCCGTCCCCAGCCGACCTCGCCCATCGGCTTGCCATCGGCATATTCCAGCAGCAGGATCTGCGCGGCGGTCGATGCCCGGTCCAGCAGGCCCGACAGTTTGGGTCTGGCCTCCGCCGTGGCGGGGCGGATCTGCGTAGGCTCAGCGCCAAGGCCGCAAAGCGTAGCTGCGCCGCCACACAGGATCGTATTCAGCCGCGCATAGAGCGGGGCCAGTCTGCGGTCGATCCCGGCCAGACCTTCCGGGCCGATGGCCTGCTCGACGGCGCCTGCCGCCGCCACTGGATCGATGCGCGCCAGCCCGGCCGAAAGCGGGCCGAAGCGCGGATCAGCCTGATCCTGCGGCAAATGGTCGATGGCGCGCGCGCATTTGGCCAGCGCGCCCTTGGCCCAGTGCTGGGCGGTGGCGATGGTGCGCTGGTCGCTGTCGGCAACGATATGCATCCGGGCACTATCGGGGCAGCGCGCGGCAGGCAGCACGCCGATCCGCCGCAGCCATACACCATCGTCCACGCCAAGGCGCTCGACTGCCTCTCCGCCATGCGCGGTCAGCCACCCCGGCGGCACATCCCAGCGCGGCCATGCGGCAGCGGCGGTCCCGGCAGGCATGGCCGGGTCCTTGGTGGGCGGGCGAATGCCATGGCGCATCAGCACCGCAACGCTTTCCACCACAGGGCCGGCGGCGGCGGGTCTGGCCTGCACCGGCCCGGCGCAGGCCAAGGCGGCCACGATCATCATCATCTTGCGCATTAAATCAGCCCTTCTGCTCAAAAATGCATCTGGACACCGCCGCGCAGCAGCGTGCCGTAACGTTCGCGTTCGATCAAATAGGCCCGGTTGGCCCCCAGATAGCGCCGCCACCCGGCATCGGTCAGGTTGACCGCATCGCCAAACACGGTGATCGCCTTGCGGATCTGATAGGAAACATGCAGATCAAGCTGACCATTGGCGTCGGTATACTGATCCAGCGCCGCGCTGGTGCCAAGCGTATCGAGATAGGCCGAGCGATAGGAAAAAGCGAGGCGCGCGCCAAAGCCGTATTTCTCGTAAAACACCTGCGCCGAGGCGACATTCTTCGACTGATAGGCCAAGGGCAGGCTGGACCCGGCGCGGACCAGCGGCGCGCGGGCATGGCCCCAGACATGGCTGAAATTGGCCGAGAGGCCAAAGCCCGACAGCGCGCCGGGCAGATTGGTGAACTGATGCTGAGCGTTGAATTCGACGCCCGAGATCAGCTCGTCCTGCGCATTGATCGGCTGGGTAACGGTGGCATTGGTATAGGCGACATTGGCGAATGTGCCGTTCACCCCGGTCTGGCCATAGGTATAGATCGGGTTGTCGATGGATTTGTAAAAGATGCCCGCCGAAAGGATGCTGCCCTTGGCCGGATAATATTCGACCGCCGCATCCAGATTGACCGCGCGATAGGGCTTGAGATTGGGGTTGCCCATGGAGATGGCAGGCGTGGAGGGCGTCGAGGTGTCAACGATGACATAGGGCGCCAGATTGGGATAATTGGGCCGCCCGATCGAGGTCGTCACCGCGCCGCGCAGCAACAGATCGCGGCTGACATCATATTTGACGTTCAGGCCGGGAAAGACATCGGTATAGCTGACCTTGCCGAAACTGTTGAACCCATCGCCGAGCGTCGAAGAGGCCGTCACCAGCTTGGCCTTTGTGCTGTCATGGGTGGTTTCCACACGAAGGCCGGGGATCACCGTCAGGCCGCCGAATTTCAGCTTGGCCATCACATAGCCCGCGCCGATCGTCTCGCGCACGTCATAGTCGCTGGAAAGCGAGTCCGAGATCGTGCTGCTGGTGCTGACGGCGGCATAGCCGGCCATATTGGCGTTGAGATAATCGCGCGCGGCGGCATAGTTGATGCGCGTGCCAAACGCGAACATGCCGTCATAAAAGCTGCTGCCCCCGGTATAGCCGACATTGGAGAGCAGCCATCCGGTGGCCAGCGTGGTCTTGGTCGCGCTCCATGTGGTCTTGTCGTGGTCGTCGGCCTTGTGGCGGTCCATCAGCTTGACGCCCGCCTTGATTTCCGAACCGTCGCCCCATGCGATGGGGTGCGTGTAATCGGCCTTGCCCTGCCAGATTTCCTCGAAGGCATAGCGGTGTTCGAGGTTGTATTTCGAGAAATAGAATTTGGACGGATCGTTGAACAAGCCCGCAAAGCTGCCCGAAGGGGCCAGCGTATAGGGATAGGTCGAGCCGTCATAGGCCAGCGAGGTGACGCCGCCCTTGGCGGTGGTGAAGGTGAACTCGCTGCGCACCGGATCGACCTTGACCGCGCGCGAATAGCCGCCAGACACCTCCAGCGTACCGCCCGCCAGATCGGCAAATTCCCCGCCCAGCGTCAGGCCGGTCGTATGGTCATTTTCCTCGCGGCGGCGCACGAGGATAGTGGCCGTGGCTTTCGAAGGCGCGCCGGTGGTGGCGTCATAGGCGGTCACGGCCAAACGGTTCTGGTCGCGGGTTTCGTGGTCCTGAAATTCGGAATAGGTGGCGCGCAGATAAAGCTTGGTCCGATCATTGGGGTGCCAATCGAAATTGCCCACCAGACCAAGGCGCGTGCGGGTCAGATTGTAATCACGCAACCCGTTGCCATCGGGAACGCCGGTGGTGGCATAAGTCGCCGCGCTCGATCCCTGATAGTTCTGGCTCTCGATGGGGCGGCGCGAATAATTGACGCTGAGCACCGCGCCGAATTGCTGCGCGCTGCCGAAACGGCCGCCCAGCGTAGCGTCCAGCTCATAGGGCGATTTCTTGTTGATCTGATACTGCCCCGCCGCCCCGCGCAGGTCGAGGAAGAAGGGCTTCTTGCTGTCAAAAGCGGTTTTCGTCTTGATCGAGACTTCGCCCGCAATCGCATTGGCGTCCTGACTGGCCAGCAGCGATTTGGAGACGCTGATCGACTGGATCATCGCGCTGGGGATGTCGTCCAGCTTGACCTGACGGCCGTCAGGTTCGGGCGCGGGCTGGGTCATGCCGTTCATCGTTACATTGGCCAGCGCCGGGTCGATGCCGCGAATGATCGCATAGCGGCCCTCGCCCTGATCGTTGGCAGCGGTCAGGCCGGGCAGGCGCTTGATCGCTTCGGCCACGTTCTGATCGGGCAATTTGCCCACGTCATTGGCGCGCAGCGTTTCGACCACATTGTCGGCCCCGCGTTTTTCGGCAACCGCCTCGCGTTGGGCGGCCAGAGCGCCGGTGACGACGATGGCGCCGCCCTCATCGCCCGCATCGGCCAGCCCGGCGGTGATGACATAGGATGTCTCGCCTGCCTTGCGCACCGACAGGCCGGTGCCGCGCAGCATCCGGGCCAGCGCCTCCTCAATGCTCATGGCGCCCGTAATGGCATTGCTGCGGCGGCCTTCTGCGGCGCTGCCGGTGATGATGATCTGGACATTGGCCTGCCGCGCGAACAGGCGCACCGCGCCCGCGACATCCTGCGCCGGAACGTCGAAAGTGGCGGCATGGGCCGCAACAGGCAGAGCAAGGCTGGTCAACATTGTGCCAATGGCGAGATGGCGAAGAAACCCGGTCATGAAACCCTCACATGGACGGTGGGCCGTCTATTCGGCCCCATCACCTGCTCGACGGGGCGGGATCGGGTTTCCTTTGGGGCGAAGCAAAATTATTTTGCGACTGTGATCTTGGCGGGCGCAAATCACTTTGCGCCGATCACCCATCCGCCATCCTCGGCGCGCATCGGCGCATTCAGGCCCAGCGCGGCGGCGCGAGCGAAGCCTTCGGGATCATCCAGACGAAAGGCCCCGTAGAATTTTTCACGCCCCAGCGCCGGATGGGCCAACCGGATCGTGGCCCGATTATGCCGGTTGAATTCACCCAGCGCACTTTCCAGCGTTTCCCCGTCCAGCTCGATCCTACCGCTGGTCCATGCCAGCGCGCGCTCCAACGCGGGCGCGGCCAGCCCCATACGCACCGGCGCGCCATCCTTACCCAGCCGCACTCCCTGCCCTGCCGTCAGCCGCAGTACCACCGCCCCCCGGCGCACCTCCACCTCACCCTCGCTGACCAGCACATTGACCGTGTCGCCCTGCGTGGTGACGCTAAAGACCGTGCCGATGTCGGTGATGGTCACAAGGCCCGCCTGAACGCGGAAAGGGCGCGCGGCATTATGCGCCACGCGAAACAGCGCCCGCCCCTGCGATAGGCGGACCTTGCGCGCATCCTCGTCCAGATCGACCCGCAGTTTGCTGGCCGCATCCAGCGTCAGCGCGCTGCCGTCGGCCAGCGCGAGGCGGCGCAATTCGCCCTGTGTGGTAGTATAAGTCTGGGCCCCCGGATCAATCGCAACCCATGCCGCCAGCGAAGCCGCCAGCAGACCCAAAGCGCCCGCCGCCAACCGCCAGCGACGCAGCGGCCGCGGCGTTTCCTGCGCCGCAGGCGCAGCCGCCGTGGCCAGATGCAGCAAGGCCTGCGCGCGCAGAAATGCCCCGCTGTGACGCGGATGCTCATCCAACCATGCCTCAAACTGAGCGCGCTGCGCCAAGGGCAGATCTTCCCCCCCCGCAGCATCCAGCCGCGCGGCCCAAACGGCCGCTTCGGCCTCAAGCGTAGCGGCGGATTTTTGTCCCTCTTGCTGCAATGTCTTTCCTGTCTTCGCCCGAAGGTAGCGGGCCGTCCATTTCTGCGCAACGCAACCCCGCCTGCAACAGGCGGAGCGCCTTTTGTATATCGTTTTCCACCACACTTTCGCTGACGCCCAGCTTTTGCGCGATGTCTCTTTGCGACAGGCCCTCGATCCGCTTCATCGTGAAGATCTGTCGGCACCGATCCGGCAGAGCCGCCAGCAATTCCTCGACGATCCGCCATTGTTCGCGCGCCGCCAGCACGCTTTCGATGCCCGTCGTCTCATCTATGACGAAGTTCTGGGCGCTTTCCGTAAGATCCTCGAAACGAATAATCGCCGCGCGGCGCAACTGGTCGCGCCACAGATTGCGCGCGGTCTGCATGAAATAGGCGCCCGGGCGCGTGATATGATCGACGCAGGACAGCGCGGCAAAGCGGCAATAGGCGTCCTGAACGATGTCATCAACATCGCCCGGCCCCACGCCCAGACGGCGCAGCGCGGCCCGCACGGCAGGCTCTTCAGGCACGATATGGCGGGCAACCCAGCCGATGATGGCAGGCGAGGCACAGGGCATGACGCAATCTCCTGCGCCCAGCCGCTAGGAGGCTAATGCGAAAACTTGGTGACAGTGCCCCATCCGCCCTACTCCCAATAGCTGGAACGGCCCGGCGGCGGATATAAATCCACGCGGGCAACAAGAAGTGTTATATTTCCGCCCTATCCCTGCGCCAGTTTTTGGCAAAGCCTGACGGGAGAACAGCATGATCGCCACCGCCGCCGATAATCCCTCCTCCTCCACCGGCTATCTGGGCCATCCCGATTTCGTGATGCTGGGCGCGCTGCCTACATCCGGGCGGCTGGTGGCCAGTGCAAGGGTGCTGGCCGGGCGCATCGACACGCGCGCGCTGGTCGAGGACAATCGTCGCCTGCCGCCATGGGCGGGCGAGGGACTGTCCTTCGTGTTCCGCTATGGCGCGGTGGTTTCCATCACCGCGCCGGATGAGACACCGGGCCGCATCGACGACGCGCTGGGCCGCTATCTGCGCGATCCGGCGGGCATGATCGAGGTGGAAACCGCCGACATCAGCCTGACCCGGCACGGCACCGACCGGATCGGCGAGGAAGGGCAGATCCTGCTGGCCGATGGGGACGAGGCGCGGCTGACGCTGGTGGCCATCGTGCTGGCGCGCAGTGTGGTGCTATCGCGCGACGAAATCGCGGTTTCGCAGGCTTTCGACCGGATCGCCCCTTTGGTGTCCGACCTGCGCGAAACCGGGCGGACGCGCGCGCCGGTGCGTCAGGCGATGCAGTTGGTGGGCGAAGTTCTGGCCGCGCGCCACCGGGTGATGGCCAAGGTTCAGGCCGACGAACGCCCCGATGTGCTATGGGACAATCCCGAGCTGGACCGGCTCTATGCAAGGCTGGAGGCCGAACACGAATTGGACGACCGCGCCGAGGTGCTGGAGCGCAAATTCGTGGCGCTGGGCGATTTTGCCGAGGTACTGCTCAACATCATTCAGGACAAGCGCGCCTTTCGGCTCGAACTGGCGATTATCGCGCTGATTGCCTTTGAAATCGTGCTGGCGCTGTTTAACATGCATTGGCGATAGAACTTGTGACCCTCAAGCATACTATTGCAATATCATGACATTTTAGCGTAATTTATTTTTGCCCAGCCCCTGTCCCCCTACCCTCGATCCTTGCGTCTTCCCCAACGACACATTCGTGCAAGGGGTTTTTGCAATGCGTTCGGTTCACCTTTTCCTGCGTCCTTCTCACACCGTCATCGCGGCGGCTCTCGGCCTTGCCTTGATGCCCGCCATGGCACGCGCCCATGAAGCCGCCGCGGCCGACGAAGAGGCCGCCGCCCAGAGCGACGAGGCCTCCACCATCGTCGTGCGCGGCTTTGGCCAGTCAATCAAGAATGCCATTGACCTGAAACGCCGCGCCTCAGTCTCGCTCGATTCCATTCTGGCCAGCGACATCGCCTCCTTCCCCGACACCAATCTGGCCGAGGCGATCCAGCGCGTGCCGGGCGTGGCCATTACGCGCGATGCGGGCGGCGAAGGGCGCCAAGTGTCACTGCGCGGTTTCACCCCTGATTACACGCTGGTGCGCGTGGCGGGCATGACGGCGATCTCCACCTCCGGCTCGATTGACGCGCGGGGCGGCACGTCCAATTCGCGCTCCTTTGATTTCAATCTGTTCGCCTCGGAACTCTTCACACGCATCGACGTGCGCAAATCGGCCGAGGCCAGCGTCGAGGAAGGCGGCATCGGCGGCACGATCGACCTGCATACCGCCCGCCCGCTCGATTATGCCAAGCCCCGCTTTGCCCTCTCCGGCCAAGGCTTTTACAACAGTTTCTCCAAGGATGTCGCCCCGCGCATCGCGGGTCTGGCCAGTTGGCGCAACGAGGAAGGCACGCTGGGCGCGCTCGTCTCGGTCGCTTATTCGCAGCGCAATGTGGTGGAAAAGGGCTTCTCCACCGTGCGCTGGGCAACCGGGGGCTGGAATTTGGCCAATGTCTCCTCCTCGGTCGATCCGGCAATCACCTCGCGATTGAACGCCGGGGCGGCCTCGGCCAATGCGCTCTATTTCCCGCGCTATCTGCGCTATGACCTTTACGCCATCCAGCAAAAGCGGCTGGGCGTGACGGCGGCGTTCCAGTTCCACCCCAGCAGCGATCTGCAATTCGACCTCGACCTGCTCTATGGCCGGTTGCGCAACACGCGCGATGAATATCACCTCGACAGCAATTCGTGGAATAACAGCAGCGCGCTTGGCCGCACCACCGTTTCCGCGCTGGGCGTGACGGGCAATCAGATCACCGGCGGCACTTTCGGCAATGTCTGGGTCCGTTCGGACACGGGCCGCTATGAGGCGCGCAACGATTATTATCAGGGGGTGTTCAATGCCAAGGCGCGCATCACCGACCGCCTGACCGCCGATGCGCTGATCGGCTATCAGATGGCGCAATATGATAATCAGCGCACCGAGCTTTACTACACTCGCGGCGATTCCACCCACACCACCAGCGGATCGACCGTCGGCTTTGATTTCAGCCAGAACCCGAATCTGCCGGTGATGACCTATGGCTTCGACATCACCAGCCCGAACAGCTATATCTTCAACCTGCTGCGTTTGCAGAACCAGCATGTGATGCACAACAATATCGAAGCCAAGCTGAACCTGCATTATGATGTGAACAGCCGGATCAAGCTGCATTTCGGCGGCATCTATACGCGCCAGATGCTCAACCAGCGCTATTACACGCTGGATGTGACCAGCAATGTGGCCAATTCCGCACCCGCCACGGCGCTGACCACCATGCCCTATAATTTCGGTGAAGGGCTGGGCGTGTCGGGCCTGCCCACCACCTGGGCCGCGCCGAACCTGAACACCGCGCGCACCAGCATGAATGCCGATTCCTATGCTCTGGCCATGGATCAGGCCAGCACGGCCCGCATCATCGAACAAGTCTCGGGCGGCTATGTTCAGGGCGACTATTGCGGCAGCCTGCTGGGCCATGATCTGCGGGGCAATCTGGGCCTGCGGGTGATGCATACGGCGATCACCTCGCAAGGCTATATCGGCGGCCTTTGGCTTTCTCAGGGCAGCGGCTACACCGACTTCCTCCCCTCACTCAACGCGATCTGGGGGCTGAGCGAAAAGTTCCAGCTCCGTCTTGCCGCCGACCGCAACCTGTCACGGCCCACGCTGGGCAATCTGATGATCTCCGGCTCGGTTGATGCCAACAACAAGATCATCCGTCAGGGCAACCCCAACCTCAAACCCTTCCGCGCGGATTCGCTCAGTCTCTCGGCTGAATACTACCTCTCGCCGCGTACGTTGCTGGCCGTCACGCCCTTTTTCAAACATATCGAGAGCCTGATTATCAGCAGCTACGACTATCCCACCTATGCCTCGACCGGCCTGCCGCTGACCTTGCTCAACGTGGCCACAACCAGCAATTCGCCCAATGATGTGTTCACCCGCCAGTGGTATTCCAACGGGCAACAGGCCAATGTGAAGGGCGTTGAACTGACCGCCAATGTGGGCTTCGACTTCCTGCCGGGCCTGCTGAAAAACACGGGCCTGCTGGCCAATTACACCTATGCCGACGGCACGGCCACCTATACCAACGCCACCACCGGCAAGGCTTTTACTGCCACCCTGCCGCAATTGACGCGCCATTCGGCCAATGCGACCCTGTATTACACCGATGCGAAATTCGACGCCCGCGTCTCGTTGTCCTATCATGGTCGTTACCTGACTGACCTGCCCGCGGCCAATGCCAATGATCTGGCCGGATACAATCCGCGCACCCAGATCGACGCCTCCTTGCGCTATAATATCACACCCAATGCGGCGATCACGCTGGATGCGGTCAATCTGAACAATGCGGCCGATTCCCAATATGTCGGCAATGTCGCCGACAATTCGAACCGCGTTTACACCTATCTGAAGAGCGGTCGCTCGCTGATGGTGGGCGCACGCATCACGATGTGATGCCGTGATGGCGGGGCCGGAATGATCCCGGCCCCGTTTCACACGAGCGTTTCATATGTTTGAAACACCCCCCCGATAGCGCGCCCGAACAAGGCTGCGGTCGGAAACAAGGGTCGATATGGCAAGCGGCGCAAATGGATATGGCGCAAATGAAGGCGCCAGTGATCGCTCAGGCGCCCTGCTGGGGCATATCACCCATGCGATGGCGCGGGTGCGCCGCTATGTCCACGCCCATATCGCCAATCGCGCCGATGCAGAGGATATTGTGCAGGAAAGTCTGGCCCGAACCCTTCGCCGCGCAGGCGAAACCGGCATTGGCGAACGGGGCATCGCCCGCCCCGATCACTACGCGATCAGCATCGCGCGCAATCTGATGGCCGATCACGCCCGCCATGCCGCCATGGCCGATGAATGTGCGATCGACGATGCACTGACCTGCGCCGCCCCCTTGCCCGATCAGCATGTGCAGCACCGCCAGCGACTGGCCCTGTTCACCGCAACGCTGGAGGCCATGCCCCCGCTGCGCCGCGAAGTGTTTCGCCGCCGCCGTCTGGAAGGCCAGAGCCGCGAGGAAATAGCCGAAGCGCTGGGCCTGCAGCCCGAAGCGGTGAAAAAGCATATCAGCCGCGCCATGGCTCAACTTGCCCGCGCACTTGATGAAGCCGAGGCCGCGCAATGAGCCAGGCCGATCTTTACGAACAGGCCGCTGACTGGCTGGAGGATGCCGGGGAGTGGGACAATGCCCGCCGCGCCGCCTTCCTCGACTGGCTGGCCCGCGATCCCGCGCATATTCAGGCCGCCCGCGCCGTGGCCCGCGCGATGGACGATCCGGCGATGACGCGGGCTTTGCAGAGTCTGCCCGCCTTTCCCGCCAATGATACCGCCGACATCCGCCCTGCTCCGCGTCATGACTGGCTGGCGCTGGCTGCCTCGCTGATGCTGGCGATAGGTCTAGGCGCATGGCATTTTGCCCCGCCCGCCGAGCAAGCGCAGCATTTTGCCACACGCCTCAATGAGGACAGCACCTCGCGCCTCTCTGATGGCTCGATGGTGCATCTCGATCCGGCCACCATGCTCGACGTGCGTATGTCGCCGGATGCGCGCCGCCTGCATCTGGCGGGCGGGCGCGCTCTGTTCGAGGTTGCCCATGCGCCGGAACGCCCCTTTACCGTTGAGAGCGGCCCGATGGCCGTAACCGCCATCGGCACGGTCTTTTCGGTCGATAACAGCCCGGCGGGCCAAGGCCTGCGCGTCGAACAGGGCCGCGTGCGGGTGGTCATCGAGGGGCTGGATCAACCGCTGCTGATCGGCGCGGGCCAAGGGCTGATGCTGGACAAAGCGGACAGGCTGCAACGCTTTACCTTCCGCCCTGATCCGGCGCAGGCCGCCGATCCGCAATGGCTGGTGGTCGATAATGAACGGCTCGATGCGCTGGTTGCCCGTTTGCAGCGCCATTACTCTGCACCGCTGGCTCTCTCTCCACAACTGGCGGGTCAATTGATCAGCGGGCGTTACAAGAGCCATGATGCGCTTGCCAGCCTGCGTCTTATCGCGCGGGCGCATGGCTGGCGCGTGGCGCCGAATGGCGCCGGATGGCGCATAGCGCCCTGAATGCTCGCGCTGCTGGCCAGTATGGCGGCCGGTAGCGCCGCCGTCTGTGATCCCGTGCTGCAACGCGCCGTGCCCGCAGGCGATGCGGCGCAGGTGCTGGTCGCGGCGGCCTCGGCGGGGGGCGTGGCCATTGCGCTGGACCCGCGCGATCTGGTTGGCCTGCGCCTGCCCGCGCTGCGCCGAGGACAGGATTTGCGGCGGGCGCTGGCGCGGATCTGTCCGCCCGCCGGGCTGGTTTGCCGGGTGGAGCCGATGGGCGTGGTGGTGCGCCACCGCTCGGCCCCGCCCCGCCCCATTCCCCAGCCGGCCCCGCCAACCCAAGATGAAAGTCCGATCCTCGTCACCGGGCGCCACGGCGCTGGGGTGATGCTGGAAAGCGAGCGCTCCTTCTCGCTCTCGCGCCTCTCGGCACAGGAATTGCGCCGCCGCCCGACGCTGACCATGGCCGAGATGCTGGTGTCGATCCCCGGCCTGTGGATTGACACCAGCGCGGGCGCCAGCGCCAATATCGCCCGGCTGCGCGGCATTCCAATGGATGGCTATACCGCCATGGCCGTCGAGGAGGACGGCCTGCCGATCCAGCATACCAGCCTGCCATGGACCGACATCGACCAGTTCATGCGGCCCGACATCATGCTGGAAAGCGTCGATTATGTGCGCGGCGGGCCATCGGGCGTGCTGGCATCCAACGCGCCGGGGGGCATTCTCTACCTGCATCTGCGCCGTCCGCCCGATCATGCCGGCGGGCAAATGCGGATCACAGGGACCAGCTATGGCCTTGTACGCCTCGATGGCTGGATCGGCGGGCCGGTGAAAGATTGGCGGGCCATCGCGGGGGGCTATATCGCGCGCGACCCCACCTTGCGCCATATCACCCAGACGCTGGGCGGCGGACAAATCCGCCTGCGCGCCGAGCATGATTTGCCCGATGGCCGCCTGACCATCACCGCGCGCTATCAGGATGACGCCAGCCTCAACACCTCCTCCTATCCGATGGTGCAGAACAATGGGCAATGGAGCGCTTTGCCGGGGTTCGACCCTAGGCGCGGATCATGGTTCGGCCCGGATTTCAACACCGTGCGCTTTATGGCGGCCGATGGCGCGGTGACGCGCGCGGTGGGGCGCAACAATCGCAACCGCGTTTTTGATCTGTCCGGGGCGCTGGTCTCGGGCGGATGGACCGCGCGCCTGCGCCTGCGTCGGTCGGACACCCAGCGCAATGCGATCCTGTCGAGCGGGGCGCCGATGAACGCTTCGGATTTTACTGGCGATCAGGGCGGCCATTATACCCTGCGCCGCAGCGATGGCGCGGCGCTGGCCCCTTCCGCGCTGGTCGAGGTGGTCCAGCCCGCCAGCGCCACGGTCCAGTTGGATGAGATGATCGCGCAGATCGAGCGCGCCGAAAAGCTGGGTGCGCATAATCTGGCGGGCGGACTGTATGCGCTGGTCAACCGCTGGCGCTATCAGCGGATCGTGGCGCGCGCGTTGGTCGAGGCGCGCTCGCAAGGCTTGCTGGTCGATGTGCTGGATGCGCAGGGTGGCCCCGCTCTCACCGATGGCGGCTATCTCTCGCGCGCATCGACATGGGAGCAGACGATGGGGCGCACGGCAAGCCTTGCCGCCTATGCCAGCGACGAATGGCAGATCGCGCCGCGATGGCGGCTGGATGCCGGGGTGCGGCATGAATGGGAGGTGCTGCGCGGCATCGTGGGGATCGCCCGCACGGTTGACCTGTCCACCCCCGCCAGCATCGCCAATCGCGCGGCGCAGGTCGATAGCGGGCAAAGCGCCGCCTATTCCAGCGATTTTGCCGCCACCAACGCCACCATCGCCCTGCATTGGCAGGCGCAGCCCGAAACGCTTGGCCTGTTCGCGCGGGCCAGCATCGGCCATGTCCTGCCCTCGGTGGGCGCCTATCGGACCAGCGCCGCGCCAAGCACGGCCCATAGGCTCGATGTGGCCGAGGCCGAGGCGGGGCTGGTGTTGACGCAAGGGCGGGTGCGACTGGGGCTGACCGGATTTGCCAACCGTTTTCGCGGGCTGGATATTTCGGCCAGCACCATCGACGCCACGTCGGGCGCGATCACTCTGGTGCCGAGGCAAGCCTCCTCGCACAATCTGGGCATCGAAGCCGAGGCGCGGTTTCCCCTGACCAATTGGGCTCAGGTGCAGGGCGCAATGACATGGCAGCAGTCGCGGCTTTCGGATTATCCCAATTTCAATGGCCATGTGCCGCAACGCATTCCCGACATCATGCTGCATGGCGCAATCAGCCTGTCACCGCCGCGCGCGCCATGGCATGCGGGGCTGGATATGACCGCGATGGGGCGGCGCTTTGCCGATGATGCCAACAGCCTGCGCCTGCCGCCCTATGTGGTGATGGGGGTGCAATTCGGATGGGATTTGGGCGCCCGAGGGCGGATCGAAGGTGAAATCAGCAATCTGACCGATGCCATTGCCGTGATGCAGGGAGACGCCATCGCAGGCGACAGCGCATCGGGCGTGAGGACCCCCTATGCCGTCGGCCGGGCGCTGGCGGGCAGAGCCTTGCGCCTATCCTATACGATGGGATGGTAGCGATCGTTCATGCATAGGACTGTAATTGCTGCAACGCAGCATTTGAGGGCCTGACAAAAGGCATATTCCATCCTATATAGGGCCTTGCCTTTGCCGCATTGCACTGCATTGTATTGCGGTGCGGCCTGCCCCCGAATGACGAAAGGCTCCACCCATGAGCGCCCCCGCGCTGGACCCTGCCACGATCGCTTTTACGCCCGCAGACGATGCCTCCCGTTCTTCGCCCGTTGCCTTGGTGCATCTAGCGCTGGCGATGGGCGGATTTGCCATCGGCACCACCGAATTCGCCACGATGAGCCTGCTGCCCTATATGGCCGACGGGCTGCATGTCGATGCGCCAACGGCGGGCCATGTGATCAGCGCCTATGCGCTGGGCGTGGTGGTGGGGGCACCGATGCTGGCAGTGTTGGGGGCTAATCTGGCGCGGCGGACCTTGCTGATCCTGTTGATGGCGATGTTCGGCCTGTGCAATGCGCTCTCGGCGCTGGCGCCCGATTATCACTGGATGCTGCTGTTCCGCTTTCTCTCGGGCCTGCCGCATGGAGCCTATTTCGGCGTGGCAGCGCTGATGGCGGCCAGCCTTGTGCCGCCCGAAAAGCGTACACAAGCGGTAGGCTATGTGATGCTGGGCCTGACGGTGGCCACGATCATCGGCGTGCCCACGGCCAGCATTCTGGGCCAATCGGTCAACTGGCGCTGGGGCTTTGGCGTGGTGGCGGTGCTGGCCCTGCTCTGCGCCGCCATGGTGGCACGCTTTGCCCCGCATGACCGGCCCATGGCCGGGGCCAGCCCGATGCGGGAACTGGGTGCGCTGGGGCGGGGTCAGGTGTGGCTGACGCTGGCCATTGGCGCGATCGGCTTTGGCGGCATGTTCTGCGTCTATACCTATATCGCCTCGACGCTGATCGAGGTGACCCATGCCTCCAAGGCGGCGATACCGCTGATTTTCGCGATATTTGGCGTGGGCATGACGCTGGGCAACATCATCGCGCCGCGCTTTGCCGACCGCGCGCTGATGCCCACCGCCGGGGGCCTGCTGGTGTGGAGCGCAGTGTGGTTGGCGATCTATCCCTTTGCCGTGGGACATGTCTGGGCGGTGGCGGTGGTGGTCTTTGCCATCGGCATCGGCGGGGCGCTCGGCTCGGTGCTGCAAACGCGCCTGATGGATGTGGCGGGCGAGGCGCAAACGCTGGCTGCCGCGCTCAACCATTCGGCCTTCAACATAGCCAACGCACTGGGCCCGTGGATGGGCGGCATGGCGATTGCGGCGGGCTATGGCTGGGCCTCGACAGGCTTTGTCGGGGCAGGTCTGGCGCTGGCCGGGCTGAGCATCTGGGCCGTGGCCGCGCGGGTGGCGCGCCGCCACGGCTAGGGTTTACAGCGTCTTGATGATGGCGGAAAAATCCATTCCGCCATGCCCCGCCGCGTCAAAGACTTCGTAAAGCTCTGCGGCGCGGTGGCCCATGGGCACGGGGGCGCCCGCATCCTGCGCGGCGGCCATGGCCAGTTTCAGATCCTTGAGCATCAGCGCGGTAGCAAAACCTCCCTGATAGTCATTGTCAGCCGGGGTCGTCGGCCCCACGCCGGGCACCGGGCAATAGGAGGTCATCGACCAGCACTGACCCGAAGCCTTGGAGGAAATGTCATAGAAGGTCTGGAGATCCAGCCCCAGCCTTTCCGCCAGCCTGAACGCCTCGCACGTGGCCACCATCGAGGCGCCCAGCAGCATGTTGTTGCAGATCTTGGCCGCCTGCCCCGCCCCGCTCTCGCCCGCGTGGATCACGGCCTTGCCCATGGCCGAGAGGATCGGCTGGGCTGCGGCGAAATCCTGCTCCGTCCCGCCCACCATAAAGGTCAGCGTGCCCGCATTGGCCGCCGCTATCCCGCCTGACACCGGAGCATCGTAAGCGCGCAAAGCCCTGCACCTGTTCACTGATATCGTCATGATTGATTGTGTCCACGAGGAGATCGTGGACACAATGGCATTGGATGACGGG
>NZ_JABGCB010000037.1 GCF_013149295.1 Novosphingobium sp. SG751A
ACGATCCTGTTCCTCGACGAAACGACCCATCGCGAAACCTCCCGAATAACCGGGAAACACTACCATAGAATGGCGTTTTTACACAGCCTCGACCAGTTCCGGGCCTTCCTCGCGCTACGCGAGAAGGGGCAGTCCGAAGAAGAGATCGCTGCCGCGTTCTTCGTCTCGGTCAGCGTGGTGAAGCAGCGCCTGAAGCTGGCGTCGGTCTCGCCGGCGCTGCTCGACGTCTATGCCGAGGACGGCATGACGCTCGACCAGCTCATGGCCTTCACCGTCTCCGGCGACCACGAGCGCCAAGAGCAGGTCTTCGAGCGCCTGAAGGCTTCCTACGACAAGCAGCCCTACGTCATCCGCCGGATGCTGACTGAGGGCGCGGTCCGCGCCTCCGATAAGCGGGCGCAGTTCATCGGCGTGGATGCCTACGTCGCGGCCGGTGGCACGGTCCTGCGCGACCTGTTCCAAGGCGACGATGGCGGCTGGCTGCAGGATGTTCCGCTCGTGGACCAGATGACCGCCGACAAGCTGGAGGCGGACGCCGAGGTGGTCGCCGCCGAAGGCTGGAAGTGGATCGAAGTCGCGCCGGACTTCGCCTACGGCCATGCCTTCGGTATGCGCCAGCTTCGTGGCGAGACCGTCGCGCTGACCACCGAGGAGGAAGCAAGCCGCAACGCGCTTCAGTCCGAGTTGGACCGCCTGTCGGACGAATATCAGGACGCCGACGAACTGCCCGACGAGGTCGACGAGCGCCTGTCGGAGCTGGAGACGCTGATCGAGGGCTTCGGCGACCGGCCCGTCGTGTTCGACGCCACCGAGATCGCGCGTGCCGGCGCTTTCGTCAGCATCGGCGCCGACGGTCAGCTTCGCGTCGAGCGGGGCTATGTCCGACCGGAAGACGAAATGCCGGCCGAGCCTGCGTCCGAGTCGGACGCGGACGGCGACGATGAACGCGCTATGGCCGCCGGCTACGAGGGCGACGAGGCCGTCATGACGGCGGAGCCCGACGCCGAGCCGGAGGAGGAGGATGAGGGTCTCTCGCCCATATCCGACCGCCTGATGACCGAGCTGACCTCGCACCGGACGCTTGGCCTGCGCCACGCGCTGGGCGAGCGGCCGGACGTTGCCTTCGTCGCAGCCCTGCACGTTCTGACGCTGAAGACCTTCTACCACTACGGCTCGGATAGCTGCCTCGACCTCGATTTGAAGAGTGTCAGCTTCGGGACGCAGGCGCCGGGGCTAAACGACAGCGCATCGGCTGAGGCGATCCGCGTGCGCCACCAAAGCTGGTCGAAGGCGCTTCCCAAGGAATCGGCCGATCTCTGGGACGCGCTGCGGGAATGGGACGGCGACAGCCAGGCGGGCCTGTTCGCCCACATCGTTAGCCTTTCGGTGAACGCCGTGTACGAGCCCTGGAACCGGCGGCCCCGTGCTGCCGCTCATGCCGACCGGCTGGCCCAGACGGTCGACCTCGACATGGCGGCGGCCGGGTGGAAGCCGACCGTGGACAACTTCCTCGGCAGGGTGACGAAAGCTCGCATCCTTCAGGCGGTTTCTCAGGCGAAAGGGCAGCGCGCCGCCGATCGGATCGAGCATCTGAAGAAGGGCGACATGGCAGCGGAAGCGCAGACGCTGCTCGCCGATACCGGCTGGTTGCCCGAACCGTTGCGCACCGCCGATCAGGGCGCGTCGAATGTCGAGCCCACCGTGAGCAACGAATCTGTTGAGGCGGTCGAACAATCGACGGCAATCGGCGGCGAAACGGCCATGGTCGAAGACGAGCCGCTCGCGGAAGATGAGATCGCCGACGCCGCTCCCCACGCGGTCGCGGCCGAATAACGTCAACGACTTGCGAGACTGGCCCGCCGGAGACGGCGGGCCTTTTCGCATGGGAAACTACCATGACCCAAAATCCGCATGATCTTGCACGTCGCCTCGCCGATCGTGCCGAAACGGTGTGCCGGCACTACCTCTCCAGCGGACGCCGCGAGGGCGGCTTCTGGCTGGTTGGCGATGTGCGCAACACGCCCGGCCGCTCGATGTACGTCCGGCTCAAGGACACGCCCAAAGGCCCAGCCGGCAAATGGACCGACGCGGCGACCGGCGAGCATGGCGATCTCCTCGACGTCATCCGCGAAAGCTGCGGCCTGCTCGATTTCAAGGACGTCACGGACGAGGCGCGGACCTTCCTCAGCATGCCACCGCCGGAGCCGGAATCTCACCAGCAACCGCGGCAAAGCCCGGCCCCGCATGGCTCCCCCGAAGCGGCGCGCCGGCTGGTTCACATGTCGCAGCCAATCTACGGCACGCTCGTACAGGCGTATTTACGGGAACGCGGCATTACGGATTTACGCGGAACCGGAAGCCTGCATTTCCACCCGCGCTGCTACTATCGGCCCGACGAGCAATCGCCGACCGAGACCTGGCCGGCGATGATCGCGGCCGTCACCGACCTCGACGGCAAGATCACCGGGGCGCATCGCACTTGGCTCGATCCCCGCCGACGCGACAAGGCGCCGATCGACACGCCGAGGCGGGCAATGGGCGATCTTCTCGGCAACGCTGTTCACTTCGGCCTCGGCGGCGAGGTGATGGCGGCCGGCGAAGGCATCGAGACCGTCCTGTCGCTCCGCCAGGTCCTTCCCGAAATGCCGATGCTGGCGGCGCTCTCAGCGGCGCATCTCGCCGCCATCCTGTTCCCCGACACGCTGCGGCGGCTCTACATCGTCCGCGACAACGATCCGGCCGGCGACGGGGCGCGCGATAGCTTGATCGAACGGGCGAACGCGGTCGGGATCGAGGCGATTGTCATCTCGCCTGAGCTGGGCGACTTCAACGAGGATCTGCGCACCCTCGGCCTGGACGCATTGCGCATGGAAGCCCGGTTGCAGGTCGCACCGCAGGACGTCGCCCGCTTCATGGCGTTTGCGGCATAGCCGGCAGGAGAACGGGCCTGCGGTTCGGCGCCGTGCCCGGAGGATGCGTCAATCCGTCGGAGGGGGACCGCGCCTCGGCCTTCGAGAGGGCGATCGGCCCACAAGCCGGCCAGCCGGGCAATGGCGGCGGCCGACTATTTTCCGGCGCGGCCTGACGGCCGCTTTCCATCGCGAGGCAAAATAGCCGGCCTTAGCCATCGAGCCCTGCGCTTGCGCTCCGGGTGTCCGGCCGTCCGGCCCGTGGGCTTCGTCGCCATGAAGGCCGCGACGGTCGCGGTCCCACCGACGGAGCATCCCATGCGCGATCACGACGACTACGACGCTACCCAAGAATCCTCACCCACCGGCCATGTCCTCGACGAACTACAGCTACACGGCTACCGCCCCTTCGCCGATGAGCCAGACCAGCGGCTTCTGCCCGACGGCAACCAGGTCGCGGGCGCCGTCGCCGACATCTTCGACGCCCTGATCGGCACCCTGGAGGACACGCGCCTCGAACCCGACCTCGACGATCTCCTCTGGTCGACCGTCAACGTCTTCCACCGCGCCACCGACCGGCTCGGCCGGGAACTGGACGACAACGAGCAGGCCCAGAAGCGGGGGCAGCGCGAACAGGACGGCAGCGAGGTGAAATCCGTCGAACTGGAGCGCTTGATCGCCGAGGGCATGACGCTGATCGAGCGCCAGAACGCCTTCGAGCTAATGCGCGATCAAGCCGCGGAGCACTACGAGCGCCACGTCGGAAAGACTTGGCTTCCGCGCAGCGGATCGAAGGTCAACCATCGCAATCTCACCTCGGCGATGATCGACAGCCGCGACTTCCTGATGGCGAAGAAGCGCGCAGACCAGGAGGTACTCCTGCCGCCGGGCCCGAAGATCGTCGTCACCGGCGGGCTCGCCTTCGATGACCACCGGCTGATCTGGGCCAAGCTCGATCAGGTCCACGAGAAGCATCCCGACATGGTGCTGATCCACGGCAAATCGCCGAAGGGCGCCGAGAAGATCGCCTCGCTCTGGGCAAAGAATCGCAACGTCCCGCAGATCGGCTTCGCGCCCGACTGGACGAAGCACGGCCGGGCAGCACCCTTCAAGCGCAACGACGAGATCCTGGAGATCGTGCCGAAGGGCGTGATCCACTTCCCGGGCACCGGCATCCACGACAACCTCGCCGACAAGGCCAAGAAGCTCGGCATCCCAGTCTGGAAGTTCGGCGGCGCGTGAGCGCCGCACGACTTCAAATGACTGACCGCGATCTGGTATTGTCGGCAGAAACACTAAGCATTTGCCGACAGGAGGCGCATCTGGACCTTAACCACATTCAACTCGCCGCGCGTGACGCGCCGCTGATCATCGCATGGCCATCGCCCGGGCTCCCCGGCGGAATGATCCAGTTCAACGAGCCCGACGAATGGCGACGGTTCATCGTCGGCCTCGGCATCGACGCGCGCATACCCGACATCGTCCAACTCAAATTCCGGCGAGCGCAGGCGCTCTATCTTCTCGGCTGGATCGATCTCGACGTGCTGAAGGCCGGCGAGCTCGCAGCGCTCATCGCCCTGGAGCTCACGGTGATGGATCGATACGGCGACAAGATTCCGAAGAAGAAGCGCTCCTTCGCCGCACTGCTGGAGCATATGGTCGATGTCGACGGCCTCGACGACGCGCACATCCCGATGATCGTCCGCACCGGCGGCACCGCGATCGGCTTTGTCACCGGCGCGTCGAAGCCCAGCCTGAGCCAGCGTCGCAACGGCATGGCCCATGGCGATCCGTTCGACGGTCTGCCTGTCGGCGGTCTGCTCGAACTGGTCCGCGACCTCATCAACTACGCCTACAGGGATTTCATCGCCAACACTCCGGTTGGGCGCAGTTCGGCTCTCCTTGCCTGATCGGGAACGTAAACGGCTTTCGTCGCCGAGCACCACCCCCGCTTTTCTGCGCTGATCCTTGGTCAGACTGATCGCTTGACGCCATCAACCCGTAGAGGGTCGGCTATGCCAGCATGCCGCCGCTGCGGCTTCGCCTGCGCGGTGATTGCAGCGCTCCGTCCGACACATCGGGCGCCTGTCAGCGGGGGATGGTCCTCCGCTCGAACAGGAGCCGGATCGATGTCCCTCAATGACGCCCACGCCTTCGCCTTCAGCCTCGCCACCACGCTGATGGCCGCCATCATCATCTTCCAGGCTGGCGACGGCACGCTGTCGGTCACGCCCGCCAGCGAATATGACGGCGACATCGCCGCCATCGTCCATGAGATCGACCCCTTCGCCCCTTGACCGGGGCGACCCGGTCGCAGGAGCGGAAATCGCCGCCAATTTCCGCTCCCGGCACGCGCTCTCTTGCGCTATACTTCAGCTGCGCTGTGGTGGTGGTGGAAGGCACGGCCGTCAGACCTTGTCCATACGGAGACCACCGCCATGATCATCCTCGCAATACTTGCATCCCTCGCAGCGATAGGCCTGCTTTGCTGGCTGCTGTTCACGCTGGCCGTCTTCGCGCTGCCGGCGTTCGTCGGCGTGACCGCGGGCGCTTGGGCGCACGATACGGGCGCCGGCATCCCGGGCGCCATCCTGGTCGGCGCCGTCGCGGCGGCGATCACGCTCGCCGCCGGCCATCTACTCATCACCTTCGTCCGGCCTATGTGGTTGAAGCTGATCGTGGCCGCAGCCTTCATCGCGCCTGCGGCGATCGCCGGCTTCCATGCCACCCACGGCATCGTGCAGCACCTTATGCCGTCTGACGCGTGGCAGATCACCTTCTCCGTCATCGGCGCGGTCGCGGTCGGCATCACCGCCTTCGTGCGGTTCGCTGGAATGGCGACGGCCCCGTCCGGCCGGGACCTTGCACGGGCCTGATCTTCGTCATCGCCGTCAGGAGGATCAGGGCAGCCGTGGCCGTGGTCGCTCCCGTCGTCTGATGCCGGAACGATGGGCGTGGGCGACGCGGATCGACGCTGGTCCGGAAAGGCGGTCCTCGTTGGAGCGCTGCGGGAGCAGAGTCGTGTCTTGGCGGGCACCGGACATCGGCGCGGCGATCTCGGTGGCGGCGGTGGAAAGCCAGGATGGCAGCAGCGTCGGCCTGGCGGGAGGAGACGAAGTCGGTGAGCATGCCGTAGCGCCGGTTGCCGTTGCGGAACGGCCGCCATCTTCTCCGTTATCTGACCGTGCCTCGACCGCTCCAAACGGCCTCTTCAATGGCCTGATCTGGCCGAAGGCCGGCTGCGCCTCCATCGCCTATGACGCAACAGCCGCGTCAAACTTTCTTCCCCTGCCGGCTGCGCCGTCATTCCTCGCGCGACAAGAAAGTCCTCCTTGGCTGTCAGGCCCCTTTTGGGGTGCGCCGTCGATCACCTTCGGCCTGCCGATCGCCATCGAGGCCGCAATGGTGCGGGCTCGGGAACGGAAAACGGAGACTTACAATGGCGACCATCGGCACCTTCAAAAAGACCGGCTCGAACGAGTTCACCGGCGACATCGTCACCCTCAGCGTCCAGGCCAAGAACGTGCGCGTCGTCCCCGACCAGCGCGCCACCGGCGAGAACGCTCCCAGTCACCGGGTCCTGGTCGGCCGCGCCGAGATCGGTGCTGCCTGGTCCAAGCGCTCGAACGAGGGCCGCGACTATCTGGGCCTTAAGCTCGACGATCCGAGCTTCAACGCCCCCATCTACGCCAATCTCTTCGACGACGAGGGTGAGGATACCTTTTCGCTGATCTGGTCCCGCCCCAACGGCCGGCGTGGCGACTGACACCCGCGTAAGGCCCCGGCCGGAGAGGCCGGGGCCTTCGTTACGCCGGCGACCGAATCAGTTCCAGCCGCGTCTAAGCAACGACCGTTGGCGGAAGCTCTTAAAGCTCGCCTTTTTGTCCAAGAACGACTATTATAGCCGTAGTTCTAGCGTACGCGTAGGTCCAAGTGGGAGGTGATCATGCATGATCACCGCCCGACAATCGCGGGCCGCGCGCGCGTTGCTGGGTTGGACACAGGAGACGCTCGCTGACCGAGCCCGGGTATCTTTGACCGCGCTTAAGCGCCTCGAGTCCGAAAGCGACCTCGAGGTCTATGAAAGCACGCGTGATGAAATCCGGCGTGCATTTGAGCGTGGCGGGATCGTCTTCCTGAATTCCGACCAGGGTGTGGGAGTGATGCTTGTTAACGGGAAGAGAGGCGACTGACGCATCGGCGGGCTATCTACCCGCGCCGCTGTCATCCATGCGGCCTATCGATAGTCGCTTGCCCCCAAACAGCGTTAACAATTCCCTTCGAATTGGATATATCTATGCGCGGGGGATACCGTGACCAAAGAAGACTTTCTGGATCAACCGCCGGATGGCCCAGCGCTCACAGACTATGACCAGTCGCATCTGAAGCTTTATCTACGCCTTCTTGACGCTGACGCTGACGGTGCGGACTGGAAAGAGGTTGTTGAAGCGCTCTTCGGAATCTGTGCCAAAACCGATCCAGAGCGCGCCGCCCGCGTCCACACCGCTCATCTCTCCCGCGCCAAATGGATGACCCAAAGCGGCTACAGCGAACTCCTGGGGCCCCGCCTCCACTGAGGTGATGCAGATTTTGCATCACGTGGATCCGACTTCGTTCTTCCCAGGAACGACTCAACTTGGAATCGTTATTTCTTCACAACTCGCGTTGCGTAACACTTGCGCGGAGGCGTCGGAGGATGTCCGAGGAAGAAAGTTGGCGGTCTGCGGCCGCCTATAACTATATCGATCAACTTACGCCAAGCGAACTTGCCTGGGAATTCCTGCGGCGAAACCCGGATTACAGGAACGCCTTTCAGGGACTGTTGTCCTCCGGGCGATTGACAGACGAAACAGCGACGGCGTTTGCTCAGCAATGGGGGTTATGTTTTCGCGGCAGACCCTCACGTAACGGGCCTCGCCCAGCCGATCTTCTGGACCCCGCAAACCGATCCGGCGGCGATCATCCTCCAAAGCGGGCCCGCCCTTTCCGAAGGTTCTCATCTCACCGTTGACGATCTTCGGGCTCACGCTGTCCGAGACCGCGAAGCGGCGCTTCTGCGGTTGAGCCTCCACGGCGAGCGATTCGATGTCAGCCTTTCCGGTTCGAAGGAAGGCGACGAGCTCGCCGCGGTGATCCCGCTCGACGAGATGACACCGGACCGCCTGACGGCGTTGAGCCGGTTCTGGTCGGCCGCGACAGGCCGAGCGGTGCCGGCGGACCCGCGCATCACGCCCCAGCGGCTTCAACGGGCGCGACAGATGCTACGCGCCGTCGATGCCCGCGAGACGGGTGCCACCTACCGGGCCATCGCCCACTTTCTTTTCCCCCAACATGAGAACGACCCGTCGTCGTGGGTTGGCAGCGCCATCCGCGAAACCACCATTCGTCTTGCCCGCGACGGCAAGAAGCTCGTTCGCGGCGGATACCGGGCGCTGCTGCGCCGTCCCCGACGCGAACGCTGACACCCACCCGGGTGTCGAATTTAGCTTCCTTACTTCGACATCGTCCGAGGCGCCGTCTTCGCGCCACCGTGCTCGCAACCCGCCGCTCGTTCGCAGCGGCCTCCCGCGAGACCACGGAGGTTCGATCATGGCCGAAAAAGCCGCCAATCTACCGCCACGATACCTAAGAACGCAGGAGGCGGCCCGCTTCCTCGGCCTTTCCGAACGAACGCTCGAAAAGCATCGCACCTACGGCACGGGTCCGACCTATCGGAAGCTCGGCGGCCGCGTCGTCTATTCGGTCGACGACCTCCAGACCTGGGCGGATCGCGGTCTCGTCACTTCGACGTCCGATCCTCGCGGCGGGACCGTCCTTCCGGCAAAGCGCCAGGCGGCCTCCCCTGCCGCTGCTGGCCGCTTCCCGCGCTGAGCTCCTTCCATGTCGGCGCGTCATCACCACAGCGAACGCGAGCAGCTCGATCTCTTCCGGGCTTTGCCCGGCGATCTCGCCCCGCGCGACGCGCAGGACCTGATGGCGTACCCGTTCTTCGCCCTCGGCAAGTCGAAACGGTTGGCGCCGATCAACTTCAAGGCTGGCTCCGTCGTCATCCGCGTGGAAGCCGTCGCCGAGCATGGCATGGCCACTATCTGGGACGCCGACGTGCTCATTTGGGCTGCTTCCCAGATCGTGGAAGCGCGCGATCACGGCCTGCGCCCCTCGCGCCTGATGGCGACCACGCCCTACGAAATTCTGAACTTCATCGGCCGCGGCGTCAGCTTGCGCGACTACGACCGACTGAAGGCCGCGCTCGACCGTCTCCAGTCAACGACGGTGGCAACATCAATCCGCCAGCCGACCGAGCGGCGGCTGCACCGCTTCTCCTGGATTAACGAGTGGAAGGAGCGCGCCGATGCCAGAGGCCGGCCGCTCGGCCTCGAATTGATTGTGCCGGATTGGTTCTACGCCGCGGTCCTCGACGACGCGCTCGTGCTGACGATCGACCGCAATTATTTCGGTCTGACGGGCGGCCTTGAACGCTGGCTTTATCGCCTGGTGCGCAAGCACGGCGGCAAGCAGGAGTTCGGCTGGAGCTTCGATTTCCCTCATCTCCACGCCAAGTCCGGCTCGCTCTCGCCGCTCAAGCACTTCGCCTACGACCTGCGCGACATCGTCCGTCGGCAACCGCTGCCGGGCTATCGCCTGACCATCGAGCAGTGCCTCGGCGGTCCCGAAATCCTCTCCTTCAAACCCATCGATCCGAACGCGCTCGGCATCCCCCGCCAGCGCCGTCGCTCGACCAAGCGCTCTGGGGATAAGCTGTGAATCGTCTCGTGCCATCAGGGACCGGACCCATCGTGCCATCGAGGACCCGATCCTCGTGCTATCAGGGACCGGAATCGCCGAATCTGCTCGCTGAATCAGCAACTTGCGAGCCCCGTAACTTCTCTAACCTAGATTCCTTCGGAATCTTTCTAACGCGAACCGCATTTTCACCGCGTGTGGACGAGTCCCCGATCGCCGGGAGACCGTCATGATCGTCGCGCTGCTCAATCAGAAGGGCGGCGTCGGCAAGACGACGATCGCGCTCCACCTTGCCGGCGAATGGGCAAAGCGCGGTCAGCGCGTCACCGTCATCGATGCGGACCCGCAGGGCTCGGCGCTCGATTGGTCGCAGCAGCGGGCGCGTGAAAGCCTGCCTCGGCTCTTCGGGGTGGTCGGTCTGGCGCGTGACACCCTCCATCGTGAGGCGCCGGAGATCGCCCGCGACGTCGACCACGTCATCATCGACGGGCCGCCGCGGGTCGCCGGGCTAATGCGCTCGGCGCTGCTCGCTGCCGACCTGGTGCTGATCCCGGTGCAACCGTCCCCCTTCGACGGCTGGGCGTCGGCCGAGATGCTGTCGCTGCTCGGCGAGGCCCGGATCTACCGGCCGCAGCTCGTCGCGCGCTTCGTCCTCAATCGCTGCGCCGCGCGCACCGTCATCGCCCGCGAGACCGCCGAAACGCTGGCCGACCATGATCCGCCGCTCCTTGCCGCCAGGATCGGCCAGCGCGTCGCCTTCGCCGATACCGCGCAAACCGGACGGCTTGTCGGCGAAATCGATCAGGACAGTGCCGCCGCCCGCGAGATCGCCGCGCTGGTCAGCGAAGTCGGGAGGATCGCGCCATGACCGCGACGCCTCCAAAGCGCGGCTTCGCCACCCGACCGGGCGACGCGGAGACCTGGATCAGGGCGGCTGACGCCCCTGCGCCGCGCGCGCCCGACGCCGCCATCTACACCGCACGGCTGACGATCGACGTCACGCCGGAGCAGCGCGCCCGGATCAAGATCGCAGCCTTCCAGCGCGGCGTCACCGTTGCCGACATGCTGCGCGAGCTGCTCGCGCGCGAATTCCCCGACAGCACTGGAGACGCGACATGACTGGCGCCGCCGCCATCCATGCGCGTGGCGGGCCTAAGCCGGCCGCGCCGCCGCCCCACGACCTGACCGAGGTCGAGCTCACCTGGGTCGAGAAGCGTATCGAGAACTGGATCAGGTTCGGCCGCGAGGTCGGCGAACAGATCCTCGACCGCCGTCGGCGCGTGCTGCGCTTTGCGCCGGACAGCGTCTTCGGCTTCGTGCGCTGGGCCGCGAACGACTACGGGACCATCGCCTCGCATCTCGACGTGCTGCGCACCGTCCGCGCCGGGGAGCCGCAGCAGACCGTGCCCTTCGTGCGTCCCGGCGGCGACATCCTGCTCAAGGTCGAAGGCTGGCCGAAGGTCGAGCGCGTGCTGCAGATGATCGACACGATTGAAGCGATCGGCATCGATCCGGGCGACGTCTCGCCCGATCATTGGCGGCACGTCCACAACCGGATGGCCGCCGGCGAACAGCCGCGATCCTACACGGCCCAGCATCACAAGGCCTTCCTTCTGCGTCGGAGGGCCGGATCATGAGCCGCTTCGGCTACGTGATGGTCACCTACGTCCTGACCATCGGCATGGCGACCGCAGCATTCGTCGATTTCCCGACAAAGCTCATCTGGAACGCGTCGGCCAGCACGCCGATCGGGCTCTACAGCATCGCGCCGGCCGACCGCTTCGAAGTTACCGATCTCGTCGCCATCCGCGCGCCGGAACCGCTCGCCGCCTTCATGGTCGAGCGCGGCTACATCGGCCGTGGCGTGCCCTTGATGAAGCGGATCGCGGGCGTTCCAGGCCAACAGGTCTGCCGCCGCGATCACGCTATCACCGTCGACGGTGTGCCGATGGGCGATGCGCTCGACCGCGACCATCTCGGCCGGTCGCTGCCGGTCTGGCAGGGCTGCCGTCGCATCGCCCAGGGCGAGCTTTTCCTGATGAACTGGTCGGTCAGCGACAGTCTCGACGGCCGCTATTTCGGGCCGTTGCCGACCAGCGACGTGATCGGCCGGGCGACGCCGCTCTGGACCGATGAGCAAGGCGACGGCCGCTACGTGTGGCGCGCTTCGACCCGCTGAACTGCTGCTTCCACCCCCAACCCACGGAGACGACCATGACCCAGATCGGCCAATTCACCCGCACCAAGTCCGGCTATTCCGGGCGGCTTACCGCGCTCGGCATCGACGCCGAACTCACCTTCGTTCCGGCCGAACCCTCCGAAGCCGAGAACGCGCCGGACTACCGTGTCCTGCTCGGCGGCGAAGACGGCATCGAGATCGGCGCCGGCTGGAAGCATGTCGGCGAACGTGCCGGCGACTACGTCTCCGTGCAGCTCGACAGCCCGCTGTTCCCGCGTCCGCTGCGCGCCAACCTCTTCCGCTCCGGCGACGACAACGGCACCTGGGGTCTGCACTGGTCGCGGCCAGCCAAGCCGCGCCCCAACACGCGCGACAGCGAGGACTGATCGGTGCGCGCCCCGCATCGATCGCAGCATCATCGGAGCGGCACGGACAAGTCCCGTGCCGCCCACCGGCTGCTCCTCCTTCTCCTTTCCGGCCTGCCGATGGCCGCTTCGCCAATGTCGCCGGCGCAGGCTCAGACCGTGCCGCCGGTTCCGGCCGAGGCGAGCACCCAGCTCGCCGGTTTCGTGAGCGAGGCTTCGCAGCGGTTCGGCGTTCCGGTCGCCTGGATTCGCGCGCTCATGCGTGTCGAAAGCGCCAACCACGCGCGCGCCGTCTCGCCCAAGGGCGCGATGGGCCTGATGCAGCTCATGCCCGACACCTGGGCCTATCTGCGCGCCCGCTATCCCCTTGGCAGCGATCCGTTCGATCCCCGCGACAACATTATCGCGGGCACGGCCTATATGCGCGAACTCTACGATCGCTACGGCGCGCCGGGCTTTCTCGCGGCCTACAATGCCGGACCCGGACGGTACGACGACTACCTCGCGAACGACCGCGCGTTGCCAGCCGAGACGCGCGCCTATGTCGCCCAGCTCACGCCCCTTGTCGGCGGCGAAGCGTCCCCGGCCGTCGTCACTGTTGCTGCCGCCGACCCGCTGGCCTGGACACGCGCGCCGCTCTTCATCGGCGCATCGGATCGCGGTCCGGGCGCAGGTCCGGTGCAGGCGGATGGTCAGGCGCGTGACGGCGATACTGCGGCTCCACCGCGCGATGCGGCGGCCGATGCGAACCCGACCAGCGGCCTGTTCGTCTCCCGCCGGGAGCTTGCAGGCCCGCGATGACTGTCTCACCCGTCCATCGCAGCGTGGCAAACCCCAGCGCAGTGTGGAGGGCGTTGGGAGGGAGGACCGCAAACACAACCGCACGATGGCAGGATAAAGGGGCGCGATGTGCGCTTCGGTTCGGTTGTGCTTTTTCAAGGGGTTATGGCGCGATTTCGCGAGGTGCGCCTGACCGGCGCAGCCTGCGCACCGGCGCTTTTCTCAAGAATATCATCGCGTTGGTGCGATGTGCGGAGCGTCGGGCATGACCGACGAGCACGACTTCCGCATCCGGCCAGGCCGCATCCGCTCGACCAGCGCACAGCGGGCGCGGCCCTTCATCGCCCAGGCGCTGGCCGCCGCCCAGCGCGCTGGCGGCAGCGTTTCCCGGCAAGGGAAGATCGGGCCCGGCGCGCGGTCCCGGTTCGGGCGCGGACAGCGCGCCTCGATCCAGGCGAACCGCCTCATCACCGCGCGCTCGCGCGGTGCGGTCATCAAGGCGCGCGTCGTCCGTCACGCCGGCCGATCCGCCCCCCTCTCGACGCATCTTGATTATCTTCGCCGCGACGGCGTCACCCGCGACGGGGAGAAGGCCCGGCTGTTCGGCCCGGGCGGGGATGACGTCGACGCCAAGGATTTCGCGAAGCGGTCCGAGGATGACCGCCATCATTTCCGCTTCATCGTCTCGCCGGACGACGCGCTGGAAATGTCCGACCTCAAGGGCTTCACCCGCGAGCTGGTCGACCAGATGGAAAAGGATCTCGGGACAAAGCTCGAATGGGTCGCGGTCGATCACTGGAACACCGAGCATCCGCATGTCCATCTGATCGTGCGCGGCGTGCGCGATGACGGCGAGAACCTGGTCATCTCGCGCGACTATATAAAGGAGGGCATGCGCGACCGGGCGCGCGACCTGATCACCCAGGAGCTGGGGCCGCGCACCGATCAGGAGATCCGGCAGACGCTGGAGCGCCAGATCGACGCCGACCGTTGGACCAACCTCGATCGCCAGTTTGCCCGCGACGCCTATCGTACCGGCGTCATCGATCTCGCGCCGCATCCCGATCGCCAGCCCGACGAATTCCATGCCTTGAAGGTCGGGCGGCTGCGCAAGCTCGAAGGCCTTGGGCTTGCCGACGAGATTGGTCCGGGACAGTGGACGATCTCGGACAAGGCCGAGGCGACGCTGCGCGAGCTCGGCGAACGCGGTGACATCATCAAGCGCATCCATCACGGCCTGACCGAGCGCGGCATCGAGCGCGGCGCGGCGAGCTATGTGCTTGCCTCGGAAAGCCTCAACGATCCGGTCATCGGCCGCCTGGTCGCCCGCGGCCTCGACGACGAGCTGAAAGGCACGGCCTTCGCCGTCGTCGACGGGGTCGACAGCCGCACCCACCACATCAAGCTGCCCGACCTCGACGCCGCCGGCGACAGCGCGCCGGGCTCGATCGTCGAGCTTCGGAAATTCGACGACGCGCGCGGCCAGCGCCGCGTGGCGGTCGCGGTGCGCTCCGACCTCGACATCGAGCGGCAAGTGACCGCCACCGGCGCCACCTGGCTCGACCGGCAGAATATCGCCCGCGAGCCGGCGGCGCTGGGCGGCGGCTTCGGCGCCGAAGTGCGCGACGCCATGGACCGGCGCGCCGAACATCTGGTCGGCCAGGGCCTCGCCGAGCGACAGAAGCGCGGCGTCAGCTTCCAGGCCGGTCTGGTCGACACGCTGCGGCGTCGCGAGCTGGAGGCGGTCGGCGAACGCATCGCCGCCGAGACCGGCCGTCCCCAGGTCAAGCCGGAGTCCGGCGAATATGTCACCGGCACCTATCAGCGGCGGCTGAACCTCGCGAGCGGCCGCTTCGCCATGATCGACGACGGTCTCGGCTTCAGCCTTGTGCCCTGGACGCCATCCCTCGAAAAGCAGCTCGGCCGTCACGTCTCCGGCGTCGCCCGAAGCGACGGCGGCGTCGACTGGAGCTTCGGCCGCCAGCGGGGGCTCGGCCTGTGACCACCATCCCAAGCGAAAGGACCCCGCCATGTCCGCCACCAAGATCCTCTGGGGGCAGATCCTCACCGTCTTCGCCATCGTCCTGTTGACGACATGGGCCGCCACGCAATGGACGGCCTGGAAGCTCGGCTTCCAACCCCAGCTCGGACCGCCATGGTTTATGCTCGGTCATTGGCCGATCTATTATCCGTGGTCCTTCTTTCCCTGGTGGTACTTCTACGACGCCTATGCGCCGCCGATCTTCGTCGAGGGCGCCTATATCGCGGCGTCCGGCGGCTTCGTGTCGATCGCCGTCGCCATCGGCATGTCGGTGTGGCGGGCACGGGAAGCGAAGAACGCCGAGACCTTCGGCTCGGCGCGCTGGGCCCGTCATGACGAAGTCCGCGGCGCCGGCCTGCTCGGCGAGGACGGCGTCGTGCTCGGCAAGTTCGACCACGCCTATCTTCGGCACGATGGACCTGAGCATGTGCTGTGCTTCGCGCCGACCCGCTCCGGCAAGGGCGTCGGCCTTGTCGTGCCGTCGCTGCTCACCTGGCCGGGCTCGGCGATCGTCCATGACATCAAGGGTGAGAACTGGACACTGACCGCCGGCTTCCGCGCCCGTCACGGCCGGGTGCTGCTCTTCGATCCGACCAACGCGAAGTCGGCCGCCTACAATCCGCTCCTCGAGGTGCGCCGCGGAGAGTGGGAGGTCCGCGACGTGCAGAACATCGCCGACATCTTGGTCGATCCGGAAGGCAGCCTCGAAAAGCGGAACCACTGGGAGAAGACCAGCCACGCGCTCCTGGTCGGCGCGATCCTCCATGTGCTCTATGCCGAGGAGGACAAGACGCTCGCTGGCGTCGCCGCCTTCCTCTCCGATCCCAAGCGGCCCATCGAGTCAACCTTGGCGGCGATGATGAAGACCGCCCATCTCGGGGAGAGCGGACCGCATCCGGTGATCGCGTCGGCCGCGCGCGAGCTGCTCAACAAATCCGACAACGAGCGCTCCGGCGTGCTCTCGACCGCCATGTCGTTCCTCGGCCTCTATCGCGATCCCGTCGTCGCCGAGGTGACGCGCCGCTGCGACTGGCGCATCGCCGACATCGTTAGCGCCCGGCAGCCGACCAGCCTCTACCTGGTCGTGCCGCCTTCGGACATCGCGCGGACCAAGCCGCTCATCCGGCTCATCCTCAATCAGATCGGCCGGCGCCTGACCGAGGATCTGAAGGCGAAGGGCAACCGCCATCGGCTGCTGCTGATGCTCGACGAGTTCCCGGCGCTCGGCCGGCTCGACTTCTTCGAATCCGCGCTCGCCTTCATGGCGGGCTACGGCCTGAAGGCTTTCCTGATCGCGCAGTCGCTGAACCAGATCGAGAAGGCCTATGGGCCGAACAACTCGATCCTCGACAACTGCCATGTCCGCGTCAGCTTCGCGACCAACGATGAACGCACCGCCAAGCGCGTCTCCGATGCACTCGGGACCGCGACCGAGATGCGCGCCATGCGCAACTATGCCGGCCATCGGCTCTCGCCCTGGCTCGGCCACCTGATGGTGTCGCGCTCGGAAACCGCGAGGCCGCTGCTCACCCCGGGCGAGATCATGCAGCTCCCGCCCGCCGACGAGATCGTCATGGTCGCGGGCACGCCGCCGATCCGCGCGAAGAAAGCCCGCTACTACGAGGACCGCCGCTTCAAGGATCGAATCATGGCGCCCCCAGCACTCACCAGGCCGTCGCAGCCTGGCAAGGACGACTGGAGCCGGCTGCCGCTTCCGGCCCGGCCGGCGAGCGTGGTGTCGGCCGGCGCCGCCATCGTCGAGGACGCTGGCAACGAAGATCCGACCGGATCGGAAAGGCGTCACCAGCCCGAGCTGGAACGCGCCGCGCCGGTCGAGAAGAAGGCGCCGATCGAAAACGAGTTCGACGGCGGCTTCGATGACGAGGCCGATGACGACACGGCGCGGATCAGCCGCGCCAACCAGATCATGCAGGGCTTGGCGCGCCAGGTCTCGCTCGATCCGAACGACGGCATGGAGCTGTGAGACGTCCATGGCCAATCCGTCAAAGAAGCAGCGCCTGTCGGTCTATCTCGAACCCGAGGTGATGAAGGCGCTCGCCGCTCATGCCGCTAGGCGCGATCAGTCGCGCTCGCTCATCGCCGAGGCAGCGATCGCGTCCTTCCTGTCGCCGGACGCCGCCGAGCGACAGGAAGCGGCGACGACCAAACGCCTCGACCAGCTCGACCGGCGCATGACGCGCATGGAGCGCGACGTCGGCATCTCGGTCGAGATGCTCGCCGTCTTCGTGCGCTTCTGGCTGACCACCAATCCCCCCTTGCCCGAGCCGGCACAGGCCGCAGCGCGCGCCCAGGCTGGCGAGCGCTACGACGCGTTCGTCGCGGCGCTGGGGCGCAGACTCGCCAAGGGTCCGAAGCTCAGGCAGGAAATTTCAGAGGACCTCGAGCCCACGCGCGACGCGCAATAAGCGTCAATTGCAGCAACTCAAGTATTCGGCAACACCGCCGAACGCCTGTCTTTGTACGCCACAGTACGACTCCCAAAACAAGCTGTTGCCGAGGGCTGATTTCCGGTTCTCTTAATCGTCCCCGATCCAGGGACGGCCTGACGCGGTCCCGCAAAGAACGGGGACGACGTGGCCGCATCATCCGAGAAATCTGAGGCGATACTTCGCGGGGCCCGCATGCTGCGGACCGCACTCGGCCCTGCCATCGCCGGTTTCCTTGGAGACGCCAGCGTCGTCGAGGTGATGCTCAACCCCGACGGCCGTCTCTGGGTCGACCGCCTTTCGGAAGGCTTGTCCGACACGGGCGAGCGGCTCTCAGCGGCCGACGGCGAGCGCATCGTACGCCTGGTCGCCCACCATGTCGGCGCCGAGGTCCATGCCGGCAATCCGCGGGTCTCGGCCGAACTGCCGGAAACGGGAGAGCGGTTCGAGGGCCTGCTGCCGCCCGTGGTGGCGGCGCCGGCCTTCGCGATCCGTAAGCCCGCCGTCGCGGTCTTTACGCTGCAGGACTACGTCGTCGCCGGCACCATGACCGCCGACCAGGCCGAGATACTGCGCCAGGCCGTCGCCGATCGCCGCAACATCCTCGTGGCCGGCGGCACCTCGACCGGCAAGACGACGCTCACCAATGCGCTGCTCGCCGAGGTGTCGAAAACCTCCGACCGCGTGGTGCTAATCGAGGACACCCGCGAGCTGCAATGCGCCGCGCCGAACCTTGTGGCCATGCGGACCAAGGACGGCGTCGCCACGCTCTCCGATCTCGTCCGCTCCTCGCTGCGCCTTCGGCCTGACCGCATCCCGATCGGCGAGGTGCGCGGCGCCGAGGCGCTCGACTTGCTCAAGGCCTGGGGCACCGGCCATCCCGGCGGGATCGGCACGATCCACGCCGGCACCGCGGTCGGCGCACTCAGGCGCCTCGAGCAGCTCATCCAGGAAGCCGTCATCACTGTCCCGCGCGCCCTGATCGCGGAGACGATCGATCTTGTCGCGGTCCTCTCGGGCCGCGGCTCGACCCGGCGCCTGGCCGAACTCGGTCGCATCGAAGGGCTCAGCCCCGACGGCGACTACCACGTCCGCCCCGCAACCCAGCCCCCCGAAGGAGAACCCGCATGATCCGCCGCGCCCTGCATTTTCGTCGCCATGTGGCGACAGCCGCATCCGTCCTCCTGGCCAGTGTCCTGCTGGCCCCGGCCGCCCACGCTTCCGGCTCCTCGATGCCGTGGGAAGCGCCGCTGCAATCGATCCTCGAATCCATCGAGGGGCCGGTCGCCAAGATCATCGCGGTGATCATCATCATCGTCACTGGCCTGACGCTCGCGTTCGGCGACACCTCGGGCGGCTTCCGCCGCCTGATCCAGATCGTCTTCGGCCTGTCGATCGCCTTCGCCGCGTCGAGCTTCTTCCTGTCCTTCTTCTCGTTCGGCGGCGGGGCGCTCGTCTGATGGCGGGCCTGATCGAGAGCGGCGGCGACGTGCCGGGCTACACCGTCCCGGTCCATCGGGCACTGACCGAGCACATCCTGCTCGGCGGCGCACCTCGCGCCATCGCCATCCTCAACGGCACGCTCGCCGCCGCTCTCGGTCTCGGTCTTCGCCTCTGGCTGGTCGGCCTCGGTCTCTGGGCCATCGGCCATTTCGCCGCCGTGTGGGCGGCCAAGCGCGACCCGCAATTCGTCGACGTCGGCCGCCGGCACCTCCGCATCCCCGGTCACCTGAACGTCTGAGGCGCGCGCCATGATGAACCTCGCCGAATATCGCCGCACCTCGACCCGCCTTGCGGATTTCTTGCCATGGGTGGCGCTCGTCGCGCCCGGCATCGTCCTCAACAAAGACGGCAGCTTCCAGCGCACCGCGCGCTTCCGCGGACCCGATCTCGATTCCGCCGTGCAGGCCGAGCTGGTCGCTGTCGCGGGGCGCCTCAACAGCGCCTTCCGCCGCCTCGGCAGCGGCTGGGCGATCTTCGTCGAGGCGCAACGCCATGCCGTCGACGCCTATCCGGCGAGCCGGTTCCCCGATCCGGCCTCAGCGATGGTCGATGCCGAGCGCAAGGCCGACTTCGAAGAGGACGCCGTCCATTACGAGTCGAGCTATTTCCTGACCTTCACTTTCCTTCCACCGGCCGAGGATGCCGCACGCGCCGAGAGCTGGCTTTACGAGGGCAAGGCCGAGCGCGGCGTCGATGCCTGGGAGGCGCTGCGCGGCTTCGTCGATCGCACCGATCGCATCTTGCAGCTCGTCGAGGCCTTCATGCCGGAATGCGCGTGGCTCGATGATGTCGAGACGCTCACCTATCTGCACTCGACCGTCTCGACGAAGCGCTATCGCGTGCGCGTTCCCGAGACGCCGATGTATCTCGACGCGTTGGTGGCCGATCAGCCGCTCACCGGCGGGCTGGAGCCGCGCCTTGCCGACGCGCATCTGCGCATCCTGACCATCGTCGGATTTCCGACCGCGACGACGCCCGGCATCCTCGACGATCTGAACCGCCTAGCCTTTCCGTATCGCTGGTCGACGCGGGCGATCCTGCTCGACAAGACCGACGCGACGAAACTGCTGACGAAGATCCGGCGGCAGTGGTTCTCCAAGCGCAAGTCGATCGCCGCGATCCTCAAGGAGGTGATGACCAACGAGGCGAGCGCCCTCGTCGACACCGACGCCGCCAACAAGGCCGCCGACGCCGACCTCGCGCTGCAGGAACTCGGCGCCGACTATGCCGGACAGGCCTATGTCACCGCCACGATCGCCGTTTGGGATAATGACCCCCGCGTCGCGGCCGAGAAGCTCCGTCTCGTCGAGAAGGTGATCCAGGGCCGCGACTTCACCGCGATGCCCGAAACGATCAACGCGGCCGACGCCTGGCTCGGGTCGCTGCCCGGCCACGTCTACGCCAATGTCCGTCAGCCGCCGATCTCGACGCTCAATCTCGCCCACATGATACCCCTAAGCGCCGTGTGGGCGGGGCCGGAACGGGATGAGCACTTTGGTGCGCCCCCCTTGCTGTACGGCAAGACCGAAGGGTCCACCCCGTTCCGGTTCTCCATCCATGTCGGCGACGTCGGTCACACGCTGGTGGTCGGACCGACCGGCGCCGGCAAGTCGGTGCTGCTGGCGCTGATGGCGCTACAGTTCCGCCGCTACGCCCAAGCCCAGGTCTTTGCCTTCGACTTCGGCGGCTCGATCCGCGCAGCCGCCATCGCCATGGGCGGCGACTGGCACGATCTCGGCGGCGGCCTGACCGAGGGCTCCGCCGACAGTGTCGCGCTTCAGCCGCTCTCCCGGATCGACGAGGCGGCAGAGCGTGCCTGGGCCGCCGACTGGATCGTCGCGATCCTGATGCGCGAAAGCATTCAGGTCACGCCCGAGGTCAAGGAGTTGATCTGGACCGCGCTGTCGTCGCTGGCGAGCGCGCCGATCGGCGAGCGCACCCTGACGGGCCTCGTGGTGCTGCTGCAGTCGAACGACCTGAAGCAGGCGCTGCGGCCGTACTGCGTCGGCGGGCCCTACGGCCGGTTGCTCGATGCCGAGAGCGAGCATCTCGGTGTCGCCACCGTCCAGGCCTTCGAAACGGAAGGCTTGATCGGGACGGCCGCGGCTCCGGCGGTGCTCTCCTATCTCTTCCACCGCATCGAGGACCGGCTGAACGGTGAGCCGACGCTGATCATCGTCGACGAAGGCTGGCTTGCCCTCGACGACGAGGGTTTCGCCGGCCAGCTCCGCGAGTGGCTGAAGACGCTGCGCAAGAAGAACGCCAGCGTCATCTTCGCTACCCAGTCCCTGTCCGACATCGACGGATCGGCGATCGCGCCCGCCATCATCGAGAGCTGCCAGACCCGGCTGCTGCTGCCGAACGAACGGGCGATCGAGCCGCAGATCACCGCGATCTACCGCCGCTTCGGCCTCAACGATCGGCAGATTGAGATCCTCGCCAGGGCCATGCCCAAGCGGGACTATTACTGCCAGAGCCGTCGCGGCAACCGGCTGTTCGAGCTGGGCCTCACCGACGTCGCGCTCGCGCTTTGCGCGGCATCCTCCAAGACCGACCAGGCCGCCATAGATCGGATCGTCGCCGAGCACGGACGCGAGGGCTTCCTCGCGGCGTGGCTGCGCCATCGCGGCGTCGTGTGGGCGGCCGACCTCATTCCCAACCTCACCAACCTGGAGAAACCATGATGAAATTGCGCCGTTACCGCGCAGCGCGATTCGCTGCAGCACTACTCGCGGCTCCTGCCGCGCTCGCGCCAGTTTTCGCGACGCCAGCCCAAGCCATCATCGTCTACGACCCAACCAACTATGCGCAAAACGTGCTGCAGGCGGCTCGCGCGTTGCAGCAGATCAACAACCAAATCACTTCTTTGCAGAATGAGGCGCAGTCCCTGATCAATCAGGCGCGCAATCTCGCGAGCCTGCCGTTCTCCTCGCTCCAGCAGCTTCAGCAGTCGGTGCAGCGTACCCAGCAGCTTCTTCAGCAGGCGCAGGGCATCGCCTACAACGTTCAGAACATCGACCAGGCGTTCCGCACAAATTACGGCGCCGGCAGCGCCTCGATGAGCGCCTCCGACCAGCAGCTCGTCGCCCAGGCGAAGGAACGCTGGAACAATACGGTCTCGGGCCTACAGGACGCGATGCGCGTTCAGGCCGGCGTCGTCGGCAACATCGACACCAACCGCACCCAGATGTCGGCGCTGGTCGACCAGAGCCAGGGCGCAACCGGCGCCTTGCAGGCAACGCAGGCCGGCAACCAGCTCCTCGCGTTGCAGGCCCAGCAGCTCGCCGATCTCACCGCCGTCGTTTCGGCCAATGGCCGCGCCCAGGCGCTCGCCGAGGCCGAGCGGTCGGCCGCGGCCGAACAGGGCCGCGAGCAGCGCCGCCGCTTCCTGACCCCCGGCGCCGGATACCAGCCCGGCAATGCGCAGATGTTCCCAGGCAGCAACTGAGGGCGCGACGATGGACGGAAAGACTCTCGCGCGTGTCGGCGCCATCGGCTTCGTGACCTTTGCGATCACGGCGACGGCCATTGAGCTCTCCCGCAAGGACGATCCGCCGCTCTATCGCGGCGTCGCCGCGGCCACCCAGACCGGCGTCGATCCGCTGAAGACCGAGCTGCGGCGGTGCCAGCAGCTCGGCGAAGCCGGCACCCGCGATCCCGCCTGTCTTCAGGCCTGGGCGGACAACCGCGACCGCTTTCTGAAGCCATCGCAGGCCCTGCAGCCGCAGCCGGCGCCGCAAGCGCCGGGCCCGAATGGTCAGCCGCAGAACCCTCTGGCCCCGCGCGACCCCGCGGTCAACGAGACCGCGCCGGCGATCGACTCCCATACGAACGAGGCGCGTTGAGATCATGGGCGGCACAGGCGTCATCGACCATTTCCTGGAGGTCTTCACCCGCTACATCGATAGCGGCTTCGGCCTCCTCAGCGGCGAAGTGGCCTTCATCGCCACCACGCTGATCGTGATCGACGTGACACTCGCCGCACTGTTTTGGAGTTGGGGTGCCGACGACGACATCATGGCGCGCCTGGTCAAGAAGACCCTGTTTGTCGGCTGTCCGTCATCAGAACATTTGGCACAAATTGCGTCGTAGATTAGCGGGGTGCGGGCCTCGTCTGGGGGTTGGTTTTAGGCGGCTAGCTTGCGGTG
>NZ_JABGCB010000038.1 GCF_013149295.1 Novosphingobium sp. SG751A
CGTTGCGCAAGGTAGCAAGGCGCATGATTATTCCTCGATGATGGCCACGGCGCGGGTCCAGCCTGCGGATGCGCCCTTGATCTTGTGGGGGAAGCGCGAAACCGTGAAGCCATGCGGGGGCAGGGCTTCAAGATTATGCAGCTTTTCCAGATGGCAATAGCCGATGTCACGCCCGGCCTTGTGGCCTTCCCAGATGAGGGACGTGTCGCCGGTTTCCTTCACCTTTTCCGCCGTATGGGCAAAGGGCGCGTCCCAGCTCCACGCATCGGTGCCCGTCACGCGCACGCCGCGCGTGGTCAGATACATGGTCGCCTCATAGCCCATGCCGCAGCCGATGTTGACATAGTTGGGGTTGCCCACCGCCATGCCTGCCGCGGTATTGACCAGCACGATGTCGAGCGGGGCCAGCTCATGCCCGATGCGCGCCAGTTCATCCTCGACATCCTGCGCGGTGACGACATAGCCATCAGGAAACGCGCGGAAATCCAGCTTCACTCCGCGCTGGAAACACCATTCCAGCGGGATCTCGTCGATGGTCAGCGAGCGCTTGGCCTCGCCGCTGGCCGCGTCCATCGTGGGATGGAAATGATAGGGCGCGTCCAGATGCGTGCCCGAATGGGTGGTCAGCTTCACCCATTCGGCCGCCGCAAAACCGGCCCCGTCGGGGGTCTGCTCGGCCGTCACGCCGGGGAAGAAATGGCCCAGCTCACCCATCGTCTCGGCATGCCGCTGATAAGTGATCTCCGGCTTGAGGAACGGAGGATCGGTGATCACGTCATTGCACAAGGTGATCGACAGGTCGATGAAACGGCGGGTCAATTCCTGCGCTCCCGTCTTAAAGGGCCGCATGCTTGGCGCGTTCCTCGTCAAGCATGCGCGTGACGATGCGCCTTGCCCTGACTGCGCCTTCATCGAACGGCAAAATGGCGGGCTTGTGAGCCATAAGATCGTTCGACCGCATTCGGCTGCGCACGGCCGCAATCATCGGTTCGTCTTCACATTCAAAGGCGTTTTGTGTTCCCTGTTTCAACATGGCCGAGACATTCTCGCAGTCCTTGGCGCTATTGCGTCCCGCTGCCCAGAAATAACGCGTAGCCCCTTCGCCCTGCGGGACCAGCAGATGCATGACCACCAGTTGCGGATCGTGCGCGGCCGGGCTTTCGCCTTGCCCCATGCTGGTTTTCAGGGAGAGGCGGGCAGGGGCCTGCCAGACAATGTCAGCTACCATATTGGCCGTCGCCGGAGCATCAGGCCACAGCAGTTGGAACAGGCCGGTGACCGGTTCCTCCTTGATCGTATAGACCGAGCGGACTTCATCGCCCGTTTGTTCGCAGTGATAATGCGTGCGAACCGAATTGCCCGGTGAGGCAAGAAAGGGATGGAGAAACTCGACGTGTGTCAGGTCGAGCAAGTTGTCCGTGACCAACTCGTAATTAACCCGCACATCGAGTTGTCCATAAACCCAAGTAAGTGAAGGATCATCAAACAAGGGCAGTTCGGGCAGCGGATGGCTGTCGGCAAGGCTTGCATGGCCCATCCAGACCCACACCATGCCATAGCGCACGGCAACCGGGAAAGATTGGACGTGAAGCGCCGAAACGGTCTTGCCATTGCCGTGGGGATTACGGACACAGCGCCCGGTGCCATCAAATTCCAGCCCATGATAGCCACAGATGATCCTGCCATCGCGCAATTTGCCCCGGCTCAAGGGAGCAAAGCGATGCGGACAGGCGTCATACAGCGCCTTGGGATGCCCGCCCTCGCCGCGAAACACCACGATCATCTGATCCAGAATCTGGAGTTCCAGAGGTGTTTCGCCAAGGTCATGTGACCATGCCGCCGGATACCAGGCGTTGCGCAGAAATGTCATGTGATCCTCACCCATTATTTGCATTATCTGACCGGCAGCCTGCCATAAGGGCGTCGATGCTCCACGGTCCGCCGCCCGCCAGCGCCAGATAGAGAAAAACGAAGCAGAACAGGATGGCCAGATCACCCTGGTTCACGACCGGCATCCAACCGTCTTTCATGCCCAGCCCGGCCGGGAAATGGACCATCCAGTAAGCGAAGGCCATCTCGCCGCTCAAAATGAAAGCAACAGCCCGTGTGCCAAGGCCAAAGACGATGGACAGACCGCCGAAGAATTCGAGAAAGCCTGCCAGTCCTGCGATGCTGAAAACCACCATCGGCCCCGAATGATGTGGGCTGGCGGGCCAAAGGAAGAGTTTTTGCACACCATGTTGCATGAAGATCAGGCCTGAGACAAAGCGCAGAATGCTCAGGCCTATGTTTGCCGCGTTGCCGGCAGGCAGCTTCATGTCACCACTCCGTGATAAAGGGGCCGTAGGTGGGTGTACGGCCTCCGGTTTCCTCGGCAACAATCCGGTTGGTCTGGCGGCCCAGATAGGTGATCTCGCTTTCCATCACATCGCCGGGTTTCAGCCATGCATTGCCCCACATGGCGCCATTGCCCGGCGGCGAACCGGTGATCAGCAGATCGCCCGGAACCAGTCGGATGCGTTCCGAGGCATAGGAAAGGATCTGTTCGGGCTGAAAGATCATGTCGGAAATCGGCCAGTCCTGGCGGATCTCGCCATTCACTTTCAGGCGGATCTGGACTTTGTTGCGATCGACAAATTCCTTGGGCACGGCAAAGGGGCCGAAGGGCTTGAAATTGGGCTGATGTTTGCTGACCCAATCATACATGAAGCGCACATCGGCGCGGCGGAATTCATCGACGGTGCCGATATCATTGACCATGACATAGGCCGCGATCAGGTCGCCCGCCTCGTCCGGGCGAACATAGCGGCCCGTTTTGCCGACGATGGCCCCGAATTCCAGCTCCCAATCGGGATGTTCGCCCACCAGCGGCAGCGGCACATCCTCATTGGCACCGCAGAGCGAGGAATGCAGGCCGGTCCAGAAATAGGGCATGCCCTCGCGCGCACGGCGGTCGATTTCACGCAGGTTGCGGGCAAAGAACTGCTCGTCGCTCTCGCCAGCGAGGCGCTTGTCCTGATTGAACTTGTTGAAGGTCATCATCTCGGCGACATGCTGACGGTAATTGGACCCGGCGCACAGCATGTTGGGATGGGCCAGCACCGGCAGAATGGTCAACGCGCGATAGTCATGGGCATGGCGATCCTGACGCGCGGCCACATCATTGGCCAGATTGGAGGCGCGCTCCCAATCCGCAAACGCCGCATGGGTGTCGCGGTATTCCTCTGCCAGACTGTACACCCCGCCGCCGGGCAGCACCACGCCGGGGAAAGGCTCGGCATCGCCATCGCGGAATGTGCCGATGCCAAACGACCCGGATACCAGCCCGGTCATATCGTCGATGCCCTCAGGCCGGGGGGCTGCGGGAAGGGGTTTAAGGAAGCTGTGGTCTGTCATGTGTTCTCTCGCTTGTTTTTTTGGGGGGCTGTTCAGGAAAAATAGCGATCGGGCGGGTCCGAACTCCACACATCCATTTCGACGTCGTGGACATCGTGAATGCGGGTGCCGTCCGATTTGCGCAGGCGGTCGGTATCGGTGAAGGTTTCGAAGCGGTTGCGGTCGGGGTCGCGCCAGACGTCAAAGACATGGCTGCCATGGGGATGGCGTCCAACGCCCCAGACCAGATCATAGCCGCGCGATTCCAGATAGCGGTGCGACATGAACTGCGCCTCGAAATCCTGCGCTTCAAAGCTGATGTGGTGGCAGTCCGTGCGCCCGTCCATGCTTTGCATCAGCGCGATGCAATGGTGATCGACCAGTTCCTCGCCATGATCGAGGCGCAGGAAACCGATGATCTGGACATGGGGCAGGCCCGGAACGTGATAGATATCGCTGGGGATCAGGCCCAGCACATCCTTGTACCAGGGCAGGCTGGCGAGGAAATTAGGGACGAACAGGCCGATATGGCCCAGCCGAAACAGCTTGGCCGGGGCCATCGGCCGTTTGGGTTCAAACCGGCCCTCGCGCGGATAGGCGAGCGGTGAGTTCATCTGCCAGTCGGGATAGGGGGGCAGGGCTTGCTTTGTGCCCGCGCCATGGATCAGATCCACGCGAAACCCGTTGGGATCGATCAACGTTGCACAGCGCCCGCCACCGGGCAGGTCCAGTTCAACAATACCTTCGGCGCCATGGGCCGAGATGACTTCTTCCAGATCGGCCTCGCTGGCCACCTCGAAGGCGAAACCGATAAATTTTGGTTCGTCACTTTGATGGGCAACATAGGCAAAGGCATCGCTGCCCTGTGTCGCCATGACCAGTCGGGTTGCGGAACGCTCAATAGTAATGAGGCCGAAATCCTGGGCGAATTGTTCGGTTTGCGCCAGATCGCGTATATGAAATGTTACATGGTGCAGCTTGCGCAGCATCATGGCGTCTCTCCCCGGTTTCTGTTTCAAGGCGCGATGAAAAAGCACGCGCATCCAAGTGTCCGGAGCTTCATCGGTCAGGAGGGAGTTAACGTCCAATCGAATATTTCAGTTGCTTGGTATAAGTCATGCTGATACATAAAGGCGATGCGATTTGATGGTCTTGACCTGAACCTTCTGGTGGCTTTCGAGGCCCTGATCGAGGAGCGAAATGTCTCGGCGGCGGCTCGGCGGTTGAACCTGACGCAACCGGCCGTCACGGGCGCGCTTAACCGGTTGAGGGATTATTTCAGCGACGATTTGCTGGTGCTGCACGGACGCAAGATGCAGCCCACGCCCAAGGCGGAGGATCTGTCAGGGCCGGTGCGTCGTGCCCTGCTGCAAATTCGCGGAGAGATCACGCGTGCGGGCGATTTTGTCCCGGCGACTTCCAACCGCCATTTCCGCATCGTTGCTTCGGATTACGCCTATACGATCGGGCTGGCCGAATTGTTCGTGCGAGCCTCGGCGCTGGCGCCCAAAGTCACATTTGAAGTGATCCCGCCCAGCGTGCAAGCCACTGAAAGGCTTGAACGCGCGGAAGTGGATGTGGTGATCTCGGTCCAACCCTATGTGAATGCCAAATATCCGGTTCTTGAATTGTGGCGGGATAGCGATGTCATCATCAGCTGGCAGGGGGCCGGTTATACGACCATATCTGAGGAGGTCTTCTTTGAGGTCGGCCATGCGGTATCCACGTTTGGCCCTGACCGTCGGCCATCGGTAACCGACCAATATATCGAGAAAATGGACCGTGAGCGCCGGGTGGAAGTTCTGCTGCCCAGTTTTGGCGATCTGTGTCGCGGGGTGGTTGGCACCCGTCGACTGGCGACCATGCACCGGCGCTATGCCGAGCATTTTGCAAGGTTTTATCCGATTGCCATTCACGAAACCTGGACGCCGTTTCCAGAAATAGTCCAGATTGCACAATGGCATAAGGTGCGTGACAACGATCCCGGCATCCATTGGATTTTGCGCTTGCTCAGCGATATATCAATGCCCGTCCAACTATAAAGGGGAGAGGTCTGACCTCTCCCCGTATTCCAGTCTTCAGAATTTATAGGACAGACGCCCCCCAAAGGTCCGGGGTGGTCGAAGGGTGGTTGCATAGAAACTGGTTCCCGGCGTCGGAAACGCCTGAGATATAAGCGTCTTGTCGAAAATATTGTTCATATACAGCCCGAGCGAGAGGGCCGAGGATCGTGGACTGAAGTTGATCTGCGCATCGGCCAGCCAATAGCCACTTTGCGTTTCGACCGGCGCGAATTCCATCCCGATCAGCGTGGCGGTTTGGTAATGCGCCTTGGCATTTACCGTGAATTCTCCAAAGGATACCGGTACATGCTGTTCAATCCCCAGATTGAGTGTCCATTCGGGGGCGTTAACGGGGCGTTTCCCGCTGCAATTCACAATATAGGCCCCTGAACCGGTAAAGCCGGCGGTGGGGCAGGACGTGCCGTTAAACGTGCCGCCGTTGGAATTGGGGCTCTGGAAGATGAACCGGTCATAGCTGGCGTCGAGATATTGCAGGTCGGCGGACAGGGTGGTCAAGGCGGTTGCCGCAAATCTTGCTTCAAGTTCAAAACCCTGAAAGGTCGCGCGTCCTACATTCTCGGTCACGAAAGTCGGCACGCTGGCCACAGTCAGCAAATGGCTGATCTGCTGATTGTTATATTTCCAGCGATAGAGTTCGAGGTTCAACTGGACCCGATTGCCCCAGAAGCGGTTCTTGGAGCCTAGTGTGAAGGCCTGAAGCGTTTCGGGATCGAAGGCGCCTCCCGCGCCATTCGGACTGTAGAAGAAGCCGCCCGCCTTGAACCCGGTTTCGAACGAGGCATAGACCAGATTGCGGGGGGTGATGTCCCAGTCCGCGCCCGCGCGCCAGGTGAATTTGCTGAAGCTCTTGGCCTGATTATTGGTAAAGACGGTTGCCGCCTGAATGACATTGGGAGCATTCACGACATCGGGCAATCCACCGTAAGGTGCAGGCCCCAGCGTGGGGACAAGGACCGACGGGAATGTGCCCAGTGCGGCCGGTGTCGGGCCAAAGGGCAGCGAGGGCGCGGTCGGACAGGCCGCCGCTGTGCAAATGCGCGTCAACGAGACACGGCTGCCGTTGAAATCCTTGTCTTCCCAGGTTTGCCGGCCGCCGATGGTCAGCCGAATGTCGGGGGTTACGGCATAGGTCAGCCGTCCGAACAGCGCCTTGCTGGTCGTGTTGAGCAACATGTCCTTGTCATATTGGGCGTTCCAGTTGGACGCGTAATCGCCAAAAGGACCGTAGGTGTGATCGTGATAATAGAAGGCGCCTAGCAGAGCGCGCAAAGGCTTTGACTCGGGCGTGGCAAAACGTGCCTCAACGCTGGTTTGCGCATTTCGCTCGACCGCATTGACCTGAAAACCGGGTGAAAAACTGTTATAATTCAGATGCCCTTCGCGATATGACGGCAGTATGGTAAGCGCGCCGAAATCGCTCGTCCATTCCGCAGACCCTGAAATTCCCAGAAAGTGATTGCGCAAATAGGGCTGGAAACCGGACGGAAAAGTCTGGAACGTCCGCCCCAGAGTACCGGCCTGTTGGCTGGAATAGAAGGCCTGCCCCTGAGGTGAGAAAATCCCGATGCGGCTATCGGGCGAGAAGGTTGTGGCCGTTGCAACGCCTTGTGGCGCCAGCAGTGGCGTCATTCCTGAGCCCCGCCCGCCCTGATCGAAATAATCGGAGACCAGATTGAGGCGCACCGCATGGCTCGGTTCAAAACGGAAGGAGCCGCGCAGGCCGATATCGTCCTGATCGTCGGTGCCATCGTTCATATATCCGTTGTGTTTGACGTGCATCGCCGCGATCCGCGCTGCGGCTTTGTCGCCCATCGGGATGTTGACGGCGGCATCCAGCCGCAGCGCCGAATAATTGCCGACATCAACCCCGGCAAACCCGCCCCAGACACCCAGTTCCGGCTTCTTCGGCAAGACATTGATCGCGCCGCCCGTGGCATTGCGGCCATAAAGCGTGCCTTGCGGGCCTTTGACCACTTCGACACGTTCGAGATCATAGAAGAAGCCTGCGGTCGCGGAGGGACGGCCGATGTAAACCCCGGCGAAATTGAACGCGATGGCTGAATCGGAAAAGGCATTGCCGTTGAAATTGCCCACTCCGCGCAGATAGAACAGATTGTAAGGCCCGGCGGCCGGCGCCACTTGCAGCGAAGGCACCATATTGCCAAGCGCAGTGGTCTGGGTGACGCCTGCCGTCCTTAATTCATCGCCACCGATTGCCGACACAGCGATGGCGGCCTTTTGCAGGCTCTCGCTACGGCGCTGTGCGGTGACGACGATGTCCTGAATGCCCGGTGCGTCTGCGGACTCGGCGGCCCGCGTGACGTCGGGCATGGCCAGCGCCAGCGCACTGGACGCAAGGAAATAGGCTGATCTCATGTCACTCTCCCTTTTATTTTTTTGCTGTGGTGCGCGATAAAATCACGTGTCCCGACCATCGGTCCAATCAACAATTGAACCGTCAGAAATCAATTTCCCTGATGGAATGGATTGCGCTTAATCTGAAGCGCAGGAGCAGCCTTTCGGCACCAGCCCCAGCAACTCCGCTGCATTCAGGCCGAGCAGGCGGGCCTTGATTCCATCGGGCAAATGATCGTGAAAGCCAATCGGATCCGGCTCGCCCATATCGAAGGGGTAATCCGTGCCCAGACACAATCTGTCCGCGCCATGGCTGCGAACCAGGCTGTCGAGTTGATCCCGATCGAACACCAGTGTGTCGAGCCAGACCTGACGCAAATAGGTGGAAGGTTCGCGCGCAATAAACTGGCGGCAATCTTCCCGCGCGCGAAAGGCGTGATCCATCCGCCCCCAATAGGCGGGCAAATAGCCGCCGCCATGGGCCACGCATAATTTCAGCCCGGAATGCTGTTCCAGCACGCCGCCGAAAATCAGATGGCTGAGCGCGATGGAGGATTCGAGCGGATTGCCGATGATATTGTCGAGATAATGTTCGGCCAATCGCTCGCTATGGGTAAAGCCCAGCGGATGCATGAACACCAGCACGCCCAGATCCTCGGCCGCCGCGAAGAAAGGACGAAGCGCCTCATCGGCCAGTTCGCGGCCCGCGACATTGGTGCCGATCTCAATCCCGCGCAGCCCCAGATCGCCCACACAGCGGCGCATTTCCTGCACCGCCATCTCGACATTCTGCAAAGGCACCGTTCCCATGCCCACCAGCCTGTCGGGATGCTGCGCCACCGCCGCTGCGATGCCGTCATTGACGATCCGCGCGGCATCGCGGCCCAGTTCATCGGGCGCGAAATAGTAATATTGGCCGGGTGAGGGGCTGATTGCCTGCACATCGACGCCAAGGCGGTCCATGTCCTCCAACCTCTCGTCGATACCATTCAACTTTCGCCCGATGGTGGCGAAAAGCCTGGCATTGGTGGTGATGGATGCCTGCGACATGAAGGCCAGCGGGTTGGGTGGATTGTCGACCTCTGCGCGCACCAGCGCTTCGGCACTGGCGATATTGATGTGGCAATGCAGATCGACCACCAGATGCTTGCCCCGTTGCATAACCGGGATCGGCGCGCGTTCGGGGCCGCAGACGCAGAGGTGATCGCCGCTCACGCTTCGGTCTCCAGCATCTTGGCGATGCGGCGGCGGACCTTAACGGCGGGGCCATCGGATTTGACCAGTAATTCGCGCTGGACCCGCGATGCGGCATCGACATGGGGTTCGATGGCCTCGATCGCGTCAATGTCCTGCTGACGAATCTTCTTGTCCGATTCCAGTTGGAACGTATCAAGCGCTTCATCATCAAGGCGGAAATTGCGATTGGCAAAGCCAAAGTAGTGCGAACTCGTCGTGGTTTCCGGGGTGATGCCATGCAGGATATGCAAATGGCCCAGCGCGGGCGGCACCTGTTCATGCCCCGGCACTTTGACGAACAGCGGCATATTGGTGCGGATCAGTTCCGGGCCATAGAAATCCGTGATGGACTCCCAGTCGGCCAGCCCTTCGTACCTATGCTCTGCCCCCCATAACATATCGTGGAATCCGCCCCATGGCAGTTTGCCGCTGCGGATCAGGCGATAGCTGTGCTGGCGCTCTTCCTCGCGCATGGGCATGGCCTTCATCGCCTCGCCGCCTGCGATATGATGGTGCAGATAGGGCAGGTGAGTCAGGTCCATCAGATTGTCGATCAGCAACTGGGCGCGGGCCTTGATCGTGAAATGGTTGGGCGAACTATAGTGCCATCCCTCGACGCCCAGTCCGAAATCCTCATAAGGCGGGATCAGATCTGGATCACACCTAGCCTCATCCCCCAGCCAGATCCAGCAGAGTGGACCTCGCTCCTCGATGCGGTAGGTGGGCTGGCAAAAGCCTGTGCCGGTGCCTTGGGAAGGGATGCCGCTGCATTTGCCATCGGCTTCAAACACAAAGCCGTGGTAACCGCAGACCAGAGTGTCGCCTTCGACCCGTCCCTGGGCCAGTGGGAAATAGCGATGCGGGCATAGGCCATACATGGCCACCGCTTTGCCCGCTTGTGTTCGATAAAGGGCCAATGGCTTGCCTAAAATCGTTCGGGCAAGCGGGGATCGGGTGATTTCGTTTGAAAAAGCCGCGATATACCAGCGGTTCATGACAAACGGCTGCGCCTTGTCAAACGGATACATACCTCTTCCCTTTTGTGGTCTAAATTTGCATGCCTTTCATTTACTCGCGTTGGATTTAGAAGAATAATCAATATTGAATTATCAAACTATCAATATAATCTATAGATTTGCTGACGAGGTCTTAGATTTTCGTCCATGCGTTCTGCCATTCAGCCACATGCTCCGGATGGCCGGCGACAAAATCTCCCAAGGCGGTCTGGAGCGAGACTCATTACGCGGCAAGTGTAGCCGCCCATTTGCGACGGCGGTATAGGGAAGCAGTTTTCAAACTTGGGCGATAAAACCAGGCCATCGGTGCTATAACAAACCAAAGGATGATCTATCCATATCGTGGGAGCCGTGTTTGAACTTGGAACGAGAAGCAAAGTTTTATTTAGAGTGAACTGGTAAAGCGAAAAATTTTGATGAAAATAACCGCTGTTTTTGGATTATTTTTCGTAAATTTTCATGAAAAATCGAAGATGATACTTTTGAAATGTGGTTCACATGCGCCGTAAATAAAGGAATTTGACATCCGATGAACCATGAAAGCCTCGGTCAATGTACTTGAAAGGTTGGCGAAAGGGCCGGTCCGTAAAGCCTGCCTGTCAATAACGAGAACAGGAACATCCACATTCTGTGTGGTCGCTCCGGGAGCTGCATGATGGAAGACATTGAACGCATAGTCATTCGCAAGTTGTCGCTCCGGCTGCTGCCGGTCCTGATCCTCGGTTACCTCGTCGCCTTTATCGACCGCTCTAATATCGGTTTTGCCACGCTGACGATGGGCCCCCAGCTTGGCATTGGTCCTGCGGCTTTCGGCTTTGGCAGCGGGCTGTTCTTTGTGGCCTATGTGCTGTTCGAGGTGCCCAGCAATCTGGCACAGGAGCGTTTTGGCGCGCGGCTGTGGATCGCAAGGATCATGATCACGTGGGGGCTGGCGGGGTTGGCGATGGTGGCGGTGCGCGGGCCGGTCAGCTTTTCGCTCGCGCGATTTCTGCTGGGCGCGGCCGAGGCAGGCTTTTTCCCCGGCGTCATCCTTTACCTGTCGCAATGGTTTCCCGGCGCCCATCGCAGCCGTATCGTCGCGCTGTTCATGATCTCGATCCCGCTGTCGAATGTTGTGGGATCAGCCCTCTCGGCGATGCTGCTGGCGCTGGACGGGGCATGGGGGATCAAGGGGTGGCAATGGTTGTTCCTTCTGGAATCGTTGCCTGCGGTTGTGCTGGGCTTGCTGGTGCCTTTCGTGCTGGCGGACCGGCCCGATCAGATCCACTGGCTTACAGAGGCCGAACGGGAGTGGCTGACCAAAACGCTGGCTGCCGAGCGTGGCGCGGCGCAAGGAGGGCATGGCCGGGCATGGAAAGTGATCGCTGACCGCCGCATTTGGGCACTGGCGTTGATCTATTGCGGCAGTTCGGCCACCAGCAACGTGCTCTCCTTGTGGCAGCCCCAGATTATCAAGTCTTTTGGGCTGACACTTTGGGAAACAGCCCTCCTTAACATGCTCCCTTTCGCGGCGGCCACGGGCTTTATGGTCTTTTGGGGCCATCGCGCCGATATCAAGGGCAGCCGCATTGGCGCCACGGCAGCGCCGCTGCTGGTCACCTCGGCCGCGCTGTTTCTCACGCTGCTCACGCATGCTCTGGTTGCTACGATGGCCTTGCTGGTGGTGGTGCTGATGGCCAACTATGCGCTCAAGGGGCCGTTCTGGGCGCTGTCCAGCGAGACGCTGGGCGCACGTGACGCCGCAGCGGGGCTCGCCGCGATCAACGCTATCGCGCATCTGGGCACATCGGGGGTGAACACGCTGTTTGGCGTGTTGCAAGAGCGCAGTGGTTCTTTCGCCATCGCGTTGCTGCCCTTGGCGCTGCTTACGTTGGCGGGGTGCGGTATGACGCTCTGGCTTGGCAAGTCACGCGGGCAACCGGCGTAAAGAGAAGCGGGGTGTGAAGGGTATCCTCCACACCCCGCTTCATACGACCGATGGATCTATGCTCATTGGAAGCGGATATAGCCCACCCCATCTTCGATCGTGATGTTAGTGCCAAAGGGTTTGGAATATTCCACGATTTCGTCGAGGATCTTTTTGGCCACCTCGGGCGAGGGTTTACGCGGAATGCCCACCTGCGAACCGGGGCGCGGCGTCTGGCCCAGATCGACCGGATAGATCACCACTTCCTTGAGCTTGCCACCGTCAAAATTGGTATAGGCGACATAGGATTCCAGCGTCGGCTTAAGCTGCCAGAAGCCCTGAAACTCATGTTCGCCCACAATCGGGCCGCCAGCTGCATTGGCTTCCTCAAATTCCTTGAACGGGCCGTGGAAAGCGCCTTCGCCCGGCTTCTGTCCTGGATAATGCCCCTTGGGCAAGGGCATGATGGCGGATTGAAAAATGAAATTGGAGGTGCCGTAAAATATCGGCTTGCCCTTATAGATTTCAATGCCTTTGAGCGTATGGACGCCTTGCCCCACAAAGACATCGACCCCCTGATCCACCGCCATATGGGCGAATTTGATTTCGAAATCGGCGGGGAAGTGATCGTAGGAATAGGCTTGGAAATCATAGCGGTTCTGGTGCCAGTGGATGTTGGTCACCAGCAGGTCGGAGGCCTGTTTGGCGGTGCGGATCTGAGTCAGGATCTCGCGCAGGTCCTGCGGGTTCATGTCGAAACTATGTTCGCCGGGACGGTCCATCACGCGAAACTGCGTGCCAAAGGCCTTCAGGTCTCCCCCATGCTCTCCCGCGTCCGGCTGTCCGGCAATATTGCGCAGCAGCACCATCTGCGCCGCCGTCACGCCGTGAAACAGCGTCAGGCGCAAGGAATTACGGATGCCGTCGTCCGGCCCCGCCGCGCCATCGCCCGGATAGAGCGCGGGTTTGACCATAGGCTCATCGGAGGGAACCGTGGCGGTGGTAAAGGTCAGGCCAAACAGCTTGGTCTCGCCATCGGCATCGGGCGCGGGCAGGGGAACCGGCACTTCAACCTCGTCGCGGCGTGCCAGAATGGCCGCTTTCATTGCGCGCACACCGGCCAGTTGGGCGGGCGATACATGGACCCGTGTGCCCCCGGCGCAGCAGGCGTCCAGCCCGCCCAGCGCATAGATGCCCGCAAAACCGACCAGCCCCTTGGGTGTGGCGAAATAGCGCGCCATGCGGGCTTCGGGCAGGCTGTGGGCGATGCCAGCATGGGTGATGCCAACGCGCTCTACCTCTTTCAGGTTGTTCCAGACACCCGGAGCGCGCGGGTCCTTGTTATTGGCCCGGCTGACCAGATCAATGCCCATCAGGCGCCAGTCATCGGCTACTTCCTTCGTCGCCAGATTGCCCCCGGCATGGGCGAAATTGTCGAAATCCATGATCTCGTTTTCAAAATCGCCGGTGGTCACATCAGCCTTGCGCAGGGGCTCGATAGCGGCCCTCACGGCCGGGTCATTAGAGGTGGCAAATGGCTGGAATTGCAGCAGATCACCAACGCTCGCCACGCTGAAAGGCTGGGCAATCTTGAGCGCCAGTTCCTTGGCTTGGTCAGGCTTTTTCGGCACTCCGCTCGACCCGTCGAACTTGCGCGCGCCATAGCCGACATTGCTGGCCACCTGCGCATGGGCATGCGCGCCCAGCATCGCGCCGATGGTCAGAGCCGAGGCGACACACATGCGCCAGCCAGAAGATCTTTTGGACATTACACTCTCCCGCGGGGGCGATCGGCCGCCCCTCTCGGCCCCGCTTTTAGGCGCGCTGGCTTTCGCAAGCCTTTCATAGCTGCGCTTCCCCGTCCGGAATGGTCAGGCGAACCAGCAGGCCCGGAGACGCATCGCCGCCATTAGCCCCATCGCCCAGCTCGACCCGCACCCCGGCGGTGTCGGCCAGCGAGCGCACGATGGCCAGCCCCAGTCCGCTGCCATGGGTGTCATAATCACGGGGCAGGCGGTGAAAGCGCTGGAAAACCGTGGTGCGCTGGTCGGGCGGGATGCCGGGGCCGTCATCCTCGACCTCAATCACCGCTTCGCCCTGATCGCGCAGCACGCGCAGGATGATGCAGCCATCCTCCCGCCCGTAATGGATCGCATTGTCGATCAGATTGCCCAACATTTCGGCCAGAATGAGAGGGTCGATGGCGGCCATGACGGGGCTATCGGCATCGAAATGGATTTCAATCCCGCGCCGGATTGCGCGGGGCGCCAGCTCCCTTGCCGTTTCGGCCACCAGAGCGTTGAGTTCAACCGAGCGCGCGGCCTGTTTCAGGACATTTTCCGAACGCGCCAGCGCCAGCAATTGATTCAGCAACCGTTGCAGGCGATCCGCCGAGGCGTCCACCTCGGCCAGCGCGGTCTGGCGTTCCGCCTCGGTGATATCGGCCTGCCGCGCCAGATGCAGATGGGCCCGCAGCGCGGCCAGCGGCGTTCGCATCTGGTGTGAGGCATCGGCGGTAAATTCGCGCACGCGCCGGGTGGTGTGGTTCAGGCGCTGAAGCAGATTGTTGAAGGTCTCGATCAGCCCGCGCAATTCCCATGGCGCCTGTGTCGCATCCAGCGGGACGAAGACATCGGCATTGGCTTTGCGGGCATCCATCGCCAGACGCAACCGGGTCAGCGGTTGCAGACCCCAATTGACCGCCGGGCGGATCAGCAGGGCGGCAAAAGCCACCAGCGCGATTTCCAGCGCCACCAGACCCGTCAGCATCCGGCGTTCCAGCAAGCCGCGCTCATCAAGCGTTTCGGCGACCTCGACCACCACGGGCAGATGATTGTCGGTCAGATAGCGGGCCTGCGTCGCCACGCGCACATTTTGGCCCAGATAGCGGTCATAGCGATAAAGCGTTTCATCGGGCGCGGGCATGGTGGCCGCAACGGGGAAATCGGCATATCCGGTGATGATCTGGCGTCCGCTGCGCACCACGTAATAGACATTGTCGCGGGCGCTGTCCTCCAGCATGCCGAAGGCGCCGGGGGGCACTTCGAGACTGATCCGGCCGCGCTCCAGCGTCACGGTTTCGGACACGGCATTGGCCGATGCGCGCAGCACTCGATCCGATGTGCGCTCGGCAAAATTATGGATGTACCACGAGCCGCTCAGGCCCAGCAGCAGGGCCACCCCGGTCAGCGACGAAACCAGCACCACCAACTGGCGCCGCGCCAGCGACCATCTTGCCCCCAACACCATGTCAGGACGCATCCATCATATAGCCCAGCCCGCGCAGCGATGTGATCTTTGGCCCATCGGGCGCCAGTTTCTTGCGCAGGCGGGTGATGTACACCTCGACCGCGTTCGAGCCGACCGGATCGTCATAGTCGAAGACTTCGGAGAGCAGCCTCTCCTTGGGCACCACCTTGCCCGCGCGCGAGGCCAGCGCCCAAAGCACCGACCATTCGCGCCGGGGCAGAACCAGCGGGCGATCAGCAACGGTCGCGCTGGTCGCGGAAAAATCGCACAGCAATTGCCCCACGCGCAGCAAGGGGCTGGCCGAGCCTGCCGAGCGGCGGACCAGCGCCCTGATATGGGCCAGCAATTCATCGGCATCAAACGGCTTGCCCAGATAATCGTCGCCGCCAAGATCGAGCCCCTGAATGCGGTCTTCGCGCTCATGCCTTGCGGTCAGGAACAGCACCGGCACCGTGGCCCCGCGCGCGCGCAAACGCCGGATCGTTTCAAAGCCCGACATGCCGGGAAGGCCGACATCGCATATGATAAGATTATAGGGTTCGGCCTCTGCCACATCGAGCGCTTCCTCGCCCGAACGCACCGCATCAATGGCAAAGCCGGAATTTTTAATAAGTGTAATCAGACCACTAGCCAGTGTCCGATCATCTTCAACAAGGAGAACCCGCGCCATGACTGCAATTTCCTCAAACCATGAAAGGCCGGTGAAAGCCTCCAAGCCTAGTACCGCTTCAACCAATACAAAAGAGGCGAGGATGGACAGGCCCCAATCGGCCCCCGGCAAAAGGAGGGGCTTTTCATATTTCTTGGCAGCTCCCCTGATGCTTGCCGGGTGTTCGGGCGCGGATGGCGTCCGTCCGGGCGTTGAACAGGCGCTGGTCATCTACAGTTCGACCGACCGCGCCCAGTTTGACGAGGTGGCGAGCGCGTTCAACCGCATCTATCCCAAAATCGCCATCCGCTATGAATCACTCTCGGCCAGCGACGTTTATGAGCGGGCGCGCGCAGAGATCAACAGCGGCCGGCCCGCCGTCGATCTGGTCATCAATTCGGCGATGGACCTTCAGATCAAGCTGGTCAATGACGGCTATGCCCAGACCTATGCCTCGCCCGAGGGTGCGGCGCTGCCCGGCTGGGCGGTCTGGAAAAATCAGGCCTATGCCGTCACCTCCGAACCCATCGTGATCGGCTATAACAAGCGTCTGGTGGCGCCCGCCGATCTGCCGCGCGATCATGACGAAATGGCCAGCCTGCTGCACCGGCGGGCGGACGCCTTTCGCGGGCGGGTGGCCATGTATGATCCCAAGGCCAGCCCGACCGGTTTTCTCTATATCACTGAGGATCTGCGCATTGACCGCGACAACTGGGATCTGGTGGCTGCGATCGGTCTGAGCAACCCGCAATTGTACAGTTCCACCGCGCGGATGATTGATGATGTCAGCAGCGGCAAGATGCTTTTCGCCTATAATCTGATCGGCTCCTATGCGCTGGACCGGGCGAGCCGGGATCCCAATTTCGGCGTGCTGATCCCGCGCGATTATGTGTTGATCGGATCGCGCGTGGCATTGATCGCGCGGGGGGCGCCTCATCGCAATGCAGCGCGCGCCTTTCTCGATTTCATGCTGTCGCGCGCCGGACAGGCCGCCTTCAGCCATCACGGGATGATCCCGCTGCGCCGCGATGTGGCGCGCGATGACATGCCGATCCGCGCGGGCAATGCGCGCGCCATCCATGTCGGGCCTTCGCTGATGGCGGGTCTCGACCAAAGCAATCGCGAGCGTTTTTTCGCGAAATGGGATGCCTCCGTCAGGGCGGCGGGCGCCATCAAAACAACCAGAACGGGGAGTGGGAAAACATGACATCCAAAAGGATCATGAGCATGGGGGCATCGCTGTTTGCCCTTGGGTTGGGCTGTGTATGCGGTGCAACGGGCGCCATGGCGCAGGAGCAGGCCGCGCCAAATGCGGTGACTGCGGCCGATATTGTGGTGACGGGCTCGCGCCTGCGCACCACCACCTTTTCAACGCCAACCCCGGTGACGGCCCTGACCAGTGCGGCGCTGGAATCAGCCTCCCCCGGCAATCTGGCCGAAGGGCTCAAGCAATTGCCCTCGGTCGTGCCGACGGGCGGGCAGACCGCAGGCGGCGGCACGCGGGCGGGCGGACAGAATTTCCTCAACCTGCGCGGCCTTGGCATTTTGCGCAGCCTGACGCTGCTCGACGGGCGGCGTTTCGTGCCCGCTGATCCGCGTCTGGTCACAGACGTCAACCTGATCCCGCAGATGCTGGTTGATCGGGTAGATGTCGTCACAGGCGGCGCCTCGGCCACTTATGGTTCGGATGCTGTGGGCGGGGTGGTCAACTTCATCCTCAACCGCAAGCTTGAGGGCATGCGCTATACGGTCAGCGAGGGCATTTCCCAGCGCGGCGACAATCAGGAATTCAAGACCTCGCTGGCCTATGGCACCAAGCTTGGCGGCATTGGTCACCTGATTTTGGGCGGCGAATATTATGATGGCACGGGCGTTAAGGGTGACGCGCGCGATTTCCGCAACACCGCGCCCAATCTGCTGCGCAACCCTTCGGGCGCTCCCACGCTGGTGACCGGTACTGACATTCGCACGCCCTATACGCTGGGCGGGTTGATCGTGAATGGCACGGGCGGCACGAGCGCCAACAATGCCTTGATCCGGGGCATGAAATTCGCGCCGGACGGCACGCTCAGCGCCTATAATTACGGCACACTGGCCACCGATGTGGGCGTGACCAGCGGCACCCAGAACGGCGGCGATGGCTATCGCGTTTCGACGGGGCAGGAAATCGTGCGCCCCCTCAAGCGCCGTTCGCTTTTTGCCCATGCCGATTTTGAACTGACGAATGCCATCAACCTCTTCGTTGAGGGCACCTATGGCTGGACGATCTCGAATTTCCAGAGCAGCCCCACCACGACAACGCTCTCGATTGCCCGCAGCAACCCCTATCTGGCACAGGTCGCCCCCGCACTTGTCGCGCAGATGACTTCGCTGGGCGTGACGGGTTTCACCATGAACCGGCTGACCATGGAGTCCGGCCCGACCTATACGGGCAATGAAAACACCGCACTGCGCGGCCTTGTCGGGCTAGAAGGCAAGCTGGGCGGGTTCAAGTGGGATGTGTCCTATCAATATGGCCGGACCGACAATCACAGCCCGACCTATAACAACCTGATCACGGCCAACATGGCCCGCGCGGTCAACACCACCCGCGACGGCAGCGGAGCCATCGTCTGCGCCGATACGCTCAGCGCCAATGCCGCCACGCGCGCGGCGGCGGCCGGATGCGTGCCGCTCAATCCCTTTGGCGCGGGCGCGCCCTCGGCGGCGGCCATGTCCTATGTGATGGGCACATCGGTGTTCGACACGCGCAGCGAAATGCAGGTGGCGGATGCCAATATCTCGGGCGATCTGTTCAACCTGCCCGCCGGGCCTGTGGGCATGGCGCTGGGCGCGGAATGGCGCAGCGCGAAAGCCACCACGACCGCCGATCCGCTGTCGCAGGCGGGCGCCTATCGTCTGGTCAACCAGCAGAACTTTTTTGGCCAGTATAACGTCAAGGAAGTTTACGGCGAACTCAACATCCCGCTGCTGATCGACAAGCCCTTCTTCCATCGCCTTTCGGCCAGTCTGGCCGGACGCCACACCGAATATTCAACCAGCGGCGGGGTCAACACCTGGAAAGCGGGGCTCAACTGGCAGATTTCCAATGATCTGAAACTGCGCGGCACGATCTCACGCGATATTCGCGCGCCCAATCTTGAGGATCTTTATGCATCGGGCCGTCAGAACAATCTGACCATCACCGATACGCTGACCAACCGCACCTATACGGCGGTGCCCAACCAGACCTATGGCAACACCGCCCTGCGTCCGGAAAAGGCGATTACCAAGGTGTTGGGCCTGATCTATCAGCCGGGCTGGCTGCGCGGGTTTAACATTGCGGTCGATTATTATGACATAAAAATCAGCGATTCGATTTCCAATATCGGCGGCCAGACGGCGGTGGATCAATGCAACCTGACCAACCAGGCCTCGCCGCTTTGCGCCTTTGTCACGCGCGATGCCACCAATGCGGTCATCGCCACGCGCACCTCACCGATCAACTTCTCCTCGCAGCAAACCAATGGCGTGGACATCGAGGCGCAATATCGAACCACGCTGCGCAACGAGGCGCGACTGGGTTTCCGCCTGCTCGCCAGCTATGTCGCGCATAACCGCACGCTCAGCCCGTTGATCACCAATCCGGTCGATGATGCGGGCAATATGATCACCCAGTCGAGCGGCGTTGCCCAGCCGCATTGGCGCGGTAACCTGATCGCCAATTATGACAGCGACCATGTCAGTGTCATGCTTCAGGGCCGCTATATCGGCGGGATGATCTGGGACAAGACCAAGGTTGTGGGCGTCGATACCGATTTCGGCTCGGTGGGCGCGCAATTCTATGTCGATGGTGAAATCTCGACGAAGTTCAAAACTTTCGGTGGCGAGCAGACCCTGTTCCTGAATGTCCAGAACATCCTCGACCATCAGCCGCCCTTTGCGCCGATCATCACCGGCGCCACCCCGCTGCCCACCCAGCCCGATCTTTATGATCAGGTGGGCCGCATGTTCCGCGTGGGGCTTCGCGGCAAATTCTGACCACCCTTGGGGAGGAGGGCCAAGCGCCTTCCTCCCGCCTTTTTCCCCTTCATGCGGAGCGCACCATGTCAGGTGATAAGAATGCCAATTGGACAAAAGCCAAAGCGGTGTTCATTGTTTCGAGCGGAAACTTCCTCGAAATGTATGATTTCATGGTCTTTGGCTATTATGCCAAGGCCATTGGCAAGGCTTTCTTTCCCGCTGTCAATCCTGCAGCCTCGCTGCTGCTGGCCTTTATGACCTTTGGCGCCGGATTTCTGATGCGGCCCGTCGGCGCGGTGGTGCTGGGCAGCTACATCGACCGCCATGGTCGCCGCAAAGGGTTGCTGCTGACGCTGGCCCTGATGGGGGTGGGGACGCTGGCGATTGCGGGCATGCCGACCTATGCCCAGATCGGGCTTGCCGCGCCTTTGCTGGTGCTGTTGGGGCGGCTGATTCAGGGCATGTCCGCCGGTGTCGAGGTGGGCGGCGCCTCGGTTTATCTCTCCGAAGTGGCTACCGAGGGGCGGCGTGGCTTTTATGTTGCGTGGCAATCGGCGAGCCAGCAGGTGGCGGTAATTTTCGCTGCGCTGGTCGGGCTTTTGCTTAATTTGCTGATGCCATCGGGGACGATGGAAACATGGGGTTGGCGCATACCCTTTGTCGTTGGCTCGTTGCTGCTGCCCTTTCTGTTGCTGGTACGGCGCGCGCTCAAGGAAACCGAGGCATTTGAACACAGCACCTCGCGGCCCGATCTGCGCGCCTCGCTCAATGCGATCCTTGCCAATTCCGGCATTGTCCTGCTGGGCATGGGCATGGCGGTGATGACCACCGTGTTTTTCTATATGCTGACGGCTTATACGCCTACGTATGGCACCAGCGTGCTTAACCTGACCCCGGCTCAATCCATGCTGGTCACGCTGATTGTCGGCACAACCAATTTCGTCTTGCTGCCAGTCATGGGCGCGCTGTCGGACCGTTTCGGGCGCACACCGCAATTGATCGCCTGTTCGCTGATGGCCGCGCTGGTGGGCTATCCCGCCCTGCAATGGATGGTCGCCTCGCCGTCTTTCGAGCGACTGGTGGCGGTCGATCTGCTGCTGGCCGCGATTTATGCCGGTTATAACGGCGCGCTGGTGGTGCATCTGACCGAGATCATGCCTGCTAATGTACGCACGACCGGCTTCGCGCTGGCCTACAGCCTGGCGACAGCCATATTTGGTGGTTTTACGCCTGCGCTTTCAACCTATCTGATCGAAGCGACAGGAGATAAGGGAGCGCCAGGTCTCTGGCTGAGCGGTGCGGGGCTGATGAGCCTGTTTGCGGTATTTGCTATTGCGCGGATCAAGCCAGCTAGGCGACCGGTTGCCACTATGGCCATGTGACGGCGCGCCGGCCTGTTTCATTGCGCCTGTTTCATTGCGCTTGTTGCTTGCGATGATGCCATGCAGCCCCGTCGATTGATCTATTCGCCTATGTATGTGCGACTGGTTTCGATGGGGCAGTCGCAATGTGAGGAGGACTGGCTTTGAGGCGATTGCAACTTAGGCGAGAACTTTCTCTCCACGGTCCAATTTGCCTCAATGCGTCTGTGCCTCCGTGTTTACGGCCTAACACTGAGCACACCGTGCGCTATCTGTGTGTCGATGTGGATAATGCTTTGACCTTGTCGGAACGAACTGAACTCTGACCAAAAAGCTGGCCCAGCGCGCCGTTAATGGGTCAGCTTTTGGACATTTACGAACGACTGGTTCCGACGCCTCGATCAGGGGGAGGGCACGTCAGGAATGGCAGCGTAACCGGAATTAAAGCGCTGTATCACGCCGTTAGGTGTCCAATTTCGCGAACCAGATCACATGCTTGGCGCCTTTGCCATTGCCTTGCTTATCGTAGCGCGCATAGACTGTAACCTCATCCACCGCGAAGCCAGCGGCTTTCAGGCGCCGTGTGAAGGCTTCGTCACGCGCGGCGGACCAGATGGCCAGCACCCCACCGTGACGCAACGCCCGTGCTGCCGCGCGCAACCCGGTTTTGGCATAGAGCCGGTCATTGCCGGCGCGTACCAATCCGTCGGGTCCGTTATCGACATCGAGCAGGATGGCATCAAAACCGCCCGGCGAGCCGGCGATCACGTCGACGACATCGCCTTGCACGAGTCTGACGCGCTGATCGTCGAGGCAACCTGCCGCCACCGCCGCCATTGGCCCGCGCGCCCAAGCAATGATCTCGGGCACGATTTCCGCAACGGTGACCTGTGCGTCATCAGGCAGCTTGGCCAGCGCGGCGCGCAAAGTGAAGCCCATCCCGTAGCCGCCGATCAGCATGCGCGGTTGCGGCGCGCTGGCAATGCGCGTGCAGGACATCACGGCCAGTGCCTCTTCGGAGCCGCGCATACGCGTGCTCATCAATTCGTTACGATCGAGCACGATCATGAAATCGCCGCCATGGCGGAACAGGCGCAATTCCTCGCCGTCGGGCACCTGTGCCGTACCAATCAATTCGCGCGTAATCATGCCGGTTCTCCTACCGTCTGCCCGGTCGCAACATCACTGGTCAAGGCCATTGAAAATGACAATCGCCCAGACCACCGATGGAATTCGCCTTTTTGTCAGCCATGAGTGGTCACGCACGGCCGCGCGGCGAGCGCCCCATTATCCTAAAGCTACCAATGTGCCATCCTTAACTTTCGCGGCTTGAAGGTTTTCGTGACACTGTTCGGACTAAGTCATTCTTAAGTATGGGATATTTATCGCGTCCGATGAACAGCATCAGATTTGTCTATGTCAGCTCTGAGGGCGAATAGCTCACGCATTCACGACGTTTCTCAGATCGGCGGCGAGTATTGTGCATCCGGCACTGCTTCGCAGTTATACATGCATGATAATACAGAGCGGCAGGCCGAAGGCTATGGTTTGATGGCGAAATTTTTGAATCTATTTGTGACGTAATATAGGTCTGTTCAGCAATAAATATTTATTCAATTGATTGGATTGAATGCATTTCGATTTATGAAAATATCTATAATTAAAAGAATGCTCATTTAAGCTGAGATTTGGCTCTGACTCACTTTTGCTGCTGATGATGGTATCCTTCGGTCGCTTCACTGGATCGCGTCCCATGTCGTGGTGTAGCTGGGGTTGAGGTGGTCACCGTGATTTTCGGATAGGTTTGGGTTGCGAAGCTCGAACCTGGAGAAACCG
>NZ_JABGCB010000039.1 GCF_013149295.1 Novosphingobium sp. SG751A
ATTGTGATAACCTCCGACACGGACGCCTCCTTCAGTGGTGTTCAACACCTCCACTATGGCACATCGATGCCGTCGGGGGGCGTCCACCCCATCAGTTTACGCCCGAAGCCAAACGCGATGACAATCTGCGTTTCGTTAATTTAGAAGCTGGCGAGGTCGGTCCGAAATGCTTTGGGAAGGGGCGGCAATTTTGGGCGCGGCACCCGGCCCATTCGTGGATATCTTATTTGATAAATATTGGAAAATCCTTGAATATTTAATATAAAATTTTGAAATAAATCATTAAATTTCTGTTTTCCAGCGTCTGATTTCCATTTGAAGTAGGAGCTTGTATGACAACCCGCAATGCCGATCACCCGATCGATCCCGATTTCCTCGCCCGCTGGAGCCCGCGCGCCTATAGCGAGCAGGCGCTGACCGAGGCCGACCTGTTGCCTTTGTTCGAGGCGGCGCGCTGGGCGCCCTCCGCCTTTAATTATCAGCCGTGGCGCTTTGCCTATGCGCTGCGCGGCGATGCGAATTGGGATGCGTTTGTCGGCGCGTTGCTGCCGTTCAATGCGGGCTGGGCGCAGAAGGCCGGGGCTCTGCTTTATGTTCTCTCGGACAAGCAGATCACCGCGCCGGGGGCCAGCGAGGCGACGCCTGCCAAGTGGAATTCTTTCGACGCGGGCGCGGCATGGGCCTATCTGGCGCTGCAAGGGGCCAAGCGCGGATTGTCGACCCATGCCATGGCCGGTTTCGATCCCGAAGCGGCGGCCAAGGTGACGGGCGCCGGTGAGCGCTATAAGGTCGAAGTCGCGGTGGCCGTGGGTTGGCGCGGCGATGCGGGTGATCTGCCTGAGGCGCTTCAGGCGCGCGAAAAACCCAGTCCGCGTCTTACGGTGGGTGAAATCGCGTTCCACGGCGCGTTGAAGGGTTAAATAAAAAGGGGCGGCGCTTTTCAACGCCGCCCCCCTCGCTGTTAGATTCTTTCCGCTTATAGCGAAAACGATCTTGTCCTTGATTGCCGCATTTTCCGAGCCGATGACCGTTTCCGGTCATCTTGAAAATGCCTAGAACGTCTTGCGCAGCAGAATGCCGCCATAGCGCACATCGTCGCGGGGGACGAGGCGGCTGGTCCCGGCAATCGTGCCATTGCTCAGCAGGTTCGAGTAATGCTGGTTGGCGATGTTCTTCACATAGGCGCGAAGTTGCCAGCCATTGTCCTGACCCAGCAGCGCGACGCTGGCGTTGAGCAGGGCATAGGAAGGCTGGATGGTGCTGGGGGTTTGGGTCAGCTGGTATTGCGTGGCGCTTTTGAGCGTTACATCGCTTTGCAGCTCCAGATCCCAGCCCTGCGCCACGCCAAAGCGATAGGCGACATTTTCATACAGCTTCCACTTTGGCGCATAGGGCAGGGGCTGGCCGTCGATGTTGCAGCTGTTGGCCGCGCCTGCCGGACAGTTGAAATGCAGCACCTTGGCATCATTATAAGCCACTGCCGTATCGAAGCTGAGCCCCGGAATCGGGTGCAGCCCAAGGTCCACTTCCACGCCCCGGCTGTTGGCTGTCCCCGCGTTGATCAGGCGGGTGACGATGGCGCCTGCGACGATATCGCTGAAATTGGCCTGAAAATTGTTGAAGTCGGTGGTGTAGGCGGCAAGGCTGTAGGTGATCTTGCGGTCCAGCGCCGAACCCTTGATCCCCGCTTCCCAGCTCTTCGACGTTTCGGGCGCCAGCGCGATCTCGTCGCGGGCCAGCATGTTGAAGAACACGTTATAGGCCGGGCCCTTATAGCCGCGCGAATAGGTCACATAGGTCTGGGCATGGGCGCCAAGGTCGAGTTGCAGGCCAAAGCGATAGGCATCGCCCCGTGTTGAAGTGCGCCCGTTGCTGCTGTGATAGCCCTGAATGCCGGTGACGGCCCCGGTGCCCGCATTGGTCGGGTCGTTGGTAGAGGTGCGGTTGTGGTAGTAGCTCAATTCATCCCACACCGAGCGATAACCGGCCAGAGCGCGGAAATTCTTGGTAAAGTTGAAATTCGCCTCGCCAAACAGCGCATAGTTGTTGTTGGTCACGCCATAATTGGCCACACCCGTGGTGGCCACATTGGCGCCCGAGACAACGCGGGTGATCTGGCGCTGATAGCGTTCGTCGGTCTTGGCGTTGAGGTAATAGGCACCCACGACATAATCGAAGAACTTGCCCTTGGGGCTGGTCAGGCGCAATTCCTGGCTGAACTGGCGCGAGGAGACATCGCCGTAATCTTCGCCTTGGGGGATTGCGGCGCTGAGTGCGGAAATGCCGTCAAAGTCCTGATGCTGATGGTTTTTCCAATTGCGATAGGCGGTGATCGAGGTCAGCTTGTAGCCCTTGGGCAGCGACCAGTCGGCGGTCAGGCCCACGCCTGCATTCTTGTCGCGCACATCGGTGTCGAAATTGGTGCTGACGCGGCGGTTGGTCGCGCTGGGGCTGATGCCTGCGCCCGAAAGGAAGCCCGAAAGCGTGGCATTGTCCGTCACAGCGCCGGTGGGATAGGCGGTCTGGGTCGAGGACGTATAGACGCTGACGGCGGTGTCGCGCGATTGCAGATAATCAGCCTGAAACAGCAGCTTGAGATCGGGCGTGGGATTGGCCTCGATCTTGGCCCGCGCGCCATAGCGTTCAAAGCCGTTGACCTTGTGGCCCGTGCCCAGATTGTCCACATTGCCGCGGAAATTGGTATAAAGCCCATCGATCCGCGCATTCACGCCATCGGCAATGGCGCCGGTGATGCCCGCCTTGGCGCGATATTCCTGATCGGTGGTGGCGCTCACTTCGCCATAGCCGCCGGTGCGCGCGCTGGGGCCTTTGGTGACAATGCTGATGACGCCCGCGCTGGCGTTTTTGCCGAACAAAGTGCCTTGCGGCCCGCGCAGCACTTCGATGCGTTCCACCTCGCCCACGTCCAGCGTGGACTGGCCCGCGCGGGTCAGCACCACGCCGTCCAGCACCGTGGAAACCGAAGGCTCGACGCCGGGCGAGGTCGAGATCGTTCCGACCCCACGAATGAAGATCGTGCGGTCCTTGTTCGACGAACCGTTGCGGAAATCAACCGAGGGGACCGTGGCCGAGAGATCCTGAAGATTATGCAGCGCTCGATCATTGAGCGAGGCGCCCGAAACGGCGGTGATGGCAATCGGTACCTGTTGCAGCGTTTCGTTGCGATAACGCGCGGTGACGGTGATTTCCGCCGGCGCGGTTGCGGCCTCGTCCGCCAGTGCTGGGGCGGCAGGAAGGATAAGCGCGCTGGCCAGAAGCAGGCTGCGCGTGTGGGGGCGGGTCATGGTGTTCTCCGTATTTGAACCTTGCCCGCACCTATTAGTCAACCAAATGAGTAGAGAAAGAAACTTGATCTTTAGTGCCCGATAGCTGGGGCTGCATCGCCCTGATTTTCAAGCCCTTCGATCCGGCCCAACAACAGATGGATCCAGCCCAGCGCCAGCAGATAGGACACCGCCGCAAAGCCAAACAGCGGCGCATAACCCAGCCCTGCGGCCAGCACGAGGCCGCTGATCTTGGAAATGGCCGTGCCGCCCAGATTGCCGCAGAACGAGCCAAAGCCCGTGACGCGCCCCACCCTTTCACGCGGCACGATGTCGGCGATCAGGCCGAACAGGCTGGTTGAAAAGCCCTGATGCCCGGCCAGCGCCAGCGCCATGATGGCCACCGCCTGCCATACCGCATGGCTGCCCAGCGCCAGAGGCACCGGCACCACGCAAAGCGCGCTGGCCAGCATCACGCCCTTGCGCAAGGCGTTGACCGACATGCCGCGCCCCAGCAACCGCGCCGAGACAAAGCCGGAGGAGAGCGACCCCACCGCCGCCCCGCCATAGGCAAAGGCCAGAGGCACGGCCAGACCTGTGCCCGACAGGCCGAATTGGCGATGGAAATAATCGGGCATCCAGAACAGCAGCAGCCACCAAGTCGCGTCCGACAGCACCTTGGCCACGGCAATCACCCACGTCCGCCGTTCGAGGAAAAACAGCCGCCCGCCCACGGTTCGCACCGCATCCCCGCGCAGGTCCACGCCCCGCGTGGCCACCAGCCACAACGCCGCCCAGACCAGTCCCGTCGCCCCCGCCAGTTCGAAAGCAGCGCGCCAGCCATATTCGGCCGCCACAAAGGGAATCGCCAAAGGCGCCAGCACCGCGCCCATGCTGTTCATCGCATTGGACAGACCAAAACCGGCGCTGCGCAGATGGGCGGGAAAGATCGTGGCGATGGTTTTCACCCCCGATGGTGTCCCCATGGCTTCGGTCGCGCCAAGGGCGATGCGTGCGGCGGTGAAACCTGCCATCGAGCGCACCCAGCCATGGGCCATCGCCGCCAGCGACCATGCCGCCACCCCCAGCGGATTGGCCCATTTCACCCCCAGCCGGTCTACGATCCACCCAGCCGCCAGAAAGCCGAACGCCGCCCCGGTTTGAAACCACGCGGCCAGCGTGCCGTAATCATCGTCGCTCCAATGCAATTCGGCGGCGATGGTGGGCTTGAGGACGGCGATGATCTGGCGGTCGACCAGATTGAGGATGCCTGCGCTGAGCGCCAGAGCGAAGAGCAGATTGCGGCGAAAGGGGGTAAGGCGGGCGGTCATGCACGGGGGATAATCACCCAAGGCCCATGCCGCCAGCAAGATTTTCTACTGCGACGGTAGAGTATGCGCTTTACCCCGTATTCCGCCCTTGCCGCAAGGTATGTCATTAGTGTCTATCGAAACAGTTGAGTTTGGCATGGGTGTGAGAAAAGCAATGGCACGATCCATTTCCCTTGAAGCGATCCGCCCGATCATCGGCAGGACAGCGTAACCGATGCCGGTTCGCGTGGCGATTGTGGGGGGCGGATTTTCGGGCACGCTGCTGGCGATCAACCTGCTGCGCCATGGCGCCAGGGTTGTGCTGATCGAGCGTGATGGTGCGCGCTTGGCGCGCGGCATGGCTTATGGCACGCGCGATCCGGCGCATCTGCTCAATGTGCGGGCCTCGAATATGGGGGCCTTTCCCGATGATCCGGGGCATTTCCTGCGCTGGCTCGGGTTGGGGCCGGGACTGGGCGCTGACAAAGGTGATCAGGCCAATCTTTTCGTTCCTCGCCTGACCTATGGCGCCTATTTGCACGACCTGCTGGCGGCGGCAGGGCGCGAGGCTTCGGGCCAGTTGCGCATTGTTAAGGGCGAGGCCATCGCCATGGAGCGGCGCGCGGGCGGCCTGTCCTTGCGGCTGGACGATGGTCGCGTGGTGGAAAGCGACGCACTGGTGCTGGCGACAGGGAATGCGGCGCCTGCCGATATACCTTTGTTTTCTGATCTTTCCTCGCAGGTTGTGGCTCGCAATCCATGGGTGGGAGATTCGGGTAATGCGCGCGAGGTGCTGTTGGTCGGCACGGGGTTGACCGCGGTGGACTGGATTTTGAGTCTCGACCGGGCAGGCTTCGCCGGGCGGATTACGGCCATCTCGCGTCGAGGGTTGGTGCCGCGCGCCCATGCATTGGTCGGGCCCAACGTTGCGCCCGTGTTCCAGCCCGAAGCGCGCGGATCACACTTGTTGCGCCATGTCCGGCGGCGATCCGAGGCGGTGGGCTGGCGCCATGCGGTGGACGAATTGCGACCGCATACCCAACGTCTGTGGCGGGCCCATGATGCAGCGGCGCAGGCCCGTTTTCTGCGGCATTTGCGGCCATGGTGGGATGTGCATCGCCATCGTCTCGCCCCTGAGGTTGCGCAAAGGATTGCACAATTGCAGGCCGAAGGGCGGCTTGAATGTCTGGCCGGATCGCTGATTTCCGCCCATCCTGATGGCGATGCGGCGCTTGTCATATGGCGCGGGCGCCACGCGCAGGCGCAGGAGTCGCGCCGCTTCGACCGCATTATTCTATGCACCGGGCCGCAGGCCGACATCACCCGTGATCCGCAACCCTTGTTAGGCCAATTGCTGGCCAACGGTCTTGCCCGGCCCGATGCGCATCGCCTTGGACTGGATGTTGATCACCAGTGTCATTTGCGCAACACCCTTGGGCAGAGACAATCCGGCCTGTTTGCCATCGGCCCGATGACCAAGGGCGAGGCATGGGAGATTGTCGCCGTGCCCGACATTCGCCGTCAGGTATGGGATCTGGCGCGCTTTCTGACCGATTCTCATTGGGTTGGCGGCGAGGGGCTGTAAAGCTCTGTCCTGTTCTGACGATGACTGCGCGGTCGGTGAAGGAATCGGCGGGGCAGTTTCGGCCAAACATCTGATCACCACAGCCTTTGACCAATCGCCGGACCATCTCGCGCCAATGTGCCAAACCAGTCTTGCATTTGGTTAGGCCATTATGTAGAACCTCCCTTGAAACAAACAGGACGATTCAGTCCGGCATCATCAGGGGATGGTATGAAGAGCTTCCACAACTCCGTGTGCGTCGCCGCGCTCGCGGCTGCAATTGGTCTGCTGGCTGGCCCGGCCCATGCACAGAGCAATGCGGCCAAGGCGTCTGACAAGCCCGACACGGGCGAAATCATCGTGACCGCGCAAAAGCGCGCTGAAAATGTCCAGAACGTGCCGCTGGCCGTTTCTGTGCTGGGCGCAAGCCAGCTTCAGGCCGCAGGCGTCCGCAATTTTCAGGACCTTGGCGCGGTTTCGCCCTCGCTGACCATCCGCCCTGCCGAACATCCGGTGAATGCCAACGTGTCGCTGCGCGGCGTGGGCACTTTCGCCTTCGGCATTGGCGTTGAGCCCAGTGTGGCGGTATTGGTCGACGAAGTGCCGATGGCGTTTCAGGCCCGCGCCTTCACCGATCTGCCCGATGTGGAGCGCATCGAAGTTCTTCGCGGTCCTCAGTCGACCTTGTATGGCAAGGCGGCTTCGGCTGGTCTGATCAATATCATCACTCGTGGCCCGAGCGACACGCTCAAGGTCCGCGCCAATGCCACGGTGACCACCGATCAGGAATATGCGGTCAATGCCAGCGTTTCCGGCCCGATCAGCCCGACCGTGGGCTATGTCTTTTCGGCGGCCTATTCCAAGTGGGAAGGCAATGTGCGCAACCTGTTCAACGGCCAGAAGCTGAACGGTCGCGAATCGGGCAATGTCCGCGCCAAGCTGCGGTGGGAGCCGAGCAGCGATGCCAAGCTGACCCTGTCGCTCAACTATATGAACGGCAATACCAATATCGGCCGTCCGGTTATCGCGCAGACCACGGGCCTTGGCTTCCGTGGCATAGTCGGCAACCCCGGCCCCTCTTTGGCCACCGCGCTGCCGGGCGTTACGGTTGGCCCGAACAACCAGGACGTCAGCATCAATTACACCTCGCACACCAAGTATCAGGGCGGTGGCGGCAATATCCGCGGCGAATTCGCGTTGGGTGATCACCAGTTGGTCACGATCACCTCTTATGATAAATTCCGCTTGGACGATTATTTCGACTCCGACGAAACCTCGTTGAGCGCAGCAGCCTATAACAACATTCAGGTCGGTGCGTTCAAATCGACGCTCTTCACGCAGGAAGTCCGCCTGCTGTCCGATGGCAGCAAGCCTTTCCACTATACCTTGGGCGCCTATTACGCGAATGTCGACTTCGAGCGCCCCTTCTATCGCGGTCCAGCCTTCTCAACGGCCAATTGGTACGCCACTTCCAAGTCGTCGCAGATCGCCGGTTTCGTTCAGGCCGACTGGCAGTTCATGCCCAAGGCGACCCTGACCGGCGGTGGGCGTGTGCAGAATGAAAAGGTGTCCTATACGTTCCAGGACATTCAGGCGAACAATGCCCAGTTCAGCGGCAGCGCCCAGGATACGGCGGCGACCTACCGCATCAGCGCGCGTTACGAATTCACGCCGCGCATCAATGCTTTCGTCACCTATTCGACCGGCTATAAGGGTCAGACCTATGACCTGACCACCGGTTTCAACGCCAATCGCGCGGCGGCCGGGCCGATCAAGCCGGAAACCTCGCGCGATATCGAATTCGGTGTGCGCAGCCAGCTTTTCGACCGCAAGGTTACGCTGAATGTCACCTATTTCGACACGACTTATAAGAACCTTCAGGCCCAGACGATCGAAACGCTGGCCGATGGCACGACGAACTTCCGTCTGACCAACGTAGGCAAGCTGGGGACGCATGGCTTTGAAATCGACGCGGGCTATCGGCCCAACCCGGATTTCAACTTCAACTCCTCGCTGGCCATTCTGGACGCGAAATATATCGACTATCCGGTGGCACAATGTTTTGCGTTGCAATCTCCTGACCAAGGTTGCCCTCTGGCGGCTGTGCCCGGTGGGCCGCGAAGCCAGAACCTGACCGGCACCCGCGCGGTTCAGGCGCCGCAGTTCAAGATGTCGGCAACGGCGGAATACACGCCCCAGATCCGCGATGGGCTGCGCGGTCTGGCGCAGATCAATGTCCAGCATCAGAGCAGCGTCTATTATTCGGCCCGCGATCCTCAGACTTTCCAGAAGGGCTATGAGATCGTGAACCTGAGCCTGGGCATCCGAGATGAGAACCGTCGCTGGGAAGTGGCCGCTTTCGTTAACAACCTGTTTGACCAGCAATATTACCCCTCGCTGATCAACAGCAACGGCAGCTGGGGCGGGGCCATGGTCACGCAGGCGGTTCTGCCGCGCGACTTCCGCCGCTATGGCGGGCTGCGCGCCAGCCTGAACTTCTGATAATATCGGGCCGGGCGGCCAAAGCCGCCCGGCCTTTTTGCGCGTCCCGCGCGCGGAAAAATCGGGCCCGCCATAAAGGGCAGGGCGAAATCCCATCCTTGGAGACGGTATGCGCAAGACCCACGCACTCAGGTTTTTCGCCGCGACCCTTATCGCGGGCAGCTTTCCGCTTCTGGCCGAGGAGGCGCCCAGCGCGCTGCCTCTGGCCACGGTTGCCAATGAGCCGCTGCTGGTTTCGGCGGACATGCGCGAAGGCACCGAACTTTCCGGCACATGGAATTATTCGATCGACCCCTATCGCGCGGGGATTGCCGGTTTCCACGGCGAAACGCCCGATCGGGGCCAGCAGCGCTGGCTCGACATTGACGTGCGCAAGACCATGGCAAGCGACAATCGCACCATGTTCGAATTCGACATGGCCCATGCGCAGACCACCTCGCTGCCCGGATCATGGCTGGCCGCATCGCCCGAAATGCGCCATTATCAGGGCGTTGTCTGGTATCAGCGCCATTTTGATGCGCCCGCAGGTCGCAAGGGCCGCTACTTCCTGCGCTTCGGCGCGGCCAATTATGCCACCACGGCCTATCTCAACGGCAAGCCCCTTGGGCGGCATGAAGGCGGGTTCACGCCTTTCGCTTTTGAAGTGACGCAAACGCTGCGCGATGGCGATAATCAGATCACCTTTGCCGTCGATTCACAGGCCACCGCCACCACCGTTCCCCCCACCGTCACCGACTGGGAAAACTATGGCGGGGCCACGCGCGGCATCCGTCTGGTGCATACGCCCGCCACCTATGTGGATAATGCCAGCGTCCGCCTGACCACAGACGGCAAGCTGGAGGCCGAGGCGCATCTGGATGGCGCATCGGCGGCGGGGCAAAGCCTGCGGTTGCAGATCGCCGGCCTGAAACTGGACGTGCCGGGCAAAACCGACGCGCAGGGCAATTGGAAGGCCACGATCCCCGCGCCGCGCTCAATGGTGCGCTGGTCGCCGGAAAATCCCAAGCTTTACGATGTGACGCTGAGCGCCGGCGAGGATGTGTGGCATGACCAGATCGGTTTTCGCACCATTGAGCGCAAGGGTGCAGACATCCTGTTGAACGGCAAGCCGATTTTCCTGCGCGGCATTTCGATGCATGAGGAAGAGATCAGCGCCAATCCGGGCCGCGTGATCACGCCCGAGGCTGCCACCGCGCTGCTGGGCGAGATCAAGAACGGGCTGCACGGCAATTATGTCCGCCTCTCGCATTACCCCCATTCCGAGGTGATGACCCGCGCCGCCGACAAGCTCGGCCTGCTGGTGTGGAGTGAAGTGCCGGTCTATTGGATGGTGGCTTGGAGCAATCCGGGCACGCTGGCAGCTGCGCGCAACATGCTGGCGGAAAACATCCTGCGCGACCGCAACCGGGCCTCGGTGGTGATCTGGAGCGTTGCCAATGAAACCCCGGTCAATGATGATCGCAATGCTTTCCTGCGGACGCTGATCGGCGATGTGCGCCGCCTCGACCCCAGCCGTCTGGTCAGCGCCGCCTTGCTGGTCAAGCGCGAGGAAGGGACCGGCGCGCCGACCATGACCATGGCCGATCCGTTGGCCAATGATCTCGATATCGTCTCGATCAACACCTATAACGGCTGGTACACCGGGGATCGCCTCTCCGACCTGCCGGGCAGCGTGTGGCATGTGCCCGCCGACCGTCCGCTGGTGTTTTCCGAATTCGGCGCCGATGCTAAATCGGGCTTCCACAGCCCGGACAAGATGCAGAAATTCTCCGAAGAATTTCAGGCCGAATATTACCGCAAGACGCTGGAAATGGCCGAGCGCGTGCCCACCCTGCGCGGGCTCTCGCCCTGGATCCTTAAGGATTTCCGCTCGCCCCGCCGCCAGAATCCCGATTTCCAGATGGGCTGGAACCGCAAGGGGCTGATTTCAGAGACGGGGCAGCATAAGCTGGCTTTTGACGTGCTGGCCAATTACTACACGCTGAAATCCAAGGAGAAAGCCAAGTGAAGCGCCTTGCCCTGATCGCGGCTCTCTGGGCCACTTCGGCAAGCGCGGCGCCGGGGGCATGGGTCGATGGCGTTCTGCCCGTCACCCATCCTCCGGTCAGCAAGGCGGTGGACCTGCCCATCACCCTCCCGCGCGAAAACCCCGCGCGCGAGGGCTGGGCGCAGCAGACGCCCGATCAGCGGCTGGTCTATAATGTCAGCAAACCCCAACTGCTGCTCTGGCCCGGCACGCTGGCGGCCAATGCGGTGGCCCCGGCGGTCATTCTGGTGCCGGGCGGGGGCTATCAGTTCCTCGCCATGGACAATGAAGGCTTTGATGTGGCCAAGCGCCTCGACAAGCAGGGCGTGCGGGTGTTCATCCTGAAATATCGCACGCTGCCTGTGGGTGATGGTTTCCCCGCCTTCAAACAGGCGCTGACCGGGCTGTTCCAAAAGGGCGAGAAGCCGAAAGAGGACAATCGCCCCTATGCCGTGGCCGATACGCAGGCCGCGATCCGCATGGTGCGGGGCAATGCCGGGGCATGGCACGTCGATCCGGCAAAGGTGGGCATTCTGGGCTTTTCGGCAGGCGCAATCACGGTGCTGGCCACCACGCAGGCCAATGCGGCGGACGCGCGCGCCGATTTCGTCGGCATGGTCTATGGCCCTACGCAGGGGACCGAGGTGCCCGCCCATGCCCCCCCGCTCTTTTCGGTGATCGCGGCCGATGATCGCTTCTTCAAGGCCCAGGATCTGAGCCTGCTTCACGCATGGCGTATGTCCGGCGCATCGGTCGAGTTCCATCTCTACAGCGCGGGCGGGCATGGTTTTGCCTCGCAGCCCAATGGCACGACCAGCGATGCATGGTTCGACCAATATGCGCTGTGGCTCAAAGACAATCATATAACCGGGCACATCACCGGCCAATAAGCGGAAAGTTCCCCCGATGATCGCACGCCTTCTCGCCCGTACCGCCGCCTTTGCCCTTGGCGCCGCGCTTGCTTCCCATGCCGCCGCGCAGGAGGCCCGCACGGTTCTCCCGCTCGCCTCCGGCTGGCGCTTTACCGGCGAGGATACCACCGCCGATGCCGCCAAGCCCGATTTTGCCGATGGCGGATGGCAGGCCGTTTCCGTGCCCCATACGTGGAACCGGGTGGGCTATTACCATCACGATCTGGGCGGCACGAATACGGCGGCCACGGTGGCCAAGAAGATGGGCGTTGGCTGGTATCGCCACCGCTTTGACGCGCCCGCCACCCTTGCCGGGCGCAAGACGTGGATCGAATTCGACGCGGCAAGCCGGGTGGCGCAGGTCTGGCTCAACGGCGTCCTGCTGGGCGAGCATCGCGGCGGCTTCGGGCGGTTCCGGCTGGATGCGACGGCGGCGTTGAAGCCGGGGCAGAGCAATGTGCTGGCCGTGCGGGTGGACAATTCGCAGCCCGCGGCCGGGTCGTCCACCTCTGACGTCCTGCCGTTGTTTGGCGACTTTTTCGTGCATGGTGGGCTTTATCGCCCGGTGCGGTTGGTTTCCACCGCGCCTTTGCATGTGGACATGCAGGATTTTGGCGGGCCGGGGCTTTATGCCAATACGGCGGCGGTTCAGGGCGGCGATGCGCAGGTCCATGTCCGGCTGCGTCTGACCAATGATGCGGGCAAGCCGGTGGCGGCCGGTGCGCGGATTGCGCTGATCGATCGCGATGGCAAGGTGGCGGCACAGACCCTCGTCAAACAGGCCCTTGGTATCAAGGCGACACAGGAAGTGGCCGCCGATCTGACCGTTGCGGGCGCCCATCTGTGGCAGGGTGTGGCCGATCCCTATCTCTATCGCCTGCGCGCCGAGGTGTTGGGCGCCGACGGCAAGGTCAGCGATACGGTCGAGCAGAATTTCGGCATCCGCACCATGCGCTTCGATGCCGACAAGGGCTTCTTCCTCAATGATAAGCCCTATGTCCTGCATGGCGTGGGCTATCATCAGGACCGCGACGGCAAGGGCTGGGCGATTAGCCCCGCCGATGTCGAGGAAGACGTGGCGACCATGCGCGAAATGGGGGTCAATTCGATCCGCCTGACCCATTATCAGCATGGCCAGATGATCCACGATCTGGCCGACCGCTATGGCTTCGTGCTGTGGGACGAGGTGCCGCTGGTTTCGGCATGGACGCTGGCGGGTAAGCTGGAGCCGGAAGCCGCGCTGGTGGCCAATGCGCGCCAGCAATTGAGCGAACTGATCCACCAGAATTACAACCATGCCGCCACCGCAATCTGGAGCATCGCCAACGAGGTCGATTTCGGCAATTCGCTGCCCGCCTTCATCCGCGGCGGCACGGATGGCAAGACACCCGATCCCATGCCGCTGCTGCATGAGTTGCAGGCGCTGGCCAAGGCGCAGGACCCCTCGCGCCCGACCGCTCTGGCGACCTGCTGCGAAGGGCGGCTGTTCGGCGCGGATGTGGCCATTCCCGAAACGGCGGCGGCGGCTGATCTGGGCGGGGCAAACCGCTATTTCGGCTGGTATTTCGGCAAAGAGCAGGATCTTGGCCCGACGCTCGACCAATTGCATGCCAAGCGCCCGGCTCAGCCTCTGTCGGTGACCGAATATGGCGCGGGCGGGGCGCTGACGATCCACACCGACAATGTGCTGGGCGGGGCGCCGGATTCGCGCGGCGCGGCCCAGCCTGAGGAATATGAATCCTATATCCACGAAACCGCGCTGGCCCAGATCGCCGCACGGCCCTATCTCTATGCTTCGTGGCTTTGGAATTCCTTCGATTTTGCCACCACCGTACGCACCGAGGGCGATGCGCAGGACATCAACACCAAGGGGCTGGTGGCCTATGACCACAAGACCCGCAAGGATGCCTGGTATTTCTATAAGGCCAACTGGAGCGATGCGCCCACGATCCGCATCACCGGGCGCCGCTATGCAGCTCGCGCCTATGGCGTGACCGACGTCAAGGTTTACAGCAATGCCCAGAGCACCGAGCTGCTGCTCAACGGTCGTTCCTTGGGCAAGCGCGAGGGCTGCGCGCAGATGGTCTGCGTCTGGCCCGGCGTGATGCTGGATGCGGGCGAGAACCGGCTGGTGGCGCGCGGCATCCGCCATGGCGCGGCGGTCGAGGATCAGATCACATGGACGCTCTCGCCGGAAAAGCGCGGGCATATTGCCATTGACGCCGGCGCTCTGGTCGCGGCGAAAAGCAAGACTCGCCTGCTGGGGTCGGACAATTGGTTCGAGGGCGGCGAGGTGGCCAGTCTGGACAAGCCCGCCGATTATGGCCGCAAGGCCGAGCCTGCGCGCATCGAGGGCACGACCGAGCGCGATGCCATCGCCACCTATCGCAAGGGCGATTTTGCCTATCACATTCCCGCACCTGCCGGGCGCTACAAGCTGACCCTGTGGTTCCCGGCGGTGGGGGGGCAGGCCAAGGGCGGCTTCGATGTCCGCGCCAATGGCAAGCCCATCCTGCGCGCCTTTGAACCGACCGCCCCGGCGGCGGATGCGGCGGCGGTGGCGCGCAGTTTCTATGTCACCTCCAAGGGCCAGATCGATCTGGAGTTCAAGGCAGGCGCCGCCCCGGCGCGGATTTCGCTGATCGAACTTGACGCGCAGTAAAGGTATTCTCCCTAAATGGCTGGTAAAATCAAATCCCTGCGTTGGTGGATCATCGGTCTGGTGACGCTGGGGACTGTGCTCAACTATCTGGCGCGCTCGACGCTCTCGGTCGCCGCGCCCACCTTGAAGGCGGAACTGAGCATCACGACCCAGCAATATAGCTGGATCGTGATCGCCTTTCAGGCCAGCTATACGGTGATGCAGACGGTGGCGGGCGCGGTGCTTGATGCGCTGGGCACGCGGCTCGGGTTCATGATCTTTGCAGTGGGCTGGGCGGTGGCGAATGCGCTCCATGCGCTGGCGGGCGGCTGGGTCGGCCTTGCCTTTTTCCGCAGCCTGCTGGGCGCGAATGAGGCCGCCGCCATTCCCGCCGGGGCCAAGGTCGTGTCCGAATGGTTCCCCGCGCGCGAACGCTCGCTGGCCACCAGCGCGTTTCAGATGGGCACCAGCGTCGGTAATATGATTGCCCCGCCCTTGGTGGCCTTTTGCATCCTGTGGTGGGGTTGGCGCTCGGCCTTTGTGGTCTCCGGCGCGCTCAGCATGGTGTGGGCGGTGATGTGGTGGGTCTGCTATCGGCGGCCCGAGGAGCACGCGCGGCTTTCGACGCAGGAACTGACCATGATCCGCGAAGGACAAGTCGGCCCCGCGCCCGACGGCCCGGTGCCCAGCCGCTGGTCTCTGCTCAAAGAGCGCTCGTTCTGGGCGATTGCCTTGCCGCGTTTCTTTGCCGAACCGGCGTGGCAGACCTTCAACTTCTTTATTCCGCTCTATCTGGTCAGCGCATGGCATCTGGATCTGAAAGCCGTAGCGCTCTGGGCATGGCTGCCGTTTCTGGCGGCGGATTTTGGGTCGTTGGCGGCGGGTGTGCTGCCGGGCTGGCTGATCCGGCGCGGGGCCGGGGTGATTTCCTCGCGCAAGATCACTATGACCTGCGGCGCGCTGTTGATGGCTGGCCCGGCCTGTATCGGCCTTGCCACCAGCCCGATGATGGCGATCGCCTTTTTCTGCATCGGTGGTTTTGCCCATCAGATGCTTAATGGCGCGCTGATTACACTCTGTTCGGACATGTTCCCCAGCAACCGGGTGGGCACGGTCAGTGGTCTGACCGGATCGGCGGCGTGGATCGGGGGCATCCTGTTCACCTTCCTGATCGGGCAAAGCGCTGATTCTTTTGGCTATAACCCGCTATTTGTCAGTCTGTGCGGGCTGGATCTGGTGGGCTGCGCGGTTTTGTGGATGCTGGTTCGCAAGATCAAGGAATGATGGACGGCACATCCCTGTCAATTGGAATGACCAATTGACAGGATTGGAATGAAGGCATAGGCAGGGATCCTCAGGGACGCAGCCCAATGGGGGCGCCTGCCGGTTGCACACGATCAGGAAAAGTCGATGGCTCAAGCTTTCCCCCCGGTTGCCGATTATGACCTGCTGGTGATTGGCGGAGGCATCAATGGCACGGGGATTGCGCGCGATGCGGCGGGGCGGGGGTTGAAAGTCCTGCTGGTCGAGCGTGACGATCTGGCAGCGCACACGTCCTCGGCCAGCACCAAGCTGATCCATGGCGGCCTGCGCTATCTGGAATATTATGAATTCCGGCTGGTGCGCGAGGCTTTGCAGGAGCGCGAGCGGCTGATCCATATCGCCCCGCATATCAGTTGGCCGCTGCGCTTTGTCCTGCCCCAGCCCAAGGGTGGGCGGCCCGGCTGGATGATTCGCATCGGCCTGTGGCTCTATGATCATATTGGCGGGAAACAGACGCTGCCTTCCTCGCATGGCGTTGATCTGCGCGATCCGCGCTGGGGGGCGGGGCTGAAGCCGGGGCTGGCCAAGGGCTTTGTCTATTCCGATGCATGGGTGGATGATGCGCGGCTGGTGGTGCTCAACGCCATCGACGCGGCCGAGCGCGGGGCCGAAATCCGCATTGGGGTGACCGCTACCGGCGCGAAGGTGGAGGACGATCACTGGCTGGTCGATCTGAGCAGCGATGCCGGAGCACAGCAGGTGCGCGCCCGCGCTGTGGTCAATGCCGCAGGTCCGTGGGTGGGTGCAATGCTGGGCGCGATACCGCAGGCGCAGGCCCATGGCGGCATCCGTCTGGTCAAGGGCAGTCATATCATCGTGCCCCGCATCTATCCCGGCGACCATGCCTTTATCCTGCAAAAGCAGGACGGGCGGATCGTATTCACGATCCCCTATCAGAACGGCTTTACGCTGGTGGGCACGACCGACCTGCTGGTGGGCGAGGCCGAGCGCGATGCGCCCAAAATCACGGCGGAGGAGGTCAATTACCTCTGCGCCACGGTGAATGATTATTTCGAAGGGCAGATCGGCCCGGACGATGTCGTTTCGACCTATTCGGGCGTGCGCCCGCTCTATGACGATGGCGGAGCGGACGCCAAGGCGATTACCCGCGATTATGTGCTGAAGCTGGGCCGTGAGAGCGGGCCGCAGGTGCTCTCCATCTTTGGCGGCAAGCTGACCACCTATCGCCGTCTGGCCGAGCATGCGCTTGAAATGCTCGAACCCTTTCTGCCGCCGATGCGTGGTGGGTGGACCGGCACGGCGCCTTTGCCGGGCGGGGATTTTGTAGGCGGCTTTGCAGCGTTCCTTGCCGATGTGCGCCGTCGCTGGCCTTTCCTCTCGCCCGAATTGTCGGAGCGTCTGGCCCATGCCTATGGCTCGCGGATTGATCGGGTTTTGGCCGATGCGCAATCGCTCGATGATCTGGGCGAGGATTTCGGCAATGGGCTTTACGAGGCCGAATTGCGCTATCTTGGTGCCTGCGAATGGGCGCGCCGCAGCGTGGATGTTTTGTGGAGGCGCAGCAAGCTGGGCTTGACCGCAACCCCCGAAATGGCGCAGCGCATCGACCAGTGGCTTAAAAAGAACAGCTAGGCGAGGATGACAATGAGCGGCCATATTCTCAGCATCGATCAGGGCACGACCTCGACCCGCAGCCTGATCTTCGATACCGCGCATAAGGTGATCGCCAGCGCGCAGCAGGAATTTGCCCAGCATTACCCGGCCGATGGCTGGGTCGAACATGATGCCGAGGATATCTGGCGCGACACTCTGGCCACCGCGCGGGGCGCTATGGCCAAGGCGGGGATGGGGGTCGATGACATTGCCGCCATCGGCATTACCAACCAGCGCGAAACGGTGGTCCTGTGGGACCGCGCAACCGGGGCTCCGCTTCACCGCGCGATTGTCTGGCAGGACCGGCGCACGGCGGAAATCTGCGCCCGCCTGCATGAGGCGGGCCATGAAGCGCTGGTGCAGGAGCGCACCGGCCTGCTGCTCGATCCCTATTTTTCCGCGACCAAACTGGCATGGCTGCTCGACATAATTCCGGGCGCACGCGAAAGGGCGGAAAAGGGCGAACTGGCCTTTGGCACGATCGACACCTTCCTGCTCTGGCGCCTGACCGAGGGGCGCGAGCATAAGACCGATGTGACCAATGCCTCGCGCACGCTGCTGTTCGATATCAGCAAGCAGCGCTGGTGCCCCGATCTGCTGGCGCTGTTTCGCATTCCCGCCGCCGTTCTGCCGCAGGTTTGCCAGAGCGCGGATGATTTCGGCGTCACCCATCTGCTGGGCGGGGCCATCCCCATTCGCGGCATCGCGGGCGATCAGCAGGCCGCGCTGGTGGGCCAGTCCTGCCTGGCGCCGGGGCAGGCCAAGATCACCTATGGCACCGGCGGCTTCATGCTGATGAACACGGGCGAAGTGCTGACCCGTTCGCGCAGCCGCTTGCTGACCACGATTGCCTATCGCATTGACGGCGTGACGCATTACGCGATGGAAGGCTCGCTGTTCGTGGCGGGCGCGGCGATCAAATGGTTGCGCGATGGGCTGGGCATCATTGTCGAGGCGCGCCAGACGCAGGAAATGGCCGCTCGCCTGCCCGATAATGGTGGGGTCTATATGGTGCCCGCCTTTGTCGGCCTTGGCGCGCCGCATTGGTGCACAGATGCGCGTGGGATGCTGACGGGCCTGACCTTTGACAGCGGGGCTGCGCATATTGCCCGCGCGGCGCTGGAATCTGTGGCGTTTCAAACCGCCGATCTGGTTTCCGCGATGCAGGCCGATGGCGCGGGCGCGCTGGCGGCTTTGCGCGTCGATGGCGGCATGGCGGCCAATGACTGGTTCTGCCAGTTCCTTGCCGATATTCTCGACATTGTGGTCGAACGCCCCGCCAATCTGGAAACCACGGCGCTGGGCGCGGCGATGTTGGCGGGTCATGCCAGCGGGGCGTGGCCTGCTGCACTTTCGGGCGAAAGCCGGGGCGAAGTGGTGCGTTTCCAGTCGCAGATGGAGGCGCCCGCGCGCCAGAAATTGCAGGCCGGGTGGCAAGCCGCCATCCGCCGCGCCACCGCACGCTGAACCTTTCACCAGTGTTGCGGTCTATCGGCCGGGCCGCGCTTCCCTCAAGCGCGGCCCGGCCTTTTCTTTAGATCACCGCGTCCAGAACCTTGCGCGCAACGCCCAGCACGTTTTCGATGCGCGCGGCCACCACCGCGCCATTGAGCGTGATCGCGCGCGTCTCGCCCGCAGGCAGAACAAGGCGCAGAGCATCAGCCGGGGCGGGGCCATGGCCGGTCCATGCCGCCACGATGGTGATCGCGTCCGATGCGGTCTTGACCCAGACATTCCACAGCGGCGGATGATCGGCGTCGGGCCATGCATTGCCGCTCTCATCAAAGCCACTCCAGGTGAATTGCCCAAGGCCCGGCGCGGGATAGAGCAGGACGGCGGGCCGGGGCTTGGCCTGAACAAAACCGGCGGGCGCCAGATCGAGGAACAGGCCGGAGCCTTCGCGCGCCAGCATCGGCGGCAGGCCCGAGAGCGGGGCGTCCAGCGCAACATCCTGTCCGCCCGCATAGGCGCGATCATCGCGAATATCATACCAGTTCGCGCCCGTCGGCAGATAGGCCGTGACGCTCTCCACCCCCTTGTCCATCGCCGGGGCGACCAACAGATCGGGGCCGAGCAGATGGGTGTCGCCATCCTCCCACGCGCGGCGGTCATGCGGGAAATCCAGCCAGACCGGGCGGCTGACCGGCTGATAATCGGCATGGTGGCGCCAGAGCAGATCATGGAGCATAGGTTGCAGCGCGCGGCGCAATTGCATCATGCCGACAATCGCCGGGGTCGCCTCGGGATACATCCATGGCTCGTTGACCGTGCGGTCCGAATTCCAGCTGTGGATCGAGAAACGCGGCATGACGATGCCCGCCTGAACCCAGCGCAGCAGCAATTCCGGCTCGGGCGCAGGACCGGCGAAACCGCCGATGTCATGGCCGAAATTCGACACGCCCGACAGGGCGATGCCCAGCGCCATCTTCTGATTATAGCGGATCGTTTTCCAGTCGGTGTAATTGTCACCCGACCAGCTTTGCGCATAGCGCTGCATCCCCGCCATGCCGCTGCGGGTGACGACATAGGGGCGCTCGTCGGGGCGATAGGCGATTTGCGCGGCGCGGCTTGCGCGCATCATCAGCAGGGTCTGCACCGGGCGTTCGGCGGCGGCGGGGCGGGGGGCGCCAAAGCCGGAAATCAGCGCGCGCTTGTCCCAGATCTCATATTCGTTGTTGTCATTCCATGTCGAATGGATGCCATATTCCAGCAATTGCTGCGTCACCTGCTGGCGCCACCATGCGGCGGCGTCCGGGTTGGTGAAATCGATATAGGCGCCCACCTCGTCCCAGAATTGGCAGACGATGGGATCGCCATCCGCATCCGACACGAACCAGCCCTTTGCGGCCAGTTCATCATAGCGTGGATGCGTGACCAGCAGCGCGGGTTTGATATTGGGGACCAGTTCGACCCCCGCATCGGCATAGGACTTTACGAAAGCGCCGACATCTGGGAATTTCTCGCGATTCCAGTGAAAGACATAACGCTTGTCGCCAATCGAGGTATAGCCCGAGGAGAGGTGGAAGCTCTCACACGGAATGTCGTGGCGCTTGATGCCCTCGATGAACTCGCCCATCCGCTCCTGCGCATTGGGGGCGTCGGTATAGGTCATGGTCGAGCCGGAATAGCCCACCGCCCAGCGCGGCTGAAAAGCGGGCCGCCCGGTCAGCCAGGTGTAGCGGCGGGTCACTTCCCTCGCGTCGGGCCCTGCGATCATGTAATAGTCGAGATCGCCGCTATCGGCCCGCATGTATCGGTAATGTGGGTGATAATTGTCATGCTCATGGCCGAAATCGAAAGTGGGGTCGGCGGTGGTGTCGTAAAACACGCCATGCGCCGCGCCCTGTTCATTGACCACCAGCACATAGGGGATGGCCTTATACAGCGGATCATTCGCGCTGGCGTCATAGCCCATCGGGTCCAGATTGGTCAGGCGGAAACGGCGGCCTGCTCGGTCCATGGCGCCTGCTCTTTCGCCCAGCGCATAATAGCGTTCGCCGCTCTGGCGGGTGACGTAATGATAGACGCCATGGTCCCACCAGCCGAAATTATAGGCCTGCGTCGGGCGGTCCTGCGCGATCAGTTCCCAGCCTTGCGGCGTGGCCTGATGCCATGTGCAGAAGAAGCCTTCGCGCGCGATGGTTATGCGCAGGCGAGTAGTGGCGATGGTGATGTGGGTTTCGGTTTCTTCCAGCGCGAAATCGGGGGCGGCAAAGCCTTCGATGCTCATCCGGTCGCGGCCCGGTTCGGCAATGTCGCTCTGGCCCGGCGCGATGGCCCAGCTCGGTGCCGAGGTGACGGTTCCCTGCGACAGCAGCAGGACGCGGATAATATCCTCTTCTGCCACGAAAATATGCGCAATCGCCCCGGTATCGGCATGCAGGGTGATGCGTGGCCCCTCCCGCTCTGCCAGCGAAAAACGGGGCGGATGGGCAAGGCTGGATTTACGCATGAGGGTCAGGCCTTTTGCAGAATGAGGTGGCGGCGCATGGCAAAGAGCCACACCGCGCCGATCAGATCGAAAGCGCCAAGGCAGGCGAACAGCGGGGCATAGCCGATCTTGTCGGCCAATTGCCCGATGGCGAGCGAGAAGAGCAGCCCGCCCGTCCATCCGGCCATGCCGACCAGCCCGTTGGCCTTGGCAATATCGCCCTTGGGAAAGACATCGGCGGACAGCGTGTTGATCAGCACCGAGATGATCTGATGCGCAAAGCCGCCAAGCGAAAGCAGCGCGATGGCCGCATAGGGGCTGAGCACGAGGCCGACGCAGCCCGGCGCAATCATCAAAATGGCGGCCAGAGCGATCCCGGCAATGCGCGATCCTTCAAGGCTGAGGCCCCGCGTGCGTTGCAGGAAGGGGGCAAGATAGCCGCCCAGAATTCCCCCCGCATCGGCGGCCAGAAACGGCACCCATGCGAAAAGCGCGATCTGGGTAATGTCCATCCCGCGCTCTTTGGCCAGATAAAGCGGGATCCAGAAGGAGAAGGTCTGCCACGCCGGTTCAGCCAGAAAACGGGGGACGGCAATGGCCCAGAAACGCTTGGTTTTGGCGATGGCGCCCAGCGTGGTTGCGCTGGCCTCGACTGGGCGCTGGCCATCGCGGATTTCGGCCAGTTCCTGGGACGTTACATAGGAAGCATCGGCAGGCGAGCGATAGAATTTGTACCATGCGGCGGCGAACAACACGCCCAGTGCCCCGGTGACGACAAAGGCGGCCTGCCAGCCATAGACCTTGGCGACCACGGCGGCCAGCACCGGGGCGATCACCGCGCCAAGGGACGTGCCCGCGTTGAACCAGCCCACCGCCACCGAGCGTTCGCGATCGGGGAACCATTCGCCGATGGTCTTCATGCCCGCCGGAATTGCGGCAGCCTCGGCCATGCCCAGCAGGCCCCGGAACGCGGCGAGCGAGAGCCAGCCCCGCGCCGCGCCATGGGCCATATTGGCAAGGCTCCACGCCAGCGCGAAAAGGGCGAAGCCTGCGGTCAGACCAATCTTGTCGATCAGCATCCCGCCGATCGGCTGCATCAGCGTATAGGCCAGTTGAAACGCACCGACGATATAGGAATATTGCTCGGTCGTAATGGCCAGATCGGCCTTGAGCTGGGGCGCCAGAACGCCCAGCGAATTGCGCGCGATATAGTTGATGATGGTGCCCACCATCACCAGCAACAGGATGCGCAATCTTGCTGAGCGCCATGTCATGTTCTTATCCTCTCCCGTTTTTCAGTGGTTTACCAATTCCACATGGTACCATCTTCGAGTCTTGCGACGGGGAGGTATGCGGGCTTGTAGGGATACTTTGCGGCGAGTGTTTCGTCGATGTCGACGCCGTGGCCCGGCGTGTCGCCGACATAGAGCATGCCCTTGTCGAAGGTGTAGTCGTGTGGGAAAACCTC
>NZ_JABGCB010000040.1 GCF_013149295.1 Novosphingobium sp. SG751A
GGGGCTTCATCTGCATTCCTTCGTCATTACGACGAAGCCCCAATCCTCCTTAAATCACAACATCAAATCTGTGCCATGGGTGCTGACGGGGGACAATCGACACCGATCCCCGCTCCGGCCTGTTCGAGATACGCGGCGTGCCGGGAGAACTGATCGAGCAATTCTCGCGGCGAGCCGAAGCGATCGAGGACCATGCGCGCGAACATGGTCTGGTGGGCCAGAAGGCGCAGCGCGCATCCTTCTATGCCACTCGCAAGGCCAAGGTGAAGGTTGGCGAGCAGGAGCTTACCGCGCAGTGGCATCAGCGAGCAGAGGAGCGGCTCAAAACCCTTCTAGACATGGCTGCAACAAGCCAAAAGCTTGAAGGACAACATGTACCGCCCACCCAGCGGGAAGCGTCCCGGGCGGCTCTGTTCGGCCTGAGGCAATTGGAAATCACCGAGGCGGTCAACAATCTGGGCGATATTCTGCGGACTGGTCTTGCCGCCCATGTCGGTGAAGTTCGGCTTGATGATATCCGTCCCCGGGTCGAAGAGCATGAGGTGATGCGCAAGCTGCTGCCCACCCATGAGCAGACCGGTGACAGGGTTTTGACGCGTGGGCGCACCACCCACAAATCCTGGCGGCAGGAACTGGCGCTTACCCAGCATATTGCGCTCGGGCTTGATGATGCCCGCCCGATTGCATCGAGCGATCGTTTGCTGGCTGTCCTCGAAGGAACCAATCTTAATGGGCAGCAGCAACGCGCCCTTGTCGAGACGGCGCTGACGCGGGATCGCATCACTGGCATTCACGGGGTTGCTGGTTCCGGCAAATCGACGCTGGTGAGGGCGCTGGGGGAGGCGGCCGAACCGGGGACTACCCTGATCGCACTGGCCCCGACATCTTCGGCCGCTGCTGAACTGGGCGCGAAGGCGAATATCCAGTTCCACACCGTTGCGAGCTTTGTCGCGCGTGGCGGGCAGGGAATCACCGACCGTCATGTTCTGGTGCTCGATGAGGCAGGGCAATTGGGGAACCGTCAGGCGCGGCGGTTACTGGACATCAGCCGGGCCACAGGGGCGCGACTGCTCCTGTTGGGGGATGAGAAGCAGACAGGCGCGATCGAGCAGGGCAAGCCTTTCTGGCTGATGCGTCGTTTGGGGCTGCCGACGGTTGAATTGACCGAGGCCGTTCGACAGGAAACCAAGTCGATCAAAGCCGCTGTTACGCAGGCACGGGCGGGGAATTTTGCCGAGGCATTGGCCAAGCTCGACAGCGTCAGCACCATCGCGGACAATGAGAAAATGGCCGAGCAAGTCGTGAACGCATGGATCAGGCTCAAGCCGGATTCGCGAACTGGCACCAATATCCTCGTCCTCGACAATGCAACGCGGCTGATCGTCAACAGTAAGATCCGTGAGGCGCTCAGAAACGAGAGCGGACTGGCCGCTGAGGACAGTCGGCTTTCCATCCTCTCACCGGCGGGAATGACCGATATAGAGAAGCATATGGCTCGCTTCTATCGGGCAGGGCAGGTGCTTCGCTTTGATCGCGAGATTGCGGGTCTGGGTGTCGCCCGGCATGCCGACTACCGCGTGGTGGGATTGGGTAGGGAGGCCAATGGCCGTCAGATTGTGCGTCTGGTTGACGAAAATGGCAGCACGATACGCTGGGATCCGCAGACTGCCCGGGCCCGACACATCAATGTGTTCAACCCTGAAAATCGCGATCTGGCGGAAGGAGATCGTATCCAATGGCGCCTCGTCAATCGTGAGCTCGATCTTCGCAATGCCGAGCGAGGAACGGTGGAAAGACTGGATGGGGCGCTGGCGACCATTCGCTGGGATCGGGATAGCCGCGTCCAGCAGGTGGACTTGTCCGAGCATAAGACCTGGGACCACGGTTATGCCGAAACCGTGTATTCAGCGCAGTCCAAGACCTATCCCCGTGTCTTCGTTTTGGCGCCAGTTGAGTCACCCTTGGTCAACGCGCAGAATTTTTACACGGCCATCACCCGAGCCCAGTTCGGGGCAAGGCTTTGGACAAACAACGTCGAGGCGCTGGTCAGTAAACTCGAGCGCCAGTCGGGCGAGAAGACATCTTCATCGGAAGGGCTGGGGCGAATGAAGGCTGATCGTATTGATGCCTTTTCGCGCCGCCAAGGAACGCATCTGGCGCATTTGAAGGCCGAGCTGGAGCGCATGCGGGCAGAGCGGCGTGACCGCGCACTGGCACGGCAACTCGATCGCCGTGAGCGCCCGCCCCGCAGCGCGGGTGAACATCTGGCCGAAGGCGCGCGCAGCGTCGCGCAGGTGCTTGACCGATTTCTTGAAGGCATCCTTGATCGTGCTCGTGTGGGTCGCGATACAACGGCTGCACAGCTATCCCGGTCTAGGACGCCGCCAGCTCCTCAACCCGAACCCACCCGAGGTCCCGAACGATAAGGATACGATTCCATGCTATTGGGAATTTCAGCATTCTTATTTGGGCTGCTGGCTTTTGCATTCTCACGTTGGGTGCCTTTGCGCCATCGCTGGCGGCGGCGGCGGCGGCGGCAGGCGAGGGTGATTGCCGGGCAGTTGAGGGGGGCTGATCGGCTCCAGCCGCCGCAATTTCGGTATGCCCGGTTAAGAGCCATGGACCCTCTCGCCTTCGAGGAACTCCTGATGGAGAGCCTCGAACGGTGCGGGTACAAGGTGACCCGAAACCATCGTTCTGCCGGCGGCGAAGGGGTTGATGGAGAGGTTGTGATCGACGGCAGCGTCTGGCTCATTCAGGCGAAGCGCTATGCCGATACGATGCAACCAGAGCATGTCGCGGCTTTCGAAAACCTGTGTCGCGTCAATGGGCACCGGGGTCTGTTCATTCACACCGGGCGAACCTGCCCTCAAAGTCGCGCCGTCATTACCGATGGCAGCGTGGTCCAGATCATTGCAGGCAGGGCGCTTCTCGCTCTGCTCACCGACGGATCGCTGCCGATGCTTGCTCCGCCGATCAATCAGGTCCTGCCGGAGAAAACACCCGGGAGGCTGTTATGATGCGTAGAGTTAGGCCTGCCCTTTGTGCAGTCATGTGCAGTCTGATGATCCTTCCGCCATCTGCGCAGGCGAAAGCAAAAGACCCTGATGAAGAACGCCTTATCGGCTCGTGTATCCATCAGGCATCCCTCGGCCAGCCCTGGCTCGAAAAGACCCTTTGGGGGTTGCGTGATCAGGAGGCCGGTTGGATTGGCGCCGAGGTCGCCAATACCAATGGCTCGTATGACCTTGGTCCATTGCAGATCAACACCTGGTGGGCAGTGCGCATTGCCAAGCTGATCGGACGCCCTGAAGCTCATGTTCGTCATTGGTTGCGCTTTGATCCCTGTTTCAATGCCGAGGCGGCGCGCTGGGTGTTTCTGACCGCTTTGCGATCGACCGGGAATTACTGGAAGGCGGTGGGCGCCTATCATAGTCCAACGACATGGCGGCAACGGAACTATGTAGGGTCAGTGGCCGGGCACCTGAGCAGTAGATTTGGAAAAGCCGTGTTCGGGCTGTGAGCGATTCGCATCGGTACGACACGGGTCCGGCAATGACCGTGGTTGGGGACGAACCGGTTTGTCTCCTCTGAGTTGTGGATTGTGCCTAGCTGACCTTCATTCATCTCCATCGGTGGAGCCTGAAAGCGTCTTCCATGTTGTGGTAATCGGAATGGTTTTAATGAGCCTCCGGAAAACCAGGGACGGTGCAAAACATGGAAATTGGACATTTGTACGAATCATGTGTACTGTCTCTCAGCCACCGACAGAATGGCGCAAGGCAACGCTGTTGCAGCGGCCTTGCAAAAGGCAAAGATCGGGTGCGGGAGAACGACATGGCAAACAGCAACCTGGGTTGGCTGGAGGAAAGGGCTTGCGTCCCTCTGACGGCAGACTGCACGCACGGTATTCTGCAGCGGCATCCACACAAGATCTACAGTTCAAGCGACCGTTTGGGCTGGCGGAACCTCTATGTCTCTCACCAGCGCGAACAGCCCTATAGCGACAGCTTTGCCGCCAACCGCTTTCATCTGCTGGTGTTTCATCTGGACGGACCGATCAAGATTGAGCGCGAACTGGATGGGCGGCGCGATCAGGCCAGAGTGCTGCCCGGCGGCATATTCTACCTGCCTGCGGCCCGCGATTTCAGCGTGGCGGTGCATTCTTCGCTTGAAACGCTGCATATTTACCTCGACCACGATCTGGTGCGGGCGGCCGCGGGTGAACTGTGCGCGGGCGATCCTGATACCATTGAATTCATCCCGCGCATGGGGCGCATGGACAGCTCGCTCGAAAGCCTTGGGCGCATGATCCACAACATGCTGCAGGATGGCCAGAGCGACTTCTTTTCAGACGGCGCCGCCCGCATGTTGGCTGCGCAATTGGTGCGCGAGCATTCCACTGGCAATCACCGGGCCGTCACCGCTGTTGGCGGCTTGAGTGCAAAGCAGTTGATGGCGGTGCAGGATCTGATCCAAGACCGCATGGAAGAGAGCATCTGCGTTGAGGAACTGGCCACGGCCGCTGCGCTCAGCCCCATCCACTTTGCCCGCCAGTTTAAGAAATCCACGGGCCAGGCGCCGCACCAATATCTGATCGAGGCGCGGATCAAGCGGGCAATGCACCTATTGCAATCCGACCTCTCATTGGCTGAAATCGCCTATCGCTGCGGATTTACGCATCAGGAACACATGACCCGTCTGTTCGGGCGCAAGCTGGGCATGACCCCGGGCGCCTATCGCAAGGAACTGCGTGGAAGCTGATCTCTCGCTGTGATCGTGCTGAAACATGGTGGGTTCGTGCAGGAAGGATAGGGCCATCGGGGCTCATATCACTCGCCAGCGCTGGAATGCGCGCAAGGGAGAGTGGCATGACTGCAATGGTCACCAATTTTGGTTCGTTGAACGATTTCTGCAAAGGTGGCGTTGAAATCATCAATGATGATCCGAAGAATTATGTGTTTTCCAATGTGTTCGACGTCGCCAGCAAGTCGGCCGGCTATGAGCGCGTCGCTGTGGGGCAGAACTTCGAATATGTCATCGAGGCCGCGCGTGCCGAGGGCACATCGCCGTGGTTCGGCTGCGCGCATGATGAATTCGTGTTGTGCATGGATGGCCAGATCGAGGTCCATCTCGTCAAGCTCGCATCGCCTGCCGATGTGATCCCCGAAGGGTCAGAAGGCGCCGTGCCGATCCCCGACGATCGGGTTGCCGGCAAGCCGATGGGCCGGGTGGTGCTGGGCCGTGGCCACATGGCGATGCTGCCTTTTGGTGCGGCCTATCGGTTCGAAGCGGCCAGCCCTGGCGTGATCCTGTTCCAGACCATCGCGGGTGCCGTCACCGTGATGAAATGGGCCGATATTTGCCAAACTGACGCGGTCTGATCTGCCTTTAGGAGCTTGTAACAATGGCAATGAGCAATGATCTGCTGGAGCAGGCCGCTTCGGGCAATGCCAGCACCGACACCGAAGTTTTGGCCATCAACAACGAAACCGGCTATCGCGGTTTTCGCGCTGGCGGCTTTACGTTCGTGCGTGATGAATATTTCGCCCGCCTCAGTTGGCCCGGCGGCACCCATATCATGCCGATCGACGTGTTTTTGCGTGCCTTGATGCGCGACGTGGCTTGGGGCTTCTTCTACGGCGTGGTCAATTTTGACTCCGTGTTCGGCACCATCAACCATTACGGCGAAGTGACGATGTTTGCGGGCCGCTTCAACGATTCCTATCGCGATGCGGGCCGCGATCATGAAGAGCGTTTCCGCTCCGACGCGCTGATGGCCACGTTCAAGGGCATGCTGGAGGATTGGACCAATGGCGGCTTTGACCCCTTTGCCGCTCCGATGGAAACGGGCGCGCCTTGGGGCCGCAAATCAGGCAGCAACACGCAGGCCATCGAACGCGAGCGTGTCACCGCCCGCCGCATGGTCGGCCTGCCGGGCGATACGCCACGCCGCACCGATGACAATGGTTTCCCAGTCAACCGCCAGTTTGCCGATGTGCCGCAGGATGAGCCCCTCGTCGAAGCGCGCCCCGGCTTTGAGGGCGAGGTCAGCGCCTTCAACCTGTTCGCCTACCTGTCGCGCTCGGATGTCACGTGGAATCCCAGCGTCTGCTCGGTGGTGGGCGACAGCCTGTTCTGCCCGACGTCGGAAGAATTCATCCTGCCGGTCGAGCATGGCAACGACCGCTGCGAATGGTTCCTGCAATTGTCCGACGAAATCACGTGGGATGTGAAAGACAAGGAAACGGGCCGCCCGCGCGCCCGCGTGCTGGCTCGCGCAGGCGACATTTGCTGTATGCCCGCCGACATCCGCCATCAGGGCTATTCGACCAAGCGTTCGATGCTGTTGGTGTGGGAAAACGGCTCGCCCAAGATTCCGCAGATGATCGCCGACGGCACCGCGCCCGTCGTTGCCGTGAAGTTCTAAAGGAATGGCTATGCTGGAAGGCGTACAGACCAAGCTTCTGATTGGTGGCGCTTGGGTTGATGGGCAGGCAGGGGCGACCATTCTGGTCGAAAACCCCTATGATGGCTCCATCCTCGCCCATGTGGCCGAAGCGCGCGAGGCCGATGTGGATCTTGCCGTGGAGGCGGCAACGGCGGCTTTTCCCGCATGGCGGGCGATGGCGGCGCATGATCGTGGCCGCCTGCTGCTCAAACTGGCCGACCGGATCGAGGCGGACACGCAGAATCTTGCCCGCCTCGAAGCGATGGACACCGGCCACCCCATCCGCGATTGCCTCGCGCTGGATGTGCCGCGCACGGTGCTGTGCTTCCGCTATTTCGGCGGCATGGCTGACAAGATGGAAGGCTCAGTCGTTCCCGTGGACGCGGGTTTCCTCAATTATGTCGAGCGAGAGCCGATCGGCGTGGTGGGGGCGATCGTGCCGTGGAATTTCCCGCTGATGTTCACCAGCTGGAAGTTGGGCCCGGCCTTGGCCGCGGGGAACACCGTGGTTATCAAGCCATCGGAAATCACCCCGCTGTCGACGCTGCGCATTGGCGAGTTGGCTCAGGAGGTGGGCTTTCCCCCCGGTGTGCTGAACATCGTCACCGGCTATGGCCATACTGCGGGCCAGCGCATCGCAGAACATCCCGGCATCGGCAAGGTGGCCTTTACCGGCTCCACCAACACCGGGCGCCGGATTGTCGAAGCCTCGGCGGGCAACCTCAAGAAGGTGCAGCTGGAGCTGGGCGGCAAGGGGCCGAACATCGTCTTTCCCGATGCCGATTTGGCCGCGGCGGTGGGCGGGGCGGCTTTCGCCATCTTCCACAATCAGGGGCAGGCCTGCATCGCAGGGTCGCGCCTCATGCTGCATGAGGACATCGCCGAGGCCTTCCTCGAGCGTTTTGTCGCGCTGGCCAAGTCGGTTCGCCTGGGCGATCCGCTGGACCCCAACACCGAGATGGGGCCGCTGACATCGCGGCTGCATCAACAGCGGGTGCTCGATTTCGTAGGCGTGGCCCGCGATGAAGGCGGCGAGGTTCTGTGCGGTGGCGACACGCTGGCGGGTGATGCGGGATGTTTCGTGCAACCCACCATCGTGCGTGCCCAGCCCCACCACCGCGTGGCGCAGGAAGAGGTCTTTGGCCCCTTCGTCACTGTGCTCACCTTCCGCGACGATGAGGAAGCCTTGTCGATTGCCAATGGCACAGCCTATGGGCTTGGCGCGGGCCTGTGGACGCGGGATATTACGCGCGCCCACCGTTTCGCCCGCCAGGTTCATGCGGGTATGGTGTGGATCAATTGCTATAAGCGGGTGCATCCCGGCTCGCCCTTTGGCGGGGTGGGGCAATCGGGCTATGGCCGCGAAATGGGCTTTGAGGCGATGCGCGAATATACCCAGCCCAAGTCGGTGTGGGTCAATGTCGATGCCGCCTTGCCGCCCTTTTACAGGCGATAAATGATGCAGCCTTTCGTTCACGAGACCGCCGCGTGCCACGTTCGCTTTGGCCATGGCTCGTTGGCCGCGCTGCCCGACGTGCTTGCGGGCATGAACTGCCAACGCGGCGTGCTGATCACCACACCGCGTCAGGGCAGCGCGCTGAATGGGCTGGGCCATGGGGCTGAGGGCAGGGCGGTGGTGGGCAGTATCCCGCTGGCCCGGATGCACACGCCGGTTGACGTGACCGAAGAGGCGCTGGTTGAGGTCCGTGCTTTTGGCGCGGATTGTCTGGTCGCGCTGGGGGGAGGGTCGGCTATCGGGTTGGGCAAGGCGCTGGCGCTGCGCACTGGCCTGCCGCAGATCGCGATCCCCACCACCTATGCCGGGTCTGAAATGACCCCCGTGTTGGGCCAGACCGAGAACGGGCGCAAGACCACGTTGCGCAACCCCATCGTTCAGCCCAAAGCGGTGATCTATGATGTTGATCTGACGCTGAGTATGCCCGCAGACGTCTCTGCCGCCAGCGGGATGAACGCGATGGCCCATGCGGTGGAGGGGCTCTATGCCCGCAATGCCAACCCGCTGGTTCGCCTGATGGCGCAGGATGCGGTGCGGGCCATGGCCGCAGCGCTGCCCGCGATCGTCGCTGATGGACAGGACAGGGAGGCGCGGGCGCAGGCGCTTTATGCCGCATGGCTATGCGGGATTGTGCTGGCCAGTGCTGGCATGGCGATCCATCACAAGCTGTGCCACACGCTGGGCGGCACCTTTGGCCTGCCCCATGCGCAGACCCATGCGGTGGTCCTGCCCCATGCGCTTGCCTATAATGCGTCCCATGTGCCGGAGGCGATGGATGCTTTGGCCTGCGCATTGAACACGGATGATCCCGTGGCGGCGCTGCACGGGCTGTTGCGCGGCTTGCCCATTCCGCAATCGCTTGGCGCGCTGGGTATGCCCCATGATGGCGTGGCGCGCGCTACCGCTCTGGCGCTTGAGGATGCCTATTGGAACCCGCGTCCTCTGGAGGAAGCGCCCTTGCGCGCCCTGTTGGAGCAGGCATGGCAGGGGCCGGGCGCAGTAGGGGCATCGGCATGAGCGGGGCCTCGCTGGAAGATCAGGTGGCGAGCAGCCTTGCCGCCTGTCCCAACCCTCGATTGGCCCATGTCATCACCCGCATGGTCAGCCATTTGCATCAGGCCATCCGCGAGGTGCAGTTGACCCAAGAGGAATGGGAGGAAGGCATCCGCTTTCTGACCGATACCGGCAAGAAGTGCGACGCAAGCCGACAGGAGTTCATCCTGCTTTCGGATGTGCTGGGCGCCTCGATGCTGGTGGACCAGATCAACCATTCCGGGGATGATGGAAGCACGCAAACCACCGTGTTCGGCCCGTTCTATGATGGGCTGCAGCGCGTGATCCCGCATGGCGGCACCATCCTGTTGCGGCCTGAACCTGGCGTTGACCCGCTGATGGTGCAAGGCAAGATCCTCGATACGGCGGGGCAACCCATCCGCAACGCATTGATCGAGGTGTGGCAGACCGCGCCCAACGGCCTCTACGACGTGCAGGATCCACAGCAGCCCCGTGGCCATTTGCGCGCATCGCTGAACAGTCGTGACGATGGCAGCTATGCCTTCGAGACGGTTATGCCGGTGTGTTACCCGATCCCGATGGATGGGCCGGTGGGGGGCTTGCTGCGCGCTTTGGGGCGTTCGCCATGGCGCCCGGCCCATATCCATTTCATGATCACGGCGCCCGGCCACCGGCGGCTGGTGACGCATCTGTTCCTTGCCGATGATCCGCATCTGCAAAGCGATGCCGTATTTGGCGTGAAGGACGCCTTGATCCGCAATGCCGACATGCAAAGCGATGGCAAGAGGCTGATGCTGGCCGATTTTTATTTGGGCTGACCGGCGTGGTCGCACCATGGCAAGTGCGCCCCAATGCGCCCGCCCCCGGTACATTTCTGATGACATGGGAAGAATTGACCGCACCGGCTGACAATCCGGTGCGGCTTTTGTCATTCGGCAAGGGGCGGATGGCCTTTTCGATGATTCTGCTGGTTACGGCGGCCGGTCCGCGTGCCTATGTGAACCTGTGCCCCCATTACACGATGCCGCTCGATGCGGGGACGGGCCTGTTTTTGAGCGCGGATGGTGATATCCAGTGCCGCCAGCATTTCGCCCTGTTTGCCCCCGCCGATGGCCGTTGCTTTGCCGGGGCGTGTCCAGGGGCCTCGCTGGATGCCATCCCATTGCAGGTGGATGGGCGAGGCAACATTCACATCGCAGATTGAAGCGCCCATAAAAAAACGGGCCTGTCCGCGAAGGACAGGCCCGGTAGGTTGCCATGCTTTCAACAGATCAGAACTTGCCCGAAGCGCGCAGGCCAAACAGGCGGGGAGCACCCGGCGAACCGGCCAGAATGCCAGCGTTGCCGTTATAGATGATGTCACCCCATGGGCGCTGATCGCCGATGTTGTTCACAAAGGCCGAGAGCGACCATGCCTCACTCTTGGGCATGAAGGCCAGCGAGGCCGAGCCGGACCAATAACCCAACTGCCGTTCGGCATCGAGCAGTTCGAAGCCGACGTAGGTGGAGGACTGATAGCGCGCCGTACCATCGAACACGACCTTGTAGCCACCCACCGGCACCGTGTGGCGCAGGCCAAAGTTCATCGTCCAACGTGGAGCGCGCAAGGCCTGAAGGCCAGAGCAATCGACCGTGGAAACCGCCCCTGCCATCACCTTGCAACGGGTGGGCGGCGGGGTCGGGGTAGTATAGCTGAACTGGGTGTATTCCGCATCGAGGTACTGAATGTTGGCCGACAGCAGCGTGCGGGGCGAGGCGGCAAACTGGACCTCGATCTCGCCGCCGAAGTTGCGCGAATTGCCGATGTTTTCGGTAAAGAAGGCCGAGGAGCCGGTCGAATCCACGCCAAGGTGGGCGACCTGTTGGTCCTTGTAGCGCCAGTAGAAGACTTCGGCGTTCAGTTGCAGGCGGTTGTCCATAAACCGGTTTTTGAACCCAATCGTGAAGGCCGAGATGGTTTCGGGGCGGTAGAGCTGCTTGCTCTTGTCAGCCGCGAACGAGAAGCCGCCGCCGCGATAGCCGGTTTCAAACGAGGCATAGAGCAGCGAGCGCGGCCCTGCGTCATATTCCACGCCAAGGCGATAGGTCAGCTTGCTGTTGGACTGGACCGCATTGATGGGCGCAACATTACGACCCACAATGTTGCCGGGCGCGGTGGGCGAGACATAGATCGAGCCAAAGGCCGGAACCGGGCTGGGCAGCGGGCCGATCAGACCCATGTTGGTGGCCATGTCGGCCACAGAGCGGCCATAGCCAAGCAGCAGCCCATTGGTGCAGGCAGGCGCGAGGCAGACATCGACCAGCAGGTCACCGGCGCCATTGATGGTCTTGCGATCATCGGTATAGCGCAGGCCGCCGGTAAAACGCAGTTGGTCGGAAACCGCCACGGTTGCCCGGCCAAACACTGCCGCCGAACGGGTCGACAGATCGCCCGTCAGGAAATTCGCCAGCGCTTGCTGAAGGAAGCCGTCGCGGATGGTCGAGTTTTCCTTGTAGTAATAGCCGCCCAACAGATAGCGGAACATGCCGGTGTTGGGCGAGGCGAAGCGCAATTCGACGCTGGTCTGTTTGGTGTCTTCGTTGAAATCGCTGATGAAGGAGGTGACGCCATTGCGAGCATTGACCTGCGCACGGCGATAGGCGGGCACAAAGGTCAGCGTGCCGGCGTCGGTGGTCCAGTTGATGTCGGCGTTCACACCCCAGAACGTGCTGTCCTGATAGGATGAGGGGCTGAGCGGGCCGAGGTTGCGCTTGACCTGAAAATTATACTGCCCGGTCAAGATGGCCTGGGCACGCGGGTCAAACAGGCCGACATCGCGCCCCAACGGCGAAGGCGAGAGGGCGCGCGTAAACGGGTCAATGGTGGCCACCAGCGCTGCGCCGCCGCCTTTGCCGCCTGCATGGTAATAGTCGGCGCCGATCTTGACGCTCAGGCTGGCGGCAGGCTTGACCAGCAGTTGGATGCGGCCGCCCTTGCCATCCTCGTCATTCGCGCCGTCGCTGAGATAGCCATTGTGTTTGGCGTAAATGCCCGAAACGCGCAGCGCTGCTGAATTTGACAGGCTCAGATTGACGGCGCCCTGCAGGTTGACCGTGCCATAATTGCCGACAGTCACCGATGCATTGCCGCCGGTTTCGCCGATCACAGGCTTGGCGGGCAGGATGTTGATGGCGCCGCCGGTGGCGTTGCGGCCATACAGCGTGCCTTGCGGGCCTTTCAGCACCTCAACGCGTTCGACATCATAAAAGACGCCAGTGGTGGCGCTGGGGCGGCCCACGTAAACGCCATCGTAGTTGAAGGCGATGGCCGGGTCGCTGAAGGCGTTGACGGCAAAGGTGCCCACGCCGCGCAGGTAGAACAGGTTGGTGGCGCCGCTGGTGCTGACTTGCAGGGCGGGAACCAGCGCGGTCAACTGGCTGGATTGTGTGACATTGGCGCGCAGCAGACTGTCTGCCCCCAACACACTGACCGCCACAGCCGCGCGCTGCAGGTTTTCCGAACGGCGCTGTGCGGTGACGACGATATCGGCAATGCCGGTGGAGGTGTTTCCTGCCGCTGGCGTACCGGGGTCTGCTGGCGTTGATGCTGCCTGCTGGGCATGGGCACGCTGCGCTTGGCCAGCCAGCACCAAAGCAAGGGTTGCTGTCAATGTGTGTATGATTTTCATGATTCTCTCTCCCGGCCAGATCATGCTGGCTGATTCCCGGTTTTTGGGCCCGTGTTTTGCGGATTCGGGCTTCTGCCGGTTGGCTAGCGGCGACGCGCGTGGTCCGCCTGCACAGGTGCAACATATCGCTGCATGAAAACTCACACGCCGTTTGTAGCTGCTGCGTAAAAATTCTTGCCGCAGCGCAGCGTCAACCGGGGGAAGTTCCATATCATGCAGCGACTTGTTTGGCTTTGTGCAGGACGGCCAACGCTGACTGGTCGAACAAGTGAGCCGATGCCGATGCCTTTGGATGGCGATAAGGGCAAGGTAGGAGTGGCTTGTGACGAACAATGGCGTCCAGACGATTGAGCGAGGGAAATTTGTGCTGCGCGGCGGGCGCGTGCTGGCCATGGATGGCGTGGCAGATGTGCCCCCCTGTCGCGACGTTCTGGTCGAGGATGGTATGATTGCTGCCATCGGCACGGATCTGCCCGCGCCTGGTGCCGAAGTGGTGGATGCGCGCGACATGATCGTGATGCCCGGCTTCGTCGAAGTGCACTGGCACATGTGGAACAGCCTGTGGCGTGGCTTGTCGCATGATGCGCCGGGCTACTTTGCGTTGCACCGTTTGGCGCGCGTTTACAGCACCGAGGAACACTATGTTGCGCTGCGTTATGCCGCGACCGAGGCGATCAACGCGGGGGTCACCACCTGCCACAACTGGGCCAACGCCCTGCGCGATGAGGACGATGCCATTGCCCAGGCGCAGGCGCTGGCCGACAGCGGCATTCGGGCGCGCTTTGGTTATGGCCGCCTGTCAGGCCCCGCGCTGACCGAGGCGGATTTCGTCCGGATGCAGGCCTGGCTGGATGCCCATGGCGACGGGCTGATCGACCTTGGCGTGGTGTGCCATGATGCGGGTAACCTTCGCTCCGAAGTGATGGCGGCGCGGGCGATGGGGCTCAAGACCATCGCGCCACATGCCGATCTTGCCGGCGCGCTGGACCTGCTGGGGCCGGATTTCATTTTCACCCATGGACCGGGCACACCGCCCGCTTTCATGCAATTGCTGGCCGCGCGCGGGGTGAAAATTGGCCTGTGTCCCACCACGGACCCGCTCATCGGCGCAGGGTTGCCGCCTTTGCTACAGTTCCTCGACAATGGCGTGGCGCTTCACGATATCGGCCTGAGTGTCGACGTCACTTGCCAGACCTGCGTCGATCCGTTTTCGGCCATGCGCACGGTCATGAATTCTGCGCGGATCGCCAAAAAGGCGGGGGCCAGCTTTAGCGAGATCATTTTTAGGCCCGGTGATCCCAATGATCCGACCAACGGGCTGATGATGCCGCAAACCATGCTGGAGATGGCCACGGCCAATGGCGCGCGCGTGCTGGGGCTGGATGCCATCACGGGCATGCTGGAGCCGGGCAAACGGGCTGACCTGATCATGGTACGGACCGATGATATCAACATGCTGCCCGTGGCCGAGACGGATGCTGCATTCCAATTGGTGCAGCATGGTCAGCCTGCCAACGTCGATTCCGTGATGGTCGATGGCCGGTTCCTGAAGCGGGGCGGCCAGTTACAAGGTGTCGATGTCAAGCGCATCATGCAGGACGCCGCGCGCGCTCACCGCAACATTCTGGCCCGCGGCAAGGCCGCTGCGGGTGCGTGACGGGGGGCGGCGTGATGCGATCAATCGCGACCATCCTGTTCGAACGCGGCCAATGCCCGGATGCCACCCGCCAGAAAACTTATGAGGAAGGGGTAGTTTTCGCGCAATGCGCTGCCGACCAGCCTGCCGCCCGAAAGGTTGTCGATCAAGCCTGCCGGGCTGAAAAAGCCGAACATCGCCGCCAGCAATTGCGTGTAAGCGCGCACCGCGCCATCGGGCGACAGGCCGGGGACGCTGGCTTCGATCAGGCCAATGAAGCGCCGACTGGGGTCGCCAAACAGGGCTTCGACCAGATCGCTGCGGCGCGGGTCTTGCGCAATGTCGGCCAGAATGCGGGCATAGCTGCGCCAGCCCGGCTCGCCCGCCTCAATCCGCTCGACGATAGGGTTGAGGAAAGCATCGAGCAATTGCTCCAACGTGGGGGCAGCGTGGGCAGCCAGTTGTTGCGCGCGATGACTGTGCAGGATGGCGGCTCGGCGCGAGACGACGGTGTGAAACAGCTCTTCCTTCGTTTTGAAGTGATAGCTGATCGTGCCCAGTTTCTGCCCCGCCATGGCCGCCACATCGCGCAATGGTACGCCATCAAACCCATGCGCCGCAAACGACCATTCTGCGGCGTCAAGAATCGCCTGACGTGTCGCCTCGGCTTTCGTGGCGCTGGGTTTGGCGCGGCGTTTCGCGGTGTCGGTGGGGGATTGTTCTTCGCCGATCATACCTTGTCGTGGCGCGAAGATGCTGCCGCGACAAGCTGAAATCTCAGCAATGCTGCAGATCACCTTTCACATCTCAGGGTGCTCATTCGTTCCGGCCCCTCGTCCTTGAAGGAAAAACTTATGACTGAACCCGTAGCACCGCCCGCTGATCGCCCCCGCACGCTGGAAGAGGCAAAGGCGTGGATGATCGATCGCACCGGTCGCCAGAACCACCCGATGAACAACCTTTCGCTTGAGGACACCGCGCCCGTGGTGGAGGCGCTGACCGGGCTGGATGGCGAAAGCTGGGTCGCGGCATGGCGCCCGGCTGGCGAGGCTGCATGGCAGTTGGCGGTGACCGCCGAGGAAGCCGGAGATCTGGTCGAGGCGCGCCGTCAGTATCTTCGCGCGCATGGCTACTTCTTCCTTGGGCGTTTCCCTTGCCCCAATCACCCCGCCAAGCTGGAATGTGCCCAGCGCGAGCGTGAGGCTTATCTGAAGGCCGGCGCCCTCTTTGACGCCCCGGTTCAGCGCATCACCGTGCCCTTTGGGGGCCAAGAGGGCGAGGGTGACGAGGTGGTGTTCCTCTATCGCCGCCCGGCCGGGGTTGAGCGCCCGCCGGTGATCGTGATGTGGGGCGGCGTTGATGCCTGGAAAGAGCAGATGACCGCCGCCTGCAATCTGGCGCTAGCCAAGGGGTTTGCCACCATCGCGCTGGACGGGCCGGGCACGGGTGAATCGCCCCTGCGCGGTGTGCCGGGGGCCGAGCGGCAATTCCTGCCGGTGTTTGACTGGCTGGATAGGCAGGATGATCTGGCGCCGGGCAAGCCGGGCTGTCTTGGCCGCTCGTTCGGCGGCTATTGGGCCACGCGCCTGGCCTATCTGCATCAGGATCGCATCGCGGCGGCGGTTAATTGGGGCGGCGGCGCGCATTACATGTTCCAGCGCGACTGGATCTTGCGCTCGCGCCATCCTGAAAGCTACCTGATGGAGCTGGTTGAAACCCGCATGAGGATGCTGGGGGCGGCCACCGAGGAGGAATACGCCCAGTTCTTCGAGCGGCTCTCGCTGTTGAACGAAGGGCTGCTGGACGGTCCAAACGCGCCACTTCTGTTGGTGAACGGGCGTGAGGACCAGCAATGCCCGGTGGCCGACATCGACCTGTTGCTGGATCACGGCCAGCCCAAGGCGGTACGCATGTTCCCCGGCGGCCATATGGGGCCGACCCCTCAGACCTTGCCCACCATCATCGACTGGCTTTGCGCCACCGTGCGGGAGGCCCAGCCATGAGCCAGAGCAACTGGGTGCAATGGATGCCCACGCCAGAGGCGCATCGCATCAACCGCATCCTCTACAAGGTCCAGCACGACCGGGCCGAGGAGGCACGCTGCTTTGCCGACCCGCTGTCCTATTTTGCGGCTGATCCGGGGCTGGGGGGCGAGGCGCATGACGCGCTGGCCCGCACTGACATCGGCAAACTCTATCGACTGGGCGCCAATCCCTATCTGTTGCGCGCCTACTGCCTGCAATTGCGGATCCCCGAAGGCGACTATCTGGCCGCCCTTCGCGAGGCCGGAAAGGACGACAACCATGGCTGAAGTTGCGGGCATTTACGCCGTGAGCCACACGCCGGTGATGACCAACCTGCCGGGCAATCCGCCTGAAGCGGTGTCAGCCGAGATCTATCGTGTTTTTGAGCAGATTGGCCGCGAAATTGCGCAGATCAACCCCGATGTCATGCTGCTGATCTCGGACGACCATCTGCACAATTTCTTCCTCGACAACATGCCCGCCTTTTGCCTTGGCACGGGCGAAAGCCACCCCAGCCCCATCGAAGGCTGGCTGAAAGTGCCGCAGCGCGACATTCCCGGCGATCCGGCTTTTGGCGCGCATGTGCTTGAGTCCCTGTTTGCCAATGACTTCGAGATTTCCTTCTCGATGGAACTGACGCTGGACCACGGCATGGTGACCCCGCTGGAATTGATGGGGATCAGCGGCCAGTTTCCCTGCGTTCCGCTTCAGGTCAATTGTGTTCAGCCGCCCTTGCCGCGCATGGCGCGTTGCATTGCCATCGGTCAGGCTGTGCGCCGCGCGATCGAAAGCTACGATGCGGGCAAGCGCGTGGTTGTGTTGGCCACCGGCGGGCTCAGCCATGATGTGGGCACGCCGCGCATGGGCATGGTGAACGAGGCTTTCGACCGGCGCTTCCTCGACCTGTTGGCGCAAGGCACGGCTGAACCACTGGCGACCTACGCTCAGCACCACGTGCACGAAGCGGGCAACGGCGCAGAGGAAATCCGCAACTGGCTGGTGGCCCATGGTATCGCCGGGTGCAGCGGCTTTGACCTCTACCATTATACGCAGGTCAGCGATTGGTACACGGGCATCGGCCTTGGGCGGTGGCGGCCATGACGCAAGCCTTGCTTCACGCGCATATCACAGGTGACCCGCAGGCAACGCCGGTGGTTCTGTTGCACGCCATCGCCACCCATGGCGGGATGTGGCAGGCGCAGATTGCGCCGCTGGCCGATCACGCCCATGTCATCGCCATCGACCTGCCGGGGCATGGCCTCAGCGGATTGCTTGAGGGGCAGCCCGGCATTGCCGATTATGCCGATGCGGTGGTGGCGACGCTGGATGCGCTGGGGATCGGCAAGGCGATGTTCGTGGGCCTGTCCTTTGGCAGCATGATCGCGCAGAGCCTTGGCGCGCGCCATGGCGAACGCGTGCTGGGTCTGATCCTGTCGAATGGTGTGCATTGCACGCCGCCCGCCTTGGCCGAACTGTGGCAACAGCGGGTCGCCGACGCACAGCACACTGGCATGGATGCCCAAGTACCCGCTACGTTGGCGCGCTGGTTCACTCCGGCCTTTGCCGATCAGCATCCGGCGACCATCGGGGCCATCGGCCAGATGGTCGCCAGCACATCGCTGGAAGGCTATTGCGCGGCGGCCAGCGCCATTGCGCAAATGGACCACCGCGACGTGCTGGGCCAGATCACGGCGTCAACATTGGTTGTGGCAGGCGCGCAGGACGATGCCGCCCCGGCCCAAGCGGTGATGGCAATAGCGAATGCCATCGCGGGGGCGCAGTTCAGGCTGCTGCCCGGAGCGCATCTCGTCAACATCGAACATGGCGATAGTTACACGGCCATGATCCTGGAATTCATGCAAGGGTTGGGGGCTGAGGCTGCCCGAACGTCAGAAGGAAAATCTGCATGACGCGTGCATTAATCGTGGGCGGGGGGATCGGCGGAATGTCCTGCGCGATCACCCTGCGTGGACTGGGGGTCGAGGTCGATTTAATCGACCTCGACCCCCAATGGCGGGTCTATGGCGCGGGCATCACAATCACGCGGCCATCGTGGCGGGCCTTCCGCCGCTTGGGCGTGCTCGATGAACTGATGGAGGTCGGCTTTGGCGGCGATGGCATTCAGATCTGCAATGCGCAGGGCGAGCATATCGGGCGCGTTGACGATCCCGATATGCAAGGCGAGGATCTGCCCGGCAGCGGCGGGATCATGCGGCCCGAACTGCATCGCGTCTTGTCTTCTCGGGTGTTGAGTTTGGGGGCCAATGTCCGGCTCGGCTTGACCGTCAACGCGCTGCAGACGGTGGGCGATGCGGTCAACGCCAGATTATCGGATGGCACGGCCGACACCTATGATCTGGTGATTGGCGCCGATGGGCTGTTCTCAGGCGTGCGCAAGCTGATCCTGCCGGATGCTCCTGCGCCGACCTATACCGGCCAGAGCATCTGGCGCCTGTTTGCCCCCCGGCCCGCCAACATCGACCGGCGCCACTTCTTCCTTGGCGGCAAGCACAAGGTTGGCCTCAGCCCTGTTTCGAGCACGCATCTTTATCTGTTCCTGCCGGAAACCACACCGCGCCGGGGCATCATCCCAGATCGGGAACTGCATCTCCATCTGCGTGAGCTTTTGCAAGGCTATGCCGGCCCGCTGGTCGAATTGCGTGAAGGGCTGAGTGAAAGCTCGCCCATCGTGTTGCGCCCGCTGGAGGCATTTCTGATGCCCCCGCCGTGGCACAACGGGCGGGTGTTGCTGGTGGGCGATGCGGCGCATCCCACCACGCCGCATCTGGCATCAGGCGCGGGCATGGCGGTGGAAGACGCCATCGTGCTGGGCGAGGAGCTTGCCGCAGCCCAGCACGATGTTCCGGCCGCCTTTGCCGCTTTTACCCGGCGCCGCTGGGACCGGTGCCGCGCAGTGGTCGAAAACTCGATCGAGATTGGCCGGCGTGAACAGGCCGGGCGGCCTGCCGCCGAGCAAACCGAGTTGATCGCAAAGACGCTGGCCTTGATGGCAAAACCGCTGTGACCGGCCCAGCCATGAGCGAAAAGCCACCCAGAATTGCGCTGGTCCATGCGCTGGAACTCTCGATGGCGCCGATCAACGCGGCGTTCGATCGGCTGTGGCCAGAAGCGGTGCGGATGAACCTGCTGGACGACAGCCTGTCACGCGATCTCGCGGCGGCAGGCACGCTGGACGACGCGATGATCGAGCGGTTCATCCGGTTGGGCCGCTATGCCTGGCAAGAGGGGGGAGCAGATTGTCTGCTTTTCACCTGCTCGGCATTTGGGGCGGCGATTGATGCAGTTGCCGCTGAACTGCCTGTGCCGGTCTTCAAGCCCAACAGCGCGATGATCGATCAGGCCGTGGCAGCGGCAAATGGCAGGCCTATCGCCCTGCTGGCAAGTTTTGCGCCCACGCTGGCGTCCATGCCGCCTGAATTTCCCGCAGGCACGGACTTGCGGCCAATCCATGTGGCAGGCGCGCTGGCAGCCGCACAGGCGGGGCGAGGGGATGAGCATGATACGCTGGTAGCGCAGGCAGCGGCGCAATCTGTGGCCGATGGCTGCGGCGTGATCGCGCTCGCCCAATTCAGCCTTGCCCGCGCGCGTGCTCTGGTGGCCGATCGTGTGCCGGGTGTGGCTGTTCTGGTCACGCCGGATTGCGCGGTGGAGGCTGTGCGCAAGCGGCTCGGCGGATGAAAGTGTGAGGTGGTCGCGCCTTCCTGGAAAGCTTTGCGGCAAAATTAAGCTCAAACCGATGTCGTCATGCCACGAGTTTGGTCATCAGATCATGGGGGGCATGCCTCCCATGATCTGATGTGCCGATGTGACCATATGCCTCTGCTGGTGTTCTACCGGCAAGCGCGGAATGGGGCCGATGGTGGTTATACAACGCGGCGACACAACGCCCACGGGAGCGAGATCCGGGAAGTTTTCTATCGGTGGCACCCTTGGAAGGGGCTAAAGGTTCACGTGCATCAGGTCGTGGAGCGAGGCGGCTCGATCGCATTCCGCTGCAGCCTCACAGCGTCACCGCCTGAGCGCTGGCGCGATATACCGGCATGGATGTTTGACCGCGCAGTTTGCACCCTGATGCGCGTTGAGGCTACCCCATGCGTGGATATCGGCGCGTTGAACGCCCTATCCAAGCTCTTGCAGGTGGCCCAGGGAGTTTCGACTTCGCCGGTTTCGAGCGCAGCATTGAGCCCTCACGACTCGCATTCGGGAGTTCTTGATGGCACGCAAACCGATGACAGTGCAGCTCGATCTGTTCTCCAATCCAAGCGCCTCCGGGGTCGCACAGGCCCCGCAATGGCAATCCCTCCCACCGCGGACACGCCAGGCATTGACGCCGCTGATCGTGCGCCTGCTTCTCGAGCATATCAACGGCGCGCCC
>NZ_JABGCB010000041.1 GCF_013149295.1 Novosphingobium sp. SG751A
CCGGTATATTTTAGCACTTGGCTAAAAGGTGCCTCCGAGCTCGAAGCTAAAATCCATCGAGCCCATACCAAGAAGGGGTGAACCGGACGCTTACGTCTGATCGAAGCGCGCGGGCGCGCCTTTGAAGGCCTACATGGATTTCTGGCTGACAGTTTGCCCGATGGCTGGGGCGCCTTGCTGATGAAGCGTCGCGTGGAACGGCTGGGCACGCGCTGGGATAGCCTCAATCCGGTGGACCGTCTCGCGCTGGTGGGGGAGCATGGCCGGGGGGCGCTGGTGTTCTCTCCGGCAACCACGCCGCCTGCTGATGTGGAAGCGCTTGATCTTGCGGCTCTGGCGGCCCAATCGCGTTCAATCCTGCTAGGCGAAGAGGCCAGCCTTGGCGACACGCTGGCATTGCTCGGCGGTGCCTCTGGGGGCGCGAGGCCCAAGATCCATGTCGGCTTTGCCCCCGATGGCCAGATCAGCATTGATGATGGCGAGATTGGTGCTGGTTTTGAAAGCTGGATCGTCAAATTCCCCGCGCTTGTCGACCCCGTTGACATAGGCCCGGTAGAGCAAGCCTATGCCAACATGGCGCGAGAGGCAGGCATTACTATGGCAGAGAGCCGCTTGTTGCCCGCAAGCGGCGGGCAGCAGTATTTCGCCACACGCCGTTTTGACCGCCCCGCTCCGGGCCATCGCCTCCACATGCTGAGCCTTGCTGGCGCAGTCGAAGCCGCCCCCCACATGCCCAGCCTTGACTATGATGGATTTCTGCGCGCCACCATCGCCATCACCCGCGATGTGCGCGACGTTGAAGAAGTCTTTCGCCGCATGGTGTTTAACATTCTGGCTTGCAACCGCGATGACCACACGCGCCAACACGCCTACCTGATGGCAGCAGATGGGACCTGGCGGCTTGCTCCCGCCTATGATCTGACCTTTTCTGCCGGTCCTGGAGGCGAGCATTACCTTGCCATTGCTGGCGAAGGGCGCAAACCCACGCGCGCCCATGTTGAGCGGGTCGCTAAAATCCATGGCTTGAAGCCTCGCCGTGTGGCACACATGATCGAGGAAGTTGAAAGCGCCGTCTCGGGGTGGCACATCCACGCCCGCGAAGCAGGGGTGAAGCAGTCCTTGGCAGAAATCGGCCAGCGACTAGAGCATGTTCGGCGCGACTTTTATTAGGCCAACACAACCATCAAGGATAGTTCAAGCACCGCGCATCGCCCTCGAAAGCCTGTCGTGACTGCGCCGCCAAGCATCAACAGTTGGAGCTAATTGGCGAAGTGCGCTTCGACAGGGACTCAACACGTTGCTGCACGTGACCCGTTACGATCCCCATCGGCTAAAGCAAGCAAAGGGAGTCTTTCTAAAATCTGCCATGATTTCTGCCATGATTTTTCTTGGCCTCGGCACGCGATGGACGTAACATACAGAAATCCGCAGATTTCTGCGGCTCTCGACTAAGCTGGAACGGCGTGTTTCGAACGCATGGCAAATTTTGGTACCGCCATGCGGAGGTTCGAATCCTCCCACCCCAGCCAGTCGAGTCCTCATGATTCGGCTTTAGCGCAATGTTTTACGGCAGAAACCTCAGAAAATTGGCTAGTCAGGGCCAGACCTCGCCCGACTGGGCTGGACGCCTATTCTGCCATGATTTTACATGCGCCAAACGCCGATGGAATCGGACTTATGGCTAAAAAATCACCTTCTCACCTGCCATGATTGACGCTCTTTGCTAGGGTAGCCTTCGCGTATCGACGTCGAGCGGGTCGACGGCAGTGGCAAGCAGCCCCGCTGCTGTCAGGTCAATGCGGTCAACTCGACCATGGAGGCCATCGCTACAGGCCAGAACCGGATTTTGCTCGTCAGGGTAACGCTCTTGGTCATGGCGCCCTGTCTGGGCATGGCCGCGCGCGGCCGCAAGGAGCGCTCTATTTTTGCGTACGGCTTATGGCAATAACGGCAATAGACGGCAACGCTGCAAGCGATTAGCCCGATGCCGCGCCGCACAGGGACGCGCCATACCAACCATCGGGATCTGCATATCATGCGCCGCATCGGGGCAAACCATTTCGGACGGGCGGGCCTGATGGCCAGCCTGTTGGCGCTGTCGGCCACAGGCGCCCTGCATTCGGCGCAAACCCCTTCGGCGCCGCCCCATCTGGCGCCGGCCTTCAACGACAAGGCCGCGCTGTCGATGGTCGAGGATTACTGCGCCTCGTGTCATAATGACATTGACGAGGCCGGATCGCTCTCTTTCGATGACCTGCGCGGGGATGACATACCGCAGGGCCAACGCACGGACATCTGGGAAGCGATCCTGCGCAAGGTGTCGCAGGATGAAATGCCGCCCCATACCAAGCGCCAGCCATCGCTCGAAATGCGCGCCGCCTTTGTGCGCTGGGTGGCGGCCGGGCGCGATGCCTTTGCCGCGGCCCATCCCGATCCGGGCCGGGCCACGCTTCGGCGATTGAACAGGGTGGAATATGCGGCCGCCGTGCGCGATCTGCTGGCGCTCAATGTCGATGTCTCGCGCGAGTTGCCGCAGGACAATTCGGGCTATGGTTTCGACAATATCGCCGATGTGCTTTCGGTCTCGCCAACACTGGTCGAACGCTATGTGACGGTGGGCACGAAAGTGGCGCGATTGGCCACCGGGATTGATCGGCCCCGCGCCTCAGTCGCCAGCTATATCGTGCCCAAGGACGGCTCGATCATGAATTCGGGCCGCCCGGCCTATAACGAAAGGATGAGCGAGGACCTGCCGCCTGCCTCGCGCGGGGGCGGGATCATGGATTTCTATGCGCGGGCGGCGGGCGATTATGATGTGGTGGGCTGGCTCAACGCCAATACCAACAATGAAAGCGACCGCCTGCCCCAGGACCGGGTGAGCGCGCGGGTGCGGCTGGGCGCAGGGGCGCACCGGATCGGCATGGCATTCCGCCGCGATGTGGCGCCCGATCAAACCGTCCAGTTCCTGCGCAACAATCTGGACGAAGTGCCGTTGCCGGTGAACAAGCCTGTGATGCTGCCGCTGGATGTCCTGGTGGACGGGCGGCGGGCAGCCACGCTGATGGTGCCCTCCTATCGGCTGTCGGACCGTTATGCGCAGCAGAATTTCCCGCGCGATGTGATGGAAATCGATGTGGCGGGCCCCACCGCCGTCATCGGGGCGCAGGACACGCCAAGCCGCCGCCGCATCTTTGTGTGCCACCCGGCTGATGCGGCGCAGGAAGATGGCTGCGCAAGGCAAATTCTGGGGAGGCTGGCCCGGCGTGCCTATCGCCGCGCGATCACCCCAGATGATCTTTCGCCTCTGCTGCATGCCTATAGTGATGAACGCGCCGCGAGCGGCCAGTTTGAGCGCGGGATAGAGGCAGGCGTGGCGGCGCTGCTGGTCTCGCCCCATTTCCTGTTTCAGGCCGAGAGCGATCCGGCGGGGAACGCACCCGGCACCGTTCATCCCTTGGCGGACCGCGATCTGGCCACGCGCCTCTCGCTGTTCCTGTGGAGCAGTCTGCCCGATGAAACGCTGCTGCGCTTGGCCGAAACGCATCAGTTGCACCGGCCGGACGTTCTGGCCGCGCAAGCGATGCGGATGCTGGATGATCCGCGCGCCAAGGCGTTGACGCAGCACTTTGCTGGCCAGTGGCTCTATCTGCGCAATCTGGATCAGCAGCGCCCCGATACCGATGTCTTCCCCCAATTCGACACGCGGCTGCGCGGCGCGATGGCGGCGGAAACCGAACTGTTCTTTGCCCATCTGGTCAAAACCAACGGCAGCCTGCTCGACTTCCTTTCCAGCGATTACACTTTCCTCAACCAGCGCCTGGCCGAACATTACGGCATTCCCGGCGTGCGCGGCACCGCCATGCGCAAGGTGGCGCTCGATCCGCGCTGGGGCCGGGGCGGATTGCTGGGACAGGCCAGCATCCTGACCGTCACCTCTTATGGCAATCACACCAGCGTGGTGAAGCGTGGCAAATGGGTGCTGGAAAACCTGCTTTCCTCGCCGCCTCCTCCGCCGCCGCCCGATGTGCCCGCGTTGAAGACCACGCATGACGGCAAATTGCTTTCCGCGCGCGAGCAACTGGAACTGCACCGCGCCGATCCGGCCTGCGCCGCCTGCCACGTACGGATGGACCCGATCGGTTTTGCCATGGAAAATTATGATGCGATCGGCGCCCGCCGCACGATGGAGGCGGGGCAAGTGATCGACGCCGGCGCCACCCTGCCTGACGGCACGCGGTTTGCGGGCCTGCCGGGGCTTCGCAACATCCTGCTTGCACGCAAGGATCAGTTTACGCAGGCCTTCACCGAAAAACTGATGACCTATGCGCTGGGGCGCGGGATCATTGCGGGCGACCGGCCCCAGATCCGCGCCATCGCCCGCATGGCCGAAGCCGACAATTTCCGGATCCGCACCGTCATTCGCGGCATTGTTCTGTCCGACGCCTTCCGCCTGCGCAAAGTGCCGGCCGGGGCCGCACAGATGACCTTGAACACCACCACCTTGAACCCAACCGGGGGGAGCCTTCGCCCATGATGATCCCGCGCCCCATCCTTTCCCGCCGCACCTTGCTGCGCGGAGCAGGCGCCGCCATGGCCCTGCCCTTTCTGGAGGCGATGGCGCCATCGGCCAAGGCCGCCGACCGCATGGCCCGACCACGCCGGTTGTTCGTGTTCTATACGCCCAACGGCATGATGATGGACCAGTTCCGCCCCACCGCAACGGGGATGGATTATGCGCTGACACCCACCCTTGGCCCATTGGAAAAATTCAAAACCCGAATGAGCGTGATCACCGGCCTTGGTCATCCGCAAGCCGCCGCGATGGGCGATCTTTCGGCGGGCCACGGGCGCTCCTGTCCGGCTTTCCTGACCGGCACCCATGTCCGACAAACCGAGGGAACCGACATCCGCTGCGCCATTTCAATGGATCAGGCCTATGCCCGCCATCTGGGCGATGCCACGGCGCTGCCCTCAATAGAAGCCGGGATCGACCAGCCCAGCCTGTTGGGCAGTTGCGACATCGGCTACAGCTGCGCCTACACCAATGGTCTTTCGTGGATGAACCCGACGGTGCCGCTCCCGGTGGCGGCCAATCCGGCTGAAATTTTCGAGCGGATGTTTGGCGATGGCGATGCGGTGGATGCCCCTGCGCAGGCCGCAAGGCTGCGCCGTCAGGCCAGCCTGCTCGATTTCGTGCGCGGAGACGCAGCAAGGCTGAACCGGCAATTGGGCATGGAGGACCGGCGCAAGCTGGACGAATATCTGACCGCCACGCGCGACATCGAGCGCCGCATCCAGCGCGCGGCCACCGCCCCGATGGCGCAGGCCGGGATCGAACGCCCGGCGGGCATTCCCGACAGTTTTGATGAACATGTGCGCTTGATGCTGGATCTTCAGGTGCTGGCCATGCAGGCCGACATAACCCGCGTCGCCACCTTTATGGCCGGGCGCGAGATCAGCAACCGCACCTATCCTGAAATCGGCGTGCCCGATTCGCACCATATGCTCAGCCATCACGGACAGATGGCGGAGAAGAAGGTGAAACTGGCGCAGATCAACCACTATCACATGACCTATTTTGCCTATCTGCTGGAAAAGCTGGATAGCGCCCGCGATGGCGAGGCCAGCCTGCTCGACACCAGTTTCGTGCTGCGCGGATCGGCCTTTGGCGATTCCAACGATCATGATTTCATGGACCTGCCCATCGTGGTGGCGGGCGGGTTGGTGCGCCATGTCGGCCATGCGCGGGTGGAAAAGGGCACCACCATGTCGAACCTGCTGCTGACCGGGTTGCAGGCGGTAGGCATGCCTGTCGAAAAATTCGGCGACAGCACCGGCACGTTCAAGGAGCTTTCCCTTGCGTAAGGTTTGGCTGCTGGCCGCGCTGCTGGCCGCGCCGGTTCAGGCGCAGGAATTGGCCGACGCGATACGGCTGGGTGACGAGCGCGGAGTGACGGCCTCTCTGGCACAGACCAATCGCCCTCTGGCCTATGGCGAAACGCCGCTGATGCTGGCCGTGTCGCACCAGGATCGCGCGGCGGTCCGCACGCTGATCCGGGCCGGGGCGCAGGTCAATGCCGTGGATCAGGATGGCGTGGGCGCGCTGTGGCTGGCCTGCGAAATGGGCGATGCGGGCATTATAGGGGCATTGCTGGATGCCAGAGCCGATCCGCGACGCGCACGCAGCGATGGTGCTACACCCCTGCATCTGTGCGCCCGTTTCTCGCCTGCCTCGGTGGTGGAGCGGATGGCCCATGACGGGGTCGATCTGCGCGATGCGCGGGGGCAAACGCCTTTGATGTGGGCTGCATCATCCGGCCGGGTGGAGGCCGTTGCGGCGCTGTTGCGGGCGGGCGCTTCGGTGCGGGCGGCATCCGCCGGCGGGTTCACGCCACTGCTTTTCGCGGTGAAATCGGGGTCAACTGCGGCGGTATTCTTGCTGCTGACGGTGGGGGCCGATCCGGCGATGCGCGGGCCGGAAAACACCAGCGCGGCGCAACTGGCCGCCTATCAGGGGCGCTGGGATGTGTTGCGCCTGTTGATCGAACGCGGGGGCGTCGATCTGAACGAGCGCGACCGCGAAGGGTGGCAATTGCTGCATCGCGCCGCCGCCGGGGGCGATGTGGGCCTGATCCGCCTGCTGATCGCGCGGGGCGCGGCGGTGGAGGGGCTTTCCGGCCCCTCGCGCATCACGTGGGTGACCGAGGCCAATTTCGGTGTGGCGCCGCCGCCGGTGCCGCCCAAAGTGCCGCTGCTCATGGCCGCCGAAGCAGGTCAGGCCGAGGCGATGAAAGCGCTGATTGCGGCAGGGGCCAAACCGGATTTCGTGGCGCAGGATGGCGAAAACCTGTTGATCGCGGCGGCGCGCAGCCGGACGCTAGCCGCGCTGGATGCCGCGCTGACGGCCCTGCCCCGGCCCGATATGACCGATGCCAAAGGAAACAGCGCGCTGCACGTGCTGGCGGGCAGCAGGCCTGCGGCAGACTTGGCCGCGATGTTCATGGCGATGGCGCGGGCCGGGGCGCGGCCTGATCTGGCCAATGCACGCGGCGCCACGCCCGCCAAAATCGCGGCCGGTGCGCAGACCGAAGTGCGCAACGCCTTCTTTGCCGCCTTTCCTCAGGCGCAGGCGGGGCAGGCTTCTCCGGCAACATAAGGCGGGGAAGCCTGCTGCGCCTCACCCTTCGGGCGAGGGCGATGCGCCTTCGATATATCTCTATGTAGAGCTATTTATCTTGACATCAAGGCAGGTGATGAAAATGGACCGTGCTCAACAGGCCGCCGATCAATGGGCCGGCGAAAGGCCCGATCTCGATACGGGCGCAATGGCGCTGCTGGGCCGTCTGGGCGAGGCGGCGTTGATCATCACGCGCGACCGGTTGAATCCGGTCTTCGCGCAATTCGGCCTGCAACCGGGTGAATTCGATGTGCTGGCCACCCTGCGGCGCAGCGGTGTGCCCCATGCCCTGACGCCCACCAACCTTTATGAAGCCGCGATGATCTCTTCGGGCAGCATGACCAACCGGATCGACCGGCTTGAAAAGGCAGGACTGGTGACGCGCCAGCCCAATCTCGCCGACAAACGGGGCACGCTGGTCGCGCTGACGCAAGAAGAGCTAACGCTGATCGACCGGGCAGTGGCCGCCCATGTTGACAACCAGCAAGCCATCGTCGCGCATCTGGCAAAGGATGAACGGGAGCAACTCTCCTGTTTGCTGAAAAAGCTTCTGGAAGGCCAAGGGAACTGAACGAGGCCGAACGCCGCCAAAGGCGACATTCGGCAATCCAGTGCCAACTGTTCAAAACGGCCTGCGGCCAACTGTCCGCAGGCCCGGGGCTCTACCGCAGCGGCAGGAACAGATCGGTAATTGCTTCATGCTCGGGAACGTCGGGGAAGAAGCGGACGCGCTGGGCATAGAGCGGGAAGTCGCGCAGTTCCTCGCCGCTGGCGGGAAGCCAATTACCATAGAGAAATTGGGCCGCCGGACGCAGATCGTCGCTGTTTCCGAACACGCGCAGCACAGCGCAACGCCCGGCCGGGATCGTACCCGCTTCGACGCCTGCATCGGCAGCGGTCAGTGGGCGGCGGATTTCAGTGGCCAGATCGAGATGATAGGCGTCCGGGCCGCTTACCTCGGGGTCGGTATGAAAGATGGTGAAGGTGGCGTGATCGGCGGCGCGCACTCCATTTCCCTTTCGCCATGCGATAAAGCGCCGGATCGTTTCGCCCAGGCGCCGGGGATCGCCATGGTGGCTCATGAAAGCGACATTGGTGTCGGCCACCTCGCGCAGGGTTACATCTTCGCTGGAGAATTGCTGGGTCATGACTTGGCTCCTTGCCCGGGACAGCGGCGCCATTGCCGCCTCCCATGCCGCCCAGTCCGGTTGTTCCCGAAAGGCCAAAGGCGCCTGCCCCATGCGTTGGCGAAAGGCACGGGCAAAACTATCGGGCGCCTCGTAACCCGCGTCAAAGGCGATGTCGGTTACGGTGTCCGCGCGATACGCCAGTCGCGAAGCGGCCCGTTTCATCCGCACCATTTGTACATAGCGGTGGAGCGACATGCCGAACATGGCGCTAAACTGCCGATGAAAATGGTAGGGCGAAAAGGCAGCAACCCCGCTCAGCACATCAAGCCCCAGATCGCCGTCGAGATGACGATGGATATGGTCAACCACCCGCTGCATACGCAGCAGATAGCGGGCTTCGGTTGTGTCGGCAGCGGGCATCGGAAACTTCCTTACTGTTGGCCCAGCCACTTAGCCACGCCCGCACCCTCCCCGCTCGACAGTTCTTGCGGAAATATCATTACTACGGATGCCTTGGCGATGGTCGCCCCAACAGCGGCGATTCACGGTGCCAGATCGAGGTCTCGGAATCGGTCGTATGTTCAACACGGTCTCCGCGCCAGAATGACGCAAAATGGGATTATCTGCCACTCTTCACGGAATATTTGAACGATAGCCGGCGGCAGAAGCGCACGTTGAGCTAATGGGCCACCCGGCACGCGGGCAACGGTGTTCCCGATAGTCGAAAGCTAGCTTTGGCAAGCCCAAAGATGACCCTTACACCGCTGCGGCGAGGCAAACCCGTTCAAGCCAAGGGGACCGCAAAATGCGGCCTTATGCCTCATGCGCCATAGCAGACCATACCATCGCGCTGTCGACAACCTGCTCCATTGTGACGATCTTGCCGTCCTTCAGGCGATAAAGATGCGCGAAGCTGGCGCGCATCGCCTTGCCGGTCGCCTTATAGGTGCCTGAATAGACGCCGAACGCCGCGACGCGGTCGCCATCCGCCAGATAGGTATGCACCTGCGCGCGATAGCCAATCCATTCGCTGCCCAGACGCTGGAACACCCCGGCGGCGATCGCCTCGGGCCCCACATAAGTGCCTGCATAGGGAAAGCCCGCCGCTTCGGCCCATTGTGCGTCGGGCGCCAGCGCAGCCATCAGCGCCCGACCATTCTCCTCCGATGCGCCTTCATAGGTTGCGCGGATCACGTCCAGATTGCTGCGCATATCAGCCCCACTTCATTTCGCCGGTGGCGACCTTGGAACCGATGTCGATCGCAACACCCATGCCCAACCCGGGAAAACGCGCTTCCATCGCCGATTTGAGCGCTGCAGCATTTGCGGCGCGCGGCAGTTCTTCATCGAACGCGGTGAGATAGGCGAGAGTGAAGGCAATGGCGGAACTGTCCGTTGCCGCCGTTGCGGCCATATGGCCGGGCACGACGATGGCGGGCTTGCGCGCGGCGAGTTTTTCGAGGTTCGCGCGCCATTCTGCCCGCTGCGCCGGGGTTGGCGTGTCCGCCGTCCAGACATGAACGCCCGAAAAGACCAGCACGCCGCCAACCATAGCGTTCAATGCCGGGACGTAAAGAGTCCGGCGGTTGGCAAGACCATCGGCGGCGAGGATCTCGATCACCTCGCCGTCAACCTGAAGCGTGGGACCGTCGAAGCTTTCAGGGTACACAATATCGGCAAGCGACTGCGGCCCGTTTTCCTTGAGCTGCGGCCCCCAAACAGCGAGCTTCTTCTCAACGCTGGCACGGATCGCCGCCACAGTGGCGGAGGCGGCGATGACCCGCGCCTTCGGGAAGGCCGCAGTGATCGGCTTGAGGCTGAAATAGTAATCGGGGTCGGACTGGCTGACATAGATGGTCGTCAGCGTCCTGCCGGAGGCGCGGATCGCCTCGACGACCTTAAGTCCGTCCGGATAGGTGAAGCCGCCGTCGATCAGCACGGCTTCGGCGCCGCCGCTGATCAGTACCGGCGCGCGATAAAAACCGTTCTCACCGGCGGGAAAGCATTGCCACGTCAGAGGCCCGGCGGCCTTGGCGAAACCAGCAGCGGTAGCGGCGGCGAGTGCGCCGGTGGCGGCAACAGTCTTCATGGCGTTTCTCCTCGTGAACATGGCAAATCTTCCGGGAACATAAGGAAAGGGATGGTATCAGGCCGCCTTGAGCAGCGCAGCAAGCGCGTCTGCATCGCCCAGCAGCGCGCTGCCCGGCACCAGCCGACGCACCTCCCCGCTACCGGCGATCATGGCGGGTACGCCATTGGCGCCGAAGCGGCGCATTGCCCCCTGCCCCCGTTCGATACGGGCATGACAGTCGGCGAGCAGAACGTCGTCGGGCAGCTTCAGCCGATCGGCGGCATCGATGAGGCCGAGACCCCGCAGCGTTTCGGCGAGGACCGCGAGATCGGTAATATCACGCCCCTGCACAAATCGCGCGGTCTGGATTGCGCGCAGGGCCTCTGCCTGGCGATGGGCGTCCGTCAGCGCGACGGCGGTGAGCGCCAGCGTTGCGGGCCCTGAATCGAAGCGTCCGGGCGTGCCCAGCACCTGATCGCGATAGGCGGCGCTGAACGGTTGGCCCGTCATGCGCGCGATCGGTTCGTCATTGCTCCACGCGAATTGGGCGCAGGCGGCGTCCATGGCCCTCGCGCCCCTGCCCGCAAATAGACCAGTCGGGAGATATTCGACGGCAAGATCGGCATCACCGGCTAGCCGTTCGAGCACGGGTGCCGCGCCGTAGCACCAGCCGCAAAGCGGATCGAACAAATAGGTGGCGTGCGAAATTTGGGCCATGCCGTGTCTCCTTGGTGCCAGTATATGCCACGAGGCGACTGGTCGAAGAAGACCGACAACCTATACAAACTATATGCTATAGGCATACAATGGAGTCTCCCCGTTGGTGTCTATGATGAACCTCAATCGCCTTTCCTATTTCGCCGCCGTGGTTGACACCGGCTCGTTCACCCGCGCTGCCGAGCGGCTGGGCATCACCAAGGCGGTTGTCAGCCAGCAGGTTGCCCAACTGGAGCAGGACCTTCAGGCCAGCCTGCTCGTCCGAACCACGCGGCGGGTGCAGCCCACCGATGCGGGCAGGATGTTGCACGCCCGCTGCTTGCGGATCCTGCACGAGGCCGAAGAGGCGGTGGACGAACTCGCGCAGACCGTGGCCGAGCCGACCGGGGTGCTGCGGATCACGGCGCCGAACGATTACGGCACGGCTGTCGTCGTGCCGGTGGTGTCGGCTTTTACTGCCCGCTATCCGGCATGTCAGGTGGAATTGACGCTTGGGGACGCGACACAGGATCTGGCGGATGGCCGGATCGACATGGCGATCCGCGTCGGGTGGCTACCCGATTCCAGCCTGCTGGCCCGCCGGATCGGTACGTTTCAGCAATTGCTGGTGGCTGGCCCAGCCCTATCTGATCGGATCGCGGCGGTGCAAGGGCCGCAGGATCTGGCAGCCCTGCCCTTCATCGCAAATCTGGCGCTGCGCGACCCGCTGGCATGGACCTTTTCGCAAGGCGACAGTGCGCGGCAGACGGTGCGCCTGCCCGCACGCATTGCCATTGACACCACGCCCGGTGTGCTGGCCGCGGTGCTGGGCGGTGGCGGGCTTTCCGTGCTGCCCGACTATCTCGTCGCGGATGCTTTGGCGTCGGGACAACTGCATCATGTCCTGCCCGAATGGCATCTGCCCTCCGGTGGTATCCATGCCGTCTATCCGGCCGCCCGCTTCCGCCCCCGCAGAGTGACGGCCTTTGTCGACATGCTGGTCGCCGCATCGCGAACTGCGGCAATCTAGAGAAGCGCCTGAAGGACAAAACGAGACGGGCATCCGCACCGGGGAAATGCGGATGCCCTGATCTCTCAGCCCCGGAACACCGGCGTCGGGCCCGAACTGCGTTGCGTCGGCAGCCGCTCGCGCAGCGCGGCAATGCGTGCCTCACCCTGGATGAGTGCGGCCTTGTTGGTGTGGACCGAATAATAGCCAGTCACCAGATCGTGCGGATGTCCGACCGCCGATGCCACCACGAAGCGGGCACCCTCTGCCGAAGCCTGCAAGGGAATCGCCCCACCGCCCTCAAGCAGCGCCAGTTCGCCGGTATGGACTGCCACATCGCCCACCAGTGCGCCATGGCTGATCGCCAGCCACGCCACGTCGTGATCGGCCGGGGGCGTGTAGGTCCAGCGCTCGCCGGGCGCCAGTGTGACCAGCAGATAGTTGATTCCATTGGGCGCCCGCACCGGGCTGACGGCGCCGTCCAGCGCGCCAAGGATCACCGTTGCCGGGCCGACTACGGGCATGTCCTTTGCCTCGATATACTGGCTGTCGACCGCCGCGTTTTCCAGTTCGGGCGGCAGCGCCAGCCATAGCTGAAAGCCCTTGATCCGCGGCGAGCTGCCCTTCGACATTTCCTTGCCGTGCCACACACCGCCGCCGGCACGCATCCATTCAACGCCGCCGTAACCGATGGAACCCGAACCCGAGATCGGATCGTCGAAATGCAGGTCGCCTTCGGTCAGCACGGTGACGGTGGCGATGCCCGAATGGGGGTGAATCGGCATGTCGCCGATCGATGCGGCATCGGGCGAGAACAGGTCGAGGAACACGAACGGCTTCAGCACCTGCCCCAGATCACCGGGGCTCATCAAGCGGATGATCGGGCGATGGCCCTGACCAGACGTCTTGTAACGGACGCGGCGTTGCGGGGAGATCGTGGCGGGTGCGTTCATGGCTGCATTCCTTTCATGGCCCGTTTGGGAGCAATGCAAAAGAAATGCCGGACCATCGGCCATCGCGGAAGTCACTGATATTTGATCGCAGCTATCGGTAAAGCCTATGGAGGCTGCGTTATTCCACGTTCTGAGCGCAATGCTTCAGGCGCTCAATCATCCAACGTCCCGCCGGTCCCGGCGGGTCCGACGCGCGATAGATGGCCGACATCGGCAGCGAGGCCCCACCGGGCGGTACATTCTGGATCGAGAGTTCGACCAGCCGTCCTTCGTCCAGATCCTGCTTCACGGTATGATACGGCATCCCGCCCCAACCGAGACCGCGCAGCAGAAACGCATGCTTGGCCGCAAGATCAGCCAAGCGCCATGTCGATGGCGCCATCACCCCGAATTGCTGGCCTTCGGACAGGCTGGATCGGTCGGTGAGGACGAGTTGGGTGTGCCGGGCCAGTTCTTCAGGAGGGATAACGCCGCGATGCGCGGCAAGCGGATGGGTTGCCGCCGCAACCATCAGCAGCTTGACGTTGGCGATGCGTTCGGCGGTGACATCGGGGGGCAGCACCGGCAACGAACCCACGAGGGCAAAGCCCGCTCTACCTTCGAGCACCGGCTGCACAGCAGAGCCTAATGCCTCCACATAGAGGCGCAGCGGCGTGGAAGGAAATTCGGCGCCGAACTGCTCGGCCACATCCGCCACGACATTGATGGGCACGAAAACGTCGATCACTGCGGTCAGTTCGGGTTCCAGTCCGCCCGCCATGCCCTTGGCGCGGGCCCGCATTTCGTCGAGCGCGGTCGTCACCGCCCGCGCGTCCGCAATCAGCACCGCGCCTTCCGGCGTCAACCGGGGGTAGCGGCCGGTGCGATCAAACAGCGTCACCGCCAATTGCGCTTCAAGATTGGCGATCGATTCGCTGACTGCAGACTGGGTGCGCCGCAGCGCGCGTGCCGCCGAGGAAAAGCTGCCTTCGTTCACCACCGCGATAAATGCGCGCAACTGGCCCAGCGAAATGGCGTCGATCATCAGCGCACTCCTACCATCGGGAATATCGATGGTTGCAATCGGATAATAAAGGCTACCCCGGCTGATGCAAGCATGCGATCCGGGTTTCGGCAGGGAGCGGCGGCGCTTCGATGTCCGCAAAGCCGGAGCCGGAATCACCGTTCTCTTGCCCGACAAACTGTCATTATGAATGTTACACACCATCGGAAGGATCGGTCGCGTGCCAACCAGTTCCCGCTTCGTCGTTGCCGTTCACGCGCTTGCCGCCATGGCAGTGGGCGACGGCGCGCCGCTGCGATCCGAGGATCTGGCGGCATCGGCCAACACCAGTGCGGTCGTCATCCGGGGGCTGTTGTCCCGGTTGCATCAAGCGGGACTGACAATCTCGCAACTGGGCGCGGGCGGCGGAACCTTGCTGGCGAAGCCTGCATCCCGGATCCGCCTGCTCGATGTCTATGCCGCGGTTGAGGATACCGCGCTGTTCACGTTGCACCGCATGCCCCCGCTGGTCGGCTGCGCGGTGGGCGGGAACATTCAGGAAGCATTGCAACCGGTGCTCGACCGCGCCCGTACCGCCATGGAGGCGGAACTGGCAGAGGTGACGATCGCCGACATCGCCGCCGACGTCGCTCGCCTCGGCAAGTTCTCGGTCCCGCTCAAATGGTGCTGATCTGCCGGTAGAGACCGGCACAAGCTTTACACTTTCAGCATTCGGTGACGGCCAGCCCATGGGGCGCTGCCGTTCCCTTTCGCATGCCCCATTTCTTCAGGAGACATGACATGACTATCGGTATCATCGGATCGGGCGCACTCGGTTCCAACGTCGCGCGGGCCCTCGCCAAGAAAGGCGTTCCGACCATCCTTGCTAACAAGCGCGGGCCGGACTCGCTCGCTGCGCTGGTCGCAGAACTGGGTGAAACGGTGACGGCAGGCACGGTGGCCGATGCAGCCAGCGCCGACATCGTCGTGCTGGCGATGCCCTGGGTGGCGCTGGAGGACGTGCTCGGCGGCCTGCCTGCGTGGAACAACCGCATCGTCATCGACGGCACCAACCCGGTTCTTTTCCTCGAACCCGGCTCGCCCGAAGCCAGCGACCCGACCAATCCACTTGCCGCCTATGGCATCAAGGCCGTTGATCTGGGCGACACCCATTCAAGCGCCTTTGTCGCGAAGCTGGTTCCCGGCGCCCGCGTGGTGAAGGCGTTCAACCATCTCGACGTCAACGTCCTGCCCGAGCCGGAAGCCGCCGGTGGCCAACGCGTGCTGTTTTACTCGGGTGACGATGCCGACGCCAAGGCGCAGGTTCGTGGCATTCTGGAAACAATCGGCTTCCTGCCGATCGATCTCGGCTCGCTGGATGTCGGCGGTCCGCTCGCTTCGCTGCCGTTCGGCGCGCTCGCCATGCACAATTTGGTGCGCATCTGAACACCCGCTCCCGCCGATCCAAGCGGAGCGGCGGGCCTCGGCACATTGCTTCCACGGTCTGGACAACAACTTCGTCTTCTCCGGGCGGCGCTGAACGCGTCGTCGTCGGAGCGGGTGAATAGCCGCCTTTATAGCCATCGCCCGCAGTTCAAAAGCCGACTGCTCAAACGTGCCTATTACTCATCGTCCAAATTCCCTGCGATATTCACTCGGGCTGAGCGAAAGTCTGGCGCGGAAGTGATGGCGCAGAGCGTGGGCGCTGCCAAAGCCAACGGCTGCGGCAATCTCTTCCATCGGACGCTGGGTGCGGATGAGGATGTCTTTGGCGGCCTCCACACGCTCGGCTGCCAGCCACTCGCCCGGCCCCTGCCCCGTTGCCTCGATAAAGCGCCGTTCAAAAGTGCGGCGGCTCATGGCGGCCTGCCTGGCCATCAAGGCAATCGTCCAGGGGCGGTGAATGTCTTGCCTCATCAGGTCGAGCAAAGGGGAGATTTCAGTGTCGGGGCGCGTTCGTACCGGGCGCTCGAGAAACTGCGCCTGTCCGCCGCTGCGATGGGCAGGCATAACGATCCGCCGCGCCACGGAATTGGCGGCGTCCGGCCCATAGTCCTGCCGAACGATCTCGATCATCAGGTCGATGCCCGCCGCGCTGCCCGCCGAGGTGAAAATATTGTCCTCGCCGTGATAGAGCGAAGCTTCATCCACCGTGATGGCCGGGTAATGCTGGCGCAAAATCTCGGCATAGCGCCAATGGGTCGTCGCCTTTTTGCCGTCCAGCAAACCCGTGGCCGCCAGCACAAAGGCGCCTGAGCAGATCGAGGCGAGCCGCCCGCCGCGCGCATGAACCCTGCGCAATTGTGCCACAAGTTCTTCAGGCACAGGCGCCTCCGCACCCTTCCAGCCCGGCACAATCACCATATCGGCCTGTTCAAGCAGGTCCAGACCGCCAGTGGGCAGAATGGAGAACCCGCCATGCGCCCGCAGCGGCCCCGCTTCGATCGCGGCACTGGCAAAGCGATACCAGTCTGGCCCCATCTCTGGCCGGAACAGGCCGAACACCTCGGCCACGATGCCGAATTCGAAAGTGCAAAGCCCGTCATAGAGCAAGGCAACGACAAGAGGGCTTTGCGGTTTTGGCATAATATCTACGCATATTGTCATTCACGCCAATTGCAAGCGCAGCAGCCTTTGCGCCACTTTACAGGCGAAGGAGAAACACCATGTCTACCAGCGTAACCGCCATCCCCTGCGCCCCCAGTGATGCCGCCCGCGACCATTTCGCCACAGAGTTCAGTTTCGAGACCGATTGCTGGGATGTCCATGATGGCTTGAGCAAGGGCGCCGATTTCGTGCTGCTCGATGTGCGTGCCCCCGCGCTTTTCGCGAATGGGCATGTGCCCGGCGCGATCAACCTGCCCCATGGCAAGATCATCGCTTCCAAGATGGCGCAATGGGCGCCTGATACGATCTTTGTCACCTATTGCGCAGGCCCGCATTGCAACGGCGCCGCTCGAGGAGCGCTGCGTCTTGCAGAGCTTGGACGGCCGGTGAAGATCATGGCCGGAGGCATCACCGGATGGGTCGATGAAGGCTTTGAACTGGCGAGCGGGGAATAGGCCCATGTCGCTCGCCATTCGCGAGGCCGGCCCTGATGATTGCGTCGGCCTGCTCGGTTTGATTGCCGCCCATGCGGCGTTTGAACACGGGGAAGCAACCATCACGCAAGGCGACCTCGACGCCATCCTGCGCGCGTCACCTCCGGACATTGGGATCCTTGTCGCCATCAATCAGGCGATGCTGGTCGGTTATGCGGCCATGACGCTGGATTTCTCGCTGTGGCGCGGGCATCGCTGGGCCCATCTGGATTCCCTGTTCGTCCATGAGGAACATCGGGGACGCTCCATTGGCCGACAATTGCTGGCCGCAGCAAAATCTGCGGCCGGAGCATTGGGGGCGGACAGGATAGAGTGGCAGACGCCGATCTGGAATGAACCCGCCATCCGGTTCTACCGCGCACAGGCGGGCCAAACCCGCGACCGTTTTTTAGAATGTCGCGCTCCTCGGTTACCCGGGCCAGCTCACGCTTCAACTGGCGGATCTCGGCATCCTTGCCAGCATCGCCAGGAACCGCCTTCGAGAATTGCCGCTTCCACGCATACAGCGAATGCGCGCTGACCTCGAGCCGCTGCGAAACCTCGGCTACCGGGTAGCCGCGATAGGTGATCTGGGACACCATATCGCGCTTGAACTCATCACTGAAATTGGGCTTCCCCATCATCGCCTCCTCTCCTCAAAATTAGGATCAAAGGCGACCAGAAATCTAGGGGCTATTCAATGCCGCCCGCCTCGCGGATGCCGTCGCGCACGCGCTCGGCCAGCACCAGATGATGGCGGTTGCAGGGCGAAAGATCGCTGCCGGTCTGGGCAA
>NZ_JABGCB010000042.1 GCF_013149295.1 Novosphingobium sp. SG751A
ATAATGCTGCATCCAGAGGCCGGACAGACGAGAGCACCTGACTACGTGCCAGATCTCATTTAACGCTTGCTTCTTTTGGGGCGTCCACAGACGACCTTCCCGGCACAGTATCGGAACGACGTAACCTGGTCGCTCGCTGCCGGAAGATTCGCTGTGTTTCGTTACAAAACTGCCGGTCGCGACGGCAGCAGGTAGCGTCTGACTACTCCGAAACCGAACTTCGTATGGCCAGAACTGCGATGTGTTTGCGCATCTTTTCGATTACCTGATGCCAGCCCCAATGAACCAGCGGACAGTTCTGGAAGATTCCAGTGTCATGATCGATCCGTAGTATTTGACTTAACTGCAGGCGACGCCGCCGTATTTGAACCTGGCAACTATGATCGCCTCCTTGATAAGTTGGTTCAAAGTCACGCCCAATCCTGCCGGATGAGTTCTGCAGCACGCCAGGCCAGTCCCATGGCAGGGCCATTGGTGTTGCCTGAGGGCGGCGACGGCATGACTGAGCAATCGACTATGCGCAGCCCGTTGATGCCGTGGACACGCAACCGCGAGTCCACCACCGAATCCTCAGCGCTGTAGCCCATGCGGCATGTGCCTGTCGCATGAACACCAGGGCTGACCAGCCAATCCAGTGCCTGAGCGATTTCATCATCGGTTTGATATTGCTCGCCCGGCGAGACTTCGCCCACAGTATAGTCGGCCAGTGCGGGTTGGGCGGCAAAGCGGCGGCACAGACGCACCATCTCGATCAGGTCGCGCTTGTCATCGGGGTGGCCCCACCAATTGGCGTCCACCATCACTGGGACCGCAATGTCATTCGACTGGATGGCTACACTGCCGCGCGACTTGGGCCGAAGGTAATAGCCGTTGAGCGTATACCCCGGCTGCTGCTCCAGCGCACCGCGGCCGGGGTCTGCCTTGATTTCTTCACTCGATCGCATCGAGAAGGGGCCAAAGCCGATCTGCACTTCGGGCCAATGTTTGGGCGCGTTCATCGCGATCAGCGCGGTCAATTCGGGCGACGTGTAGGCCATCATGCCGGTGCGGGTGAGGTAATATTGCAGAACATGCTTTATGGCCCGCCAGCCCGAGAACTCGGTGTTGAAGCCACGATAGTTCTTCATGCGGAAGGACAACGACAGCATGATATGGTCGGCCAGATTACGGCCAACCGCCGGCAATTCCTTCACAACAGGCACGCCCGCAGCCTCCAGAACATCGCGCGGGCCGATGCCTGAGATCTGCAACAGCTTTGAGCTTTGCAGCGTTCCGGCGCTAAGGATCACCTCGCGGCGGGCCAGTGCCTCGATCGTCTGGCCCTGATGCCGATAGCGCAAGCCGGTAGCTTTATCACCCTTGATTATCACCTTCTCGACCAAAGCCTCGGTCTTGACCGTCAGATTGGCGCGCCTCATCGCGGGCTTCAGGAAAGCGCGGTAAGACGAGGCGCGGCGCCCGCGCCGGTCCACTGTCGCCTGCGTATATCCTATGCCCTGCGTGTCAGGCGTGTTGATGTCGGCCAAAACCGGCAAACCAAACTGCTCGCCCGCCTTCTTCACCGCGTCGAGGAATTTCGAGCGATAGGGCAGTTCGGTGATCTGCAGCGGCCCGTCGCACCCGCGCGAAGGATGGGCGTGGGGATAGCGATAGCTCTCCATCTCGCCAAAGCAGCGCGACATATCCTTCCAAGACCATTCGTTCAGGCCTTGCTGCGCCCAGTTGTCATAGTCGGCAGCAAGCCCGCGCAGATACCAGGTGCCGTTGGTCGAGCTTGATCCGCCAAGCCCGCGCCCATAGAACCATGTCTCACCCGCCGGGCGGCCTAGCTGCTCCTTGACGGGGAAATGCCAGAAATATTTCGGATTACCCCACATTTTCAGGAACGCGCGCGGCATCCGAACTATCTCGGCCTCATTGTCGCCGCCCGCCTCCAGTAAGAGCACAGACTGTCGCCCATCTGCGCTCAATCTTTCGGCCAGAACCGCGCCTGAAGAACCGGCGCCAACGATGATGTAGTCATATTCTGCCATGACGGTGCTCAAATCCATGCTTTGATTAATGTGTATTGTTCCGGCGTTCGCGCAGCGCGAATGCGCCCAGCGCGGTGATCAGCCCCGCCATGCCCACTGCGCCGATCGCGGGATACAAACCGCCCAGCAGCGCAGACAGACCAGTGATCATCGGAGGGCAAAGAAAAGTCCCGGTGAAGAAGGAGGTGACCCAGATGCCCATGATGCGTCCACGCTGGGTCATTGGCAGCAGCGCTTGCCCCCAGGCCATCAGAACCGGAATCACGAAACCCGCGCCAAACTGCTGGATCACTGCGCCGACCATCACACCCTTCAATGTGCTGGAGAAGCTGAGCACCAGCATGCCCGCGCCCATAGCCAGACTGGCCAGCGCCAGCAGCCGCGTCACATGCCAGCTGTGGATACGGCGATAGACCATCGCTCCGCAAAGATAGCCTAGGTTTGAGGCTGCCTGGAGAAGGCCAATGGTGGTGAATGAGGTAATGCCCGCCTGTCCGAGCACAGCGGCAAAGTTCAGTGGCATCACATAATAGAGCAGCGAACTCAGCAGCGTGACCGCCGCGATCAGGCTGGCAATGCGCCACGGATATGGCGTGATTGCGATGTCGTCGCCTCTGATCTGCGACTTTTCATAAACCGGCGGTTCGTCGATGTAGAGCCAAGCCATGATGACAGCAGGCACCACAAAAAGATAAATGGTAAAGGGTCCGCGCCAGCTTATGTCAGCCAGCGCTCCGCCCGCCGCCAGCAGGACCATGCCAGCGATGGTGATGGCGATGCCAACTATAGAAACCCACTTGTGTCGCTTTTCAACAAAATAGTCGCCGATCAGCGCGCTCGACACGGTGATAACGCAGGCTTCGGCCACCCCCAATATCGCGCGGCTCGCGACGATCAACCCCAGCCTTTCGGTCAAAATCGGGACCAGCCCCATGATCAGATAGGCCGTAATGCCCCACACAAATATGCGGCGGCGTCCGAAGCGGTCCGCCAGAACGCCCGCGAATGGCGCCGTCAGAGCTACAAACAGCGATGGCACCGTGACGATCATCGGCACCAGCAGTCGCGCCATGGGGATATTCCCGAATTGCTGAAACAGCTTGGGAATGGCCGGGAAAAGCGAGACAATCGCCATGACCGGCAAAATCTGCGCGTAAACCAGCGTGATGCCTTTGGCCATGGGATGCCTTGGGCCGGAACTGGCGTCCCGTTCATGGGATAGGGTTACGGTCACGTCGTTAAATTCCCATGATCTTTTTGTTGAGCTCACGGTCTGCATTGCAAAACGGGTGAACGGCCGAAGCCCGCCCACCCGCCTAGCCATCAGTGCTTGTAGGTGAAGCGCAAGCCGATCGTGCGCACGGAATCGTTATTGAAGCGCTGTACCGTCGACATCACCCCGTTGGTCGTGTCGCCCGGATACTGGCCGATCGAGAAGGGCTGGATGACGTTGAAGCAATTCTTACAGAACAGTGCCGCCGTCCAGTTATCGCTCTGCAAGCCGATACGTGCATCGATGCGGGTCACTTCAGGCAGGCGTTCGCTCGGCGAAAAGCCGGACAGATAAGAAGATCGGTGGTAAAGACCCAGACCCAACATCCCCTTGAGGTTATTCCTGAGGGTCGGGGTGTAATCCATCGACATGGACGAGCTGAACTTCGCCGACAGCAGGATGGGGAGGCCCGCCGCATTAAAGTAACCATTGGTGCAGGTGGGGCTGACCTGACCGACATAACACTGCACACCGGCATAGGAGCCATACGTGGCATCCAGAATGCTGGCATTGCCCGAGAACGACAGATCGCGGGCTGGGCGGTACGTCAGGCTGAGGTCCACACCCTTGCTCGTTGCCGTTGCGGCGTTCTGCAGCGAGAAGGTTTGCAAGGTGTTGTTCCACGACTGCACCTGCAGGTTCTGGAACTTCGTATAGAAGGCCGAAACGCTGTAGGTGACCGAGCGGCCGAGGAGCGAACCCTTCAGGCCGATTTCACCGCCGTTCGAGATTTCCGGTGCAACGCGCACATCAACGCCGACGCCTGCGGAGCTGTTCGAGAAACCTGGCCCTTTGTAGCCGCGGCCGTAGAAACCATAGATCAGCGTGGTCGGGGTGGCCTGCCAGTCAAGCCCGATCTTATAGCTGAAGTTCGAGGCCGTGGCCTTGGTGTTCACCGTGTTTTTAGGCACGCCCAGCGTAACGAAGTAGCTGTCAGCATCCATGTTTTCACGCAAGGCCAGTGTGGCTTCGTCACGCGTAAAACGTCCACCGGCGGTCGCCTTCACCGTCTCCAGAATCTTGTAGGAGAGCTGGCCGAAAACCGCATAGCTATCCGTTGTCTGGTTCAGGCGAGAATCCTGACCGAGGAAATTCGTGCGCGTGGTCGAGCAGGCCGGAGGCGGACCCGCCGTGACCGTGGCGCCGATGCAGAAGGGGAAGCCCACTGCGACAAATGGAGGCACCAGATTGAGGCCGCCCCGGTTCACCGCATTATAGGTCGTGGCATGGAAGTAATACAGACCGCCCTGGCCCGAGAGGCGCGAGTCCGCCGGCAGCGTGGCGCGCAGTTCCTGCGAGAACTGCTCGTAATTTGTGGCGTTGGCGTTGAGGTTGAACGCGTTCAGCGCGATCGTGTCACCGTCGATCTGGAACTTGGTGTTCAGTTTGCGCCACGCCGTTATGCTGCTCAACTGGATGCCGTTTTGCAGCTTGTAAGCCAGATTGGCCGAAGCGCCGCCCATGTCCACATCGCGGTAAGTCGGGGCATCGCTTGCAGCCTGCAGGTTGGTCGGCGACGGCACAATACCATACGAAGCTTTGAAATTGGTCAGCGCTGCTTGGGTCGGACTGCCGGCTCCCAGCGAGCGCAGTGTCACATCGGTGAAGCCGGCTGCACCGCGCGAGGTGATATAGTCTCCGATCAGGTAGATGCTGAGAGCATCCGAAGGCTCGCTCAGGAACTTGATGCGACCGCCGCCCTGCGCCAGATTGATATCGTTGCGGCCGGCGGATGTCTGCGCCACCTGACGCACGATACTGTCCTGCGTGTTGTAAACGCCACTGATGCGGATCGCGCTGGTTTGGCCAAGCGGGATGTTCAGGTTGCTTTTCAACAGCAGGCCATAGCCATCGCCGCCGGGACGATACCGGTTGACGCCTTCGGCTTCGGCATCGGCGTGGAACTCGCCCAGGATCGGCCGCGCGGTGGTGATGTTGACGAGACCGGCGGAAGCATTCTTGCCGAACAGCAGACCTTGCGGGCCATTGAGCACCTCAACCCGCTGCACATCATAGAACGGCGCGGCGGCGAAGGTGGCATTGCCCAGCACCACATCATCAACCACCTGCGACACGGTCGGCTCAATAGTGGGCGAGAATGTGGTCGTGCCGACGCCGCGGATCGAGTAGGTGTCGTCATTGGCGGTCTGCAGACTGGGAGCAAGACTGGTCAGCGAGGCGAGGTTGTTGACGCCGGCGTTCGACAGCGCCGTGCCGCTGACCACAGTAACCGCCAGCGGAACTTTCAGGACATTCTCCGAACGGCGCTGGGCTGTCACGACGATTTCACCCATCGCTTCCGGGTTGAGTGATGTGGCCGCAGCATTTTGGGCATAGGCGATCGATCCCGACAACATTGTCGTTGAAATCAAAAATGCAGTTGCGACAAAACGACGCATGGCTTTCTCCTCTCCGATTGAATTAGGCCTTCGTGGGCCTGCTCTTATTTTGGTTTCCCACCCCGGCCGCGTTTGGGCAGGAGGAGGAAAACCAAGGTCTAAAAATACAAATGAATTCTAATTCTATTATGTGGGCATGCTGATGCCAGGGGTTATGCCGTGCCGCCTCGCATCAACGAGGCGCCAATATCAGGCCAACTTCTGCTGGCTCAGCGCAAGCGATTGATCCATCGGCATGGTCGGGAAATATTCGAGGCCAATCGCCCCGGTGTAGCCCAGACCGCGCAGCGTCTGCGTGACCTTGCCCCAGTCGAGGTCGCCCGTACCCGGTTCGTTGCGGGCGGGCATGTCTGCCACCTGCACATGGCGCACCAGATGGATACGATCCGCCAGCACCTCGGCGATATCCTCGCCCATCACTGCACTGTGCCAGACATCGTAGAGCAGGCGCAGGTTAGGGCTGTCGACGGCTTCGATCAGATCAAGGCCCAGCTTGGTGCTGACCAGATACATGGTGGCGAAAAGCTGCGTGTTGAGCGGTTCGAGCAGCAAGGTCACGCCCGCTTCCTCGGCTGCATCGGCCGCCGCGCGCAGGGCGGTGACGGCATTGGCGAAATGCTCTTCCTCGCTCAAGCCATCCACCCGAAAACCCGAGGCGACGATCAGGTCAGGCTTGCCCAGCCTGGCGGTGGCCGCGATGGTCTCGCGCACGGCGGTGATCATTTCTTCACGCTGAGCCGGATCAACAATCGAGCGGCGCGGATCAACGCAAATGCCGGTCAGGCGCATGCCGGTTTCGCTCAAAGCTTTGGCAATGGCGTCCACCGGCTTGTCGCGCCACAGATGGAATTCGGCTAATTCAAATCCAGCCGCCTTGGCTGCACGCAGGCGAGCATCCAGTTCGCCCGCATCAGCAAACTGCCATTCGATGCAGGAGGAAAGTTGATAGGCCGCTGTCATGGTTCTCTCCATTAATTCCCAAAAGGCCGGGGGACTGTCATCCTGCACCCGGCAGAGTGTCACCGCCTTGGCGGCGACTCACCCGATCAATGGCTCAGGCCAACTCTGCTTGCTTGAGCCGGTTTTTGACGAACCAGCCATTGAGCATCGCGCTGGTGGCAGGAACCGGGCTCTGGTCGCTTTCAACCACGACCCAGCCAGCATAGCCCTGCGCGACCAGTGCGGCATGGCAGGCGGCGATATCGACGATACCGTCCTCGTTCTCCAGTTCGGTGTACCAGCGGGCAATCTTGCGCGCGCCGCCACCGGCCAGCATGAACTTGTCAGGAAAGGGCAGCTTGTATTCGTTGAGGGTGTCGCGCTCGAGCGCATTCTTGAGCTGGACATGGACCAACCGCCCGGCAAAGCGGCCAATCATCGCCACAGGATCAAGCCCCATGATCGCCGCGTCCGCCGTGTCGAGCGAGAGCCCAACCGTGGCCGGATCGCACAAGTCCAGCAGCAGCGCTATGTCATCTTCGGTGCGGGCCATGGTTACGCAGTCGATATTAAGCGCGAGCTTGATGCCGCTGGGCGCAAGCATCGCCCCCACTGCGTTCCAGCAATCAGCAGCCACTTGCATGGTGGCGGCGTCCACTGAGGTTTTTTCGCTCCAGTTGGGCAGCGCACGCAACACCAGCGTATCGCCGCCCAACGCGGGCAACAGCTCGCCATACTGGCGCAGAGTGTTCAAAATCCGGCTATGATCGGCCGGGTTCAGTATCGAAAGGCCAAAGGCGCCTTCCTCGAAGATCGGTTCGGCAGGATTGAAAATGAAGCTGGACGCAGCCTTGATGCCGCAGGCCGCCATTTCTGCGCGCAGCCCTTCGAGCGAGCCGTAGAACTTCTCGATCCAGTCCTTGCGCCCCAAAGGCTCCCACCGGCCAGAGCCGCAGGGGATTTCCAACGCGTCAAAGCCGCTGATCGCCAGCGTCTTGAACGCGTTGGCATGGGCCTCGCGCAGCACGAAGCGGTCGTGGCCATTGTTCCACTGGTTGAGTGCATAGCTCCAGCGCAGGGTCATGCTGCGGCCTTTCCGTAATAGATCGGTTCCAGCACATTTTGCGCATACCACATGGCCAGCGCGGTACTTTCGGGATAGTTGCCGCCGCCAATGTCGGCCTTGTCATGTTCGACGCCGATCCAGCCTTCGTAGTTGTTCTCTTGCAGCGCCTGCATCAGCGCGGGGAAATCAACCAGACCGCCCGGCGTGCCCATTTCCCAGAACCAGCGCGGTGTGGTGCTGGCGCAAAGCTCGGGGTCGGGCTGGCTGCGATAGTCTTCCACAGTGTCGATGTGGCGGGTGTCCTTGAAGTGGAAACCGTTCACGCGGTGGGCATATTGGCGATAGAGGGCCACCGGATCGACACCAGCAATCACATGTTGGGCCGTGTCGATATAGAGGTTCACATAGGCCGGATCGGTCAGCGCATAGAACTGGTCAATCTCCTCCTGCGAACGGATGCCGCACCAGAATTCGTGATGGCAGCCCAGCTTCATCCCGTGCTTTTCCAGAGACATGCGGCCGACCGCGTTCCACAGGTCGGCCAGCACTTTGATGCGATCTGCGTTCACCGGCTGCGTGTCGGAATAGCAATGAGCGGGCATGACGATCAGGTTTTCCACGCCCAGCCCTCCGGCAAGGCCGGCGAAGTGATCGAGCATGCCGATCACGCGGCCCGCGTGTTCAGGATTGTGAATGGTCATGCCGGGGCTGGCCTGAGGCTGGCACCAGAAGAGATCGACGATCTTCTCGATCCCGCGCTCCTCAAGGAAAGCCTTATAGGTTGGCAGCCCGCCAAACATCGCCGAAACCGCGCCCAGGTTCCACGCGAACATCCCCACACCCCTGAGGCCAACCGCCGCGATCTGCTTGATAAAGCGGTCCATTTCGACGCGCGACGCAAACTGGTTGACCGGCCCCTTGGGCGAATCGGTCCGCCAGTGGTCGGCATATTGCCATTTGATTTTGCTCACATTCCTCTCCGCTTCGGCGTTGCAATGGCCTTGCCTCGCTCGAATCACTTTATAGAACTAGATTCTAGTTATACAATGGGGAATGCGTTGACGGCCGCAGGCGTGATGTGATTGTGTTGGCCACGCGCAGGTGATGTGGGCAGCCATCCATTCGCCCAAGTGCAGAAAGAGCATGGCATGGACAGATGCCCAGCGTTGCCCCAAATGGGATGGGGTGATCTGCACAGTCTTGAAAGTGCGGCATCAAGGTGAGTGAGAATGGCAAGGGTAATCAAATCAGAAGAGAGCGGTGCGAAGGCTGATGGTGGCGTGCAAAAATCGCGCAAACCATCCCAGCCGCGAAGCCGAGCCTCACTTGATAGGATGCTGGCCATGGCACGCAAACTGATGGTGGAAAGGCAGAGCGAGGATTTTACCCTGCAGGAAGTCAGCTTTCTGGGGAAAGTCTCCATCGGTTCGATCTATTTCCGCTTTCAGAACAAGGATGATCTGGTCCGTGCGGTGATTGGGCAAGATCTGGCACAAATGGCTGCCGACGAGGGCGAGGCGATCGCCGCCGCGATCAGGGCAGCTAGCTGCGTTGAGGATTTCATTCTGGCTTACGTCCGGGCTCAGGCGGAGATCGTGAAAGGGCACGCTCTGATGCTGCGCCTTGCCATGCGCAAGGCTGCGGCTGATCGGGCTATGTCAGACGCCGGTGAGCAACAGGAAATGGCGGCAGCCAAGCGCTTTTCTACCGCACTTGCACATTACCGCGATCAGGCCCCGCCCAATGTCGAGATGCGCGCGCAGGTCGTATTCCACGTGTTGTTCGCAACTTTTGCTCGGCATATCAGCCAGGATTCTCAATCTTCCTCGCTGAAAAGGATAGAATGGGAATCCTTGATTGATGAAATCAGCAAGATGATCATGAAATATATTCTATCATGATTGACTAAAGAGGTGGATTATGACGCAATTCTACTGCCGGAATGTACAAGCATATGACAACGGCAGGTTTCAGTAGAGGCTGACGTTCGCTCTTATGCAGACGAATGGCTTCAGTTGGTCGACCGCTTCCAGTTCGCCGTGATGGAAATTACCGCCGCAATTCCAGACGTTCAGCGGCTTGGGCTTGGCCCCGCTCCGATTTCATGCGTTGATCCAGAGCCTTGCGTGAGCGTTCGACATAGGCGCGGCAGGCCCCCGGCTGGTGGCTGTATCGGCCTTTGCCCGCATTGTCGGGATGGGCGGAAATCAGGATGTCGCAGGGCGTCGCGCTCATTGTGGCATAGCTGCTGCGGAAACCGGCGATGATCGGGCGGGCGCGCGGCGCGGTATAGCGATAGTCGTCGGTCGAAACCGGGTTCAGACTGGAGGCGAACACGATTGTCCGGCACGCACGCCCTTCGCACGATTGCCAGCGCCAACTCATGCTGCCCATCGTGTGGCCCGGTGTCGCCAGCGCTGTGACTGTTGTGTTGCCCAACCGCAGCGTCTGGCCGCCACGGATCACCTGCACTTTTGCAACCGCCGGCCAGGAGGAATTATAGCCCCGCTGCGGATCGTCGGCCGCCATGCGACCGGCCATCAGCCCCTGCGCGCCGCGCGGGCTAGCAAGCACGGTCGCGCCCGTGTCGCGCGCCAGCGCGGCGATGCCGCCCGCATGGTCGAAATGGGGTTCGGTGCTCAGAATATATTTGATGTCGCGCGGGCGAAAGCCAAGCCGCCTGACATTGTTGAGGATGGCAGGTGCAGCCTGCGGCAAGGCGCCGTCAATCAGGATCAGTCCCGCCCCGGTATCGATCAGGGCAACGCTCAGGCCGCCAAAGCCCACAAGATAACTATTGCCAAAGATCTTTTCCGGCGGCGCCGGGGCCAGCCATTCGGCGGTATGGGAACCGATGATCGGCTTTGTCAGCGGGTCCTGGGCCGCTTGCGCCGATGCGCTGAGCGGGGCCAACAAAGCTGCCAATGTGCCCGCTGCCATCCATTGTGTTCTCGACATCTGCACGTCTCCTTCGCAACGAAAGCTGCGGCAGGGGAGGCGGCGAAACAAAGCATCATTTCTCGACAGAGCCATAAGTTTGCTTCATGGCTTGGCCATGCACCGCGCCCAGCTTCCCCTCAACGCCCTTCGCGCTTTCGAGGCGGCGGCGCGCCATCTCAACTTCACCCGCGCGGCCATCGAACTGTGCGTCAGCCAGGGGGCCGTCAGCCATCAGGTTGCTCAACTGGAGCGGCGACTGGGCACGCGTCTGTTCCATCGCCTGCCGCGTGGCTTGGCGCTGACCGATGATGGACAGGCGCTGGTGCCGGTACTGGCCGACATGTTCGACCGGGTGGGCGCGGTTCTGGACCAATATGCGGACGGACGGTTTCGCGCCGTGCTCAACATCGGCGTTGTCGGCACATTCGCAACCGGCTGGCTGCTCCACAGGCTGGACGGCTTCGCGCGCGCCTGTCCTCACATTGATCTGCGCGTTTCCACCAACAACAATCGCGTCGACATCGCGGCCGAAGCGCTCGATTTCGCGATCCGCTTCGGAGACGGCGCATGGCATGGCACCTTTGCCGAACCCTTGTTCGAGGCCGACCTGACCCCGCTGTGTGCGCCATCCATCGCCGCCCGCCTGAGCAGTCCGCGCGACCTGATGCAGGAGGCCCTGCTGCGCTCGTACAGGCCCGATGAATGGCGCCGGTGGTTCGAGGCGGCGGGCTGTCCGCAACCCGTTTTGCGCGGCCCGGTGTTCGACAGTTCCGCCTTGATGGTTGCGGCGGCGACCAATGGCTTGGGCGTGGCGCTGGCACCCGCCGCCATGTTCACCCGCGAATTGATCGTCGAACGTCTGGTTCAGCCCTTCGACATTGTGGTCGATGCCGGACGCTACTGGCTGACGCGGCTCCTGTCGCGCAAGGAAAGCGACGCCATGCGGTCCTTTCGCCAATGGCTGCTTCGCGAGGCTGCCGCAGAAGCTCGATTATGCCCTGGATAATGAGCGCCAGCAAAGATGGGTTCTGCCGGGCGGATCGATTCTTGTTCGCCGCGATAGCCGTCATTCGACGGTTCGATTGAGTTATCTGAATCCTGCCGTTTGTTCACTCGGTCTGATATGGCTGGCCGCGCCCGACGATGATGAGCACTACGTCTACGCTATAGCCCTCTAATGCCGCACGAAATGTGCTGAGGGACCCGTCGTCTCAATTTGTCAGGACCGAGTGGCGGGCCAAGGACACGCAGGTTGAACTCAAGCGGTTGGATTTGACGATCGCGCTTCCTTGAGAAGCCAATTTGCGAAAACCTGTATTGGACCATCACTTAGCCGGATCGGCTCCGGCAGGATGAGGCAGAAGGTCTTGGAAATCGACTCCCCATCAGGCCAGGGCGCGACCAGGCGACCTTCCTCCAGTTCGCTTTCGATATAGAGGCGCGGCACGAGCGCAACGCCGAGACCGGCTAACGCGGCTTCGATCTGCATGGCGTGAAGATCATAGCGGGGACCGATCGCAGGATGGGTCAGCACGACCCCGGCCTCTTGCGCATAGCGCTGCCAGGCGTCCGGGTTCTGGCGGCGATGGAGCCGCGGCAGCGCATCGAGGGCTGTGGTAGGGTCTCGGCCCCTGATCAGCGCCGGATGGCAGACCGGAACCAGCACCTCATGCAGCAAGCGGTGCGTCCGCATTCCCGTCCAGGCAGGATGCTCAAAATGGATCGCGGCGTCGAACCCGCTGCCGGTGAGAACGAATGGCTCCATCCGTTCCGCAAGGTGCAGGGTAATATTCTGATGCCTCTCCTGGAACGGCTTCAGACGCGGGATGAGCCAACGCGTGGCGAACGTCGGCAGGATTGCGATGTCGAGGCTCGCGCCATCGCTTGGCTGCCCCATCAGATATTGGCTATCTCGTTCCAGCCGGTCGAGTGTTTCGCGAACCTGAGCCGCATAACGCTCTCCATTCGGCAAAAGCCGGACGCGATTGCCGACCCTCTCGAACAGCGTGACGCCGAGGAATGCTTCCAACCGACCGATCTGCCGACTGATCGCCCCTTCGGTCAGGGCCAGTTCGTCGGCCGCGCGAGCGAAGCTTCCATGACGCGCCGACGCCTCGAACGCCATGAGTGCGGAATTGCTGGGAATCTTGCGGCGCATGGCGGTTCCTGACGTGATAGTTCGGCCTTCGATCTGCCATCACCTTGATATTTGATCACTCAAGCATGATCCTTTGTCGATATATAGGCATGGATTGGCTGTCTATCATGAGAAAATATCAATAATGGACAAGGCCGGAAGTTCCACTCTTCCGGTCGAAGGTGGTGAGATGATCTATACGGTAGAATGCAGCTTTGCCGATCCGGGCAGCGAAGCGGAATGGAACGACTTTTACAGCCTGGACAAACTTCCAGCCCTTATTTCCGTGAGCGGTTTCCACACCTCGCAGCGTTTCAAGGCGCTGAGCCGTGGCTGCCCCGTCTATCTCGCCCTACACTCGATCGACGGCCTCGACATTCTGACGGGCGAGGAATACCGCAAGAAGGGCGGCGGTAATTTCGCCCGTTGGCAACAGCACATTACAGACTGGCACCGTAACCTCTATGACGGCATCGACCGCGCGCCGGGCATTGTTGAGGGCGAGTATCTGGCGTTGAGCGCCACAGGCCCCGAATCTCTGATCCGGCTGGGCCTCACCCCTTATGCGATGCAGGCGGTCGCTATGGAGAAGGTCCCGGAACACCGCTGGCTCGCCAAGGCGGCGAGCGGCAGCGTGTCTGACATCGAGCATCTGCCGGAAGGCGTCCATGTCTATGTGTCGATGACGGCGCAGTTGACGAGCGACGGTGACGCTGATGCCGGGAAAGCACGGTAGATCCCGATGCCGAATGTCACGATCTATATTCCCGCAGACAGGATGCCCTCGGACCAAGCACTCGCAGACCTCACGGAGCAATGCACAGACCTTTGCACCGGCATTCTCCGTGCCGCATTGGCGAACGTGCATATCGTCTATGTCGCTGTCCGGCATGGCCGGGGACACCCCGCTTTCGCAGAAATCCAATATCGCCTTGAGCAATTTCGAACGCCCCCGGTCATGGAGCTGTTCATGGAGGGGCTGGACAACGCCATAACGCGCAACGCTGGCCTCACCGCGCGCATCCGCTGCTTTGGCTATGAAGCGTCGAGCATTCACGCGCGAAATTGAGCGGATGCCAGGAGAAAACCAATGTCTAGTTTCGCATTACCCAGCCAACAGATCGGTGACTTAACAATCACCGCAGTCAGCGATGGCTATCTCCATGCCAGTTTCGACATCCTCGCGAATATCGACCCGGCCGATGCCGCCCGTATGCAGGAAAATGCGGGGATAACGGATCATACCTCGATCCATATCAACTGCTATCTGGTGCGCAGCGGCGGTCGCACGATCCTGATCGACGCAGGAGCGGGTGGTTTCAAGCAGTGGGGCGGTCGATTAAAAGCCAATCTTCTGCATGCGGGCATCCAGCCTTCCGAGATCGACGCGATCCTGTTGACGCATGCCCATCCCGATCATGTCGGGGGGCTGATGGACGCTTCAGGTGAAGCCGTCTTCCCGAACGCCGAGCTTGTCGCCCACCATCGGGAAGTCGCGTTCTGGCAGGATGACGGCAATCTAAGCCGCGCGCCAGATCGCGCGCGTGGCAACTTCCTCGTGGCGCGTCAGGCGTTCGATGGTTATCGCGACCGACTGCGCACATTTGAGGGCAGCGAGGTGCTGCCCGGCGTCACGGCGATGCCGCTTCCGGGGCACACAGCCGGACACACCGGCTATCGGTTCGATTTAGGTGACAAGAGCCTGCTGGTCTGGGGCGACATCGTTCATTTCCCGCAAATTCAGGTTCCGCGCCCGGAGGTGTCGATCGCGTTCGATCAGGATGCGCATCTCGCCGCCGATACGCGGTCGAGGCTTCTGGACTGCGTGGCCGCCGAGCAACTGCTGATCGCGGGCATGCACCTCAGCGAACCCGGCTTCGCGCGGATCAAACGGACGGGCGGTAGCTATGACATCGCATATGCGGAATGAGAAACACGCTAAGGTGCGCTCGCCTCGCGACTATGAGCGTTCCTTGTCCGTCCGAATACAACCCCGACGGGACCAGACCCACTTGTCGGGTCGAAGGCAGCTTGTCTGCATAACTCTCGGGTGCTGCGCGCGCGCAGCACCTCTCATTTTACCTGACCCAGACGACCATTTCGTTTTGGAGGCGCCAAGAACTGACCGCGTCCGCTTTCAGGAAAAGTCCAGACTTGTATGAGTGGCCGAATAGGGGCGCGAAGCTAGGATGCTGGTTCGCCCTCAGAAACGTCCGCTATGCCAGCCTACGTTCCTAAAAGGAGGCGTTCGGGAGTGTCCCCCCTCAACGTCATTCCCAAGGATTGAGCAGCGCCACGCCTGTTCGTTCAAAGTCTGCGACATTGCGCGTCACGACGGTAAGCCCATGCTCCAGCGCAGTTGCGGCGATCCAGGCATCACGCTCACTGGCAGGATTTGGTACATGCAGCGCCGCACACCGCCGGGCCACATCTACGCCGGGGTCGAGCACCCTGTCCGCAAACCCCGGCAGAACTGTGGTTTCGAGCCAACGCCGCAGTGCCTGACCCTGTGCGGCATCCTGTCGCTCCTTCAGCCGAACGCCCAGTTCCAGTTCAAAAATCGTGAATACAGAAAGGAAGGTCTGTGCCGGTGAGGTCGCCCGAAGCCATCGGACCACATTCTCGTCTGCCTTGCCCGAATGCAGTTTTCGGCTTTCAGAAATCACATTGGTGTCGAGCAGGAACATCAGTCGAATTCAGCCGGTCTAAAGCCCGGCATGGCTTTGGGGAATGCCATCGGGAAGTCGAGACCTTCGGCCGGCATCAGCATATCGGCAAGCGACCGGCTTTGACCGGCAAGGCGCTCATATTCCTCGATGCTGAGCACAACGAGCGCAGGCTTACTACGCTCGGTCACAAAGACTGGGCCTTGTTTTGCCGCACGCTTGGCGCGCGCGGGATCACGATTGAAATCGCGGGAAGAAAGAAAGGACACGGTCACGGCATAGCCTCACTTGTCGTTACAATGCGACATAGCAGGAAAATGGTATGCTGTCATCTGATCTCTTCGCAGCCCGATGGTTGCCCGGCTGTGGACTGGCGTCGAGAGTAACTCCGAAAAATGCCAGAAGATTGCGAATTGTATGCGCCGATCAGCTTCCAAATCTCATGCTGATCCGCAGGCTGACCGAATTGTCCGCCCTTACTGCCCATCTGTCCCCCGTCAGCACCCATGGCACAGATTTGATGTTGTGATTTAAGGAGGATTGGGGCTTCGTCGTAATGACGAAGGAATGCAGATGAAGCCCCAATCCTCCTTGAAAAAATCGCCGGCGAAGGCACCTGCTGAGCGGGTGGTGAAGGACATCCGCCGTGCAACCCGTCGGCATTTCTCGGCTGAGGACAAGATCCGTATCGTGCTGGATGGCCTGCGCGGCGACGATAGCATTGCCGAACTTTGCCGCAAGTGTCCGTCATCAGAACATTTGGCACAAATTGCGTCGTAGATTAGCGGGGTGCGGGCCTCGTCTGGGGGTTGGTTTTAGGCGGCTAGCTTGCGGT
>NZ_JABGCB010000043.1 GCF_013149295.1 Novosphingobium sp. SG751A
ACGCCCTTCTCCTTCAGCCGAACCGCCTCTTCCACCGCGATCTCGTCAAACGGGTTCATGCTCATCTTCACATTCGACAAGTCAACACCCGTGCCGTCACCCTTCACACGTGGCTTCACGTTGTAATCCAACACTCGCTTGATCGGGACTAAACACTTCATGGCTGCACCTTTTTAAACCATCATCAGAACCAAGGCCTTAGCGGCCCGAAAACTGCGGCTTCCGCTTTTCGGCAAAGGCCGTGATGGCCTCGGCGAAATCGCCGGTGCGCCCGGCAATCGACTGGTTATCCCGCTCCACATCCAGCGTCGCATCGAAACCCTGTTCCAGCGCAAAGGCCACCTGTCGGCGAATCAGGCCCATCGCGCGGGTGGGACCGGCGGCCAGTCGCGCGGCCAGCGCCTGCGCCTCGCCCAGCACGTCATCATCGGCCACAACCCGCGTAACCAGCCCCGCTGCCTTCGCCTCCTCGGCGCCCATGCGTTCGCCGAGCAGCGCCATTTCCAGCGCCCGCGCACGGCCCGCGCTGCGCGCCACCAGCCATGTCGCGCCCGCATCAGGCACCAGACCGATATTGACGAAAGCCAGCAACAGATAGGCGCTCTGGCCCATCACCACGATGTCACCGGCCAGAGCAATGCTCATCCCGGCCCCCGCGCAGGGGCCATTCAGAGCCGTCACCACCGGGATTTCCAGCGCCGCCAATTGCCGCGCAAAGGGATTATAGGCCGCATCGAGCAGCGCGCCCAGATCCTCAGGCAGGCCCTCATAACCCGCGCCATCGGGGGCAATATCGGCGCCCGAGCAGAAGAACCGGCCCTCGCCGGTCAGCACCAGCGCCCGCGCGCCCTGCGCCACCGCCTCGGCCACCGCCGCGCCCAGTTCGCCAAACATCGCCGGGGTCAGCGCATTGAGCTTGTCCGGCCGGTTGAGCGCGATGGTTACCACATCACCCTCGCGCTGCGCCTTGATGAAACGATAGTCCGCCATCACACCGCCTCGATAACCATGGCGATCCCCTGACCGCCGCCGATGCACATGGTGATCAACCCATAGCGCCCGCCGGTGCGCCGCAATTCATAGGCTGCTTTCACCGTCAGAATCGCCCCCGTCGCGCCAATCGGATGGCCCAGCGCAATGCCGCTGCCATTGGGGTTCAGCTTCTCCGGATCAAAGCCCAGTTCGCCCGCCACGGCCAGCGCCTGCGCGGCAAAGGCTTCGTTGGCCTCGATCACGTCCATATCGGCCAGCGTCAGCCCCGCGCGCGCCAGCGCCACCGGCACAGCGCGCACCGGCCCCACGCCCATCAGCGCCGGTTCCACCCCGGCATGGCCCCAACTGACGATCCGCGCCAGCGGCTTCAGCCCCTTGGCCGCCACCGCATCGCCCGTCGCCAGCAGCACGGCGGCCGCGCCATCGTTGATCCCGCTGGCATTGGCGGCGGTGACGGTGCCGTCCTTCTTGAACACCGGCTTCATGGCCGCAAGGCTTTCGGCATTGGTGCCGGCGCGCGGGTGTTCGTCGGTGTCGAACACCGTCACGCCCTTGCGGGTCTTGATTTCCACCGACAGGATCTGCTCCTTGAAGCGCCCTTCCTCAATGGCCCGAATCGCGCGGGCGTGGCCCTCGACCGCCAGAGCATCCTGCACCTCGCGGGTGATGCCGTGGCGCTCGGCCACATTTTCCGCCGTCACGCCCATGTGATAGCCGCCCACCGGATCGGTCAGCGCCTGCACCATCGCATCGACCAATTGCGCATCACCCATCTTGCGGCCCCAGCGCTGGCCATGGTCGTGATAGGGGGCGTTGGACATGCTCTCCACCCCGCCCGCCAGCGTCACCTCGGCCTCGCCCAGCTTCATCATCTGGGCCGCCGAAATGATCGCCTGAAGCCCTGAACCGCACAGGCGGTTGACCGTCAGCGCAGGGGTTTCGACCGGAATGCCCGCATTGAGCGCCGCCACGCGGGCGACATAAGCGTCTTTCGAACTGCTGGGAACGACCTGACCAAAGACGACATGGCCGACATCGCCCGCCGCCACGCCCGCGCGGCGCACCGCCTCGGCGGCAACGAGGCCCGCCAGATCAGAGGGCATGAAGCTTTTCAGCCCGCCGCCGAAATCGCCGATCGCCGTCCGAACCGCGCTGACGATATAGATCGCGCTCATTGATGCATCCTTCTCTTGCATTGACGATGCCGCCACACCATCTTCGCGGCAGCTCGCCTTATCCGCTCTATGCGCGATGATCGCCGCACTGTCTATTATAAATTTGCATATGGGTGCATATTTGAATAGGCTGATCCGCATAAAGGCCCCAAGCGGCCCCTGCGGGAGAATTGCCGATGCGCGCGCTGGTATGCGAGAAAATTGGTATATTCGAGACAGAGAATATGGCCCAAACCCTACGCCTGCGCGAATGGCCCACGCCGGAGCCGGAGGCAGGACAGGTGCGCATCGCTGTCCACGGCGCCGGGGTCAATTTCCCCGACACGCTGATGATCGAGGGGCGCTATCATGTGCGCGCAGAACCCCCTTTTATCCCCGGCAGCGAGGTAGCGGGCATGATCAATGCCGTCGGCCCCGATGTACAGGGCTGGCAGGTGGGCGACCGGGTCTGCGCGATGACGGTTCAGGGCGCCTTTGCCGAACAGGTGGTGGTCGATGCGGCCAATCTTGTCGCCCTGCCCAATGCGATAGATTTCGCCACGGGCGGCGCGCTGCTGATGACCTATGGCACGGCGATCCATGCCCTGCGCCAGCGCGCGAGGCTGATGCCGGGAGAGCGGATGCTGGTGCTGGGCGCGGGCGGCGGGGTGGGGCTGGCGGCGGCGGCGCTGGGCGCGGCGATGGGCGCGCGGGTGGTGGCTGCGGCATCCAGCGCGGAAAAGCGCGCACTGGCAGGGCAGCAGGGAGCGCAGACCTTAATCGACAATTCGCAGGAGGCGATCAGGGGGAGCGGGCCCTATGATGTGATCTTCGATCCCGTCGGCGGCGATGCGAGCGAGATCGCCTTTCGCGCCATCGCGCCGGAGGGGCGCCATCTGGTGATCGGCTTTGCCAGCGGGACGATTCCGGCCATTGCGCTCAATCTGCCGCTGCTCAAATCGGCGGCGATTATGGGCGTGTTCTGGGGCGCGTTTACGAAACGCTCGCCCGAGCTTCACCGGGCGAATATGGCCGATGTGTTTGCCATGCTGGCGACAAGGGCGATGCCGCCCCCGCCCTTGCAGGTCTTTGCGCTGAGCGAGGGGCCGGAGATCCTGCGCCGCCTTGCCGCGCGAGGGATAGCGGGCAAGGTGGCGCTGACGGTTTAGACAGAATTGGCGCGCGCGATCCGGCCCAGCACCCCGGCGCTGGGCTTGGGCGTGCGCTTGAACGTGGCGCGGTCCAGTTCGCACAGGCCAAAGCGGATGCGATAACCGAACACCCATTCGTAATTGTCGATCAGGCTCCAGTGGCAATAGCCGATCACCGGCACGCCATCATCCATCGCCTTTTTCAGCTCGGTGAGAGCGGCCGGGATCAGATTGGCGCGGATCTCGTCATGCTCGCTGCCCACGCCATGCTCAGTCACCATGATCGGCAGATTGGTCTGCGCATGGGCATAGCGCGCCACGCCTGCGAGGGATGGCGGATAGACCTCTGCCCCCATCGTGTTCGTCACAGCGCCGGACGGGTTGGGCAGCTTGCCCTTGTCGGTCCACACGCTGCGTTCGTAATTCTGGATGCCGAGGAAATCGCAATCCGTCTTGGCCAGACGCAGCCATTCGCCATAGAAATGCTCGCGCTTGGCATCGCGCAGGCTGACCGCGCCCTTGGGCAGACCGGGCGCGGCCTGTTCGTCCAGCATGGCCAGACTGACGCCGACGGGCAGATCGGAGCGCACAGCTTTAATAGCGGCGCGGCCCAGACGGTGGCCTTCGAGCAAATGTCTTTGCGTGCGGGCGCCATCGGGCGTGTAGAGCGGATTGCCCGGTTGATAGAGCGCCACGCCCAGCGCCTTGGCTGCGGCTTCCACCATCTCCTTGTCCGCGCCCAGCAGGTCGCCGGGCAGCAGTTCGCCCAGTTTCCCTGAAAGGTTGGGTTCATTCAGCGTGGTGGCATAGGCAATGCCCCCCGCCAGATGGCGCGCGGCGCGGTCGCAATAGCGGGCGAACAAGGCGGGCGCATCATCGCCATGCCATCCCCCAAGGGCGGCGAACCAGCGCGGCGTGGTGAAGTGGTTGAAGGTGACAACCGGCGTGATGCCGCGCGCGTGGCAGCCCTCGATCATCGCCTTATAGTGATCGAGCATGGCGATGGAGAACAGGCCCTGCTCCGGCTCGATCCGCGCCCATTCCAGGCTGAAGCGATAGGTGTTCAGCCCAAGGCTTTTGACCAGATCGAGGTCCTGTTCCCACAGCAGAAAACTGTTCGCCGCATCGCCCGAAGGTTCGGCATAGACGGTGGGCTTTTGATGCTCCAGAAACCACACGTCCGAAGAGGTGTTGTTGCCTTCTACCTGATGCGCGGCGGTGGCCGTGCCCCACAGGAAACCCTTGGGGAAGGCCGGGTTGAACGGCTTGGCCTTGCCAGCGGCGTGCAGGGCCATGGGAGCGGCGGTCAAGGCGACAGTCGCGCCCAGCATGGCCCTGCGGTCGATCACAGGCTGATCACCTTCTCGTCATTGTTGAAGGACGGGAACGGCATGTACGAAATGCGCAGGCGCTGTTGCAGCGAGAGCTTATGCTCGCCCGCCGGAAAGCCGCCGGGCAGCGCCACATGAATCGTCGCAGGCGCGCCAAAGGGCCAGCGGCGGTCAAAGGCCGTCTCCATCTCGTCCAGCGTCAGCGGACCTTCGCCTTCGTCAAACGTGATCGCCTCGCGGGGGAGCGCCTCGCCGTCGATCGAGACTTTCAGGTCCTCGATCATCGAAAGGCCAAGGCCGCGATAATAGCCCAGCTTGGTGGTGAAGGAGAAACCGGTGGGCGCATCGGCCGGGCCGGTGTTGGCGACGGTGGCAGGATCAATCGTATATTTGTCAAACATGGTTTTATTCCTTGATGATGCCGCGCGTGCGCAGCCAGCGGCGCATCACGTCCAGCCAGCCTTCGGTGGGCGTGCCCGGCGCGCCGGGGCCAAAGCCGTGGTCGCCGGCGGAAAACAGATGGAACTCGACGGATTTGCCCGCCGCGCGATAGGAATCGATCAGTTTCGGCCCGCCCGCCCGCGCCAGCAGGAAGTCATCCGCAGCAATCGCCACGAACATCGGCGGGGCATTGTCGGGCACTTTCATCGCCGCCATATTGGGATAGATGGGCGCGACAAAGGCGGGCATGTCGGCGCCGGCATTCTCCACCACGCTGCGGGTCAAAAACCCTCCGGCGGAAAAGCCCATGAAGCCGATGCGCGCCGGGTCTACGCCCCATTGCCCGGCATGGCCGCGCACATAGTGCAAGGCCGCCAGCCCATCGGCCAGCGCCTCGGGCGGGGTGTCGTCGGGCGGGCTGGCCATGGCGACCTTTTCGCCGCGGATCGCGCGGGTCAGCTGGTCGGCAAATTCGGCCTGCGAGGCGGGCGTGGGCAGCACGCGATATTTCAGCACGAAGGCGGCAATGCCGTGATCGGCGAAATAGCGGGCGATCTGCCAGCCTTCCTTTTCGATGGCCAGACCAAGGAAGCCGCCGCCGGGCGCAACGATCACCGCCGCCCCGGTGCCCTTGCGCTTGGGCAGGAAGGGGGTGATCGTTGGGCGCGTGACATTGCGCACCGCGATCAAGCCATTGTCGCGGTGCCAGACCTCGCGATCAGGCGCGTCGGCGTTGAGCGTGATGGTGCCTGCCTGCACAGGGGCGGCCATCGTCTCGCGGCTGGGCCCCGGCATCTGGGCATGGGCCGCAGGCGCCAGAACCAACGTCAACGCCAACGGGGCAAGGGTGAGCGCGCGCCTCATGCCGCTTCAGCCTGCGCGATCAGGCGTTCGAACATCACATGCTGGCGGCGGACCTGTTCGCGGCTGTCCACTTCATGCACGTCCTGAATCCAGCGGTTGCCTTCATATTCGGAGGACAAGGTGCCTTCCCAGCCTGCCTTGACCAGCGCCGGGATCACCTCGTCATAGGCGATGGCGGGATCGGTGCAATCCTCGTTCATTTCATAGAATTTGGCCTGAATGTGGCGGAAATAGGGGGCGTAATCGCCGATCCGCTTGGGGTTGGCATAAGGGGCGTGGCGCAGGGTTTCGGCCATGGCCACCTCGGCCTTGTTGCCCTGCATCTTCACGGCAACCTCGAAGATGGTGTATTCGCACATCACCTTCTGCTCGTGCTGCTCAACGATGAAGTCGCAGACTTCGGGGCGAGCCCCTTGGCGTTCAAACCGGGCGCGGAAGGCGGGCGGGTAATGCTTCATGAAAATGCCCATGTCGGGCAGGATGCCAAGATGCTTGGTGCCCAGACGGTCGGCCACCTCAATGGTGCGCAGGATCCAGGCATGTTCCAGATGCCAGGGCGCATGGACCTCGACGCCCATATGCACATCCAGCTTTTCAGCCATCGGCACGCATTTTTCGAGAATGTCGGGGCGCACGAAGATCAGGATGCGCATATTCCTGATGCCCAGGCGGTTGCACAGGATCAGGTCGCGATGGATGCTTTCCACCTGCTCCTCGTCCGTCATCAGGCGGTCCTTGCGGCGCTTGGTGTCGAGGAACATGTCATAGCAGGTGAAATGCGCGCCGTGGCGAGCCAGCATATCGCGCCATTCACCAACCTGAGCATCGCTGATGTTGGGGAAGGTCGGCATATTCTGTTCGGGCAGGATTTCGATGCCCGGCGCGCCTATCTGCGCGCCAAAAGCCACGCAATCCTCGACGGTCATTTTGCCGAGAAACATCTCTTCCTGAAAGCTGTAGAGGCTGACGCCCCGTTTGATCTTCGATGTCATGATTTTACGCTCCGGTGGGGGCATTGTCGCGCCCCGAAACAACGATCAGCACCAGAATGGCGCAGACGAGGCCAAACACCCCCGCCGCCACAAAAGCGCCCTGCATATGGCCAAAATGCTCGCGCAGCAGGCTGACCAGCAGCGGCGAGGAAAATTGGCCGAAGAAGAAACAGGCAGTCCAGATGCCCATGCCGCGCCCGCGATGGGCAAAGGGCAGATGGCTTTGCGCCCAGGCCACAAGGCAGGGCACGGCCATGCCCGCGCCGGTCTGCTGAATGGCCATGCCCACGACCATGCCGCGCCAGTCATGGATCAGCCCGATGGTGACCAGTCCCGCGCCCAACAGCGCGAAAAGCGAGAACAATTGCCAGCGCGGCCCCATCTTGCCGGTGAACCAGAACACACCCGCGCCCACCATCACGAACAGGCTGGGGATGCTGGTCATGCGGCCGATGGAAGCCGGATCCTTCACCCCGATTTCCTGCCACACGATGCCGCCATTGATGATGAACACATAATAAAGCCCGCTGCCCAGCAGGGTCACGCCCGCATAGGTCAGCACATTGCGCCAAGGGAAAGGCTCACCGCCCTCGTCCATGCCCAGCATCTTGCGCGCTGTGGCATCGCTGGCCGGTTCATAGAGGAAGAAGGCGCTGGCGAGGAAAGCAGGGAAGCCGACCGTATAGACGAGGAAGATCCCGTTCCATTGCACCGCCGTCAGATAGCCCGACAGGAAAATCACCGCGCTGCCCAGAAACGGCCCGGCCAGCCCCTGAATGGTCAGCCAGAAGCGGCGGTCCTTTTCATCCCAATAATCGCCGACCAGCGTGTTGAGCGTGGTCAGGATCGCCGCCTCGGCCACGCCAAGGGCGAGGCGCGAAACATAGATCTGGTCAATCGAATCGAGGAAGAAAGGCGCCACGCCCACAAAGCCGTAAAGCGCGGTGGACACCAGCAACAGCTTGCGCCGCCCGAAACGGTCCACCAGCAGGCCCGCGAACAGCGCCAGCAGCGCAATCGTCAGCCCCGGCGCGGACACCATGGCGGGCACCTTGGCGATGGCGGCAGGATCGCGCGCGGCGAAATGCTCGATGATCGCGGGCACGGCCGGAAACATCGAAACGATGGCCACGATGGGCAAAAAGGCCACCGTGACCAGTGTTATTCCCTGCGCAGCACCCGCCTTGCGCGGGGCGATGGATTGGACGCTCAAGACTCTCTCCCAATTGCGGCTTTGCATGGGGCTGCCGCAGACTTTAATTAGAACTATTATTCTGAAAGGTAAAGCGGAGCGCAACCTCTTGTCAAGATCGTCCGCCGCATCGGCGCGGCGCGGGGCGCAAAAATCCAATGGAGAGCAACGCGACTCCGGCAAGGACAGCGGCCGCGCCGGCACACATCAATATGATTTATGGTACAGCCTATAACGCCATCAATGATTCGTGGTGAGAAAGCACCTAAGCCACCAAAATCTCCGCAAATGCGAGGTTTTAGAGCAGATGCAGCAATAATCATTCTGCACCCTATTGCATCACCGCGCTCTATTGGTTTTCCGGGCAAAACTGCCCTCGATCGGCCCCGCACCCCCCGCACTCAGAGGGCCGGATCGCGCCACCTGTTGCCCACCTGCAACGGTGCCCCTTGCGAACCATATTGACAGGGGATTGGAACGCTCATTATCTAGAACAAGAGTTTTAATTTTGCAAAAATGCCGAACGCCCTTTCGGCCATCTGGGAGAATTGCCATGAACCGCGGTCTTGCCGCAGCGCTTTGCGCATCCGTCAGCTTTTTCGCTGTTCCCGCCTATGCCGCCGATCAGGCCCCCGAGTCGCCCAAGACCGGCGGCCTTTCCGAAATCGTCGTCACCGCCAGCCGCGTGGAAACCACCTCGCAAAAGACGCCGATTGCGCTGACCGTCTATTCGGGTGCCGATCTGGCCGCCAAGGGCGTGTCGAACATGCAGGCCCTCTCCAGCATCGACGCCAGCCTGAACATCACCACCAGCACGGGCGCGGCCTATGTTGCGGTGCGCGGCATTGCGTCCACCGACGTGACCGAAACCGGCGACCCCTCGGTGCCGATTGCGCGCGATGGTTTCTACACCAACCGCTCGTTCAACATTCAATCCTCGATGTATGACGTGGCCCGCGTCGAAGTGCTCAAGGGTCCGCAAGGCACGCTCAACGGGCGCAACTCGACCGGCGGCCTCGTCTCGATCATCACCAACCGGCCGAATGCCAAGACCGGCGGCTATGTCACCCTCGGCACCGGCAATTACAATGCTTTCGACGCCGATGCCGGTGTGAACCTTGCGGTTTCGGATCGGTTTCAGGTGCGCGCTTCGGGCACCTATCATTCGCATGACGGCTATCGCAACCTGACGGGCCTCTACAATGGCTCGGCGCTGCGGGGCGACGATCAGAAGGTGGGTTCGGGCCGTTTTCAGGCCGCGTGGAAGCCGGTCGACGGGCTGAAATTGTGGGCCTCGTATCAGCATGACGAGATCGACAATGTGGGCGATGTGACGATGGATTCGGCCATCGGCGTGCGCCCCGATTTCGGCAATGCCAAGAGCTTTGCCAACACCGCCCCCTCCTCCACCAAGCTGACGGGCGACCGCGTGCGCTGGGAAGCGGTCTATGACGCGCTGCCCGCCGGACTCTCGCTGATCTATGCTGGCGGCTATGACAAGAGCAGCTTCCGCCGCTACACCGATGCCACCGGGCCGATCTATCCGGCGGTGCGCCAGTTCATCCAGCGTGAAGACCCCACCACATGGAACCACGAAGTGCGCCTGTCGAACAATGCCAACAGCCGCCTTTTCTTTCAGTTGGGCTGGTTCAATTTCAAGGAAGAAAACACCATCAATTCGGGCCTGTACAATGTGCAGATGACCGGATTGTTCGCACCGGGCGGCCCGCTGGCCGCGCTTGGCCAACCGAACCTGTATGGCATCAAGTTCGATTATAACATCGCCACCAAGTCTAACGCAGTGTTCGGCCAGGTCGCCTATCGCGTCAATGACCAGATCAAGATCACGCTGGGCGCGCGCAACACTTGGGACAGCAAATTCCGTACCGGCAATGCCGTCCTCTTCCTGCCCGCGCTGGGCAGCCCCTTTGCCCCCGGCCTGACGCTTACCACGCCCGGCAACGGCAACATGAGCACCAGCCAGCCCACCTATCACATCGGCGTCGATTATCAGGTCACGCCCACCAGCCTGCTCTATGCCAAGTTCGACACCGGCTATAAGGCGGGCGGGTTCAACTCGAACGGTTCGGCGGCCTCGGTGGCCTATGCCCCCGAAAAGCTTTCGGCATGGGAAATCGGCTCGAAGAACCGCTTCTTTGACAACAAGTTGCAGGTGAACGCCGCCGCCTTCTATTTCGACTATCGCGGCTATCAGGCCTCGCGCAGCACCGATGCTCTGTCGGGCGGCTCAGGCATTTTCAACGTGGGTTCGGCCAAGATCATGGGCGCCGAATTGCAGACCATCGCGCTGGTTCAGGGCTTCCGCCTCGACAGCAACATCGCGCTGCTGCACACCGAATTCGGCAAGGGCATCACGGTGCTGGACGGCGCGGGCAACAACCGCGACATCAGCGGCCACCGCCTGCCCAACGCGCCCGATTTCGTCGCCACCTTTGGCGTGGAACGCCCGATCGAGGCCGGTTTCGGCACGTTCATCCCGCGCATCGACGGCAAATATTCGGCCGCCTTCTACTATGACGTGTTCAACGATGCCGACACCCGCTCGGGCGCCTATGTAACGGGCAATGCCTCGATCAACTTCAAGCCCGCCAAGGGCAACTGGCAGATCGACGCCTTCATCCGCAACTTCACCGACAAGGTGGTGCTGGCCTATGCCGCGCGCAATTATGTGGCGGGCAAGAACACCTATCAGTTCCAGCCGCCGCGCACCTTTGGCGTGCGCGCCAGCCTGAAGTTCTGATGGATCGGCAATTCTGATCTCTTCGATGGCGGGGCGGGCATGTATGTCCGCCCCACTTTCATTATTATCGATTCTGATCTATCGCCTTTCCCATAAGCAGAGGAACGGCATACCATGCGCTTCAAACAGCTCGACCTGAACCTGCTGGTGGTTTTCTCGGCCCTGATGGAAACGCGCAGCGTCACGCGCACCGCCGAACGCCTCGGCCTGACCCAGCCCGCCGCCAGCGCATCGCTGCGCCGGTTGCGCGCCTATTTCGGCGACGAGCTGCTGGTGCAGGTGGGCAAGCGGATGCACCCCACACCCTTTGCCGAAACGCTGTTTCCGCAGATCCAGCGCAGCCTGCAAAGCGTTGAGCAGGCCATCGCCACCCCCGCCGGTTTTGATCCGGCCACCTCCACGCGTCGCTTTCGCATCAACGCCTCGGACTATGTGATGGTCGCCGTGCTGGTCGGTCTGGCCCAGCGCGTGACGGCCGCCGCGCCGCAGATCCAGCTGGAGGTGATGCAGCCCACAGAGCGCAATGCCGACGATCTGGAAGGCGGCAAGATCGACCTGCTGATCGCGCCCGAACAATTGCTGGCGCCGTGGCATCCCTCTGAATTTCTTTATGAAGAAGAGCAGGTCGTGGTCGGCTGGGCGGGCAATCCGGTCTTTGCTTCGGGCTTGAGCGCGGATGAATTCTTTGCCGCCGGCCATGTCGGCGTGGCGCTGGGCACGCGGCGCGCGGCCACCTTTGCCGACACGCAGCTCGCCCGCATGGGTCGCCAGCGGCGGATCGACATCGAAGTCGCCTCCTTTGCCAGCGTGCCTTGGTTCCTGCAAAACACGATGCGTCTGGCCGTCTTGCACAAGCGCCTTGTGCGCGCGATGATGCCGCAATTCGATTTGGCCTTTGCGCCCATGCCCTTCCCCTTCCCTCGCCTGCGCGAAATGGCGCAGTTTCACGAGGCGCGGCGCGATGATGCGGGGCTGGTCTGGCTGCGCGAGCAATTGCGATTGGCGGCGCAATCTACATCATAAATGAAATTTATGTGAATTGATCCAGATAATGACTTTTACAGATTGGCCCGCGCGCGCGTAAATATCCTCATCAACGCGCCCCACGCGGCGCATGGGGAGAGCATATGCGCCAGAACACGGGCGCCGCGCATGAGGCGCGGCCATGAACAATCTCGATATTCTCGTCATCGGCGGCGGCATCGGCGGCCTGACCAGCGCGATTGCCCTGTGCAAGGCAGGCCATAGCGTCACCGTCATCGAACGCGACCCCAACTGGTCGGTTTACGGCGTAGGCATCATCCAGCAATCGAACGTGCTGTCGGCTGCCCAGCAACTGGGCATTCTCGAAGGCTATCTGGCCTCGGGCGTCGGCTTTGACGCGGTGGAGATCTATCTGCCGCATGGGCAAAAGATCGCGCGCATTCCCGGCCACCCGGTCGCCCCCGGCCTGCCCGCCAATATGGGCATCGGCCGCCCCGCACTGCACAAGCTGCTGGGCGATGCCGCCAAGGACGCAGGCGCGCAGATCCGTCTCGGCATCACCGCGCAGGTCATCGAGGACACGGGCGATGCGGTCAACGTCACCTTTTCGGACGGCAGCACAGGCACCTATGCCATCGTGATCGGCGCGGACGGCGTCTATTCGCAAACGCGCAAGACCATCATGCCCGATGCGCAGGGGCCGCAATTCACCGGGCAATCGGTGTGGCGCTATAACTTCCCGCGTCCGGCTGATCTGGACGCGCTGCATGTCTATAACGGCCCGACCGGCGTGGGCCTTGTGCCGATCAGCGAGACGCTGATGTATATGTACGCCACCACGCCCGAACCGGATAATCCTTGGTATCCCAAGGAAGGCATCGCCGCCGTCATGCGCGGCAAGCTGGCGAATACCGCTCCCGCCATTCAGGCGCTGGCCGAGCAGATCACCGATGACGAAGGCGTGGTCTATCGTCCGCTCGAAGGTATGATGCTCTATGACGACTGGCATGTGGGCCGGGTCGTGCTGATCGGTGATGCGGTCCATGCCACCACGCCGCATCTGGGCCAGGGCGCAGGCATGGCGATCGAGGACAGCATCGTATTGGCCGATGAAATCGCCAAGGCAGCGAGTCCCGAAGAAGCCTTTGCCGCCTTTCGCAACCGTCGTTTCGAACGCTGCCGCTTCATCGTCGAGAAGAGCCTTGAGATCTGCCACGGCCAGATCGGCAAAGGCCCGCCCGTCGATAATGCCAAGGCGACGCAGGAAATGTTCGCCGTCGTCTCGCAGCCCATCTGATCTAAGGAACATCCAATGAGCCGAGTTACCGAAATCCGCTATGTGGGCTATGGCGTCACCGATCTGGACGCCGAGGCCGCCTATTACACCGATGTCTGGGGCCTGGAGCCTGTGACTTCGAACGACGGAATGCGCTGGTTCAAGGCGCAGGGCCATGACGAGCATCACGTGGTCCGCCTGCGCGCCGCAGAGGAAAACCGCGTCGATGTCATCGCCCTGTCGGCCGACACGCGCGCCGATGTCGATGCCCTTGCCGCCAAGGTCGAGGCCGCAGGCGGCCAGATCGTCCACGCCCCGCGCGAGCTGACCACGCCGGGCGGCGGCTATGGCTTCCGTTTCTTCAGCCCCGATGGCCTGCAAATGGAAATCAGCGCCGATGTCGCACGCGGAGACAAGCGCGAGATCGAGCGCTGGGAAGGCATCCCGGTCAAGATCAGCCATATCGTGCTGCATTCGCCCAACCACAAAGCTCTGGTCGCGTGGTTCTGCGATGTGCTGGGCTTCAAGGTCTCGGACTGGCTGGGCGATTTCATGTGCTTCCTGCGCTGCAACAATGCCCATCACCGCTTTGCCATCCTGCCCGGCCCGGCCTGCCTCAACCATGTCGCCTATGACATGGAAGGCGTCGATGGCATGATGCGCGGCGGCCATCGCCTGAAGCAAAAGGGCTTTGACATCCGCTGGGGTCCGGGCCGCCACACGGCGGGCGACAACACCTTCTCCTATTTCGTCACGCCGGGCGGTTTCGTCACCGAATATACCGCCGAGCTGGAAGAAGTGGACTTCGAAACCCGCGAGGCCACCGTTTACGCCCCCGCGCCGATGGTCATGGACCAATGGGGCATTGGCGTGGGCGGGCCGCAGACCATGCCGCATCCGCATGAAAACGCAGGCCTGTTCGTGGCGGTGGACGCGTAATGCGCGGGCGCGTCCTGCTGGCCTTGGCCCTCGCCCTGGCGCCTGTTGCCGCGCAGGCGCGCCCCCTCTCCACCACCGAGCGGAACCGCGCGATCATCGCCGATTTCGCTCATAAGTTCTACGATCTGCGCGATGTGCGGGGCGCGTTCTTGGACCATATCGCCCCCGATTACATTCAGCATAACCCCGGCATCGCCGATGGCCGTGATGCCGCCATTGCAGCTCTGGAACCCATGTTTTCCCAACCGGAATCGCGCTTTGTCATCAAGCGCATTCTGGTCGATGGGGATCAGGCGGTGATCCACCTGCATGGCCGCACCGGCGGGCAAGGTGAAGGCGGCACGGTGGCCGATTTCTACCGGCTGAAAAATGGCCGGATCGTCGAACATTGGGACGTCTTGCAGCCGATCCAGACCAAGACCGTCAACCCACATCCCTATTTCTGAACGGAACCCCCATCGTGGCGCTTTATTCCCCCTTTCCCAACTATATCTGGAACCTGTCGGTCGCCATCGCTCTCGAAAGCGGCGGACAGATCGGCGAGATCGTCGATATGTGCCAGCCCATCATTGACGCCGCCGCCGGTGGCGGCGATGCAGGCACGCCTGCCTTCATGAAGCAGTGGGCCACGATGGGCGACAAGCTGGTGGAACTGGCCGCCGAGGATGAGGCCAAGGGGCGCGGCTTTTCGGCCAGCGCCAAGCTGGAGCGCGCCTCGCTTTACCTGATGGTGGCCGAGCGGATGCAGGGTCATGGCGCGCCGGGCCGGGCGGAAACCTATGCACGCGCGCTGGCCGCGTTTGAAAAATCGACCGCGCTTGGCAGCATCAACCGTGAGCGGGTCGAGATCCCACTGGCCACCGGCACGATGCCCGCCCTCTACACGCGCGGCCAAGGCGAAGGCCCGCGCCCGGTGGTGGTCTATTGCAACGGTCTGGATAGCTGCAAGGAGCTGCTCTACTGGAGCCGCCTGCCCGAGGCACTGGCGCAGCGCGGTATTTCCACGCTCTGCGTCGATCAGCCGGGTTCGGGCGAGGCGCTGCGTCTGCAGAACCTGCCCGTCGATCCGCATAGCGAGAATTGGGCGAGCAAGGCAGTGGACTGGCTGGAAACGCAGAGCGATGTTGACCCCAAGCGTATCGGCATGACCGGCATTTCGCTGGGCGGCCATTTCGCGCCGCGCGCAGTGGCCTATGAGCCGCGCTTTGCCAGCGGCGCCTGCTGGGGCGCAAACCACAACTGGCGCGAGGTGCAGGACAAGCGGATGAAGCGCGAGGGCGAAAACCCCGTGCCCCATTACTGGGCGCATGTGATGTGGGCGTTCGGCGCGGAATCGATGGAGGAATTCCTCGAAAAGTCCGATGCGATGAATTTGAACGGCCATATGGGCGGGGTGAAGGTGCCCTTTCTGGTCACGCATGGCGCGGATGATCGACAGATCAGCGTGTCCTATGCCCATGACTGCTACGACCAACTGGTCAACAGCCCCCGCCGCGAGCTGAAGATCTTTACCGCACGCGAAGGCGGCGTAGAACATGTCGGCGCGGACAATATGGCCTATGGGCGCGACTATATCGCCGACTGGTTCGCGGAAACTCTGGGAGGGCGCACCGCATGACCCGCCGTTTCATCGACCTGTCGATCACCTTGTGCAATGACGTGATCACCGATCCTCCGTTCCTCAAGCCGGAGATCACTTATCAGCGGCAT
>NZ_JABGCB010000044.1 GCF_013149295.1 Novosphingobium sp. SG751A
GCACCCATCGCCAGCCTCCGTCAAAGCTGGTTCCTCATGAATCACGCATTCGCCGCTAAGGGAATCCCAAAAATCACTTTTCTGCCAAAGTAGTGCTAAGCGGCGTGGACAAATTGGCGTTTGAGGTCGACCATGGCGATCCGGGCCTGGAGTATCGAAGATCGAGATGCCGGGGGACATTATGGCCGACAGCCTCCTCGGCATACTCCATCTCGCCACCGCCAGATACTGGCTCAAATTTGTCCATGTCGCCCAGCATGCCGTCAGTCATTGGCTGTGGCCGTAAGAGTCTTGCATGCAGGTGCAGACAAACGTTTCAGATCCGACACATAGAAAACTTGACATCCTGTTCAATTTTTTGTTGATCGAGCCTTGAGAGAGGCGGTGGCCCCGGAGTCGGCTTTGTCATTGCCGACGATGGTGCATCGTAATTCAAAATCAGAACATTCCGGCAGGCCGCAAAGGCCTTTCACTTTCCTTCCGGCTCAGGAGCCCGATGGTGATGCAGTGCGCTGATGCTTTTCTGTTGACAGTTCACGGCCGCAGGGGCGACTGATGAAGCTTCATCGCATTCTTGCCGGGGGGGTCCTGCTGGCGCTGGCGGCGGGGGGTTATTGGGCATGGCACCATTTCATGCGCCGCGCCGAGCTTCCGGAATGGGTCTTGCGGAGCAATGGCCGGATCGAGATGACCCGGACCGATATTGCGGTGAAATATCCGGGGCGGCTGGCATCCTTGACGGTTCACGAAGGCGATGTGGTTCAGGCCGGCCAGATCCTGGCCGAGCAGGACGAAGGTGATGTGCTGGCCCAGCTTGATGCGGCCAGAGCCTCGCGCGAGAGGGCATTGGGCGGCCTCGCCCGCGCGCGGGGCGAGCAGGCCGCGCACCGCAGTCAGGCCGAACTCGCCCGGCTCAACTGGTCGGAAACCGCCGGTCTTCATGCGCGCGATATGGTGTCGGATGTCGAACTGAAACAGCGCAATCTGGCGCTGGCGGGCGAGGCGGGCGGCGTCGAGGCCGCTGGCGGCGCAATAGGCGAGGCACGCGGCGCAATAGCGCAGGCCGATGCCCAGATCCGGCTGGTCTCGGCCATCCGCGCCGATCTGCATATCCGCTCGCCGGGGGCGGGCCGGGTGGAATATCGCATTGCGGAGCCGGGCACGATGATGGCGCCCGGCGGCAAGCTGTTATCGATCATCAACCCCGATGATGTCTATCTCACTATCTTCGTGCCCTCGGCCACTGTCTCGCGCATCCGAATCGGCGATGAAGCGCGCGTTCTGCCGCAGGGCTTTACAACCGCCTTGCCCGCCCGCGTCGGCTTTGTCTCGCCGGAGGCGCAGTTCACGCCCAAATTCGTGGAAACCGCCAATGAGCGGGACAACCTTTCCTATCGAGTGAAGCTTCAGATACCTGCGGAGACGGCGCGGCGGTTTGCGGGCGTGCTGAAGGCCGGGATGACGGCCGATGGCTTTGTCCGCACCGATCCCGGCAAGCCATGGCCTGATTTGGGGCCTGATCGGGGAACAGCCGGGCGGTGAGCGAGGCGATGACCGGGGCGGCGGGAATGGGCGCAATGGCCATTATCCTTGAGGACGTTTCCCATCACTATGGCCCGGTTCAGTCTCTTGAAAATGTCAGTCTGCAATTGCCGCGCGGCGGGGCGGTTGCGCTTGTCGGGCCCGATGGGGTGGGGAAATCCACACTGCTGGGCCTGATTTCCGGTGTGAAGCGCGTTCAGCAGGGCAAGGTCGGCGTGTTGGGCATCGATCTTGCGGGGCGGGGAGATCGCTCGGCTTTCCTCTCCCGCGTGGCCTATATGCCGCAAGGTCTGGGGCGCAATCTCTACCCCACGCTTTCCGTGGCCGAGAATATCGACTTTTTCGGCCGTCTGTTCGGTCTGGGCGCGGCCGAACGCGGCGCGCATATGAAGCGCCTGCTTGAGGCGACGGGACTCGCACCCTTTCCCGACCGGCCCGCAGGCAAGCTTTCGGGAGGGATGAAGCAGAAGCTGGGTCTGTGCTGCGCGCTGGTTCACGACCCGGAACTACTGATTTTGGACGAGCCGACAACGGGCGTTGATCCCCTGTCGCGGCGTCAGTTCTGGGAACTGGTCGATGCCATGCGGGCGGAGCGGCCCGAACTGACCGTACTGGTCTCAACCGCCTATATGGAAGAGGCCGAGCGTTTCGATCATCTGGTGGCGATGGACGAAGGGCGCATCATCGCGCAGGGGCCGACGCGCGACATTCTTGCCCGGACCGGGGCCTCGACGCTGGAGCAGGCCTATATCAGCCTGCTGCCCGAGGCGAAGCGGCCTGTGGGCGAATTGAGGAATGTCGCGCCATGGCAGGACCGGGGCGAGGCACCCGCGATAGAAGCGCAGCATCTGGTGCGTCGTTTCGGCGATTTCGTGGCGGTCGATGACGTCAGCTTTCGGATTGGCCGAGGCGAGATCTTCGGCTTTCTGGGTTCGAATGGTTGCGGCAAGACCACGACCATGAAGATGCTGACCGGCCTGCTCGATGCGAGCAGCGGGACTGCAACCCTGTTTGGGCGGCCGATCACCACCGGAGACATGCAGACGCGGATGCATGTCGGCTATATGTCGCAGGCTTTCTCGCTTTATGAAGAATTGACCGTCGAGCAGAATCTGGCCCTGCACGCTCGCCTCTATCGGGTGCCGCAGGCCGAGGCGGCGGCGCTGGTGAACGAGGTGATGGCGCAATATGCGCTGCTCGATCATGCCCGCGCCCTGCCTGCCGCGCTGCCGCTTGGGATACGCCAGCGGCTGCAACTGGCCGCTGCCTGTCTGCACAAGCCTGAAATCCTGATCCTTGACGAGCCGACATCGGGCGTTGATCCGGCGGCGCGCGACATGTTCTGGGGCCATTTGCTGCGCCTCTCGCGCGAGGATGGCGTGACCATCTTTGTCTCGACCCATTTCATGAACGAGGCCGAGCGGTGCGACCGGATTTCGCTGATGGATCGGGGGCGGGTGCTGGCGGTTGGAACACCGGCCGAACTGACGCGCCAATACCATGCCGAGCGTCTGGAGGACGCGTTCATCGCGGTGCTGGAGGACCATTCGGCCGAATTCGTGTCGGTTGTGACCCCGGAACCGGCAGAGCGTAGGCCGGACGAGAGCGACACCAGGGATGGCGGATTGGCGGGTTGGCTGGGCTTTGCCTGGGCTTTTGCCCGGCGTGAGGCGACCGAGCTGGCGCGGGACCGTATCCGCATGGGTTTTGCGCTGGCGGGTCCGATCATCCTGCTTTGCATTTGCGCCTTCAGCATCTCGTTTGACGTGCAGAACGTCCGTATGGCGGTGCTCGACCACGATCAGACCGCGACCAGCCGCGATCTGGTCCGCCGCTTTGAGGGTTCGCGCTATTTTGTGGAAACCCGCCCCATCGTCAGCGAGGAAGAAGCGCACGACCGCTTGCGCGAGGGGGGCGTCCAGATGGTGCTGGACATTCCGCCGGGCTTCGGCCGCGATCTGGCTGCGGGGCGTAAGCCGGACCTGGGGGTTTTCATTGATGGTGCCAGTCCCTTTCTGGCCGCGAATATCCAGGGCTATGCCGACGCGATCATTCTGGCCTATTCGCTCGACAGGTCGGGGGCGGTCTCCGGCGCTGTCACGCTGCCCGCCTCGATCGAGCCCCGTTTCATATACAATCAGGATTTTCGCAGCATCTATGCGATCACGCCGGGCGTGCTGATGCTGACGATGATCCTGATCCCCGCGATGCTGACCGCGCTTGGCATCGTACGTGAAAAGGAAATCGGCTCGATCATCAACCTCTATGCCTCGCCCGCCGGGGCAGGGGCTTTCCTGATCGGCAAGCAGGCGCCCTATGTCATTCTGGCCATGGTAAGTTACTGCAGCCTGGTGGCGCTGATCGTGACCGTTCTGGGGGTGCCGCTCAAAGGGTCGCTGCTGGCGCTGACGGTGGGGGCGCTGCTGTTCGTGCTGGCCTCCACCGGGCTTGGCATGATGATCTCGACCCTCGTTCGCACACAGGTGGCCGCGATTTTCGCCACGGCGCTGATCTGCCTCATTCCTTCTGTAAATTTTTCGGGGCTGCTCTATCCGGTCTCGACGCTCCTCGACGGCAGCTATTGGATCGGCATCATCTTTCCTTCCTCATGGTTTCAGATCATCAGTCTGGGAACCTTCACCAAGGGCCTTGGTCCGGCCAGTTTCGGCACGGCCTATCTGGCGCTGGCGCTCTTTGCCCTCATCGTCATCATGGCCTCGCGGCTGATGCTCGGAAAGCAGGAGGTATGAAACGCTGGGCGATCAACGTCTGGTTGCTCGGCGTCAAGGAATTGCGCAGCGTCCTGAAGGATGTGACGCTGATGGCGCTGATCTTGTTTGCCTTTACCATCGCCATCCAACTGGTGGCCACCGGTCTCAAGGCCGAGGTATCCAATGCCTCGGTGGCCATTGTTGATGATGACCATAGCGAGCTCTCGCGGCGCCTGCGCGATGCGGTGCAGCCGCCCTATTTCAAGCCGCCGGTGGATATTGCGCGTGAGGATGTCACCGCTGCGATGGACGGGGGGCGCTATATTTTCGTGATCGAGATCCCGCCGCGATTTCAGGCCGATGTTCTGGCCGGACGCAGCCCGGCGGTTCAGATTCTGGTCGATGCCACGGCCATGACGCAGGCCGGGCTGGGGGCTGTCGATTTCCAGCGGATCTTTGCCGCAGAGACGCTCGATTTCCTCCATGCGCGCGGCCTGCTGGCGGCTCTGCCCGTCACGGTGACCAGCCAGATCTTCTTCAACCCCAATTCGCAATCGGCCTGGTACAGTTCGGTGATGCAGATCGTGACGAATGTGACGGTCCTCTCGATCATCCTTGTCGGCGCGGCGGTGATCCGCGAGCGCGAGCATGGCACGATCGAACATCTGCTGGTCATGCCCGTCCGCGCCAGTGAAATCGCCTTTTCCAAAATTCTGGCCAATGGTCTGGTCATTTTTCTGGCCTCGATCGCGTCCTTGTGGTTTGTGGTGCATGGGGTTCTGGCGGTGCCGCTGGCGGGCTCGCTGGCGCTCTTTGCCGCCGCGATGGTGCTCTATCTCTTTTCGGTAACTTCGCTGGGCATGTGGATGGCGACGCTGGCGCCCAGTATGCCGCAATTCGGCCTGTTTGCCGTGCCGGTCTATGCCATCGCCTATCTTCTGTCCGGGGCCGCTACGCCGCTTGAGAGCATGCCGCCCGCCATCCAGATGGTGGCAAGGCTGCTGCCCACGACCCAGTTTGTCAGCCTTTCGCAGGCGGTGCTCTATCGCGGCGCCCAAACCGCTACCGTATGGCCCGAACTGGCCATGATCTGCGGCTGGGGTGTGCTGTTCGTTGCCCTTGCCGTGCAGCGCTTCCGTTCGATGCTGGAGCGTCAGGGATGAAGGCAAATATCATGCATAATGGCCCGAGGATGACCCTGCGCGCGTTGTTGGCGGCGGGCGCGGCGCTTGGTCTGGCGGCTTGCGCATCGGCGCCCCCGCAGGCTGCTCCGCAGGCGATGGTTTCCGTGCCTGCGCGCTTTGCCGCGCCGGAGGCCGTCCGGCCTTCGTCGGTAGCGCCTGATCGGTGGTGGACCCTTTGGGGCGATCCAGGGCTGGACGCGCTGGTCGAAAAAGCGCTGGCCGCCAATGCCGATATTCGCGTGGCGCAGGCCCATGTCAGGGCCGCAAGGGCGCTGGTGTCCATGTCCGAGGCCGCGCTCTATCCTTCCGTGGCGGCCAATGGCGCGGCATGGGGCACGGTGGCCGATACTGGCCTCGATGGCGCTCTGGGGTCGCTTCTCGCGCCTGTGTCCGAGGGCGCGACCGGCGGGGGCTATCTTGTGGGGCTTGGCGCGCAATGGGAGCCTGACGTGTTCGGGGGACGCCACGCCGACGCCGATGCGGCCAGAGCCCTTGCCGACAGCGCGCAATGGCTGGCCCATGGCGTTGCGCTGACCGTGATCGGCGATGTCGTCGAAAATTATCAGCAATGGCAGGGGCTGCGCCGCCGCCTGACCATCCTCGATGAGAGCATAACATCGGCGCGGCTGTTGGCCGATTATCTGTCCGCCCGGCAAGGGATAGGGCAGGCCAAGGTGCTGGACGTGACCAGAGCGAGGGCGGTGCTCGCCTCATTGGAGGCGGGTCGAGCGCCAATTCTGTCGCTGATCGACGCGCGGCGCAGGCGGCTTGCCGTGCTGGCCGGAGACTTGCCCGAAACGCTGCCTCTGGAGGCGGCCGACGCGGACATGCTCGTGCCGCCGCCGCCTGCCGGGGAGCTTCCTTCGACCTTGCTGGAGCGCCGCCCCGATGTGCGCGCCAGAATGCTGATCGTTGCCGCGCGGGCGGCAAAGCTCAAAAGTCTGAAGGCAGATCTGATGCCTCGCTTCGGGATTACGTTCATGGGGCAGGATGGGCACATCGCCCTTTCCGGCCTGCCCGGTTTCGGCGGTCCGCTCGGTCTGGTGGGGGTGAAAGCCAGCGTTCCCATCTTTACCGGCGGATTGCTGCGCGGCCGGATTGCGGCCGGCCATGCCGAACTGGAGGCGGCGCTGGCCGGTCAGGATCGCGCCATTCTGCTGGCCCTTGAAGAGGTGGAGATCGCTTATGCCCTGCGCAGCGGCCTGGACGCGCGTCTGCGCGGGCTTGAGCAGGCGCGCGATCTGTCCGCCCGCCGCGTCGATCAGGCGCAAGCCTTCTATCGCGCCGGGCGCATGACCTTGGGCGACGTGTTGCAGACGCAAATGGATGCTTTTTCCGACGCCGACAAAGCAGAGCAGGCAAGGGTGGCGCAAGGCAGTGCAACCGTGCAGCTCTATCGAGCCATGGCCGGTGGTTGGGGGGACAAGGCGTCCGCGCCTTCGGCCGCCACCATCCGGCCTCTACGCCAGAATGTGCAAGAGGGAGTCCAGCCATGACCGATACGTCATCCGCCCATGTCGACGCAGATCCGCTTGATGGAATAGCCCAGACCCTCGACCATGCTTCCTTTGCCGCCATTGCCGGCGTCACGGGCGGACTGTCGCCCTTTACCGTGGCGCAGGCCATGTCCGATTGGGCGCTGCATCTTGCGGCATCACCGGGGCGGCGGCTGGAACTGCTGGCCAAAGGAATGCGCAAAAACCTGAGGCTGATCGATTATGTCGTGCATGGCGCCGATGGGGAACACCCCGCCATTGAGCCCCTGCCGCAGGATCGCCGCTTTGACGATCCGGCGTGGAAGATGCCGCCCTACAATCTGATCGCCCAGTCCTTTTTGATGACGCAGCAATGGTGGCACGCGGCCACCACCGGCATTTCGGGCGTCAGCGCCCGCCATGAAGCGGTGACATCCTTCACCCTGCGACAAATCCTCGATATGTTTGCGCCCAGCAATTTTATCCCGACCAATCCTGTGTTGCAGAGGCGGATCGCGGACACGGGCGGCATGTGTCTGGTCGAGGGCGCCAGATTGCTGATGGCGGACATCGAGGCGCTTGCCCGCGGCACCGCCGGGTCCGGCGATCAGCCCTTTCAGATCGGGCGCGACATTGCCGCGACCAAGGGCAAGGTGATTTACCGCAATCGCCTTATGGAATTGATCCAGTATGAGCCGACCACCGCAACGGTCCGGCCGGAGCCGGTGCTGATCGTTCCGGCCTGGATCATGAAATACTATATTCTCGACCTGTCGGCGCACAACTCCCTGATCGGCTGGTTGGTGGGGCAGGGCTATACGGTTTTTGCGATGTCATGGCACAACCCGGGCAGCGCGGATCGCGATCTGGATATGGAGGACTATCGTCTTCTGGGCCCGATGGCCGCGCTGGATGCGATAACCGCCATCACCGGAGCGCCGAAAATCCATGCCCTTGGTTATTGCCTTGGCGGCACGCTGTTGGCCATTGCGGCCGCGGCAATGGCGCGCGATGGAGATGAGCGGTTGGCAGGCATGACCCTGCTGGCCGCGCAAACCGAATTCAGCGAGCCGGGGGAACTGGGCCTTTTCATCGACGAGGCACAGCTTAACCTGCTCGACAGCATGATGTGGGAACGCGGCTATCTCGACAGTGGCCAGATGGGCGGCGCTTTCCAGATGTTGCGCTCCAACGATCTGGTCTGGTCGCGCATTCTGAACGAATATCTGATGGGCGAGCGGCCAATCGCCAATGATCTGATGGTATGGAACGCGGATGGCACGCGGATGCCTTTTGCGATGCACAGCGAATATCTGCACAAGCTGTTCCTTAAGAACGATCTTGCCGAGGGGCGGTTTGTGGCGGGCGGTCAGCCGGTCAGCCTGTCGGCGCTGAAAACGCCGATGTTTGTGGTGGGCACGCAAACCGATCATGTCGCGCCGTGGCGCTCGGTGCACAAGATCCACATGCTGACCGATGCAGAGATATGTTTCACGCTGACCAATGGCGGGCATAATGCGGGCATCGTTTCGGAGCCGGGACATAAAAACCGCCATTATCAGCTTCTCACGCGCCCGGCCTGCGGCCCAGCCCTTGCGCCGGATGTATGGCTGGCGCAGGCCCCGGATCATCCCGGCTCGTGGTGGGAGGCGTGGGGCGAATGGCTCAGCGCACGTTCCGGCAAGGCAGGTCCTCCGCCGCCCATGGGCGCGCCGGACAAGGGCCATGCCCCGCTGGCCGATGCGCCGGGCAGCTATATTCTGGAGAAGTAGACATGACGCCTCCCGAAATGATCGAGAACCGCACCTTTGACGAGATCGCGATTGGTGACACCGCGAGCCTGTCGCGTACGCTAAGCCAGCGAGACATTCAACTTTTCGCGTTGGTATCGGGCGATGTGAACCCCGCTCATCTGGACCCCGAATATGCGGCCGGTGATATGTTTCACCACGTCATTGCGCATGGCATGTGGGGCGGAGGGTTGATTTCAGCGGTGCTGGGCACAGAACTGCCCGGTCCGGGCACCATCTATCTGGAACAGAGCCTGCGCTTTTTGCGGCCAGTGGCCCTTGGCGACACGATTACGGCGAGCCTCACCGTTTCGTCCAAGGCAGAAAAGCACCATATCATCACGTTCGATTGCCTTTGCATCAATCAGGTGGGGGAAGAGGTCATCACCGGCGTGGCGACGGTTAAGGCACCTACGGAAAAGGTGCGCCGGGCGCGGGCCGCACTGCCCGATGTCAGCCTGTCCGACCACAGCGCGTATCGCCGCCTGATGGCGGCCGCCAGAGCCAGCACTGCGGTGAGCACCGCGATTGCCCATCCCTGCAGCGCGGCCGCCATCACGGCGGTTGCCGAGGCGGTGCAGGCTGGACTTATCATTCCCATCCTGGTCGGCCCCGAAGCCCGCATTAGCGCTGCGGCGCAGGAGGCCGGGGTGGATATTTCCGCCTTCCGCATCGTTGATGCGCCCCACAGTCATGCAGCCGCAGCGGCGGCGGTGGAACTGGTTCGCACTGGAGAGGCGGGGCTGCTGATGAAGGGCTCGCTTCATACTGACGAACTGATGGCAGCGGTGGTTTCGCGTGAGGCCGGGCTGCGCACGGAAAGGCGGATCAGCCATGTCTATCTGATGGATGTGCCGGGCCACCCCACGCCCCTGATGATTACCGATGCGGCGGTCAACATCGCGCCGAGTCTGGAAGAAAAGGCCGACATCATTCGCAACGCCATCGACCTTGCGCATGTGATCGGCATTGCCCAGCCCAAGGTTGCCATCCTTTCGGCGGTGGAAATGGTGAACCCGGCGATCGCCTCGACGATTGACGCGGCGGCGCTGTGCAAGATGGCGGATCGGGGGCAATTTCCCGGCGCGCTGCTCGATGGCCCGCTGGCCTTTGACAATGCCATCAACGAGGCCGCCGCCAAGGAGAAGGGCATCGTCTCGCCGGTCGCGGGCAAGGCGGAAATTCTCGTGGTTCCCAATCTTGAGGCGGGCAACATGCTGGCCAAGCAATTGACCTTTCTGGGCGGGGCGGATGCTGCGGGCATCGTATTGGGCGCGCGGGTGCCGATCATCCTGACCAGCCGGGCCGACAGTCTGAGCACACGCCTTGCCTCTTGCGCCGTGGCTGTTCTGCTCGCCCATGCCGGGACGAAAGCGGCGCCCGGATTGTTCAGGCCCACTTTATGAGCCGCGCCCTTATCAGCCTCAATGCAGGCTCATCCAGCATCAAGTTCGGTCTTTATACGTTGGATCAGGACGGGCCGCACCATGCTGCAGGCGGCAAATTGGAGGGCATCGGCAGCGATCCGCGCATCCGCATTTGTCAGGATGACGGCGTGGTTCTACTCGAAAAATCCTGGCCCGATGGGGCCGGGCTGACGCATGAGGAGTTGCTGGGCGAATTGTTTGGCTGGGCGCAGGATCATCTGCGCGAGCATGAGATCGTCGCTGTGGGGCACCGGGTGGTGCATGGCGGCGGGGTTTTGTGGACGCCGCAAAGGATTGATGCAGCGCTGATCGCAAGGCTGGAGGCCTTCTGCCCACTCGCGCCGCTGCATCAGCCCCACAATCTGGCCGCGATCCGCGAAATTGTGCGGATGGCGCCTCATCTGCTTCAGGTTGCCTGTTTCGATACCGCGTTTCATCACGCCATGCCTGCGATTGCCACGCGACTGGCCTTGCCGCGTCGGTTTGCGGAAAAAGGTGTCCGGCGTTACGGCTTCCATGGCCTGTCCTATGAATATATCGCCCGGCGACTGGGCGAAATCGATCCCGGATTGGCCGGAGGGCGCGTGATTGTCGCCCATCTGGGCAATGGGGCCAGCCTTTGCGCGATGCGCGATGGGGCCAGCATCGACACGACGATGGGCTTTACTGCGCTCGACGGGCTGATGATGGGCACGCGCAGCGGCGCGCTCGACCCCGGTGCGGTGCTGCATCTGCAGCTTCAGGAGGGGATGAGCGCGCGGCAGGTCGAAGCCATGCTCTATGGCCAGTCGGGGCTGCTGGGCGTTTCGGGCGTTTCGGGCGATATACGGGTGCTCCATGCCAGCGCGGATCCTCATGCGAAGGAGGCGATAGAGCTGTTCGTCTGGACCGTTGCGCGCCACATGGCCGCTCTGATCGGCTCGCTCGAAGGGCTGGACGGCATCGTCTTTACCGCCGGAATTGGCGAGAATGACGCGGCCATCCGGGCGGCCATCTGCGCGCGTATGGCATGGGCTGGGGTTGTCCTGGACGAGGCGGCCAATGCCGCGAACGCCCCCGTTATCACACGATCCGACAGCCGCATCGCGGTGCGGGTCATGCCCACCGACGAGGAACGCATGATTGCCTTCCACACTTTCAACATGTTGCGCGATCAGCACGGAGCAATGGCATGAAACCTTTGGTGGATCTTTCGGGCCGGCGCGGCCTTGTGGTCGGGATCGCCAATGAGCACAGCATTGCCGCGGGATGCGCGGCGGCCTTCGCGCAATGCGGGGCCACGCTGGCCGCGACCTATCTCAACGACAAGGCAAAGCCTTTCGTCGAGCCGGTGGCCGAGCGATTGGGCGTGGAATGGTTGGTGCCTTGCGATGTGCGCGAACCGGGGCAACTTGAAGCTCTGTTCGATCAGGTAAAGGCGCGATGGGGAAAGCTGGATTTTCTTCTGCATTCCATCGCCTTTGCGCCGAAAGACGATCTGCAAGGCCGAGTTGTCGATTGTTCGGCGGAAGGCTTTGCATTGGCCATGGACGTGTCATGCCACAGCTTTTTGCGGATGGCGCGTTTGGCCGAACCGCTGATGCAGGATGGGGGCTGTCTTTTGTGCGTCACCTTCTATGGCTCGGAGCGGGTGGTTGCGCATTACAACATGATGGGGCCGGTCAAGGCCGCACTGGAAAGCGCGACCCGTTATATTGCAGCCGAACTCGGCCCGAAAGGCATCCGCGCCCACGCCATTTCGCCCGGCCCGATCGCCACGCGCGCGGCGAGCGGGATCGCTCGTTTCGACGCATTGCTGGAGCGCGCTGCCGCCACCGCGCCGGAAGGCACGCTGGTTTCGATCGAAGATGTCGGCGCTCTAGCCGCTTTTCTGGCGAGCGATGCCGCGCGGCATATCACAGGCACTGTCGTTCCTATTGACGCCGGACAGCAATTGATGGCCTAAGCGCGCCTCAAAATCCTTGCCGAACCCAAGAGTGCCCAGATGCCAAACCAGAGAAAGGCGCCATACGGCCTGTCCGAGAAGCGCGAAATGACCCGCGCGCAGAATATGGAAAAGATCGATGCGGCGGCGTGGAAGATCTTTTCGAATCTGGGGCTTGATGGCGCCACGGTGCGGGACATTGTGAGCGAGAGCGAGGTTTCGGCGGGAAGTTTCTATAATTATTATCGGACGAAAGAGGCTGTGTTTGACAAGTTGGTCGCCCAACTCATCGAACGGATCCGTCTTGAGATTGCGGCGGCAAGAGATGGTGCGAAAGACATCGAGACGATGTTGTGTCAGGGTTATGGCGCCTTCATGAACATGCTGCTTTCCTTGCCGGGCGGCGCGGAATTTTTTGAACGTAACCAGCATCATATAAGGTCGAGATTGTTCGGGTCTGCGCAGATCAGGGCCTTGCTGGCGGATATTGAAATGGACGTTGCAGAACTGGGGGCTCTCGACAGGCTTTCGGAAAGCGAGCGCAAGCTTCTGGTCTCGATCATGTTTGCAAGCGGCACAGAAGCCATATTTGGCGCATTGAAAACCCGCAACACCGACATTCAGGGTTTAGCCCGGTTTCTCGCCAGACTTCTGGCTCACGGCATTAACGCAAGCCATAAGGATTGAGGCGGCTCCACTTTCTTGACCCTGCTTCTGAAAATGCCTCCTCAAGAGATAATGAGAGAAATCTGGCAGAATTGAAGCTGATTGGTGACCTGACCCCCAGCTTTCCGCCAACTGGGACTAGAGGCCAGCAGCTTTGTTGCGCATGAGCGCTGGTGAAGCAATGGCCTGTGTAGCGGCGCCCGTGGGGCTTGGCGGAGCAGGCATTTGCTGATGCAGTTCGGCAAGCTCAGCCAACAGCGGCTACGTGGTTTGCGCGATCTGCGCTTCTGTGAAACGGGGGGTAATATGCTGGGGGCAGTTCCAGTCGAACCCGACAATGTTGATCGCGAAGGCCCGCTCTCCGACGGCATCGTAACCGGGCACCATCAACGCGGCGACCTTTTCGGGGTCGTCGCTGGTATAGGCATGGCCGATCAATTTAAGCCGACGACGGGCGGGGTAGTCCATCAGGAACAAACATACCCGATTATCGGCCGCCAGGTTCGCGGTCGAAAGATACTGCCTGTTGCCGCGATAGTCGGCAAACCCAATGCAGTTCCCGGAAATCCGACGCAAAAACCCTGCCGGGCCGCCGCGATGCTGTATATAGGGCCAGCCATCTTCGCTGAGGCTGGCCAGATAGAAGCTGTCCCGTGCCGCGATGAAATCCAGTTCTCGATCCGTGAGAACGTCGATTTCGCCAGCTTGTGCTTCCATCCGCGCATAGGTGGCCCGCGAACCGTCGATTTCCTGCAATGCGCGTGACCTTGGACCGAACATTGTCTTGAAGAATGTATGTGCCATGGATGGTTGCCTCGTTTAAGAATGTCGATCTGGTAGCGACGAGCATGAGCCCGCCACTTGCTCCCGCTTTTGGACTAACCGCAGTTGTGGTTCGGCTGTCCCAGAAACATCGTTCTGGAAGCTGGAATAAACCGTCCGAGCGCCGATCAGCTTAGCGCGTTTCAGCCGTAACGGACGATTGCATCGAGCAAGGACGACCGGAGGCGTTGAACGATCCGTTGAAAGCTCGCTTCCGCACCTAGCGCCCGCGCCAGCACGATGGCGCCCTGTATCCCGGAAACCGCCTCTTCAGCGAGGTCTGCGGCCAATGCTGGCGGAACCTTCCCCACTTCAAGGCAGTGGGTCAGGGCCGATATCCAGCGCGCGAAGTAGCCCTTCACTTTGGCCGCGAAGGCCTCGCCGGCGGAGTTCAGCCCAAGGCATCCAACGACGCATACCCTCTGTCCGGATCGGAAATACGCGGTTACGTCGTCGAACATGCCCGTGATGGCCGCCGCTGGGTCAAGGACCTGCTCCAATGGCGAGAAAATAGCGTTGGCAAACCAGCCGTCGATATTCTCCAGAACAGCGTCCATCATTTCTTCCTTCCCGCCGGGAAAGAAGTTGTAGAGACTGCCTTTGCCAAGGCCGGTTGCCTTCGACAGAGTGGCCAGGGTCGCGCCCTCGAACCCATGCTCGCGGAAGGCTTCGGCCAAGGCCGGCAGAGCACTTGCACGATCAGTGAGGACGCGCTTGGAGCTCACAGGCCGAGGTCGCTCAGCGAAACATGGTCATTCGGGCGGCGGCCGAGCGGCCAGTGAAACAGGCGATCTGCTTCCTTGATCGGCATTTCGTTGATGCTGGCGTGGCGGTTCGACATCAGTCCGTCTTGTGCAAATTGCCAATTCTCGTTGCCATAGGCGCGGAACCATTGGCCGTTGTCGTCGTGATACTCATAGGCATAACGCACAGCAATACGGTTGCCGGTAAAAGCCCAGAGTTCCTTGATCAGGCGATACTCGTGTTCCTTGTTCCACTTGCGCTCAAGGAAAGCCTGCGCCTCCTGACGGTTGGACGCGAATTCCACGCGGTTACGCCAGCGGGTGTCGAGCGTGTAGGCCAGCGCGACCTTGGCCGCATCGCGGGTGTTCCAGCCATCTTCGGCCAGACGAACCTTTTCGACAGCGCTATCGTGGGTGAACGGGGGCAGCGGGGGACGGGACATGTGATTTCCTTTCGTGATGATCGTGGCCTTGGCAAGCGCGGGAACCGTGAGTGCCGCAATGAAAGTGCGGCGTTTCATCCGAGTTTCCTCGAAGTGCCTATCGCTTGTACCTATCGGTACAATCTTTTACCGATAGGTACAAGTTATTTTTCGCGCGAGGAAGCCAGAGTACGGTCTGCTTGGCGAAGGATGCTGAATTTCTTAGGTTTGGCGTTCAGGGCCTGCAGGGTGACGGCCGCGATCAGCGCCGCGCCGGCCCCAGCGTGTTGGCTGGTTAAAAGGGCTTGGTCGGAAGATACTTGCCGTCGAGCGTGATGACGCAGCGGTGACCACCTTCGGGGTCTTCGCGCTTCTCAAGCTTGAGCTTGAAGTTGATGGCGCTGATGATGCCGTCACCGAAATCCTCGTGAACGAGGGATTTCAGGGTGGTGGCGTAGACCTGGATGATCTCATAAAAACGATACATGGTCGGGTCGGTGGGCACCCCATCCGGGAAGCTGCCGCAGACCGGGATCGCCTGAAGCAGTTCGATTTGGTCGGCGCTCAGGCCCAACGTCTCGCCAACGGCCTCGGCAGCGCTTGTCGGCAGCGGATGCTGGCCGAGCAGCGCGGCGGTGACGAACTCGCGTGAGAGGCCGCTGTTTGCAGCAATGGCGGTCCAACTGAGCTGTTTCTCGGCCTTCGTCTGAAAGTCGTCTGTGGACGCCCCAAAAGAAGCAAGCGTTAAATGAGATCTGGCACGTAGTCAGGTGCTCTCGTCTGTCCGGCCTCTGGATGCAGCA
>NZ_JABGCB010000045.1 GCF_013149295.1 Novosphingobium sp. SG751A
ATGCTGCATCCAGAGGCCGGACAGACGAGAGCACCTGACTACGTGCCAGATCTCATTTAACGCTTGCTTCTTTTGGGGCGTCCACAGACGACATACCTCGGCATCGGCCAGCATCTGCGCCGGGGAGCCGGAGAAGATAAGCCGCCCTTCGTGAATGACATAGGCGCGTTCGACCAGTTCGAGCATGTCCTTGAGATTGTGGTCACTGATGAGTATCCCCACGCCCTGCACCTTGAGCAATTGTATCGCATGTTTGATCTCGATGATCGCCAGCGGATCAATCCCGGCAAAGGGTTCATCAAGCAGCATGATCGCAGGGTCGGCCGCCATCGCGCGGGCAATCTCGCATCGACGCCGCTCTCCGCCCGAAAGTTGCATGGCGGCCATCTTGCGCAGGTGCTCCAGTTGAAATTCGCGCAAGATCAGTTCGAGCCGCGCAGCCTGAACGGCTGGGTCCGGTTCGCGAAATTCAAGCACCGTTCCGATATTCTGCTCAACCGTCATGCCTGAGAAGATCGAAGGCTCCTGCGGCAGGCAATTGAGGCCGTGCCGCCCGCGTCGATCCGCCGTCCAGCCCGTGACATCGGCATCGCCAAGCCATATCCGCCCGGAATCGGCCTTCATCAGCCCCATGATCAGGTTGAAGCAAACCGTCTTGCCGGCACCATCGCGCCCGAGCAGCCCAACAATCTCGCCGGTATCAACGCTCAGCGTCAGGTTTCGCAGCACGGCCCGCCCGTCGCAGAATTTGCCCAGCGCCTCAACGATCAGGAGGCGACTATCCCTGTGCGCCGCGCTTTGCATCGAATGGTTGAAATGGCGCATCGCTCCCGACTCTTGGGCTCCCAAGGCTCCTGTCGGGGATGATGCCAGATGCGCGCACGCGCCAAGCTAGGTAATTGTTCGTAAACCCTCCGGGCAGACCGCTTTGCAAAAACCGCATCACGATCGCCCAAGGCGCTTCTCAAACTCATAGGCGATCAACAGGCCAAAGCCGCAAGCCAGAACAAGGACGAAATCAAGCGCATGCAATGGCGCAAACCTTAGAATACGCTGAATCGGCGCGAGGGTAAGGATCAGCGTCCCCCCGATGGCGATAAAGATCAGAACAAAGCGAAATGTGACATTATTCCGTAAAAACGCATGGCTGAGCTGCGCGCTGAACGACCTATTGGCAAAGATCAGGGCCAGAATGGCCGACAACAGCGCGAAGAAGGACAAGGTCCGCGCCCGATCCGGCGCCAATCCGTAATGGTCCGCGCCCAGCGCAATGCCGCCCACGACGCCCAGCGCCAGCACGCCCTGCAGAACGGCCCTGCGCACCAGCGGCAGGGAAAACAGGCGCTCATCGGTCGGGCGCGGCGGTCGCTCCATAGCCCTGCTCTCTTCACGTTCAGCCTCGAACACCAGCGCGCAGACCGGATCGATCACCATTTCGAGAAGAGCGATCTGAAGCGGCGCCAGAATGATCGGCAAGCCGAACATCAGCGGCAAGATGGCAAGCCCCGCGATGGGGACATGGACACCGAAGATGAAGGCCAGCGCCTTGCGGATATTGTCATAGATCCGCCGCCCGACGCGGATCGCCTCGACAATCGCGCCGAAATCATCCTCCACCAACACGATGGAGGCGGCCTCGCGGGCAACATCAGTTCCCCTCTTTCCCATGGCGATGCCGATGTGGGCGGCCTTAAGGGCGGGGGCATCATTGACCCCATCGCCGGTCATGGCCACGACTTCGCCCGCCGATTTGAGCGCGTTGACGATGCGCAGCTTCTGGTCGGGCATGGTGCGGGCAAACACCAGAACATCAGACACGCGCGCGATCAGTTCCGCATCGCTCAGCCCGGCTATATCGGCGCCCAGCATGATCTTTCCATCGGCAATCCCGGCCTGCATGGCAATGGATTTGGCGGTTGCGGCATGGTCGCCCGTGATCATCACCACGCGGATGCCCGCCTTGCGGCATTGCGCCACCGCCGCGGGAACGCTCTCGCGCAGCGGGTCGGCCAGTCCGGCCAGACCCAGCAGCGTAAGACGGTAATCTGCAAGAGCCATGGCAGGATCATCGCGCCCGATCTTCGCCATGGCCACGGCCAGCACGCGCATTCCCCGCCCGGCCATCGCCTGCGCCGCCGCTTCCAATGCCGCCAGATCCTGCGCCTCAAGTCCGCAAAGGCGGCCGACAGCCTCCGGGGCGCCCTTTGCCGCAACGATGCGCGATGAGTCATCACCATCGCTCCAGACATTCGCCATCGCCAGCAGTTCCGGCGTCAGTCCATGGGCACGAACCAGCGTCATGCCCTCGCCGATGCGGCATCCCGCCTCGCCCGCCGCCGCATGAAAGGCCACCTCCATCGGATCGACCGGCACCGGCGCACTGGCCAGAGCAGCGATATTCAAGAGGGCCGAAGCGCGGGGATCATCGCCATGGTCGACAAGAGGAGATGGCGCGCCGCCCGGAAACCACAGTTCGGCCACGCTCATCCGGTTCTGCGTCAAAGTGCCCGTCTTGTCGGTACACAGGACCGTGGCCGCGCCCATCGCTTCAATGGCTGATGTGCGCCGGGTCAACACGCCCACCTGCGCGATCCGCCAGGCCCCCATAGCCAGAAAGATCGTCAGCACCACCGGGAATTCTTCCGGCAACAGCGACATGGCCGTGGCGATCCCGGCCAGCAGCGCATCGAGCCACGACCCACGAAACAGGCCATAGAGCAGCACGACCAGCGCCGCGATGCCCAGCCCACCGATGGCACATAGCGTTACAACGCGTGAGGTTTCCTGCTGCAGGCGCGGCGCTTCGGTTTCCAGCGTGGCAAGCGATTGGCCGATCTGGCCAATCCGGCTGCGCGCGCCGGTTGCCGTCGCGCGGGCCAGCCCCCGCCCTCGCGTGATGATCGAGCCAGAAAAGACCAGAGGCAGATCATCCCCGCCCGGCACCGCATCATCGCGGTCATCGGGCCGGATCGCCCGCTTGCGCACGGCCATGGATTCGCCGGTAAGCAGCGCTTCGTCGGCCTCCAGTTCGCTGGCTTCCAGCAGACTGGCGTCTGCCGCTACCCTGTCCCCCTGTTCGAGGACGAGTATGTCGCCTGCAACAACATCGCGCCCGGCGATTCGGTTCGTCCGCCCGTCGCGGATCACCAGCGCGCGCGGCGCGGAAAGGTCGCGCAGGGCCTCCAGCACATTTTCCGTACGGGATTCCTGAATAATGGTGATGGCGATGGAAAGCAGCGCGAACAACAGCAGAATAACCGCTTCTGTCTTGTCGCCCAAAGCAAGATAGATGAGGCCCGCCGCCAGCAGCATCGCCAGCATGGGTTCACGCAGCACTTCAAATGCAATCCGCCACGGAGTCCGGCGCCCTGCGCGCGGCAATTCGTTGGGCCCGTCGCGTTCGAGCAAGGCATCCGCCTGCGCCTGCGTCAGGCCGGCGGCGGAGTAAGCCGTCGCCTCGGCCGACGGGGACGCAATGGCGCTTTGAGGCATCGACCGGGCCTTTCAAAGAATCCCACAGACCGCGACTGTGCGCCGATATGCTGTCATCACGCAAGTCGTGCTACGGCAATTGGCCCGATAGGGCTAACGCATGGCCTGACGCTCCAACGCATTGCAATCGGCATCCTGCGCCAGAGGCTCCTGACGCCCGGCAATGGCTGAGGCCAGCATGTTGATCACCCCGCCCACCGTTTTGGTCATTGGGGGAACGTCGATGTCGGGCGCCTTGACCGTGCCGCCCAGACTCACCTGGCCGGGCAGGCGCAGCAGCGAAGGCTTTTTCGGCGCGCCCTTGAGCGACAGCATCAGCCTTTCATTGCGCAGATCGATGCTTCCCCAGACCTGCGTCAACGCGCGCGAGGAATCGATGAGGACCGGCGCGGGCCGGGCCATTCCGCCTTTTATGTCGAGCCGCGCCACTACACAGCGCAGATTGTCCGTTTCATCCTTGCCCATGGTCAGGCCGCGCCCGACATCCTGCCCCAGCAAGGCGGCGGTGCGCGCCGGAATCTGTCCATCGCGGCCCACAAGGGCGAGAACCCCATGGCCCGCGCCAAAGGCATCGGCCAGCGTATGGCCATAACCGGTGATCGCCAGACGCCCGATCAGGCTGCCGTCGATCTGGGCGCGGGGAAAAAAGTCGAGGAGCCGCGCGCCGCGCAAGGTCAGGCGCAGGTCGAGCCTGGGATCGGGCCTGCTGGTGTCGGTCTGGTCGATCCGCATGGTGCCCTCCATACTGCCCCGCGTCATGCCCACGCGCAGGGCGCTGATCTCCAGTCGGCTGCGCTCCAGCGACACATGGGCGGTCATGCTGCGAAACGGACTCTGGCCGGACCAGAGCAGATGATCCACCCCCAGATCGAGCGCCCCGTCGGTGCGGCGCACATGGGTCAGATCAATGGCCGAGCCGGGCAGGATGCGCGGGCCCAGACGGGCCTTGATCGCAGCCGCGCGCCTTTTGCCTTCGTTTGAGGAGAGATCGTCAAAGTCGAAATGATCGGCCCACAGCGCGCCCGTGATCCGGCTGCGGCCCCCGCGCTTGACGATGGTTGCATGGCCCGCAATGTCCGATCGACTGATCGTGCCGCGCAGGTCATCTATAGTCCAGTCGGGAATGCTGCGCCGGATGCGGGCGGCCAGCCTGACGGGTTGCGTGCCGGGCAAACCGGCCTCGATGATGGCATCAAGCAATCTAAGATCATCGGCATGCGCACGCGCCTGACCTTGCATGTGCCCCACATCCAACGGCGAGGGCATGGAGCCATCCAGCGCAAAGCCGACCGCGCGCCCTTCGATGGCGACGCGGAAAGGCCATGGAGCGTTTGCCCGCCCATCGACTATGGCGGCCCCGCGGCCGGTGATGTGCACGCTGTTGCCAAGGATCAGCCCGCCGCCATCGATCCTGAGGCCGCTGGCATCGGAGGCCACCGCCACGTCGAGCGAGCGATCCCGCTTTCTGTCGAGATAGCGCAGACGGCTTTCAGCAACACGAAGCATCAGCAAACGTCCGCCGGAGCCGGAGCCGCCCCTTTCCGCGCTACCGTCATCGCTCCAGTTCTTGCGCCCCTGCGCCGTGCGGTAGAATTGCAGGTTCGCGCCCCGCACTTCGACCCGCTCGACCGCGTCACGCCCGGTCAACAGTCCCCATACCGAAAAGGACAGGTCAATCTGAGCAATGCGCGCCAGATCGGCCAGAGAGGGTTCAACCCATGCCGGTTGAGGTATTCGCACCGCCCGCAGGCGGATGCGCGGATGGAATGACATAGTGTCGAGCCGCTCCATCGACCCGATGCTGACCCTGCGCTCAATGTTTTGGCTCAATCGATGCTCTACGGTCCCTTTCAGCATGGCCCAAGGGAAAGCCGCCAGTCCGACAAGAGCGGCCAAGACGGGCAGACATAAGCCGACGGCCAGATATCGAAATCGGAAGCGACCGGATTTAACCGCAGATCCGGCCTCGGATTCAACCATCATGTCCAAGGGTGATTTCATGGTGCATGCCATTCCTCACGATATGATCAAATCGGAGTTCACTTGATGCGCTGAAGTGACTTCCTTAGCGGCTGGACTGTTCGGCGTTGAGGGCTGATGGATCGGCCAGCAGGGCGAGTGTCGCGGCATCTTCCTGTCCATGGAACCATCGCTCGATCGCTGCACGAAAGGCGCTGCCTCCGCCCGCTGCCAGGAAGAGGGTCAAACAGGATCGCAGCTTCATCGCATCGATCTGGCCGAACACCGCTTCGGGTGTCGTCACAGCAAGGCCCTCAAGAGCCGCCAAGCAGGCCCGCAACCGCGATCCAAGCACCGGATGCGCCAGATAGGCGCGCGCCTCATCCAGAGAACGGATGGCATAGTGGCGGGCCATCGTGCTCGAGCCCAGACCGGCGATTTGTGGAAAAACAAACCACATCCAGTGACCGGATTTGGCCCCCGCGCTGATTTCAGCCAGCACGTCCTCGAAAGTACCCGCCGGAGTGGCCAGAAAGCGCTGAAGGCCAAAGCCGTCTGTCATAGGAACGCGCTCCCCTTCAGTTGGGCCGCGCCCGTGCCATCAGTTCCGCCTTGCGCTCGGCCATTTGCGCGCCCAGCGCCTTGAGATCGACCTTGGCCTCGCGCGCTTCGGGAAACATCTCGGTTTCCTCTTCCTCAACATGATGCGCAATATATTCGCCAAGTACCGTCACCTTTGCGTCAAACAGCCGCTCACCAGCCTTCATCGCCCGGATTTCCGCAATCAGCTGTTTGGCGCCGGCATGTTCAACCTCGGCTTCGTCGAGCATGTCATCGTCATCGATGGCCTCGCGAATAGCAGGATAAAAGACCTCTTCCTCAATCTGCGTATGCACGGTCAGAGCAAGGCAGATCTGTTCGGCCATCGCCTGCTTTTTCGTATCCTCCTCCAGCGTCTCGTATTCCTTGAACCAAGCCTTGACCTGCCTGTGGTCATCCTTGAGCAGCTTGATCGCGTCAGCCGGTTTTGCTGCCGCGCGGGCGTTCCTGCGCCCGGCTTTCGAACCCGCTTTGGTCTTGCTTGAACGGGTGGCGGTGCTATCTTGGATCGTGGTCATCAGTCTCTCCATCGCTTTGCCCGCAAGAGCGCGGGGATAGACGATGAAAGATTCCAGCGCAGTCAAGGTGCCGATGGAGATGTAATTTTTGTCGCGACTTCGCCACGCCTCGCCCATGCCCTATGTAGAAATGCGGCAAATGCTCTCAATAACCTCCCCAAAACCTAAAATTCTGTGGCTTCAATATTGTATGACTTATGTTGATCGATTGTGGTATGAAGACTTTCAGCCATTCTGCCATCCTCGGCAAAGGGTGAATTGCCCGACCGGAGCGTGAGGTGATCCACCGGCCTCCTTTCGTCCCGAATGAAGCGCTTTTCGTTTGCAAACAGTTATTTCATTGGTTCGGGCCGCTGATTAGAGTCGCTCAGGAGAATTGGATGAAATTCTCAGGGTTAAAGTGAAGGATAGACCGGTGCGCACTTTCGCTGAGGCAGAGCCGATGCCCCCTCTCGACCATAGTGATGCACTTGCCGACAGCGCGGAGCTGTTTCGTGAGACGTTTGAGCGCGCCAATATCGGTATGGCTCATGTCTCGCTCGACGGCAGCTTCCTTCGCGCAAATCGGTCTTTATGCCGGTTGCTTGGGCGCGATCAGGCCGAGCTGGCCTGCATCAGGTTTCAGGACATCACCCATCCCGACGACCTTGACACTGATATGCACCTGCTGCGCGAGGTGTTGGCGGGGATACGCGAAACCTACACGATGGAAAAACGCTACATCCGGCCCGATGGAACGATTATTTGGGCCGATCTGAGCGTTTCCCTATTGCGGGACGCTCAGGGTCATCCCATCAATTTCATTTCCGTCGTCAATGATATTCATGCTCGCAAGCAGGCACAGGAACTGGTGCAACTGGTTCTATCCGAGGCCAACCACCGCGTAAAAAACCTGCTCTCGGTGGTCAGCGCGATTGTGACGAGCAGCGCACGCGGCGCGGACTCCGCCCAAGAACTCGAAGCAGCGATCAGTGGCCGGCTGAGAGCGATGGCCGCCTCGCATGATTTGCTGACGGGCAAATCGGAAAACGGCGGCCAGCTTACCCAACTGGTTCGCCGACAGCTCGAGATTTTCACCGATCTTGCCGTCGCGCGAATAAAGATCGAGGGGCCGGACATCCAGCTTACCCCTGCTGCCACCCATGCCTTTGGCATGGTCCTGCATGAGCTGTCGACAAACGCCTGCAAATATGGGGCGCTGTCCAATGAAACAGGCAGTGTGCTGATTTCATGGTGGATAGATCCGAGCGCGCAAACGCTGCATTTTGATTGGCATGAATCCGGCGGACCACCCGTGCGCACGCCGCAGCGGCAGGGGTTCGGCTCCCTAGCGCTGCAGCGAATGCTGTCCGGCTCTCTGGGGGGGCGCTCCTCCTATTTGCTTGCCAAGCCGGGCGCCAGATTCGAAGCGGTCGTTCCCGCAGAAGGCGTCGTCACACTTTGCCCGAATTAGGCCGAATAGCCATAAACCACGCCTTCAAGGTTCAAGGCCATAGGTATTCGGCCTAGGTTTCCATTGCCGCTTCGACAATTTGGCGCAGCGGCAATTGTGCTTGCAGCTTCACAGCCAGCAGCGCGGTTCCGCTCACCTTGCGCTGAACGAACAGCGTGGAGGCAGGCGGCACATGCCATGTGGCGCGGTCGCGCAATATCCCTTGGCCCAGATGGCGCATATGGCCCACAAAGCTGCGATCGGCAAAATCGAACAAACCGGGACGGTTGAGGTGCGCAATCATAAAGTCAACCATCTGGCCCAGCACCAGACCATGCTTTTCGCTCATGGCCCGGCCAACGAAGCCCCCCTCAATCAGCGCGGCGATCAATGCATCGCGATCACCGGCCAGTCCCGCCCCAAACAGCCGCCGATAAGCAGCCCGAGTTTCCGGCAGAACAGCGCGCGCCGCCCCGAAGTCGAGCAGGACGATACGTCCGGTCTGCGCCTGCCAGCGATAGTTGGCAAAGTTTGGGTCCGTCTGCATCGCATCGAAGGCAAACAGTTCGTTCAACACCAGATCGAAAAGTGCTGCCATGGCGGCGTTGCGTTCCGCCCCGGAAGCCTGCGCCAATGTTTCGATTGGCGTTCCGGCAATATAGTCCATGACCAGCACATGCTTTCCCGAAAGCTCTGCAACCGGCGCGGGGACAATGAAACGGGCGTCCCCGGCCAACTGCTCACCATACCGGCCCATTTGCTCGGCCTCGCGCCGATAGTCGGCTTCCTCATGCAATTGTGATTTGGCCTCGGTCAACAACGGTGCGACATCCAACCCATCGGGCAACAATCCCGAAAGACGCAACAAGGTTGCGACATTATCGATATCGGCATCTATGCTGGCCGCAACACCGGGATATTGCACTTTTACCACCACCTCGCGCCCATCATGCAAAGTCGCGCGATGCACCTGGCCGATCGATGCCGCCGCAAGTGGTCGCGGATCAAAGCGGGCAAACTGCCGAGGCCAATCGCGGCCCCATTGGGCGGCAAGCACCCGGTTAAGCTGGCCCGGCGGCATAGTGTCTCCAGCCTCGCGCAAGCGGGCAAGGATGGTGGCCAATTCGGGCGGCAGCAGATCTCCAGCATCAAGAGAAAGCATTTGCCCCAGCTTCATCGCCGCGCCGCGCAACCGCGAAAGCTGATCGGCGGTGCGCAAGGCATTGGCCGGGGTCAAGAACACGTCACTCAGGGAAGGACGCTCTCCCTGCGCCAGTCGACGCACGCCCTCGGCCAAAGCGCCGCCCACCACGCCGCCGGCCAGTTGCCCCAGACCGGCCAGACGGGCCAGCCTGCTGCTGGGCACGGTGCGCGAACGACTCATGCATCAGCCCCGGGCTGGCGCGGCCGTTTAACCGAAGAGATTATTTTCATGATGCCAATATGGGGCTAGATTGATGAGACCACCAGATGGCTTATCGGGCACGTCGCACCATAGACACACCCCAAGGGCCATCTTGCGGCGGCGCGGTCAATGCATGCATCAACCGTCCATGAGCCGCCCTTCTTTGCCTCCGTCCCTCACCATACTGGGTCTTGCCGGTATCGCACCTCAGATGACCTGTGCGCTGGCGGCCTTGTTTCTGCCCGACTGGCGATGGTTTGCGATTGCGGCGGGCTGCTGCTACGCGGCTGTGATCCTGTCCTTTCTGGGCGGCATGTGGTGGATGGCCGGGCTGATCGGCGACAGGCGCGACAGTGCCAGCTTTCTTGTCGCTGTCATGCCCAGCCTGATCGGTTGGGGCGCCATGCTGCCATGGTGCTTTGGCTGGCGCTGGCCGGGGCCTTCGTTGCTGGTGCTGGCGGCGTGCCTGTTGGCCAGCCCACTGGCCGATTACAAGCTAAAGGCTTGCGCGCGGTTACCTGTGGCCTGGCTGCGCCTGAGGGTCATCATGGCCGGAGGGCTGGGATTGACCACGCTCGCGCTGGCCATGATCTAAGCCCCATCGGTTCCGGCATGGCCTGATTCAGGCCTCTATTGCCGCCCATGTCGGATAGCGCTTATTCGGAAACCTCATGTGTATTCTCGGCAGACGATTGCCTTTCGACGACAGGCGCGCCCCCGTTGAATGCTGGCGCCATTGATTTTTGCCTACGCGATCGATAAGCGCAGTCTTACTATATCCCATGAGATATAGAAATCTCGCTTAACGGCTTCAGGGGGCATTCAATTGATGTTTCGCACATTCAAACCTGCGCTGCTTGCCGGCGCCTCGGCTGCTGTGTGAGCAATGCCTGCCATGGCCGATGATGCCCTGCCCAATTCCCCCGATGACATCACCGTCACCGCCCGCCGCCGCGCCGAACTGGCGCAGGATGTGCCTCTGGCCCTTTCGGTGGTGAGCGCAGACCTGCTGAACGCCACACGCTCGGTCAATCTGCAACAGGTCTCCACGCTGGTTCCCTCGCTCAATTATTCCAGCGCCAACCCGCGCAACACCGCCTTTACCATTCGCGGCCTCGGCTCGAGCGTGGTTTCGGTCAGCCAGGCCAATGACGGTCTGGAGCCGGGCGTGGGCTTCTATGTGGACGAGGTCTATCACGCCCGCCCGGCCACGGCAGCGTTCGATTTCACCGACCTTGACCATATCGAAGTGCTGCGCGGGCCGCAGGGCACGGTTTTCGGCAAGAACACCACGGCGGGCGCAATCTCCATCGTTACCAAAAAGCCCAGCTTCGCCTTTGGCGCCGAGGCCGAGGCCAGCTATGGCCAGCAGAACTTCCGCCAGTTGAAGGCCGCGATCACCGGGCCTCTGGTGGCCGATCTGGCCGCCTTCCGCGTGTCGGGTTCGCTGACCAAGCGCGATGGGGTGATCTGGAACCAGCGCTATGGCACATGGCAGAACACAATCGACAATGCTGCGCTGCGCGGGCAAATCCTGCTGACGCCTGCCAGCAATCTGTCGATCCGACTGATCGGCGACTGGGCCAGTTTCAAGGGCGAGTGCTGCACGCAGGTCTATGTCCGCGTGGCCCCCACATTGAAACCCGCGGCCCAGCAATATGCTGCGTTGGCCGCCGGGCTGGGCTATTCGGTGCCCTCGACCAACCCTTACGCCCGCGTGACCGATATTGACGCGGGCGTGGGCGTCAACACACAGGAGGGCGGCGCCAGCGCGATTGCCGAGCTGAAAAACGGGCCCTTCGCCATTACCTCGGTCACGGCTTGGCGCTTCTGGGACTGGGATGCAGCCAATGACCGCGACTATACCGGCGTTCCGGTGCAGATGACCCAGCATATCCCCAGTCGTCAGGATCAGGTCAGCCAGGAAATCCGCTTCGCCAACGCCAATCAGGGCAGGGTCGATTATGTCGGCGGCCTCTATTACTTCCACCAGAAAATCGTCGGCCACCCGATCAGTATCTATGGTTCGCAGGCCACCTACTGGCTGTTGCCCGCTGGACGCCCGTCCAACCTGCTCGACGGCTATGGTCAGGATGGCACCACCGATTTCCATTCGGATTCGCTGGCGGTGTTTGGCGAGGCAACATGGCATATCACGCCCCGTCTGGCCCTCACCGGGGGCCTGCGCGAAACGTGGGAAACCAAGCATGGCACCTATAACACCAATGTCAGCGGCGGATAGGCCACCACCACGGCTTCGCTGATTACTGACAAGAATTCGATCCTGCGCGCCCAATATTACACGGCCTCGGTGTCGGAAGAGGGCCTATCGGGTCGCATCAATCTGGCGTGGAAGGCCACGCGCAATCTGCAAGTCTATGTCAACGGCGCGAGCGGGCAGAAATCGGGCGGGATCAACATGTCGGGCCTGCCGGTCTATCCGGCGGGTGTTACCGGCCATGCCAGCGGCGATCCGATCCTATCCACCGCCGTCATCCGCCCGGAACGCAATTTCACATGGGAGACCGGCATCAAAAGTCAGTGGCTGGGCGGGCGGGCTACGCTCAATCTGGCAGCCTATTCCACAGTGGTGCATGATTTTCAGGCCAATGTAGTGGACAATGCCGCCGTTGTCGCGCTGCGCTCCTATCTGGCCAATATTCCGCGCGTGACGGTGCGCGGGGTGGAGGCCGATGCTAACCTTCAGCTCGCCCCTTGGTTCACCCTGCGCGGCTCTCTGGCCCATGCCGATGGGCGCTATGCCTCCTATCCGGCGGGGCCATGCCCGATCGAGTTGACGGGATCGTCCACCGCATCCTGCGATCTTAGCGGCAAATCGCTGCCCGGATTGCCCAAATGGACCGGATCGCTGGGCGGCGAGGTGACGCATGATCTGGGCGCGAGCCAGCTTTACGCCCGCGCCGACGCCACCTTCCACTCGATGGTTTATGGCGACGCGACCGACAGCGCCTATACGTCCATCGCGGGCTATACGCTGGTCAATGCCTCGGCCGGGTTGCGGATCAATCCCCGGCTCAGCATCGAAGTCTTTGCCCGCAATCTGACCAAGGCCAAATACCTGCAAAATGTCACGGTCCAGGCGGGCAACAGCGGCCTTATCGTCGGCACGCCCAGCGACCCGCGCATGTTTGGCATAACCCTGCGCGCCAAAGCCTGATCATGCCTCGGAGGCGTTCGACGCCATCACGCCTCCGGCATACCGCCATCCACGGCCAGATCGCCGCCATTGATATGACATGGGTGGTGCAGGAATTGAAAATGCACATTGATCGCAAGAATGGCTCAGGCCAGCGGGGCGAAAACAGGCCGATCATCAGATTTAACAATCTGATGATCGAATTTTATCGCCGGTGACAGCGCGAATTTGCACCATCATTGAATTTGCCTCGCCCCAAAGGGCGGTGCTCAGGAATGAGCGCCCCCATCAACCTCGCGCAAAAGCCCGATGGTAGAGCGCCAAAGTCCATGCGATTCCTTGAAAGAACAGGGCAGGATCGTAACGCGGCCCCTCGTCCCGCAGGAATGCATGCTGCGCGTTGACTTCATGCCATTCATAGGTCGCGCCCACCCCCTCAAGACGGTCGCGAATGGCCATGCGCCCGGCATAAGGGACATGAGGGTCCTGCCGCCCCCAGACAAACATCGTCTCGGCCTTCAGTTCGGCCATGCGCGCAAGACTGTCATCCGAGCGGCCAAGGCCCAGAGAGCCGGAATGAATATCGGTCGGATAAAAACAGGCCGCTGCCGACACACGCGGGTCGAGCGCTGCACGATAGGCAAGGTGCCCCCCAAGGCAAACGCCAAAAGTCGCTACCCCGCCATCGCAGGCGGGATGGTCGATAAGAGCGGTCAGCCCGGCCTTTGCATCAGCATCATAACCCGCCAGCGGTTTGAGATACTTAAGCTCATTGCCGCGGTCCGTCCCCGCCGGATCATATTCGAGCACCGTACCGGCAGGCTCGAACTCGTGATACACTTCCGGCACGGCAACGACATAGCCATGCCCCGCCAGAATGGCCGCCAGCCTGCGGATGGGATTGGTGACCTGATAGATCTCCGAGAACAGCATCACGCCCGGGAACCGGCCTTCAATCGCGGGGCGAAACAGATGCATCCGCATTGCCCCGCCGTCGGGCACCAGCACATCCAGTTTCTCATCACTACGCAGGATCATGTCATCGTCCTCTGCAAGGGCCAGGCTTTAGCTCCCCATACCCCTTCTTCGAATAATGGCCATGGCATAACGCAGCGCGGTGCGGCCAGTCCATTTTCGCGCTTTGGCAGCTATGATCGGAAAAGGCAGCGTTCTGCAGCAGCCAGAGCAATGCTCCTGTGCCACGTCCACACGCAAGGCGCCGATGGCAATGCTCGAACCGGGGAGAGGCCCGATCAAACAGCATAACCCCTAGAGCTCGGGCACGTCGGGGCACGACCTTTTCATAGCGCGCCTGCTTGCCGCTGGGCTCGTGAATCTGTTGAAAGCTGATCGCCGCGCCGGACCGCGTTGCGGGATAGACCTTCAACGGTATCGAGACGAGCGCCAGCCTGATCCGGCCCTGCCAGTAGCGCGTGCGGGCATGATGCACCTTCAACTCACTTGCAGCACCGAACGGAAAGAGAGTTCCGTGAAATTGTCGAGCTTTCAACGCCGGTTCGCAGCCAGACAAGGCCGGTGGTCCCAAGATCGCACCTTATTGACCTATGTAATCCCCGATATAGGGTATTGGGGCGAGGCATTGACCGCTCCTGTCAAACTTATCTCCTTCGCGGCTGTCGACAGGCTTTAATTGGATCGGATTGCCATGGACCTGCTTGGTAATGTGCTGCTCTCGACAAAGGTTTTGGCCAATTCGATCGGAATTTTCGAATTTGGCGGCGAATGGAGCTTTGGCCTGAACGAGGCCACCCCTGATTTCGCATGCAGCCTGACCATTCTGGAAGGGCGTTGCTGGTTCAAGGCCGAAGTAGGCATCTGCGGGCGTCATATTGCCCTGGCTTTCGTGGTGGCGCTGGTGCCTTCCGCAGCCGCATGCTCAACGAAATTCGGACCAATCCGCATTGGATCGGTTCCATGCCTGGCTGCAAAGACTGCTCCGGCATGCAAGGCAGGCGCGCTGCCTCATCACG
>NZ_JABGCB010000046.1 GCF_013149295.1 Novosphingobium sp. SG751A
GGGCTTCATCTGCATTCCTTCGTCATTACGACGAAGCCCCAATCCTCCTTAAATCACAACATCAAATCTGTGCCATGGGTGCTGACGGGGGACAGGTATCATCGTTACGGTCGGTTCCGCTGTATCGCTGCTTTCCGGGCTGAGCAGTCTGCTTCGGCCTTAAGCAGTCCCTTCCATCATCATCCAACACAATCCGTTTCCTTCAGCGGGAACGGGGAGGAGAAACCATGCGTGCTCAACGCCTAGCCATTGCCCAAACGGTAGCCGAACGGCTCTTTGCCGCAGAAACTGCCCTCGATATCGCTCTCGCCCGTATCGCGGAACTCAATGCCGCCCTCCCGCTTGCCCGACTCGATGGAGGGATTTCCGCCATTGTCGGACAGGAAGCTATCCTGAGCTCTGCATCCGCTATGATGCTCGTTGCTGAAACCCGCGAAAAGATCGTCGCAACCCATGCCAATCTCAAACAGGCGAGCGACGACATCGGCCTGCGCGAAGCCAGCTATGGCGATCTGGTCAAACCCGGCAAGGTTGCCCCCCTTGACGTGGGACAGCATCTGCGGGTTGCCTGATGCCTGTCAGGGTTCCCTGACACCGATTTCCATAATGGTTCAGGTTTAATATGACGAGACATGTCGCATTCCTCATCCTGCTGATCGCCAGCAGTCTTTACGCGGCCATGCGGGGTGGCCGACCCGAGCAGATCGGGGCGGCCACTCTGTTTGGCGGAGCTTGGGCCAGCGTATTTGCCGCCGATCCGACCAGAGCACACTTTCGTCAGCTCGAGACCGGAATTCTGATTATCGACATGGTGCTGCTGGCCATTTTTCTATGGCTTGCCATTCGCAGCACACGGTTCTGGCCCATATGGGTGGCCGCCCTGCTGCAGGCCGAAGTGTTCATCCATGTCGGCCAGATCGTTGTTCCAGCGGCAGGATGGAAAGCCTACATGAATGCCCTGGCGGTATGGGGGTGGGTTACGCAGATCGTCCTGATCGTCGCGACCTGGCGCCATCGTCAGCGCCTCGCACAACACGGCAGCGATGCGTCCTGGAAGGGGTGCCCAGCATCCCGGCCTCCCATACAGCGAGATTGATCCCCCTCCCCGCAACGGTTCCGATATCGACAAAAGCGGAGTGTCCTTATGACGGTGATGCCAAACTCGAACGACGTCCAACCCGCCAGCCTTTGGTCGGCAAGCTCACGCGCACTGGTATGCCGGGCCTTCCTGCGGGTCGAGAAGGTCATCCTCGAAAGCCTAGGGCCGCTGCTTTCCGCAAGGCAATATGTTGCGCTCCTCTTCGAGGTCTATCTCGCCGAAGTCGAGGGGAAGACGCTCTATCAGGCCTGCCTGTCGACCGATGAAATCGTGTCGAAGCCTCATCGCCGCTCGGCCAGACTGGCTCAACTGGGAGCCCTCACTCGCGAGCCCAGTCTCGAGGATCATCGCCGAATGGATCTCCAGCTCACATGGAACAGCCGGTCCGCCCTCGACCGCGTGATCGACACGATTGTTGCCGCGAGCGCCGAAATTGCAATCGCCTTCCGTCAAGATCGGGAAGACGAGACCGACTTGCTACGAGGTATGCCATCATGGTACCATTTGCCAGTCAGTACTCGATCCGGGACGATGGGCATGAACATCGCACGAGGTAAAGTCATTGCCGGTGGGCGTATCGCTCTGCCCGCAGAAATGCGCCGGGCTCTCGGCTTGCAAAATGGCGATACAGTCCTTTTTGAACTACAGGGTGATGAGGTACGAATCCGACCGGCAAGGTCCGCGCTCAAGCGGGTTCAGGAGCGGCTAAAGGCCTTTGCCCCGAAGGAAGGGTTCGTGTCGGAGGAACTGATCGCCCAGCGACGCGTTGAGGCTGCGCGTGACCGATAGCTCCCTCAATCCCACATTTGTCCTTGATGCCTCGGCGCTGCTTTGTCTGCTGTTCGACGAGCCCGGAGCCGATCGGGTTGAAGCCCGCTTGACCCGCGCCTTGGTATCGGCTGTGAATTACCATGAAGTGCTGGCGAAGCTGACGGATCGCGGCGTCGAAGCTGCCGAAGCCAAAGCGATGTTGGCAGAGCTCGATATCGACGTCATCGCGGTAGATCGCGATCAGGCCGATATTGGCGGGGAGATCCATCCGCTGATCCGCGGTGTAGGACTGGGTCTGGGGGAGCGCTCGTGCCTCGCTCTGGCGCGATCACGTCAGGCCGTGGCCGTCACGGCAGATCGGCTTTGGGGAGATCTCGACATCGGGGTTTCAATCGAGGTGGTGCGGTGAGCGGCGCAATCTTCCGAATTGCAGGAATTGAGAACGAATAGATGCGCAGTGACCTCAATCATCTTCCGGCCGTCAAACAGCGCGAACTCGACCGCGTGGTAGAGATCTTGTTTCAGGGCTTTCGCGAAGCAACGCAGGAGGCGATCGGGCGACGCAAATCAGCGCGGATCCTGAAAGTCATCCTGTTTGGCTCCTATGCTAGGGGTGATTGGGTCGATGCGCCCTTCGATGCAAACCAATATACCTCCGACTACGATATCCTCGTGATCGTCAATCAGAAGGAGCTGACGGATCGCGCGGAATATTGGGAGGAAACCGAGCAGCGGTTGTTCGACGCCTATCATGTCGAAAAGGTCATTCGCACGCCGATCAATTTCATCGTCCATTCGCTTCAGCAGGTGAATGATGGCCTATCCCATGGACGGCTTCTGTTCATGGAGATCGCAAAGGACGGGGTAATCCTCTACCAGTCCGATGATCGCTTGCTGGCGGAGCCCAAGCCTAAAACACCTGAGCAGGCCTACCTCGCCGCCAAGGACTATTTTGAAGACAAATTTACCGGGGCTATGCGATGGTACGAAGGCGCTGAATTTTATCAGAACAAAGGTTATTTCGGTAACGCTGCCTTCCTTCTCCATCAGGCAACCGAAAACCTGTATAAATGTATGCTGCTGACGCTGACATTTTATGCCCCTCGTAATCCCAATATCGTGTTCTTGCGGGGCATTGCCGAAGGGCTGGAACGGAGCCTGTTCGACGCTTGGCCTCGCGGTACACATGCGCAGCGGGCGATGTATCAAAAGCTGAAGGACGCATACAGGAAGGCCCAGCATTCAAAGCATTTCGACATTTCTCCAGAGGAATTGAACTGGCTCCGGGAGCGGATTCAAGTGCTGGGGCAGAAAGTTCAGGAGATCTGCATCGCCCATATCGCAAAGCTCAAACAGGCAGCTGAAGTTTGAGATTGCCAGACGACCTGCGCCTCTGGATGGAGGCCGTTGGCTATGTGTTTGTTTCCGGCAACGCCATACCGTCGGTGCTGCAGGTCGATGGGCAGCAAGGGCGGACAATTCGGTCAGCCTGCGGATCAGCATGAGATTTGGAAGCTGATCGGCGCATACAATTCGCCATCTTCTGCCATTTTTCGTGGTTAGTCTCGACGCCGGTCCACAGCCGGGCGACCATCGGGCTGCAAAGAGATCAGATGACAGCATACTATTTTCCTGCTATGTCGCATTGTAACGACAAGTGAGGCTGTGCCGTGACCGTGTCCTTTCTTTCTTCCCGCGATTTCAATCGTGATCCCGCGCGCGCCAAGCGTGCGGCAAAACAAGGCCCAGTCTTTGTGACCGAGCGTAGTAAGCCTGCGCTCGTCGTGCTCAGCATCGAGGAATATGAGCGTCTTGCCGGTCAGAGCCGGTCGCTTGCAGATATGCTGATGCCGGCCGAGGATCTCGACTTCCCGATGGCATTCCCCAAAGCCATGCCGCGCTTTAGACCGGCTGAATTCGACTGATGTTCCTGCTCGACACCAATGTGATTTCTGAAAGCCGAAAACTGCATTCGGGCAAGGCAGACGAGAATGTGGTCCGATGGCTTCGGGCGACCTCACCGGCACAGACCTTCCTTTCTGTCTTCACGGTTTTTGAACTGGAACTGAGCGTTCGGCTGAAGGAGAGACAGGATGCCGCACAGGGTCAGGCACTGCGGCGTTGGCTCGAAACCACAGTTCTGCCGGGGTTTGCCGACAGGGTGCTCGAACCCGGCATGGATGTCGCCCGGCGGTGCGCGGCGCTGCATATGCCAGATCCTGCCAGTGAGCGTGATGCCTGGATCGCCGCAACTGCGCTGGAGCATGGGCTTACCGTCGTGACGCGCAATGTCGCGGATTTTGAACGAACAGGCGTGGCGCTGCTCAATCCTTGGGAATGACGTTGAGGGCGGACACTCCGGTTTGTCTCCTCTGGGACGCGGATAGGCCCGAGCTGCCCTTCGTTAACATGGACAAAAATCGACGCATGAATGCCCATGAAGGGGGACTTGGCGGCAGTCCGAACCCAGAGGCGCAGACAGAGAAGCGGCCGGTCATAAGGGTAACCATCGCGCGCTAGTCCTCATCATCCCAATCGGACAACGTTTGAAAAAGGATCGCCGTCGTGACCTCGTCCCGCACGGTATCCATTTCCGCCGAAGCGCCGGCCTTGAACGACCCGCGCAATGCGAGATGCGTCTCGAACGTCTCGACGCGCGAGGCTGCGGTCTTCATCAGCCTCATAGCGGCATGATGGCGATCATGGTCCCCGGCACGCACCATTTGCGGAAGCATGTCGATGACGGGCAGCATCGTCCCTTGCCCTTGCGACGCTCTGTGAGCGACGATTTGCCCAACTATACCGCACAGGAAACCGAGATCAGGGGTGATCCTGATGGCGAACCGGCGCGCACGCTGTGCTGTCGACGACCGGCTTGCCTGCTTCTTGACGGTTCCCTCATACTTGCGAACGAAGTCGAGAAGCCATGCTTCGATCTCGACGAGCGTGCGTCCTTCGCACCACATCGACACCAAGGTCTTGAGTGCGCCCAGTATCCGCTTAGCGGTCGCTCGAGGCTTCGTCGTGTTACTATAGGCACGGCCGAAAACTGACTCCAGTGCCCCTTCTCTGACGAAGATCGTCAAATCTAGGGGATTTTCTGCCAGTACATCGAGCAGCCAGCTGATCCACACGGCAGTTGCGGTCTCCTCAACCGGCGCCCGGTCCAGCGCCTTCACCAATCGCTCGATCAGACGGGGAGGCACGCCGTTTCGCACCGCGATATCACGCTCCCATTCCGGAACGGGCGGATCGTCCAATTGCTGCTCGGCGGCCTTGAGCGCTGTGCGTCGGCGTTCAAGCCATTGTTCCGCCCGTTGAGCGTCCGCTTCCCTGCGCCGGAAGTATCCCAGGGAGCGCTTGACGATATCGTCAAAGCCGCTTTCCCCCGCCGCGGTCACATCCGACAGGCGACGAATGAGGGCCTGGGCTTTAGGGTCGGAATCGGCAGCGACCTCGATCCGATCCAGCAACAACTCAATGGGATCATGGATGCTTTCGCAGGCGTCCTGTTCGGAGAAGACGGTGTTCAGTATCTGCTCGGTAGGGAAGTCGAGATCGTCCAGTTCGACCTGAATAGGCTTGCCCGGCACGACGATAGCGAGGCCAGTCGCAGCGTAGGCCGCACGACCTGCCCTGCCTAGGGCATTAAGAATTTCATGTGGGCGCAAGTCCGCCCGCGGATTACCACTGGGATCGTCGGCCACACTTCTATCGGTGCCAGCTAGAATCACGACATCGCAGGGAAGGTTTAGTCCCTGTGCGATCGTCGAGGTCGCGGCTACCGCATCGAGCCCAACATCTTCGCTCTCTGCATCCCGCCTGACTCGGAAAACGCTTTCCGTCAGCCGCCGCTCCAGAGGCAGAAGGTCGCCATGATGGACGGCCGCCCGTCGCTTTGCGGGATCGAACATCGCTTCGGCCGAACCCACATCTTTGAGTATGGCCTCGTGCATCTCCTGCTGCGCTTCGTCCAACGCGGCGGTTGCTGGCGGCAGAAGGGAATTGATCTGGTCAGCGACGCTACCGCAGGCCTTTGTATCGTTGCAAAACACGATCACTCGTTTTCCGGCAGCTGCATAATCCGCTGCGATCTGCGCTGCGACTTCGTTTCTGTTGGATGTCAGCCGGCCGGAATCGTTTCTCACAAGCGACGGCAGTCCGGCCGTGAGGGGCTGGATCACCAGCTTCTCGGGCCTTTTCGGATGCCAGCCTGAGATCAACGAAAAGAGACCCAGTGGCTGTGCAGGTATGCGATTGCGGGCAGCTTTCGTTTTTTCCTTCGACGAGGCTTGCGCAGCCTCCGCAACGGCCTCTCGGTCATAGATGACGCATGAGCGCAATTGGCGTGTCGGTTTCCAGGGATCGTCGAACGCCTCGACCTCCCGTCCCGTCACACCTCGCAGCCACCGGGCGATTTCAGCGCCATTGGCGACCATGGCCGAAAGCAGCAAAAGGTCCGCGTCCTTGCGGCGGCGCAGGAATGTGAGCAACGCCAGCATGGCATCGATCGCGCGCGCGTTGACGGTCAAGGAGATCGCTGGGTTATCTGCACCGATTAGATGAAACTCATCGAATACGAGGAGCCCGACCTTGTCGAACAGTTCGGGCGCAAAGCCCAAAAGGGCGAGGCAGCGCTCCGGCGTCATGACGGAGAATGGCGGAAGCCGTTCCCCTATATCCTCCAGGGCGAGATCCTCGACCACGCTCACGGGCTCCAGCCCGCCGATCTGCGCGGACATGTCGGCCTCGACCTGGTCGACGAGAGCATGCGTCGGCGCCAGATAGATGACGCTCTCTCCGGCGGAAAGGGTCGCTGCAATTTTCAGAACCGAGAGCGTGGTTTTCCCGGAGCCGGTCGGGGACGTCATGACCATCGACCGGCCCCTGTTCAGGTAGCCCGTCCTGACTGCCTTCAAGTGGTTGATCCATAGAAACGGGCGCGAGCCCACTTGCGAGAGCAGCCAATCCGTCCACGCCGTAGCCTGCGCACCGGCAGGCGTGGGCAGCCGGACCAGCATGGCTTCCTGCATTCCGCCGATCAGGCGGCTCAAGAGCGTCGCCAGATGATGCGGCCCAGCAAACTGAAGGTGGACTGCACCTTCAAGCCCAAGATTGATATCTACCGCGGAAGCTCGCGACAGACGGAGCACACGTTCAAGCCTAGTGCGCATGTCGGGATCAGGCGTGTCGCTTCCGCGCGCTTCCTGCCCTAGAGCTTGCAGAACATAGGCGCACTCTCTCAGCAAAAGGTCGGCCGCGACCTCGCGACTGTCGGTCTGGGGAATACGATCTTCATCCAGGTTTCGCTCGATCAGCTCGGTCAGGTTCCCGGTCGCCAATTCCCGGAGGCTGAGGATCAGAGATCGTCGGACTGCTCGCGGTTCTCCTCTCGCCCTCAGTTGAGCCGCAACCTCGGCTGCATCTGCGGCACGATCGGCAATCAGGAACAGAAGTGTCGCCGAGATCACTGACCCAATCGCATCGCCTGAAACGAGCGATGGACGATCCAAGGCAAGTGAACGCACACGACCCAAAATCTGATGGGCGCTCGCCGCGACGAAGGCGGCCGCACGCGTCTGATCGGGTCGCAGGTCAAGGGCGACATAGGCCTCGAAAGTCGAGGCCAATCGCCGTACCCGGCCGATAACTTCGCTCACGGCCTCCGGATCTTCCTCCCGCGCCTGCAATCGCACAGTCGCCAATTCGATGTGCGCCTCTGTAAGAAGCTCATCTAGGATTTCAGGATCGAGACCGGGAAGGTCTGGAGCTTGCCGCAGCAGAGCGCGGGAACTGGGATCAAACACCCGCGATCTCCTCGACTTTCATCATGACTTCCCTTGCCAGCTCGGCCAAGCCTTGGCGTACATCGTCGAAGGCCAGAACACCGGCCGTGCGCGTTTCAATCGCACCCTCGGCCGTGGCTTTGAATCCCGCTATGATGTGTAGGAAATTACCCGCCCTGCGCTGACTCTCGCTCGTAGCGACAGCCACACGGAACTCGCGCACATCTTCCCAGAACACTTTATCGACCGCCGTCTCTGCATCGATGTCGGGTATGCTTTTGAGCAAGGTGACGAGGTCTGCGAGGATTTCATCATCCCGCTCACCCTTGCGGATGGAGGTGATCTCGGGCCACACGCTCGAGCTGATGAGCGCGCGAGGCGATTTAGACGCTTTATCCTCGCAGAGGACGATACGCTCGATCTCGCGGCCGCTGTCATCCAGTTCGATGATGAAGCCGTCAAAGCCCTTGTCAGCCTGACGAACATGAGGCGACGTCATATAACCGTTCGGCATCGCGAGGCGCGCAGCAACCCAGGAAATATGCTGGAACAGAAGACCATCCCGGTGGATAACTGTGGTCGCGATCCGTTTGCGAGCAGACTCTTTCTCGGCCGCTGCCCCTGACCGGAATAGCTCCACATCTTCGGCGTGCGGCGCGGTCAATTTGCGAACGACATTCTCAGCGACCTTGCCTTTTTTTGCACGCCGCCGCGGCTCCAACTCAGCGATGACTCTCTGCGCATTCTCTTCCTGACGCAGGTAGAGGTACGCAATTATCTCAACGAGCGCCGCCCGCTTCTTCTTTGAGATCACCCACTCGGAGAAAATACACTCCTTCGTGCTGACGGGCGTGAGCTTTAACGGCATGCGATTCCTCTTCAGGTATATCCATTCTCACGCATTTCCATGACCGCGCCTTCGCACCAGGTCGTGATGATCCAATGGGCCTGAAAGAGTTCATCCACATCGATCGCGAAACCTGCATAGGGCTTTCCGCCCCGGTCGGCCGGATAGCGAAAGCGATCGGCGAACGGATCGAAAGCCTGAACTTGGGCGATCATGTCTTGGACATTTTGGGTGAGATCATCGTTATCGCAGCATCCTTCCTTCGCCCGAATGTCGAGCAGCTGCCGAAAGAGCGCCTGAAGATTGTGGCTGGCTTTGCCGCTGATCTCGCCAGCGAGTTCAAGGATGGTCGATTTGATCGCAAGCTCGACGCTTTGCCGCCAGAGCGAAAGAAGTGGCATCTGGAGCAGACCGCTGAGATCAGTCCGCGCGAGATCCCACAAAGATTCGAACCCTCGCTGGAAGCTGTACGACACAAAATCCCAGTTCCCTGCGAGCATGTCGCCCGAGCTTTCCCGTACGAAGCTGCGCAGCGCCGGCTGTTGCTCCACGATCTGATCGACAAGCGCTTCCCTGTGCTTGTAAGTCATTTCAGACGCCCCCATTCGTCGCTACTGATATCGCCAGATGCAGATGGCGGCAATTCGATAATGTGTCGTCTAGCAGCAGCAGCGACAGCGACTATTTTCTGCCAAGGTTCTTGGTTGCAGCCGCCGGTGCCGCTAGATCGGTACTCTGCGCACCAACTGCGTCCTCCCGGAACTGGCGCTCCCGAAATGTCTCAGTCACGAAATCGATGAACGACACCGCAGCGCCAACAGCGAGCCGCGCGTGTCGTGGCTGCAGGCCACGATGGCTCCCCTCACGGCCATGCCCTGACCCATAAAGTCCACGCAGCTCGGCTAGATATTGGGTCAATGCAGCTAGATTACGCAGGATGAGCTTAATCGTTTCAGCTCCCTTGGTGGCATCGGTGATTCCATCGGGTACCAAACCCAACTCTTTCGCTACCAATTTGGTCAGTGTCGGCAAGTCAGCGCCCGATGCATAGCTTACGCCGCGCTTCGTCAGCACTGTCTTGCAGCAACTTTCAACCAGTTCCTTGGCGGTTCCAATGGCGAGCGCGGGATCACGATCAACCGCATTTTCAAGTCGCTCGATCTCTTTCTGCATCCAAGCAGCATCAAGCGCATCTGCGACCGAACGCGCCCGCAACACCGAGCGCCCGCCAATCTCGCCGATCGCCTGCGCAACAAAGCGCGGTCGCCCCGCAATCTTCTCGACCTCGACCAGCATCCAGCCTTCGGTCCGTAGTTGATCGTTGAACGCGCGCACCATTTCAAGCGACTGGTTGCGGTCCGGCCGGACGACTGGGTGGACCGTCTCGGCGAGGAACGCGAGAAAGCGATCGGCAGGCCCATCGATCAGATCGAAGCGCTTGTCCTCGAAAATCCAGTCATCGTCCCAGTCATGGTTATTCCAGCGATGCTGCCAGATATCACCGGCGGCATCCTTGTAGCGACTATCGGTCGAGGGCATCGCTTCAAGATCCCAAAGCCGCTGGAGGAACTCTACATCTTCGAGCGTGCCCATCCAGGCGATATTATCGACCTTGAGGCCATCGATTATGTTACGTCGGACACGGCGGGACACAGCGGCCGGCGCGGTGCGCCAGTCGGGTCGAGGCTGTATTCGTGGGCGGATAGCCGCGCTGAACCAGGAGTTGTCATCCTGTTCGTACACCAGCTTCACTCGGGCGGTGATCTGCTCTTCCAACGTTGCGCATTTGGCGCCTAACCGACCGAAGCTCGCCGGATCGATCGAGAGGAAAACCGTGTAGAGGCGCGTGCCGCCGTTCCAATTGTCATAACCGGTCTCGACCACATCCGCATCGGCCTCGCGTAGCAGTTCGGCGGCCTCAGCCATACCTTCGGCAGCCAGCATCGCCTCCACGCTTGCCAAATATGCTTCGTTGTCCTGTCCGGCCACGCCCCATGCTCCACTTGATTCATAGGCTTTACCTTTGCATAGAACGAATGCCGAACGAAATCTAGAAGCGGCAGTAGGTCGCTATCTGTCGGGCGGTCGCTGAACGTAGGTCAGCTATCAGGGAAGGGACCTCCGCCGTTGAACGACCGCTATGGCGGCGTTTGCAGGCTGGCACTTCTTATGCGACCTTTGCTCAAATGATGTACTCACGTTCAAAACTGCTTTTTGCCCTTCTCGCGTTCGTCGCAACGCCCTGCCGCGCTGATCAGTGGCTGCCACCCCAGCCGCAAACCTATCAATCGCGTGACAAGACCTTCCGCCTGCAAGTCCGCCCGCGCGAACTGACCAGCGCTCTGGCCTATTTTTCCGACAAGGTGAAAAAGCGCGAGCCGGCAGGTGGCGCCAAGGGGCAACAGCAGAGCAGGGCAACCGCAACCATCGAGCATGTGGGAGCAGATGGCGTGTGGACTGCGGTGTGGTCCGGCCCGCTGACCAACGAGGTGGCTCCCGTTGCTGCGCTGATAGCTGATGGCGGCCGTTATGTGGTCACGTTCGATAACTGGCATTCGATGGGCTATGGGCCCAACGTGGTGGCCATCCATGATGGGCATGGGCGTCTGATCCGCGCGCTGGCGCTGAACGATATTGTCTCGGAGGACTATATTTTCGCGCTTGGCCATTCGGTCAGTTCGATTCACTGGCGTGGTGATCCACACTTGGGGCCTGATGATACGGTGATGATCCCGATCGTGGTGCCGGGCGACCGGCAAGGGACTGATGTCGAGGCCTATGTTGATGCGGTCATGAGGCTTTCGGATGGTGCAGTGCTGAGCGGCGCATCGCCTGCATGGAAGAATGCGCAGGCCGCCGTGGCGAAAGAGGCGCAATCCCGGCGCGACTATGACGAGAAAGCCAAGCGGGCCTTTATCGCGCCCTTGCTGGGCCCGTCTGAAAACACGGAATTCGCTTGGTCCCACTATCTCGACGAGGCGTTCTTCCGATCCGCGCCTCGCTGGAAAGAGGATTATCCCAAAAGCACGGTGCTCCGTGATCCGGCTGCCCCCGATTATGCGGCTTCAGAAGGCTGGATGCGCGACGCTTTGCTCGCGCGGGACTATTCCAATGGCCCGATGAGTTTTGCCAGCATCGCCCCCTTGGACCACTTCGTGGCCCGCATGAAAACCATTTTGGCCGAGGCAAAGCCCGGTAGTCTCAAAGGTTCCAGGATCTATATAGCGGCGCCGACCAGCACGCTGCCGATGTTCAAGGCGATGTTTGCCAAAACCGGCGCGCAGGTTCACGTCTTCGATCCGGCGCTACCCATTCCGCAACGGCCGGAACGGTTGAAGGAATACCTGTCGGCCGGCTCATAGTGCACATGAACAAGCGCCTGCTTTCGTTGGGATACATGGATACCTAAACGTCCGCTCTGGCGGCGATGCTTCCCGCCAAGCACGGCAGCTCGTGATTATCCCTTTGGCGTTACCCAGACTTCAACCGGAGTGATGAACTTGCCCGGCGCTGGTTTGCCGACATGGACACGGTCGGCGGTAACCTGTTCACCCGATTCGAGATGAAGCGTCACCCAGGGCTTGGGCATGCGCTCGAACTTCATTTTCTGAATGGCCAAGCCAGTCGACGAATTCATGATGGTTGCTATGATACTCATGGTTTGCGCTGCTACCGTCATAGGCGCTCGTGGGTCTACACCTAGGCAGAAAATAGCCCCAACTTTTCTGAACCAGGAGCCACCATGGGCGAGTCTAATCAGGTCGCTAAACACCTGTTTCTGAGGCGGAGGTGGTCGATCAGGGGGCAGACCGCGCCGCATGATGGCGCCTTAGGCTAGCCGCAGGACGACCGGATCAGGCTTCTTCGTTGCGCCCCCTGCTTTCATACCAGTCCTGACGGCCTGTGTCCTCCACCGCCCAGATCCAGGCATCGTTGAAGGCTGCGCTCGAGAAGCTGAACTCCTGACGAGCCAGATCGCGATAGCCATCCTTGGTGCGCAGCTTGGGCTTGCCGTCGCTCATATGCGGGATCAGCCAGTCGCGGCATTTCTCCCGATCTTCCCTTGCTCGGGCAGCTTCAAGGGCACGGTTGGTTTTCATCGGAAATTTCCATCAGTGGTATGATCGGGTCATGCATCAGCCATACCCGACGCTCGGCGGAAGGTCAGCAGGAAAAGGGCGGTGGTGGCGATACATCCCCAACGGTCCTCAACTGCCGCGCCACCTTTACATCCTCCTTTGCGCATTAGCATGGGATTGACCAATGCCCCGTTCACGCAAAGTAGTCAGTCCATGTTCGATTGATATTGCGCTGCCCGATCCCCAAAGGGAGCAAGCGGCCTTTTGTGTGACAAATATTTGACCTGATCCCGCAAGATGTCTAACCCTCGCCTCCCTCATCTGCTTGAGGACAATCATGGCCGAGAACAATTCTGAGGGTGCGCCCAACTTCATCGAACTGGCAGGCGATATTACCATCGCCTGGCTCCAGAATCCCAATGTAAATCCTGCTGCCGAAGATGTTCCTGCTTTCCTCAAGTCCATGCATCTGGCGATTGCCGGGCTGGACGAAGCGCCTGCAGTTGAGCCTGTGCCCGAAGTCGTTGCTTACGAACCGGCGGTACCGGTGCGTTCCTCGATCAAGCCCGACTATCTTGTCAGTCTGATCGATGGGCGCAAATACAAGACCTTGAAACGGCATTTGGCGACCAACGGACTGACGCCCGATGAATATCGCGTGCGCTATGGGTTGAAGCCCGATTACCCGATGGTCGCAGCGAATTTTGCCGCGATGCGCCGCGAGATCGCCGAAAAGATCGGGCTTGGCCGCAAGAGTGCAGTTCGCCTCAATGACACAGACGGAACGGTCGCCGCTCCCGCAGAGTCCCAAGAGGCGGCGCTGCCGGCGACGGAAGAAGATGCCGCTTCGAGCGTGACGGCAAAGAGCGTTGCCCGCAAGTCAAAGGCCAGAACCGAAAAGCTTCCTGTTGCCTCGACCACGGTCTCGCCGATGCCTACCGAGGCAAAACCTGCCGCCGAGACCAAGGGTAAACCCGCGCGTCACTCTCGGAAGGTCGCGGAAGAAGCCTCGGTGCCCGTCGATGCGACTGTGCCCGCCGAACCGGTAAAACCGGTGGCGACCAGAAAGCAGCGTATGGCGCGTGAACCCGAGGTCCTAACGAGCGCCGCAGACACACCCGATGCGCCTGCTGCTGATCCGATCCCGGATGGCACAAGCGTGCGCAAGCGCGGCGCGGCAAAGGCAAAATCCGCCTCGTCGACCGAAGGTAAGGCCACCGGAAACAACGCCGTCAAGCCGACCAAGGCGAAGGGCGCCGCCGCTAAAACGGTCGAGGGCAAGGTGACAAATCCGACACCAGCAGTTACGCTCGAGGCAGTTTCTGCCCCCGCCAACCGTGGCAAAGCGAAGAAATCGACCGCGAAAGCCAAGGTTCCTGCCACACAGGAAGCGTGACGCGCGGCATGAATGGATACGCAGCGGCGCCTGCCCCTTAGGGGACGGGCGCCGTTTTGCTTGGAGGTCCTGAAAAAGCAAGAATGACAACCAGTGCTGGAACGTATCCTTCCGGGGCCCCAAAGTTCGACGCCTTGGGCACCGCACCTTGGTCATTCAACGATCAAGTTGCCAATGGGCACTCTCCATTGGGCCCGCGAAAGTCTGCTATTTCAGCAGTACCCCGACATTGGGATCAGTGCTGCTGTTCATCGTCAGCCCAACCGGCAGTGAAGTCCTGACCGCCATAATAGACACCGAGTATCGCCACCTGCTGGGCATCCGTAAGCGCGCATTTCACAGCACGCGGATTACGCTAACAGGGCGGCGATCATAAATGGCGCAAGGGAGCGTGGCGCGGAACGAAGGTGCCGGT
>NZ_JABGCB010000047.1 GCF_013149295.1 Novosphingobium sp. SG751A
TTCACATATGAATAAAGCTCGCGCGCAACAGCCCGAACGCCGGGCTCAGAGGGAAACAATCGGTCGGGATGCAGATCCAAGGGGCGGGGCATGATAGGAAAATCAATCCTTTAACGCAGTGAAACGGAAATTGCGAAAACGCGCCTCGCCCTTGCCCGCCGCATAAAGGCCGGGCTTGAGCGCGAGAAAACCGCCCCGCACATTGTGATGATAGCCCGACACTTCCATGCCGCGATCAAAGCGGTGCCAGGTCTGGCCGCCGTCGCTGCTGGTGTGGATGGCGATGATGTGGCGACGGTTGGTGATGCGCATTCGCAGGCGCTGGCCATAGGTGTGCGCGGGGCGGCCGCGCTCCATGCCATATTGATGGGTGACGAAGCGATCCTTGTCGAAACCCAGCCCCGCATAGAGCCGGTCGTCGTAAAACAGCACAAGACCCGCCGTGGCGCCGGGATCGATTTCTATATCGCATTCAAAGCGATAGGACGTGTCGCCCGCCGTCAGCAACAGCGGCGAGCCATCGACCGGCGCACTGCCCTTGGCGGTCAGATGCAGCACGCCATCGGCCACGCGCACCCGCGAGGCTTCATCGCGCGCAGGGCGGAAAAAGGTCCATTTGCTACCCAGAGCCAGGGGCGCGGAAAAATCATCCGACAATGCCATGCCATGGGGCAACGCCTGTCCGCCGCGCGGTTTGGGCAAGGGGCGCGAAAGATCTCCGCCCGTCATGCGCGGCCAACCGTCCCTGCCCCACACCACCGGATCGAGCAGGCATTGCCGCCCCAGCGTCCAGAAATTCGCGCGATAGCCATGATAGACCGCCCACCACGATCCATCCGGCGCATCGACCAGCGAGGCATGACCCCGGCACCACCACGCCTCTTTATCCGACACGGTGCGGACCAGCGGATTGCCCGGATGATGTTCCCACGGCCCATGGATCGAGCGCGAGCGCGCCGCGATCACCATATGGCCGGTGGGCGGGCCGGCCGTGCCGCCAACAGCGGTCAGCATGTGAAAATAATCGCCATGACGCAGGATCTTGGGGCCTTCGGGGCTGAAGCCCTCAACGTCCCATGTGTCGGGATAGCGCCACGGATCATAGACATGCTCGGGCGTTCCGGCCAGCGAGAGGCCATCCTCGGACAGGCGCACCCGGTCGCCACCCGAGAGGAACAGCCAGCGCGACCCATCCTCGCCTACGGCATGGCACGGGTCGATATGTTTGGGCAGGCCCAGCGGGACCGGATCGCTCCACGGGCCGTCAATATGGTCGGCCCAGATGACGAATGTATCGTTCTGTTCGGCCTTAACCGGGATGTAGAGGAAATAGCGGCCCTGATGCTTGACCAGACTGACCGCCCAGACTGCGCCGATGTTGCGAAAAAGCGCAGGTTTGCGCGGTTGCCAGTTCACCAGATCACGCGAATGCCAGATCGTCAGGCCCGGATAGGCGTCGAAGCTGGAAAAGGTCATGTAATAGTCCGCGCCGTCGCGCAGGATCGCCGGATCGGCCCGGTCGCCCGACAGGATCGGGTTCAGGAAAGTGCCATTGCCAAGATCAGGCGCGGCCTGATTGTCGAAACCCGGCGCGGGGGCGGCCTTAGCCTGAGCCGACAGACCGGCCAGCGTCGTCAGGCCGCCGGCCAGCAAGGCGGCGCGGCGGTCGATTTTGAAACTCATGCCTGTTTCACCAATCCCGTTGTTTGCGCCCAGTTCAGCCAAAGCTGGGGCCAGATCGCAACCGGCTTGCCCGCCGCATTACGCAGGCCAAAGCCATGGCCGCCCTGTTCGAAGAGATGGCATTCCACCCTTGCGCCCCTGGCCTTCAACGCATCGCGCAGCGCCAGCGTATTGCCCACCGGAACGGCTGGATCATCCTCGGCATGGAGCAGGAAATGCGGGGGTGGGTTGGCGGGAATATTGCGGTCTGGCGAATGGGCCGCCTCCTGCGCCGGGGTGGGATGATCGCCCAGCATTTGCTGGCGCGATCCGGCATGGGCCAGAGGGGGAGTCATTGAGATGACCGGATAGATGGGCGCGGAACAGAAAGGTCGCGCGGGCATCGCGTCCGCTGCGTCCATAGGCGCATAGGCACGCACATCAAAGCGCGAGGAGAGATCTGCGCACAAATGCCCACCCGCCGAAAAGCCCATAGCTGCCACGCGTGCAGGATCGATACCATATTGGGCCGCGCGGTGGCGGATCAGACGGATCGCGCGCTGGGCGTCGATCAGGGCGGTGTCGGGGCCGCTGGCCCATCCCTCGCCCGGCAGGCGATAGAAAAGGACGAAGCAGGTAAAGCCGCGCGCCGCCAGCCATCGGGCCATTTCATAGCCCTCGCGGTCGATCACCACGCGAACATAGCCGCCGCCCGGCGAAATCAGCACCGCCGCGCCATTGGGCTGTTTCGGGCGGAAAACCACCATCCGCGGATGCGAAATGCCATGGATGGCCCGATCAGGGTTGGCCGGGTCTTTCGACCTTTCGACGATCTCCTGCGTGATCGGGTGCAACCGCCCCGGCCCCACGCCGCCCGGCCAGAGCGAAATCACTTCTGGCGCATTGGGCAAATCGTCCGAAAGGGTGGCGGGCGAAGAGACCATCATTCCCTCCGCCCGCCATGAGGCTGCCCCCGCCAACAGGCTGGATGCCAGAAGCGTCCTGCGATCCATAATCATCGAACACATCCTTTATCCGGCCCCGTGCAGGGGCAGAAGTCTTAGTATTTCCAGCGGGCGCCGAACTGAATCGTGCGGCCGAAGTGGTTGTTTTCATAGTTACGCGTCGTTGCCGCATCGGTGTAGCGATAGCGATAGGTGTCGAGCAGGTTATTGCCATCCAGCGAGATTTCGATGCTGGGGGTCAGCTTGTAGCGCACCGCTGCGTCAAAGCTGGTATAGCTGCCGTAACCTTCGAACACGTTGCTGGTACCGCTGGTGCTGTCATTGAACGGCCCGCGATAGCTGAGCATACCGCGCAGGCTGAACTTGCCATCGTCATAATAAATCGTGGCGTTCCACGCGGTCTTGGACACGCCCAGCAGTGTTGCCGGATAGACCGACGTCACACCCACCAGCGTACAGGCCGAAGCAGCCGTGGCGCGGGTGCAGGGATTGGTGGCCGGGCCGGTGATGGTGTAATTGGCGTTCGACTTGATCAGCGTCACATTGCCCTGGAAGCCGATATTCTTCAATTTGCCGGGCAGGAATTTGAAGGGCATCTGCAATGCCAGCTCCATGCCCTGCAGACGCGCGCCGCTGCCGTTCACATTGGCCGTGATCTGATAGATCTGGTTCGGGTCAAAGTTGATATAGGCAGGCGAACTGGTCGGCAGCGCGCTTTGCGGCAGGCCGGTCGAGGCAAAGGTGGCCGCATAGCTGGACGAGATCGGGAAGCTGGCAATATCCTTCTGGAACAGCGCCAGCGAGACGACCGACTGCGGAGCAAAGTAATATTCGACCGCCAGATCGTAATTGGTGGCGCGATAGGGATCGAGCTGCGGGTTGCCGTAGCTGATCTTGTAATTGAACCCGTCGATCGAGCCGCCCGGCGTCAGATTGCCCAGCGTCGGGCGCGTCAGCACCTTGGCATAGGCGGCGCGGATAATGACCTTGGGATGCGGATAGAAGGCAAGGTTGGCCGAAGGCAGCCAGTCGTCATAGGTGCGCCCCACCGTCACGGTGTTGCCCGAAAGAATGCCGGTCGACTTCTGGCTGGTGCGGGCATAGCGCGTCCCCAGATTGCCGCCGAATTCCAGACCCAACAGGTTGCCCTTGAAATCAGCCTCCAGATAGCCGCCCGAAGTGGTTTCCTGAACCGCGCGCACGTTGCCGCTGTCCAGCGTGGGTGTGCGGCTGTACAGCTTGGTATAGGCGGTGGTGTTGGCCAGATTGGCCACGACCCAGCTGCTGGTCGTGCCCGCAGGCTGGCCCGCATTGCCCAGATTGACGGTATCGACCATGCTGCTGGTCACCGGGAAGCCATAGGTGGTGGACGAACAGGTCAGCGTGCCCAGCACAAGGTCGGCCCCGCTGCTGCCGCAAACCGCGCTGTCGCGCAGATAGGCCACCGAATCGAAGTTGAACCGACGCCACACCGCCCCGCCCTTCAGCGTGAAACCATCGGCCACTTCCCAGGTCACATTGCCCTGAACCGTCTTGAAACGGTTGGTGACATTGGAGGGACGGTCGCGGATTTCGGCCAGCTGGAACTTGGACGGATCGGTCACGCTGTCGCCATAGGAAATGACGGGCGAGGCCATGTTGCGGTAATCGTAGGAGAAGCCATTGGCGTTGCGATTGTCGAGCAACATGGTGGTTTCCACCGGAATATCCGCGTCCGACTTTGAAATACCGCCCAGGATCTTCACCTTCAGCTTGTCGGTGATGTCCTGATCCAGCGTCGCGCCCACCTGATAGAAAGTGGTGTTCGACTGGCGCAGATAATGTTCGGTGCGAACATAGGCATGGTTGAACGTGGCCGCGACCATGTTGTTGTTCGCGTCATAGACCGGGTTGACCACGTCGATCGACTTTTCGTTCGAACGGGCCAGCACTTCAAGCCACTTTTCCTCGCGATTTTCCTTGAAGCGCGAGAAGAGCGCGTCAATCGACAGCTTGGTGTGGTCGCTGGGCTTGAACTGGATCGAGCCGGTCAGGCCCAGACGCTCGCGTTCATGGCTGATCACGCCATAGCGCGGGATGCGCGGGTGGAACGACAAGCTCGCCTGATCGCAGGCGGTGCTCGGGCGATAATTGCCGCTGTAATTGGTGGCAACGCCGCCCGTGGCGCCGGGCACCGAATAGAGGCAGTTCGTGCCGTTGACCGAGTTGAAATAGGCCTGAGCCCAGCGCACCGAATTATTGCCCAGTTCGAGCGTGCTGGTCTTGGAATAGGCGGCCGAGACATTGGCGCCGAACGTGCCTTCGTCATTGCGCCAGCTCAGCAGGCCCGCCAAACGCGGCCCAAGGTTCTTCGACAGGTCGTTATAGCTGCCCTGAACATTGGCCACCGCCGTCAGGCCGGCCTTGCCGCCCAGCGGGTTGCCGGTGTTGAGATCCACCACCGCGCCCAGCGAACCTTCGTCAAGCGAAGGCTCGGCAGTCTTGTGCACGACCAGATTGGTGAAGAGTTCCGAGGCAAAGACGTTGAAATCGAACGAACGGTCGCGGTTGGCGCTGGCGCCGTCCGACGAGGTCGCCACGGTTTCAAGGCCGTTTACGCGAACGCGGGTGAATTGCGCGCCAAGCCCGCGCACGGTGATCGCACGGCCTTCGCCGCCGTCGCGCTGGATCGAGATGCCGGGAATGCGCTGAAGCGATTCGGCAAGGTTCTGATCGGGGAACTTGGCGATGTCTTCGGCCACGATGGCGTCAACGGCCGCCACCGAGTTCTTTTTCAGATTGAGCGCGGCCTCCAGCGAGCGGCGGAAGCCGGTGACTACAATAGCTTCGGGTGCGGGCGCATCGGCGCCGGGCGCGGTCTGCGCATGGGCGGGCGCGGCCAGCGCGGTGCTGGCTGCCAGAGCCAGACGCAAAGCGGTCAGGCGACGGGCGGCAAAACGTGTGACGGTATGAGGCATTATAACTCCCCCTTAAACTCCCTGAGAGCGACGATGCGCCCCAATCCTCAATCCATGCCCCAAGGGATTGCTACCGGTGTCATAAGAGGGAAACGCGAATCGCATTTCCACCGCCTTTTGCATCCAGATCCCTGCCCATTGGGGCCAATTTATTCTCACAAGATGTTGCTGATCAACGTTTTTGTTTTCCGTCGAAGGGAAACTCTTGTCCGATTTGGTAACCGGTGTCATAAGTCTTGGCATGAGGCCCCGGCCTCTGTCAAGAACCACCAACAATGAAGCCCCACAGGAGAGGCCCCGGTGACATTTTTGCCCATCCCCCGTTTGCGTCATGCCCGCCTTCTGCTGGCCACTGCGCTTTTGCCGCTGGCCGCGCCCATCTGGGCCGAAACGCCCAATGCCCCCGCCGCCGCCAATTTCGCCCATCCGGCCGACCCCACCAAGGGCGGTGCCGGAGGCCGAATCATCCGCGTGACCACGCTGGCCAAGGACGGGCCGGGATCGTTCAAGGAGGCCATCGAGGCCAAGGGCCCGCGCATCGTCGTGTTCGAGGTGGGCGGCGTGATTGACATGGGCGGCACCGAACTTGTCATCAAGGAGCCCTTCCTGACCATCGCCGGGCAAACCGCGCCCTCGCCCGTCACGCTGATCCGCACCGGCATTGACCTGCACGGCCATGACGTGATCATCAGCCACCTGCGCATCATGACCGGCGCGATGGACAAGCCCCATTTCTCGGGCTGGGAACCGGATGCCTTCTCAACGGTGGCCGCGCATAATGTGGTGATCGAACATTGCTCCTTCCTCTGGGCGATTGACGAAAACATGTCGGCCAGCGGCCCGCGCTTCACCGGCAAAACGGTGCAGGAGTGGCGCTCAGGCACCAGCCATGATGTTGTTTTCCGGGAGAACCTGGCCGCCGAAGGCCTAGCCTTTGCCAGCCATTCCAAGGGCGAACATTCCAAGGGTTCGCTGATCCATGACAACACCACCAGCATCACTTTCTACCGCAATGTCTGGGCGCATAATGTCGAGCGCAGCCCGCTGGTAAAGGGCGGCTCGCAGGTCGCGATGGTCAACAACATCATCTATAACCCCGGCCATCGCGCGGTGCATTACAATCTGATGGCGCTGGAATGGGCGGGCCATGATTACGTCACCGGCGAGATCACGGCGGTGGGCAATGTCATGCGCGGCGGCAACCAGACCGATCCGGGCCTGCCTTTCCTGATGCTGGGCGGCGATGGTGATCTGGCTTTCTATGGCAAGGACAATCGCGCGGTGGATCGCCATGGCCTGCCCCTGCCGATGTTCGGCCGCTATGGCGAGACTAAGGCGAAACTCATCACCTCGGACAAGCCGCTGGCCAAACTCGATGGCTATACGATCCTGCCCTCGGGCGATGTGGAAACCAGCGTTTTGAACACGGTGGGCGCACGGCCATGGGATCGCGATCCTCAGGATATTCGTGTGCTGTTCTTCGTGGCCGAAGGACGCGGCGACATTATCGACGATGAAAAGCAGGTCGGCGGCTATCCGCACGCCGCCGAAAAGCGCGCGCCTTTTGTCGAGGCTGCCTGGGATCTGACCACGATGACGCCCAAGAACGGCGCTTACCCGGGGCAGAAAGCGGGCCCGCAGGAAAAGCTGAGCGATCGCGACAAGGCGATGCGGCAGGGCGGCGTCTGATGTTGGCGGCGCTTTTGCTGGCCGCCGCTCCGCCGATGGCAATCATCGACGAGCGCGATGTGATGCGGCGCGAAGCCGTGCCGCATGGCGCCATCGGCATGTCCACCGCATGGCGGATCAGCGATGCCGCGCCCCAGCCCCGCCGGATGGAATTCCGGCGGCGCACGCTGGATGTGGGGGCCGCCATCGGCCTCCACATCATCGCCCATGATGAGGTGTATTACGTCCTGTCGGGTGAGGGAGCAGTGGAAAGCGACGGCCAGAAGGCTGCGCTGAAACCGGGCATGACCGCCTATCTCTATGACGGCGCGAATGTCGGTATCCGCCAGACCGGCAAGGAACCGCTGGCGCTGATTATCGCTTATCCGGTAAAGCCTTAGCCGCCCACCGCTTAACTGCCCGGCTGCACATAGGGAGCGGTCGCCCACATGGCCCGCTCCCACCCGCGCGGATCATTTTCAACGCGCGGATTTTCGCTCATCAACATCGTCGCGCGGGTCGACAGGCGATAGGGCGTCCAACTGCCCTCACCTGCTTTCGCCAATCGCACGAAAGCGCCTTGGAGAGCATCGCGCGTGCCCCGCGCATCGACGTCCGTACCGCTAAAGCTGCCCGGCGCGTCCAGCGTGCCGAAAATATAGGGAATATCATCGGTATGCGCCGCCCCGCGCAAAGGATCCAGCGGCGAGCGGCGGGTCAGACAGTAGACCCATGTTTTATCCGCGCCCGCTGCTGCCCGGGCATCGGCCTCGATCACTTGCCCTGGCCAACTGCGCCCCGCCGTTGTGGCCGCATAATAGACCTGCTCGGCGCTCCAGTCGGGATGATGGGCGCGATACTGCGCGATCACGTAGGCCGGATCGAGGTCAATCTTGACCTCGGCGGCCATGCGGCCTGCGACATTATCCCAATTCAGCCCCTGCAATTTCGGGCCCCGCGGGTCAAGAAAGGCCCGCGTTTCCTCGCTCACATTGCCAAGGATCATCGGAATATTAAGCGATTGCGGCGCCGCATCGGGCCAGAACGGATGGCGCGGCAGATTGGTCATATCCAGCACCGGCCCGAAATAGGCCGAGCCGCCCATGATCGGATCAACGGCCCTCAGCCCTTCAACAAACCGGTCGATGGAAAGATGGCACAAGGCCTCGACATCGCCCTGCGCGATTTTCAACTTATCGAAAAAGGACCGCGTGCGTGCCCACGCATGAGCCGGACCGCTGGCGACAACCTGCTGGCCGCTCATCGTCGCGGCGGAATGGAACAGACCGCGCGCAGCGGGCATGGCCATCAACGTGGCGATCTTGGCCCCGCCGCCCGATTGACCAAAGGTGAAAACACGCGAGGAATCGCCGCCAAAATAATGAATATTATGCCTGATCCATTGCAAAGCGCAGATCAGGTCCAGTTGCCCCAAATTGCCACTGTCGGCAAATTGCACGCCCAAAGGTTGCAGCCACAAATAACCCAGCGCATTAAGCCGATGGTTGACCGTGACCACCACCACATCGCCCTGCTCGGCCAGATGCTGTCCATGGGTCAGCGGGTCGGTAGCACTGCCGGTGGTATAGGCGCCTCCGTGGAAATAGACCATGACGGCGCGGGCGGCTTTGGGGTTGGCCTCCGGCGTCCAGATGTTGAGGAACAAGCAATCTTCCGATTGCGGCTGATCACTCAACCCACGCTGGGGGCAAATAGGTGCGAAATTTGCGGCCGGGGTCTTTTCGGCTGCCAGAGGCTCGATCTGCGGCGGAGCGAAGCGGGCTGCGCGCGCGTATCGGATGCCCTTGAACGCCTGCACCGTGCCTTCACGCAGCCCTTGATAGCCTGCGACCTGCGGATCACGGGGTTTGGCAAAGGCGGGCACGGCGACCATGGCCGCCGCGCCCGCGATCACGCCCCGACGGGTGGGATTACCGCCGCACATCGCCCGAATTGCCTGTAAACCCGTCCACTTCCTCACGCGATAGGCGGAGCCAGTCGCCGTGGAGGGAGTGTTTGAGGGCAT
>NZ_JABGCB010000048.1 GCF_013149295.1 Novosphingobium sp. SG751A
ACCGCAAGCTAGCCGCCTAAAACCAACCCCCAGACGAGGCCCGCACCCCGCTAATCTACGACGCAATTTGTGCCAAATGTTCTGATGACGGACAGAGTGCACATGATGTCCAGAAGGGAAGCAATCACAATCATGGCCGCGATGAGCATTAGCCCGGCATCGTCGCATGCCGGAATCGTCACCCGCGATATGGCCTGGTGGCAATCGGCCATCGGTTACCAGATTTATCCTGCCAGTTTTGCAGACAGCAATGATGATGGCATCGGCGATATACCCGGTATCATCGGCAAGCTGGATTATCTGGCCGAATTGGGCATCGGGTTCATCTGGCTGTCGCCGGTCTATGCTTCGCCGATGGTCGATAATGGCTATGACATTTCCGACTATCGGGCGATCAACCCGATCTTTGGCACGATGGCCGATATGGATCGGCTGATCGCCGAGGCCCGCGCCCGCAAGATCGGCATCGTCATGGATCTGGTGGTGAACCATACGTCCGACCAGCATCCCTGGTTCCGTGCCGCGCGCTCTGATCGCCATTCGCCTTATCGTGATTACTACATCTGGCGCGACCAGCCGCCGGCCAAAGGCACGCCCGCCGATATTGAAGCCTCGTTTGGCGGATCTGCATGGAGTCTCGATCCGCAGAGCGGGGAATATTACTTCCACCTCTTCGCGCCCCAGCAGCCCGACTTGAACTGGGCCAATCCCGCTCTTCGCGCTGAAGTTCATGCGATGATGAACTGGTGGCTCGACAAGGGCGTTGCCGGCTTTCGCATGGATGTGATCGATCTGATCGGCAAGCAGCCCGAGGCCGGTATCGTTGCTGATGGGCCGGAGCTGCATCACTACCTGCGCGAAATGCACGAGGCCACGCTGACCGGGCGGGATGCGGTGACGGTGGGCGAAGCATGGAGCGCAACTCCGACCAATGCGCCACTCTACAGCGCGCCGGAACGCCAGGAAGTGTCGATGGTATTCCAGTTCGGTCATGTCACGCAGTTCTGGGACGAAAAGCTGGGCAAATGGAAGCCCAAGTCGATCGATTGGCCCAGGCTGAAGGCAACCTTTGCGGCATGGCAACAGGCGCTGCACGGCAAAGGCTGGAACTCGCTGTTTTGGGGCAATCATGATCTGCCGCGCGCTGTCTCGCGCTATGGTGACGAGGGCGAATACCGTGTCACTTCTGCCAAGGCGCTTGCCACGATCCTGCACCTGATGGAGGGCACGCCCTATATCTATCAGGGCGAGGAGATCGGCATGACCAATGCCGGTTTCACCAGCATCGAGCAGTATCGCGACGTGGAGACCATCAATTTCCATCGTATCCAGTTGGCGCAGGGCGTTGCCGAGGCGGATTTTCTCGCCGGTGCCCGGGCCAACAGCCGCGACAATGCCCGCACGCCGATGCAATGGTCGGCCGCTCCCCATGCCGGGTTTACCCGTGGCCAACCGTGGATCGCGGTCAACGAGAATTTCCTCCGCCTGAACGTGGAACTGGACCGGGCCGATACCGATGGCGTCTTCCAACACTATCGCCGACTGATTGCCCTGCGCCGCGAAAATGCCCTTATCCGTCACGGGGATTTCAGGCTGCTGCTTGCCGACCATCCCTGCCTGATCATTTTTGAGCGGCGGTTGGGGGCTGAATGCCTGCTTGTGGTTGTGAACATGTCGCGGCAGGAGACCGCGATACCTACCATGGGCGTGCCGTCAGTGCAGGGCCGGGATCTTCTGACCGGCAAGCAGGTTTCGATAAAAGCGGGCGCCAAGCTGAAACCCTACGCTGCATTTGCGCTCCGGTGTTAAGGTCGGGCGGACCTGTTGGTCATCCGGATTGTGCCGGTACGTCGCTTGCCGCTTGGCAGGTGATAGCACCATGGGCCATCGGGTAGCGACTTGGGTCTCCTCAGGAAATTATGATGTATGAAGGGAAGGTATCAGAGAGCTGCTTTGGCGCTTGCAAAGACTGCTTTCGCGGCGGCTACCGCAAGCCCATCCGGTCCATCTTTTTGAGCAGCCCGACCCGCGATAGGCCAAGTTCACGCGCAGTGTGGGTATGGTTATGACCCGTGCGTGCTAGCGCCTCGACGATCCGCCGCCGCTCCAATTCCGCCACTTCCTCTTCCAGCGTCTGCGGTTGGTGCGCGGTTTGAACCGACTCGCCTGATCCTGTTGCAAAGACCAGATCCTGCACGCCGACCTGCCCCTGCGCCAAGGCCGCCGCGCATTCCACTGCCGCTCGCAATTCGCGCACATTGCCGGGCCATGCGCGCTGGGCGATCCATCCCAAGGCATCAGCGGAAAAGCTGGCCTGCGGGGTGGCGCGCCGCAGGAAAATCTGCGCCAGTAGCGCCTTGTCCGCGCCGCGATCGTCGAGCTTTGGCGTGGACAACACCACGCCTTTGAGCCGGTAATAGAGGTCCTCGCGGAACGAGCCATCGGTGACGGCGGCGGCCAGATCGCGGTGGGTGGCGGCGACGATCCGCACATCGGATGTTCGCATCTCGCGCGCGCCAACCGGTTGATAGGTGCCATCGGCAAGGAAGCGCAGCAGCTTCACCTGCATGGCGGGCGGCATCTCGCCAATCTCATCAAGGAACAGCGTGCCGCCATGGGCGACCTCGACCAGCCCCGCCCGATCGGCATGGGCGCCGGTAAAGCTGCCCTTGAGATGCCCGAACAACTCGCTTTCCAGCAGGTCGGCAGGAACCGCCCCGCAATGCACCGGCACCAGCGGCCCCTTGGCACGCGCAGAGGCCGCATGGATCGCACGCGCCACCAGTTCCTTGCCCGTGCCACTCGGCCCCAGCACCATCACCGGCAGGTTGGTGGGCGCCACGCGGCGGATCAGCGCCCGTAGCGCCACCATCGGGGGCGACTGCCCGATCAGGCCCATGTCTTCGCTCGCCTCATCGCGAGCGCGCAAGGCGGCCAGTTCCTGCGCCAGCCTTGCACGTTCCACCGCACGGGCTACCACCACCTTCAGCAGATCGGGATCGACCGGTTTGGCAAGAAAATCCCACGCTCCCGCTTCAATCGCCTGCATGGCCAAAGCCTGATCAGCATGGCCGGTCATCACCACCACCGGCGCGGGGGCAAAGGCGGGGATCAGCGCGATGCCCGCTTGCGGATCATGATGCGGCGGCATGGCCAGATCGAGCAGCACCACCTCGGGCTTCGCCTTGGCAAAGGCGGCGCGCGCGGCATCGCCATCGCCCACGGTCATCACCTCATGGCCCTGTGAGCGCAGCCAGCTTGCAGTTAGGCGCTGAAAGGCGGGTTCATCATCGGCCAGCAGAATCATGCAGGTTCCCCGAAAGTCAGGCGGAAACAAGTGGTCCAGCCCTCGCGCTGCGCCAACGACACCGTGCCGCCATGGGCCTCCACGATGCGCGCCACGATGGCAAGCCCAAGGCCCGTGCCACCGGGGCGGCGGGAGACGAAGGGCTTGAACAGGCTGCCCACGATCTCTGGCGCGATGCCGGGGCCGTTGTCGCAGACATCGATGACGCCTGTTTGGGCATAGATGGCGCATTCACCGCCCATCGCCCCGGCATTGTCCACCAGATTGGCCAATGCGCGGCGCAAAGCGAGGGGATCGGCGGTTAACATCAAGCCTTCATCCGCGTGCACCGGCACGCCAAATCCGGCCAGAAAGGGCGCCAGTTCGATCGGGCGCGGCGCCACTGTCCACGCCCGCGCATAATCGAGAATGTCAGTAACCAGCGCGTTCATCCGCCCCACCTGCTCGCCAATTTCTGCGCGAACTTCGGGCGGGGCGCCTGTGGCCGCCATCTGCACAATGCCCAGCGGGTTGCGCAGATCATGGGCAATGGTTGCCGCCAGCGCGCCCAGTTCGGCAAGGCGGGCCTCGCGCTCGGCATGCACCATGCGACGGGCGCTGGCGATGCGGCGGGCGGCTTCCTCGACCAGCGCGGCCACGCGGCTGGCGGTGTGGCGCATGGCGGCGGGGGCATCATCCCATCCGGCCAGTGTTACGGCCTCACCGGTGATCGCGAGGCACGGCCCATCAGGCCCGAACCCCAGATCCCGGCGCAGCTTGGCATTGGCCAAGGCTTCGAGTTCCCGCTCGTCCACAGCCTGCGCCAACGCATCGCGCCACGGTTCGACATCCAGCGCCGCACCGGGGAACACCAGCCGGTCGGTCAGCCGCTTTAGCGGGGCCATCGCGACCAAACCCAACGCCATGGCGCCCGCCAGCGCCGCCCATGTCGCTACAAAGCCCTCTGGCCGCCCCGCCAGCGCCAAAGGCAAGGTGGCAATCAGCGCCGCCGCGCCCCCTGCGCCTGCCAGCAGCAGAACCCACACCAGCCCGCGGCGCGCCCAGACATCGGCCGCCATGAAGCGATGGCGCAGCACCGCATAGACCAGCGCCACCGAATAGAGCGGCAGCGCCAGCACAGGCCAAGGATAGGCTTCGATCCCCAGCGCCGGAAAGGCAAAGCCGGTCAGCGCAAGCAAGCCGATCCCGCTGGAAGCAAACACCGCCCCTGCCTGATCGCGATGCAGCCCGCTTTGTTGACGCCATGTCTGCGCGAGGCGCAAATGCCCCGCCAGCGACAGGCCCGCCGTGATGCTCAGCACGCCCCAGCCCACTGGCGAAGGCACAAAGGCCCCCGCAAATCCGTGCCACGGGGCGATCCGCCCAACGCCCAGCGCAAGGCCCGCCAAGGTTGCGATGAGGGCGATACCATAGCTGGCCCAAGCCACGGGCCGCAGCGCGCCGCACAGCGCAAAGGCAAACACGAGATGCACAAAGGCCGCTGCTGGCAAGGGCGAAAGCGCGATGACAGCGAGCGTGAAGGGCTCTGCCCCTGCTCCCCACATCGCAGGCGCGGCCATGGCCAAACTCCACAGCGCCACCCCGCAAAGGAACGCCACCAGCGTCCATGCACCCGGCAGGCCCCGCGCCTTGGCCGCAACAAAGCCTGCCAGCAAAAGGCTGGCCAGCGCAGTCAGACCCAGCGCGCCGATATAGGCCATGATACCGAAAGCTGTATCCATCGTTGACAGCATATCACGCGTTTCCGTTCACGTCGTTAACATTCAGGCGGCCACTTCACGGGCGAAAACCCCGGTTTTCCCGCGATCATCGCAATTGGCATGCCAGTTGCGATGCAGGAGACGGGCGCGGTCAACACGACCGCCCTTGATTAAAAGGAGCCAATCCATGTTGATCCCGATCGCCGCTTTGCTGCTCACCTATGCCGTCACACTGGTGCTGGCGGGGCTGGCGGCTTTTGTGCTGCGCCGCCCACTCTCGATCCTGCTGTCCGAATTGTGCGGCACCGAAGAGCGCTCCTCGTTCTGGACGGTGTGGTCGATGGTGATGATGATCGCGCTGCCGTTGCTGTTCGTCTCGATGGCGCGTGTTGCCACCGATCCCACCGAGCTGATCCAGGGCACGGTGGCGGCTACTCTGGCGGGCATCCTAATGGCGATGGCGGGCATGGGGCTGGCCGTGTGGCGCCGCGTGCCACAGCCGAGCGTCGATTGAGGAGGCCGCGATGCGTGTGATGATCGTGGGCGGCGGCTTTATCGGCGGGCACTTGGCCGGGCGGCTGCGGGCTGAAGGATGCGTCGTCACGGTGGCAGGACGGCGCGGTGCGGATGTGGCCTGTGATCTTTCCAGCGACGATGCCGCCGTCTGGGCGCAACGGCTGCGGGGGTATGATGCGCTGGTGAATTGTGCGGGCGTTCTGGCGGCGGGGGCGGATTATAACGGTGTGCACACGCTCGGCGCAATTGCCCTGTTCAACGGCGCCGCGCGTGCCGGGGTTGGCCGCGTGATCCAGATCTCCTCGCTGGGCGCGGAGGATGGTACCACCGCCTATCACCGCAGCAAGCGGGCCGCCGACGCGCATCTGGCCACACTGGCGCTGGGTTGGGCGGTGATCCGCCCCTCGCTGGTGGTGGGGCGCGGCAGGGGCAGCACAGCACTGTTCAGCGCGATGGCAGCCTTGCCGCTGATGCCCGATATCGGCGGCGGCATGGTGCAACCCATCGCCATTGACGATCTGGTGGAGGCGGTCTGGCGGCTGTTACAGCGCCCCTTGCCCATGGCGTTGATGGTGGATGCGGTGGGGCCGGAACGGATGCGCATCGTGGATCTCATGGGCCTGCTGCGACGCTGGCTCGGTCTTGATGCGGCTCGTGCGGTGCCAGTGCCGTGCTGGATGCTGCGGGCGGTTGCCATGCTGGGTATTGGGCCGATGACACGGGACAGCCTGACCATGCTGGAGGCTGGCAATACCGCACCGGTCGAACCCTTTGTCGCCGCATTGGGTTTCACCCCGCAACCCATCGCACAGGCCTTGGCCCGCAGCCCAGCAACGCCGGGCGATTTGATGGCCGCAAGGCTCGGCCCACTTGTGCCCGTGCTGCGTGGCCTGTTGATTGGGGTGTGGCTGGCCGGTGGGTTGGTGCCCTTGCTGCTCACCCCGATGGCGCAGAACACCCACCTGCTTTCCCGCCTTGGCCTCAGCGGTACGGCAGCGATCGGCACCGTCTGGGCCGCATCGCTGGCTGACATGGCAGTGGGCCTCGCGTTGATCCTGCATCTGCCGGGTGCGGCTCTTGCAGGCGTGGCCCTGATGAGCGCCTACAGCCTGATCCTTGCCGCCATTGCCCCGGAACTCTGGGCCGATCCCTTTGGCGCCCTGGTCAAGAACCTCGCCGTCCTCGGCCTGTCTCTGGCCGTTCATGCGATGGAGAAGCCCCATGTCTGACTATCTGCTCCTCAAGACCATCCATATCCTCAGTTCCACCCTGCTGTTCGGCACGGGCCTTGGCACGGCTTTTCATGGCTGGATGGCCAACCGTTCGGGCGTGTTGGCGGCGCGGCGGGTGGTGAACCGCAATGTCGAACTGGCCGATTGGTTGTTCACCACCCCCGCCGTGATTGTGCAGCCAGTGACCGGCGTGTGGCTGGCCCATTTGGCGGGTTTTCCACTGACAACACCGTGGCTGATGGCGGCCATCGCGCTCTACGTTCTGGTGGGGGCATGCTGGTTGCCGGTGGTGGCGATCCAGATCCAGATGCGGCGCATCGCCGAGGTCACGCACGACGGCCAAGAATTGCCTCCAGGCTACCACCGCCTCGCGCGCTGGTGGTTCGTGCTGGGCTGGCCTGCGTTTATCGGTGTCATCGTCATCTTCTGGCTGATGGTCGCCAAACCGGAGTTTACACTATGACCGGGACGCCCTCCAATCGCGGACGTATGGTCGCCGGGTTTACGCTGGCCTTGGTCATCGCGCTCAGCGCCTATATCCTGATCAACGCCAGCAAGGCGAACAGCGTGGGCTTTGCCAGCTTGTGGTTTCTGGCCATCCTGCCTGCCTATCTTTGCGCCTTGATCTGTTATGTCGCTGATCCTGAGCTTGAAAGGCCACGTTCCTTTTACCTCTCGGTGCCGCCGGTTTTTGGCATCATTGTCTGCGTGGGATCGGCGGTCTTTCTGCGCGAGGGGGTGATCTGCCTTGTCATGCTGGCGCCGGTCTGGCTGGCGGCAGGCTATGCTGGCGTCTATATTCTTCGCCGCGTGCGAAGGGGACGCGATGACTCGGCAAGTTTTCATGCCTCACTGCTGTTTCTGCCCCTGATGTGCGGGGGTGTGGAAAGCCAGATTCCTATCGCCGAGCAGCCGGTCACGCTGACCCGCTCGATCATCATTGAGGCGGCACCTGAGCAAATCTGGCCCTTCGCCGTCGCCAACGCCCATATCGGAAGCGACGAGGGGCAATGGAATTTCACGCAAAGCATCCTGCGCCTGCCCCGCCCGCGCGCCACCACGGTTAGCGGGCATGGCGTGGGGGCCATCCGCACCGCCTATTGGGGCGATCACATCAATTTCGAGGAGCGGATCACACAATGGCAACCGGGACGTCGGCTTGGCTGGGCCTTTGCCTTCACCAATTCCTCGCTCCAGGATTATACCGACCGGCATATCGCGCCAGATGGGCAATTCTTGAAAATCGACACTGGCGATTACACGCTGACAGCGTTGGGCAAGGGCAGGACGCAGCTCACCTTGCGCACCAACTATATCGCCAAGACCCACGTCAATCTTTACGCGCAAATGTGGGGTGAAATCCTGCTGGGCGACATTCAAAGCAATGTGCTGGCCATTATCAAACAGCGTGCCGAAGGGAGCGCGAGCCAAGCGGGCTAAGGCAACTCCATATGAACGCACGGCGGCTTTGGATTTTGGGATATGGTCAATTAAAGGTCTGCTCTGAACTTGGTTGCTTCCACTAAAGCTGGCGCAAAATCGTCTGATCCTTGATCTTGTCCTCGTCCACCAGCAGGAATGCCTTGGCAAGAATGGTGGAGAGCAATCCGTTGCCTGCAAATGGCAGCTTGATGTTCTGCGCCTCAGCTGGTGGGCGGTCAGGGACAATGCAGAGATAGCGGTTGCTGGGCCTGATCTGAATGTTGCTCGACCCGAAATGGATCGCATATCCTCGACCACGCGGTCGTATTGGTGCTGGTGAAGGAAAATGCGCAGTGCAATGATCTGTTCGAGTAGCGGTGCGGGAAGGCTCGTTTGGGGCGCGAGGGCCTTTGCGGCCTTTGCAATCGGGCCAGACCGCAAGTTCGCCAACAAGGCCCTGTCAAAGGGTTCGGTTTGTACCGCCCAACCGTAACCGCGCGACGGACTATCCGCCTTCGCAAACTGGACGACATCGTTAGCGCTGGGCCTAAACGTCTGCGCCAGTGCGGAACTACTCAAACCGAAGCTGCAATCGGCTGGCGAACTGCTCAACCGCAGCGACAAGTCGCTGGCGCGCTACGCCTCTCCCATCATTCTGGCAAAGCTGCCGGGCGGGGCGCCGAGGCGTTTGCGAAAGGCGGTGCTGAAGGCGCTGGCAGATTCATAACCGATGT
>NZ_JABGCB010000049.1 GCF_013149295.1 Novosphingobium sp. SG751A
TGCCGCATCGTCGACTGACGGACGTAAACGACGGCCTGCCGCTCTTGATGGCGCGGCAAGACCTTTTCAGGCAGAGTTCTGATGAGTTCCATCGTCATGGCTGGCCTCCCGCGGAAGTGATAATCTTCGCTGGATCAGTTCCCCTAGAAGAACCACAATCCGCCGACGTCGATCTGTCGGCAGATCCGTCCAATGGATTTTCTTCCGATATGACATCGCCACGCCTCGCAATCCAGCGGGCCAGGTTCAGAAGCGCATTATGGCCCACCTGCGGCACTAAATGAACCTGTGACTCAGAGGTTCCTACGCCATGCTTTCTCGATCCGATTGCGCTGGTTGTAGCGGCGCTTGTCGTATTTGACAGGCAGCGATCGGGATTTTCGTCCCGGAATGCAGGGTTCAATGCCCTTTTGCTCAAGCGCATCCCTGAACCACTCGGCATCGTAACCCCGGTCGGCCAGCATCCACTGAGCCTTGGGCAACTCATCGAGCAGAGCTGCGGCGCCGGTGTAATCGCTGATTTGCCCTGCGGTGATGAAGAAACTCAAGGGGCGGCCATTGGCATCGGTCACGGCGTGAAGCTTGGTGTTCATGCCGCCCTTGGTCCGTCCGATCAGGCGCCCGAGATCCCCTTTTTTACCCCCAAGCTGCTTGCCCGGATTACCGAGCTCAGAAGCCAGGGAGCTACCGCGCAGGCTATCGCAGACGCCCTCAATGCCGATGGCTGGACGCCGCCCAAGAAGGATAGCTTCAACGCTGCCATGATCCATCGCCTGCTCCAGCGGCGTGGGCTTGGCACGACACGTCCTATCTGGTCGAACAATATACCACGGCAGAACGAGTGCGAAATTACCCTTCAGGAATATGCCGATCGAATCGGAGCACACCAACAAACTGTCTACGGTTGGCTCCGACGCGGTCGGATCAAAGGGCGGTTGGCCAAGGTCGGATCCCAGCGCATCTGGCTCGTCGACCTCCAAAACAGCTCAACAGGAATCTGCACTGGAGAGTCATCATGAACACACGATCGAGCGCATGTTCGGCCTGCTCAAGCGGCAGCGGCGCATTGCCACACGTTACGACAAAACTGCCCTCTCGTTTCTCGGCTTCCTCAACATCGCTGCCGCTCGCCTATGGCTTAAGGCTTTTGTCAACATGAGCTAATATCCCCCCAAAGACGAGGCCCACTCTCCGCTAATCTACGCCCCGATTTGTGCCAAATGTTCTGACGACGGACAGCTGAGTTACACTGGCGATGTGATTGGGTTGTCGTCATCGGTCGACGAGCGCTGATACGCGATGATGGAAGGGACTGTGCGGCGTTGCCCCCAGCGTCAAGCCATAGAACAGTCCGCCGCCGCCCAGTCCCGGCAGGGTTTTCTGGATGGCGGCAACGTCATCACGACTGTGTACGTCGATACGCACCCGCAGCTTGCCGTCGAAATCGAAATGGATCGCCGTCGCTTCCGGGCAGGCTGCCTTGATCATAACCTCAAGCTTGGCCAGTTCGTCGCTCACTGCCCTGGCATTCTCCACTAACGGGAAACGTTCGACGTTTCCTGCGGGTATCGTGGTCATCTCGCCCATCACTGCACCTCAAGGCTGCGATCATTGAATAAGGTGTACATTACGCTGCTTGCCAAGCCAATTCCAGCGCCATTCCGTTCTATATTTACGACAAGATGAGTCTATTCCCATAATGTTACACCCGAGATCAACGTGACCCGCCTCGCAACACCTCGAACAATAGGGTAACCACCTGCGAGTACTGCCGTCGGCTGAGGGAGTGGCCGTGGTTAATCTCTGAACAGATGGCCACTTGCGACGAACGGCTACAGAGCCGGCAAAGGCGGCTTTGGCGGCTGAGGCAGAGTTATGCGTCTGCGGCGAGCCAATCACCATTAGAGACGGAGGCTATCGATCCCATAGCGTATGGTTGCGCGGTTTTCGAAGGCTTTCGCCATTTTGCATTTTTCACGCTGGCCCAAGAATTGACGGCAGCCTCCGTTTGGACAATATTGGAATAACAATACTATTTTGGGGAGAGAGTTCCGTGCTCATAAACGGATGGAAGCGGTGTATGACCAGCGCTGTGGCTGTGGCTTTGGCGCTGTCGAGCGGTGCGACCCAAGCCAAGCCCGTGTGGCGAGAGGCGTTTCAGTCCAGCCCAGCAACTTACGAAGCGGCATCGGAAAGCTTCGTCAAATTTGCCGTCGAGCACTGGCACTTGCCGGCAGACAAATTGCGCCTCGAACTGACGCCCCAGCCGGTTTCCGGCACGGTCCGCTATCGCATCACGGTGCAGACGGCCGGAAGCAAACTGCGCATCAGGCTCTCGAATGAGGAGGGCACCGCGCCGCTGCGTTTGAGCGCGGCCTCGGTTGGCGTGGCAGGCGATGCTTTCGCCGCCCGCCTTGGCTCGCTACACGCCTTGACGTTCGGAGGCGCCGCCGGCGTGACGATCCCGGTTGGTGCGCCCGTTCTGAGCGATCCCGTCGATCTGGCGGTCAAGCCAGGCGCAGAGCTGATTGTGAGCGCCGCGCTGGCCTCACCAATGATGAACGAAGGGCGCGGTGGGGCTGGTTTCTTGATTGCTCCGGGCAATCAGGCCATGCAAACCGCGCTTGACCAGGCAGCCCCGATGAAGGGCAGGCCGCTGGTCACCGGCGTCTCAGTGCTGAGCGAGGCGCCGCCCCATGTCATTGTCGCGCTGGGCGATTCCATCACCGATGGCAACAAGGACAGACCCGATGCCCTGCATGGCTGGCCCGAAGTGCTGGCGCGCAGGCTGACGGCGCGCAAGGGCGGCGGGCGCTATACGGTGTTGAATGCCGGGATCGCGGGCAACCGGGTGCTCTCGCCGGGGTGGGGTGCGGCCAGCATGGCACGGCTGGATCGGGATGCCTTGCGGATTGATGGATTGACACATCTCATCCTGCTTGAAGGCATCAACGACATCAACTTCTCCGGTCACAGCCTGTTTGACGATCACCCGGACATCACGGCAGAGGAACTCATCGCCGGCTATCGCCAGATCATCGCGCGAGCCCATGCCCGCTCGGTAAAGATCTATCTCGGCACGCTGACGCCCAATCCGTTTGATCCTCTCACTTCAACCCCAGCCAAAGTGGCCATGCGCGAGGCGGTCAACCACTGGATCCGCACATCGCGCGAGCCGGATGCGGTGATCGATTTTGAAGCCATGGTGCGTGATCCGGCCAAGCCGACGCAGTTCAAGCCCGAGTTCGATTCAGGCGATCATCTGCACCCCAGCGATAAGGGCCATCAGGCCATGGGCAATGGCATTGACCTCTCGCTTTTCCCATGACGTCGATCGCTGCAAGGAGGGAGATGATGCGGTATGCCGCAAGCGGTTGCGGCCAATGAACCTATGGCAGGTTTGAACGAAACATTTTTGGTGCCAGAACGTCGGCTACGGCGGCGAGGCGCGACTTCACCGGGCTATCTTTGAGATAAGGCCTGGCGCGTGAAGTCGATAAAAGCCCGCAGCGGCGCTGGCACCTGTCGTCGACCAGAGTAATAGAGCATCGGGCCGGAAAAGGGCGTGCTCCAGTCTTCCAGAACAGGCTCGAGCGCGCCGCTCGCCAGATGCGGCTTCAGCCAATCCTCGAACAGGAAGATGATGCCCAGTCCCGCAACGGCGGCCTCGATCAGCAGATCACAGGCAAGACCTGGGCTGATGAGGAGCCGTGTGGGCGGGTCAATCCGCAGCACTTCGCCATCCTTCTCAAATTCCCAGACGGCAAGCGCGCCGCTGGAAAAGCGCCCGCCCAGACAGGCATGGTCGAGCAAGTCGCGCGGATGGGCGGGGCGGCCCCGTGCCACAAAGTAAGCTGGCGCGGCGGCGGCGATCAGGCGCTGGCAACGCGGCCCGATGGGCATGGCGATCATGTCCTGCTCGAGCCTTTCCTCATAGCGTATGCCCGCATCGGCGCCCGAGGCGAGAATATCGACAAAGCTGTCCTCGACGGTCACCTCAACGCGGATATGGGGATGGTTGAGCAGAAAAGGCGGGATGATGCTCGGCAGCACGGTTCGCGCGACATTGGCTGGCACATTGAGCCGCAGCGTGCCCGCCGGTTGGTCCGTCTGCGCTTGTACCCCTTCAAGCGCGGCGCCGATTTCGGCCAGCGCAGGCGAGAGGCGCTCGAAGAGCCGAGCTCCGGCCTCGGTCAAGGATATGCTGCGCGTGCTGCGGTGAAGCAGGCGCACCCCCAGGCGCGTTTCCAGCCTGCGCAAGGCCTCACTCAGACCGGACGCAGATACGCCGGAGAGGCGCGCGGCCTCGCGAAAGCCGCCCGCGCGGGCGATGTCGGCAAAGGCGGAGAGATCGTCGAGTTCCATCGGCATTGTGCGAGATTCCGTACGACCTGTGTGGAATAAGGTGGCTTATCGATCATCCGCGTAAAGTCCATATCCTGCTTACAGCTTCAGGAGATTTACCATGACCATTGCCGCCAAAGCCGGAACCTTCCTCATCGGCGATCGCATCGTAAACCGAATCGGCTATGGCGCGATGCAGCTTGCCGGGCCCGGCGTGTTCGGCCCGCCGCGTGATCGCGCCGAAGCAGTGGCGGTACTGCGCGCGGCAGTGGAGGCTGGCGTCAACCATATCGACACCAGCGACTTTTACGGCCCACACATCACCAACCAGATCATCCGCGAGGCGCTTCACCCTTACCGCGAAGATCTGGTGATCGTCACCAAGGTTGGCGCCCTGCGGGGCCCGAATGCCTCTTGGCTTCCGGCGCAAAGCCCGGCGCAGCTCACACAGGCGGTTCATGACAATCTGCGCCATTTGGGGCTGGAGCGGATCGATGTGGTCAATCTGCGGCTCATGGGCGATATTCACGCCCCGACCGATGGACCGCTGGAAGAGCAGTTCTCGACGCTGGCTCGTTTGCGCGAAGAAGGCCTGATCGCGCATCTGGGGATCAGCAATGCCACGCAGGCGCAGGTGGCGCAGGCGCAGGCCATCGCGCCCGTGGTTTGCGTGCAGAACCATTACAACCTTGTCCATCGCGCCGATGATGCGCTGATCGACGCCTTGACCGCTCAGGGTATCGCCTATGTCCCGTTTTTCCCCTTGGGCGGGTTCAGTCCGATCCAGTCGCAAACCCTCAGCGTGATAGCAGCCGAGCTCGGGGCAAGCGCGATGCAGGTGGCACTGGCTTGGTTGCTGGCACGCGCACCCAATCTTCTGCTCATTCCGGGGACGTCCAGCAGGGTGCATCTGGGCGAAAATCTGGCGGCGGCCGAGTTTCACCTGTCAACCACAATCCGGGCACGGCTTGATGATATTGTTACATCAAGGCTCTGAGAAGCGTTTCAATCTGCCCAAAGGTGGGAGCTATCGCCCGGCCAGCCAAAATCCGCCATCGGGGACACTATGAAGGGGTGGCGGGTTTGGGCTGCAGAGTTTTGCGCCGCAAATGGCGGCGTTAGAGAAGAGACCATTCGATAGCAACGCGCCGGTAGCTGCCGCCTGAGCTTAGATAAAAATAGATAAAAGGGCTGATGCTGAACCAACTTTGCCGGTAGCGGCCTTGTCCCTAAGCGGCTAGGTCATCTTCCATTTCGCGCTCCTGATTTCTGGACAGTTGCCCCAATGGCCAAACGCAATCCCTATTACAACGGCCCTGTCTCGGATCATTTCGACGGGCTACGCTTCCTCAACCCCGCTGGCGAACCGGAAACAGACCGCAGCCTTGGCGATGTGCTGCGCTGGCGGCGCAACATTCCCGACAACCCGTGGCCCGCTTGCGTGCCAGTTACACCGGTGCGGCCCCCAGCATCTGTCGATGGACTGCGGATCACCATGGTGGGCCACGCAACGCTGCTCATCCAGATGGGAGGCCTCAATATTCTCACCGACCCGGTTTGGTCCAAGCGAGCAAGCCCGTTTGGCTTTGCAGGACCCAAGCGAGTGACGGTCCCCGGCGTAGCGCTGGCCGATCTTCCCAGGCTTGATGCTGTTTTGTTGTCACACAATCATTATGACCACCTTGATCTGGCAACTTTGCGCTTCCTGCACCGTGACCATGATCCGCTGATCATCACTCCTCTGGGCAATGACTCCATCATCCGCCGCCGTGTTCCGGCAGCACGCGTTGTACCGCTGGATTGGGGTCAGAGTGTGGATTTGGAGCCCGATGTCCGGGTTCATGTGGTGCCCGCGCTGCATTGGTCGTCACGCGGCCCGCGTGATCGGCGTATGGCCCTATGGGGCGGGTTCATGGTGAGGGCCAAAGGGCGGCTTATCTATTTTGCGGGCGATACCGGTTATGGCACCGGCGCCATCTTCCAAAAATTGCGGCAGGACTACGGGCCCGTCGATGTCGCGCTGCTGCCCATTGGCGCCTATGATCCGCGCTGGTTCATGGGGGCTCAACACACCAATCCCGCCGAAGCTGTAGCCATCATGAAGCATTTGGAGGCAAAGCTGGCGCTGGGCATCCATTGGGGAACCTTCAAGCTGACCGACGAGCCGCGCGATGATCCGTTGCGGCAACTGGATCAGGCAATTGCTGAGCAAGGCATAGATCCGCAAAGTTTCATCGCGATGCGGGCCGGACAAGTTGTAACAGCCTAGCACCTCAAGTCGCCCTTCTGTCCTTCGAGGCGCCTGTGCCGGAACGACAGATCGCCACCTCCGTCGTTCTGGCTTTGCCGACATTATCTGAAGGTGGCGCTGCACAATTGATGGCAAAGAGCAAATGAGATCAGGCTGGAAAGGGCCGCTGGTCTTTGGCGCACTTACCTGAATGAAGGGGCAGTTTCGACGAGCGTAACGGAACCACTAAACGGCTGCTACCCTGTGGGCTTGGGCTAAAAGGACCTAATCGATGACGCCGAAAGCAGAAATCCATCCAATTGACGCCGTGCTTCTCGACATGGACGGCACGATCCTGAACTCGATCCGGACCGCCGAACGGATCTGGGGGAATTGGGCGGCGGGCCACGGGCTTGATGTCGAGGCTTTCCTCAAAACGATCCATGGCGTGCAATCGATCGAGACGATCCGACGACTCGCGCTGCCCGGCGTGGATCCCGCGCTTGAAGCAGCTAGGATCACGCAGGCCGAGATCGACGATGTTGACGGGATTGAGGCCATTGCCGGTTGCGCCGCGTTCCTTTCCACGCTGCCCGGCGCGAAATGGGCGGTGGTGACATCGGCGCCGCGTGCGCTGGCCCAGCGCAGGATTGCCGCCGCAGAGCTGCCCCATCCGCCGATCCTGATCGCGGCGGAGGATGTCGAGCACGGCAAGCCTGCCCCCGATTGTTTCCACCTTGCCGCCCGCAAACTTGGCACAACCGCCGAGCGCTGCCTTGTGCTGGAGGATTCGCCTGCGGGCGTGCTGGCGGCGGAAAGGGCGGGCGCCCTGGTGCTGCTGATCACCGCGACCCACACCCACACCATCGACACGCCCCATGCCGCCGTTCATGATTACCATGGGTTGACGATGGAGACCGCTGACGACGGAGAAGTGTGGATACGTCCGGCGCAATGTCCCCTCTCCTACCGCCTGCGCGCCTGAGAAAGCAGCCTTATCAACCTGTCGCGGCCATAGCCAGCGCATCGGCACCCGCCGGAAAGTGAAGCCGGTCTGTGCGATCGTGCACCGCATCCCACACCGCCTGGGCAACATCGCTCTCG
>NZ_JABGCB010000050.1 GCF_013149295.1 Novosphingobium sp. SG751A
CGGGCAAGGGCGGATGCTGGCCATTCCTGCACCAAAACCCCCAAGTCCTCACCCGCGCCATTCACCTGGGAAGCGTTTTTACACAGCCTCGGTCGGCAGCCGTCATTGATTACGGCAAGATGATAGAGCCTGGCAGTTTGCAATCCGAATTAAAACTGGATGAATGAATGGCGTCTTGGCCTCTTCAGCGAGCCAAGTGCTTTTTCAATTTCTTTTTCTCATTGTAGTCGGGATCATAGAAAAAGAGATCAATAAGAGCTGTCCGCCCATTCCAGATCCGACGTTCCAACGCGCCCTTCGGGGCCTGCGCGTTCCACCATTCCGAAAGCTGTATCCGCGCAATGATCTGATCCCAGTATCCCTGATAATCTTTATGATGCAGCTTTATACCAAATGCCTCGAACAGCTTTTCCCCGTTCGGCCCATTGAGGCAAACGAAGGTATCTGGGCGCTTCATGATCAAAAGGCGTGTTGCGGTCCCGAGGCCATGTCCAATGTCGCGCCCATCCACGCCTTTAAAGGCGCTCACGAACAGCTTCACGTATGCGAGAAAGTCTTTTCTAGTCACTGGACGATCAAGCGGAATTTCATCGAGCGCCTTGCTGAAAATTACAGGGTTATTCTTAACGATGGGAGGGAAGTGGACCGAGGCGTTCATTCCGCCGAAATACTGCCAAGGAACCTTACCGATGTCTCGAAGGCCTGCAATGCCGCAGCGCTCATCCTCTGTCATTGCATCAAATGAGTTGCCGCCGCCAAAGAGAAGCCTGGCTGCGGCGAGAACTTTCATGCGCTGTATGAAACCCTCTGGATCACGTTTCTGAACCTGCTTTTCAAAAGCCGTCCAGTTCATAGAGAGCAGTTCGATGTTCGCCAGCGGCAGACCTGGCTCTCCGGCACCGAACACCCCTGCAGCCTGAGCCAGCTTTTTGGCAAACCGTCGATGCAACCGCTTATAGCCATCCAGATCGATCGTATGCCCCGCTTTCCCCTGCTCCCAATAGTCGATAAGTGTTTTTTTGATATCGGTCAGCAGCTTACCATCAGAATCCTGCCCCTGCGTGATCAGAAAGCACGCCTCAAGGTTCTTCTCGAAGCCCCCGGCCGTAAAGTTCGCGCTGCCCATCAGACAGGCCCATTTCCCAGCCTTATGCTCGAAGAAATAGACCTTGGGGTGGAACACCCCATCGGTCGCGGGGATAAATCTGACTTGACTATGCGAAGCGAAATGCTCGATGAACTTGGGGTCCGTCTGGTAGAAATGGGTCCCGACCACGGCGGTCGCGATCTTGTCCTCATGCCGTTTGAGCGCCTTGTACCCGTCAAAGGAAGTGCTGGCCCAGGCGGTCGCAAACGAGACCTGCTCACAAGATTCGATCTGCTCAACAAGGGCAGCAGATAGTTCATTGGGAGAAACTATTAGGCGCATGGACTGGCTCCGACTGATGCCAGCCCGTTTTCGAGGCGGCGAAGTTTATACGGCAATCAGGGCGCTGTGGGATCGTGATAATTCCCGGAGAGCGAGGAGGAGGACGGCCAACGACCGTAGCTGCCAAGATACCGCGTCGCAAACGTGAATGCCCCCCACTCTTCTTCCGGCATGCTGTTACGAGACCCAGGCAAACAGGAAAATTCCTGCATTATTCCAGCATCAACAGGATTAGCACCTCGCAAAACCTGCTTGAAGGGCAGCTATGGCTCCTATCTCGGTCATAGCTGCCGTTCCGGACCGTCCGCCCACCGAGACATTCGCTCGCGAGATTTTATCATTTGTTGCCCCAACGCTTATATGCTGATCGAACCAGCCCAGTTTGCATATCTCAGAACAACGCAATAGAGATTCGACCTCTGCATTGACGCCCCGCGAGGAACCAACAATCGGCAGATAAATTATTTTGACGGACATCGCCATCCGGTGGCCGATCTGGCGGCCTCCAAAAAATCGTTATGATTTTCCTAATTAAAAATCAAATACATATTCAATCTCTTCGATGCCCTAAGCGCGATGACCAGCTCGCGATATGACGGGCCAATGGTGCTGGTTTAATCGCCTCACCCACCATGCTGGTGCTATTCTAGGAAGGATGCCTCCCATTCTTCATGGGCGAGTATTCGCGCGCGCAGAGCCACGGCATCATGACGTGCATTATGCGGAACCGTCGAGGGATGGCCGACACCCGCAAGGATAGTGTCGGGACCGAAGAGCTCGAAGCGCACGCCGCGCACCGACACCATCAGCCCCGGTCCTGTCACCAGCAGACGCGCGGCATGAGCGATATCCTCGGGCCAGTCGGCCACCAACAAAGGCTCCGGATCATTATGGAGATAACGGGCAAACAGGCGTGCCACCTGGGCTCGGCTGCGAGGTTTGACCTCCAGTACCGGTATCACATTCTCGGCAACCCATGGCGTAGGCGAAGGACAGGTGATGGCTTCATAGAAATGGGCGCGTCCTTCCTCTTCGGGCACCAATGCGATGGAGATCAACTCACCGCCGAAGCCGTTGAATTCGGTGTCGAGGAAATAGCGCATTCCAGATCTCCTACGAGGGGGTGAAGGGATAGCAGTTTGATGGCAGCGGCAATTACCGTCTGACAAAGCCGCTCTGGAGCGCATGCAACCACGTCACACATTCGTTGCCTGCCGACGTTCAGCGCGCTTGGAAGGCGAAAAGACCGGGCAATCAGGTGTCATTCCCAGTCCGTGATATCCGATAGATCTCTCAATCCCATCCGGCTCTAAGATCCGCTGTGCCCAAACTGGGGTCGCAATATCGTTGCGCCGACACGCAATTGGTCGAGGTAATCGGACCAGTGCTGCATCATCCGCACACGCTCATCCCAATACTGCCCGCGAGCATAAGCGCGCCGGATTGAGTTGCCATCTGCGTGGGCAAGCTGGCGTTCAATCGCGTCGGGATTCCAGCATCCCATCTCATTGAGCAACGTTGCCGCCATTGCGCGAAATCCATGGCCCGTCATCTGATCCTTAGCATAGCCCAATCGGCGCAAAGCCGCGTTGATTGTGTTGTCGGACATTGGTCGATCAAGCGCACGAAGGGAGGGAAAAAGGAAAGGGCTATAACCCGAATCGTGCTCGATCTCTGCCAGTATGGCAATCACCTGCCGGGACAATGGAACGGCATGCGGGCGACGCATTTTCATCTTATGGCCCGGGATCGTCCATACCTTCCTCTCCAGATCAAACTCGCTGAATTCAGCCCAGCGCAATTCCCCGGGCCGAACGAAGACGTGAGCCAGCAACCGCAAGGCGGTCCCAGTCAGGGGATGTCCATCGTAATCGTCAATGGACCGTAGCAAAGCGCCTGCCTCCATCGGAGTGGTGATTGCCGCACGATGAGTCGTTTTAGGCGTCGCCAAGGCCCCACGAAGATCTGAGGCTATATCCCGCTCAGTGCGCGCCGTGGCGATGGCATATCTGAAAATCTGACTGGCGGCGGTGCGCGCCCGATTGGCGGTATCGTAGCGCTTGGTTGCTTCGATTTTCTTCAACGCCAGAAGCAGTTCATGCGCCGAAATTTCCCGGATCGGACGGCGACCTATGGCGGGATAAAGCTTCGCCAAAAGCCACCGGGCCTTTTTAACCGTCATCGCCGCCGCGCCCTCGGCAATGATTTTCTCAAGCCATTCACCAGCTACCGCCTCAAAGGTATGAGAAGCAGCCAGCGTCCGTGCGATCTTGTCCAGCTTGGCCTGCTCGACCGGATCAACACCCTTGGCCAACAGCCGACGCGCATCAAGCAAACGCTCGCGCGCTTCTCCAAGCAGGAGCTCCGGCCAACGCCCAAAAGTTATGGTTTTCTGCTTGCCGTAAATGCGGTAATTCATCCGCCACACGCGGCCACCGGCTGGCTCCACCAGCAGGTATAAGCCGTCGCGGTCACTCAGCTTATAGGGCTTGTCTTTGGGCTTCGCGCGCGACACCCATGCCGCTGTAAGCCCGGATTTCTGCCGCTTGCCGTCCGTCATGATGGTATCTCCGTATCGGCATGTCGGAGCCTACCATCACTTCATCCATCATATGGGTGAGATTTGGTGAAATGCCTCGACATCACACGAGGCATAATACCAGATAAAAACGGCAGAAAACAGCCATTTACGGGACCCTCTCAGACGTCCTGAGAGGCAAAATTGGAGGCCCGAGCCGGAATCGAACCGGCGTGCACGGATTTGCAGTCCGCTGCGTCACCACTCCGCCATCGGGCCATCCATGCGGTGAGGGGCTGCCACTAGACGAGGCGAACGCGGATGGCAACAGCGATTCGTGCAAATCTGTGAACACTATTTTGCGGAAAACACCGCTAGCCCGATGCGGCCCCCGCGCTAGAGATTGCCTCCTTGCCATTGGCCCTTTGCGGGACCACAATTATCTTTCCATCGCCTTGATGCCATTGGGGCGTTGACGCCGCCCCCGTCCGGTTTGTATGTAAAGCAAACAAAATGGTCGGGGACTCATCGGCCTATTCAGGAGAGCATACAGATGAAGACCCGCGCCGCCGTTGCTTTTGCGCCCAAGACCCCGCTCGAAATCGTCGAAGTCGATCTCGAAGGCCCCAAGGCCGGTG
>NZ_JABGCB010000051.1 GCF_013149295.1 Novosphingobium sp. SG751A
CAGCCCTACCGCTGACGCCGCACAACCATCATATCGGGAGGTCGCCAACCCAGTAACTGAACTGTGCAACTGAAACCCGACCGTTACTCCATCTGGCCTTTGGCTCCGCCCGCTGCCGAGACGTGGGCGCGGATGGTAGTGCTGTCGATGCTGTAGTGGCCGCTGTCGGCCATGATCTCGGCCAACGTCACGGCGACGGTCTCCCAGACCCCGGCCTCATTCCACCGCCGGAACCGACGATAGATCGTGTTCCAGCTACCATATTTGGGTGGGGCGTCGCGCCACGGAGCGCCGCAGCGTAGCCGCCAGAGAATGCCGTTGATGATGGAGCGGTTCTGCTCGGGCAGCCTGCCGCGACCACGGTTCTCAGGCTTGATCGGCAGCAGGCCCTTCAGAACGCGCCATTCTGCCTCGGTGAGATCGCCCCTGCTCAAGCCTGCCTCCAAAATGGAGTCTTGAATCAATTAACATCGGTCGCGTCAATTGCGGCAACGCTAATTAGGAGGCAGATAAGCGGAATGGTAAAGTCAATACCCGCCCGATTCAGCGTCCTCCCAGAGAACGAAGCGGCTGCCCTCGCTCATCTCAAAGCCCGCGGCTACTCTCCCATGATGATCGAGGAAGATGGCAGAGGTTTGATCGTATTAATCTTTGCGGCACTGCCTGACGATGAATTGCTCGGGCTGGTCCAAGCGTTGCCAGTCCATCTGAGCGCTAAGGTAGGCATTATCATGGGAGATCAGTCGCCCCCCAGCGCCCAAGCCTGATACATGACTGAATTTGTCCAAGCCGCCTAGCTAATCCTCTTTACAAACCGTCGGCGCCCGACGATCTTATGAAGCAAGTCGACGACATCTTATACTATGCCAATGATGTGTCGCAACCAGACAGCTAGACCCTCGCATCATTTCTTCCCTTTAACCTTCCTAAGCCCCACCCCACTGCCCGATCCGCGGATCCAGCGCCACCGCCTGCCGCCGCAAGGCCGCCCGCGCCAACCGCTCGACCTCGACCTTGCGCCGCGCGGGGGCCAACGGCATGAGGGGCGCGGGCCGCAGGATTTCGGCGTCATAGCCATCGGCCACGATCAGCCCGCACTGGTCGGGGCGAAAGGCTTCGCTTTCCATGCAGGCGCGGTCGAGGTGGCTGGCCAACCCCCAGAAGAAGCGGTCGCAATGGTCGAGATAGTCTGTCCATTTGCCGTCGCCCATCAGGTCGGCGCGGGCCACTTTGATTTCGACGATGATGACCTGTCCCTTGGCATCGATGCCCATCAGGTCGGCCCGCCGTCCGTTGCGCAGCGGCATTTCGGCCATGCACCAGATATCGTTGCGGGCAAACAGGCGGCCAATGCCGCGCGCGACAGCCAGAGCATCGGGCGTAAGATTGCCGGCGGTCAGCGAATCAGGCGGAATATCCATCCTGCCATTTTAGGAACAGAACGCGAACTTACAAGCCCTGATCGTCGCCCGGGGGCACCAGCGCCAGCAAGCCGCCGCGCGCCGAGGTGAACTCCTGCCACAGCGCGCGCGCTGCAGGTCTCACATCGCCGCCGCGTTCATGCACGGCAAGCAGCGCGGCCACGCCCGGCTCCATAATCGCCACCAGATCGCCAATGGATTGTTCGATCAACCGCGCCCGGCGTGGATCGGCCCGGCGCAAACCGGCCGGAAATGCCAGCAGCGCGGTCACTTCTTGGGCCGAATTTCCCCCCGCCAGCGCCCCGATCGCCCGCGCGGCTTCGCGCAGAGCGCCCCAGCGCATTCCCAAAGGATCGGCGCCCAGAGAATCGGTATCACCGGGCAAAGCCCCCGATGGGGCCGGAGCATCGGAAGGGAAAGGCGCAGGTTCCATGACTCCTACTTTATAGAAACTAGCTCTTGCCAAAAGCCTAATGCGCCAAAGTTTTTGCCACGAAGCGAAAATCTCTGGCCATGGCGGTCAAGCGCTGCTAACCGCGCAATCAACTCGTGCGCATCCGTAGCTCAGCTGGATAGAGTACTGCCCTCCGAAGGCAGGGGTCACAGGTTCGAATCCTGTCGGGTGCACCAGTCTTTTCAAGAATTATCGCTTCCATATCGCGCATATGGAAAGCTAGGGTATTATGGCCCGGCTGGCTTCCATGATGAAAGCAGAATTGGGGCACGCCACCCGGCAGATCGCCTTTGGCTTTTTCAATCAACTTTTGAACCGAAGCCTAAGTGATAAAGCGGGCGGCAATCCCGCGCCGCTGCCGCTGCCCAAGCCGGTGGTGCCGCTTCGAAGAGCAAGGCAGCGGTCTTGCTGGGCGCAATGCCATTATCCCGGCGAGCCAGTTTTGCTAGCGCAATCGCAATTGGCAGCGACGGCTCACGACTTTGAGTGTGTTGGTAAATGGTTACCGCTCCGGCCCAATATCGAAGCGCCTGCTCAGTCAGCAGGGTTGCCGTCGTAAGTTACCCGCGCTGGCTCATGACCCCATTGACCCCCAATCGAAGGCCGCATAACCATCGCGAAGACAATGATCGATAGTGCCTTTTCAAGATTCATTGGGACATTTCCAAAAGACGGAGAGGCGTTCAGATCCTAAGTCCAACCGTGTTTGCCCCCTCAGCACAGCCTGAAAAAGCGACGGAATTCGACTATATGACACAAGACCTAGCTCTGATCGTGAACCAAGCTGTTCAGGTTAAGGGATTGATTTTTGGATTACCGCATTCAAATACCTATGCTGTCGCTCATAAGTATAGAGATCTTATTTCTAAAAAAATTGGCGAATGTAATCTGGTAAGCTTGAATGATAATTCTGAAGTTGTTCAAGAAATTCTGAAGAAAACTGATATTCCATTGGTGCTTCTAACAGACCTTCCTAATAGTGAAATCGTCGAATTTACACGGAAATCCAGTTTTCCGCTTATTCCCGTGTCGACAGATTTTGATGCATCGTGCCATGAATATATGAAAATTCATGGCGTTGCGATGATAGATGCAGTCCGGACTGTTGCAATGGCACAGGTCGGCTGTTGGCAACTGCTTGCCATGGATCGGTCGATCAAACCGTTTCCCGATGCTGGTCCGGACCAATCGGGCGGTGTTATCAGTGATGTATCTGATGCCGTCCCTGCTGGCGTGGCGGAAATCATAACCTTGCCAAGCCTCCACGAGATTAGGGGGAGGCAGAGCGATCTCGCCACAAGTTTGGCCATCGCGCAACTGGCGCATTTCTATAATGCTGCCCGCATGGAAACGGCCACCAAGCTTTCGCTTCCGTTGCAGGTGTTTACCAATGGCAGCCCCCCTTTTGCTCAGACCGATGGAAAGTTCGATCTGGTAGGACCAGCCCGTTGTCTCACCTTTGGGCCATTTCTCTATCTTCCTGTCGGGCGATGGCAGGTCGTCTTTGAATTCGAAACCAGCGGTAGCCTGACCACCAACTCATTTCGCTTTGATGTGATTGCCGATGGCAAAGTTGCGACCAAAGATATTGTACATATCAATCAGTCCGGAAAATTCTGCTTTTCCGATACTTTTGAAATTCATAGGCCGTGGCTGCCGGTTGAATTCCGCACGTTTCTGGATAAGGGCGCCATCGAAGGACACTTCACATTATCGGCCGTGACAATAGATCTTCTGTCCGCAGGATAATTTGCGTTGCCGGATCGCCATCGGCCCTCAGGCATCACCAGCCAAAATGGGATCGGCTAAGATCGCGTCCCATGTCGTGGTGTAGCTGGGGTTGAGGTGGTCACCGTGATTTTCGGATAGGTTTGGGTTGCGAAGCTCGAACCTGGAGAAACCGC
>NZ_JABGCB010000052.1 GCF_013149295.1 Novosphingobium sp. SG751A
CCACGCAGACAGTCCCGGGAGCGCGAGGGTCTAGACCCTCGCATATTCTCCTTCTTCTCACATATTGGGATAATTGGGCCCACCGCCGCCTTCGGGCGCGACCCATGTGATGTTTTGCGTTGGGTCCTTGATGTCGCAGGTCTTGCAATGGACGCAGTTCTGGGCGTTGATCTGGAGGCGGGTTTCGGCCCCTTCGCCGCCCGGAGCATCGACGAACTCATAGACCCCGGCGGGGCAATAGCGCGCTTCCGGCCCGGCATAGCGGGGCAGGTTGACGCGCGTGGGCACCGAGGGATCGGTGAGTTTGAGATGGCACGGCTGATCCTCCTCATGGTTGGTGAAGGAGAAGGAGACATTGGTCAGCCGGTCGAAGCTGATCACGCCATCGGGCTTGGGATAGGCGATGGGCTGATAGAGATCGGCCCGCCCGGTGGCCTCGGCGTCGGTATGATGGACCATCGCGCCGAACGGGTTCACCCGCAGGTATCGCGCCCACATGTCCGCGCCCGCCAGCACCGTGCCCAGCGCCCCGCCGAATTTGGCCACCAGAGGCTGGGCGTTCTGCACCAGCTTCAGCTCGTCCGCGATCCAGCTTTCGCGCAAGGTGGCCTCATAGCCATCAAGCTGCGTGCCTTCATGGCCCGCCGCGATGGCTTCCACGATGGCTTCTGCGGCCAGCATGCCGCTCTTCATCGCGGTGTGGCTGCCCTTGATGCGCGGCACATTGACAAAGCCCGCGCTGCATCCCGCCAGCACCCCGCCCGGAAAGGCCAGATGCGGCACCGACTGCCAACCGCCCTCGTTGATCACCCGCGCGCCATAGCTGACCCGCTTGCCGCCTTCGAGGATCGCCCGGATTTCAGGATGCTGCTTCCAGCGCTGGAATTCCTCGTAAGGAGACACATGCGGGTTCGCGTAATCCAGCGCCGTCACAAACCCCAGCGCCACCTGACCGCCCGCCTGATGATAGAGGAAGCCCCCGCCCCAGCTCTCGCTCTCGGACAGCGGCCAGCCCTGCGTGTGCAGCACCCGGCCGGGAACGTGTTTGGCGGGGTCAATGTCCCACAATTCCTTGATGCCCAGACCGTAAACCTGCGGCTGACAATCGCGCTCAAGATCGTACTTGGCCTTGACCCTTTTGGTCAGATGCCCGCGCGCGCCCTCCGCCAGAATAGTGTATCTGGCCGTCAGGTTCATGCCGGGCTGATAGTCGCCCTTCGCCTTGCCCTCATGATCGACGCCCATGTCGCCGGTCTGCACGCCGATGAGTTTCTCGCCATCATAGAGCAGCTCGGCCGCCGGGAAGCCGGGGAAGATCTCCACCCCCAGCTCCTCGGCCTTGCCGCCCAGCCAGCGGCACAGATTGCCAAGGCTGGCGGTGTAATTGCCGTCATTGCTCATAAACGGCGGCATCAGCGCGTGGGGCACCGAATATTTGCCCGTTTTGGTCAGCACCCAGTGCCAGTTGTCGGTCACCGGAGTTTCGGCAAGCGGGCAGTCGTCGGTGCGCCAATCGGGCAGCAGTTCATCCAGCGCGCGCGGATCAACCACCGCGCCCGACAGAATATGCGCCCCCACTTCCGAGCCCTTCTCCAGCACGCAGACGCTCAGATCGGCATTCAACTGCTTGATCCGGATGGCGGCCGAAAGCCCCGCAGGACCCCCGCCGACCACCACCACATCATAGGGCATGGTCTCGCGCCGGCCCTCCTCGCGCTGGCCCTCCTCGTGCTGGATATCGCTCATGGCTCAGAGCTTCCCCGTCAGTTCGGGCACGGCGGTAAACAGGTCCGCCACCAGCCCGATATCGGCCACCTGAAAGATCGGCGCGTCCTCGTCCTTGTTGATGGCGATGATGGTTTTGCTGTCCTTCATGCCCGCCAAGTGCTGGATCGCCCCGGAAATGCCGACGGCCACATAGACCTGCGGCGCGACGATCTTGCCGGTCTGGCCCACCTGATAGTCATTGGGCACATAGCCTGCGTCCACGGCAGCGCGCGATGCGCCCACCGCCGCGCCCAGCTTGTCGGCCAGCGGCAGGATCGTGGCGGCAAAGGTCTCGGCATCCTTCAGAGCGCGACCGCCCGACACGATCACCTTGGCGCTGGTCAGTTCGGGCCGTTCGCTCTTGGCGATTTCCGCGCCCACAAAGCTCGACAGCCCCGCGTCGCCGGTGGTGGCGATGCTCTCGATGGCCGCGCTGCCGCCGTCCGCCGCCGCCTTGGCAAAGGCGGTGCCGCGCGCGGTGATCACCAGCTTGGCATCCGAGCTCTCGACCGTGGCGATCGCATTGCCCGCATAGATCGGGCGGGTGAAACTCTTGGGCCCTTCCACGCTCAGAATATCCGAGATCTGCGCCACATCGAGCAAGGCCGCCACGCGCGGGGCGATGTTCTTGCCCGTGGTCGTCGCAGGCGCCACAAAGGCGTCATAGCCGCCCATCAGACCCGCCACCAGCGGCGCGATATTCTCGGGCAGGCCATGTTCATAGGCCGCATCATCGCCCACCAGCACCTTGGCCACGCCCGCAATCCTGCTCGCCGCCTCGGCCACGCCGCCAACGCCCGAACCGGCCACCAGCACATGCACCTCGCCCAGTTGCAAGGCCGCGCTCACCGCCGACAGCGTGGCATCCTTCAAGGCCGCATTGTCATGTTCAGCCCAAACCAGAACGCTCATCTTATAATTCCTTTTCTTGGTTTCGCCCTCGCCTCCGCTCAGGCGACGCCCAATTCTTTAAGCTTGCCCACCAGCGCATCGACATCGGCCACCTTCACGCCCGCGCTGCGCACCGCCGGTTCGGAAACCTTCAGCACCTTGACGCGCGGCGTCACGTCCACGCCGTAATCGGCCGGGCTCTTCGTCTCGAGCTTCTTCGACTTGGCCTTCATGATGTTGGGCAGCGAAGCATAGCGCGGTTCATTGAGCCGCAGGTCCGTCGTCACGATCGCGGGCAGGCTCAGCCGCACCGTCTCCAGACCGCCGTCAACCTCGCGCGTCACCAGCACATGCTCGCCATCCACCTCGACCCGCGAAGCAAACGTCCCCTGCGGGCGACCCAGCAAGGCGGCCAGCATCTGACCGGTCTGGTTATTATCATCGTCAATCGCCTGCTTGCCCAGCAACACCAGACCCGGCGCCTCCTCGGCCACAATCGCCTTAAGGATCTTGGCCACCGACAGCGGCTCAACCGCCACTTCGGTGCCCACCAGAATCGCCCGGTCCGCCCCCATCGCCAGCGCCGAACGCAACGTCTCCTGCGCCTTCGCCGGGCCGATCGACACGACGACCACCTCGCTCGCCACGCCCTTCTCCTTCAGCCGAACCGCCTCTTCCACCGCGATCTCGTCAAACGGGTTCATGCTCATCTTCACATTCGACAAGTCAACACCCGTGCC
>NZ_JABGCB010000053.1 GCF_013149295.1 Novosphingobium sp. SG751A
GTAAGCGTCCGGCCTTGGTCGTGTTGCCAGGTTGATGCACAATCGCGATGAGCGCGCCTTACGCAGTGTCCATTCGCACTGCGTAAGGAGAGTGCGTTGGATAGGGTTGAAATCATCACCGGGGTGGAACGTCGCCGCCGATATTCGGATGAGGAGCGCGCGGCGGTTCTGGCGATGTGCGACGAGCCCAAAGCCACGATCGTGGGCGTGGCCAAGCGATTGGGCATGTCGCCGGGGCTGATCCATGGCTGGCGGCGGATGCGCCGAGAGGCGGAGAAGCTTTCCAGTGAGCCGCTGCAGTTCATCGCCTATGGTTCGGTGGCTGAACCGACAGGCCAAGCGCTTGCCCCCACGCCGATGGCACCACAGCCAGCGCCTGCCCAGCACACCGCCGCCGAGGAACTGACCCGCCCGCATCCCGGCACTCGCCCCGGAGCGATAGACGTCGATCTGCCCGGCGGCATCCGGCTGTCGGTGGACAGCTATGTCAACGAGAAGGCACTGGCGCGGGTGCTGCGCGCGTTGCGGGATGTCGCATGATTTCGCTGGCGCCGGGCACCAAGGTCTATCTGGCGAGCAAGCCGGTCAGCATGCGGCTCGGCTTTGACGGGCTTGCCGCGCTGGTGCGTCCCTTGTTCGCGGTCGAGCCCTACGGCGGTCATGTCTTCCTGTTTCGCAGCAAGAGCGGCAATTACTTGAAGGCGCTGCACTGGGATGGCAGCGGGCTTTGCCTGTTCGCAAAGCGTCTGGAACGCAGCCGTTTTGTGTGGCCGCCCTTGATCGAAGGCGGCGTGGTATTGACCCCTGCGCAGTTCGCCTTGCTGATCGAGGCGATGGATTGGCGGCGGACGGTGGCGCCCGAACCACCCCGCACACCTGCTCAACTATGACGTTGTAATTGCCGCAATTCCGGGCTTTTTGCTTGGGCGAAGGGGCGGATTCTGCTAGCGGGAAGCGTGTCTCCCGACGATTTCGAACTGCCTGCTGATCCCGCAGAATTGCGCGCTTTTGCCGCTGCCATGCTGGCGCGCGCGATGGCGTCAGAGCAGGCGCTGGCCGCCGAGCAGACCGCCCATGGCGAGACCCGCGAGAAGCTGGAGATGGCGCAGAATTCGATCAAGCTGACCGCGCTGCAGATCGAGAAGTTCAAGGTTCAGCTGGCCCGTCTTCGGCGCATGAAGTTCGGCCAATCCTCCGAGCGCCTTGCGGCAGAGGCCGATCAACTTGAACTGACGCTGGAAGACCTCGAAGCCGAGCATGCCCATGCCGAGTGCGTGGTCGAAGGCGGCGTGCCCGGTGATGCGCCCACCAAGGCTCCCCCACGCAAGCCGCGCCGCGCGCCGCTGCCCGACCATCTGCCTCGCGACGAGATCATGCACGCCGCACCGGATGCCGACGGCTGCTCGGCCTGTGGCGGTACAATGGGCAAACTCGGCGAGGACGTGACCGAGGTGCTGGAATATGTCCCGGGTCGCTTCCGCGTCACCCGTCATGTTCGGCCCAAGCTGTCCTGCAATCGCTGCGATGCCATCAGCCAGGCACCGGCCCCGGGGCTGCCCGTGCCGCGTGGCCGTGCTGGCGCCGGCCTGCTGGCGCATGTCATCGTCTCGAAGTTTGCCGATCACCTGCCTTTGTATCGCCAGTCGCAGATCTATGCCCGCGAAGGCGTGGAGATCAGCCGCTCGACGATGGCGGACTGGCTGGGGCAGGCAAGCTGGCTGCTGCAACCGCTGGTCGACAAGATTACCGATCACGTCATGGCCAGCATCAAACTCCACGCTGATGACACGCCTGTTCCGGTGCTGGCGCCGGGGACCGGGAAGACCGCCACCGGCAGGCTGTGGGTCTATCTGCGCGACAACCGACGATGGGACGCATCGGATAGACCGGCAGCACTGTTCCGCTACAGCCCGGATCGCAAGGGCGAGCGGCCACGCGAACACCTCAAGTCATTCGCGGGCTTCCTGCAGGCCGATGCCTATGCCGGGTTCGAGCGGCTCTATGCCCCTGATCGTGAGCCGGGGCGGATAACGCCTGTCGCCTGCTGGGCACATGCCCGCCGCAAGCTGCATGACGTATTCAAGGCGGACGAGCATTCCGTGGCGCGCCAAGGGCTGGATATGATCCGCGACCTTTACGCCATCGAGCGCCAGATCGACGATATGTCGGCTGAGGAACGGCGGCAGGCGCGCATGGCATCGAAAGCCAAGGCACTGGATTTCTTCGCATGGGCAGATGATGTGCTGTCGAAGGTATCGGCTCGCTCACCGCTGGCTGAGGCGCTGCGCTATGCTGTGAAGCTCAAGCCCCAATTGCTGACCTATACCGAGGACGGCAGGCTGGAGATCGACAACAACCCGGCAGAGAACGCGCTCCGGGGGATATGTCTGGGCCGCAAAAACTGGCTTTTTGCCGGTGCCGACTGCGGCGGCGAGCGCGCTGCCGCCATGTATTCGCTGCTGGAAACCGCCAAGCTCAATGGCGTCAACCCGCAGGAATGGCTGGCCGATGTTCTCGACCGCATCGGCAAGGGCCATCCCATCAACCGGATTGATGAACTGTTGCCTTGGAATATTCAAACGACAGCGTAATTACAGTCTCCGCGCCACTCGCGGGAGAAGCTCATGTCAATCATTGCAGGCCTGATTGGCGCAGTCGCTAGTGTCGCGGTCTCATGTTTCGTAGCAGCCAGGCCTGCGCGGGCCAAATTGACCCCTGATGGGTGGCATTTGCTTCTACCTGGCCCGCTGCTGCATTGCCTGCTTATCGGAACCATGGCGATGCTTGCGCTTTTCGGTTTCATTATGCTCTCGGGTGGCTCAACACGACCTGATGCCGAGCAACAAAATGCGGCCTTCTATTTTTTGATCGCCGGTTTTGGGTTTATGGGCTTCTTCATTGGATGGGCAGCCTATTGGACCAAGATCAGCTGGCGTGGCAGCATCTTAAGATTGCGCACACCTCGGAAAACTGTCGAACACGATCTTTCAGCAATCGTGAAATTCGCAAAATACGATTCTCTCGGCTTGGCGGTCATCTACTTCAAGGACCATGCTCCGGTATATTTTAGCACTTGGCTAAAAGGTGCCTCCGAGCTCGAAGCTAAAATCCATCGAGCCCATACCAAGAAGGGGTGAACCGGACGCTTACG
>NZ_JABGCB010000054.1 GCF_013149295.1 Novosphingobium sp. SG751A
CGAGAGCGATGTTGCCCAGGCGGTGTGGGATGCGGTGCACGATCGCACAGACCGGCTTCACTTTCCGGCGGGTGCCGATGCGCTGGCTATGGCCGGGGGCGAATAGCCCTCACGCTTCTCCACTTTGGCTCTTGCAAAAAGGAGATAGAGCGGCGGATGAGTTCCCTAATACCCGAACTTATGAACGAACGACGGGTTCGGGTTGCGGTCACTTGCAGCAGGACTGTCTGCTCTGTCGAAGGGTTTCGGGCGCCGTCAGGCGTACTAAACCCGGACAGGTACGACCCGCGGTGAGGCTCGCCCAGGTCTATGGGTAAACGGGCTTTGGTGTGGATTGGGGTGGCTGAAGCAGGCGTGCCGACCAGCCTGTGATTGGCGGAATAACAAAGACTCTAAGTGGCATTCGCTCTCGAAGAGCTCCTAATCCTGCCGGTATTGAGCGCAATATTGGCTGTGGTCGCGGCGCTGGCGCACATATCCCCATGGGCCGGGACGCAGTGATCGCGGCCATCATGCAGGGGAAGCCATGCCGGATCATGGCGCTTGTCTCCGGGCGGGCGGTGTCGATGATGGCGGTGCACGCGGTTGGCACCAACGGGCGAAGTCTTCGATGATGGTCATGTGTCCGCCGCAGCACGGACACGGCGGACGATGATCGGGCGGTTCGTCTGGTTCGGGCTCTTCGATCGGCGCGACGACGCCAAGCAGCCTGCGGGCGAGCACCATGGCCTCCTTGTGGGTTGAACTGGCGAGCAGCCCGTAATGCCGGATGCGGTGGAAGCCGCGCGGCAGGACGTGGATCAGGAAGCGGCGGATGAACTCTTCGGTGGCCAGCGACATAACCTGCTGGCGCTCGGCCCCGCCGCAGCGATAGTCCTTGTACCGGAACGTCACACCTCCCTCGTCAAATGCGACGAGCCGCCGGTTCGAGATGGCGACGCGGTGGGTGTAGCGCGAGAGATAGGCCAGTACTGCCTGCGGCCCGGCAAAGGGCGGCTTGGCATAGACCACCCAGCGCTTTTTCCGGATCGGCGACAGATACCGCAGGAATATCTTGCGTTTCGCGAGGCCCACCAAGGTGCTGAAGAAGGCCAGCTTGCCGGCATCGAACAACGCCAGCAGGCGGGTGAGGAACAATCGGCGGAACAGCGCGCCCAGTACGCGCACCGGCAGCAGGAAGGCCGGGCGCGAAGAGATCCAGCGCGTACCGTCGAGCGCGATCCCTCCGCCCGGCACGATCATGTGCACATGCGGATGGTGGGTCAGTGCCGATCCCCACGTGTGCAAGACAGCGGTGATGCCGACCCGCGCGCCAAGGTGCTGGGGATCGGCGGCGATGGTCAGCATCGTGTCCGCAGCCGCGCGGAAGAGGAGGTCATAGAGCACGGCCTTGTTCTGCCAGGCAATATCCGCGATCTCGGCGGGCAGCGTGAACACGACGTGGAAGTAGCCGACCGGCAGCAGATCTGCCTCGCGCGCCGCGAGCCATGTGCGTGCTGCTGCCCCCTGACACTTGGGACAGTGCCGGTTGCGGCATGAGTTGTAGGCGATCCGCCAATGCCCGCAGTCGTCGCAGGCCTCGACGTGACCGCCCAGCGCGGCGGTGCGGCAGTTCTCGATGGCCGTCATGACCTTGAGCTGGCCGAGGCTCAGATGCCCGACGTGGGCCGCCCGATAGACAGGCCCGGCGCTGCGGAAGATATCGGCGACCTCGAGTGAGGTGCGCAACGGCTCAGCCGGGAGGCGCCGCCTGGGTGGCCGGGAACATCGCCAGTCTGTCGAGCGGGCTAACCACCGCCTTGACCGTGCGGATGGCAACCCGGGTGTAGAGCGTTGTGGTTTGTAATTGGGTATGCCCCAACAGCACCTGGATGACGCGGATATCGACGCCATCTTCGAGTAGGTGTGTAGCAAAGCTGTGGCGCAAAGTATGGGGGCCGACCCGCTTGGTTATCCCCGCCGCGTGGGCCGCTTCGGCTGCGATCCGGTGGACCTGCCGGGTGCTGATAGGCTTCAGGTAGTGCTGGCCGGGGAAGAGCCAGCCATCAGGGTGCATCACGCCTTCCTTGCGCCCGATCTTCCACCATTCGCGCAGGAGAAGCAGCAGATCCTGGGCAAGCATGGCGTTGCGATGGCGACCGCCTTTGCCACACTCAACCCGCAGCAGCATGCGCTCGCTGTCGATGTCGCGAACCCTCAAGTGGGTCACTTCGGCGGCGCGAAGCCCAGCGCCATAAGCCACCGACAGGATCGCCTGATGCTTGATACTCGTCGTGGCATCGAGCATCCGGCTCACTTCCTCGCGGCTGAGTACGGTCGGTAAGCCACGCGGATGCTTGACCCGGTGGAGTTTGCGGATCACGTCAGGTCGATCGAGCGTACGGATAAAGAAGAACCGCAACGCCGAAACAGCCGTGTTCATCGCCGGCGCGCCAAACCCCGTCTCGGTCTGCTCGATCTGGTAGCGGCGCAGATCCTCCTCGGTGGCGGTATCAGGCGGGCGCCCCAGCCAAATCGCAAATCGCGTGATATCCCGCAAATAGCCATGCTGCGTGGTGCGGCACAGCCGATGCAGATTCATGTCCTCGATCATTCGCTCCCGCAGCGTGGTGGCTGGGGCTGGCATTGTGGTGTTGGTCATGGGTCGACTCCTCGGTTGAAGGAGCCGCAAAATCTGCCTCTCGTCAGCGGGGCTCAACCCAAGAAATCAGCTCGCGAGTAGCAGCGAAACCTCTAAACCTGCGCCATTCCCACGCCAGTGGGTCGTCTAATCGCCCCACAGTCAATGCCTTATTCTCCGGGTTCAGTTTCGTGTGCTGGGTACATGGTCGTCTACGCGGTCGATACTTCGATCG
>NZ_JABGCB010000055.1 GCF_013149295.1 Novosphingobium sp. SG751A
GCTTGGATGGCATCCTCGCCCGTTGCCGCTTGTGCGAGTTCCTGTGCGCGTGGGTCATCGACGGGGCCGTTGTCTCCGCGCAGATGTTTGATCCATGCGGCGATGGCCGAGAGGATGGCGGGGCATTGCCGCCCCTGCGCCTGATTGGCGGCCAAGGTGGTAAGCCAGCGCTGGGGGATCTTTTGCGAACCGTCCATCGCGATCTGGATCAGGCGGTGATTGAGCGCCGGATTGTCGAAGCGCTCGATCAACGCGGCGGCATAGGCGGCAAGGTCCATGCCCTCGGGCGCGGGGATGGTCGGGGCGGCTTCCTCGCGCATCAGGCGCAAGGCCATTTCGCGCAAGGCGGGATCACCAACCGCTTGATGCACATAGGAATATCCCGCAGCAAGCCCGCAATAAGCCAGCGCCGAATGTGCCCCGTTCAGCATCCGCAACTTCGCCGTCTCATAGGGCGCGACATCGGCAACGATCTGCGCACCCACCGCATCCCACGCCGGACGCGGACCGGCAAAGGCGTCCTCGATCACCCATTGGCTGAAAGGCTCGGTCATCACCACGCCTTCATCGCGCAGGGCAAGCAGGCCCTCAACCTCGGCGCGGTCGGCCTCGGTCGTGGCCGGCACGATGCGGTCGACCATGCTGCATGGGAAGGTGCAATTTGCAGCGACCCAATCCACCAGATCGGGATGATGTGCGGCCAGATATTCACCCATCAGGCGCTTCAACTGATGTCCATTGTCGGCCAGATTGTCGCAGGACAGCAGCGTCAGCCCGCCGATCCCCGCCGCCTTGCGCGCGGCCAGCGCATCGGCCAGCAGCGGATAGAAACCTCCCGCCGCAAGGGTCAGGTCGAGGCCGCCGTCCGCCTTGCGGCAATAGCCCTTCTCGGTCACGGTGAAAGTGACGATATGGGTGGCCGGATCGCTCAACAAAACCTTGATCCGCGACGGGTTTTCCGGCGCGACGAGTACCTCGGCCACGCTGCCGATCACGCGCAATTTCGTGCCCTCGCCCGATTTCTCGGCCAGCGTATAAAGCCCGTCCTGCGGGTTCAACTGCTCGCCAACGGTCGGACTGCGCAGCGAAATGCCCGCGATCAGCCAGTCACCATCATGGCTCTCCATCGCGCGATCCGTGTACCACGCCTGATGCGCGCGGGTGAAAGCGCCGAGGCCGAAATGGACGATGCCGATGCTTTTCGTCGCCCGGTCATAAGAGGGGAGGGCAGCATTTACGGGCAGGTTCTTTGCGGAAATCCGGCTCACAACTTATAGGCCTTTTTCACCAGATTATAGGTCAGGTCCTGTGCCAATTCGGCTGCTTCCCAATCGGCCATCCGGTGTTCAACCACCATCTGCGCCAGAAAACCGCAGTCGATCCGTCGAGCCACATCGTGCCGCGCCGGGATCGAGAGGAAGGCCCGCGTGTCATCGTTGAAGCCGACGGTGTTGTAAAAACCAGCCGTTTCGGTGGTCGCGTGGCGGAAGCGACGCATGCCCTCAGGGCTGTCGTGGAACCACCATGCCGGGCCGAGCTTCAGGCAGGGATAATGCCCGGCAAGCGGCGCGAGTTCGCGGGCATAGGTTGATTCATCCAGCGTAAACAGGATGATGGAGAGGCCCGCCTCATTGCCGAACACGTCGAGCAAGGGCTTGAGCGCGTTCACATAATCGGTGCGCATCGGAATATCGGCACCTTTGTCGCGGCCAAATCCGGCGAACAGCGCGGCATTGTGATTGCGGAAAGAACCGGGATGGATCTGCATCACCAGCCCGTCCTCAAGGCTCATGCCCGCCATTTCGGTCAGCATCTGGGCGCGGAACAGTTCGGCATCGGCAGGCGTGAAAGCGCCCTTGGCCACGCGGTCGAACAAAGCCTCAGCCTCGGCGCAGGACAGGTTGGCGGTCTGCGCGGTGGGGTGGCCATGGTCGGTGCTGGTGGCGCCGTGGGCCGCAAAGAAGGCGCGGCGCTGGCGATGGGCGGCCAGATAGCCTTGCCACGTAAGGCAATCCTCACCAGTTATCTCGCTGAAACGCTTGAGATTATCACGGAAGCCTTCGAACTCCGGATCGACCACCGGATCGGGCCGATAGGCCGTCACCACCCTGCCCTGCCAGCCACCGGCGGCATTCTCCGATTGAATCGCGGCGTGATGCGCCAGATCATCGAGCGGGCTTTCGGTGGTCGCGATCACCTCGATATTATAGCGATCAAACAAAGCGCGCGGGCGGAAAGCGTCTGTCGAAAGCTGCTCGGTAATCGTGTCGAAATAGAAATCCGCCGTCTCCGCGCTCAGCATTTCGCCCATGCCAAAGACCTCGGAAAACACCCAGTCCGACCACATGCGCGAGGGCGTGCCGCGATACAAATGCCAGTTTTCCGCCAGAATCCGCCATGCCTTGCGCGGGTCATAACTCGCCTTGGCCGGGCCAATCCCCAGATCCTCCAGCGCCACGCCCTGCGAATAGAGCATCCGAAACAGATAATGATCCGGGCGCAGCAGCAGCTCGGTCGCATTGCCAAACGTCTCGTTGCGCGCAAACCAGCTCGGGTCCGTATGCCCATGCGGGCTCACAATCGGCGCATCCTTCACATATGAATAAAGCTCGCGCGCAACAGCCCGAACGCCGGGCTCAGAGGGAAACAATCGGTCGGGATGCAGATCCAAGGGGCGGGGCATGAT
>NZ_JABGCB010000056.1 GCF_013149295.1 Novosphingobium sp. SG751A
AGTAGGGTAGGCCGGCAAGGTCTCAGAGAGAACATTGCTCGCCCCCCCTCCGAACCGGACGTGCACCTTTCAGCGCATCCGGCTCTCCACGACTGCGTGCTATCCGCCGTTGGCGGTCGGTTGGTTGACCGGCGTGGATGCTATTGTGGCAAGCGACGCATAGGACAACGCGCTTGCGCTGCCGTGCTGCCTGCATATGGCGAGACAGTCCGGCATATTGCATCTCCGCGACCCGGCGGACGTGATGGATTTCGCAGGGCAGGTCTTCCCGACCACAACGCTCACACTGGCGAGCATTGAGCCGTTCGACCAACTCTGTCCTGCTAAACACGAACTGGGCCGAGCGGGGATTATCGATCCCACCCCACGTTCGTACATGTCGTCGCAGGTCCTTCAACTGCCACAGCTTGATCGCGCGGGGTTCATCTCCCACCTCGAAGCGGATGAAGAAGTCCATCCCACGCCGCAGTCTGGCGAAGACGCTGCGAGCCGATGTCCTATGCTTGGCGGCGATGGTTTTGACGCAGGAGAACAGGGCGAAGTAACCGCCTTTGTTCAGCTTGCGCTTCACGTCGTCAGCTAGGGCATAATAGTTCGCAAAGCCGCGCCATTCGGCATTGTAGGCAAGGACGATCTCCACGTCGCTTGCGAAGCGCAGCGCGGGCCGACCACGCGGGCGGAAGGCTTCATAGTCACCCCAGCCCTTGTCATTGACGAACCGGACAACCCGATCCCTCGGAACGCGAAGCCGCAGTCGGTCAGCCAAGCCGCGCCGCAAGGTCGGACGACCATCGAAGATCGCCTTATGCGGATTACGGTTGGTGCTGGTGCAGACCTCGTATCCTAAGAACCGCGCCCCGTCCGTGGCTTTTCGGATTCCGCTTTTCTCGGCGGACATTTCCAGCTTCAGGGTGTCGGTCAGGAAGACCCTGACCTCGTCCATCAACTGGCGTGCATCCGCCTTGCTGCCGGTCACACCGATAAGGAAGTCATCGGCATAACGGCAGTATCGCAGTCTCCTGTAGCTGGGATCGAGGGCGTCGCTGGCCGGAACGGTTGCCCGTTCTGCCTTGAGCCGACCGATCTCCTCCAGCATGGAGGTGATCTTCGGGAAGTCCGCAAACCCTTGGGCTCGCAGCGCATCCACATTCCGACGAAGGTAAGAGATGCGGTTGCGGATACGACGATAATCATTCGTGTATCCGCGTTTGTCGCCCTTGGTGAAGCTGACTATCCGGGCCTCAATGAACATATCAAGCTCATGGAGGTAGATATTCGCCAGCATCGGCGAGACGACGCCGCCCTGAGGTGTGCCGCTGTAGGTCCGATGATAGACCCAGTCCTCGATATAGCCCGCCTTGAGCAAGCCTCGGATCAGACGCACGAAGCGACGATCCGCGATCCGCTTTTCCAGCAGGCCGATCAGAACATCATGATCGATATTGTCGAAGAACCCAACAACATCGACGTCGATCAGCCACTTCACCCCCGTCCATTTGGCGCGGATGGATTCCAACGCCGTATGGCACGAGCGCCCTTTCCTAAACCCATGCGAGTGCTGCGAGAACAGCGGTTCATAGATTTGCTCAAGGAGCGTCCGCGCCACTTCCTGGACGAGCTTGTCCTCCGTGGTCGGCACGCCAAGCGGCCGTTTCTTGCCGTTGGCTTTCGGGATATACACCCGACGTACCGGCTTGGGCCGATAGCTTCCGTCCGCCAACCGGTCGATGATCGACCTGACCATCTCGGGCGAGAAGCCGTCGAGTGTCTTGCCGTCAACGCCCGGCGTCATCGCACCCTTGTTGGGCGCGATCTGCTGATAGGCATACTCCCAAAGGAGCGGGCTTTTCATGAGGCGGAAGAGTCCATTGACCCGCCGACCCGACCTGATGATGGTCGGGAGTGATCTGACGGCCCTCTCGATGGTATCTGGCAGCATTAGCACACCTCCTCGTGAGGTTGTCTGATCGCAGTCGCTGCCGCCCTTCCCCCGAGCGTTGAGGCTTTTCGCATGGGTTGCCCCGCACTTATGGCCGCGCTCGTTCCCCATCAGAGTGGAGACTGTCCCGGCCATTACGCCGGGCATTTGAGTACTATGGCGGCTCCGTCGCCATGCAGGTCCGGCAAGCCGTCCTGTTTAGGCGATCCCGCAATTACGGAAGTCGGAGTTCCGACGTGGTTAGGTGCCCCGTTCGTTCACTTGCCCCTCCCTACAGAGGGTGCGCCGGAGAAGCTGGCAGGCTCGCGGCATGACCGCTTGCTCGGGAGGAACTCAACGCCCTTTCCTCCATTTCTCCGATGTGCCGCGTCAACCATCCTGCGACACCGCTCACGTTGTTAGCCGCTGCAAACTGGGGTTCAGGCAGTATAGCTTTCACCATACACGTCTTGCCCTGATCCATGACGCCGCAGATGGCTTTGGCGCTTCCGGACCTTTTCTGAACATGCTACTTTTCCCCGTCCCTTTCGGGATTTCAGCTATTGCTAGCCGAGGTTAGTCCAGTGGGCATGATCTATAGCCAGCAAGATCATCTACTCATGGTAGAGCTCCTTTATACTTCCGCCGTTACGGCGCACCATTGAAGACGGTAAAGCG
>NZ_JABGCB010000057.1 GCF_013149295.1 Novosphingobium sp. SG751A
CGTAAGCGCGCAAAGCCCTGCACCTGTTCACTGATATCGTCATGATTGATTGTGTCCACGAGGAGATCGTGGACACAATGGCATTGGATGACGGGATTTCAGGGCAGACCGGAGTGGTGAGCGTTTCTCGCAATGGGAAGCGTCGGTATGATCCGATTTGGAAGGAGCGGTTGATCACAGCAGCGCTTGAACCGGGGGTTTCGATTGCAAGGCTCGCGCTGGAGCATGGGGTGAATGCTAACCAGTTGCGCAACTGGGTCAAAGTGCTTCGGGACCGACAGGGGGTGTGGACGCCAAAGGGTGTTCGGGCCTGCGGACCGTCAGTTTTCGTTCCGGTGGTTGAAGCCGCACCGACTGCACGCCCGCCTGCCAGCCCCTGCACCCTGGCATCGCCGGTACGCCTGCAATTGAAGGCATCGCTGCCCAATGGTGTTCTGCTTGAACTGGCCAATGCGGATGCACAAGCCCTGTCTGTGTTCATCGAAGTGCTGGGGCGTTGCAATGTTCCGGCTCGCTGAAGATCTGCGCGTCTATCTCCACCGGGAACCGATCGATTTCCGTTGTGGGATCAACAGCCTGGCGATCCTTGTCGAGCAGTCGATGGACCTCAATCCATTCGAGCGCGCGGTGTTCGCCTTCTGCAACCGGCGTCGGACCCGGATGAAGCTCCTGTTCTTTGAGCGGTCTGGCTTTGTCCTGGTGTTGAAGGCGCTGACGGAGGACAAGTTCCGATGGCCCCGGCGTGCGGAAGCGGTGGTGGCGCTCACCGCCGAGCAATTGCGATGGCTGCTGGACGGGATCGATATTGACGCGATGGTCCCTCATCCGGTGCGGCAATATCAGTTTGTTGGCTGAAGATTGTTGACGCGGGAGGGGGCTTCCGATTCAAGACTGTAATGGATCGAACCGGCGTCCCCACCATTGAAGAATTGATGGCGCTTCTGGCGGCGAAGGCCGCCCAGGTCGCTGCATTGGAGGCCGAGAAAGACGCCCTTGCACAGCGCATTCTGAAGCTTGAGGAGGAACTGGCGCTGGCACGGCTGCACCGCTTTGCGCCGCGCAGCGAAAAGCACATGGATCGTATCTTCAACGAAGCCGAGCAGGCCTCGCGTGAGGCCAGTGCAGACGAAGATCTCGACGATATCAATGAGCCGGACGCGATCGATCTTCCCGACACGGGATTGCCGGAGGCGCAGAATCCCGCAGGCAAAAAGCGCGGTCGCAAGCCACTGCCAGCCAACGTGCCGCGCCAACGCGTCGAGTATGACCTGGCCGACGACCAGCAGGTCTGCCCCTGCTGCAGCGGCCGGATGCATCGCATGGGCGAGGTCGTTACCGAGCAGCTTCACATTGAGGTGAAGGCCACGGTTCTGCAGAATGCCCGTGCCAAATATGCGTGCCGCCATTGCGACCGCACCGGGATCGCCACACCGATCATCATCGCCCCGATGCCCGCACAGCCCTTGCCGGGCAGCATTGCCACGGCCTCGACGCTGGCCTTTGCCCTTGTTCATAAATACGTCGATGGCACACCGCTCTATCGTCTGGCGCAAACCTTCGAGCGCGCGGGCGTGCCGGTCAGCCGTGGTGCACTGGGCCATTGGGTGATCGGTTCAAGCCAGAGGCACCTGTATCGCATCTATGATGCCTTGAAGCTGCGGCTCCGGTCCCAGGAGGTCATCCATGGCGACGAGACGACAGTTCAGGTTCTGAAGGAGGAAGGCAAGGTCCCGACCAGCACTTCGTATATGTGGGCGTACCGCAGCGCCGAGGACAGCGAGCAGCCGATCGTGCTGTTCGATTATCAGCCCGGTCGTGGTCAGGAATATCCGCAGACCTTCCTTGGCGACTATCGTGGCATCCTGATGAGCGACGGCTACTCGGCCTGGCGCACATTGAAAGGCGCCACCCATCTGGGATGTATGGCCCACGCCAGACGACGCTTTGCTGACGCCCTCAAGGCGAGGAAGAAAACAGGCGGTCCGCCCGCACAGGCCCTAAAATTCTTCGACCAGCTCTACCGGATCGAAAGGCAGGCGCGGGACGAAATACCCGTCGATGGGGAAAAGCAGGCCGACACCATGAGCCGCTTCCGCCAGAAACATAGCGTCCCGGTCCTCAATGCCCTCAAGGCGTGGCTCGATGCCATCGCACCCAAGGTCGTGCCTGACACCAAGCTTGGCGATGCGGTTTCCTACGCCCTCAACCAGTGGGGGTATCTGATGCGCTATGCCGAAGACGGCAGAATGCCGATCGACAACAATCTTATCGAGCGCGACATCAGGATCTTTGCAACAGGCAGGAAATCCTGGCTTTTCTGCGACACCCCGGACGGAGCACGGGCCAGCGCCGTCATCTACAGTCTGATGCTGACTGGCCGCGCCTGTGGCGTCGAGCCTCTCGCCTGGCTACGCCACGTCCTCACGGAACTGCCACAGCGCCCACATGGCGCCGATATCGACGATCTGCTGCCGTTCAACTTTAAAAAACAAGCCTGAACCGGCACCTTCGTTCCGCGCCACGCTCCCTTGCGCCATTTATGATCGCCGCCCTGTTAGCGTAATCCGCGTGCTGTGAAATGCGCGCTTAC
>NZ_JABGCB010000058.1 GCF_013149295.1 Novosphingobium sp. SG751A
AGGCCCCGCAATGGCAATCCCTCCCACCGCGGACACGCCAGGCATTGACGCCGCTGATCGTGCGCCTGCTTCTCGAGCATATCAACGGCGCGCCCACCCTGGAACAGCGGGAGATGCAGGATGACCTTTGAGAAGATCGGCCCGCAGCATCTCGAACGCAAAGCGATCCTATATGTTCGGCAATCGTCGGCCCACCAGGTCCTCCACAACCGGGAGAGCAGTGCCCTCCAATACGCAATGCGTGATCGCCTGGTCACTCTGGGATGGTCACGCATCGAGACCATCGATGAAGACCTTGGTCGATCGGCCGCTGGAGGCGTGACGCGCATCGGCTTCGACCGCATGGTGGCAGAGGTCTGCCTTGGCAAGGTTGGCGCAGTGGCGGCCCGGGAAGTCTCACGTTTCGCCCGTAACAGCCGGGACTGGCAGCAACTTATCGAGATGTGCCGCGTGGTCGACACGGTTTTGGTCGATCAAGAGGCGGTGTACGCCCCGCGCCAGGGCAACGACCGGCTTCTGCTCGGCCTGAAGGGCAGTCTCAATGAGTATGAGCTCGATCTTCTACGCCAACGTTCGCTCGCGGCCCGCTATGAGAAAGCTCGGCGCGGGGAACTGGTGGTTACGGCCCCAGTCGGCTTTGTAAAGGCAGGTGACCGGATCGAGAAGGATCCCGATCGCCGGGTTCAGGAAGCCATCACCCTGGTTTTTGACAAGGTGACCGAACTCGGCAGTGCGCGGCAGGCGCTGCTCTGGTTCATCGAGCATGGGCTGGACCTCCCAGCCAAACGCAAGAACGGCGATGTAGAGTGGCGCAGGCCGAGCTATGCAACCATTCACCGGATGGTCGAGAACCCGATTTACGGTGGCGCCTATGCCTATGGTAAAAGTCGCACCGCTGTTGGATACAATGGCAGCGGCATGCAATCGCGCAGTCGCCGCAAGGCGCGGGAGGAGTGGCTGGCACTAATCCCTGGTTCGCACGAAGGCTATGTCAGTTGGGAGCGATCGGAGATAATCCGCAAGATGGTGAGCGACAATGTTCCCACAAGTCGGCATCACGGGGCGCCCAAGCACGGTGATGCGCTGATCGCCGGTCTCATTCGATGCCGGAGATGCGGGCGCAAGCTGACCGTGCGCTACACTGGCGCCAAACATGATATTCCGCGCTATTCCTGCTGGCGCGGGCTGCTCGACAATGGCGAGCAGCGCTGCATCGCATTTGGCGGACTGCGCGTCGATGATGCGATTGAACTGGCGCTCCTTCCGGTTCTCGAACCTGGGGCGATCGCAGCCGCCGTCGATGCAGAAGCACAGGCCGCCAGTCGCCGCGATCAAATCCGCGATGCATTGATGCGCGATTTTGAAGCCGCCCGCTACGCGGCTGATCGGGCCTTCCGGCAATACGATGCTGCCGATCCTCAGAACCGGTTGGTAGCGGCAGAACTGGAAGGGCGATGGAACCGCGCGCTCGCGCGCGTCAGTAAAGTAGAAGCGCGGATCGCAGCTCACGATGCCTCAATGCCTCGACCAGAGGCGCCGTCCCTGAAGGATCTCGACGGCCTTGCCGCCAATCTCAAAGCCGTTTGGAAAGACCAGCAGACCGACGGTCGCTTGAAGAAACGCATCGTGCGCACTTTGATCCAGGAAATAATCGCTGACATCGACAAGGATGCATCCGAGATCGTTCTGCTGATCCACTGGGCCGGTGGCGTCCATACCGAGTTACGCTTGCCCAGACGTCGCAAAGGGCAGCGTAACAGCCCCCCTGATGACGTTATTGCGGCCGTGCGCCAACTCGTGCTCATCGCCAATGACGATCTGATCGCTGGGATACTCAATCGGAACGGCCTGCAAACGGGACATGGGAACCGGTGGACGCGCGAACGAGTCACCGCGCTGAGATCCCATCATAAGATTCCAGTTTTCCGCGCAGAAAGCGATGGCGATGCCTTATGGCTGAACTTGAGCCAGGCCGCCCTCCATATCGGCGTGACCCCCAAGACACTCCGAGCTGCTGTCGAAGCCGGTGAGATCGAAGGCATCCACCCTCTGCCTGAAGGGCCATGGATATTCAGCCGAAACGACATCAGCGGATCTGCTGCCCATCAACTCGCAAAGCGCGCTCGACAAAACCCAAAATACCCCACGGGATCACATCCCGACCAGCAAAGCCTATTCCCTTCAGCTACATAGACAGGTGGGTGTAATGAAGCAGGATTGTAGTA
>NZ_JABGCB010000059.1 GCF_013149295.1 Novosphingobium sp. SG751A
CATGGCCATATGGCTGAAGCGCGGCGCGGCTGCGGAAGAGAAGGCGGCGTCGGATCGCAAGGTTCGTGATATTGTCGAGGCGGCGCTGGGCGATATTGAGAAGCGCGGCGATGATGCGGTGCGCGAGATGAGCATCAAGTTCGACGGCTGGGACCGGGAAGATTATCGGTTGAGCCAGGCCGAGATTGATGCCGCGGTCGACAGTTTGAGCCCGCAGGAGCGCAAGGACATCGAATTTGCCCAGGCGCAGGTGAAGAATTTTGCCCAGATCCAGCGCGCCAGCATGACCGACGTTGAGGTGGAAACGCTGCCCGGTGTGGTGCTGGGGCATAAGAATCTGCCCGTGAATGCAGCCGGTTGCTATGTGCCGGGCGGAAAATATCCGCTGCTGGCCTCGGCCCACATGAGTGTGATTACCGCCAAGGTGGCGGGCGTGCCGCGGGTCATCACCTGCGCGCCGCCGTTTCAGGGCAAGCCCGCGCGCGCGATTGTGGCGGCCCAAGCCATGGCCGGGGCCGATGCGATCTATGCGCTGGGCGGCATTCAGGCGATCGGCGCGATGGCGATCGGCACGCAGACCATTGATCCGGTCGATATTCTCGTCGGTCCCGGCAATGCTTTCGTGGCCGAGGCCAAGCGGCAGTTGTTTGGCCGGGTCGGCATCGACCTGTTTGCCGGACCGACCGAAACGCTGATCATCGCTGATGAAATTGGCTGCGATCCCGAAATGGCCGCGACCGACATTCTGGGTCAGGTCGAGCATGGGCCGGACAGCCCCGGCGTGCTGCTGACCAATTCCGAGGCCTTCGCCCGCGCGACGATGAAGGAAATCGAGCGCCTGCTGGAAATCCTGCCCACCGCCGATCATGCCCGCAAGGCGTGGGAGACGTTTGGCGAGGTGATCGTGGCGGAAAGCTATGAGGAAATGGTGCGGATCGCCGATGACATCGCCTCCGAGCATGTGCAGGTGATGACGCAGGATCCCGACTACTTCCTGAAGAACATGACCAATTACGGCGCGCTCTTCCTTGGCAACCGCACCAATGTGTCGTTCGGCGACAAGGTGATCGGCACCAACCACACGCTGCCGACGAAGAAATCGGCGCGCTATACGGGCGGGCTGTGGGTCGGCAAGTTCCTGAAAACCTGCACCTATCAGCGCGTGACCAGCGATGATGCCAGCGCGCTGATCGGCGAATATTGCAGCCGGTTGTGTGCGCTCGAAGGCTTTGCCGGGCATGGCGAGCAGGCCAATATCCGCGTGCGCCGCTTTGGCGGGCGCGATGTGCCTTACGCCGGGCAGGCCACGCCCAGCGAGCTGACTCAGGCGTGAGCGAGGGGGGCATGAGCGAGTTGCCGCAAACGCCGAGCTTCCGGCTGGACGGTCGGCGGGCGTTGGTGACGGGGGCGGGGCGGGGCATCGGCCTTGCCGCCGCCGCCGCGCTGGCGCAGGCGCGCGCGCATGTGACGCTGGCCGCGCGCACGCAGGGCGAGATTGAGGCGGCCGCCGCCGCGATCCGTGAGGCGGGCGGTTTGGCCGAGGCGGCGGTGCTGGATGTGAGCGACCTTGGCGCGGTGGAGGCTTTCTTTGGCCAGCGTCCGGCGTTTCATGTGCTGGTCAACAATGCCGGGACCAACCGGCCCAAGGCGATGTGGGAGGTGAGCGCGCAGGATTATGACGCCGTTCTCGACCTCAATGTGAAGTCGGCGTTCTTTGTGGCGCAGCATGCGGTCAAAGCGATGCTGCGCGATGGGGTGGCGGGATCTTTGATCCATATGGGTTCTCAAATGGGCCATGTCGGCGGCCCGCGCCGCTCGCTTTACTGCGCGTCGAAATGGGCGATCGAGGGGATGAACAAGGCCTTCGCCCTCGACCTCGCGCCCCACGGCATCCGTAGCAACACCATAGCCCCAACCTTCATCGAAACCCCGATGACCAAGCCCTTCTTCGAGGACAAGGCGTTTCTCGACAGCGTTCTGGCCAAGATCAAACTGGGCCGTCTGGGGCAGGTCGAGGATATCATGGGACCCGTCCTCTTCCTCGCCAGCGATGCCTCCGCCCTCATCACAGGAACCTCCCTCATCGTCGATGGCGGCTGGACTGCGGATTA
>NZ_JABGCB010000060.1 GCF_013149295.1 Novosphingobium sp. SG751A
ACCGCAAGCTAGCCGCCTAAAACCAACCCCCAGACGAGGCCCGCACCCCGCTAATCTACGACGCAATTTGTGCCAAATGTTCTGATGACGGACAGTGCAGGTTCTTGCTAATGGGGCCGGCAATATAGAGATCGTTCCGCACGAAGTCATAAGTGGCGAGCTCAAGCTTGTAGCCGCCCTCGAATTTGTCTCCGCCGGTCTTGGTAACATAATTGACGATCGCGCCCAGGCCGTTCGAATAGAGAATGCCGCCAGGGCCGCCCTTCACGACCTCAACCCGGTCTGTCATCAGGTCGCTTGAGAAGAACACATCGTTGTTGGCGAAAGGAACATCGGAGTCCTGATAGACCGGCAGTCCATCGATAAGTTGAGGGGCATAACGATATCCGCTGCTGGGCAGGCCGCGAACGGTGACGTTGTTGCTGCGCTCGCCAGCCGTGCTGCCCTCCGAAAAAAAGCCGGGAATGTTGTTCAGCAGATCCGCAGTGCTGATCGGGGCAAGACGCTTGATATCTTCCTGGCTGAGCGTGTCGATCGTGAAAGTCGTGTCGAGCTTGCGGGTCTTGCGCACAACGCCGGTAACGATGATTTCGGGATTGGTGACGCTTGTCTTCTCATCCTGCGCCGCAGCCGACGGGGACGATGGCGCGGCCTGTGCCTGAGCAAGAGAAGGCAGGCTCAAGGCAGCGACCGAGGCGGTGGCTGCAAGGGCGCTAAGGTAACGTTGGCAACGACGGGTCATCTATTCTCCTCCCCCACACTTTGACCGCTCTTGATTCGCTTCAGGCGGCGGGCCGGATAAAGCATCGAATTGTCGACGTCGTCAATTTAAAAATGTCGACGTCGACATAATGGTGTCCCGGTCGCATTTTCCAGCTACAGTGATTGGCCGTTGTGACAAGGAGTAGCAGTTTGCAGACGATCAAAGACGTGGCCGCCCTTGCAGGCGTATCAGACCGAACGGTCTCGCGGGTCGTCAACGGCGAACCCAACATCAGCCGCAAAACCCGCGCCCGGGTGGAAGAAGCCATCGCGCGCCTCAATTATATTCCCAACCTTGCCGCGCGCATGGTCAGGACCAATCGCTCGGGAGTCATTGGCCTTATTACCGACGTTGTAACCACCACACCGAATTCGGTTGAAATCATCCGCGGCGTTCAGGATCGTGTTTCCCAATCAAACCAGAGTCTTCTCATCGCAAACACTTCGGGAACGCCCGAGGAGGAAGCCCGTGTATGGCGCACGTTTCAGGAACACCGGATCGATGGGGTTCTCTTTGCCACCATGTATCACCACGAGATCGACTTTGACCCTGCCTTGCATAATATCCCGACCGTGCTGGTCAATTGCTTTGCCTCGGCTGCCCAGGTGCCGGCTGTGGTGCCAGACGATGACAATGGCGGCTATGCGGCCGCACTCTATGCGATCAGCAAAGGCCATAAAAGAATTGCGTTCATCACTTTGAACCCCCTCATTCTTGCCTCCAGATTGCGCCGCGATGGTTTTGAGCGAGCCATGGGCGAAGCCGGTCTGTCCATCAGGCATGAATGGATACAGCCGGGCATTACCGGCGCCATCGGCGAGGAAATCATGTGCGCGTTCACAGCCGCTCAGAATTTGCTGACGTCTGCGGCTAAAGAGCGACCCACGATCATTCTGGCCGGCAATGACGAAATTGCCATGCAATGCATGTTTGCAGCCGCCAACCTCGGTCTGCGGGTTCCCGACGACATCGCGATCGTTGGCTTCGACGATTTCCGCATGATCTCCGAGCAGGTTGTGCCCCCGCTCACGACAGTGGCACTTCCCTATTATCAGATCGGGGTCCGCGCAGCCGATCGGCTGTTTGGGCTTCTGGCGGGATCGGATGTTATGCCAACCATTGAGCGCCTGCCCTGCCCCCTTGTTCAGCGGCGATCGGCCTGATCGAGCGCCACCGTCGCTGCCTTAAGCTGATGGGGTGGACGCCCCCCGACGGCATCGATGTGCCATAGTGGAGGTGTTGAACACCACTGAAGGAGGCGTCCGTGTCGGAGGTTATCA
>NZ_JABGCB010000061.1 GCF_013149295.1 Novosphingobium sp. SG751A
AGCCCTACCGCTGACGCCGCACAACCATCATATCGGGAGGTCGCCAACCCAGTAACTGAACTGTGCAACTGAAACCCGACCGTTACTCCATCTGAACTTCGTTTCGCGCGGTCTTAGTGGGCGTTTCGACCCCACATTCTGCCCAGCGTGACCCAAAGGCTTTCTGGGGCCGCCGTTCATGCACGGCGGGGTCAAGATCGGAATGTCCCGTTGCGGCTCTCCTGCGGCCGTGATGGCCGGTTGGTAGGATACGCCTCTTGAGAATTCCGCGCTCTATGTTATAACCATCGTATGAACGCCAACCTCAAGATCACCAAGATCGGCAACTCTGCCGGTGTCGTGTTGCCAAAGGAATTGCTCGCCAAGCTGCGCGCTGGGGTGGGTGACACGCTGTATGTGTCCGAAACGCCAGATGGCATCCGGATCACGGCGGCTGATCCTTCCTTCGAGGCCAAGATGGCGCTGGCCGAGCAGATCATGCGCGAGGACAGGGACATCCTGCGCGTGCTAGCCAAGTAACATGGCGCAGACTGCCGAACCGGCCTGGATCGATGCCGAACTTGCGCTTGCTGTCCACGACCGCCAACTGGCCGAGCATGGCGGGCCAATCGGCGTGCGCGATGCATCTGCCCTGGAATCGGCTTTGGGTCGTCCACGCAACCAGTGGGCCTATGGCGAGGCTGATCTTTGCGCCTTGGCGGCGGCCTATGCTTATGGTGCAGCGCGCAATCACCCCTTCGTCGACGGCAATAAGCGGACCGCATGGGTGCTGGCGCGTTTGTTCCTGACGCTGAACAATGTGCGAATTAGCTTCGCGCCGGAGGAAGCCATTCACATGGTGTTGGCGCTGGCCAGCGGGACACTGACCGAAGTCGAAGTTGGGGAGTGGTTCAGAGCAAGGCTAGCCTGAGCCGTCCAGTCCTTATGCCCCGGCATTCATCACCTCCCACAGAGCCCTATCGGGGGATATCGGCCCCTTGCGGAGCGGCCCACAAGGCGTTTCCGCCAGCCTTTGGGACAAGACCACCAGATCCTCGCCGAACCGTGGCCTCCAACAATCGGCCAAAAAGCTGAATTCGTTGAGCATCCCCACCACGCTGCGGTTCGCGGTCTTGGCATAAGCCACCTCGGCCATGCGCCAGATTTCCTGCGCGATGGCATCGGTGCCTACTCCATGCGCCTTCAAAACCAGCGCCAGTTGCGTGGGGAAACGCCGCGCCAGCGTCGCTGCCGGAGCCAGCGGCATCAGTACCGGCAGCAGCGTGTTTTCGGACACCAGCAAGGCCACCTGCGGCTTCCAGAAAAGGACCGTCGCATACCAATTGCCCAGCAGTGTGTCGCTGGGCTCAGGCGGCGCAAGATCAGCTTTGATCCGATCACGCAGCTTTTGCGTGCAATGCAGAGTGAACATCGCTGAAAGAGGTAGAGGGCTTCGCTTGGCATTTCCAGCCGAGCGATGCTGCCATCAATCGCCTTGGAGCATGGCTGCAAGCATGGCCTGCCAAACGCTCCGACAATCGGCCCGGTTCTCTCCTTTCTGCAGCATGGCTGCGCTCGGCTCCATGACCGCCAAAAATGCCGCACGGGCATTGTCGCGATACATGCGGCGCGTCGGCTCAGCGTCGGGGTCGCTCCAATCCCAATCCGGCTTAACTGTGGCATACATCGCGCGGGCAGCACGTTCGAAGGGAAGCAAATCAGTCTCAGGCATGCAGGGTGTGTATAGCGAACGCGCCCCATGGTGAAGCCCGCCGACGAGTACGAACATAGGGTAATCGCGGGAGCGCTGGCGAGACAGGCCAGTTCGTCGAACGAGATTGCCGCCAGGTGGTTGCCCCCCGATAAGATGGAAG
>NZ_JABGCB010000062.1 GCF_013149295.1 Novosphingobium sp. SG751A
CGCCTCTCCCATCATTCTGGCAAAGCTGCCGGGCGGGGCGCCGAGGCGTTTGCGAAAGGCGGTGCTGAAGGCGCTGGCAGATTCATAACCGATGTCGTCGGCGATCCGGTCCAGCGATTTGCCGCCGCGGGCAAGCGCGTCCTTGGCAACCGCCATGCGCCAACTGGATAGATATTCCATTGGCGCGCGCCCGACGATCAGGCTGAATCGCGCCGAAAAGGCCGAGCGTGACATCCCCGCGATCCTTGCCAGCTGCGCAACGGTCCAATGGGCGCGGATATCGGCATGCATCGCGTGCAACGCGTGCGCCAGCGCCGGATCGCGCAGCCCGGCAAGCAAGCCCACCGAGGCGGCATCATGCGCCAAGCCCTGCCACCGCAGGGCTTCGACCAGCAGCACTTCGAGCATGCGCTGAACGATCAGATCCTTGCCCGGATGGCTGGATGTGCATTCCTCGGCCAGCAGGTGGATGGTCCGGCCCATCCGGTCCGTCATGCCCTGCGCGGCGGGAATATGGATCAGGCCGGGCAGCAGCGCGAGCAGGAGAGGGGCATTGACCCGCTCAAAGGAAAAGCTGCCGCCCAGGGCTGCAAAATCGGGCTCGCCGTTCTGTTCCCCGTGCCGCACCGGCCCGTCGCTTGGCTCCAGCAGAGGACCGGTCATCCCCGGCTCGCTGCCCAGAGAAAAGGCGGGCGTTGTGGGCATCAGCAGGAAATCCCCCTGCGCCAGTCGCAGCGGCGTCGATCCCTCGAAGGTCACCCATGCCTCTCCGGCAAGGATGAGCGTGAAGCCCGGTGCATCATGCGCCTGATAGCGCACACCCCAACGGCCCCGCGCCGTGATCGGTTTCGACAGGGCCGCATGGGGACGCAGCAGGGTGATGATTTCGCTCAGGGGATCCATGGTTTGGACGATCTGTAAAGGAATATGGATTCATGATTATATATTGTCTTTTTCCTTACGTCTATCTCTCCCTGCATCGAGATCAAGGAGACAGGCAATGACCAAGACGATCCTCATCACCGGCACATCCTCCGGCTATGGTAAGGCAACGGCGCAGTATTTCCTCGCTAAGGGCTGGAATGTGGTGGCAACCATGCGCCAGCCCGACCCGGCGGTGCTTGGTGGCGCTTCCGGCCGGCTGCGCATCCTGCCGCTGGATGTGACCTCGCAGGAGAGCATCGCGGCTCTGGCCGAGGCGGCCGGGCCGATCGACGTGCTGGTCAACAACGCGGGAGTGGGCGGGGTGGGCGCCTTCGAGGCCATGCCGATGAGCCTGATCCGGCAATTGATTGAGACCAACACAATCGGCGTGATGGCGATGTGTCAGGCTTTCATCCCGCAGATGCGGGAACGCCGCTCGGGCTGCATCGTCAACGTCACCTCAAGCGTAACTTTGGGCACCTTTCCGCTGGCCGCCGCCTATACCGCGACCAAACAGGCTATCGAGGGTTTCTCCGGCTCACTGGTGCATGAATTGGGCCATTTCGGCATTGCGGTAAAGCTGGTCGAGCCGGGCTATGCGCCCACGACGCGGTTCGGCGCCAATGCCATCTTGCCGGTCAGCGATCTGTTGCCGGGCGAATATGCCGATTTTGCCCGTCCCATTCTGGAAGCCTTTGCCGCGCCCGCCCTGACCACGCGCGAGAGCGATGTTGCCCAGGCGGTGTGGGATGCGGTGCACGATCGCACAGACCGGCTTCACTTTCCGGCGGGTGCCGATGCGCTGGCTATGGCCG
>NZ_JABGCB010000063.1 GCF_013149295.1 Novosphingobium sp. SG751A
GCTCGAACCGCCGGACCGGTCGGGTGAAGGCATGTTTCGTCACAGTGCCACCCATCCAATGGCAGACGAGTTCGGCGCGCTCGGTTTCACCCACGACGACAACCTCGACGCGTTCCAACATCATACGCGCAATAGCCTGGCGATCGCGCGCTGTGGTGGAGGCGCTGCTCCACAACGCGGGGATATCATGTGCCAGTTGCCGTATTGCATCGCACTCGGCCTGGGTCAGGCGTTCGGGCTCTTGCGCCAAAGCACGCCGCTGTTCCTCCACCAGCAATTGCTCGGCCGCGAGTGCCTCTTCCCAGTCACGTTCCAGTGTCCGGGCAACCAGGCGGTTTTCCGGGTCAACCGCCTCGTAACGGCGACGCGCGAGCGCGGTTTCATATCCGGCGCGTTCAAGCCGCATTTTCCATTGGCCGTGGAGTTGCCGGCGTTCCAGCTCAATATCCTCGGCCGCCTGCAAGCTCACCTCGAGCGTAGCAGGCAAAAGGGCTTCAAGGATCAGCGTGGAGATCAGCCTGTCGACTGGCCAGGCACTGATCGACTGGCAGCGCGCTTCCCCATAGGTGGTGGCGAGTTGATGGCAGATATAGCGGGCCTCGCGGCCATCGTCGGTGTAGGTCGTGAACATCCGCCGTCCGCAAAGCCCGCAAGAGATCAGGCCGCCAAGCAGGGCCGCGCCACCGCGCGGAACACCTGTGTGTCGAGAGCGGTTCGTGGCCATCTGCCGCTGGTTCCTCTCAAAGTTGCTCCAGTCTATATACGCCGGTAACGCATCCTGGTGGAGTACCATCCATTTTTGCGGGTCACTTAGATAAGCTCGACCACTGTGTGGCTTACCGGGAAGCCGACGACGACCATCGTAGTGGCGACGCCCAAAGGCATAGGCGCCCGCATAGGCCGGATGGCGCAACATGTCCGACAGCGTCGCGCGATTGGGACGGTTCCAGCAGACATCGCCCTTATTCGGCCCGCTCCGCACACGATCGGGTAGTTGCAGGTCATGGTCGACGAGATAACGCAGCACACCGCTGATTGATCGCCGGCGCTCGAAGACGGCGAAGACCAGGCGAATTGCCCGCTGCACCCCTTCATCCGGATCCAGCGAAACCTCGCCGGAAGGTTTCAGCACATAGCCGCGCGGAAGGCCCAGAATGAGTTCACCACGACGCGCTTTGGCACATCGGCCTTCGTGCATGCGAGCCTTGAGGATGTGAAGTTCCGCCTCACTCATCGTCCCCTTGAACCCAAGCAGCAGACGATCATTGTAGGTGCCGGGATCATAAATGCCATCGGCATCACCGATGAGCGTGTCGAACAGCGCACACATTTCGAGCAGTTGGTGCCAGTCCCGGCATGATCGGGCCAGACGCGATACTTCGATCCCAAGAACCAACCCAACATGGCCGAGTCCCACTTCCGCAACAAGTCGCTGGAAGCCAGGCCTATCCTGCGACGATGAGCCGGAAAGTCCCAGGTCGTCATCGATGACGGTTACTTGTTCGCGCCGCCATCCCAGTCCACAAGCCCGATCGGCAAGACCATATTGCAACCGGGTAAACTCACGGTTCTGCGCTACCTGCCGCATCGTCGACTGACGGACGTAAACGACGGCCTGCCGCTCTTGATGGCGCGGCAAGACCTTTTCAGGCAGAGTTCTGATGAGTTCCATCGT
>NZ_JABGCB010000064.1 GCF_013149295.1 Novosphingobium sp. SG751A
TGGTCGAGGCTGTGTAAAAACGCCATTCTATGGTAGTGTTTCCCGGTTATTCGGGAGGTTTCGCGATGGGTCGTTTCGTCGAGGAACAGGATCGTAGGCAAGATTTTTTGCTGCCGACGTCACTGGATGATTATGTCGCGGACGATAATCCGGTACGGGTTGTCGAGGCATTCATCGACGAACTGGACCTGGTGGCAGTTGGCTTCGCCGGAGCGACCCCGGCACAGACCGGGCGCCCCGCGTACCACCCTTCAACGATGCTCAAGATCTACCTCTACGGCTATCTGAACAAGATACAGTCGAGCCGACGACTGGAGCGTGAGGCGCAGCGCAATATCGAACTGATGTGGCTGACCGGTCGATTGGCACCGGATTTCAAGACGATCGCCAATTTTCGGCGGGATAATGGTGATGCTGTTCGGGGTGTCTGCAGCCAATTTGTGGTTCTCTGCCGACAGTTGGGCTTGTTCGGACAGGCGACCGTCGCGATCGACGGCAGCAAGTTCAAAGCGGTAAACAACCGGGACCGCAACTACACAGAACATAAGGCAGCCAAGCGGATTGAGCAGGTTGAGGCCAGCATCGAGCGCTACCTTGCGGCCCTCGATCGTGCCGATCGTGAGGCCAGCGACGTTCCGCAAGCGCGGGTCGAACAGATCCGCGAGAAGATCGCGGGCTTGCGCGGTCAGATGCGGTTCCTGCAGGAAATGGCCGCACAGGTTGAGGCTTCGCCCGATCATCAGGTATCCCTGACCGATCCGGATGCCAGGTCCATGAACAGCAGCGGGCGCGGCACTGGAATTGTCGGCTACAACCTGCAGGCAGCGGTGGATGCTGAACACCACCTCATCGTCGCGCATGAGGTGGTGAACGAGGGGAATGACCGGGCGCAACTCGCGCCGATGGGCCGGCGTGCCCAAGCAGCAATCGCCGCACCTGAAATCACCGTTCTGGCGGATCGCGGCTATATGAACGGCGAACAGGTGCTGGAATGCGAAGGCACCGGCATTTTACCCTGCGTGCCCAGAACCGACACGTCAGGCAAAGCTCAGCGCGGCCTCTTCACCAAGGCCGACTTCGTGTACGATGCCGAGCACGACCATTATACCTGCCCGGCAGGGGAGCATCTGACCAAGGCGCGGGCACGGTCGGACCATCACGGCGATATCGACCATTACCGCAACCTGAGCGCCTGCCTGAGCTGCGTTCTGCGGCCGCGCTGTACCACTGAATACGTGAAGCGCGTCAAACGATGGAAGCATGAGGCCGTCATCGACGCCATGCAAAGGCGGCTCGACCTGTTACCCAATGCCATGGGCATCCGGCGTCGAACCGTCGAGCACGTGTTCGGCACGCTCAAATCCTGGATGGGCAGCACCCACTTTCTGACCAAGACACTCAAAAACGTCAGGACCGAGATGAGTTTGTGCGTGCTGGCTTACAACATGAAGCGGATGATCCAGATCATGGGCATTCAGCCGCTCATTGCAGCGATCCGGACCTGACGGGCAAGGGCGGATGCTGGCCATTCCTGCACCAAAACCCCCAAGTCCTCACCCGCGCCATTCACCTGGGAAGCGTTTTTACACAGCCTCGGTCG
>NZ_JABGCB010000065.1 GCF_013149295.1 Novosphingobium sp. SG751A
GTGATAACCTCCGACACGGACGCCTCCTTCAGTGGTGTTCAACACCTCCACTATGGCACATCGATGCCGTCGGGGGGCGTCCACCCCATCAGCTTCGGTCAGCGCCTTGCGGGCGGTCTGGGTCACTTGAACTTGTGTCATGGATTTACCTTTCATTTGTTTCGATATTTTTGGGGATTGCAGGCGCGGAAATCCGCCGCCCTGCGTGGCAGGGGTGTCAGGCAACGAGGTTGAGGGCGGTGGCGTCGGTCTGGGGATATTCGATCAGATCGACAAACCGCCCACTCGAAGCGTCGTAAGCCTCGATCAATCCTTCGCCGATATCATAGACCCAACCGTGAAGGCGGACACGTCCTTCGGAGAGCGCGAGCGCGACGGACGGATGAGTGCGAAGATTTGCGAGCTGGGCGATGACGTTTTCGCGCACCATGCCGGCAACTTTCCCGGACTTGCAGCTATGGACATGTGCGTCGTTGATCGCCTTTGCAGCGTCCGCGTGGTGCAGCCAGCTCGAAACAGCCGGCAAGGTGCTGAGGTCAACCCCGTTGGCAATGGCCGTCATCGCGCCGCAGTCGGAGTGACCGCATACGACAATATCGGCTACGCCCAGGACCGCGACAGCATACTCAACAGTCGCAGAAACGCCGCCGTGATGAGGGCCGAAAGAGGGGATGATGTTACCCGCATTGCGAATAACAAACATGTCCCCCGGCTCGCTCTGAGTGATAAACTCAGGAACAACCCTGCTATCGGAACACGTAACAAACAGTGTGCCCGGCTCCTGCTTTGTCGCGAGTTCTTGAAAAAGTGGGATACGTTCGGGATATTCTCCATCCCTGAACCGCTTGAAGCCTTCGATGAGCCTCTGCATTGTGTCGATCTCCATGCTTGATGCGGCAGGTATCGACTTTCGGCTTATAATTGTCCAAGACCGGTTGGAGATGGTCTCTATAAGCAGGCGTTATACTGATGCTCCTCCGGCACCTTCGTTACCTCTCGGCGGTCGTGGAACATGGCAGCTTCACCCGCGCCGCGCAGGCGCTTCATGTATCCCAACCTGCGCTATCGCAGCAGATAAGGCAGTTGGAACAGGAACTGGGCGTACAACTGCTCGACCGTACAGGGAAAGCCGTTCGTGCAACGGATGCCGGCGCAACATATCTAAGCCATGTTCACCGCGCCTTTCGTGAGATCGACGCGGCGGGCCGCGCCGCGCGTGACGTCAATGACCTAAGCTCCGGCATGCTGCGGCTTGGATTTACCCCCAGCTTCAGCGGCTATCTGATTGCGCCACTTGCCCGGCGCTTCCGTGAGAAATATCCAAGGATACTTCTCGATCTGACCGCCTTGTCTCAAGACGAAATCGAGACCAATCTCGCCGATGACAGCCTCGATTGCGCCATCGCCTTCTGGGCGTCGAGCGTTACCGGCATCGCTGCACAACCGTAAGCGCGCATTTCACAGCACGCGGATTACGCTAACAGGGCGGCGATCATAAATGGCGCAAGGGAGCGTGGCGCGGAACGAAGGTGCCGGTT
>NZ_JABGCB010000066.1 GCF_013149295.1 Novosphingobium sp. SG751A
GTACGAACATAGGGTAATCGCGGGAGCGCTGGCGAGACAGGCCAGTTCGTCGAACGAGATTGCCGCCAGGTGGTTGCCCCCCGATAAGATGGAAGTACGGGCTCTCGACAGGAAGCCGGGCCCAAGCATCGAATGGAGGACAACCATGGAGCAGTATATCGGCCTCGATGTTTCCCTGAAAGATACTTCGATCTCGGTTCGTCAGGATGGCAAGCGGATCTGGCGCGGGAAGTGCGCCTCTGATCCCAAACTTCTGGCCGAGGTGATCCGCAAGCGGGCGCCACATCCCAGGCGGATCGTGTTCGAGACCGGGCCTTTATCCGTCTGGTTCTACCATGCGTTGACGGCAGAGGGTTTGCCCGCGATCTGCATCGATGCGCGCCATGCCAAGGCCCATCTCGACATGGCGCCGAACAAGACGGATGCGAACGACGCCGACGGTCTGGCTCATCTGGCCGAGGTCGGATTTTATCGGGAGGTTCGCGTCAAAGGTTTTGACAGCATGCTGATCCGCACGCTTGTTGCAGGCCGCCGACAGCTACTGAAGATGCAGATCCAGATGTCCAATCAGATCCGTGGTCTGCTTAAGACCTTTGGGCTGGTCGTTCCCAAAGGTGTGGGCGGCGTATTTGACCGCAATGTGCGAACCTTGCTCGAGGATGATGCTGCATTGGCTCGGATCATCCTGCCTCTGCTACAAGCCTGGAGCGAGATGCGCCGCCAGGCCGCGGAGCTCAACAAACAGATGGTGGGCTTGGGGCGGGAGAACCGGCATTGCCGTCTGCTGATGTCCGTGCCCGGTGTCGGGATCGTGACCGCGACGGCTTTCACAGCGGCCGTTGAAGATCCAGACAACTTCAAAAACTCCAGATCGGTGGGCGCATGGGTCGGCTTGACCACGAAGCGCTATCAATCCGGTGAGGTCGATTATGACGGTCACATCTCACGCCGCGGCGATGGCCATCTGCGAACCCTGCTTTACGAGGCGGCGGCTGTCATGTTGACCCGGTCCATCGCAGACAGTTCGCTGCGCAGATGGGGGCTCGAGTTACGAGAGCGCCTTGGCTTCAAGCGCGCGGCGGTAGCTCTGGCTCGCAAGCTTGCGGTCATCATGCATGCCATGATGAAAACAGGCGAACTGTTTGATCGGCGGATAGAGGCGGCTGCGTAGCCCCTTCAAGTCCACGGCAAGAGGCTTGCACTCGTCAGGGTGCTTGGTGTCGTCCCTGCTGGGACGCGGATGAGATCATTCCGGGTAGCGGGAAGCAATGCCCTTGTCGGCAAATTGCGTCACGAACATAGGAAGTTCTCAGCCACGAATTTCTATCCTGCGGCGATCGAAGTATCGACCGCGTAGACGACCATGTACCCAGCACACGAAACTGAACCCGGAGAATAAGGCATTGACTGTGGGGCGATTAGACGACCC
>NZ_JABGCB010000067.1 GCF_013149295.1 Novosphingobium sp. SG751A
GATCACGTCCGTCAATGTGGTGTAAAATCTGGTGTGGCCATTGGGCTGCATTTTCATGCGGCCTTGGGTGTAATCTGTAGCGGCTGAACCTCCTCGATAATTGGTGTGGCAAGGGCTGCCATGCCCTCGATCTGCATGTAGCGGTGCTGAAGTTGATATTCGTCGTTCTGCTCGAGCAGGACGGCTCCGACGAGGCGGATGATGCTATCCTCGTTGGGAAAGATGCCGACGACATCGGCGCGGCGCTTAACTTCCTTGTTCAGCCGTTCCAGTGGGTTGGTCGAATGCAGCTTGACCCGGTGCTGCTCGGGGAAGGTCATGTAGGCGAGCACATCGTGCTCGGCGGCGTCCATGCAGGCGCCCAGCTTTGGCCAGCGGACACGCAACTGGTCGGCGACCTGGCGCCAGACCTGTGTCGCGGCAGCGTGATCGGGCTGGAGGAAGACCTGACGGATGGCAGCGGCAACCACAGTGTTCTGGCCCTTGGTCACATAGGCCAGCGCATTGCGCATGAAGTGGACGCGGCAGCGTTGCCAGGTGGCGCTGAGCACGCGGGTGATCGCCGCCTTGAGGCCCTCGTGGGCATCGGAGATGACCAGCTTTACCCCGTCAGTCCGCGGCGGGCCAGGTCCTTGAGGAAGTCGGACCAGAAGACCTCAGCCTCGGAAGGTCCGATGTGCAGGCCGACGATCTCGCGCTTGCCCTCGGTGTTGACGGCAACGGCGATTATCGCGGCGACACTGACGATCCGGCCGCCCTCGCGCACCTTCAGATAGGTGGCATCGAGCCAAAGGTAGGGCCAGTCGCCGGTGAGCGGACGTTTGAGGAAGGCATGGACACGCTCGTCGATGTCCTTGCAAAGCTTGGAGACCGAAGACTTGGAGATGCCGGTCATGCCCATCGCCTGCACCAGCTCGTCGACCCGCCGCGTGCTGACGCCGGCGATCCACGCCTCCTGGATCACCGCAACCAGCGCCTTCTCGAGGGTCTTCCTCGGTTCCAGAAAGCCGGGGAAGTAGGCGCCGGTCCGCAACTTGGGGATCTTGAGGTTGAGCGTGCCGAGCCGGGTATCGAGGCTGCGGTCGCGGTAGCCATTGCGCCAGGTCGTCCGGTCGCCGGAGCGTTCGTGCCGGCCAGCGCCGACCAGGCCGTCGACATCAGCCTCCATAATGATCTGCAATACGCTCTCGGCGATCGTGCGCAGAAAATCTCCATCTCCGGTCTTCGCCATCAGCTCGGCAAGCGGTAGTCTGTCGTCGGTCATCGGGATCAACTCCTCGGTTGGCGTGTGAAGTGTGGTAACTCCACCTTACCGATGAGCCCGGTGGCCACCGAGATCGAAATCGCATGGGGTGGGGCATGCCCCACCCCATGCGATCGCCTCAATCTACACCGGAAATTACACCACGAGCCCGGACGCTAAC
>NZ_JABGCB010000068.1 GCF_013149295.1 Novosphingobium sp. SG751A
CGTCTGTGGACGCCCCAAAAGAAGCAAGCGTTAAATGAGATCTGGCACGTAGTCAGGTGCTCTCGTCTGTCCGGCCTCTGGATGCAGCATTATGCTGCGGGCCAGTATGGGAGTTCGCAGACCGGATCCAAATCGGCTTAGCGCGCTTGGTTAGCGCTTCGACATTCCCTGGTTTTCCGACCCCGTCTAACTGACAGTTGTGCCATACCCTCCTTCGACCGCCTACGTCTCCGACGACCTCAGGTCTGTTGTCGCAGCATCACGCGGCGACAGCGACCGGAGCTTTGTAATCTTCCTGCTTTGTCATGAGCGCCCAGGCAATGCGCGCCATCTTGTTGGCGAGCGCGACCGAGACAAGCATACGCGGTTTGCGGGCCAGCATCCCTTCTAGCCACGAACCTGCCGGCGCGCCTCGCACGGCGGCCTGCCGCACGACCGCGCTACCGCCGATTATAAGCAATCGCCTGATGGTCCGCTCACCCATTTTCGATATCCTGCCCAGCTTTTGCTTGCCACCGGTTGAGTGCTGAAGTGGAGCAAGGCCTAGCCACGCGGCAAAATCGCGGCCCTTTGTGAACGACGCCGCCTGAGGCGCTAGCGCCACGATAGCAGTGGCAGCGATCGGCCCGATGCCAGGGATTGTCATAAGTCGACGCGCAACTTCATCTTCACGTGTCCGGCGCGCGATCTCCTTGTCCAGGCCGGTAATCCGGTGATCCAGTTGGTCCAACATGTCGGTCATGACCCGCAGCATGGCCCGTGCCGGCTCGGGTAGAGAAGAAGCCATCTCATCTTCATCTAGCAAGTCCGCTAGCATCGCCGCCTGGCCCACGCCGCGCGGTGCTACCCAGCCGTATTCCGCGAGATGGCCACGCAATGCGTTGATCAATTGAGTGCGTTGACGAACCAGCAAGTCACGTGTCCGAAAGACCATGCCAGCAGCCTGCTGTTCCTCGGTCTTTATAGCGACGAACCGCATTCCCGGCCGCTGCGCCGCCTCACAAATCGCTTCTGCATCGACCGCATCGTTCTTGTGGCGCTTCACGAAAGGCTTGACGTAGATCGGCGGAATAAGCCGAACCTCATGCCCAAGTTGGACCAATTGTCGCGCCCAGTGATGGGCGCCACCGCATGCCTCCATCGCGACAAGGCAGGCAGGCTGGTTAGCAAAGAACTCTAGCAACTTGCTGCGGCTCAGTTTGCGGCTGAAGACTGTCTCGCCCCGCTCGCCGGCACCATGTGCGTGAAACGAATTCTTGGCGATATCCAATCCGATTGTGATAACCTCCGACACGGACGCCTCCTTCAGTGGTGTTCAACACCTCCACTATGGCACATCGATGCCGTCGGGGGGCGTCCACCCCATCAG
>NZ_JABGCB010000069.1 GCF_013149295.1 Novosphingobium sp. SG751A
CGCCCGATGGAGGAATATTCGAAGCCCTTTGCGCGGGCGTCTGCGGGGTCGAATACATTGCGCAGGTCGATGAGGACGGGTGTGTTGAGCGCGGCCTTCAACCGTTCCAGATCGATGGCGCGGAAGGCGTCCCATTCGGTCACGACCACGGCCACATCGGCCCCGGTCACCGCCTCAAAGGCGCCGCCCACCATCTTGACCTCGGGCATCAGGGGCGCGGCGGCCTCCATCCCTTCGGGATCATAGGCCACCACATGCACGCCCGCGTCCATCAGCGTCTGGGCAATGGCAATCGAGGGCGCATCGCGCATGTCGTCGGTGTTGGGCTTGAACGTCAGACCCAGCAGCGCCGCAGTCTTGCCGCGCGCCTCGGTCGGCCCGCCCAGCGCATCGACCACCTTGCGGCCCATCGCGCGCTTGCGGCTGTCATTGACCTTGACCACCGCCTCGACGATGCGGGTCGGGCTGTCATAGTCCTCGGCGGTTTTCAGCAGCGCCAGCGTGTCCTTGGGAAAGCACGAGCCGCCATAGCCCGGCCCGGCGTGGAGGAACTTGGAACCGATGCGGTTGTCCATGCCGATGCCGCGCGCGACATCCTGCACATTGCCGCCCACCTTTTCGCACAGGTCCGCGATCTCGTTGATGAAGGTGATCTTGACCGCCAGAAAAGCATTGGCGGCATATTTGATCATTTCGGAAGACCGGCGGCTGGTGAACAGGATCGGCGCCTTGTTGATGAACAGCGGGCGATAGACCTCGTTCATCACGCCCTTGGCCCATTCGTCCTCGACCCCCACGACGATGCGGTCCGGGCGCTTGAAATCGCCGATGGCCGCGCCCTCGCGCAGGAATTCCGGGTTCGAGGCCACGCCGAACTGCACCTTGGTGCCCGTCTCGGCGATAATGCGCTCCACCTCGTCGCCCGTGCCCACCGGCACGGTCGATTTGGTCACGATCACGGCAGGTGTCTTCAGATTCTCGCCCACTTCCTGCGCCACGGCATAGACATAGGACAGGTCCGCATGGCCATCGCCGCGCCGGCTGGGCGTGCCCACCGCGATGAAGATCGCCTGCGCGCCCTCGATCCCCTCGGCCAGGTTGGTCGTGAACGACAGCCGACCCGCCTTCACATTGCCCGACACCAGTTCGGCAAGACCGGGCTCGTAAATCGGCATGATGTTGTTGTTCAGCCGTTCGATCTTGCTCGGATCCTTGTCGATGCAAACCACATCGTGACCAAAATCGGCAAAGCACGCGCCTGACACAAGACCAACATAGCCCGAGCCAACCATTGCTATCTTCAT
>NZ_JABGCB010000070.1 GCF_013149295.1 Novosphingobium sp. SG751A
TTTTTTTCCGTCCCGCCTGAGCGAGGCGGCGATATTGCAAGAAGGCGTAGGCGATCATCGTCATCAAGGCGTGCCTGTGAAGACCGGTCCAGGATCGTCCCTCGAAGTGGTCCAGACCGAGTTCTTCCTTGAGTTGCTGATGGGCCTGCTCGCAGATCCAGCGGGCTTTGATGGCAGCGGCAACCTCCTTGACCGATATGTCGGCAGGCAGGTTCGAAAGGTAGTATTTCCGTTCCCCGTTCGAGCGATGCTCGCCCACCAGCCAGACTTCTTCGCCGGGCATATGCTGCGCACCCGCCGCGCCTATCCGCTGTGGCGCACCGTCGGCGATGCGCACGCGCATGGCGGCAAAGCGCGCGACCAGACGGCCTTTGGCCCCCGGCGCCAACTGACCTGACGCCATTTGGCCGTTTCCAGCATCGTGTGGGCGGCGACTGACTTGCTATCGGGCATATGGCGCAGTCTTGGTCTCCCACGCACTGCCATGGGAAAGACCAGTTGCACATCGGCAGGATAGACCTTCTGATGCTTGGGAATACCCACGGCCCAGCACAAATCGCGTGCGCTCAAGGCCTGTCGAAAGGCGGCCGACACGCCATAACCCGCGTCCGCCAGCACGCAGCCAAAACGCACCCCGGCAGCGGCAATACGATCGATTTCCTCAATCGCGATCGCCGGTTTCGTTTTGGCCTGGCGGAATTCCTCGGGAACGCCGGCTTTGGCCATCCGCCCTTCGTTCTCGATCCAGCTGTCCGGCAGGAACAGCCGCAAGCTCAGCATAACGGGCACTTCGCCCGAGGCCAGCGTCACCGAGACCATCGTTTGGCAATTGGCTTGTTTGCCCAGCGTTGAGGCATACTGCGGCGCAACCCCGACCGAACCAGTCCCCTTCTTGGGTATGGCAGTATCGTCGATAATCAGCCAGGCTTTGTCCCCGCCCACCAGCGCATCGGCTTGATCCCACAATGCCGCTTCCAGCGGAGCGCTGTCCCAGACACCAGCGCCGATAAAATGGTGAAGGCGATCATAGCTGATATCGCTCGATCTGGCCGCCATCGGCTGGATGCTTTTGCGGTCACCCGGGCCGATCAGCCCCGCGATATAGGCAGGGCACATCCGCCGCCGCGTCTTGTTGCACAGCACCTTGAGAAACGGTTCAAGCCAACGCTCGAGGTCCTTCTGCCAATCCGCACCCATCGCCAGCCTCCGTCAAAGCTGGTTCCTCATGAATCACGCATTCGCCGCTAAGGGAATCCCAAAAATCACTTTTCTGCCAAAGTAGTG
>NZ_JABGCB010000071.1 GCF_013149295.1 Novosphingobium sp. SG751A
AATGCCGCCCGCCTCGCGGATGCCGTCGCGCACGCGCTCGGCCAGCACCAGATGATGGCGGTTGCAGGGCGAAAGATCGCTGCCGGTCTGGGCAATACCGATGATCGGGCGGTTGGACTGGAGTTCCTCCATCGAGAGGCCATAGTTGAGGTAGCGCTCCAGATAGAGCGCGGTCATGTCGGGCGAGGCCGGATTGTCGAACCATGCACGACTGCGCAGCGAGATCTTGGGATTTTGCTCGGACATCGCTTTTCAGTCTCCTTCGCGCCGACCGATCGCACGAATCCCGCGCCGCGCCAGCTTGCTGTTGACGCTTATAAACATATATATCATATAAAAGTAAAGCGCGAGGATGCATTCATGAATAATCCCCTGATTCGACTGGGTTTGGTTGGGCTGGGCAAAATCGCCCGCGATCAGCATCTGCCCGCTATTGCCGGAAATCCACGCTTTGCCCTGACCGCCACGGCCGACCCTATGGGCGGGCTGGAGGGCATTGCTTCCTATACCAGCCTCGATGCCCTGCTCGATGCCCGACTGGCGCTGGATGCGATTGTGCTGTGCACCCCGCCCTCGGTGCGCGCGGGGCTGGCCCATCGCGCGCTGGCGGCTGGAATGCATGTGATGCTGGAAAAGCCGCCCGCCGCCGGTCTGTCGCAGCTTGACGCACTGGTCCGGGCGGGCACGGGCCGCACCATGCTGGCCACATGGCACAGCCGAGAAAGCGCCGCCGTCGATGCCGCCGCCGCATGGCTGGCCGCGCGGCAGATCAAGGCCGTGCGCCTCCACTGGCGCGAGGATGTGCGCGTCTGGCATCCGGGGCAGGACTGGCTGCTGGCGGCGGGCGGCTTCGGCGTGTTCGACACCGCGATCAACGCCTTCTCGATTCTGACGCATATTCTGCCCCAACCGCTGGCGCTGGAAAGCGCGGATCTGGGGATCCCCGCCAACCGTCAGGCGCCGATGACCGCACACCTGTCCATGCGCCATGCCGGGGCCGAAGTGGCCTGTGACCTGTCAATCCTGCACCCCGGCGCGCCGCAATGGGATATTGCCATCGACACCGATGCCGGCCTGCTGGAACTGACGCAGGGCGGCCAGCGGATGACCCTTGACGGCAAGGCGCAGAATATTGCGCCCGATGCCGAATATCCCCGGCTCTACGCCCGTTTTGCCAGCCTGATTGATGCGGGGCA
>NZ_JABGCB010000072.1 GCF_013149295.1 Novosphingobium sp. SG751A
TTCAAAATACGACGACGGAGCGGATCGACTTGCCTTCGTGCATGAGGTCGAAGGCGGTGTTGATGTCTTCAAGGCCCATGACATGGGTGATCATGGGGTCGATCTCGATCTTGCCGGTCATATACATGTCGACGATTTTGGGCACATCGGTGCGGCCCTTGGCGCCGCCAAAGGCTGTGCCGCGCCAGTTGCGGCCCGTCACCAGCTGGAACGGACGGGTGCTGATTTCCTTGCCCGCTTCCGCCACGCCGATGATGATGCTGGTGCCCCAGCCGCGGTGGCAGGCCTCAAGCGCGGTGCGCATGACCTCGGTATTGCCGGTGGCGTCAAAGGTGTAATCCGCGCCGCCATCGGTCATCAGCACGATTTTCGCCACGATGTCCTCGCGGCTCATGCCCCGCGTGTTGAGGAAGTCGGTCATGCCGAAACGGCGGCCCCATTCCTCGCGGTCGGGGTTAAGGTCGACGCCGATGATCTTGTTGGCCCCGGCCAGACGCGCGCCCTGAATGACATTGAGGCCGATCCCGCCGAGGCCGAAGACCACCACATTGTCGCCCACCTGCACCTTGGCCGTGTTGACCACCGCGCCCACGCCCGTGGTCACGCCGCAGCCGATATAGCAGGCCGACTGAAACGGCGCGTCCTGGCGGATTTTGGCCAGCGCGATTTCGGGCAGGACGGTGAAGTTCGAAAAGGTCGAGCAGCCCATATAGTGGAAGATCGGCTGACCCTTGTACGAAAAGCGCGTGGTGCCGTCCGGCATCAGTCCCTTGCCCTGAGTCGCGCGGATCGCGGTGCACAGGTTGGTCTTGCCCGACAGGCAGCTTTTGCACTGGCGGCATTCGGGCGTATAGAGCGGGATCACATGGTCGCCGGGGACCACGCTGGTCACGCCCGCGCCCACCTCGCGCACGATGCCCGCGCCTTCGTGGCCCAGAATGCTCGGAAAGATGCCTTCCGAATCAAAACCATCGAGCGTGTAGGCATCGGTATGGCAAATGCCGGTTGCCATGATCTCCACCAAAACCTCACCGGCCTTGGGGCCTTCGAGATCGACTTCGACGATTTCGAGCGGGGTCTTGGGCGCAAAAGCAACGGCGGCGCGGGTCTTCATCTGTATGCTC
>NZ_JABGCB010000073.1 GCF_013149295.1 Novosphingobium sp. SG751A
GCGCCCACGCAGCGACTGCGGACAGAAGCATGAAGCCGGCGGCAGGGCAAAGCCAAATCGGGATTGACATTCCAACCGTTACAGAAGCGTAGCTAGTTTCGGCAGCGTTGGGCGCATCTGGTCAGCAACGGCGCGCCATTGCTGGCTGGCGGCCTCGGGCGTGTCCTGGGCAAAGGCTGTGCCGATGAAAGCCGAGACGACGCGCCTGCCGCTCTTGCCGGCATGAGCCAGGGCATTGCGCATGAAGTGGACGCGGCAGCGCTGCCAACTGGCGCACAGCAGCTTGGAGACAGCCGCCTTGATCCCTTCGTGCGCGTCGGAGATGACCAGTTTTACCCCACGTAACCCCCGGCGCGCCAGCTTGCGCAGGAAGGCCGTCCAGAAGGGCTCTGCCTCAGAAGCGCCGATGTCCATCCCCAGCACCTCGCGGCGCCCGTCGCTGTTGACGCCGACCGCGATGATCGCCGCCACCGAGACGATCCGACCGTTCCGACGCACTTTCACATAGGTCGCATCGATCCATAAATATGGCCAGTCGCCCTCGATCGGGCGATCCAGGAAGGCGTGGACGCGCTCATCGATGTCCTCGCACAAACGGCTCACCTGGCTCTTTGAAATGCCATCCATCCCCAACGCCTTGACCAGATCATCAACCGAGCGTGTTGATATGCCATGGATATAGGCCTCCTGGATCACCGCCGTCAGCGCCTTCTCGGCCATCCGGCGTGGCTCCAGGAAACCGGGAAAGTAGCTGCCCTTGCGCAATCTGGGGATCCGCAGTTCGACAGTCCCGGCGCGGGTCTGCCAGTCACGCTCACGATAGCCATTGCGCTGAACAAGCCGAGTGGCGGACTTCTCGCCATGGCCTGCGCCAGTCAGGGTGCCGACCTCCATTTCCATCAGTCGCTCGGCGGCAAAGGAAATCATGTCGCGCAAAATATCTGCGTCCGGGGCCTTTTCCACCAGCGAACGCAGGTGCATCATGGGATCGGTCATCGCGGTTTCTCCAGGTTCGAGCTTCGCAACCCAAACCTATCCGAAAATCACGGTGACCACCTCAACCCCAGCTACACCACGACATGGGACGCGATC
>NZ_JABGCB010000074.1 GCF_013149295.1 Novosphingobium sp. SG751A
GGGGCTTCATCTGCATTCCTTCGTCATTACGACGAAGCCCCAATCCTCCTTAAATCACAACATCAAATCTGTGCCATGGGTGCTGACGGGGGACACCCGGCCCGAGTCAGTCCAGAAATCCAAGAACGATTGGACGGATTGCCCCGGTCGGTGCGCGAAATCGCTTGGAAAGGGCAGATTCGATTATGCGCCCGCTACCGAAAGCTGATCATAGCCGGGAAGCTCAAGACCGTCGCCGTGACTGCGATAGCTCGGGAGATGGCGGCATTCTTGTGGGCCATCGGGCAGGAAGTTGCGCCCGCGTCTGCGGCGTGACGTAGTTCCACCAATAAAAGGGAGAGCATCATCTAGGATAAACAATCTGCAGATGTGCAAAGTTGGGGACAGGGCCCCGGTGGGGAAACCTCGCAACAGCTATGTGGCGGACTGAGGTCCATGCCCGATTCTAGACAGAGGCAGCCCCAGACGAACCTACGGAAATGCGGTATCCAACCCGCGCATAAGAGTATGCCAACCGTCGTCTAAAGCCCTGTCCCTTACTCTGCACATCGGCTTCAGCACTCTGTACTTCGTCTTAACTGACAGGAGGGGTATCGTCATGCCGAAACTCATTGATTATGATCATAAGAGCTGTCTGGTTGCGATACATCATTGGGACATGGTAAATGAAGCCATAGCAGATCACGCGTGGCGCATCTCGAACACGATGGATGCGGGGTTCTACGTCGAGGCTTTGCAGGACGCCATGGCCCGTTATGGCAAGCCCGAAATCTTCAACACCGATCAGGGCAGCCAATTTACCAGCCACGCCTTCACCAGCGTGCTGCGCGAGGCCGAAGTGCGGATCAGCATGGATGGCCGGGGCGCTGGATGAACAACGTCTTCATTGAGCGCCTGTGGCGGTCCGTGAAGTATGAGTGCGTCTATCTCCACGCGTTCGAGACCGGAAGCGAACTGCGGGCGGGTCTTGCGCGCTGGTTCACCTACTACAATCCTGCTTCATTACACCCACCTGTCTATGTAGCTGAAGGGAATAGGCTTTGCTGGTCGGGATGTGATCCCGTGGGGTATTTTGGGTT
>NZ_JABGCB010000075.1 GCF_013149295.1 Novosphingobium sp. SG751A
GCTAGGACGTAGACTCATTATCCAGCGCACCAGATGCGAGCGCATATGAGCTTGACGGCGGCGAGGTAGTTTTCGGGACACTTGTCGTAGCGGGTGGCGATGCCTCGGAAGTGTTTGATGCGATTGAAGAAGCGTTCGACGAGATTGCGCTGGCGATAGACCCAGCCCGAGAAGGCGAAGCGCTGCTTGCGGTTGGATCGTGCCGGGATGTTGGCCCAAACATTCTTGCGGGCGGCAGCCTCCCGGATGGCGTTGCTGTCGTAGCCTTTGTCGCCGAGTAGTGTCGCGCCTTCGGGTACAGTCTCAAGCAGGGCTTCGGCTTCCTGGCTGTCGTGAACCTGACCTCCGGTCAGGCGCAGGGCGACGGGACGACCATCAGCGTCAACGAGGGCATGGATTTTGCTCGTGAGACCGCCTCGGGAACGTCCCATGCCGCGATCTCCAGTTCCCCTTTTTTACCCGTCGCACCGTGCTGGTGGACGCGGACGCAACTGGAATCGATCATCACGATCTCACCCGCGAAAGCGGCAGAGACTGCGGCGAGCAGCCGGTCCCACACCCCGGCTTTGCGCCAACGGACGAACCGGTTGTAGCAGGTCGTGGAAGGTCCATAGCGTTCGGGTATCTCCACCCATGGCGAGCCGGTACGGAAACGCCAAAGGATGCCGTTCAAAACCCGTCGATCATCAACTCGGGGAACGCCACGCGGTTTGTTGGGCAGCAAGGGCTCGATAATCGCCCATTCTCCATCCGTCAGTTCGTAGCGCCGCCGTGCCATCAAGCCTCCATTGCAATGGAAAGCCTGAATCACGTGAGACGGAAAACCTCAAGCCAGCTTGGAAATTTACGCCTTAATGTTCGCATTGGCCGTCTCTCCACGCGCCACCGCTATCAAGGCAGGCATCTTGAGCTACCCACGGTGAAAACCGAAGGAATGCTACAAGCGCGACAATTGCAACCCCCAACACCAGTGCTGCCCGCTTCCATGTGACGTACATACCCCCTCATATCACGCGTAGAAACCGCCGCCAGATTTTATGAGTTTACGTCCTA